>VXYL01000083.1:8941-25485 GCA_009846005.1 Gammaproteobacteria bacterium | reverse complement strand
ACCGCCACCGTCGGCACGCCGAGTTCCGCCGCCGCGCGCATGATGCGGATCGCGACCTCGCCCCGGTTCGCCACCAGAAGCTTCATCTTTCGTCCGCCTCAACCACGCCCTAGTCCTTCTCACTCTCCGGCACATCACGCCACACCCACTTGCCAGCCGCTTCTGTGAGTGCGTTGAAGGCGTCGTCGGTGGTCTGGAATACCCGGCCGGTGAGCCAGTCGTCGACCGCCACGTGTTCGAGCTGGTCGCGAACCGGCCCCTTGATCTCGCAGAGGTGCATTGCGACGCCCCGGCGGGCGAGGCGATGGGTCAGGCGCTTGAGCATCTCGAGTCCGGTGGTGTCGATGAAGTTGACGGCGCTCATGATGATAAGCAGGTGTTCGACCGCCTGCCCACGGTCCCCGTCCTCCGGGGCGTCGAGGAGTTCCGCGAGACGGCTCTCCAGCGTGTCGGCGTTGGCGAAGTAGAAACTCTCGTCAATCCGGGCCGCCACTAGGTGAGGCCAGGTGCGCACTTCGTAGCGCTTGACGTTGCGGAAGTGGGGCGTGTCGCCGAGCCGGCCCACGACGGCGATGTGCGGTCGTGCGGAGCCGCGCATGAACAGCACGACGGAAATGCCGACACCGATCAAGAGCCCTGCTTCCACGCCCGCAAACAGAACGCCGGCGAAAGTTGCGAAGTGGGTAAGGACGTCGCCTCGATAGAAGCGCCAGTCGCGGACCACGGAACGGAAGTCGGCCAGTTCGTAGACGGCCACGATGACGACGGCGGCGAGGACGGCGTGGGGCAGATTCGCGAACAGGGGTGTCAGCCAGAGCAGGGTCAGGACGATGATGACCGCGCAGACGAGGGCACTGACGGGTGTTCGGGCGCCGGACGCGTAGTTGACACTCGATCGCGAAAAACTCCCGGCGACGGGATAGGCACCCGACAGCGATGCCCCGATGTTGGCGGCGCCGAGGGCCACGAGTTCCTGGTGGCTGTCGATTCGTCGGCGTTGGCGGGAGGCCAGCGTCTTGCCGATGGAGTAGCTCTCGACGAACGCAACCAGGGCGATGAGCACCGCGTTGGGTGCGAGATCCCACCATAGCTGTGCGTCGAGCAGGGGCAGAGTGAGTTCCGGCAATCCGGCGGGGACGCTTCCCACCACGCCGACATCCAGCCCGAAGCCGGCGACGACGGCGGTGCCAAGGACAGTCACCAACACCGGGCCGGTGCGGCCGAGCGCTTGGCGAACATCCCCATCCTCTCCAGTTCTGTTGCCGGATCGCACCAAGGCAGGGCCCCACCGGCGCACGGCCGCCATCAGAAGCAGACTCCCGACGCCGAGCGCGATGGCGGTGGGATTGACCTCCGCGACGGACCGGACAAGCACGGCGATGCGATCCACGGCGCCATCGTCCAGCCGCGAAGTCGTGGCGATGCCGGTCAGGGGGGCCAGTTGGCTGATGATGATGATGACCGCCGCCCCGTTCACGAATCCCGAAATCACCGGATGGCTCAGCAAATTGACGATCCCGCCCACCTGCAGCGCCCGCAGGAGGATCAGGATCAGGCCGACCTGGAGACTCAAGACGGTCGTGATGCCCAGATAGGCATCGGAATAGGCTGCGGCATGCTGACCGACGGTGGAGGCGACCATCAACGCGGCAATGGCGACGGGCCCAACGATCAACTGCCGGGATGAACTCAACAAGGCGTGGATCACCATCGGTGCGAGGCAGGCATAAAGGCCCGCTTGGGCTGGCAGGCCGGCAAGCAAGGCATAGGCGACGGCTTGCGGGACGGTGAGCATGCCGACGGCCACGCCGGCCACCACGTCGTGGGGCAGGTCCTCGCGTCGGTACGAGCGCGCCACCTCGATGATGGGTAAGTAAGTCGACAGGCCCTTACCGTTTGCCATGGCGTGCATTCAACCTGGCGGGAAGCGGCACTTCACCGCTTGCCCCCGAACAAAACGGCCATTGTAGCCCCATGAACCAAGCGCCGAAGGGCACCCGGCGTCGTAGGGAACGGGCTTGTCCCGTCCCGGTTGATCGTTTGTCGGAGGGCGGGACGCGTTCAGGCGTACCCCGGCGGCGGGATAAATCCCCCAAGTTCCCCCGCCATCTGGCGCGCGAATTCGATGGTCGTGTAGTCCTTGAATTCGCCGCTCACCGCCTGCAGGCCGATGGGTAAGCCGCCCTTTGACAGGCCGGTTGGAAAGACCGTGCTGGGCAGATGTGCGACGGTAACAAGCCCCGACCAGAAGACCTGCTGGAAGTAGTCCTGGCTCTCGTTGTCGACCTTTAGGTGCCGGCCGAAGTACTCGCCGTGATCGTGGGGAAAGGCGTGGGTGGCCATCTGCGGACACAGCAGGATGTCCCAGTCCTCGAAGAAGGCCTGCCATGCCTTGCGCAGTTCATAGCGCCGATTGCTGTAGAGCAGCCACTCGCCGTGTTCCTGGACGCCGAAGCGCACCACGGTGCCGGCGAGGCTGTCGTCCACCAACCCTTGGGCGCGCGCTTGGCGCAGCCCTTCCTTCTCTTCCTCGGACAGGGTGGCCGCGATCACGCCCCAGAGCAGGCTCGTATAGGCCTCGAAACTCCGTTGGATATCGATCGCCGGAAAAGCGCTGTCGGATACCGTGGCGCCTAGGCGCGCGAGCAGATCGCCAACGTGCTGGACACGGTCGGCCATCTCCGCCGCCACCGGGGCGAAGTCGTGGTTGGGAAGAATCGCGACTCTGAAGTCGCCCAAGCTGGCCTTGTCGGGTCGTGGAAGATTCAATTGCCAACCGTCGCCGTCCGTTCGGCCCGGGCCGGCAACGATGTCGAGAGACAGCGCCAGGTCCTCCGCGCAGCGGGCCATGGGGCCAACCACCGCGATGTCTGCGGGGGCAACCACGCCGGGGAGCGCGTGGCCCTCGTCGCTGACGATGCCCCAGGTGGGCTTGTGGCCGTAGATGCCGCAGAAATGGGCGGGATTGCGAATGGAACCGCCGATGTCGGAACCCGCTTCCAAACCGGTGAGCCCGGCAGCCAGTGCTGCTGCGGATCCACCGGATGAACCGCCGGGCGTGCGGGTGAGATCCCAGGGATTGTTGGTCGTCCCGTAGATCTCGTTGAAACTCTGGAAATCCGCTAGGTTGAGCGGGACATTGGTCTTGCCGAAGAAGACCGCGCCCGCTGCCTTTAGGCGGCGAACGGAATCCGCGTCCTGGGTAGCGACATTGTCGCGGAGCTCGGGAACGCCCCAGGTCGTCGGCAGCCCTTCGACGTCGTAGGCTTCCTTGATGGTCATCGGCACGCCATGCAGGGGTCCGACATCGTCGCCGCGGGCGAGCGCCGCATCGGCCGCCTTCGCCGCTTCCCGGCCACGCTCGAAATCGCGGACCACGACCGCATTGATCTCGCCGTCATGGCGTTCCACCCGATCGATGTATTGGTCGATGACCTCGAGCGAACTGATCGACTTGCTTTTGATGGCGGCTGCTATATCGATGGCCGTGGCGAATGGATCAGTCATGCTTTCGTCCCAGTGGGCTTGCAGGCGGTGGTCCCCGACCGGGATTATAGGGTCGATGCGTGCCGGTCGAACGCCGGAGAAAGGGAGGAGCCCGTGCCTAGAGGAATTGCCATCGCTTTGGCGCTGCTGACGACTGCCGCCGCTGCCGAGTACCCGGACCCGGAACGTTTCCGCCCGGCGATTGACGCCTTCCTCGCGGCGGACGCCGAGGCACCGCCGCCGAAGGACGCGATCGTCGCCACGGGAAGTTCCAGCATGCGCGGTTGGCACAGCCGCATCGCCGAGGATCTGGCCCCGCTCACCATCATTCCGCGCGGCTTCGGCGGCAGCAACATGAAAGATGTGCGCCACTTTCTCGACGAACTCGTGCTTCGCCACGAACCGCGCGCCGTGCTGCTCTACGAAGGCGACAACGATGCCGCGGGAGGCGTGACGCCCGAGCAGATCCTGGTGCACTTCGACGCCATCGCCGCCGGCATCCACGAGGTCTTGCCGCGGACCCGGATCTACATCCTTGCGGTGAAGCCGAGCATCCGCCGCTGGAACCTCT
Source organism: Gammaproteobacteria bacterium (assembly GCA_009846005.1). Classification (GTDB taxonomy): domain Bacteria; phylum Pseudomonadota; class Gammaproteobacteria; order Pseudomonadales; family Azotimanducaceae; genus VXYL01. The sequence continues at coordinate 21,428 of VXYL01000083.1, read as the reverse complement.
GGGAGTCCATGTCGGCCACCAACGCGATGTTCGCCGACCGCGCCGCCCGGGATGCGCGCCTCACCTTCATCGACATCGCAACCGCGATGCTCGGCGAAGACGGCAAGCCGCTGCCGGAGATCTTCGTCGCCGACAACCTGCACATGAACGGCGCGGGCTACGACATCTGGCGGGACGTCGTGCGCCCGATTCTCGTGGACGCGGAAGTGGGCCACGAGGTCATGGGCCAGGACTGAAACGCAATATGGCGTGAGGAATCCCGGCGCTTGGTGTAGCCTCGAATCGACCGTGCGGCACCGAAACTCGACTCGAGTGGGAGCCTTTGCCGCACAGCAAACTAGAGGGGGAGGCGAGATGGACTCAAGAGCCGCCGTGGCCAGGGCAGCGGGCGAGCCGCTGGAAGTGGATACCGTGCAGTTGGAAGGGCCCCGCGAAGGCGAGGTGATGGTGGAGATCAAGGCCACCGGCATCTGTCACACCGACGAGTACACCCTCTCCGGCTCCGACCCGGAGGGCCTGTTCCCGGCCATCCTGGGTCACGAGGGCGCGGGGGTCGTCGTCGAAGTGGGAACGGGGGTCGAGGGTCTATCGGTGGGCGATCACGTCATCCCCCTGTACACGCCGGAATGCCGGCAGTGCAAGTTCTGCACCTCCGGCAAGACCAATCTCTGCGGTGCCATCCGCGCGACCCAGGGCCAGGGCCTGATGCCGGACGGTACGTCCAGATTCTCCCAGGGCGGCGAGACGATCCTGCACTACATGGGCACGTCGACCTTTTCCAATTTCACGGTGCTGCCCGAGATCGCGGTGGCCAAGATCCGCGAGGACGCGCCGTTCGACAAGGTCTGCTACATCGGCTGCGGCGTGACCACAGGGCTTGGGGCCGTCATGAACACGGCCAAGGTGGAGCCGGGTTCCAACGTCGCGGTGTTCGGTTTGGGCGGCATCGGGCTCAACGTCATCCAGGGTGCGAGGCTGGTGGGTGCCGACCGAATCATCGGGGTCGACGTCAATCCCGGTAAACGCACGCTGGCCGAACAGTTCGGCATGACGGATTTCGTCAATCCCACCGAGGTCGACAATGTGACCGACGCCATCGTCGACATGACCGACGGTGGCGTGGACTACTCCTTCGAGTGCATCGGCAACGTCGAGGTCATGCGCCAGGCGCTGGAGTGCTGCCACAAGGGCTGGGGCGAGAGCATCATCATCGGCGTTGCCGGCGCCGGTCAGGAAATCGCCACGCGCCCGTTCCAACTGGTCACCGGTCGGGTGTGGCGCGGTACCGCTTTCGGCGGTGCAAAGGGCCGCACCGATGTGCCGAAGATCGTCGACTGGTACATGGACGGCAAGATCAACATCGACGACCTGATCACCCATACCATGCCGCTCGGCGACATCAACAACGCCTTCGACCTCATGCACGCGGGGGAGTCGATTCGCTCGGTGGTGGTGTACTGAGGGGACACCCGCGCTCGGAATAAGGCAGCACCAGTCCGGCCCGTTCCGCCGCGAAGGCTCGTAGGGGCGGGGCTTGTCCCCGCCCGCGTCGGGTCTTGCCGGCAGTGGCGGCTGGGACGGGACAAGTCCGTCCCCTACGGGTTTCTGCCGCGCCGATGCCCAGGAATCCGAAATACCGGAACGGCTGATAGTCGGGCACTTCCACGATCCGGACCACGCCTTGTCCGGTCTCCGGCTTGGGCCGTTTCGCGACAGCAACCCGCCCGGCTTCGATCATCCGATCAACGTTTTGCCGGTGTGCCGGGTGGTAGAAGACTTCGAACGATCTTTCGTCGCGGACCTCGCGTCGGATCGCGTAGTGCCCCGAGTGGATGGTGGTGAACGGCGAAATCGGACCTTGCGACTCGTACTCGAAAAAGCTCCAACCGTTCTCCTTCCAGGCTCGGACCAAGGTTCCCGCAGTCACGGCAACCTGGTCCAGCGAGGTGCTCAGCCGCGCCCGGTACGCAACCGGGGAGGCGGTGCGGAAGGGGTGCGGCCCGGTCGCGCAGCCGAGGGCGGGTATGACGTCGGCGGTGCTGACGAAAGTGCCGTTCTCAACAAGCCGCGGCGTACTGTGCGTGTCCGCCAGGCCGATCACGGTCCACCTGAGATCGAACTCGACTTTGAGTGTCTCCTTGGGCTCGAGGGGACGGTTCAGGCGGTAGCGGTGGCATCCGGCCGTCTCGTCGATGCCCTCCATCTCGCCCGTCGTGGTCAACGCCACGACTCCCAGCGCCCTCGGTATGCCAAAGTGCAGGTTCGGAATCGGTACGTTGTGCCTGTTGACCACGATGGCCGTGCCGCGGCTTGCGAGGAACCGGTCGAGGGGACTGATCACGATGTCGAGATCGAGCCGCGAATAGTCCGGCTGCGGCGGGTCGCCCGGTGTATTGCGGACGGCTTCGACCGGAGCGCCAATGCTCGCGTTGTGGAAAATCCACCCACCGCTCACGGCCCAGGCGACCGCAGCGGTCCAGACGACTGCGAAGGTGTTTGGTCCCATGGCCCGCTGTGGGGATTCCCCTCCCTTGCCAGACCGCCTCCCAACGGCCCAGCGACCAACGGCGAGCAGGACGATGCAGCACCCCGTCCAGTAGATACCGGTCGCGACTAGGGATCCCAGGAACGGGCCGTAGCCGTTCATCCCGGACGCGGGATTGATCGGTGCGCCGAATCGCAGCAAAGGATGGTCAAAGCCGAGGTTTGTGGCGATCCAGACGATGGCGGTGACGCCCATGGATAGCCACTTTCGGTCGAGAATCGCCTGCATCGCTACCGCAAGCAGGGCCAGATGAACCGTGCTTACGCCGAGGTTGGCGTAGAGCCCTGAGACGCACAGCGGCAAGTCTAGCGGGGCGTTGCCACGCCAAAGCTGCACGGCGCCGGCGACGGTGCCCGCGGCCGTCAGCATGGCGACGACAACGATTGCGGGGGCGAACGCTTTGGCGATGAACCCCATGCCGTTGCGTACCAACGGCGGCTGACCACCCAGTGAGACCGTGACGATCCATAGGGCAAACGCGAAGTTCGCGTAGACGATGTCCAGCGCGACGAAGGTCGGCAACCAGTCGGCGCTATCGAGCAGAAGCCCAGCCAGCAGGTTGACGATCCCGAGGCCGAGAACGACCCAGCAGCCAGGCCGCCTCGAAGCGGCGCGGACTTCCGAGCCGATCAACCGGGCGAGAATGCCGAGCGCCGGCAACCAATGCGAATCGCCCTGCACCGCCGCCATGGCGTCGCATGCTGAGGCAGAACGAGCCTTCGGTGTTGTCGCCGGGCGAAAGGCTTACGCGTTGGCGGGGTTTTCGCCCTCGATCTGCGGCGGTGCGCGATGCATGACCCAGGCAACCAGTACCAGCACCGGAATGCCGATCACTGCCGTGCCGACGAAGAATGCCGGGTAGCCCCATGCATCGACGATCCCGCCGGTGTAGCCGCCGAGCAACTTCGGGAACAGCGTCATCAGCGAGCTGAATATGGCGTACTGTACGGCGGTGAACGAGATGCTGGTCAGGCTCGAGAGGTAGGCGACGAAGGCGGCGCTGGCAAGCCCCGCCGTTAGATTGTCGGCCGCGATGACACCGTAGAGAAGCGGCAGGTTGCCGGGGGACATCGCCAGCGCGACGAACAACAGGTTCGTAGCCGCTGCTAGCACGGCGCCAAGCATGAGCACGCGCATGACGCCGAACCTGATCGCCAGCCAGCCGCCGAGAAAACCGCCTAGCAGTGTCATCCAAAGCCCGAATACCTTGGTGGCGGTGGCGATGGTCTCCTTGCTGTAGCCGACGTCGTAGTAGAAGACGTTGGCGATGACGCCAAGGACGATGTCGGAGACTCGGTAGAAACCGACGAGCAGGAGCACGGCGATGGCGGCGCGTCCGTAGCGCGCAAAGAAATCGGTGACCGGCGCGATGTAGGTGTCCTGGACCATATCGCGTTGGACCACTCCCGACGCCACGCACGCCCGGGCCAGCAGAACGCCGATGGCGATCGCGCCGAGAAGCCTCGCCGCTTGGCAGAGGAACCCGGGCAAATCTCCCGGTACTCCAGCTTCGGAGAGCCAGTTGGCCGCCGCGTCGGCCACGCCTCCGAGACCCAGGAATGCCACCACGAAGCTCCCCACGACCAAGACGAAAAGGAGGAGAAAACGTGCGTAGTCGGGGGCGCCGTGGAGATACGACGAGGGCTGTCGGCGTACCGGCTCCCGTACGACCAGCGTGGTGACAACGCCCACGACCATGGCCGCAGCCATGCACAAGTAGGTCAGCCGCCATGCCTCGTAGGAGTAGCTCTCGGCGGTGCTGCCGAAACCGGCGGCTAGATAGAGTGCCACGGCTCCGGCGACGAGCATGCCGCAGCGGTACCCGGCGATATATGACGAGGACAGCAGCGCTTGCATCGACACGTCAACCGCTTCGATGCGGTAGGCGTCGACAACGATGTCCTGGGTCGCCGAGGAGAACCCGAGGGCGACCGCGGCGAAAGCCATCAACGTGAGACCTGCGGGTGCGGCGGGGTCGGTGAAGGCCATGAGGGCGATGGCGGCCATGACGGCGAGTTGGGCGACGAGCATCCAACTGCGGCGTTGCCCGAGGCGTTTCGTCAGCATCGGCAGCGGCAGCTTGTCGACTAGGGGTGCCCAGACGAACTTGAACGAATAGCCGAGCGCGGCCCAACTGAAATAGGTGACTGCAGCCCGCTCCACGCCCGCTTCAACAAGCCACAGGGAGAGGGTCGCGAAGATCAGCAGGAGAGGCAGGCCCGCCGAGAACCCTAGGAACAGGAGGGCGGCGACTTGGGGATGCAGGTAGGCGGCGAACGCCGCACGGGAAGACCCCGCGTTTGCTCCGAAGGCACCTGGTACGGCGTCCACGGGCCTGCCCTAGAACCCCGTGGCGGGCTAGTGGATGACGTGTTCCACCGGTGCCGGTTGTGGGGCCACTTCCGCCCCAAAGTACACGACCCGGGTGAGCCAGGTGTAGTCCGCCTCCCAGGCCATCAGTCCGACGAGCACCATGAGCACGCCCGGTGGCAACAGCAGGGCGTAGATCAGCGCCAGCCGCTCCCACTTCAAGTGCATGAAAACGGCGACGATGTAGCCGGCCTTTAGGAACATGAAGACGAGGATCAGCGCCCAGCGCAGTTCCATGGTGCCGACGTCGTAGCCGACCTGGAAGAAGTCGATGAGGTAGGAGCCCGCGCTGATGACGAACAAGAGTCCCCAGATCCAGAAGTAAAGGGCGAGCGGATGCTGCTGGCCGACGTCCGATGACACGTGACTTACCTCAACCTACCAAAGATAGAAGAACGCGAAGATGAACACCCAGACGAGGTCGACGAAGTGCCAGTAGAGACCCGTGATCTCGACGATCTCGAAGTTGGTGTCGTCGTATTTTCCCCGCCAGACGCGGTAGGAAATGATGCTTAAGTACACGACGCCTGCCGACACGTGCAGGCCGTGGAAGCCCGTGATCATGAAGAAGCAGGAACCGAACTGGGCCGCCCCCCAGGGATTCCCCCAGGGCCTCACGCCCTCGGAGATCAGCTTGTACCACTCGAAAGCCTGCATGCCGACGAACACGAAGCCGAAGAACGCGGTGGCGAGCATGAAGATGACGGCCTTCTTCTTGTCCCGCCGGTACCCGTAGTTCACCGCCAGCGCCATGGTGCCGCTCGACGTGATGAGGTCGAAGGTCATGATGGCGATGAGCAGGAGCGGTACAGTGGTGCCGAACAGGGTCAGCGAGAACACCTCGCTGGGATTTGGCCACGCTTCCGCAGTGGTGGCCCGCACGGTCATGTAGCTCGTCAGAAAGATCCCGAAGATGAACGTGTCCGAGAGCAGGAAGATCCACATCATCGCCTTCCCCCAGGGCACGCCCTTGAAGGTGGTGACGTCCGAGGACCAGTCCTTCGCGATCGACGCTAGGCCGGTGGATTGCGCCGCTGCTTCGGCCATTTACGTTCCTTAGCTCCTGTTTTTTTCCTGGCTAGGCTTGGGCCTTGCGCGGGACGTCCTGCGGGATGAAGTCGCGCTCCTCGCCCGGCACGCTGAAGTCGTACGCCCAGCGATGCACGGTGGGCAGCCGCTCGCCCCAGTTGCCGTGCACGGGCGGGGTCTGCGGGGTGCGCCACTCCAGGCTGTTCGCCTCCCAGGGGTTGTCGCCCGCCTCCCGGCCGTGCCGGTAGCTGACGATCAGGTTGTAGATGAACAGGAACTGCGCGATGCCGACGATGTAGGCGGTGATCGTGATGCTCTGGTTCAGGATGTCCATGCTCGGGGTCAGGATCGCCGACTCGCCGACGTTGTACTCGTAGTAGCGCCGCGGGATCGCCAGGAAGTGCATCGGGAAGTAGATGGCGTAGGTGCCGATGAAGGTGATCCAGAAGTGGATTCGGCCGATGGTGTCGTTGAGCATCCGCCCGGTGATCTTGGGATACCAGTGGTAGATGCCGCCGAAGATGACGAGGATCGGCGCGACGCCCATCACCATGTGGAAGTGGGCGACCACGAAGTAGGTGTCCGACAGGGGCACGTCGACGATCACGTTGCCGAGGAACAGTCCGGTGAGCCCGCCGACCACGAAGGTGAGCACGAAGGCGATGGCGAACAGCATCGGTACCGTGAAGCGGATGTTGGCGCGCCAAAGCGTAAGGGTCCAGTTGTAGACCTTGATGGCCGTCGGCACCGCGATGATCAGCGTCGTGGTGGCGAAGAAGAACCCGAAGTACGGGTGCATCCCGGCGACGTACATGTGGTGCGCCCAGACGATGAACGACAGTCCGCCGATGGCGACGATGGCCCAGACCATCAGCCGGTAGCCGAAGATGTTCTTGCGGGCGTGCACCGAGATGAGGTCGGAGACGACGCCGAACGCGGGCAGCGCGACGATGTAGACCTCCGGATGGCCGAAGAACCAGAACAGGTGCTGGAACAGCAATGGACTGCCGCCCTCGTATTCGTGCTCCGCCCCGGCCGAGCTGATCGCCGGCATGAAGAAACTCGTACCGAGCACGTTGTCGAGCGTCATCATGATCGCGCTGACGAACAGGGCCGGGAATGCCAGCAGGCCCAGCACCGTGGCCATGCCGATGCCCCAGATGGACAGCGGCATGCGCATCATCGTCATGCCCCGGGTACGCGCCTGCAGGATCGTGGTGATGTAGTTGAGGCCGCCCATGGTGAAGGCGACGATGAACACCGCCAGCGACGCCAGCATGGTCAGGATGCCCCAGTCGGCCCCGGGCGTGCCGCTCAAGATGGCCTGGGGCGGGTACAGCGTCCAGCCTGCCCCGGTTGGGCCTTCCATGCCGGGCAAATAGCCGAGCATCAGGATGATCACGCTGGCGAAGTAGACGTGGTAGCTGATCATGTTGACGAACGGGAACACCATGTCCCGGGCACCCAGCATGAGCGGCACTAGGTAGTTGCCGAAGCTGCCGAGCAGGAATGCTGTCAGCAGGTAGATCACCATGATCATGCCGTGCATGGTGACCGACTGGTAGTAGATATCCGGCGTGATCCACTCAAACATGCCCGGGAATCCGATCTGCGTGCGCATGATCCAGGACAGGACCAGCGCCACGAGTCCCACGGCGACGGCCGTGATCCCGTACTGGACCGCGATCACCTTGTGGTCCTGGCTGAACCAGTACTTGGTGATCCAGGAGTGTGGATCGTGAAGCGGGATGGCTTCCTGATACGGTATTTCTGCCTGTGCCATCGGTCTCTCCGTAAAGGGTCCGAGCCTTCGTGGTCTAGTTTACGTCAATGTCCGTTCGGCCACCGCCGGTCAGGGGCCGTCGGGTGCATCTGCGGGTGCGTCGACGGACTCCTTCAAGAGTGCGATCAACGCCTGGATCTCGTCTTGGGTCACCGTCTCGTCGTCGTAGGCGACCATGGCCGGCGAGAACCCTTCGACGATTTTGACGGCGGGTTCGCGGATCGATTCGACGAAATAGGCCTCGTCTACGGTGACCGTGTTGCCGTCTGCCAGGTTTCGCGTGGAATTCCACAGGTTCAACCAAGTCGGTCCGACCACGGCCGTTCCATCCAGCGAGTGACACGCGTTGCAGCCCTCCGCCGCCCAGATTTCCCGACCGCGTTTCGCTTCCGGGCTCATCGCATCGAGTGCGGTGGCCGCCTGCACGTCCGCCCAGGTGGGCTGCGTGCCGAGCCAGGACTGGAAGTCGTCTTGCGTGTCGACCTTCACCCAGCCGCGCATGGTGTAGTGGCCCCTGCCGCAGAGTTCGGCGCAGACGACCTCGTAGGGCTCGTCTTGGATGCGGGTGGGCGTGAACCAGAAGTAGGTGATCATCCCCGGCACGGCATCCATCTTGGCCCGGAACTCCGGCACCCAGAAGTCGTGCAGCACGTCGTTAGAGCGCAACAGCACCTTGTAGGCCTGGTCGACGGGCAGATGCAGCGTATTGCCTTGGACGAGTACGTCGTCTTCGCCGTTGGGGTCCGCCATGTTCATGCCGAAGCTGTTGTCCGCGTCGATGTTGTCGACGTGGACGGTGCCGAACTTGCCGTCCTCGCCGGGGAAGCGGAACGCCCAGCCCCACTGCTTGGAGAGCACCTCGACCTCCTGGACGTCGTCGGGCGGGTTGACGAAGTCGTTCCAGACGATGAGCCCCGGCGCCAGCATGGCCACCACGCCGATCGTGGTGACGATGGTCAACCACCACTCCAGCTTCGGGTTCTCCGGCTCGTAGTCGGCGCGGGCGTCCGCACGGTAGCGGAACTTCCAGGTCGTGTAGACCATGAACAGGCCGATCACGACGAACACGATGCCGCAAATCCAGAAGGTGAGTATCACCGTGAAGTCGATATAGCCCCAGTTCGACGCGATCTCGGTGAACTGCCACGGGCTGAAGAACGACAACAGCACCGAGACGATGACGATGATGAGGAGAAAGATCGCTACCGCCATGTTGCCCTTGTCCTGGCTCGAGTGGTTGTTGCCGGAAGCCATGCGTCGCGGACGGTCGACACCGACGGTATCCAGCAAAGTGGAATCGCGCCACCGCGGCCCGCCAAAGGTTCGTTACCGCGCACTGTCGCCGTTACCGCGCATACCGCGCACTATGACTGTTCCCTAATCCAATGCTCCCGCTGTCCGATAGGAAGGATCAGGGAAGACGATGCGCATTTTCCGACAAAGGCGACGATGGAATCAAGCACGAGCGAGTTGCGGCAGGGTTGCCCACGCGACAGTCGCGTCATGCGAATCGGGTGACCAACTCGCCGAGCCGCTCGAGTTCCCGTTCCGGCACGGACGGATCGAAAGGCACGTAGACGGCCTCGGCGAGCCGGGCAGCTCCCGGCGCCTCCCGCGCGTTGCCGTTGACCACCGTCAGACGTCCCGACATGGCGTCGAAGCCGGCGTTTCGCAGGCTCCGAACCAGCCCAACCCGGTCGTACGGCAGCACCGGTATCATCCAGTGGCCGTGCGGCGTCGCTGACCGTGTGGGTAGCGCGACGTGCGGACCGATGGCGCCGGTGAGGACAGCACCCCGTCGCGATCTTTCCTCAAGCAGTTCATCGCCGTCGGCGAGACGGCGCACCAGCAGTCTAAGGAGCGCCGCGGACGGTCGTCGGCGAAGGCCTGCGATCCACGACTTCGGCGACACATTTCGGGACGGGACAATGCCGCCAGACGGCTCGCCCGCGCCCGCGAGGGCGCGCCCTCGCCGTCTGGCCCCAGCCCCCACCGTACTCCGCGTGGCGCCATGCACCCATTGCTCGCGATCGATGCCCAGCTTCTCGGCCGCGGTTGCCAAAGCGCCGAACAGCCGTGGCTGCGTAAGTGCCTTGAATGCGCCGTACCGCATGAGGCGTCGCCAGTAGTCGCCCCTGGGCTGGACCGGATCGTCGTCCCGGAGGCGGCGCATCTCGGCAAGCACGGTCGGGCTGCGCACTCCGGCGATGGCGCCGCCCAGGGCTGTCCCGGTCTTCATCGGTCCGAATGAGAACAGGGCGATGTCCGCTTCGGGATGTCCCCGGAATGCGGTGCCCGCATACGCTTGGGCGCAATCCTCGATCACGGCGACGTTGCGTCTCCGGGCGAGGGCAATGGCGGTGTCGATGTCGACGCGTGCGCCGAACAGGTGGGCGAGCACGAGGGCGCAGGTCTGTGGGCCGACTAGACGCTCGAGATTGCCCTCGTCCCATCGCGTGGACAACGGGTCGATGTCGAGCGCCACCGGCTTGAAACCGTGCAAGGCGGCGATGCGCGGCATGTCCGGGACGGTGAGCGCCGAGAAGACGATCTCAGCGCCGGGGGGCCAGCGCTGCGCGCGCAGGAATAGGTCGAAGGCGGAGCGAACGGTGAGACAGGCGAGCGCGCCGGCTCGGGGGCCCGGGGCAGTCGCCGTTCGGCACCATTCCTGTTCGAGAAGCGCATCGAGATCCCGCTTCGGCGTCGACAGACAGCCGGCCAGAGCGAATAGCCAGTCGCCCCAAGTGAAATCGAACCCCTTGCAGGGATACAGCGCCACGCAACCGGTCCTAGGCGGTCGCCCGCATGGCGCAAGCCGGGTGGCGCAGCGCCCCGCATGGGGTGAAATGTGACGCAACGGTCATAGGGTAAACGTACACTGCTGTGTTGGAATTGGAACTCGGACCGCCGCGACGTGGAAATGACCCGGAAATTGGTCGCTGAAGGTCTCGGCACGCTGATGCTGCTGGCCACGGTAGTCGGGTCCGGGATCATGGCCGAGAACCTGGCCGCGGGTAACGACGCCCTGGCCTTGCTCGGCAACACGCTTGCCACCGGCGCGATACTCGCGGTGTTGATCACCATGCTCGGTCCCATCTCGGGCGCGCATTTCAATCCGGCGGTGACCTTGGCCTTCTTGGTACGCCGGGAGATCGACGCCAGGACTGCGGCTGCCTACGTGGGCGTTCAAGTCGTGGGGGGCCTCGCTGGTGCCGCGCTGGCGCATGCCATGTTCGACATGGACCTGTTGCAGGTCTCGACAAAGACGCGGACCGGGATGGGCCAGTGGCTCGCAGAGGGTGTCGCAACCTTCGGCTTGGTTGCGACTATTCTCGCCACGCTAAAGGCTCGACCGACCGCAGTTGCCGCCATGGTCGGCCTCTACATCAGTGCCGGGTACTGGTTCACCGCGTCCACGTCCTTCGCCAACCCGGCCGTGACCATTGCCCGGTCGTTCACGGATACGTTCAGCGGCATAGCACCCGCCGACGCGCCGGCATTCATCGGCGCGCAATTCGTCGGCGCCTTGGTGGCAACGGGCCTCATGGCGTGGCTGCTGCGGGATCGCCGGTCGTCCGGCGAATGAAGTCGGCGAGCAGTGGCAACGCGAACGCGTAGCGGCCTCGTCGATTCTTGAAGGTCATGCCTCGTTCGCAAAGGGTGTTCAGCATTTGGTTCGCGTGGCTGCCGGTGAAAGGCTTGTCCAGCGTCGCGGCGGATTTCTCGACCAGATCCTGAATGGTGAACTCCCCGTCGCGCGCTACAAGACTCGCGACCGTCATTAGATCTCGTTGGCGATCGGTGGCTCGTGCCCACCGTCCGGCGAAGAAATCCGCGTCCAACTTGCGCGTGATCTCTGCCACCGGGACCTCGGCTGACGCGCCTCGGTCGAGGCGTTGGATGAACACGTCGTAGATCTCGCGGCAGATGAACTGGATGAAGTAGGGATACCCGCCCGCTAGACGAACCACCGTGTCCACGGATTCCTCGTTCAGGAAGATGCTGTCGGCGTCCGCGATCGGGCGAAGGATCGCCGCGCGGCTCGCCATCTCGGAAAGGCGGCTCAGTTCGACGATCTGGAACATCCGTTCGGTATAGGTACGCGCCGAAGCGAGCTTGTTGACGAGTGTCGGCAAACCGGACAAGACCAGCAGCACGCGCAATCCCTGGCGCTGAAGCGACTGAAACGTGTCGAGCAACAGCGACAACGGGAATTCGTCGCTGCCGGATCGGTCGTCCAGATTCTGCGCCTCGTCGTAGGCGAAGACGATGCCGCGCACGCGGGTGCCGGTCGACAGCGCCCGCCACGCCGTGCCGACTACCTCCTTGAGCTTGTCGACCGAGAGTCCGGGCGTACCTGCATAGACGCCCTCAAGCGCACGATAGTCGAGGGGCCGCGTCACCTCCTCGTTGACCGCAAAGCCGGTACGCGCTCGTCGCACGAACGTGACTGACGAAGTCAGCGGTGCAAGGTCGGTACATAGCCGTGTCGCCAGACGGTCGTCGGCGAGACTGGCCGATTCGGTTAGATCGGCGCCTGCCCAGACCCAGCCGTTCTCGGCGGCAATTGGCTTGAACGACTCGAGTAGTACCGTCTTGCCGACGCCCCTGAGACCGGTGAGTACGAGATTTTGGAGAATCGTGTCCTGTTCCAGCAGGCTACGGAACCGCTGGTGGTCTTCTGCGCGACCGGCGAGGTAGGGAGGCTGATGCCCTGCACCAGGACGAAAGGGGTTCACGCGTTGCACCATGGGCATTTC
>VXYL01000083.1:0-8931 GCA_009846005.1 Gammaproteobacteria bacterium | reverse complement strand
CATTTCACACTTCTCAATCGAGTGATATAAATTTATATCCAATTATAAATTAAGTCAACGTCCATCTCGTTAGTTGATTGGCTGGGCGCGTGGATCTCTCGCCAGGTGTTACCATCCCTCCTCTAACCACGGAGGATCACCATGAAACACAGTCGATTCGCCCTGCTAGGCGTCCTATTGGGCGTTGCCCTTGGCGCAAACGCCGGCGAACTCAAGGTCGGCGACAAGGCCCCCGACTTCAATTTGGAGTCGACCCACGGCGGCACCTACCAACTCGGCGACAAGCCCGTGGTGCTCGCCTGGTTTCCGAAGGCCTACACGCGGGGTTGCACGGTCGAGTGCCAGTCGCTGGTCGAGAAGGGCCACCTGATCGAGGCGTTCGACGTCGACTACTTCATGGTCAGCTGCGATCCCATCGAGGACAACAAGGGGTTCGCGGCGAAACACGACGCCGAGTTTCCCATGCTGTCGGACCCCACCAAGGAGGTCGCCAAGGCCTACGGCGTGCTGAACGAAGGCTGGGGCGTACCCAACCGGCACAACTACTACATCGGCGCAGACGGCACCATCCTCGCCATCGACCGGAAGGTCAACCCGTCAACAGCCGCCGAGGACATCGCCGCCCGGTTGGCCGAGCTGGAAATCCCGAAGGTCGCCAAGGAAGCGGCGGAAACCACCAGCGACACCTGATCGGTTGACGCCGGACGCCTTGTCCGCCCGCCCGAACGTCCGCATCGAATAGGAAAACGCCATGAAGGCCGTCATGGTCATGTACGACTCGCTGAACCGGCACATGCTGCCGAACTACGGCTGCGACTGGACCTTGGCGCCCAACTTCGTCCGCCTCGGCGAACGGGCGGTCACCTTCGACAACCACTACGTCGGCTCCATGCCATGCATGCCGGCGCGGCGGGAACTGCACACGGGTCGGCACAATTTCCTGCACCGCTCCTGGGGGCCGTTCGAGCCTTACGACGATTCCACCTTCACGATCCTCAAGGAGAACGGCGTCTACACCCACCTGGTCTCGGACCACTACCACTACTGGGAGGACGGCGGCGCCACCTATCACCATCGCTATTCGAGCTGGGTCAACGTGCGTGGCCAGGAGGGCGATGCGTGGAAGGGCGAGGTGGCGGATCCCGAGATCCCGGAGCACCACGGCCGGATCGTGCGCCAGGACTGGATCAACCGGAAGTACATGGACCAGGAGCACCTGACGCCGCAGGCGCGGACCTTCGCCGAGGGGCTCGAGTTCCTGGAAACCAACCGCGACCAGGACAACTGGTACCTGCAGATCGAGACCTTCGACCCCCATGAGCCGTTCTTCACGCTCAAGCAGTGGAAGGATCGCTACAACTACGAGTGGGACGGCCCCCACTTCGACTGGCCCAAATACGAGCGGGTCAGCGAGGATCCGGATGCCGTTGAATACCTTCGCTACCAGTACGCCGCGCTCTTGACCCAGTGCGACCACTACCTGGGCCGTGTCATCGACTTCATGGACGAGCACGACATGTGGCGCGACACCATGCTGCTGGTGGTCACCGACCACGGCTTCCTGCTCGGCGAGCACGATTGGTGGGGCAAGGCACGCATGCCCTGGTACAACGAGACCGCGCACATCCCGTTCTTCGTCTGGGATCCGCGCACCGGCGTCAAGGGCGTCCACCGCCGTAACCTCACCACCACCATCGACGTCGGTCCGACCCTGCTCGACTACTTCGGCATGACTCCCCCGCCGGACATGGACGGCAATCCGCTCCGGGCGACCGTCGAGGACGACACCAAGGTGCGCGACGTGGCGATCTACGGCATGTTCGGTGCCCACGTGAACATCACCGACGGCCGCCACGTCTACATGCGCGGTCCGGCGGACGACAACCAGCCCCTCAACCAGTACACCCTGATGCCCACGCACATGAGAAGTCCGTTCTCGCCGCAGGAGCTTGCGGACATGCAGTGGAACGAACCCTTGGGCTTCACCAAGGGCTGCCCGGTGATGCGCATCCCGTCCCGGGGCATGGGACGGTTTGCCGAGGTCTTCAAGACGCAACTCTTCGATCTCGCCACCGACCCGGGCCAGACCGATCCGATCGAGGACGCTGCCGTGGAGGCGCGTATGACGGCGGCGTTGGCGGAAGCTCTCGCCGAACACCAGGCGCCGGACGAACAGTACGAGCGGTTGGGGCTCGCGAGACCCTGAGTCCGAGCGGTGCCCCGAAGTCTGGTTCGGCGGCTCACCGGTGACTGACATCCCGCTTGCAGGCGAACCTGGTCGCGCCGACGACCTGAACTTCCGTCGGGTCGTCCACATCTTTGTGCGCACGTGGCCCTTCATCCGGCCGGCCGTCAAGCATCTCGTGATCTTCGTCGCGGTGTCGGTGGCCATCGCGGTCTACAGCGCCGTACTGGTGTTCATCATCACTGGCCTGATGAACGGCGGCATCGTCGCGGGCAGGCCGTTGGGCCAACTCCATGTCGCCATCTACGGTCTGGACCCTGCTGTCTACGTGAACGTCGAGTCCCTGTCGGACGAAGCTCGGCTGTCCCTTTGCTGGCCGGTCATCCTGAGCACGATACCGCTCTTGCTGGTTGCCGTCGGCGGTGCCTTGATCCTCCTTTACTACGGCATCTGGATCTTCCAGGGCATCAACCAGCGCATGCGCGTGACCCTGATCGACCGCCTGCAGGCGCAATCGCTCACCTTCCATGCGTCCGCCCGGACCGGCGACGCCATCTACCGGGTCTACCAGGACAGCGCCATGGTGACCTCGATCATCCGGGCGATCTTCCTCGAACCGCTGATGTTCATGGGGCGTCTGCTGTTCGGCGTCGCCGTCATCGCGGCATTCGACCCGTGGTTGGCGCTGATGCTCGCTGCAACGGTGTGTCCAATCCTCTATTTGGGGCTCAAATTCTCGTCGCGACTCAGGGTCACGTTCCGGCGTGCCCGGGAGACCAACAGCCGGCTGACCTCGTGGATCCAGGAAAGCGTACTCGGCGTGCGTGTCGTCAAGGCGACGCTGGGCGAGGCGGCGCGGGAGCAATCGTTCCGAGGCCACTCCCTGACGGCCTTCGACGCCGCGTTCCGTGCGCGCACCCTGCTGACCGTGATGGGCATCCTCGCATTCGCAATCATTGCCGCGACGGTGCTGGCCACCCAATCCACCGCCGCGATGTACGCCAACGCGGGTGCCGAGACGTTCGCCCGGAACCTGCTGCTCGGCTTCGGCTTCGCGGTCTGGAACCTCGGCTCGTTTACGGCGGCCACCGGGCGCATCGCCGACGGATTGGGCTCGATCAACGCCTTGATCTCCATTTGGGGGAGCGCCCAGGACATGGCCATCGGTCTCGGCCGGGTATTCGAGATCCTGGATCTGAAGCCCGATATCGAGGATGCGCCGAATGCCCGGACCCTGCCGGACTTGCGCGAGGAGGTTGCGTTCCGCGGTGTCGGGTTCGGCTACCTGCCAGGTCGTAACGTCCTCTCCGAAGTCGACTTGGTCGCCCGGCCGGGGACGATCACTGCGATAGTGGGTTCCACCGGCGCCGGCAAGTCGACGTTGATGGCCCTTCTGCTACGGCTTGCCGATCCGGACACGGGTCGTGTCGAGATCGACAATACCGACATTCGCACGCTCACCGTGGACTCCCTGCGCCGCAACATCGCGTTGGCGACCCAGGAAAACGTGCTGTTCTCCGATACTGTGCTGGAGAACATCCGCTACGCCGCGCCCGGTGCGTCCCGGGCCGAAGCCGTCGCGGCCGCGAAGGTGGCGTGCGCCCACGAGTTCGTTTCCGCCTTGCCCCAAGGCTACGACACGCCCTTGGGAGAACGGGCCACCAAGCTGTCGAGCGGCCAGCGACAACGCCTCGTCATCGCCCGCGCGGTGATCAAGGACGCGCCGATCCTGATCCTCGACGAGCCCACCGCCGCCCTCGACGCCGAGACCGAGCTCAACGTGCTGGACAATCTCAAGGCTTGGGGCCGGGACCGTTGCGTTTTCTTGGTCACCCACCGCTTGTCCACGGTGCGGCGAGCGGATCGCGTTGCCTATCTCCGGGATGGCCGCGTCGTTTCCTTCGGCAGTCATGGTGAGATGGTGGCCGAGGGCGGCGCGTACGCCCGGTTCGTCAACGCCGAAACCCTTAGCACCCAGGCGGCCGCGGCGGACGCCGAATGACGAATAGCGGCCCGCGGGAGAAGCGCATCTCGAGCCGGGAGACGTTCGCTCTGCTGGGCCGTTCGCTGCAATTCGTATGGCCCTATCGACGCCAAATCGCGGTCAAACTCGGGCTCACGCTACTCGGACTGAGCGTCGTGCTGTTCCTCCCCTGGCCGATCAAGATCTTGATCGACCACGTCGTCGAAGGTCTGCCCGTGGGGTCGTCGCCGACGCCCTATCCGCCCTACGTGGCCTGGTTCGTCGATCTGCTCCACGGGCTGACGCCGTTCGAGATCGTCTGGGCGGTCGTCGGCGTGTGCGTGGTCGGCATCGTCCTGATCGGTGGTTTCGGCGGCGGTGTGGCCCGTGACAACGCCAGCGGGGGCCTCGCCGAGGGTCTCGACACCGCGACCCAGAGCGAGAACCAGGCCAACGAATCCGGCAGCCGTGTAGGCGGACTGCTCGGCCTCTACGAGTTCCGCTACCAGCTTCGCATCACCCACCGCATCAACCACGCCCTGCGCACGCTGCTGTTCGGACGGGTCATGTCCTGGCCGATGGTGCGGTTCGCAGACGCCAGCGTGGGGGATGCCGTGTACCGGACCATGTACGACACGCCGGCGATCTCGCGGGTCTGCTACGACATCCTCGTCTTGCCCGTCGCCAACCTGTTTGTCATCGCGACGGTGATCTGGACCACGGCGCATAGCTTCAGCGCCGTGCCCTCGGTGGTCGTCGTGGCCTGCCTCGCAGCCCCCATGGTGCTCATCTCGACGCTGTTGATGACGGGCATGACCCGGCGCCGAGCCCTCGCGAGCAGGGAAGCTGGTGCAGTCACCACCGCCACCGTCGAGGAGGGCGTCGCCAACGCGGTCGCGGTGCAGGGTCTCGGTGCCGGCCAACGACAGCGCGACGATTTCGCCGGCGACAGCGAGACGTCGTTCAAGCGTTTCCGGGCCTATATGGTGATGTACCTCCTGCTGCTCACGGTGCAGGCCACGGTCGGGGCAGGCCTCATTTTCTACGTCTTCTTCGACATCTGCGCCGCCGTCGTGGAGGGGCGCATGTCGGCGGGGGACTTCAGCGTCGTCTACGCCTACTTCGTGCAGCTGGTCACCAACGTCAGCGGCCTGGGTGCGATGTGGTTCAACCTGCAGAACAACGTGTCGGGAATGCGCCGGGTGTTCGAAATCGCGGACTCGACGGTGGATGCGGATCGCTTTGGTGACCGAGCGGTCGAGCGTTCGGTCGAGACCCTCCGCGTCGAACATGCGACATTCCGCTATCCCGACGGCACCGACGCGCTGCGGGTCGTGGATCTCGAAGGACGCGTCGGTGAAGTCGTCGCGCTCGTTGGTGCCACGGGTGCCGGCAAGAGCACCTTGGCCTACCTCGTCGCCGGTTTCGTCCAGCCCACCGAGGGCGCCGTTCTCTACGACGGCGTCGATATCCGAGGCCTGCGTGCGGATGCGGTGCGCGCCCAGGTCGCCTTCGTGTTCCAGGAGCCGTTCGTGTTCGACGACACGGCTGCCGCCAATATCCGCATGGGCAATCCAACCGCTTCGGATGCACAGGTCTCCGCGGCGGCGCGCACCGCAGGCGCGTTGGATTTCATCGAAGCGCTGCCGGACGGCTTCCAGACCCGTCTGGGCCGTGCGGGAGCGCGACTCTCCGTCGGTCAGAAACAACGCCTGGCAATCGCCCGGGGACTGGTGAGTCCCGCCCCCATCCTCGTCCTGGACGAACCGACGGCCGCTCTCGATCCCGAGACGGAAAACGCACTCGTCGAAGCCCTCAAAGCCGAGCGGTCGCGACGACTGCTGATCGTCATCGCCCACCGCTTGAGCACCATCCGAACCGCGGATCGCATCTGCTTTCTGGACGAGGGACGGATCGTCGAGACCGGCAGCCACGACGAACTGATGGCGAAGCCCGACAGCGCGTATAGGCGGTTCGTGGATCTGCAGGTCGGTGCGGTCGTTGCCTAGCGAGCCTCGCCCCTCGCATGGAACAAATCCGCAACCCGTTGAATCGCAAGGAACAACCCGATCGGTTCCCCAACCCGTTGAACCGCAAGGATCCGTAGGGGCGACCCTATCGCGCCCGCCAGGGCGCGGTCGCCCGCGCCGGACGTACCCGCCCTGTCGGAGCAACGGGACGGGACAAGCCCACCGCCGAAGGGTGGTTTTCGGGGGGTTCAGGACTTCCCCGGAAGTCCCTTAACCTTCTGATAAACATAAATCTTTTGGCGTATCGGGCACCACCGGGGCACACTGCTTCTCAACACCCCCTTGTAACCGAACAGGGAACGGGAAGTGAACAATCGACCCCTCATGCTGTCCGCAACCTTCGTCCGAAACGCCAACCGGCCGGGCCGCTACGGCGACGGCCGCGGCGGGCTCGGCCTCGGCCTGCTTGTCCGGCCCGCGCTGCGCGGCGGCGTCAGCAAGTCCTGGACGCAGAGCGTCCGCATCGACGGCAGGCCCACCAGCCTCGGCCTCGGCCGCTACCCCGTCGTCACCCTCGCCATGGCCCGCGAGCGGGCGCTGGAGAACGCCCGAGCCATCGCCCAGGGGCGCGATCCGCGCCGATCGGCCAGGGTGGTGCCGACCTTCGCCGACGCCCTGGAAACCGTCATCGGGATCCACGCCCCGCACTGGAAGGACCGCGCCGGCTCCGAACGCCAGTGGCGCGCGAGCCTCGCCGCCTACGCGCTGCCGCGCATTGGCGACAAGACCGTCGACGCCGTAACCAGCGCCGACGTCATGGCCGTGCTGCTGCCGATCTGGTCCACCAAGCGGGTGACCGCCGGCCGCGTGCGGCAGCGCATCGGCGCGGTGATGAAGTGGGCCGTCGCGCAGGGCCTGCGCGCCGACAACCCCGCCGGCGACGCGATCTCCGCCGCGCTGCCGAGAACCGCCCCGGTGCAGCGGCACCAGCGGGCGTTGCCGCACACCGAGGTCCGCGCCGCGGCCGCGCGGGTGCGGGGCTGCGACGCCAGCCGCGGCATCCGGCTGGCGTTCGAGTTCCTTGTCCTGACCGCCGCCCGATCGGGCGAGGTTCGCAACGCCCGGTGGGGGGAGATCGACCGCGACGGCGCGGTGTGGACGATTCCCGCCGAGCGCATGAAGAACGGCCGCGGGCACCGCGTGCCGCTGTCGGACCGCGCCCTCGAGGTGCTCGACGAGGCGCGGGAGCTGGCCGTGGCGGGCGGCTGGGGTGTTCCCGTCGGCGAGCGGCCGCGCCATGCACCAGAAGCACCTGTCGGAACTCTTGCGCGCCCTCGGTGTCGACGCCGTGCCGCACGGCTTCCGCTCCAGCTTCCGCGACTGGGCGGCGGAATGCTCGGACGCCCCGCGCGAGGTCTGCGAGCTCGCCCTGGCGCACGTCAACGGCGACCGCGTGGAAGCCGCCTACCGGCGCAGCGACCTGTTCGAGAGACGCCGCGCACTGATGGCGGAGTGGGCTGCGTACGTCGCCTGAAGGGAACGGCGCAACCATGATTCGGCTGCATCGGCGCGGAGAGCGGCCTCGTCGAGGAGTTCCCGCCGCGAGTCGGGTTTCAGGGCACTCTCCGCGCCGTTTGCCGCGGTGACCGCGCCGGATACAGACGATTTGTGGCCGGATTCGACTGCGACGACGAGTGTCCTGCTCCTGACCTGAGGCGGCCCCCCGCCACAGCGGCCGACCGAGTGACACGTCCGCCGTCGCGTCCTGGCTGCCGAACGCGGCGATCCCGCGGACCGGCCCTAGCCACAGTACTGCCGCACGATCTCCAGCCGGCCGTGACCCAGCTCGCGGGAGATCCGCAGCCGCGCCGCGGCATCGATGCGCCGCTCCCCGCCAGTCAGTTCGCGGCGGGCCGGACCGCCGGCCGCCGGAGCCTTCCAGCCCGTCAGGCCCTC
The DNA here is from genome assembly GCA_009846005.1 of Gammaproteobacteria bacterium. Taxonomy (GTDB): domain Bacteria; phylum Pseudomonadota; class Gammaproteobacteria; order Pseudomonadales; family Azotimanducaceae; genus VXYL01. Next base: position 857 of record VXYL01000083.1, on the reverse strand, counting down.
GTACCTGTCCAGCGCGTACGCGTGGCGCAGCCCGTGGTTGCGGTCCAGCCCCGCCGCGCGCGTCTGGTCCTCGTACACTCTGCGCTGCTCCGCGTAGTTGCGCGCCGGCGGGATCAGCGCGCCGCCACCTGCGAGACGACGCGCCTCGTCGAGCAGCCGGCGCTGGGCCTCGGTACGCACCGGAACGTGGCGCGGGCGGCCGCCCTTGGCCGTGGACGCCTTCACCAGAAGGCGGTCGCCCCGGTCCGCGTGCGACGGCGACAGCTTGATCGCCTCCTCCCGCCGCAGGCCGAACGCCGCCTGCAGCCGCAGCGCCATCCGCACGTGGGCGTCCCTCACGCGCGCGAGCCTCGACCCGTCGAGGTCGCGCCGCCTCGTGCCGTCGGAGACGTGCGACCGCCGCTGGATGCCGTAGTCCGCGTTGTTCCCGACCATCCCGGCCTTGCCGACCCGCCCGGCCCACCAGCGCACGTGCGACATGCGGTTCATCATGGTGGCGTGGGAAAGGCCGCCTTCCTGCCAGTGGCGCACCAGGGCCTCGACGTGCCTCGGCTTCAGCCCCTCGGCGCGCAGGCCGCGGAAGCCGAGTTCGTGCAGCGTCTCCGCCATCTGCGCAAGCGCGTAGGAGCGGTCGCGGCGCGTGGCGTGGGAGCCGACGTGGCTCTCCCGCCTCTGAAGCCGGAGCAGGTCCCAGTTCAGGTCCCGCACGGCCATCCGATCCGGTAGCTCGCGTTGTCCTTCCTGACGATGCCCGGCTTGCCGATCTTCCGCGCCAGCCAGCGCAGGTGCGCCATGCGGTTGCTGTCAATGCCGATTGAAAATTCCCCAGAAGTGCCGAAGTAAAATTCCCCAGTTCG
>VXYL01000018.1 GCA_009846005.1 Gammaproteobacteria bacterium | reverse complement strand
TCTCGACACCGGAGTACACCTTAGCGACCTGTCCAAAAAAGTGGGACCACCTCAGCCATCGAGCAGCGTCTTGACCTCGGGAAGCGTGAACGGGTTCCCCTCCAGGGCAACGGTATCGTGGACGATGCCCTCGAGTACCTTGCGGACGCGAAAGCAAGCCCGCCGGACATCACGCGCTGGATCAGCCCGGAACGTGACCGGATCGTAGGTGAATCCCAGACTGCCCGCTCTCGCGTTGTCCATGGCGCTCTCCGAGGCTGCCGCGCATTGTCGCGGAAACGTTCCGTAGGGGCGACCCCATCGCGCCAGCGTGTGCCCGGCGACTTGCCGTCCTGTTTGTGCCGTGACGTTCGGCGGCAGGAAACGCGCGTAGGGGCGACCCTTGTGGTCGCCCGCACCACAATGCCCCGGTCGGCTCTCGGGACGGGACAAGCCCGTCCCCTACGGTTCGTGCCGTCGCGGCGCGTAGGGGCGACCCTATCGCGCCCTTAGGGCGCGCGGTCGCCCGTGTTGCGCTACACCTAGGATTTCTCCTAAGCCGCTCCGGTCATCGGCGGTACGCGCGGCGTTTCGCGTATAGTCCTTGGGTTGCGCCACCGGGAGAGACCGCATGACCGACGTTGCCCACGTCGGCGCACGGCTGAACAGCCTGTTCGATCCGGGATTCACGCCCGCGGACCGGGTCTTGATGGACGCCAAGGGAGTGACGCCCACGCCCGGCCTGCTCCCCGAAGCGCCAGCGGTCAAGATTCGCAACGGACGCGAACTGCAACGGCAGTCACAGACCGACGCATCGTTCACCGAGGCGGGATTCTTCGCCGAACACAGCTTCGTCCTCCTCGATCACGCCTCGAACGTCCAGAACTGGAACAGCGACCCGGAGGTTCCGCCCCAGGACACGGACATCGCCCGCATCTACTACCCGGAAATCGCGACGATCATCCGCGAGCGGCTGTTGCCGGGCTACCGCCTTGAGATACCCCAAGTGCCGTACCTGCTTCGCCGGGGTCCCGAAACGCCCAACCCGTTCTACGGCACCGTCGTCCACCAGGACTACGGCTTGAGCGCCGACGACTACGAAGAGAACGTCGCGGCCTACGGCACGGACGAGCATGCCCGCGCCTGGCGCAAGCAGTACGACCGGGACGAGGTGGCGGGCTTCCTCGTCATCAACTTCTGGCGGACCGTCTACATGAACGAACCGCTCCGCCACATGCCGCTGACCATATGCGACCCGTATTCGGTCGAACCGGACGACGTTCTCTCGACGGGACTGCTCAACTTCACCCCGACCGGCCGCCCGTCGAACCAGCTTGGGATGCGCTACAACCCGGACCAGCGGTGGTACTACTACCCGGCTATGACCACGGGCGAAGTCCTAGCCTTCAAGAACTTCCAATGCTGGAAGGACGAGCCGCCGACGCTTCGAACCTGTTTCCACTCAGCATTCGACGAACCCGACCCGCCCGAGCACCCGAGCGAACGCCAGAGTTGCGAGTACCGGATCGGCGTCTACTTCCTCAACGACTAACAGGGATCTCGACATGGCATACGACCTGGTCATCCGCAACGGCACTATGGTGGACGGCACCGGCGCACCCCGCCGCCACGGCGACGTCGCCGTGCAAGGCGACCGCATCATTGCCGTGGGCGAGGTGCACGGCAAAGGCAGACGGGAGATCGACGCCGCCGGCAAGGTCGTCACCCCCGGATTCGTGGACATCCACACGCACTTGGACGCCCAGATCGCCTGGGATCCCATCGCCTCGTCGTCCTGCTACCACGGCGTCACCTCCGTGGTCATCGGCAACTGCGGCGTCACCTTCGCGCCCTGCAAGCCCGAGGACCGCGGCTACCTGGCGGAGATGATGGAGTCCGTCGAGGACATCCCCAAGGAGTCAATCGATGCCGGGCTGCCTTGGGACTGGGAGACCTACGGCGAGTACCTCGAATCCATCGACCGGATGGACAAAGGCGTCAACGTCGGCGGCATGGTCGGCCACTGCGCCGTACGTATCCACGCCATGGGCGAGCGTAGCCTCGACGAAACGCCGGCAACCGACGACGACGTGGCCAGCATGTGCGAACTGGTGGACGAAGCCATCGGCGCCGGCGCGTTGGGGTTCTCGACCTCACGAACGTTCCTGCACAAGGTGCCGGACGGCCGCTACGTGCCCGGTACTCACGCCGACCCCAGCGAGCTATTGGCCATCGGCCGCGTGCTGGGCCGCCGCGGCAAAGGCGTCTTCGAAGGCGCGCTCCGGATCGGCGAGCGGGACCGCGAAGAACACCTCCCGAAGACCCGCGCGGAGATCGGCTGGGTGGGCCAACTGTCCCGGGAGAACAACGTCCGCGTCACCTTCGGCCTCGCCCAGAGCTATCGGCGGCCGGATCTCTATCGGCGCGTGATCGGCTTCGCGGAGGAAGAAAACGCCAAGGGCGCCCAACTACGCCCGCAGACCAGTTCCCGGGGCATCGGCGGGCTGTTCGGTCTCGACCACCGGACGCCGTTCCACGGCACCTCGGCTTGGCGCGAACTCGCCGCACTCCCTTTCGACCAACGGCTGGCGGCCTTGGAGGACGAATCGTTCCGCGCCCGCCTGCTCGAACTCGAAGCGCCGCCCGTGATCGCTCTGGAGAACGGCTACATCCTGACCGACGACGATCTCGACTACGTCCACGACCGCTCCCGAACGTTGGCCGCCTACGCCGAACGCACCGGCCAGACCGAGGTCGGGGCGTTCGTCGAACTGAACCGCAAGCACCGCGGTCGCGTCCAGATCTGGCACCCGGGCCTCAACCAGTCCATGGACGCCATCGAGGAAATGATCACCAACCCCACCGTCGCCATGGGCCTCGGTGACTCCGGCGCCCACGTCGGCCAGATCATGGACGCCAGTTCTCCCACCTGGCTGCTGTCCTACTGGGTCAAGACCCGCGGCGTGATGACCTTGGAGGAGGCGATCCGTGGCTGGACCAGCGACACCGCTGCCATCTTCGGCATCGAGGACCGGGGCGTACTGCGCGAGGGCGCCTACGCCGACATCAACGTCTTCGACTTCGACAACCTGGCGATGGAACTGCCGGAGTACAAACACGACTTCCCCGCCGGCGCCGGTCGATTCGTGCAGCGCGGTCGCGGCTACGAGCAGGTGATCGTCAACGGCGAGGTGTTCATGGAGCACGGCGAACACACGGGGGCATTGGCCGGTCGAACGTTGCGATCGTAGGGGACGCCCTTGTGGCGTCCCGAACCGCGTCGACAACGACGCGCCTTCGCGACGCCGTGCGTCAGGACGCCCTCTTGGCGCGAACGACGCATTTAACGAGCTGGCGCACAATCGACGCGGTCCCGGAACCAAACTGCCAGGTCCGCTTCGCCCATCGAACCCGCTGCGACCGCCACCATGGTTTGGATCGCATCCACCGGCTCGAACTCGATTCGGAAATCGTTGTCGGCGAGGAAAAGCCTTGCGGCAACCCAGCCAGTGCGCTTGTTGCCATCAACGAAGCCGTGGCTTTTCGCGAGTCCAAACGCATAGGCAGCGGCGAGGTCAGCCGCATCAGGATCGGCGTAACCCGCCAGGTTGATGGGCCTTGCCAGTGCGCTTTCGATCACACCGAGATCGCGGATGCCATCCGCGCCGCCGTGCTCGTCGATCTGTCTCTCGTGGATGGCTCGTACGACTTCGAACCCGATCCAGCGCCAATCCGACGATCCAGGATCGTTCACTTCGAGAGGGCCCGGAGCACCTCTCGGTCGTCGTGCATGATTTCCTCGGCCAGCGCCATCTGACGAGCGAACTCGGGATCGTACGGAGTCAGCCGGTAACCACCGCCCGGCGCTTCGGTCAGGAAGAGCGTGTCGCCCTTGCGGACCTTGAGTCGGGCCATGGCTTCCTTGGTCAGTATGACGCCGGACGACGAGCCGACGGTCGTTATCTTGAACGCGAGCATGTCAGGCCCATCAGCTATATAACGACTATTATATAGAGCTGCGGCGCGAACGGAAGGCTGTTCGCGTACGCGGCCCTGGCGGATGCGTTGTTCCGCGCCTCTTTCGGACCTCCCGCCATTGACACCTCAAGGGGTCACGCTAAGATACGCGTCCCCTTGATACGGGGTGTTTAGCTCAGTTGGGAGAGCGACGGCCTTACAAGCCGTAGGTCGCAGGTTCGAGCCCTGCAACACCCACCACGGAGCGGTAGTTCAGCTGGTTAGAATACCGGCCTGTCACGCCGGGGGTCGCGGGTTCGA
>VXYL01000050.1 GCA_009846005.1 Gammaproteobacteria bacterium | reverse complement strand
GGCGGCCCGGCGGCCGAGGCTCGCGCAAGCCGGTCGGCTCGACGGAGAACCGTTCCTTCTCGGGAGGATCGGAACCGAACGGGCGGACGCTGTTGCGCGGGTGGGCTCTCGAAACGCTTCCGTGGCGGGCCGCCGTCGTCGCAGAACGGGTCATTCGGGCCCAGGGCGTGCTTCGTCCATGTCACTGAAAATGCTAGACTTTTCATTGCCTTGGAAGCCGGTTCGTCCGGCATGGCCCGATCCGTCGGGCATGGGCATCGGAGCCGTTCGCGAGGGCGGCAATGACACAACCGGGCCGGATCGGCCCACCGATCTCCCGCCGGGGCGGACGCCCGGCGGGGAGGTTCGTCCCGCGGGACTTCAAGGAGTAACGCCATGATGGACCTGAGAGACATCGTCGACGTGCGCGGGCCCGGATACCCGAGCGAGTTCGTGTGCGAGGCGACCGTTGGCGGCGACCTGCTCGCGGCCTGCGGCCTGGAGGAGGAGGACATCCTTCGCCGGGCCGCGGAAGCCGTGGAGATGGCGCTTGGCATGGCTGAAATCCATGCCGGCACCGCCGCCGGCGTCGACCGCGCGGTGTTCCCTCTAGCGGGGGGCGCCGTGGCGGCGGCAAGGCTCGAACGGAGCCCTTCGCCGTCGGTGGTCGTGACGCTGGCATGAGTCGCGGCACGCCGCGGCCCGGACCGCCCCCCGTTCTTCGGGGGGCGGTCCGGCGCTCTCGAACCGGTGGCGCGGCCCCGGACAAGCAGGGAGATAAGCATGGGGCTGCTCAAGCGCAGGGCGCCGGCGCCGACCGTGGCCAGGGACCTGAACGACTCCGAGCGGAAGCGGGCGATCACGCTGTGGCGCCTGACCGCGCTGCCGCGCGAGGAGTTCGACGCCACCTACGGCGAGATGCTGGCACGCTATCGGCGCCGCGTGGCCGACGGCCGGGGGCCGGAGTGGGCGACGGTCTGGGACCGGGCGCTGGCGTGCGCGACCGCGGCGCTCAAGGTCCGACAGGCGCGTATCGTGCCGCGCTTCGCGCCCGCGGAGGACGCCGCGCGCCTCGCCGAGGCGATGAGCTTCGCGCTGGCGGCGTGCGTGTTCGCGGAGCGGTTCGCGCCGGTGCTCGGGCGGGCGCGGGCGGAGGGCTGGAGCGCACTGACCGGGGACGCGCCGTCGGCGGCCGTGCTCGAGGACGTGCCGGTCGCTGACGTCTTTGGAGCGCTGCTGCTGGCGCGCCTGACCGGCGATGCCGGGCTCGCCTGGCTCGGCCAGCAGCCCGAGGCGCTGCGGGCCGTGGCCGCGTACTTCGGGCCGGGGCCGAGCGAATTGCGCGAGCTCGCCGACGAAGGGGCGTCCCGGATCGGAGAGCCGCTTGCGCGGTGTCGGGCAGGCACGACTGCCCCCGGCCTGCCGCCGGCGTCGTGCCCCGCGTCCCCGTCGGACACCTCCCCGGCGTCCGTCCGGGAGGACGAGGAATCAGGAGGCGGGGATGGCGCCCGGGACGGCGCGGAGGCGGATCAGGCACCGGTCGTCGCCGATGCGGAGCCGGCGGCTGAGGCTACGGCCACCGCAGGCGGTTCCGAGGGCGAGGGGGAGGTGCGAGAGAAAGGTCCGGCCGTGGTGGGCGGCGAAGGCAAGGGCTGGGAGTGGATCAACTGGGTGCGGCAGGGTCTCTTCGACGGCGGCATCGCCGCGAACGCGGAGGACGGCTGGCTGCACCGGATCGGCGGCGAGGCGTTCGTGATGGTGCCGGAGGGGTTCGACGCGTTCGCCGCGGCCGGGTCCGAGGAGTCGAAGAACGTGCGCAACCGCGTCACGAGGCTCGGCAGGCATCGCCTGCGTGTCTGGCGGGGCCGGAAGGCGGATGAGTTCCGGGCGCACTTGGAGGACGGCCGCAAGGCCAAGGGCATGGTGTTCCCGGGCGAGCTGTTCTGGGACGAGGATGCGCCGCCGCTGTCGAAGTCGGTGCTCGACCGGAGGAACGGATGAGCGAGCGGTTGCGGGTCGGGCTGCGCACGATCGCCGCGCGCCAGGCGTGGGACGGCCGGAAGGCCCGGGTCGGGCGCGGCTTCATTCCGGGCATCCGCCACTTCCAGGCCGGCGTGCGGGCGCTGCGCCGCCGGGAGCGGGCCGGCGACGCCGGGGCGGCCGAGCGACTCGCAAGGGTGGAAGCCGACTTGGCGGTGGTCGACGCCGCCCTGGTGCGGTGGGCGAAAGGCAACCGCAGGTTCCTGCTGGAGGACCTGGATGCCGGGGCGTTCGAGGCGCAGCGCCCGCGATGGATCCGCGCGGCGCGCACTGTGCGCGTGCGCACGCGGGAGACGCGGCGGCTGGCGATGCTGATCGCCGAGTACGACGCCGCTTGCGCGGCCACGGTCCGGATGACCGCGGCGGCGGGCAAGGCCGGCGTGTTCAACGCGCAGCACGCCTGCATCGCCGAGCGCGGGCGGGAGATCCGGGCGGCGCTGGCGTCGGGCTACTCGGGCGTGCGGTACGGAGGAAGACGGGGCGCCGAACGCGGTTCGAGGACGGTCGGGGAAGTCCGATGCTGATCGGCTACGCGCGCGTGTCCACCGATGACCAGAGGCTCGACCTGCAGCGGCACGCGTTGGAGGAGGCGGGGTGCGAGCGCATCTTCGAGGACACGGCGGGCGGCACCGCTGAACGCCCTGCCCTGCGCGATGCGCTGGCCCAGCTCCGCGCCGGCGACACGCTGGTGGTGTGGCGGCTCGACCGGCTGGGCCGGTCGCTCAAGGACCTCATCGCGCACGCGGAGTCCTTGCGCACGCAGGGCGTCGGCCTGCGCAGTCTCAAGGAGGCGATCGACACCGAGTCCAGCGCGGGCCAACTGGTGTTCCACATCTTCGGCGCGCTGGCGGAGTTCGAGCGGGCGCTGATCCGCCGGGCTGGGCGCCGCTCGCGCGCGTGGGCGCGTCGGCGGGTGCCGCAAGCGGCTCGACGAGGAGCGGCGCCGCCACGCGGTCGAACTCTACCGGTCGCGCCAGCGCACGGTGAAGGAGATCTGCGCCCTGGTGGGCATCTCCCGCTCGACGCTCTACGCCTATGTCGAGGAGTTCGCGGAGACCGGCGGAACGGTGGCTCCGGAGCCCGGGCCGCGTTGACGTCTGGCGCGCATGCGGCTGGAGTGGCCCGCGGAGAGTTTTTGGCATCGTTTGGCTGTCCCCGCGACAGGGATCGAAGCCCGGCAGGGCCGAGACCCGGTACTCCGGGGCTCGGTGCGGAGCACGAGAGCCCGGCCCCCGGAGGGGGGTCGCCCGCCCCGAACGGACGCATCCATGACAGTCCCTTGGTAGAGGCGCCCGGCTAGTTTCACGGCGACCGCGGCTCTGGGCTTCAAGCCCGCGCTGGAGGTCTTTTGGCTGGTTGTCGGCTTGACATACTGTGGGGTGGTGTTAGTCCGGCAGGCCGAAGTGATCGACGAATCCAACGCGTTCCTTAGCGAGGGACCCACCGATGGCCCAGTTTCGCCAGCGGTCGGACAGGGCCAGAGCCATCGGGGCGCCTTTTTGGCCTCGGTCGCGGGAGTCGGCACCTTTGGACATCCACGTCTGGGCGACAGTGTCGAGGTGGCGTAGACAGTCGGTCGGGTCGCGCTCGCCCGAAGCGATCGCTCTGAGCTGGTTCCTGATCGTGTTGAAGTAGACCACCTTGGCGGCGGTGCCGAGAGCGCGGTCCTCTAACATCGCGACATCGTTCGGTGTCTCAATGTCCGGGCTCAAGTAATCGCTCAGTTGCGAGATGGCGCCTTGGGTTAAACGGTCGATATGTCCCGGGTAGTTGAGGTTTGGCATGGATAGCGCTCCGTGGTTGATGGTTCGGGATGGTTGGGATGCCGCCGAGCGTGACCAGACGATACGGCCGTGGCGAAGGTGGAAATGGCTCCGGCAACCACGGGTGCGCCAGATGGACGGGCGCAGTGTGACGGACCCGTAGAAATGCCGGCGGACCTGCCAGCTGGGTTTGTCTTTGGCGACCAGACTGAGCTGTATGGTGGCCGCACAGCCGCAGGGGCAGAGCATCGCCGCAGACCAGGGACGAGGCGGGTCGCCGATGAGGTAGAGCCGAGCGGGTGCAAGCGAATCGGGCAAGTCGTCGACGATCTCGGTGGCGAAGCCGGTGCGGAGTCCGGACCGCTCGACGAGGCGCCACCAGAGATTGCGGAGCGTGTTCAAGCGGCCTCCCTGGCTACGCTGAGTTCGGCCCAGTCGAGCAGCGGAGAGACGTCGCCGCGGCCGACGTGTCGGGCAAGCACGGGGCACGGGGCGCCGTCGTGTTCGTGCTCGTAGATGCCGTGGCTCAGGCTGAGGCGGTGGATCGCATAATCAGCGTTGGGGTCGAGCCGGTACGGGTGCAGGCGGGCCAGGAATTCGTTGACGGCAAGGCTCGCAATGAGCGAGTTGAGCTGTACGACCGCGGGCCGATCCTCCTGGACGCCGCGAATGTATCCGTCGTCGAGCAGATCTCGGTAGGCCGAAGGATCGGTTCGGTAGAGCCCCGCCGCGCGGACCTGTTCCATGGTGTAGACGTGCCTGCTTAGGAGACTGGAGCCACCGGGCTGGAGGTAGTGGACGGTGCCGCACACCTGGTCGACGCCGCCTTGCCCGTCGGCCTCGAGCTTGACGCCGAGGTCGAAGTACGGAACGAGGTAGAACGTTGCCAGCTTGTTGAGAAGATGGCGGCCATCGACGGAGTCCATGCAGCCGAATACGGCGTCGCACTCGGCCACGGCGCGGACGGTGTCGGGGTCGAAGAGGTTGCGCGGATGGGTTTCGACCGCGGTGCCGAGGCCCATGGCCCGGATGGCGCGTGCCGCGACGTCCACCTTGAGGCTGGCCTGCCGGGCGTCTCGCATGTTGGCGTTGAGGATGCGATTGAGGTTCTTCTGTTCGACTCGGTCGGGATCGACCAGCACGAGTTCGCCCACGCCGTTGCGGGCGAGCTGCTCGATCAACGGGCTGCCGGTGCCGGAACAGCCGACGACGGCTATGCGCAGGCCACGGAGACGGTCGTAGGTCCCGGCGCCGAAGGTCTGGGCGATGCGGCGGCCAAACTCGGGGACGGCGGTCGCGGAGGATGTGGAAGGCCAGAAAGACAGGTCGTCGCCGACGACGTTGACCGAGTCGAGTTGGCGGAAAGCACCACGCTCATCGACGAGCCTGCCGATCATGCGGCCGTCTTCGAACAAGATGGCGCTGCCGTGCGGAGCCGTTTCGGTCCAGGCGTGGACGGACGGAAAGAGCTCGCGATCGGCGCGATCGTCAATGCGGGAAAAAGGCGAGGGCCGGCGGTGTCCATGGATCTTGACGACGGCCAAGCCGTGTCGCTCGGCGCGGGCGAGAATCGGGGGCAGTACGTCGGTCGGCCAGGTGACCCGTGTGGGCGTGCGGACGGAGCAGACGTGGTGCGCTACGGGGACGAGCTCGCGAACCAGCAGGCGGTGGCGCTCGGCGCCGCGGCGGTGGCCGCACAGGGCGAAAGCGACCGCCTCGCAGCCGTCGCCGGGAAAGAGGTGGCTATTGAGTTCTGCGTGCTGACGAGCGGTCAGCGTCAGCGTTGCGGTATTCAACGGTTTTAGCCCTTGTTGAGTTCGTTGGCGAACCAGTGCTCGACGAGGCCGAAGTGGGTGGCGAGGTTGTCGACGCCGGGACGCCATGGGTTTTCACCGGTACGATGGCGGCTCCAGCGCTGCCACTGCCTGCCGTCGAAGTCGTCGCCGGAGATGGCGCCTATGGGCTTGCCGTCGGCCCGCGCCAGTGCCGGGTGGACGTAGACCATGTCGATTTGCGTGTCCGGGTAGCCGGACTCGATGCGGACGTTGACGTCGGCGTGCCGGCACTGGTAGCCGGGAGGTATGGGGAAGTCGTAGAGGACGACGCGCAGAACGCCGCCTTCGGCGACGAGCTCGAAGCAGTGCGGTGATCCGTTGAGCCACTCGATGTCTTCCTGCGGCAGGACGAACTCGCGACGGTCGCGAAAACCCTCGGTTTGGTCGAGGGGCAGGGTCACGAAGCGCTCGATGCCAGGGCGGGCGAGGTCGATCTTGGCGTCGAGGTCGAGTCGCTCCGGCTGTCCGGTTTGGACCTTGAGGTAGATGGCGAAGCGTTCGGCGGGTTTCTTGCCGGCGAGTTCGAGGAGTTCGCGACCGCTCATGAGCGGGACGGGTGCCTCGTAGAAGTCCTTGTCGATCTGGACCTTGAAGTCGTCGGGGACGTTGATGACGCCGGGTTGGTCGTCGTGATCGTTGGCCATAGGGTGGTTTCCTTCGGTTGTTGATTGGGCTCCTACCCTCTTATGCTCGTGAGCGCGGGGGTCTCGGACAGGCGACTGTTTTTTTCGCGGCGATGTCCGCAGACCGGGGTTTGGTGAGCATTGAAGGGTGTAGGAACGAACCGCAAGCGGTGGCAATGGCGCTGGTGCAACGAAAGATGGCAACGCCGCAGGAGTGCGCTGCTGGGCTGCGCAAGCTGACTGACGCTGAGCTCCGGCGAGTCGACGAGGCGGCGCGGTTGCGGGCGGTCGGGCTGTCTGGATTAGACGGCAGCGACCTGTACCAGGAGGCCATCGCCCGGATGCTTGAGGGCCGGCGACAGTGGCCGTTGGACGTGCCGCTCGAGGTTTTTTTGCGGAAGACGGTTCAAAGCATCGCGAGCGACTACCGGCGGCGGCAGGAGGCTGCGGGGGTGGTCGCGGAGTCGGACGTTCGCGCGGACCCTGAAACCGGGGATGGCGCAATCGCGATGGCCGGAGACGTGTCGATGGCGCCGCAGGAGCGAGTGAGCGCGGCGGAAACTCTGGCCCGGATCGATGCGATGTTTCGCGACGACGCGGACGCGCAGGCGGTCATTGCCGGGAAGGCGCATGGTCTGTCACCGGCCGAAATCCAGAAGGAGCATGCGATGAACGACACGCGATACGCGACCACGCTGCGCCGGATTCGGCGCAGCGTGGTCCGATTGTCGGAAAAAGGGGGGAATCTGGCATGAACGACAGGCGGGACGCCCGGGGGCGGCTGGAGAGGCTGTTGACGGGACTTGAGGATGAGGTGGTTCGCGGTGAAGGGTGCGTTGACACGGACGTGGCCGCGATGCGCGCGGAGATCGAGGCACTGATCGAGAAGCACGTCAGTGCACCGGCAGCCGCGACCATCCGGGCGGGAGACGTGAAGGGCAAGGTAACAAGCGCCATGGAACGACTCGGAAATTGGGCCGGGATGGGCCAGAGGAGCGAACGGGGGGCGCTCGTGCCGAGGTTGCGGATGGCGTTCTCCGGGACGAAATCGGACCGTCACGCGGAAAGGGGGCGCGAAGCCGGTACAGGCACAAGAGACCGGACGCAGGAAAAAAACAAAGAGGACTAGCGACGTCACGGTCGGGAAGACGGCCTTTTCATAGCGCGACGGGGCAGCAGGAATGACAACGGAAGTCGTGGTGATGAACCGGGCGGGCGTGGCGCTGGCGGCCGACAGTGCTGTCACGGTGGACATGGGTCAGAGCTCGAAGGTGCGGGACTCGGCGCTGAAGGTGTTCATGCTGTCGAAGTACCGGCCCGTGGGCGTGATGGTCTACAACAACGCGTCGCTACTTGGAGTGCCCTTGGAGACGGCGATAAAGCTGTTCAGGAAGGAACTTGGCCGGACTGGTCATGCCAATCTTGAGAACTACGGAGACGCGCTCGTCGACTTTCTGGAAAACCACCGGCGGCTATTCCCCGAGGTGGCTCAAGACAGGTACTTCGTGGCGGCGTTGGAGGTGGAGTACGAACGCATCGCGGATCTCGTGGAGAAGGCGCTCGCGAGCGGGGTCTACGGTTCCGGGGGCGAAGAAGAGCAAGAGACGGCGGCGGAGACGGCCAACCGAGTGGTCGAGGAGCGTCTCGCGTTTTGGGAGGGCCTGGATGACGCTGACTACTACAAGGTGGACGCAGGCGACATCGTGGGGCGGAACTCCGGAGTTGTCCATGGGGTGATCGACCGGATGTTCCTCGGCTGGACGGGGCTAAGTGATGAGGCGCGGCGGCACCTGTACAAGATCGCGGAGAATCTGGTGGGGAAGGACTACTTTCCGCCGGACGTGTTCACTGGACTGGTGATCGCAGGGTTCGGCGAAGACGAGCACTATCCGGTAGTGCAGCACCTCCAGGTAGGCGGGATGTACGGGAACCGGCTGAAGGTTCGGCCGCAGACGTTGCACGAGGTGTCGGACGCCGTGCCGTCGGAGGTCCTGTCGTTCGCCTATCGGGACATGGTCGACGGTTTTCTAGACGGGATCTCTCCGGCGGTGTTTGAACATCTGGGGGACGTTGCGGCGTTCATCCGTGAGATGCCTGTACGGGCGCTAGACGGGGTGGCAGGCATCGCGCCGGAAGCCAAGGAAAAAGCGGCCGAGATCATATTGCAGGAGAGCTCGAGAAAGGCGGCGGAGTTCGCGCGCAATGTCCTTCGGGGCGCGCGGGCGAGACGCGGCCAGATCGACCAAGCGGTGGAAATGCTGTCGCTGAAGGAGCTGGCGCAGGTCGCGTCTACGCTGGTGGGTCTCAGTTCGTTCGAGCATCAGATGTCCCTGGATCGGGAGATGGTCGGCGGGCCGGTGGACGTCGCGGTGGTCTCAAAGGGAGACGGGTTCATTTGGATCGACCGTAAGCACTACTTCCCGAAGGAGCTGAACAACCACTTCTTCGAGAACTACTTTGACGGGGTGGCGGAAGGCGACGAGGATGTGGTTCGGGAGGAAGAAGAGGAGGAGACATCGGATGGTGAATGAGCAGGTACGAATCGGACTGCGAGGAAGGGCGCGCCTGGGAGGAGACGCGGGCGAGACAGAGGAGTTCGAGAAGCTGGTAGGTAGAGCTCCCCGATTTCAAGGGCTGGCCAAGGTTGCCGCGGGGGAGGAAGAGGGACTCACGCCTTCGCAGCGGGAGTTCTTGGACGAGTTTGCTGTTGGTCTGGCGAAAGGTGTCGATGAGAGCGGCGACCCGGCGGACAGTTGACTTCGGGGCCGGGGCATTTGACTTACTCAGAGAGTTTACGCCATCAGACTACTCGATACTGCGACCACGCCCCTCTAGGCTGCACGTAGCTAGGAGGAGAACCTATTGGTTATTGTCATCTTGCTTCGGCGTTCGCCGTCTGGCTCTATGTCTACGGCTATGTCTCGGTGGACGGCTGCGTGTGTTACAAGCGACAAGCCGGGGAGCATATCGTCTTCGAGCTTGTTCGGCACATAGGCGGTAATCGAGCCTACGATCTTGGGACCGTTGTCCGTGACTAGGAAGGCCGGTCCACCGCTCACGCCGTGTATAGCGGTTCCGTCCACTAGGAAGTGGTCATCGTTGATGATGGCGCTCACCCTTCCTGAGAAGAAGCACAAGTCGTCGTGGATTTGAGGGAACCCAAGCCACCCCACTTCCATGCCAACGGCTAGTGGGGCTTCGCCCCTTTCCAGGAATGGGACTGTGGGGATGGGCAGCCCGGGCATGTTCAGGAGAATGACGGTAACAGCGTCGAGCTCGTCGACTCGGGCGTACAGGCAATCTTTCTTGGACTCGCCGCCGGCCGTGAACGATTGCTCCCCGCTCGCAATCTGGAACTCGTGGCCGATTGCAGGCTCGAAAACATGGAAGGCCGTACCAACGGTCCGCACTGGGGAGTCTGGCGAGGCGGCGATTACGAACCCGCTTCCCCACCCGTCCGGTGTTTCGATTCTCACTACTTGCGCGGCTACACGGCTCGCCGCCTGACTCCAGTCCATTTGGTTCTGATTGCGTGGCTGCTGGGGTATGCAGGATGCCACATGTCGGCCGCTCTACGGAGTTGCGGCGTTTCAAAAACGGATGTTTCTCGGTGGTTGTCGCAATCGGGCGTGGTGAGGCGCCGTGAAATTAAGGGAGCCGAGCTGCCGGGTACGCGAACGCAGTCCGAGAATCAGGGCGTGAATTGGCGCGTCTTCCGAACACCGGGAGGAGGCTCGCTGCGAGGTCGGGATTCGCGTTGTAGTACTCGCACACCGGGAGGCGCTTAGATCGGGATGCGCCTTAAGCAGATGTTCAAAAATGGGCTTTGGGCAAATGGTCTGTCGAACTGTTTCCTCTCTTGCCAGACTGCCGCGAGCGGGAGGCGCATGGCATTGGAGCGACGGCGTGCGGCGGACACAACAACCATCGATCGATGAGGCACGTCACTCGAGCCTTCGAGGTCGTACCGAATGCAGTGGCGCGGTCCATCCCATCAAGATCCACTCTCGACAGTAGACGGCTTCTCTACGGTGCCCGCTTTAGACAAGGCGGCACCTCAGCCAAACGGTGGCCCCCAGCAACGGGCCGGTCAGCGCGCGGCCAAAATTGCTGGTAAATTGGTGTAGGGAAGTCTCTTGTGCGTGGCTCGGAGAGAATCTCGCGGTTGGCTTAGGCGGGAACACGTCTGCGAGCCGGAACGAGACGCGCAACGAGTCGGGAGGATAACAAAGGTGTTGAAGGCGTTTCGAAAGGCAAGTGTGATAGCGACGGCCGTCGCACTGGGTCTGGTTGCGGTGGTTTGGCTTGTGTGGCGCAGCGAGACTGTCGTCTTCGTATTGCTCGACCGGATGGTCGCCGACGCGCTGACCAGCGACGCCCTGGGCGACCTGCCGGACGGAATCCATGTGATGCTCTGCGGAGCGGGCAGCCCGCTGCCAGATCCGAAGCGGTCGGGAACGTGCGTGGCCGTCCAAGCGGGAACCCGACTCTACGTGGTGGATGCCGGAACCAACGGGGCGCGCAATCTGGGCCGTTTCGGGGTGAACGCCGGGCGTGTCGAGTCCGTGCTGTTGACGCACGCCCACTCCGATCATTTCGATGGTCTCGGTGAGCTTGGCATGGTGCGTTGGCTCAACGGCAGCCATGCGGAACCACTCCCCGTGCACGGTCCGCCGGTGGTCGCCGAGGTGGTCGCCGGATTCAACCGTGCCTACGCCCCGGACATCGGCTACCGCACCGCACATCAGGGGAGCCGCGTGGCGCCCCCGAGCGGCGGCGGGCTGCGGGCGATCCCCTTTCCGTTGCCCGCCGATGGCCAACTCGCCACCGTCCTCGAACGACCCGAAGGTTTGAGGATCAGCGTGTTCCGGGTGTCGCACGAGCCCGTCTCGGAAGCCGTCGGATACAGGTTCGACTACAAGGGTCGCATCGTCGTGGTGAGCGGCGACACGGTGAAGTCGGCGAACCTGATCCGGCATGCGCAGGGGGCGGATCTGCTCGTTCACGAAGCTCTGTCCGACCGCATCGCCGACCGGATCGCGTCTGCCGCCGAGGCAGTCGGCGCCGACGGCCCCGCCAGGATGATGCGCGACATTTCCTCGTACCACGCCACGCCCGTCGAGGCCGCCGAGGCGGCGGCGGAAGCCGGAGTCGGCCACCTGCTCTTCTACCACATCGCGCCTGCATTACCGGTTTCGGCGCTTGAGAGGGTGTTCCTTAGCGGCGTGGCGGATGTCTACGACGGTCCCGTAACGCTGGGCGTCGATGGCACGACCGTTTCGCTGTCGGTTGTGGAGTAGATGCAAAGAAGAGTCTATGTGGTCCGAATCCAGTGGGCGGCATCGTCCCGGCTCGGCCGTCGGGCACTCTTCATAGCCGTAGCGATGGGTTGATCGCCATGACCGTCCGAACTGTGGCGTTGCCCGTCTGGTGTGTCGGCGCGCCGTTGGTCGCCGCTGAGGCGTACGTCGGACTTGCCGTTGGCGGGAACGCCTCGCGAGATGTCGTCGTCGCCGGCCACAGCGAGTATCTGGGCCGAGTACGGCAACCCCAGAGCTCTCGCGGCTCCGTTTGGACGGCTCCGGATCGCGGAAGGGGCGATGGTGCGATACGCCTTTCGGGCCGCGACGTGAATTTTCGGGGCGATCACTGCCACATCTCGACCGGCATTTGGGCAGTCTGGGGCCGAGAGTCGTGGCAACCTAAGGATCGTGAACTCCGGCCGCAAGCTCAGGATGTCGTCGCCAGGCTCCGTTGTGAATGGCCAGAATGCTCCGCAGCACCGTCGGACGGCCCGTCCGTCGGAATCAATGCGAAGTGGAAGGCTTCAAGGCGGCCGAATCCTACGCCTGCCAGGGCGACCTGTCGCGCACGGACACGCCAAACCTACGGCTTGGAGGCTGTGCGCCGGTCAGCGACCATTGCCGGCCGAACCACAACGGTCGCTTCTCACTGATGCGGCCGATGCCGCGCAGCCTGCCCTGGCAGGTTCGAACGATGCCGGGGCCTCATGGCGTAGTCGCGCCCTGCTAAACTGCGTCCGAAAGACAGAAGGAGGCGCGCCATGCCACTCGCGACGAATCTCATCGACCCCGCGCTGATCCCCGCGTGCGGCGGCCCGCCGCACGAACTCTTCGACAGTTGGCGGGAGAAAGACCCTGTGCACTGGAACCCGCCTGAGGATGGCTACGAGAGCCCGATGCCGGGTGCTTCGATGAGCCGGGGGTTCTGGGTGCTGACGCGCTACCAGGACATCGTCGACGTGTCGCGGCATCAGGAGCTGTTCTCGTCGCACGAGGGCGGTCCGATCATCTGGGATCTCGAACCACCGCAGCTCGCAATGCAGCGGGCGAACATCATGGGCATGGAACCCGCAAACCACATGGCGGTGAAGAAACTGGTCATGCCGCCTTTCGCGCCGGGCGAGCTAGCCGCATTCCACCCCGAGATTGACCGGGTCGCGCGCTCCATCGTCGATTCGGTCGCCGGCGCCGGGAAGTGCGAGTTCGTTTTCGACGTCGCATCCAGGCTCCCCGTGTACACCTTCTGCAAGCTCCTCGGCGTACCCGACAGGCTGCGCGAGACGGTGTTCATGCTCGGCAACCAGGCGGCCGACACGGAGAATCCCGCACGCGCGGACCGCGCGAACTCGGCGCCGCTTGCCCTGATGGAGGTCGCGCGGGAACTGGCCGAGGAGAAGATGGCGAATCCCGATGCCTCGATGATGAGCCGGCTCGTGCATGGCGAGGTAGACGGCGAGAAGCTGGACGAAACCAACATCGGAATGTTCTTCGTCACCCTGTCGATCGCCGGGCACGAGACCACGCGCGGCACTGCGGTCCACTTCGTGCGGCTGATGCACGAACACCCGGACCAGTACGAGCTGCTGCGGAGCGATGTCGACAGGTACATGCCGAACGCCATTGAAGAGGTGCTGCGCCACTCGCCGCCCGTGGTCAAGTTCCGCCGTACGGCGATGGCGGACACCGAGATCGGCGGGCAGAAGATCGCCAAGGGGGACAAGATATACCTGTCGTACCCGGCGGCCAACCGGGATCCGGACATGTTCG
Organism: Gammaproteobacteria bacterium; assembly: GCA_009846005.1. Taxonomy (GTDB): domain Bacteria; phylum Pseudomonadota; class Gammaproteobacteria; order Pseudomonadales; family Azotimanducaceae; genus VXYL01. The sequence goes on along the minus strand of VXYL01000050.1, from coordinate 12,780 downwards.
CCGATCCGCACCGCTTCGACATCACCCGTGCAAACGCCACCCGTCACCTGGCGTTCGGGTCGGGGCCGCACTTCTGCCTCGGCGCCAGGTTGGCGCGCTACCAGCTCTCGGCCCTGCTGAAGGAGATCGTCACGCGTATCCCGGACATCCGGCCGGATGGCGAGCTGGAGATGTTGCGGAGCATCTGGTTCAACGCGATCACCAGGATGCCCGTGATGTATACGCCGGAAGCCTGATGTGGGGCCGCCGAGTACTGCGCCAGCCGTTTGCAGGATCGGCCCTCGGTCCGAGGTGTCGTCGTCGGCTAAGGCGCCCGCAACGGCAGCAGCCTGCGCAGGCGAGACTCCCTATGGTCCGCAGGAACGTCTTCGTCCTTCCAGCAGTCGGCGATAATGCCGTCGGGACGGACCAACGCCAGATCTGACGGATCGTAGGGCGCGGACCCCAGTTTGGGCAGTTGTTGCCAGCAAACGGGGAAGCCGGTGGCATCCGCCACCCGACTGACGGCTTCGCGCCAAGGATCGCCCGAAGCGGATGCGCCACCGACCAACACGTAATCCATGCCGAACCAGTCCAGAACGGATCGGTCCTGCCGTTCGTCGACCCATACGTGCGGTGCGCGTCGGCCGGCCCGAACGGCGGGAACGAAATCGATAGTGGGATTCTCGACCGCCGGCGGCGGCTCGACGTTCTCCGCGATCAGCGACGACTCGAGCTCGAAGCCGAGCAGCACGCCGTCGTAGTCGGCGTACTGCCGTGTTTCGTGCACGGCGTCCGCCGTGTCCACTCCCGCGTAGTATGCGAAGAAGATCTTGGCCATGGACTCCGTGGTTTTCACCCCCGTTGCCACACGGTCCAGGGCGATTGGGCAGTGCTCGACGTGGTAGGTATCGAGAATCGCGGGCGGGGAGATCCCTTTCAGGACGTAGGCGATCTTCCAGGCCAGATTGCGGATGCCGGCAAAGCCGATGTTGTTGCCCATGCCCCCTGTGGGCACGGAGATGTGCGCCGCGTCCCCGGCAAGAAACACCCGGCCGCGGCTCAGTGCGTCCACGCATCCCGGCGTCGGCCGCCACATGCCGGTGCTGGTGATGTCGATGGGAACCTCGTCGTCGGTGCCGACGGCTTCGCGTATACGGGCGACCGCCTCGGCTTCCGGCAGCAGCTCGTTGTCCGCGTTCGGGATCTGGCAGCGCCAGCGCGTGACGCCGTTCAGGGGCTGGAACACCAGCATGCCGCTCGGCGTTGCGTTGTAGAGCAATCCGCCCTTGCGCTCTTGGACGTACTCGGAAAGATCGGCTTCGAAGATCACGTCCTGGGCGAACGTGGCCAGCGGCGCGGCCTCAAGCACGCTGCCGATCGCCTCGCGCACGAAGCTGTGGGGACCGTCCGTACCAAGAGCGTAGTCGGCGCGAACGGTGGTTTCCTCCCCCGAGTCGACGTCTCTGATGACGACGGTGGTACCGTCCTCGTCCTGGGTCACGTCGATCGCCTCGGTCCGGTAGCGAAGCTCGATGTGCTCGCTGGGGCGGACCTGCTCCAGCAGGACGTTCTCGACATAGTCCTGACAGGTCATGACCGGCATCGTGGGACTCGTGCTCCTCGGCACCGTGTGGAAGGTCGGGCTGGGAATGGCGGCGATCTGCTGCCCGGTGAGCGAGTCTGACCAGCGGTTGTACTCGGTCCAGTCCGGACCCAGCCCGGTCGCTTCGACCGCCTGTTGCAGGCCGAGAAACCGCATCAGTTCCATCGTGTTCGTGTCCACGAATCGGGAGCGCGGATGAGTGTTGACCTCGTCGCGCCGCTCGATCAGCAGAGAATCGATGCCGAACTTCGCGAGCAGCAATGCGCCGGCCAACCCGATGGGTCCGCATCCGATGATGCACACTGGTACGTTGATCATGTGTTGTCCTCGTTACGCATCGGGGGACCCGACGCTTTCGGTACGGGGGTGGTGGTGATCCCGATCATCTAGGAAGGAGACGAGCTTAACGGAGAGTTGGCGGCTGGCCCAGCGGGGTAATGCGTACGCGGGCCGCGATCGTTACCCACTACTTCGGCGCCGCCTCGTCGACGCGGTCCATCCAGCCGATTACGCCGCGCGTCTTGCCCAGCGCGGTCTGCGCCTCTTTCGCGTAGCGTAGCGCGTTCACCTGGGAGATCACGGCGAGATCGGCAAGCGACAGGGCATCGCCGACCAGCCACGCCTGGCCGTCGAGCAGGGCGTCGAGGGCACGAAGGTGACGTTCCACGTCCGCAACCACCTGTTCCCTCGGCTTCCGGCCCACCCCTTGAGCCTGCGTCAGCTGCGTGGTGGTCTGCAAGATCAGCGCCTTCAGCTGGTGCTTCGGGACGCCGGGCAGCGATTGCGCAAACTCGTCAAGCGCGGCATCGAGGTTGTGTTCCCACGTCAGGCGCATCGTCATCTCGTAGAAGTAGAGGCTCTCGTCGGCCCACTCCTCGATGGCGTGGGCAAGGGCCGCATCGCGGGTACTTGATGGGATCAGCGGCGGGCCGCCGTGGGCTGCCTCGAGATGGTAGACGATGTCGGTCGAGTCCCAGACCACCGTGTCGCCATCCCGGATGGCGGGGAACTTGCGCGTGGGGCTGACTTGCTCGTACTCGCCCTCGGCGACCTTGGCGCGCGCCACTTCGTGGACTTCGAACTCAAGCCGCTTGTAGTTCAGCGCGCGGCGCACCTTCTCCGCGAACGGCGATGTCGAGAACTGGTAGAGCGTGATCATGATCCGCCTCCCGCCTGCGTGCCCGGTGCTCCCATGAGTTGCCGCATGATGGGTCCGAGGTCGTATTTCGCATCGCCCTCCCGGCGCGGCGCCTGGGCAGCGAACGCCCCCTCGATCTCGGCCCATCGCGACTGCGCGATGCCGACCGCATGGGGATGGGTCACGATGTAGAAGTCGCCTCTCCTGATGCCCTCGACCGCTCGAGCCGCAACCTCGTCGGCGGGCATGCCGACCTGCGCCATGAACGCGCCGGCCGCCTCGGGCGCCGGCGCCGAGCCGCCGTAGGCGGCCGGTCGGCGCTCCGAGGCGCGCCACAGGGTCGACGCGACGATCCCCGGACAAAGTACGCTCACCTTGACGTACTCAGGCACCTCCCGGCGCAGCACGTCCGACAGGCCCAGCAGAGCGTGCTTAGAGGCCGTGTAGAGTCCGCCGCCGACATGCGGCACGCCAAGGGCGTGCTCGGATGCGGTGCTGACCACGCGGCTTTCCCGGCCGGAGGCGATGAATCGCGGCACGAATGCGCGGATGCCGTTCATGGCGCCGCGCACGTTGACCGCGAACACCCAGTCGAAATCCTCGGCGCTGGTCGTTGCGAGCTGCTCGGTCGGGTGCATTACGCCGGCATTGCTGACGAGGACGGCGACGCCGCCGAACGTCCGCCACGCCGCTTCCGCCAGGTCGTTCACCGCGTCTTCGTCGGTGACGTCCGTGGCGATGCCCACGGCTTCGACGCCGGTGCCCCTGGCCTCGTCGGCTACCGCCTTCGCCGCCGCCGCGTCGATGTCGGCCACTGCGAGGTTCACGCCCTCCCGGGCGAGCGCCAGGCACAGGGCGCGGCCGATGCCGTTGCCGCCGCCCGTCACCACGGCCGACTTTCCGTCCAGGTTCATGTCGTTCCCCGTTTGACGCACGTCACTTCACCGACGAACCTAGACGCAGGCCGTGGAGTACTTCCTCGCCGTGTTCCCCGAGCCGCGGGGGGCGGCGGTGGACGCCGGTCTTCGTCTTCTCGAACTTGATGGGGCTGCCCACGATGGCCGCATGCCCGTTGCTGCCCGGGAGTTCGAACTCGGCAATCATCTCCCGTGCCCGGACGTGCGGATCCCGGAAGATGTCCGCCGCGGTGTTGACCGGGCCGCAGGGCACTTTCCCGCCGAGCGTGGCGACGACGTCGCGCTTGCTTCTTGAGGACGTCCACGCCGAGATAGCCCCTTCCACGTATTCCTGGTTCTCCCGGCGGACCAGGGCCGTGCGCGTTCTCGGATCCTCCTTCAGGTCCGGCCGTGCCATCGCATCGCACAGCGCGTGCCAGTGATTCGCGCCCGGTGCCGCGATGGCCACCCCGCCGTCGTGCGTCGGGAAGATGCCGAATGGCATCAGGTTGGGATGGTGCCGGCCGCGAGCCGACAACTCGGTCCGGTCGAAGCCGTAGTTGGCGACCAGCGTCTCGGTGAAGGCGAGCATCGCGTCGTACATCGCGACGTCGAAGAACTGACCCTCGCCCGTCTCGCGCGCGTGCAGGATCGCCGAAACCAACCCCAGAGCCAGCAGCGTCCCCGGAAAAATGTCGCCGACGCTGACCCCGGCCGGGTAGCCGGGGCCGCCGTCCGGTGGTCCCGTCAGGTGCACGTGACCGGCCATGCTTTGTGCCACCACGTCGTAGCCCGGCCAGTCCGCGTACGGGCTCAAGCCGGTCCGGGGATCGCCGAAGCCGCGGATACAGCCGTAGACGATGGTCGGATTGCGCGCCGAGACGGCCTCGTAGCCGACCCCCAGCTTGTCCATTACGCCGGCGCGCATGTTCTCCACGATCGCATCCGCCCGTTCGACCAGCCGGAGCAGGATCTCGCGGTCGCCGTCGTGCTTGAGGTTGAGCACGACGCTGCGCTTGTTGCGGTTGATGCTGGCGAAGAAGGCGCCGAAATCGACGGTGCCCGGCCCGCCTTGGCCCGGCCGCTCGAAGCCCGGCGGAAACGGCGGCACCCGACGTGACCCGTCGCCGCCCGGCGGCTCGACCTTGATCACGTCGGCGCCGAGGTCGCCCAGGAGTGCAGTGCCGTACGGCCCCGAGAGCGCCATCGTGCAGTCGATCACGGTGACGTTGGACAGGGGGCCGGTCGGCTGCGGGTCGGAAATGCCCATCTTCACAACCCGATCAGGTCGGCACGGTCGATCAGGCTCTGGACGAGGCGGATGCTTGCCGCGTCCACCATCACCCCCTCGACGCTGATCGCGCCGAGGCCCTGCCGCAGCGCCTCCTCATAGGCTGCCTTCTGCGCCCGGGCGGCCGCCACGGCATCCGGGTCCGGCGTGAACACCCGGTTCGCCAGTTCGACCTGGCTCGGGTGGATCGCCCACTTGCCGGCCATGCCGAGCACGTGCGCCCGCTGCGCCTCCTTGAGGTACGCCTCTGGGTCGCGGAAGTTGGCGAACGGCCCGTCCACCGGGTCGAGGCCGTTGGCGCGGCAGGCGATCGTCATCCGGTAGCGCGGGTAGTGCCACAGGTCGGGCGGATAGCTGCTCCCGGCCGCGAAAATCTGCATCTCCTGGCTGGCCGAGTAGTCGCCCATCCCGAACACAAGGCACTCGAGGCGGTCCGAACAGGCCGCGATGGCATCGACGTTCATCATGCCCTCCACCTCCTCGACCAGACACTCGATGCCGATGCGCCGATCAAGTCCGAGCTTCGCCTCGAGCTGGTCGAGCAGGAGGTGCACGAACAGCACGTCGGAGGCGCGCTTCGCCTTGGTGAGCATGATCGTGTCGAGCTTCCCGCCGGCCCCGGCGACCACCTCGATGACGTCGTCGTGGCACCACTCGGTCTCCACGTCGTTTACGCGCACGCACACCGTGCGCGGCCGCCACTCGAGGCCGTTGAGCGCGTCCACCACCTTCCCGCGCGCGGCCGGCTTGGCGTTCGGCGCGACCGCGTCCTCCAGATCGAGGAACACGTGGTCTACGTCAAGGCCGGCGGCCTTGGCGAGCATCCTCTCCGAACTGCCCGGAACCGACAACTGGCAGCGCCGCGGACGTCTCGGCTGCGCGCTCATGCCGACCGCGTCCTCATCAGCACGGTCCTCTCTCCTTCGAAGACGACCTCGTCATTCTGATTCACGCCGTAGTGTCGGAACGTGACGATGCCGCCGTCGTCGCGCTCGATCTGTTCAACATGCAACACCTCCGTGTAGGCGTAGAGCGTGTCGCCGTGGAACACGGGCGCCTTGAGGCGGATCTTGTCCAGCCCCAGTTCGGCAAGTGCGTTCTCCCCGGTGTCCTGCATCGCGAGGCCGATCACCATCGCGATGGTGACGCCGCCGAACTGGACGCGCCGGCTCCAGCCGCCCCGCCCGGCCGCGGAGCGCTGCATGAGATCCTCGTTGAAGTGGCCCTCGGCGGTGTTCATGACCTGGAGGGTGATGCCGACGTTGTCCTGCTCGCACAGCGTTTTGCCGCGCGCATGCCGCATGACCTGCCCCGCTTCGAAATCCTCGAAGTATCTGTTGTCTCCCGTCAACGCCATGCCGTTGCCAGTGACTTGCTGAGCGCCCGGCGCGGAGCCTGTCCCGGTGGAGCACCGATGCCCAGCCGGCCAGCCCTCATAGCAGCTTCATTCACCGCCTCGCCTCCGCACAAGATTGGTGCGCCGGAATTCGAGCACCCTGTCGCCATGCTGGTTGAAGCCTTCGGTGTGCCAGCGCACGATGCCGAATCCGGGCTGTCCCCTGGACTCACGCGCGTCCTCGACCGTGCTTCGCGCGGTTAGGGTGTCGCCGGGATAGACGGCCTTGTGAAAGCGGCAGTCGTCGACCCCCAGGAACGGCCCGCCGCCCTCGCTCAAGTCCTCCACGCTCAAGCCGAAAACGAGATTGAACACCAGCAGCGGATTGACTACGGTGCCCGGGTGGCCCAGCGACTGCGCGTAGGGCGCGTTGAAGTAGAGCGGGCAGAAGGACAGAGTCTGGGTAGTGAAGGCGGCGTTGTCGCCGTCGGTGATCGTCCGGCCCCAGTGATGGTCGAACGTCCGGCCCGGGACCATGTCCTCGTAGCGGTTGCCCTTGCCCATGAGCACGGCGCGGGCGCGGAAATCCGAATCGCTCATGCAGCGCCAGCCGTGCATACCGGCTGACCGGAGTGCGGGGCGACCCCGCGGGTCCTTGGCGTGTCGCCGTCCGATCTGCCAAAGTCCGGGTAGACCGCTCGCAGCAGGGTTTGGCATGCACAAGGTTGGGGCGACATGGTTTCACCCTACTGCCGGAAAGGGCTGCGTGCAACCGCTCGGCAGGCCGGCCGGGCTGTCGGCGGGCAAGCGGAGCGGCCAGATTGCGGTGCCGTGGAGATCACGCCTGTCCAACGCGTCCGCAGCACGACCGGGCAGGAGTTCTCTCAAGTACACTCTCCTGAAGAGTTCCGGGGGCTACCGAGGTGACAGAACAACACGGCGGAATAGGTGCGCGTTCGATCGCTGCGCTGTCGGCCCCGGCAGTGCCGATGTATGCCATGATGCTGCCTGTCGCCGTATTCCTGCCGGCCTACTACGCCGAAAGCCTCGGCATCGGAATGACTGCGGCGGGTACCGTCTTCGCGCTCGGCCGGGTCTTCGACGTTGTGACCGATCCCTTGGCCGGCGTGATGATGGACCGCTTGCAGCACATCGTTCGACGCAAGTGGTGGCTGGCGATCGGTGCCGTTCCGATTGCGCTCGCGGTCGCCAACCTGTTCTTTGTGGCGGAAGATGTCTCGACGGGCCAGCTCTTCTTCTGGCTGCTCTGCCTCTACATCGGATGGACCTTTATGAGTGTGGCCCTATTCAGTTGGGCGGCCGAGACTTCATACGACTATCACGAACGTTCCCGTGTCATGGCCGGCATCCAGGCCGCCAACAGCTTGGGTTCGGTGCTGGTGCTGCTGCTTCCTGTCGGAGTCGAGTGGTTCGGTGCGGCGGGCGATGTCGGCGAACTGCGGGTCCGGACGATGGGCGGTCTGATTCTGCTCGCTTTGCCAGTCACGGTCTTTGTCGCCCTGCGATACGGCCCTCCGTCCCTGACTCGGCACCAACAAGGGTCGCATACATCGTTCTGGCAGGGCGTCGGGATCGCGGTCCGCAGCAGTGCGCTCCGGCGGCTGCTGGCCGCGGACTTCGCGATCGGGCTCAGCCTGGGAATCGGAACGTCGACTGCGGTGTTCTTCATCGAGATCGTGCTGGGACATCCTGGAAGGGCGGGGACGATCCAGCTGGCATCGCTGCTCGTAGGACTTGCCTTGATTCCTGCGTGGGTGGCGTTCGCGAAGCGTATAGAGAAGCACCGTGCGCTCGGAATTGCCGCCATCGTCTCCGGCTTCGGCGGGCTCTTTGCGTTGTGGGTTCCGGCGGGCAACTTCGCGCTCTACTTCGTCGGATCCGTCGTGCTCGCCATGGGTATCGGTGGGATGCAATTCCTACCGCGAGCGATCATGGCGGATGTGCTGGACCACGACCGGCTGGAGTCGAGCCAGGAGCGAGCCGGCCTGTATTACGCTTTTCTGACCACGACCCTCAAGGTTGGCTTGGGAGTGGGCATCGCGCTTGCTTTCTTTCTCGCCGATCTGGGCGGGTTCGATCCGAGCGTCGCCCGGGCGACCGGGGAGGGGGCGCAGAGCGTACGGTACATCACCGGCGTCTCATCCGTTGTATTGGGACTGGCCTGTCTGGTCGCGATCTGGCGGTTCCCGCTGGGGAGGGAAGCACAGGCGGCGTTGCGCCGCTCCCTACAAAGCTGACCGGCGGAGCATCGCCCCTGTCTGACAAGCGCCGCGGGGAGCCAGGAACCGTCTATCCCGACCTGGGCCGTCGTGGTCGTTGAGCTGGCCGGGCTGAATTGGATGTGGGCGAGCGCCCACCTCGCGAGTGTCGGCAGGGTGAGGCCGGCTATTGATGGACTATTGACCTCAGGGCAGCTAATACTGTATAAATATACAACATATGAGTTGAGCGGCGATTTGGCCCGTCAGGACAGGTACTGGAGCCCCGAGAAGCGCCGGCGGCACCGGGGGGCCAGGATCATGTCGGGAGGTGCGCGGCGGAAAGAGCCGTTGCGGGAGGGAAAGGCTGTGGCCTTCGGTACCGAGACGTTCATCGTAAGGGTGGTCGACGGTAGCATGGCACCGCAGTTCGTCGTGGGGGACTACGCATACGTTGACCCGGACGTGCCGGCGGAGGACGGCTGTTTCGTAGCCGTGCGTGACGAAGAAGCGGAGACGATGTCGATTCGCCAGCTGGTTTTAGCAGGAGGGCGATGGACAGTGAGAGCGTTCGACGAATGGTGGCCGGACGAACGACTGCAGGGAGACTCCGTCGAGCGGATTTGTGGCGTCGTGGTGTTCACTGGGCGAAAGCCCTGAACGGGGCTGACAAGAGAGCGATGTCGCGGGCCGGATGGCCACGTCACGCACTCGTCGGTCGCGGGCGGATCTGGCGGGCCGCAACGTCGCCCACCGCGAGCGGATCGAATCGACGGTCGGCCAGGAGGACGCTCACATTGGTGCGGTGAGTCAGGACCCGGGCTCAAGAGGCCGGACGTAGGGGAACCGCGCGGTGGTCCGTCAAGAGACGTTCGTCGAACGAGTCCTGATGGCGCACGCGTGCCGAGTCGAGGGAGACGGCAGGATTGGTCTACGTTGATGCTGTCAAGGTAGGCGATGCCCGTGAACATCTGGCGGGTGTCATTCGTATGCTTTGCGAACGCCAACTCGAGCCGGGCTCGTCCGAAGAATCGACCAAGGTACAGTTCGAACGCTGCGCCGCTTTCCGGTGCGATACTGTAATGCCAGCGGTATCCGGGAACGGGGTGGATTGTTCGTCGAAACAGGCGGCATCCGGGTAGCAGAACCCGTCCCGGTTCCAGCCTTACTGTTCGAGGTGGGACGGCCATCCTCTGCCGAGGTTGGCACCCGCGTACCAACCGGACCGTGCTGGGTCCGCGTCCGCCGCCACTGGCCATGGAGCTCGCGGCCAGACGAGCGGCGATGGCCGGAATCGCCGGCATCAGCCGCATCGGATGTTCGTTCCGCCGGCCATTACCCTTGCCCGAGACACCCTGGGCATTCGACCATCGCGTACCGTGCAGGACGTGCATGGGTGCCTTGGCGAAACCGGCGCCCGTCTAGCCACACGCCCAGACCCCGGCGCAGTGTCCGACCGATGGGCGACCGGATCGCATCGCACTGTCGACTGCCGGGAGGAGAGTCCGGATCGGCGGTCAAAGGGCGTACTCCGCGCCGAGGTACACGGTTTGACCGTAGGCGTCGGAATAACGGGGATCCCAGCCAACCTGGTGGCCCGCGCCCTCGTCGCGCAGCGATAGGGGCGGGGCTTCGTCGGTCAGGTTGTTGATCCCAACAGTCAGCCCCAGCCGGTCGCCGAGCGTCGTGTAACGCAGCTGGTAGTCCAGGATGTACTGCTCGTCGATGTCGAGTTGAATTTGGGTCCTCGGCCCGCGGCCGAGCACGGCGCCGGTGCCCAGAATCTCCACTGTCTGCATCTGGTCGTCGTACCCGGAGCGGTAGTTGATCCAGAGGTTGTGAGCGAAGTTGCCGTGCTCGATGGTGGCGAAAGCAACCACCAGGCGCTCGAACACGACCTCGGCGTCTTCACCGAAACGGCCAAGACTGCTGCCGGTCAGCGAACTCACGGAATCCCCGATCCAGGTGCCGCTCACGCCCAGCTTGAGATAAACGCCGCCCAGGACGAAGCCCTTGTTGACGGCAAAGTCGATGCCCTTGGTGCGCTTGCGGCCCACGTTGACGAATGCCTTGATGATCGCAAGATCGTCCCGCCCGGTGGAAAGGTTGGTCATGCTCGTGAAGAGATGGCGATACTTGACTGGATCGGCGAAGATCTGCGCTTCGGTCAGGCTGCTGACGAAGTTCTCGAGTTCGATGCTCCAGTAGTCGATGGTCGCATCGAAATCGTCCCAGGGGGTCAGCACGACGCCGACGTTCCATTGCTCCGAAGTCTCGAAGCGGAGTCCCTCATGGCCTTCGCGAAACACCGGATATTGCGCCTCGTCCGGCCAGCACAGTGCCGCAAGCGGGTCGTGTGCCTCGAAGGGACACAGATAGTCGCCCGAGGTGTAACCGCCCGCCGTGCGAGGCTGGCCTATCTGGCGCATTGACGGCGCCTTGAAGCCCGTGCCGAACGAGGCACGGAATGAGACCCTGTCGGTCGCATCGAACATCGTGGCAAGCTTGTAGGTCAGGTCGTGATCGTGCAGGCCAATCGTACGCCCGCCGAGCCTGTCCTCGACCGCGTCGATCTCGTCGTGGCGCAGCGATGCAGTCAGCTCGAGCCTGTCTGCAAGCGATAGCAGCAACTCGACGAAAATGCCGTACTGGGCGCGCTCCATGAGGTAGGGGGTGCCCGGAGCCGCGTAAAGCAGGATCGCGTCGGCATTGGCCTTCGAGATCGTGTGCTCGTATTCGGTCTCGCGCCAGTCGGCGCCGACCGCGAGCATCGCCTCGCCGCCTGCGAGCTCGAACAGGGGCATGGACGCCGTGCCGTTGAAGGCATGCATCGTCGTGTCGGTCACGCTCCAATTGCCGCTGTAGATGGCTGGCGCCAGCGCGTCGCCATCCATGAACTCGCTGTGGTTGGCGAAAATGTTGATGCGGCCTGATCCCACGAGGTCAACGAAAGTGTCGCGAATCAGCCAGCCGGTCAGATAGTCCGAGGGGTTGCTCATGCTCGCGAGCGTCATTCCGACCTGGTAGTCCAGATCGCCGCGCGATCCTTCCAGGCCGAATGTCGCGTTGGTCGTCTCGATGTCGTGAGCCCTAGTGCGGTTGCCGCCGGGCAGGGCGCGCCAGGTTCCGGTTATCGCGCCTGCGGCGGCGAGTTCGTCCGGCGTCAGATGCGGCAGAACTTCCGATCGAACTACGTCGGAATCCAGCGGCAGCGGCACTTCGCCCGTCGGATAAGGCGCGATGCGGGAAATCTGCTCGTTCGCGGTATGAAGCACCGTCGCAAAGCCCGTGAGATTGTCGCCGATGCGGACCCGGCCGTTTACGAAAATGCTGTCGCGCTCGTGTTCGGGCAGGATCTCGAGCGTGGAGGTGTAGTCGAAACGGCAGGACTCGCCGGACGGCGTGGTCTGCGGCGCGCACACGCCGCCGTTCTGTGCCCTGTCGGGATTGAAGAAGCGGATCCGGCCCCCGTTGCTCTCGGCATATACGAACGCATTGCCGGGGATGGCGTTGGCGGAGGAGTTCTCGAAGTAGTAGTCCCGGCCGCCCTCGCTGAAGGCGACGAACCCGCTTTCGGAGAATGTGCGGTCGGCGGCGGCAAGGGCACCCTGATCCTCCCTGCTGTAGGCGAGGACAAAGCTGTAACCGTCGGTAGCGGGGTCGCCCAACCCCCCGACCACATCGACAGTGAAGCTCCGACCGCCGCCAGCCAAGGGCTCATCGAAGCGGCTCGACACCGTGATGCCCTCGACGGAGTCCTTGAGGATGAAGTTCACGACGCCGGCGATGGCATCGGAACCGTATAGTGCCGATGCGCCGTCCCTGAGGATCTCCACGCGTTCGACAGCAGCAAGCGGAATCGACGACAGGTCGATCGTGGAGCCGGACGTGGCGGGCGACATGCGGCGCCCGTTGAGCAGGCTGAGGGTGTACTCTTCACCGATGCCACGCAGGTTGGCGGTACGGATGCCGCCTCCGCCTCCACCGACAGAATCGGCAGGCACGGTCATGTTCTGCATTGCGGGCAGCTTCTCAATGAGTTCATTGACGTTGCTGACACCGGTGGACCGGATCGCCGAAGCGTTCAGCACCGTGACCGGTAACGCCTGATCGAGGTCGATGCGCCTAATGGCCGAACCGGTCACGACGATCTCCTCGAGCACCGGCTTCTGGGCCGTGACCTCGCCCGTTAGCGTCGTAGCAAGGGTCACACCAAAGGCGGCGGCGCGGAACCGAGTCAATGTGTGGCGTTTGATGTCCCGGATGATCACACCGTATAGCTCGTTAGCTCTAGCTCGCGACTCGCGACCTGCGA
>VXYL01000044.1 GCA_009846005.1 Gammaproteobacteria bacterium | reverse complement strand
ATTCTTAGGAATAGTCAGATGTGTATAATATACATGTTCCGAGCTTGGCGTCTGTCGAAACGGGGTTCGACCCCCGCCTAACGCGGATCCTGCCGCTCTCCGCGAAGTCGGACGAGGCTCTCAAGCACTTGGCAATGCGTTACCTGGACAGGTTGACGGTGCATGCCGCGAGCATTGCGGACCCCTCCCGCTGGCTTGCCGACATGGCCTGGACGGCGGGTGTGGGTCGTAGTCACTTTGCACACCGGGCCGGGGTGGTGTTCCACGATGCCGACTCCCTCGAGGCCGGGTTGGCAGCGGTCGTTGAAGGCGGCAGGCCGATACCGCAATTGGTGGAGGGAAGCCAAGCCAAAGTCGCGTTCGCGTTTACCGGTCGGGACGGCCAGTGGGTCGGCATGGGGCAAGCGCTTTACCGGCAAGAGCCCGTAGCCCGTGCCGTTCTGGACCAGTGCGATGCGTTGGTGAGAAACCAGCGCGGCGAGTCGCTGCTCGAGGTGATGTTCGGCGCTGCGGGCAACCTCGACGAACCCGGATGGTCGGCGTTGGCGGTCTGGGCCCTGCAATGCGCGCTCGTCGCCCAGTGGGAGAGCGTTGGTGTCAGACCTAGCGTGGTCGTGGGCGATGGCCTCGGCGAGATCGCCGGCGGCCAGGCGGCCGGTGTTTTCGGCCTGGACGAGGGACTGTTACTCGTCGCTGCCCGCGACATGGAGTCGGCACCCGTCAACGTGCAAACCGGACCGCCCAAGCTGGACTTGGTGAGCGGTGAGACCGGTCGTCGGGTGGAGGCCGGCGAAGTGCAGGACGGCGCGTACTGGCAACGGCAAAGCCGCGCTACCCCTGCCTTGGAACGATCGGTGGCGACGCTTGCGAACTTGGGGGTCGAGGTGGTCGCGGAGATTGGCCCGCAACCCGTGTTGGCACCGAACCTGCCTGACATTTGGCCCAAGGGGAGCGCGCCCGCAACGGCGCCCACCGTGTTGATCAGCCAGGCGAAGGACTCGTCCGGGATCGCACGGGACGGCGCTTTCGTCGCCGCGGTGGCCGGTGCCTACGAAGCGGGTCTGTCGATCTCCTTCCCGGGACTGTTCGCCGGAGAGGCGCGCTCGAGGATTTCGCTTCCAGGCTACCCCTTCCAGCATCGACGTCACTGGATCAACGCGCCACGGGGCACTTCCTCCGTTAGCGGGCAACCGCAACCCGTTGAGTTGCGTGATCAAATCGTAGCGGCGATCCCAACGCGCCCGTGAGGGCGCGCCGGGACGGGACAAGCCCGTCTCCTACGCATCGGCAGCCAGTCCGTATCGAGGAGGCGGCGTCTCGTCAGAGGGTCTTGGAGAGATATTCGCGCATTACCGCGACGCACTCGGCGGGCTGCTCCAACTGCAGGTAGTGCGTCGCTTCGGGTAGGAAGTCGTAGTCCACGGTGTCCATCTGGACGAGGTCGAAGGTCGGCAGGTACGCGAACGGCAGTGTCGGGTCGGCGCCAAGAACCTTGACATTGCACGGTAGGTGCTCGAAGTCCACCAGGCCGGCGTAGCTTCGAACGTATTCCACGATCTGGGCCTCGTAGTCGGGCGGGCAACGAAGTTCGAAATGATCTCCCGCTGCGGATCTGCGCAGCGTGGTTCGGGCCATCAGCTCGCGAACACCGGGCAGAACGCGGGCGAAACTCGGCGAATAGTTGAGCAATTCCACGAACTGATCCAGGTCTCGAAAGTGGTTGTGGCGCTTTCGGGTCCTGCGCGCCAGCGCTTCCGCGAGATCGTCGAATTTCGCCTCGCTGGCGCGGGGGCGGAACAGCGGCGGGTCGAACAGGATGAGAGTCTTGAAGCGCGCGTCGCGGCTGGATGGATTCGACATTACGGACGACAGCGAGAGCAGCGTGACCAGTGCCGAGAGCGAGTGGTAGACGCCGATCTTCGGCTTAGCACCGAAGGTTCGGTCGATGCACTCGATGATATGGCCCTGGTCGCGGATGAATACCGGGATATTGTGACTGCCCTGCGGTCCTAGACGGTTCCAGCCGTGGTTTCTTAGATCGTAGACAAATAGGTCGAAATCATCGAGGAGCAGGCGCCAGAAGGGATAGTAAAGGTCAATAGCCAAGCCGTTCCCGTGGCTCAACACCAGTCTCGGCCCGCGTGGATTGCCGTGGCGCCGTACGGTCGTCACGATGTCGTCGTCGAGGCGAACCTCGATGGTCGAGGTCGGCTCGGGGATCTTCCACACGTCGGAAGTCATGGGCCAGGAGCCTAGACGGTCGAGCCATCGAGCATGGGTGAGCCCGAGATAGCGACAGGTCGGGCGTCGACTATGTGAGCCGCTACCGGATCGAAGGCAGATGCATATGCGGACGCGGGTTCGTGTTCTGGATAGGGCGTCAACTCGACGTCAAGAACCGTTGCGCACCGCGTGTCGCCGGGCGTGTGCCACGGCTTGGTCGGACGTGCCATGAGTACGCCACGTCCGACCGTTCGTCGCCCGTATCAGCCGGCGCGTCCCTCGACGTACTTGGCGAGGCCACGCATGGTCTCGACATCGGCGAGATCTTCCGCCGGAATCTCGATGCCGAACTCGTGACTGACAAGCTTGATAAATGCCACGGCATCCATAGAGGAAATATCGGACTCGCTGATCTTCAGATCCCAGTCGGGGTCGCGTCCGAGATCCAGGTTTTCCTGGGCGAGGGCGAAGAAGCGTGTTTCGAACGGTGACATTGGCAACTCCTGGTTGGTTGTTGATTTGCGTGCGCACTGCCGAGCGAATGGGCAAGCTAACACAAAAGGATCGGTCCGGTCATGCCAGTGACGCGGTGCCGCACCTAGTCTGTATGATTCCGCACGGCGAATCACCGAGGGGAAGCCGAAGTGGCAGAAGACCTTATGCGCTCGGCGGACTCCCACGTCATCGAACCGGGCGAGCTCTGGCAGCAACGTGTGCCGAAGAAGCTTCGCGACCGCGCGCCCCGGATCGTGGCCAGCATCGACTCGCTGCGTGGCCCCATCGAAGGCGAGTGGCTCGTCTGCGAGGGCATTAGTCCGCAACGCGTCGCCGGTTTCGCCGCGGCCGACGTCGAGGATCCCCGGCAGCGCGCCGCGGCCGACGAGCGCGGCTACGGCGAGCTACTCTCCGGTGGCTGGGATCCCGTGCAGCGGATGAAGGATCAGGACGTTGACGGGGTCGGTTTCGAGGTCCTCTACCCATCGATGGCGCTGCCCATGTTCGGGATTCCGGACTTCGACCTGCAGTCCGCCGTGTTCGCAGCGTACAACGACTGGGTTGCGGAGTTTGCGGCCTACGACAGCACACGGCTCTTAGGGGTGGGACTGGTCTGTCTGGACGACGTTGGGTGCGCGGTCGAGGAGTTGGAGCGCATCGCCCGGCTAGGGCTGCGCGGCGCGATGATCTCGGTGGACCCGGGCCGGCCGAACTACGCGAGCAAACGTTTCGACCGGGTATGGGCGGCCGCGTGTGCGCTCGGGTTGCCTTTGAGCATGCATATCCTGACCGATCGCGGCGGCGCCGGGTACAACCAGCGCCCGTTCCTGATGACATGGATGCGCCAGGTTCACCCGATCCAGCTTTCTCTCACGACGTTGCTGGTCTCGGGCGTGTTCCACCGCTTTCCCAATCTCAAGATCGTCTCGGTCGAGAACGACATCGGCTGGATTCCCTATTTCCTGCAACGGCTCGAATACAGTTTCGAGCAGTTCCGCTACCTGATTGGGTACGACTCGCCGGAAACGCCCCTCGACTACTTCCGGCGCAATCTTTGGTTCACGTTCCAGGACGATCCCGTCGGTGTACGCAACCTCGATGCCATCGGTCCGGACCGGGTGATGTGGGGGTCGGACTATCCGCATGGCGACTCGACCTGGCCGCACAGCCGCGACGCCGTGGCGCGCAACTTCGCCGGCATGGACGCGGCCTACGTGGAGCGCGTCACCTACGGCAACCTGACTGAACTCTATGGACTTCCTCCGTGATCCGCCGACTTCTCGCACCGGTTCTCGCAGGCGTGGCGGGTCTGGCGCTTGCCGCGGTCATTCTTATGAGCGGGCCGGAACTCGATCCCCAGCCACCGGCACCGACTATTCCGGCGGTACGGACCGTGGCAGCGAGTCCCGGGACCGTTCAGATGACTGTCGCTGCACATGGCGCCGTCGTGCCGAGGACCGAGAGCAACCTGGTCTCGGAGGTGGCGGGCCGGGTGGTGTCCGTGGCGCAGTCAATGGTCTCGGGCGGCTTCTTCGAGAGGGGCGATGTCCTGGTCGAGATCGAGCGCGCCGACTACGAGGTTGCCCTGGAGAGATTCCGCGCCCAGGCGACGTCCGCCGAGAGCGAACTCGCGAGGGCCGAGAAGGCGTACCAGCGCCATGATGAACTGCGCGAAGCGCAGTCCATCAGCGAGTCCCTCCACGACGAGGCGTTGAACCGCCTGACGATCGCGCGGGCGTCGCTACGCGAGGCCAGGGCGCGGGTCGCCCGCGGTGAACTGGACCTGGCGCGGACGCGCATGACCGCCCCCTTTGACGGTCGCGTGCGCAGCGAGCGCGTCGACCCCGGCCAGTTCGTCAACCGCGGCGAGTCCATCGCGACCCTCTACTCCGTCGACGTTGCCGAGGTCCGCCTGCCGGTGCGTGATGAAGACCTGGCTTTCCTGCCGTCGTCCGTGGCACGCCTCGAGGCGAACGCGTCCGATTTGCCGAGAGTGGTCCTCAAGGCCCGGTTCGCGGGCGCGGAGCACGCCTGGGAGGCGCGAATCGTGCGCACGGAAGGCGAGTTGGACCCCCGTACCCGAATGGTCAACCTCGTCGCACAGGTCCCAAGGCCCTACGATCCGGCGGACGACTCGCCGCCACTCACGGTCGGTTTGTTCGTCGAGGCGGAGATCTATGGCAAGACCATCGACGACGTCCTGGTCGTGCCGCGTTCGGCCCTGCAGAGCGGCGAGGGGGTGTTCGTCGTGGATTCGGAGAACCGGCTGTCGTTTCGCGACGTCGAGATCCTGCGCAGCACCGGGGAGGTGTACTACGTCAGAGGGGCCATCCTTGCGGGGGAGCCGATCTGCCTGTCCACCTTGGACGGTGCCGCCGACGGGCAGCGGGTCCGGCCCGTCGGCACGTAGGCGGCGGAACGCGACGGATGATCGGCGAGGGCGGTGACGGGTTTTGCGTCGCCGTGCCGGTGCGCCGATGAAACGGATGATCGCCTGGTTCGCCACGAATCACGTGGCGGCCAACCTGGTCATGGGGTTCGCGGTGCTCGCCGGCCTGGCGTCTCTCGACCGTGTTCCGGTCAAGCTGTACCCGGACTTCGACGTCCCGCTCATCGTCGTCACCGTCGCCTACTTAGGCGCCGCGCCCGAGGAGGTGGAGACTGGCGTCTGCGCACGCATCGAGGAACGCATCGAAGGCATCACCGGGATCAAGGAAATCCGCTCGGTCTCGGCCGAGGGTCTGTGTACCGTCCACGCCGAACTGCTCGTCGACGTCGACCGCGCCCAGACGCTCGGCGAGGTCGAGAACCAGATCAACGCCATCGACACGTTTCCCGAGGAAGCGGAACGGCCCATCGTCCAGCTTGCCATGCCGAACAATGTGGTGGCCGAGGTCGCGATTACCGGCCCGTCCGACGAACGCGCGCTCAAGGAACTCGGCCGGCGGGTTCGAGACGACATCCTCGCGCTGCCCGGCATCACCCATGCGGCCTTGGTGAACGTGCGTCCCTACGAGATTTCGGTGGAGGTCTCCGAAACGTCCCTGTCGCGCAACAACCTGACCTTCGACGACGTGGCGGCTGCGCTCCGCGAGCGGTCTCTCGACCTTCCCGGTGGGTCGGTCAAAACCGAGCAGGGCGAGGTACTTTTGCGCACCGCGGGCCAGGCCTACTGGAGCCACGAACTCGAGAACCTTCTCGTCACGACCCGCCGCGACGGAACGCGGGTGCTCGTGCGCGACGTCGCGCGGGTCGTCGACGGGTTCGAGGACACCGGACAGGCGCTCAAGTTCGACGGCAAGCCGGCCGCGCTCGTCCAGGTATCGCGGGTTGGCAACCAGGACGTACGGCAGGTCAGCGAAACGGTTCGGCAGTACGTATCGCGGGCGTCCCCGCGGTACGGCGAAGGCGTTGAACTGACAATCTGGCGGGACGAGTCGATCATCCTGTCGGAGCGTATGCGCGCGTTGCTCGACAGCGGTATTCAAGGGCTTCTGCTCGTCCTCGTGCTGCTTGCGCTGTTCCTCCGGCCGCACCTGGCGCTCTGGGTGGCGCTCGGGATTCCGATCGCATTCCTCGGCGCGATCTTCCTGATCTACTGGTCGGGCCTATCGATCAACTCGGTTTCGGTCATGGGCTTCATCCTCGCCCTCGGCATGCTCGTCGACGACGCCGTGGTGGTCGGCGAGGCAGCGTATACGGCGCAGCGGCGCGGTGTCGGCCAGCTCGCCGGCGCGATCGAGGGAGCGCAGCACGTGCTTGTTCCGGTGACGTTCGGCGTCATCACGACCGTGGTGGCGTTCCTGCCGTTGCTGTTTGGCGGCGGTACCGTCGGCCAGGCCTATGGGGTCATGGCTGCCACGGTCATCTGCTGCCTTGTATTCTCGCTGATCGAGTGCCAGACGGTGCTGCCCGCCCACCTCGGCCACGGCAGCGACCGGCTGCCGCTCGGCGACTTCGGGCTGACGTTCCTCGCTGTGGTCGTCGTCGCCGCGATCGCCCTCACGCCGGACGTGCGATCGGGCGCCGCTCTCGCGGCGGCCGGCGCCGGCGCGGTATTCGCCGCGCATTTTGCCGGTGCGTTGAGCAGGCTCGGTTCCGCGTTCGCGCGTTTGCAGGTGCTCTTCGAGTCGAGCCTTACCTGGGTCATCGAGTACCCGTTCCGCAGGTGCGCCGAAGTCGCCTTTCGCCGGCGCCTGGTGACGTTGGTCGTCGCGTTGGGCGCGATGGCATCGGCGGCAAGCCTGGTCAGCGGCGGCCACCTGCCGTTTTCCCTCCGGACGCCGCAGAAAGGCGACAGCATCACGGCCCGGCTGACGATGCCCATGGGGGCGAGCGAGGTCACCATGGCGGCGGCGGTGGGCGAGTTGTCCGAGTCCGCGCTCGAGGTTCAACGGCAACTCGAGGAGGGTCACGGCGAAGGCGTGGTGCTGCATATCCTCGAGGGTCTGGGCGGGCACTTCGCCGCTGGCACGCGCGTCGGCTTCGTGGTCAACGACACCGGCGCACACCTAGGCGAGGTGACCATGCAGTTGACGCCCGGGGAGGACCGTGCCGTGACCACGGACGCGGTCGCCGCTCGCTGGCGCGACAACGTCGGGCCTATTGCGGATGCGGTAGAACTGAGCTTCGTGACCGATCGCATCGCCAGCCAGCCGGACATCGACATCCGCATCGCCGGCACCCGTTGGGACGACCTGCGCGCGGTCGCCGCCGCCATCCGAACGGAGTTGGGATCCATCCCCGGCGTCTACGACATCGGCGACTCGCTCAATACCGGCAAGGCCGAGTTGAAGCTGTCGGTGACGCCGGCGGGCGAAGCCCTCGGTGTCTCCCTTTCGGACCTTGGGCGCCAGGTCAGGCAAGCCTTCTACGGCGAGGAAGCGCAACGCGTCCAGCGCGGCCCGGACGACATCCGCATCATGGTGCGCTACTCGGAGCGGGAGCGGCAATCGCTGGAGTCGCTGTACGCGTTGCGCCTCCGCACGCCGGCGGGGGGCGAGGTGCCGTTCGCGACGGTGGCCGAGGTCGAAGCCGGACGGGGCTTTTCCTCCATTGGGCGAACCAACGGTACGCGCTACGCCTGGGTGACTGCGGAAGTCGACCCCACGGCCACATCCGCCGCGGCCGTACTCGCAGCACTCGACGCCGGGTTCCTCAAGGATGCGATTGCGCCGTATCCCGGTGTGTCGTACTGGTTTCGGAGCGCCCAGGAACAGACCGACCTCATTGCCTCGCTGGGGCCGTTGTTCCTATTCGTCCTGCTGGCGATCTATGCGCTCCTTGCGATGCCGCTGCGCTCCTATACGCAACCGCTGATCATCATGTCCGTGCTGCCGTTCGCGCTGGTGGGCGCGCTGTGGGGCCACGCCCTTCTCAAGGTCTTCGGGTTTGTTCACGGTCTTTCGGCGGCGTCGTTGTTCGGGGTGGTCGCCGCATCGGGCGTCGTCGTCAATGCAACCCTTGTGCTCATCCACGGGGTGAACCGTTTTCGAGCCGCGGGGGACACACTATTCGATGCGCTAGTCAATTCGGCGGTGTCGCGCTTCCGTCCCATCCTGATCACCACGGTCACCACCTTTGCCGGACTTGCGCCGCTGATGTTCAGCGGCAGCACGCAGGCCCAGCTCCTTGTGCCGATGGCGACCTCGCTCGCCTTCGGGATCCTGCTTTCCTCGTTTGCCGCGCTGATGGTGGTCCCGGCTCTCTGGCTCGTAATGAACGACATTGGGAGCCGTACCCGCCGCGTCACCGATCTGGTCGGTACTTCGCTTGGCGGATCGCCGCGTCTGTCGACTTGGATGTCGCGCTACCCCTACGTGCAGGAAAGCCTGCGTACGCGGGAATTCACCGATCTCGAACTGCCCGATGATCTTGATCTCGAGCCCCGCGAGGCGACGATTGCGCGCCAGGGGCTGGTCCGTCTCTACTACGAGCGGGAGTTCGATGCCGAAGCGATGCGCGCCCAGTTCGGTGCATTGGCCGCGAAAGCGCCGATGACCGATGATCTCGTTCGCGAAGCCCGCACCTGGGCCGAGCAGCGCACCTTTCAGCTTGGCGTCCACATGGCGCGGGGCGCGATGCCCGCCGTCGATGCGGCGCGTCCCCTGACGGACATTCTCTGTACCTGCCTCGGTGCCTTGGCGCTCGCCGCGAAGCGGGAGTTCGAGGCGGACCAGGGCGTGGTGCCGAACGGACGCGTTGCGCTGGTGGCGCTGGACTCCGCCGGCCGGCGGGAATTTGCGACGGGTGCGCCCCTACGCCTGCTGTTCGTATACGACCACGACGCCTTTCCCAAGGGGCTCATGCCCCTCACGCCCGAGGCATGGCATGGACAACTGCTGCGGCGACTCATGCTTCTGATCCGCAACCTGTCGCCCGAAGGTATCCTCTACGAGGCGGTGCCGGCATACGCGTTGGGAGCAGGCCAAGGCCTGAACGCCCACGCCTTGACACGGCTCCGGCAACACTTCGCCGACGTGCCGCCGGCGGCGGACCTGCGAATGTTGACGCATGCCCGGGTGATCGAGGCGGAGGAGGGTCTTGGGGAGGAGTTCGAGGATTTGAGGCGGGCGGCTCTGTCGGGTCCGCACGACCTCGAGGCCATCGCTCGGGACGTCGCGACTGCGCGACAGTCTCCTCTACGACTTGCGAGCATCGGGCGGCGCGACGACTGGACCATCGGACCCATCGAGGGGGGGCTCGATGACATCGTGCTGGCGGCGGAATACCTGCAACTCGTGGGAGCCGCTCCGACGAAGCGGGTCAACACCCTGGCCGAGACGTTCGAGGCCGCTCGCGAGTCGGGCTCAATGGACGCGGGCGCCGCTCGCGATCTCACCGACGCTGCCTTGCTTTGGCGCAACCTGGATGGATTCTTCCGTATGACCTGTGGCGGCGCGTTCGATCCGCAATCCGCGACCGCCGCGCAGAGGGCGATCGTCGCCGAGATGTGTGGCGTGGCGTCCTTCGCCGCCGCGTCCGCGAAGGTTGCCGAGACCGCCCGGCGAAGCGCCCTGCACCTGCAGGCGTTGTGGTCCTTGGCGTCGTCCCCGGTCGAGAGTCGGGCACCCTAGCACCGCGACCGAATACGGAGGCCCCTCAGCACCGGCCCCGTTTCGGGAGTTCGTGAGCGACAGCAGCCGCGAAGTCGGCGGTGCTGATGTCGTCGAGCCGCCATCGAATGTCGGGTAGATGGGGGAACCGGAACTCCGCTTCCCGTTGGCATCGGAACATCGATGCCGGAATCCCGAACCCCGCCGGGTCCAGCGTGAAACCCGTCCCCAGTGCCTTGATGGCCGCTTCCTTCAGGGTCCACAGCCTGAAGAACAGGCGAATCTTGTCGTCGCCCTCGGCAGCCGCCAGTGCCGCCTGCTCACCCCGTGTGAACACCTCCCTGATCGGGCCGTCGGGATCGTGGCGCCGGTGACGTTCCTCGACATCGACACCGAGGCGCCCGCCCGGTGCGAAGGCGACTAGGCCATGGTCGCCGCAGTGGCTGACGTTGAAACTTGCCGAAATCGGCGTATTGCCCAAGAACGCACTGGGTTTTCCGTGTTCCAGGGCGATGAAGTGAAGGTCGTCGTTTCCGCAGCCGAGGCGTTCACACAGCATCGCGCGCAACGCGGCACGACAGAGCACGAACTGCCGGCGCGGGCGGGCATGCTGGTATCGGTGCCAGCGCAGCGTTTCGCCCCGGTCTAGCCACTTGAGCGCAGCGGCTTCGCGCGTCTCGTCAGGTGCTAGATCGATATGGTCAACGGTGACGTTGCCCACTGTCGCGAAGGGACTGCGCCTCATGGGCCAATGCCTGTCGACGGCCTAGTGGGCGAAGTCCCACTCCGACCAGTGGTCGCAGAGCTTGTCGATCGACGTCTTGAAGGGGTCGTAGTCGTCCGGGTAGTCCAGGAAGTCGCCGTTCAAGGCACGGTCGGGGTGATCCGAGACGCCCCAGCCGATCCGCTTGTCGCCCTCGTAGGGATTCTCCGGACGGAACCGGCGAATGCGGAAGAAGACGTTCATGCGCGGGTCGTCGCTCATGTTCGGCGTTGCCGTATGGGGCAAGGAGTGAAGCGCGATGACCGCATCGCCCTCCTCCATCAACACCGGCGTAAGTTCGGGCCACGGCCAGTCGTCCGACTCGAAGCGGGTGTCCGGGTAGGTTTCCACCATGGCCGGCGGCATGATGCCCGCGTAGGCGGAGTCGTCGCCCATGGGCAGAAGCCTCGGCCAGTACGGTCCGCCGCCGCCGACGGGGCCGCCCGCGCCGCGCTGCCTTCGGAAGAAGGCCTCGACGGCTTCGTGGGCGCCCCGCCGGACCGAGAACTGCCCCTTGCCGGGCTTGCGCTGGTCGTTGAGGCAGACGCCGACGAGCGCCGTGTAGCTGCCGATCGCGAGCGTCCGTTCGCGGTCCTGCCAGAGCGGCGCCCCGCCGGCCGGGCCCATGGATTTCGGGTCACCGTCTCGGCCCCAGGTCGCAAGCGTCTGTCCGGAAGCGAGAATCTCGCTCCGCTTGACGGGACAAAGCCCCGCCCAGCCGCCGTCGACATGGGCGCCCGGCCGGTACGCCAGGTTGGCCTTTCGGCGCACCACCGCGTCCGAGAAGTTTGGCATTGTCACCGCCACCTGTGCGTTGATCGGCGCGGTGTGGGGTCCCATCGCCTCGAGCATGATCTCCCGCAGCACGGAATCGTTGTAGAGCCCGTTGATGGCCGGATTGTCGCCGTGGACGATGCGCGTGGGGTCTTCGTTGATCACCGCCTTTGCCCGGTCAGCCACGCCGTGGGGCACGGTGTTCTTCAGCACGACGAAGCCGTCGCGTTTGAGGACGGCCCTTTCCTCGGTCGAGAGCGTGCTCGGGTGATGTGGCGTCATTTCTCTTTGGGTGTCGTAACGTGCCAGATGCACAAGGATAGCAGTCTGCCCTAGGTCGCGAGAGGCAGCGCGGCTCGCGGCTTCTACGGGTTATCTGCGGCCGCGAGCCGGCCGAGCCAAAGAGCGTTGACAATCATACGTCAGTGGCACTAGTTTCGATTCGGTTGTGTTGCGAGACGACGACTATGCCCAAGGTGACGCTAACTACCTTAACGCTGCTGCTGTCATGCTTGTTTGCCAACTCCACGGTAGCTGAGGTGTATCGATTCCCACCGTTGACCGTGTTCGTGTTCAGTGCGGAGCGGGCTCTTGACGAGTCGAACGGGCAAGCCGTTGTCGGTATCCAGAACTACCTCGACCGCCTCCCCTCGGAATTGAGCATCGTGTTCGAGTCCGAACCTTCGGTCCTATTCCCGACGACGATCACGGCAATCCTCGCCGTTAAGCCGATGTATGGTCAGGTCGAAGCCCGATTGTTGATACCCCTGCAGCATCGAGGCGAGGGCCGTTACCAACTCGGAGGAACCTCGTCCGATTTGGACGAGGCGAGGAGTTGGTTCGTGAAACACATCGATGACTTCGGCAAGGGCAACATCGTCCTCGAGCAGTTTGATGGTCTCCACGCGTCGCTTAGCGAGTTGAACGGGCGCGTCGTGAATACGAAGCTGAAGGCACTATACGGCGAAAAGGACGTTAGCGGACTCATCAATCCCGACTACTCGCATCTCACGGCGGCCCACTTTGACAGTTTTCCATATGAGCGTGGATGGAGGATGGCCCCAGAGGTTTACCAACGCGTGCCGGTCGAAGTCCTCGGTGCCGTCCGGAAGGAGACGTTCGACGCGTTCCCGGCATTCGTCCAGCAACGGGTGAACGCGTATCGCCTGACGGGCAACGGTCGCGGCAGCATGAGAAACACAGAGAGGTGAAAAGCTCGTGTGCAACGAAATGCGGCCAACGTCCGCCGCAAACGTTGCGCGCCCTTCCTCGTCTTTGCCAACCTTTTGATAGGCGGTTGTTCGGAGGAGATGCCGATTCCACCGTCGATTGATTTTGAGTGCCCACGAGACGGCATCATCGTCGGACAATGCTACTACCAACAGTCTGACGGTTCCTGGCAGGCCTTTGGACCGGAGGCGAACATAGAGCTCATCAATGCATGTGGGTTCGTTAGTTCTGGTCGAATAATTTTCAACGAATATGGCCAGCCTAGCGGGATAGAGTGCGACCCCCAGTAGGCGTTTACTTGGGTTACGTTGAACCATCGCCGGTGTGGTTTCGTCAGATGAACGGTTTTCGCGGGGATCTGTCCGACCGCCGGTCCGTTCCTGCAACATGAAGACCTCCTGCGCGGGCTGCCGCTAGATTGGTATTACGCCACGCTCGGTAGCCGATTGGGTGGAGTTCGCATGGCCATCACCCGCGCGGATCTCGAGGCCGCGCTGCCCGATTTGACATCGACGATTGCTGCGGCTGGCCTCGATCATGCCGTCGAAGTGGTGCGCGACGGATGGGGCATTCCGCACATCCGCGCGGGGACCGTTCATGACGCCTTCTTCGCGCAAGGATTCGTCACCGCCCAGGACAGGCTCTGGCACATGGACTACGACCGCCACCGGGCGCTGGGTCGGTGGTCGGAACTCGCTGGGAGGACCGGCCTCGGCGAAGACAGGCTCATGCGCACGTTCGGGGTGGAACGCGCCGCAAAGGCGGATCTCGCCGTGTCGAGCGATGATGCCAAGGCGATGCTCGAGGCCTACTCGGATGGCGTGAACGCATTCATCGCCACCACCGATGCGCTTCCGGTCGAATACAAACTCGTCGACACAACTCCCGAGCCCTGGCAGCCATGGCACTGTCTGGCCGTGTACAAGGTTCGCAACATGCTTATGGGAACCTACGCCGCCAAACTGTGGCGGGCGCGGCTGGCACTTGAGTTGGGTGCCGAACGCGCCAAGCCGCTGTTCCGCGGCTATCCCGACGCTGCGCTCGTGGCGGTGCCGCCGGGCGAGACCTACGGTAATGCCGAGCGGCAGGGCCTCGACGACCTCGCCGCCTCGGTTGCCCAAGTAGGGTGGCTGGGCGACGACGACGGCGGCAGCAACGCCTGGGTCGTCTCGGGGCCACGCACGGCATCGGGACTGCCCTTGGTGGCCGGGGATTCGCATCGCGCCTTGGACACGCCCAACGTCTACTACCAGGTGCATATCAGCTGCCCGGCGTTCGGATGCAGCGGCTATGCGCTCCCCGGCGTACCGGGCATGCCCCATTTCAGCCACACCGAGTACGTCGCCTGGGGCATGACCCACGGCGTTGCCGACTACCAGGACCTCTACATCGAGCGCTTCCGCACCGTGGACGGCCGACTCGAGTTCGCCTACCGGAATGCATGGCTACCCGCGGAGGTTGCCACCGAAACCCTTGGGGTTCGCGACGGGCAAAGCAAGACGATCAAGCTGGTACGCACGCGCCACGGTCCGATCATTGCGGGCGACCCCTACGCCGGGTACGGGATCGCTTTCAGTCACACGGGCACGTTGAGCGGCACGGCTTGGCCCAACACGCTGTACGAACTGCTCCTCGCCAGGTCGGCGGACGAGGCCGAGGACGCGCTTCGGGAATGGACGGAGCCCGTCAACAACTTCGTCTACGCCGATGTGCACGGCGAGTTCGGCTACCGTTACCGCGGACGCATACCCGTCAGGTCCATGGCCAATGCCTGGACGCCGGTGCCCGGAGGGACGGGTGAACACGAGTGGCGCGACCGGATCCCCTTCGAGGAGATGCCCAACGCGCGCAATCCGGACGCGGGTTTCGTCGTGACCTGCAACAACGCGCCGACCACGGCCGACTATCCCCACTACATCAATACGACGTTCGCGCCGGACTGGCGCGCCCGGCGGGTCACTGCTCGGGTGGCTGAGATCCCCGTCGGGACGGCGACGCCCGAAGATATGGCGTCCATTCACGCGGATCGGCAGTCCGTTCCCGCGCGGATCCTGGTGGAGCGATTGTCGATGAGCGAGGTCGAGGATCCGGATCTTCGCGCGGCCCGGGACATCCTCTTGGCGTGGAACTGCCGTATGGACCGTTCCTCGACCGGGGCCGCGATCTACGCTGCCATGCGGCCGTCGCTGTTCAGGGCAGTTGTCCGGGCAGCGCTCGGGCCGGTCGCAACCCCGGAATCCTCGACCCGGGCCGCACCGCATCTCGCGTCCCTCTTTGCAAGCGCCATTTCGGCGATGGCCGACGGCGACGACTCTTGTCTTGAACCCGGACAGACATGGGCGTCATTGATCGAATCCGCGCTGCGGAGTGCGCTCACCGACCTCCGATCGCGCTTGGGGGACGACGTGCGCGCATGGACGTGGGGTGCGCTTCACGGCACCCGCCCCCGGCATCCGCTGTCGGGCCTGTTCCCGGGCTGCGCCGCGCTACTCGACCCGCCCGCGGTCGCGACCCACGGCGACGCGGACACCCCGCTCGCCGGCGCGTATGCCGTTGGCGCAGGTTTTGCCGCGACGGTCATGTCCGTCAACCGCTACATCCACGACACGGCCGATTGGCGCAACTCCCGATGGATCGTGCCGCTTGGCGCATCCGGCCATCCCGGCAGCCCTCACTATGCGGATCAGGCTGAACTTTGGGCGGATGTCGAGACGATCCCTCAGCTATGGGACTGGGACGACATCGTGGATGCCGCCCAGACGCGGCAGACCCTGACCCCGTGACGCGCTGGATCGCGCTGCAAGACGCCTGTCCAGATTCCCTGAACGCCTTGAACTCTCGGCGATTGACGCCATCAAAGACGCTATTGCAGCTTTGGCACAAGCGACAGGAGAAGCAGATGAGACTCGCCATGAACACCCTCGGAGTTGCCTTCACGGTTGTGGCCACCGTCGTGTTTTCGCTGGCCTCCGCGGCCCACGACGGCAAGCTCACGTTCGCGCCCGTGCTCACCGAAGCGATCCCTGCCGTCGTTAGCATTCAGGTGGAACAGGGAGCCCGAAGGCGACCTCGGTCCAACCTCGGCGTGTCGGCCGGTTCCGGCGTGATCATCGATGCTCGAGAAGGCCACGTCGTCACCAATCACCATGTGATCGCCCGCGGCGAAAGAATCACGGTGGCGCTCAAGGATCGGCGGTCGTTCGAAGCCGAACTGATCGGCAGCGATCCCGACACGGACATCGCGCTTCTGAGGATCGACGCGGAGAATCTCCAGGCGCTGCCCCTCGGCGACTCCGATGAACTGGCGGTGGGCGATCTGGTGGTCGCCATCGGCAACCCGTTCGGTTTCGGTCAGACCGCCACCTCGGGGATTGTCAGCGCCTTGGGACGGAGCGGGTTCATCCGCGGCGGCTACGAGGACTTCATCCAGACCGACGCATCCATCAATCAGGGCAACTCCGGTGGCGCACTCGTCGACTTGGACGGGAGGCTGGTTGGCATAAACACCGTCATCGTGTCGCGGTCCGGCGGGAGCGCGGGGCTGGGATTCGCGGTGCCGACCAACATCGTTCGGGCAGTCACCGAACAACTCATCGAGCACGGTGAAGTGCACCGCGGACTGCTCGGGGTGAGCATCGGCGACGTGACGCCCGACGCGGTCGAGGCGCTTGGGCTCAAGTCCGACAAGGGCGCGGTGGTTGCAAGCGTGGTACCCGGATCGGCTGCGGAAGCCGCGGGGATTGAGCCCGACGACGTCATCCTGCGCATGGGCGGCGAGGATGTGAAGAACATGCAGGATCTGCGCAACCGGGTCGCCTTGGCGTCTGCGGGCCAGGACGTGGAGTTCGTTGTGATGCGGGGCGGAAAGATGCGTACCATCGAAGCGACGATCGGTCGTGTCGTAGAGGTCGATACCCCCCGCTCGCTGTCCGCATCGTCGCTTGCGGGTGCAACCTTTCGAGACCTCTCGCGGCAACATCGTCTCTTCGGTCGCGTGGTTGGCGTAGAGGTTGTCGAAGTGGAACGGGGTAGTCGCGCCGGGGAGCTCGGTTTGGAATCCGGCGATGTGATCACGGGCGTGAACGGACAAGCAGTGGGCAGCGTTGGCGAGTTCGAAACGGCGGTGGCGGATGGAACTCCCTACTCGATCGAGCTTCAGCGCGGAAATTGGCAGCTGTCCGGCGTTGTTCGATGACCCGAATCCCCTCTTAAGGACGCTGACGTAGAATCTGCGGTCTTTTTTCAGTAGCTCGGGTAGCTCGGAGTAGGGGGCGAAGGAAGGATGGCGGAATCAGGGTTGGACACCACGGAGATCAAGGCGCAGTTCGACGCGGTCAGGGCCGAAGTGGGCAAGGTGCTGGTGGGCCAGGACGACCTGGTGCACCGGCTCCTGCTGGCTCTGATCGCCGATGGCCACGTGCTCCTGGAGGGCGTGCCGGGCCTCGCCAAGACGCTGGCCATCAGCACGTTGGCCGCAACGGTGGACTGCCGGTTCTCGCGCATTCAGTTCACCCCGGACATGCTGCCGGGGGACGTCACCGGCACGCAGATCTTCAACCCCCGGGAAGGCACCTATTCGGTGCGCAAGGGGCCTGTGTTCGGCAACCTGATCCTGGCCGACGAGATCAACCGTGCTCCGGCCAAGGTGCAGGCCGCCCTGCTCGAGGCGATGCAGGAGCGCCAGGTCACTCTCGGCGAGGAGACCTTTCCCTTGGACGAGCCCTTCCTGGTCATGGCGACGCAGAACCCGATCGAGCAGGAAGGCACCTATCCGCTCCCCGAAGCGCAACTCGATCGCTTCATGATGAAACTACGGGTCGGTTATCTCTCGAACGACGACGAGGTTCGTGTCATCGACCGCATGGCCGGGGACGGCGCGGCACCGACCGCGAGCCCGGTGATTTCCGGTACCGAGATCATCAACGCCCGCCAAGCCATACGGCAGGTCTTCGTCGACGACAAGGTCAAACGCTATGCCGTCGACCTCGTGGCGGCGACCCGGGATCCCGCCGCGGCCGGACTGCCGGACCTCGTGAACCTGATCGAGTACGGCGCGTCGGTGCGGGGCTCCTTGAGCCTGGTGCAACTCGCCAAGACCCATGCGCTGCTGGCCGGGCGAAACTACGCCAGCCCCCATGATGTGAAGAGCATCGCCCCTGACGTGCTCCGCCATCGCATCGTGGCAACCTACGAAGCCGAGGCGGAAGGACGCGACACCGATGACCTGGCGGGCGTCGTTCTCAATCACGTCGAGGTGCCCTGAACACGGACGTTGCGGATACGGGTGCGTAAGCCATGCTTCCTGCCGAGATCGTCAGCCAGGTTCGCCGGATCCAACTCACCACGGGACGCCAGGTAGCGGATGTACTGGCCGGTGCCTACGTCTCGGTGTTCAAGGGACGGGGCGTCGAGTTCGACGAGGTCCGGCCCTACGTTCCCGGGGATGATGTCCGCACCATCGACTGGAACGTAACTGCGCGGGTGGGTGAGCCGTACGTCAAGCGCTACGTCGAAGAGCGCCAGTTGACGGTGATGCTGTTGGTGGACATGAGCGCATCCCTCGACTTCGGTTCCGCGCACCGTTCGAAACGCGAAGCCGCGGTCGAACTCTCGGCGCTTCTCGCCTTCTCCGCCATCTACAACGACGACAAGGTGGGCCTTCTCCTTTTCCACGATGGGGTGGACGAGTTCATTCCGCCGCGCAAGGGCCAGAAACATGCCCTGCGTGTGGTGCGCGAGGTTCTGGCGCGGGGTCGGGAGGAAACCCCCGAGGCCCGCGGTCGGCGTCAGGCGCTGTCCCTGGCGCGGCTACCGCGCCGGGTTGCCGCCCGTTTCTCGCAACTGCTGACGAGAACCGGTCCAGGCTCGCGTCGAGCGACCGACATCGCGGCGGCGCTCGAGTTCTGCCGCCGGGTTCTGCCGCGGCGGGCGATCCTGTTTCTAGTTTCCGACTTCATCGACGAGGACTACCTAGATGTGCTGTCGAATGCCAACCGCAAGCACGACGTCGTCGCGGTGCGGGTGGCCGACCCGCGCGAGTCGGCGATCGCGAGCGGCGGGCTTGTGACCCTCGAGGATGCGGAGACGGGCGCCCGTCGACTTGTCGACACCGGATCGCCGGCCTTTCGCGATGCGGTGCGAGCAGAATCGGAGCAACGCGCGGACGCCTTGGCCGGGGCGCTGAGCCGGGTGGGGGTTGACCTCGTAACCGTGGATGCCGCTCAGTCCGTCGTAGACCCGCTGTTGCGATTCTTCCGCATGCGCGAGAAGAGGAACCGGCGATGAGATCCATGCACGTCTTGGGTGTCGCGACCTTGCTGGCGTCTTGCGCGCGGCCGGACGGCACCGTCGAGTCGCAGGACGACACATACGCGGTCGACGGACCTGGCGCGGCCGCCCCGCTCGTCGTCGAGACCCGGGAGGGCCCCGTCACGGCAACCCTAACGCTTGACCCTGCGGAACCACGCTTAGGGGACCCCCTCGTTCTAACCCTCGAAGTCTTCGCCAAGACCGGTGTCGTGGTCGAGATGCCGGCGTTCGGCGAAGCCTTGGGGCGGTTCGCCATCGTCGACTTCGCGCCCCGGGAGGAGGCCACCCACGACGGTTTGCGCATGTCCCAGCGTTACACCCTGCAGGCATCGACGAGCGGTCGCCAACGCATCCCCCGGCTGCGCCTCGAGTTCCTCGACCAACGCGACGCGGGTGTCGATGCCAGGGCCAAGGAACTGCTCACCGACGAACTTGCCTTCGTGGTGGCGTCTGTACTGCCGGAGGGCCAGCCTCTCGACGAACTGCGACCGCTACGCGCGTCCCTGCCTGAACTTCAGGGGCCTTGGCTGCGGCGCAACTGGCCGTGGCTGGTCTTGGGGCTGGGGGTTGTCGCCGCTGCGGCAGGTGGCGTGGTGTGGTGGCTGCGCCGCGCCGAGGAACGCGCCCGCTTGACGGCCTTCGACCGCGCCATGGCCCGGCTCGAACGCCTGCAACGGCGCGGGCTGCCGGCTGCGGATGCGGCGGACTCTTGGTATGTCGAACTGTCCGACATCGTGCGCCGCTACATCGAAGAACGCTTCGCATTGCGGGCACCCGAACTCACCACCGAGGAGTTCCTGGCCGAGGCCGGCCGCTCTCGGGAGCTGACCGCCGGGCACCGGGAACTGCTGGCGGCCTTCCTGGCAAGATGCGACCGCGTGAAGTTCGCCCGCTATAGTCCAGATGAAGACGAGTCCCAGGATGCGCTACGCGACGCGAGACGGTTCCTGGAAGAGACAGCTGCCGCTGGCGGCGAACCGCAACAGATCGACCTGCGAACCCCGACCACTTCGCAGGCAGGCGGAGCACCCTGAGCAAGCCATGTGGGCGATTGAGTTTAGGGATCCGGCACTCCTTTCCCTGGCGTTGGCGGCGATTCCCGTGTTCCTGTTGGCGCGGCGCGCACCAGGGCGAGTACTGTTCTCGTCCTTCAAGCTGCTACCAGGTGGAGGACGTGGCTGGCGTGCCCGCCTTGCCTGGGTGCCCGATGCATTCCTCGCGCTGTCGCTCTTGGCACTTGTGCTCGCCTTGGCGGGCCCGCGCATCGGTGAGCGGATGAGCCGCGTACAGCGGGAGGGCATTGCAATCATGATGGTCATCGACACGTCAGGTTCGATGGCGGCGCTCGATCTTCTGACTCCGGAACGCGAGCGTACGCGTCTCGAGGCGGTGCAGGACGTCTTCGAACAGTTCGTGCTCGGCGGCGGCGCGCTTGCCGGTCGGCCCGACGATGCCATCGGCGTGGTGAGTTTCGCGGGCTATGCGGACACCGCCGCACCCCTCACCCTGGACCACGAGAACCTGGTCGCCGTGGCCCGCAACCTCGAGATCACCCGGTTGCGCTCGGAAGACGGCACCGCCATCGGCGATGCGTTGGGGCTTGCCGTCGAGCGGCTCCGCGAGTCGCCGGCGCGGTCCCGCATCGCGGTGCTGCTCACCGACGGCGTCAACAACGCTGGCGTGGAGACGCCGGCCTCGGCCGCCGAACTGGCGCGTTCGCAGGACATCAAGGTGTACACCATCGGGGCAGGTTCCACGGGCATCGCCCCGGTACGCGACCCGCGCGGCGTGCTCCGCTCCGTACCGGTGCAGATAGACGAAGCGAACCTGCGCAACATCGCCGAGCGCACCGGCGGACGCTACTTCCGCGCCGACAACGCCGAAGCGCTCGTCGACGTCTACGCCGAGATTGATCGTCTCGAGCGTACGCGGATCACGGAGGAGCGTTCGCGTCAGTACGAGGAACTGTTCGCGTACCCGCTTCTCGCCGCGCTGCTGCTCATGATGCTCGGCTGGTTCGGGCGCAGCGCCGTATTCGCGCGGGTGCCCTAGCGGCGGAACCGGGTCGACGAATGACGGCGACAATACGGCATCGACGGTTGACTCGTGCGACAGCGTCCTGCCGCGGTCGGGAGGAATAGGTGGAGGGCATCGTCTTCGCCAATCCGAATTGGGTGCACGTCGTTTGGCCGGCGATGGCGCTCGTGGTCGCCCTGGCGTTCCTGGAGTTCCGCGGTCGCGACCTGCTGGCCCGCTTCGTGTCGTCGACCATGCAGACCCGTCTCGCCGAAAGCGCCTCGACCGCTCGGCGCGTCGTGAAGTTGGTTCTCATCTTCGCGACGCTGCTCTTCGGCATTGCGGCGTTGATGCGTCCACAGACGCCCGGGGGCACGGAAGCCGTTGCGGCGCGGCGGATCAGCGCGGACATCATGGTGGTGCTCGACGTGTCGAAGAGCATGCTCGCCGAAGACGCGGCCCCGAATCGCCTTGCCCGGGCCAAGGCCGACGTCGCGGAATTCGTCGACCGGGTCACCGGCCACCGCGTCGGCCTGGTCGCCTTCGCCGGTCGCGCGGCGGTGATGAGCCCGCTGACCACGGACTACGGCTTCTTCCACCTCGTTCTCAACAGCGTCGATTCTGCCTCGGTATCGCGTGGAGGCACGCGCATCGGCGATGCCATTCACAAGGCGGTGGCGGCGTTCGGCATCAACCGAGGGGTCTCGCGGGTGATGCTGTTGATCACGGATGGCGAAGATCACGACTCCTATCCGATAGACGCCGTCGAAGAAGCCGTGAACGCCGGAGTACGTATCGTCGCCATTGGATTCGGCAGCGAGACCGGGAGCGAAATCACCCTCACCGACCCCGACACCGGCGCCAAAACGCTTCTCGCGGACCGGGACGGCGTCGTGGTGCGTTCGCGCCTGGACGGCGAACTGTTGCGGGAACTGGCGTTGCGTACGGAGGGTGTCTACGTGCCCGCCGGCACCTCGGCCATCGATCTCGACGCCATCGTCGAGGCGCACATCGAACCCCTGGTCACCGATGCGTCGGCCCGTCTACAACGGCGGGCGCCCACCGAGCACTATTTCTGGCTTGTGCTCGGTGCCATCGTCTGCCTGGGGGGTGCCGTGTGGGCGTCGGCTTTCCGAGCGTCGTCGTGGGAATCCTTTAGGCGCCGGAGGATGACCGCGTGAGTATCCGGGAAGCGCCACGACCACGCGTAGGGGCGGGGCCGTCGCATCGGATAGGGCGCGGCCTCGCCCTCATCGGCGCGACGGTGGCGCTCGTCGTACCGAGCCTTGGAGCTGTGGCGGAAGACGAATCCGGGCCGGCGGGAGCCGCTACGGAGGAAGCGGTGGTGGATGCCGATGGCTCCGGGGTCGCAGAGCAAGCGGGAACCGTTCCGGAAGTCCCCCAAACTACCGCCCGGGGTCGGTACAACCTGGGTCTCGGCCACTTCGACGCCGGCGACTATGAAGCCGCGGCCGCGGATTTCCTGGCGTCTCGGGACGATGCCGGTCCGGACCCCGAGTTGCGCTACCGGGCCGCGTTCAACCTCGGACTGTCCTTGGCGGCGCAGGTTGGCTTCGGCAGCGTTGGCAACGGGGGGCCGGCCGCCGAAACCGCTGCCGGGCAGCCAGACGGAAGCGAAGGGGAGGCGCAATCCCCGGAGCACGTCATTGAGACGCTCCGCCAGAGCGCGGCGTGGTTCAACGACGCCGTCCGCTTGGCACCACCGGAGGACGACGACGCCAGGATCAACCTGGAGTTGGTGTCCAAGTGGATCCTGCAGTTGGCTGACCAACTCAACCAGGGCGACCGTCTTCAGGCGCGTCTCGACCGCTTGATTGACGATCAACGCGGCCTGCGGGACCAGGTGCGTCGACTGCTGATGGACATCGCGGCGGAGGGCGCGGCTACGGAGCCGGTTGGCTTCACCACCGAATTCGAGGCCCTGGCGAGCCGGGAACGGGTGTTGATGGCCGAGGTCGGAGACGTGATCGACCTGGCGACGGAGGAACGCCTCCACATCGAACAGACGCCACCGGAGCAGCGTCCGCCCGAGCAGCAAAGCCGCGTTCATCAACTTGCCCGCGCAACCGACTACCTGGAACGCGCGCGGCAGTCCTTGGACGACGCCCGACGAAGACTGCGACGCCTCGAGGGGGAACGGGGCCATCGGCGCACGGACGCGGCGCTCGCGGAACTGAAACGGGCCCGGGAGCAGCTGCAGGATCCGGTGACGGTCCTCAAGGCTGTGGCCCGGGACGAGCAGGAACTCATCGCCCACACCGGGGCCTTGGCTGCGTTCTCGGACGGTACGATCAGCCTCGAAGGTGAGATTCCGGGGTGGCTCACCGACAAGCACCTCGCCGAACGCCAGGAGGCCATCGGCGTCAGAACCGGCGGCGTGTTGAGCCGTTTCGAGGCGGTCATGGCAACGGATCCGGCCGCCGTTTCGGGTGGCGACGAGGCTGGCATGCGCCGCGCGGTGGAGGCCGCCGAGGAGGCCGTGCCGATGCTCGGCGAAGGGCTCGCCGCCATGCGCGCGGCGATCACCGCGCTGGAATCCGGTAACGCGGCGGCTGCGCTTCCCGAGCAGAACCGGGCGATTGCTGCGATCGCCCAAGCCATCGAGTTGTTCGCCGACGTAAAGAGCCTGATCGAACTCGCCTACGGAACGCAACAGGGCATCGTGGGACTGCTGACACCGGGCGAAGATGAAGACCAAGGGGCCCTTTCCGCCGACGAGCGGGAAGCCGTCGCGGGCAGGCTCATCGCCGACAACCAAAGACGTCTCGAACGGCTGAAGGGTCTGCTCGAGGAGGAGGCCGCGGCGGCCACGGCGGAGGAGCAGGACGCGCAATCCCGCAGCGCCGTCGAGAGTCGCTTCGAGTTGGCAGAGAGCTTGCGGGCCCGTGCCGGCGATGGCCTGGCGAACCTGGCGTCAAGCGTGGACGACGGCGCAGTTGACGACGCGCGCGCGAATGCCGCGCAGACGCTTGCGCACCTGGAGGAATTGCGACGGCTGTTCTTCTCCATCGTCGAGCACGTGGCGGCGTTGCTTGCAGACCAGGTAGAGACACACGACCGCACCGCGACGTTGCAGGCCGAGTCTTCCGCGGCGATGGGCGATGAGTTCGCACCGGCCGTCGCCGCGGTAGCCGAGCGGCAAAGTCGGCATGCCCAAGTGGGCGACGCGTTGGCAGCCGCGTTGGCGCAACAGGCCGATGCCGCGACTGCCCCCGCACCGAACGCCACGGGCACACCCGCTGCGTCAGCCGATCCGGCGGCGGGCGAGCGGTTGGCAAAGGCCGCCGACGAAGTCCGCAAGGCGGGCGGCCGCATGCTGAGCGCTGCTACCATCCTCGGCGACGGCGCCGTTCGGGCCACGACCATGTCGCCGGATTTGGAGCCGGCGCTCACAGACCAACTGGCGGCCATGGAGCACCTCGAGAACGCCTTGCAGGAGCTCGTGCCCCCGCAGCAGCGCCAGCAGCAAGGCGAGGAGCCCCAACAGGGCGACGCCCAACAGGCGCGCCCGCAGCCCGGCGAAGATGAGCAGATGTCCCAACGACAAGCCCTGAAGCGGCTCCAGGCGATCCGGGACCGCGAGGCCGAGCGTCAACGTCGCCGGGATGGGCAAACCAGTCCGGAGCCGGTGGAGAAGGACTGGTGAGCATTCGGTTCGCCCTGACCGCCTTGGTATCGGCGACCCTCGCCCAGTCGGCATCGGCTGCCACGCTGGCACTGTCCGTCGAGTCGGAATCGATCCACGCCAACATGCCGTTCACGCTCTCGCTGTCCGCCAAGGGGTTCGAAGAGCCGCCGCCGGCGCCGCCGGATCTCGCCATCGAAGGGTGCGAGGTCACCTACCTGGGCGTCAGTCCGAATGTAGCGTCGAGCATCCAGATCATCAACGGGCGACGTTCGGAGTGGCGCGAGGTCACCTTCGTATACCGGTGGCGCGTTCTGGCACCTGCCGCGGGTCGCTATACGATTCCCCCGTTGCAGGTGGCACAAGCCGGGTTGGAGGCGAATAGCCGGGCGGCATCGTTCGACGCCGCCGAGGTTCCAAGTACGGAACACATGGTCGTGCGCATGGAGTTGCCCGAACGCCCTCTTTGGGTTGGCGAGACGTTCGATGCGACCGTGGAGTGGTTGCTTGCCCGGGATGTTAGGAACTACGAGTTCTCCGTGCCGCTGTTCAATCTGGAAGGTGCTGACGTGGCGCCGTCGCCGGGTGGCCTTGGCATACGCAAGGTCGCATTCAGCGCCGGGGCGCGGCAGGTGGAACTCCCGCTGTCGCAGTCGACCTTCTTGGACGAAGGCGACGGCCGGAGCTACGAGCGGTTCGCCTTCGACGCCCGCGTGACCTTGAATCGGGCCGGAACCGTCGACCTGCCCCCGGTGCGCGTGGTCGCGCAACTGCGATCGGGGACCAGCCGGGACAGTTGGGGTTTCCGGCGCGCGACGTACGACCTGTTCCGTGCCGAAGGCGCACCCCGGCGGCTTACGGTTCGGCCACTCCCCGTAGCCGGTCGACCACCGACTTTCGTCAACGCGATCGGCACCGGCTTTGCGCTCGATGTCCAGGCCAGCCGGACCGTGGTTTCCGTGGGTGATCCGGTGGAATTGACCGTTCGGCTGCGCGGCGACGGGCCGCTCCTTGGCCTGAGTTTGCCCCCGCTGGACGGTCCGGGCGGACTGCCGAGCACACACTTCACGGTCCCCGAAGGCAGTGTCGCGGGTGCGGTCGACGAGGAGACCAGCAGCAAGCGCTTCACGTTCACGGTTCGGGTGAAGAGCGCCGAGGTTCGGGAGATCCCGCCGCTCGCGTTCACCTTCTTCGATCCCTCGGTCGGCGAATACCGAACCGTCACCAGCGAACCGGTGGCGTTGTCGGTGGGCACCGCGCAACTCGTGGGCGTTGACGATGTCGTGGCCGCCCCCGCGGTCGCAAGCCAGGCCGCGCGCGACGGTCAGCCCGATGTGGGCGGTGCGATCGCAACGTTGGTCGGTGCCGACATGTCATTGAGTGCTCCCCAGGCAACCCTCGGCACGCCCTGGGGAACCGATGACCCCCGGCTTCTCGGCGCGCTCTACGGTGGGCCGTTGATCGCCGCGTTGGTGTCGTTGTGGATGACACGCAGCAGGGGCCGACGTGCACGAAACCGAACCGTCCGCCAAGCGCTCCGCACCCTGGAGCGAGCCCTAGACGCTGGACAGCCCGCGCGCCAGGCGGTGCCGGGGATCGTCGCCGCGATGCGCCGTCTGGCGGACGTCTCCGGCAATGATCCCGATGAGACGAGCGGTCTTGTCGAGCAACTCGAGACGCGTGCCTTCGATCCGGCGGTGGCGGCGCAGCAAGTACCCGCCGAGTCTGTGGCAGAGCTGCGTGGCATCGCCCAGCGATGGGCTCGGCGGCCCGCAAAGGCACCCGCCGCGGCATTGTCGATCGGGTTGTTGGCAACGCTGGTCGTATTGCCCGACTTCGCAGCGGCCGAAACGTCGTCTATCGATGCAGCCCGAGAGATCTATGGGTCCGCCATCGAAGAAACCGACCGTCTACGCCGGGTTCGGCTTTTCGCGAACGCGGAGCGGGCGTTTCGACCGCTCGCCGAGGCGAACTCGGACTCGCCTGAGTTGCAGGTGGATTGGGGCAATGCGGCCCTTGGTGCCCAGGATGCGGGACGGGCCGTGCTTGCCTACCGCCGCGCCTTGAATGCCGAACCGGACAACGAGCGGGCGCGCGCCAATCTCGCTTGGCTGCGGGACCGATTGCCGGTCTGGCTGCCGCAGCCCGGAGACGGCGCACTGGACTCGCTGTTGTTCTGGCGTGAACGTCTCGCCAAGGCGCAACTCCATCTCATCGGCGCATTGGCATTTGGCATCGGCGTGTTGCTGTCGGCACCGTGGCCTCGCCGGCCGAGGTGGCTGGGCGCAATCGCCGTTCCCGCGTTCCTGGTTTGGGCTCTAGCCACGGGCTCGGCGTTGCTGTCAGGCGATGCCTACGAGGACGCCGTGGTTGTTGTCGATGGCGTTGCCCTGCGTTCCGCAGACAGTGCGGGTGCGTCACCGACCTTCGCCAATCCCCTGCCCGGGGGAACCGAGGTTGGCATCGTGGAAGCGCGGGACGCTTGGGTTCGAGTGGCCCTGGCGGACGGTACCCGCGGTTGGCTGGCCGCCAGTTCGGTGCAGGCCGTGAAACCCGCCATTCACTGATGCGAGCAAAGCGCTTCTCGCGTGCAGCTATCCACGCACCGCTTCGAAATAGGTCTCAGCGGACTTGAGGTGCGCGTCAACGTCGCTGCCGTGGCCGACATAGTGGGTGACGATGGCAAGATGCGTGCAGGCTAGGTCGCCCCACCGGTCGTGATGTCGTTTCCACCGCTCCGGATCGCCGCCACGGGTCTGCGCCTGGGCTTGGATGCCGAACCCCTCCCAGGGGAGTCCAGACGCTTCCCGGACTTCCCGAATGGTTTGCAAAGCCCGCCGCGACTGCTCGTTCGGACCGCCGATCGGCACCCAGCCATCCCCTAGCCGACCGCACCGACGGAGTAGCGCCGGAGCACCGCCGCCGAACCAGATCGGTACCGATTCCGTTGGCCTCGGGAGAATGCTTGCCTTGGGCACAGTGTGGAATTCCCCTTGGAAGTCGACGACATCCTCCGTCCACAGCCGGCGCAGCAATTCGACCTGCTCGGCTTGGCGGGCACCGCGTCGCGCGAACGGCACGTCGAGGGCTTCGTATTCCACCTCGTTCCAGCCCGTGCCGATGCCGAGCCGGAACCGGTTGCCGGAGAGGATCGCAAGCTGGGCGGCCTGCTTGGCGACGAGGGCCGTCTGGCGCTGCGGCAGGATCATCACGCAGGAGCAGAATCCGATCCGGCTGGTCGCCGCCGCCATGAACGAGAACAGCGTGAAGGGCTCGTGGAACGCCACGTCCTTGTCGTACGGTCCGTTCCAACCGCCAGGCCGGTCGGGGTCCGCGCCGAGCACGTGGTCGTAGGTCAGGATGTGGTCGGCTCCGAGCGCCTCCGCGCCTTGGGCATAGTCGCGGATGGCGAGGGGATCGGTGCCGATCTCATTGTGAGGAAATACGACGCCGAGTTTCATTCGTGGTCCTGATCAGGTTGGCTGTCGAACGATGATAGCCGCCTGAGCGCCTGAAACTCGATGGTCACGTCTCGTAGGGGACGGGCTTGTCCCGTCCCGCGCCCAGGCTCCGTTCGCGCCGCTGCTGACTGAGGGGCGCGTGACTGATGCACGGCTTGTCCTATCGGGAGGCGCTATACTGACGGAATGGACGAATTGTCGGTCGAGGAGCGAGTTCGCCGCGTGATCGGTGCAGCGGATCGCAAACGTAAGCGGAGTCTGCCCAGCGGGAATCGAGGCGACCTGATCCAGCCGGTGTGTCTGTCCGAGTGCCAGGTCTTGGAATCTCGCCCCGACGGACGGAATGTACGCTTGCGTCAAGAGCCTCCCGCGCCCGACTACCCGGAAATCTGGGCGCGGCTGAACCGACAATGGCGGGAACAGCAGACGAGCTAACGCCAGCGGAGCTCGCTGTCTAGGTTTCCCGCCTGTTGGCCCGTAATGGCCAACGCTGGTAGATTCTCGCGCTTGCTGGGGATGGCGGGCGAACAGTGCAGCCTAACTTCAACATGCGGACAGCCCGGAAGCAACTGCTGGACGAAGGCTACTGCCTCGTCGACGGCGAGCTTCCCGGCGGCAAGCTCGAGGAACTACAAGCCTGGTCCGACGAATGGCTGGCCACCACGAAGCACTCGCCCAAGTGGAAGTACCAAGGCTCGGACATCCACATCAGTGGCATAAGGAACGTCTCGAAGCGGCATCCCGGCATTCCCCGCGAGGACGTGGTGGACTTCCTCATCGATCACCCGAAGGAGATCATGGCGACACTGGGTCTGGACGATTTCAGCTCTGGCGGCGCTTTTCAGATCATTTCGAAGCCGGCCGGTGCACCCGCGCTGTATTGGCATCAGGACTGGGCGCGCTGGGACGATCCGATCAGCATGTCGCCCTGGCCGCAGCAGGTATTCCTCAACTGGTATCTCACGGACACCGATGTCGCCAACGGCTGCCTGCGCGTGATTCCGGGTAGCCATCTCCGTCGGTTCGATCTTCACGACCACCTGATCCCGCCCCACGAGAGCGGCGGCTACGAGGTCGAGGAGACCAACGAGTGGATGTTCTACAACCACCCGGACGCCGTGGATGTACCGATCTCGGTGGGTGAACTCCTCATCGCCGACGCAAGGCTGCTGCACGGTACGCATCCGAACGCCTCCAACGAGCGGCGTACCGTGTTGTTGGGATGGTTCTATCGTCGGTCCAATGAGGTGCCGCGAGGATGGGAGGGCGATGTGCCAAGCGAGATCCTGGAGCGCGAGCCGGATCTGCCGTTCAAGTGGAACCGGGTGCCGGGCGGATACCTGACGTAGGATCTGTTCACTCCGACGGATGCACGTTCGGCTCGAGCGCCGCAGGCGCGAGGTCGGTACCGGGACGTTCTCCTCAGGCCCGTGTTCGGCGGAGGATCTCGACCGCCTG
Organism: Gammaproteobacteria bacterium; assembly: GCA_009846005.1. Taxonomy (GTDB): domain Bacteria; phylum Pseudomonadota; class Gammaproteobacteria; order Pseudomonadales; family Azotimanducaceae; genus VXYL01. Next base: position 99,282 of record VXYL01000044.1, on the reverse strand, counting down.
GGTCGCGCCGCTGTATTCCGCCCAGCCGAGGGCGTCGCCGCCGTGGGCGCCGTCGATGATCGTCGGGTCGGCGCCCCGGTCGAGCAGCAACGTGACGCACCCGACGGCATCGTTCTGCGCGGCGAGGTGCATGGCGACCGCCTCGACGCCGTGGCCCTCGCCGCCCCAATCGTGGCGGAGGTCCGGATCTGCACCGTGGTCTAAGAGCCACCGCGCGGCGTCGACCTTGTCGGCGTAGCAGGCCCAGAGCAGCGGCGTGCCGCGGAACGCGTTGGCGTCGACGTCGGCGCCGAGGTCGACGAGCGCCGCCATCGAAGCGCACTGGTTGTTGCGCGACGCCCAGGACAGGGCCTCGTCGAGCACTTCCTGGCGATCCTTGGTCCGGTCCCAGGTGGGGAAGAACACCGGGGCGTAGAAGTCGAGGCCCTCGTAGGCTTCGGGCGTGAGACCGTCGCCGTCGACGAACCGACCGAGGTCGGCGCCCAACGCCGCGGCGGCACGGAGGTTGTCCGGATAGACCGGACTCAGGACTTCGGCCATGTACGCCTTGGCGTAGAAGAGGGCATAGGACAGCGCCGAGCCGCCCGCCTTGCCGTAGGCTTCGGCATCGACGCGAGCGCCTGCCTTGACAAGCCGAGCCCCGAGATCCGTGTGACCGGCCATTCCGGCGCTATGCAGGGGAGTCCAGCCATCGTTGTCGGCGGCCGACGGGTCTGCTCCCGCTGCCAAGATCAGGTCGACTGCGCCATGTTGCCCGGGCGTACCCGGATCGAGGGGAATGGCGATGTCGCCGGTGGCCGCCCGGCAGGCGTGGTCGAGTAGGCCACGACCATCGCCGTCCGTTTCCTTCAGCACGCTCGGCGAGTCGGACAGGATCGCCCGCAACGCATCCAGATTGGCGTCGCGCGCCGCCTCGACGGCTCGCGATAGATCCTTGGCCATGCTTACTCCCCGAATTTGTAGCTCGCGCGCAGATAGGCGAACCGCCCGGCGATCCCGAAGGGCGTGTCCACCGGGTACCGGACACCCCAGAGGATGTTCGACAAATGGGTCTTGGCGAGTTCGGTGGGCAGTTCGTCGAACGCGTTGTTGATGCCTAGCGAGAAGTCTACCCTGCCGACTGCGGACCGGGCTTCAAGGTCGACCGTACTCGCCGCTTCGATTGTGACCGTACCCGTATCGACGGGGTTCTGGGTTGTTTCGCCGTAGTAGTTCACGCGGCCGAGGAGACCTAGGCCGCCGCGTTCCCATTCAGCTGTCACGTTGGCTTGGTGCTTGGGTTGGCCTTCCACCAAGAGTTGGGCCGCCCAACCCCCGTAGTAGTCGTCGAAGGTGAGATTGGCGGGGGCACCTGCGGGCTTTCGCCGGCCCGTGATCTCCGTTTCGTTGGAGTGCGCGTTGGCGGAGAGCCACAGCAGGCCATCGGCGAGCGTGGTTTGCCACCGCGCCCGTATGTCGATGCCTTGGGTCTCGGTGTCTACGCCGTTCAAGAAGAGGGCCGCCGTGGCCACCCCGGCCGCATCGCAAGCGGCGACGCCGGTACAGCCAATGCCCTTGGAACGGACGATCCGGCTGTCGATATCGGTACGGTAGGCGTCCACCGTGAGATCGAAGTCGCCATTCGCGTACACGAGGCCCCCGCTTAGGTTCGCGGACGTCTCGTGATCCAGCGAATCCACGCCGAACGCCCGGGCCACGGGGTGCCCCTCGTTGGCCGAGAACACCGTCGTGAGGCCGGTTTCGCTGCCGACGAACAGGATGGAATTGAAGCGGCGTTGGGAAAGGCTCGGTGCGCGGAAGCCGCTGGAGGCTGCACCGCGAAGCGCGAAACGCTCGGTGATCGGCAGGCGTGCGGTCGCCTTGCCGGTCGCGTTGCCGCCGGCGTCGCTGTAGTTCTCGAAGCGCACCGCCGCCGAGACTTCGAGGTTCCCGAGGGGCTGGAACTCGACCTCGAGATAGGCGGACTGGCTGTTGCGGTCGTCGTCGCTCAACTCGGCGTTGGTCGGACTGTATCCGGGATAGCCCTGGAATCCGCAGGCCGCGACCACGCCGTCGAGGGGGTTGCCGTCGGGACCGACGGCGTAGGCGCCGTAGTCGCCGACGTGGGGCAGGCCGCACGACCAGGCGGCGGTGTCGCCGGCGTTCTGTCTATAGGTTTCGCTGCGGTGCTCGAATCCGGCAGCGACGGCGCGAACCCCTGCGTTGTCGATCTCGCGCTGGATGTCGACGTTGAAAGAGAGTTGGTTGAACTCGATGCTGCCGCTCTTGCCGCCCAGCGGACCGGCGTTGGCGATGATGTCCGCGATGCCCGCGCCAGGATTGTCGGCCACGTACTGCGCGCCAATGGAGGCGTTGATGGTGTTGGCGGCGCTGAACGCGAATTCGTTGGTGCCGTACGTCAGGCTCACGTCGAGATCCCAGCCCGCCACGTCGTTGCGCATGCCGCCGGCGATGGCGAGGTCCTCGATGTCCGACTCCTCGTAGGGCAGGAAGCCGTCGGGGTAGACCGGATGCGTGTTGCGTTCGTGGAAGTTGATGAAATTCGGGACGACGAAGTCCCAGGTCGCATCGCCGGATTCGAGACCCTCCCAGTAGTTGTACGGGAACCGGTACGCGCCGCTGGAGCTCGCCTTGCGGTTCGAAAGGCCGCCGAAGGCGTAGATTTCGCCGGTGTGCCCGACGGGGATCCCGGCGTTGAAGAACAGCGAGGCGAGATCGTGCCTCGGTGCGCTGTCGACGATGAGCTCGTCCTGGAAGTCGGGGTCGTTGCCGCCGTTACCGCCGTTGCGCCGCAGGGCCTCCTCGTCGTGCCACTCCCCCGTAACGTTCAGGAATCCCGCGGTGCCGAGTGAGATGCCGCCGTTGAACGAAAGGCTGACGCGTTCGCCACCGCCATCGCCCGCACCCGTCAAATAGGCGGTGATCTGGCCGCCCGTATTCTCCCGGAGCACGAGGTTGATGATGCCGGCGATCGCATCGGAACCGTATTGTGCGGCGGCGCCGTCGCGCAGCACCTCGACCCGGGCGAGTGCTGCCGACGGGATGGCGCGAAGGTCGGTGCCGCCGCTGCCCCAGCCGATCACGCCGTCGAGCACACGCACCCAGGCCATGGTGTGCCGGCGCTTGCCGTTGATCAGCACGAGGGTCTGGTCCGGACTCAACCCGCGCAAAGTCGCCGGGTTGAGCGATCCGCCGTCGCCCACGGAAGTACGCGAGTAGTTCAGCGACGGCGCGAGCTTGGTCAAGGCGGCGGCCAGGTCCACCTCGCCGGCGCGTTCAAGAACGGTCTCGGGATAGAGATCCACGGGAACCGGCAGCTCGTTGGCTTCAACCTCGATACGTGCGCGGCTGCCGATCACGACCACTTCCTCGAGCCGCCCTTCGTCGGCGGTTTCCGGTCCAGCCTCTGCTGCCGTCGCGGGTACAGCCAGCGCGAACAAACCGGCGAGCGGGGAACCGAACATTCGAATGATGCGCATGTCATTCCCCTACGATGTTCGTAGGCTCATTATGCGCCGAGGCTGGTGAATCCGCACGGCGCGGAATCAGATCACGCCGTCCTCTGCCATCCCTTGAATGGCTTGGGTGTCGTAACCGAGTTCAACGAGAATCTCCCTCGAGTGTTCTCCGAGGCGTGGCGCGCGCTTCGCCGCGACCGGCGGGACGCTCGTCGCCTTCACGGGATGGGTCAGGACCCGAGGGAGTTGGGTTTCGTCGTCCTCGGGCCGGACGGACATGGCGTTTGCAAGGACTTGCTCGTCGGTGGCGGTCTCCTCGACTACGGCTACGCGGTTGACGGGTACTTCCAAAGAACCGAACGCTGCCAGCCACTCGTCCGAGGTGCGCGTGGCGATGATCTCGGCGACAGCGTCGCCTAGGGCGTCACGGTTTTGCCACATGTCCAGGGGCGTCGCGAAGCGTTCGTCGGCGAGGATGTGGGCGGCGTCCATGGCGGTGAATAGGCGCGCCAGGAGTTCTTCGTTGCGCACCATGTTGAGTTGCAGCCAGCGTCCGTCGCTGGCCTCGTAGACCCGCATCATGGCCGATTGCACGTGGCTTGTGCGGTAGTTCTCCATGTCGCCGCCCGCCACCACGGCGCCGGCAATGCCGGACACCGACCACAGGCCGTTGGCAAGCAGCGACGTATGCACCATGCCGCCTTCCCCCGTCTGCTCGCGGCGGAGCAGGGCGGTCACGATGCCGGCATAGAGGGCAACGCCGGTGGGATGGTCGCCCATGCCGGGCAGTCCCTGGGTTGGCTTCGTGCCCCTTTCGCGCATCAGGTCCATCAGCCCGCTACGCGCCCAGTAGGCCAGTTGGTCGAAGCTCTTGCGGTTGCGCTCGGCGCCATGTTCGCCGTAGGCGGTGAGCGAGGCGTAGATCATCTGGGGGTTTAGGGGCTTCAGATCCTCGTAGGTGAGCTTCATCGCCTCCCGGGAGTCGTAGGGCTGGTTGGTGATGAACACGTCGCATGTGGCGACCAGCCGCCGCAGGACTTCCATGCCGCGCTCGGTCTTGAGGTCGAGGGTCAAGCTGCGCTTGTTGCGGGCGTCCATTTGCCAGAACCAGCCATTGCCCCTTTCGTGCGGCGGTTGGACGGGCGATAGCGAACGCAGCATGTCGCCGCGTCCCGGGCGCTCGATCTTGACGACGTCCGCCCCGAAGTCCGCGAGCATCATGGCCGCGGCAGGGGCGGCGATTACGCTGGCGGCATCGACGACCTTCAGGCCGTCGAAGACATGCGCCGCCATTCAAACGATGCCGGCGACGTGGGAGGAGTTGATCGGTATCGAATAGCCGGAAGGACCCTTGACGGCGAAGGAGTCGTGGATGTTGCCGCGTTCGATGGTGGTCGCCTCGGCGCCGTCCTCGATGAAGCGTCGGTGCGCTTCGTCGATGTCGTCCACCATCAGGTCGAAGGGCGCACGTTCGCCTTCCGGAATGGCCGCCTCGGCCTCATTGAGGATGAGATGTGTGCCGCCCCGGAGTTCCAGGATGGCGAAGTTGCCCCGTTCGAGGATTCCCCGCATGCCGTGCCGGACGAAGAAGCTGTAGGCGGTGGGGACGTCCTCGACCCCCAGTCGCATGTGGCCGATCGCGAATGCGGGCCGTTGGTCTTCAGCCATTGCTAGTCTCCGATTGCTGCAGGCACAGCGGAAATGATACGAAAAAACACGGCATCGACTATCGGGCGCCGTAACGGGGTTCCGGCACCGCGACCAGGATGATGACCAACGCGACCGCCTGCAGCGCCGCCGTCGTCCCGAACAGAGCGACGTAGCCGGTCGAAGCGACCATGAGACCCCCGATGAAAGGTCCGACGGCCCCGACGAGATTGACGGCGGAGCCGGAAGCTGCGAGCCGGATGGGTATGTCGGCGGGACGACCGAATTCCAGCACCATGTTCTGTCCGGACTGGCTGAAACCGCCGTAGGCCGAGCCCATCAGCACGTAGAACACGATGACGCCGAGCAGATCCTCGACGAACAGCAGTTGCACGTGCGACGCGACCCAGCAGGCCAGGGTCGCGACAATGACCACCTTGTAGCCGTAGCGGTCCGCGAGTGCGCCCCAGATTAGGTTTGCCGTGCTTGACGACAGCATCCAGACCGTGGTCAGCAAGCCGAGTATCGCGCCGGTCAGCTCTATCTGAGTGCCTGCGTAGAGAATGTAGAAAGGCAGCGCCATGCTGCCGCAGGAGGCCAGCGCGCGGGCGACGAAGAACCGGCGAAACGCCGGCTGGCCCCGGAGGATCGGACCGACCGCCTTGAAGGTCTCCGTCATCGATGCCCGCGGCCGGAGGCTCACTGCGGTGGGTTCGTGCGTCAGCGCCAGCGCGACTAGGCCGATGCAGGTGATTCCGAAGGCGAGCAGGAACACCGAGGCGTAGCCGTCGCCGAGCGCATTCGCTTCGATGATGTAGGCGCCAGCCACGTAGGAGACGCCGGCAGACGTTAAGCCAGCCAGGAAATGGCGGGCGCCGCTGACGATGCCGCGCCGATTGATGGGGATCACTTTCGCGCGCAAGGCGTTCATCGTGACTTGTGCGACGCCTTGGAAGAAACCCATCAAGGCGAGGAACACGGTAATCGCCACCACAGCCGCGATTGCCGGCGAATCGGTTGACGCGCTCGTTCCCCCCAGCACGAACCCGGCCAGCGCGAGGCCGAGAATCTGCAGCCGCATCAGCGCGCTCGACGCGAGGGTCACGCCGAGGAAACGCTTGCGGTGACCGATCAGGGAAGCACCGAGCATCGGCGAGGCAACCGTGCCGGCCCCCTGCAGCGATCGCGCCAGGCCGACGACGAAGTCCGATCCCGAGAGCATGAACAGGTAGGCGGGGAGGAAGGTCGGCGCCGAGACCAGCCGGAAGCCCGTCTGCCCGAACAGGCCGTGGGCAAGCTGGATCAGCGTGTTGCGGCGCAGATGCTCCGCGACCTCCCGGGCTTCGGCATCGCGGTCCGGAGGATCGAACGGCGGTTTGCTGGGCCGTGCGGTGCGGCCGACCCGGCGACTGGTCGTCGGGCCGGGTCGGTCCGCGCTCACGGGGTACTCATGATGCCGGGAGCAGTCCGAGGCGGAAGTAGGAGTCGCCGGTCGCCTTCAGGGTTTCGTCGATGGAGTAGGTGTCAAGGCCCAGTTCCTGTTGCGCCAGCAGACAGTACGAGCGCGGCGAGTCGTAGGTCTTCTGCGCCGGCTTGTCGTCCGCCATTTCCTCGCCGCCCACCTCGGCAATCGACGGGAAGAGTTCCTTGAGCCTTGCCTGCAACTCCCAGGTGAACAGTTCGCCCGAACGGTCGCTGGCGGAGAGGATGTAGCGCGAGCCGTTCTTCGCGACCGTGCTCTCGGCGCACAGCCGGTGCGCACGGGCCGTGTCGCGCACGTCGACGTTGTTCCACAGCATGCGTCCGCCCCGGGATTTTTTGTAGGGCTTGCCCATCAGCATGTAGCGGATACAGTTCTGCCAGCTCCAGCCCTGGTCGTGGTTTGCGCACATGAGGGGTCCGATGACGTGCAACGGCAGGATCGCCATGGCGTCGAAGGAGCCGTCCTCTTCCGCAGCGGCGTAGAGCATCTTCTCGGTCCGTGCCTTGGCCATCGCGTAGGCGATGTCCCGGTTCTTCGGGATGTTCGCCTCGGTCCATGCGCCCCGGTAACCGTCGACGTTGTCGCCGCACCAGTCCTTCTCGGTAAAGACGTAGCCTTCGGGGCGCGGATGGCCAACCGCGGCAAAGGAACTCGTGAACACGAATCGTTTCAGCGTGCCCGACTTGCGTGCCGAGTCCAGTACGTGCTGGACCTCGGTGAAACAGCCGTCGTAGACCTGCTGCGGCGTTTCCCGGTTGTAGCCAACGGCGGCGCCGGCGTGGATGACGGTGCTGCAGCCGTCGAACGCGGCATCGTAGCTGCCGGCGTCGAAGATGTCGCCCTCGTGCAGCGTAGTCCGCCCGCGCAGCCCCGCGTCGTTGAGCGCCAGAAGGTGATCCACCTTGTCGGCTCGCGAGGCGTCCCGAACGCACGAACGCACTGCGTAGCCCTGCTCCACCAGGTCGAGAACGATCCAAGAGCCGATGTAGCCGCTCGCACCGGTTACGGCGACAGGTCCGTCGGCGGGGGAAATGGCTCGGGAGGCGGAGGCACTGGTTTGCGTCATTCGGAGGCTCCTCGAGGAAAGCGAACCATCTTAGCAAACCGCCTTGGCCCGATAGGCACCGCGCGTGTCCGAAGCGATCGTTCGGACTACACTCGTGCGTTTTTCGACGGGCAGAAGCATGGCCGAAGCGCTCTCCGCATTCCGCATATGCGATTTCACCGGCCAGCTTGCCGGGGCGGGGGCCACCAAGTGGCTGGCATCCTTCGGTGCCGAGGTGATCCGCATCGAGGACCCTGTCCGCCGGGGTCGATGGGACATCCTGCGCGGCGCGCCACCGTTCGTGGACGAGCGGCGCGGCATCAACTTGGGCGGCGCGTTCAACAACCATAACGCCGGCAAGTACGGCATCACACTCAATCTCCGCACTGCCAGGGCGAAACGGATTCTCGAGCAACTGATCGAGGTCTCGGACGTGGTGAGCGAGAACTTCGCCAAGGGCGTCATGGATCGCTGGGGCTTCGGGTACGAGCGGCTGAGAGAGATCAAGCCGGACATCATCTACGTATCGAACTGCGGGTTCGGCCACACCGGCCCGTACAGCGGTTTCAAGACCTGGGGTCCCATCGTCCAGGCGGTCTCCGGGTTGACCTTCACGTCCGGATTGCCGGGACGCGAACCCGCCGGTTGGGGCTATTCCTACATGGACCACACCGGTGCCTATTTCATGGCGATGGCGATCCTCCTGGCGCTTGTCCATCGCCAGCGTACCGGCGAAGGCCAATGGGTGGACCTCGCCTGCACGGAGGCGGCGCTGACCCTGCACGGTCCGGCGCTCCTCGATTGGACGGTAAACGGTCGACCGACGCGTCGGGAAGGGAAACCCCACGCCAACCGGAACCAATGGCCCCCAATGGCGCCCCACGGCATCTACCCGTGCGAAGGGGATGACGACTGGGTCGCCATCGCCTGCCGCGACGAGGACGACTGGCGGCGCTTCGCAGAGCTCGTGGGCGAGTCGTGGTGCACTGAGCCGGCCTACGAGAACCTGGTCGCGCGACTGGTTGCCCAAGACGAACTTGACCAACTCGTTGGCGCTTGGACGAGGCCCCGCAGCAAGTTCGACGTGGAGACGCTGCTGCGCGAGGCAGGTGTTCCCGTGTCCGCAGTGATGAAGCCGGAGGAACGCATCGATGTGGATGCCAGCACCGCCGATTTCGGTCTTTGGCCGACCGTTGCGCACACCGAAATGGGCGACGTCCGTGTGGATGGCCAGCCTGTACGTTTCTCGGAGACCGACTGGAGCATTGCGCGTGGCGGTCCGTGTCTCGGCGAACACAACGTGGACGTGCTGACCGGCCTGCTCGGTCTCAGTGCGGAGGAGGTCGCCCGCCTGGAAGAGGAGGGCGTGTTGTGACCTCGCCGCCCGAGACCGCCGGCAAACCCCTTGGCGCGCTCGCCGGCGTGCGGGTCGTCGAGTTGGCGCAGGCGCCGATCGCCTGGGCGGGCAAGTTGCTCGCCGATATGGGCGCCGACGTGATACTCGTGGAACCGCCGGGCGGCGATCCGTCGCGCAACTACCCGCCGTTTGTCGACGACGAGCCGGGGCAGGACCGCAGCCTCTATTGGTGGCACTACCACACCAGCAAGCGGGGGGTCGTCGTCGACCTGGACGCGCCGGCAGGCCGCGAGCGGTTCCGGGCGCTTGCGGCGACGGCCGATGTGCTGCTGGAAGCGGAACCACGACGGCGGCTCGGCGAACTGGGCCTCGACTACCAGGACCTGAAACGCATCCGCCCCGAACTGGTGCACGTCGCGGTCACGCCCTACGGACGCAACGATCCGAAGAGCGATTTGCCGTACACGGATCTGACGCTCATGGCGGCGTCGGGGCCGCCTTGGAGCTGTGGCTACGACGACCACACGCTGCCGCCGATTCGCGGTCCGCTGCAGGGTTACCACACGGCGAGCCACTTCGCGGTCCTGTCGGTCCTCACCGCCCTGCTGCACCGAGGCGTCGGCGGCTCGGGTCAGTTCATCGACGTGAGCATGACGGCGGCCAGCAACGTCACCACCGAGGCGGCCACCACGACCTGGTTGGTCTCGAAGAGGACGGTACAGCGGCAGACCGGGCGACACGCCTCGGTTTCGCCATCCCGGGAGACCCAACAGGAATGCGCCGATGGCCGCCACGCCAATACAGGCGTTCCGCCACGTCGGCCGCACGAGTTCGCCGCTCTCCTCGGATGGCTCGAGGACCTCGGTCTCGAAGCCGAACTGCCGGAGGCGGTGTTCCTGACGATGGGCGCTAATTGGGAGGGCCCGTTCGACTTGGCGAAGATCGGCCGCGACGACGAGGTCACGGCGATCTTCGGCGCGGGACGCGAGGCGCTGCGGCTCATCGCATCGAAGGTCTCGGCCCAGGATTTCTTCACGGGTTGCCAGCGCGCGGGCTTGGCGGTCGGCGTCGTCAACTCGCCGGACGAAGCGTTCGAGGATCCCCACTTCAGAGCGCGCGGGTTCCATGTCCCGGTGCACCACGACGACCGAGCCGGTGCGGTTGTGTATCCCGGAGCGCCATATGTCTTCAAGGCGAGCCCTTGGGCGATCTCGCGCCGGGCCCCTAGACTCGGCGAACACGACGCCGAGGTCTTCGGGAAGCTCGCGACCCGCTGACGCGCCAGCGGATCGCAGGCGTATGGGAAATATCTCACGGCACATTCCGAGAAGTCGCACACGTTCGTAGGCCGATGGCGTACGGGTACGAGGCCTTCGAGGCGGCACACTTCGCCGAACTTTCAACGCGAGGTGGCCGATGCAGATTGCCTATCCAGTCGAACTCACTAAGACCCGACGCGGTATTGTTGATGTCGTCTTTCCGGACTTTGCCGACGCGCGCACGGCGTGCGCTGAAGGCGACGAACAGGAGGCCGCCAGCACATTGCTAGTCGATGTGCTGGACCACTGCATACGGGATCGGCGCAGGATTCCCAGGCCGTCGCGCAAGCCCGGCTGTCAACGCGTCGAACCCCCGCTGCTGGTCGCCGCCAAGGTTGCGCTCTACGAGGCGATGAGAGAGAGCGAACTCTCCAACGTCGCGATGGCTCGTGAACTTGGGACCGTCGAGGGCACCGTGCGCCGGCTACTCGACCTGCGCCACCGATCCCACGTCGACCAGGTGGAGGCGGCCCTGGCGACGCTCGGCAAACGCCTCGTCGCGACCGTGCGGCGCACCTGACGCAGAAACCTGTCGTTTTGCGACGACTTGCCAGCGCGCATTGCCATGAGGCAAAGCCACTCCCAGTGCGGTCTGCTGCGGGCGTTGATGCCCTAGACGAAGAACCCGTCGTCCTCGCCCTGCCTGACCTCCTTCGCCGTCATTCCAAGCCAGTCGGCTAGCACGGCAGCGTTGTCCTCGCCCACTCGGCGGGTGCGCCCATAGACATCGCAAGGCGTATCCGAGAAGCGGATCGGCAACCGGTCCGCGTAGGTCTGCCCGAGCACCGGGTGGGGCTCCTCGATGGGGAATAGGAATCCGCTGCGCCGAAGCTGGGGATCGGCATCGCCGAGGTCCGCGCCGCTCTGCACGACGCCAGCCGGGACGCCAGCGGCCTGGCAACGCTCCATGACTTCGGTTGCGGTCAGGGTTCTTGTCCACGCGCCGACGCGGGCGTCGAGGTCGGCGCGGTCCCTACGTCCCCGGGCAGTTTCGAGGGACGGGTGGCGTGACCACGCGGGATTGCCCATCACTTCGCACAGGGCGTGCCATTGGCCGTCGGTCATGCAGGCGATGGCGACCCAGCGCTCGTCGACGACCGCTTCGCTCGCGGCACCCGCGCACGGGAAGCACCCGTGGGGCGCTGCGCAGTCGTAGGGGAGCGTGTTGCCGGTTGGCTCGGCCGAGCGGCCGTTGGCGAAGTAGTCGAGGAGCGACGGGCCGGCCAAGCCGACCCCGACCTCGAACTGCGACAGGTCGATGCGTTGTCCGCGGCCCGTGTGCCGACGCGCCTCCAGGGCGGCCAGGATCGCGAAAGCGCCGTGCAGTCCTGCGCAATGGTCGTTATACGAGAACCCGATACCGATGTCCTGCCGGCCCGGTACGCCGGTCAGGTAGGTAAGGCCTGCCAGGGCGTGGATGGTTGGCGCGTACGTCACGAAACTCGACCAGGGTCCGCCGTCGCCCATGCCCGACATCTGCACGTAGACGACGCCGGGATTCGAAGGGCTGATGGTGTCGTAGCCCACTTCCCAGCGATCCAACACGCCCACGGAGAAGTTGTCGATAACCACGTCGGCGACTTCGGCGAGCCGGGCGCAGGTGGCGCGGCTCTCGTCGTGGGACATGTCCAGCGCCAGGGCGCGCTTGTTTCGGTTCCACATGACGTAGTACGCGCCATCAGGTGCGTTGGGGCCCGTCCGGGCCGAGGAGATGACCTTCACGACATCGGCGCCTAGATCCGCGAGTATTCGTGTCGCGAATGGACCGGCGAGAACATGGGTGAAGTCCAGGATCCGCACGCCGTTCAAGGGCCGATCCTTGCTGGGTGCACATTGGCGTGCAGGAGGGACTCGTGGGTGCGATGTTGCCAACTCTGCAACGTTCTCGGTATCTGCACCCGGCTCGCCGTAGGGGCCGAGCCGCCAAGGCGTGTCGGCAAACCGGTACGGTGCCCCGGGCCCGCGAACAGATGTCGCGGCGATCGGGTACTCGATCCACCAGTCGCGTGCTTGCAGTTGGGGATTCTCGGCCACCTTATCGATCGGCAGTACCCATCCGTAGGGGGCGTGATGTTCCTGGGCTTCGAAGAAGAGTTCCTCAACCTCACGCCTCGAGACCCAGTTGCGCAGCACTTCCATGAACCGACGGATATAGTGGCGGCGGTGCTCCGGTTCCTGGTACCTGGGATCGAGCAGATCCTCTTGGGCATCCTGCTCGATCAGCCATACCAGTTGGTTGTCGAAACTCGGCGTCGGCGTGACCATGATCGCGCCGTCCTTGGCCGGCATCACGACGTAGGCGTTCGTCCAGTGCAGGCTGCCGCGCCGCGCAAGCACAGGACCGGCGGCATTGGGCATTCTGTCGTGGTGCCAGTACCAGAGCAATACGTGTTCCAGGCAGGATGCGATGCACTCGTGTACCGGCACGTGCGCGCGCTGTCCCGTGCCGGAGTCGCGGACCCGGTACAGCGCCGCCAGCGTCGCGATGGCGGTGTATGCGCCGGACAGAATGAAATTCAGTTCGCCAAAGGTCTTCAGAGGCGGGGTGTCGGCGTCCCCCGTGGTTGCCACCGCGCCGCCCAGTGCGCCCGCTACCAGATCGGGGGCGAGGAAGTCGCGCCACGGGCCGTCCGGCCCGAAGGAAGAGACCTCGACGACAATGAGTTCCGGCCGCCGTCGCCGCGCTTCGTCTAGGCGCGCTTCGGCAACCGCAAACGCGCCCGACGACGCCAGGACGACATCCGAGCAGTCAACGAGCCGCCGCAGCAGGTCGTTGCCAGCCTCGGTCTCCGGCTCCAGCGTCACGAATCGGCGGCTGGAGGCGAAGAACGCGTGCCATAGCGAGACGCCCGGTGTGGCGCCTTCGATGCGGGGACCTCGGTCGCGCAGCGCTTCGCCGCCGGGAGGCTCGGGCCGTATCACTTCCGCGCCGAGATCGGCGAGCATCTTGGCGCCGTAGATGGCGCGTTCGTCGGTGAGGTCGAGAACCCGCAGATTGTCGAGGGCGCCGCGTATCACGGTTCTTGTTCTCTCAGAACGGCAAGGCGCGACGATGATAGTACGAACAGCGGTCGGGGCAACGACGCATCGAGTCAGGTCGAGCGTCTGTGCCCGGCGCGCGGTAAAATGCGATCCAAGCCGGTGCAGGACGGGTCGAACCATGGCAAGGAACGTAGCTATCGACGACCACCGTGGGTCGGGTCGGGCGCGGCGTCTGACGGTCGTACTGATTGCCTCGTCAGTCGCCTTTGGGGCGTCGGCGTCGGCGGTCGACTTGGCGAAAGCCGTCGCGGACGGCAAGACGTCCCTGGGGTTCCGGTACCGGCTCGAGCATGTATCCCAGGACGGCGTCGCGAAGGACGCCCTCGCCTCGACCGCGCGCGCCCGCCTGACCTGGAATTCCGCCGAAACCGGCAACTTCACATTCGGAATCGAGACCGACTACTCCTTGATCCTCGGCATCGAGGACTTCAACTCGACCACCAACGGGCGCACCGAATATCCCGTCGTCGCCGACCCGAAGGGCTTCGACCTCAACCAGGCGTTCGTCAAGTACGGCAACGGCGACACCCCGGTGCCGGTGGGTCGGCAGCGCCTGAACCACGGCGGGCAAAGCGTTCTGGGGGGCGTCGCCTACCGCCAGAACGAGCAGACCTACGACGCCCTGCGCATCCAGGGCAAGGCCGGCACCATCGACCTCGACTACAGCTACATCCACAACGTCAACCGCATCTTCGGCCCGGGCGACGCGGCGCAGCCGGGTGACTGGTACGGTAATTCCCACGCCTTCCGCGCCACGGCATCAGCCGCCGAGGGCCACACCGTGGCGGGCTTCGCCTACCTGTTCGACCTGTCGAACGCGAACGGCCCGCCCAACTCGAACGCCACCTACGGGGTCGACTACCAGGGCGAGTTCGAGGCGCTGACGGTAAGCGCCGCCCTGGCACGTCAGAGCGACTACGCCGACAACCCGGTGTCCTACGACGCGCTCTACTACTCGGTGCAGGGCGTTGCCACGTTGGGCGGGCTGACGTTGACAGGCGCTATCGAAGTGCTCGGCAGCGACGCTGGCGCGGCCGGTTTCCGCACCCCGGTGGCCACGCTTCACAAGTTCCAGGGCTGGACGGACCGTTTCCTCGCGACGCCCGCCACGGGCGTTCGCGACACTTGGTTCAGCGTCGCGGGCAAGGTCGGCGACGCCACGGTGACGGGTGTCTTCCACGACTTCCAGGCCGACGAAGGCGGTGCGGACTACGGATCGGAGATTGGCCTTGCCGTTACCTACCCGCTGCGCGACAACCTGTCTTTCCTGTTCAAGACGGCGCAGTACTCGGCGGACGAGCATGCCAGCGACATCACCAAGCTATGGTTGATGCTGGATTGGAAGTGGTAGATGCGTTGTGTTAGTGGCGGATCGTCCGAGTGACCAGTTTCGCCGCCAACGAATCGCGCGCTTCCTCCCACGGCTTGGCCAGGACGCAGAAGTCCACCGGCGCGCCGACGACCACGCTGCGCGGAGTTCCGCCCGGACTGTCCAGCGGCGTTAGGAACAACTCAAGCGCCCGCTCGGGGCAGAGCGCCTCGTTGGCACCGACGATCCGTCCTTTCGTCGTTCGCCGCTCTACCGCCGCACGCATGGCGGCCCAAGGGTCCGGATCGCCATAGGGTGAGTCCGTTCCTCCGCCGAGGGGAATGCCCGCCTCCAGGAAGCCTCGGCACCGATAGAGGTTGTCGTGGTCTTGGGCGGGGACGTCCCGGAGGTAGTGATCGCCCCGCTCGGCGATGAAGTTCGGCTGCGTGACGACGGTGACGCAGCCCTGGTCGCCCGAGACCTCGCGCAGGAGCCGCATGGTCGGCACGTCGGCAACCGAGGCGTGTTCGATGCGGTCTCCCGGCAGCGTGCCGGCGTTGCGCAACGCGGCCAGCGCGAAGACCAGTTCCGTACGTGTCACGCAGTGAAAGGCCACTGGCCGCCCCCGGCGGTGAGCTTGGGCAACGCGTTCTTGGAGGCCGTCAAAGTCGGGAAGAACCGCGTCGTCCAGCATGATTTTCAACGACCCGCTTTCAAGCGATTCGTCTCCCATCAGGTTCACGCGTTGGCGGAGGTCGAGTTTTCGGTAGAGGGACTCGGTCGTCTTGTCGTTCGTGTAGGTGGCGTCCGTGATGCCGGTGATGCCGTAGCCGGCCAGCAGGCGTGACGTCTCCTCCACCGCCGCAATGAGATCGCTGTCTTCGGCTAGCCGGTCCCGCAACAGCTCGTCCAATCTGAACAACTGCCCGTCCGTCGTTTCGATGCCGAGGCGACGGCCGGCTAGCGAGTTGATGAACCACAGCTTTCCCGAGCGGTGCTGGATACGGACCGGCCGGTCATCTCGGATCTCGTCGAGGGAGTGCTTGTCGAGCATCCCGGCGACGGACTCGTGGTAGCCGACCCCGCGAATCCAGTCTTCACCGGGTGCGGCCTCCAAGGCCGCTTCAAGTTCGGTGCGCGTCGTTACCGACGGTGGGCCACATGCCACGGAACGTCGGGCGGCGGCCAGGGCGAACAGGTGGATGTGGTGGTCGTTCAGGCCCGGAAGCAAGGTGCCACCCCGAGCGTCGAAGCTGTCTTCGTTGGCCGAAGCGGCAAGGCCGCGACCGATTTCGACGACCCGGCCGTCGCGGCAGCGCACATCCAGGTCGGCGGTACCACCGACGTCGGCGTTGACGATCAGAAAGCCCTGGCGATGGGTACGTGGGTGTTCGCCGATAACGCCCGGAGCCATGGCCTGCTGTTTCGGTCGGCTTACTCGGCGGCGAGCTTAGCACATGGACTTCGAAACCCATGGGACACCTACTTGCCGTAAGCGCCCGGCGCCGGGAGTACAATCCTCGGGAGGAAAGCGGATCGGACGCTGGCCGTGAGATCGATGTCGCTCATGGAACTCGCCGCCCGCCTCGGTTCAGCGGAGGGTTACGAGTCCCTCTCGACCGCGGCGGGAACGCCCTGGGTCGCAGTCCGCCTCGATGGCCAGCCGTCGCCGTTGTTTCACGCCCAACCGAACTGCCCCGTGGTGGGTCTCGTCGAGAGCGGCCAACCGACCCACGGCGAGGTTCCGGAGGTAGTCGACGTTGTCGCGACACCCGAAGACGCGGCGACGGTCACTGGCGAGATCGATCGCAATCCCGTTGCGTCCTCCGTCCTAGTGCGCCTGCTCCGCCACAACGCCCGGGTCGGCGCTCCGGACTCCGCCTTCGCCGAGTCCCTGGCGTACTCCACCCTGCAGCACGGCGCGGAGTTCCAGGCTTGGCTGGCGAACCGGGAACGCCGTTCGTCGCGGCCCGAGCCGGATACTCCGGTGGTGCTCATCGAACGCCATGACGACACGTTGCGCATCACGCTCAATCGGCCTCACAAGCGCAATGCCTATTCCGCGAGCCTCCGCGATGGCCTTTGCGAAGCCTTAGGCCTCGCCATGGCCGATGACACCGTTCGACACATCGTGATGGATGGTGCCGGTGCCTGTTTCAGCGCCGGGGGTGACCTCGACGAATTCGGCGAGGCGACGGACGCGGGCATCGCCCACGCTTCCAGGATGGCGCGCCATGCCGGTGCGCTGATCGATTGCCTGCGGGACCGTGTCGAGGCGAGGCTGCACGGCGCGTGCATCGGCGCGGGCATCGAATTGCCTGCCTTCGCAGGGCGGGTGGTGGCCTGCGAAGATGCATTCTTTCAGCTTCCGGAAGTCGGCATGGGACTCATCCCGGGCGCTGGCGGAACGACCAGCATTCTGCGCCGAATCGGTCGACGCCGACTGGCGTACATGGCCTTGACGGGTGCGAGGATCGACGTCCGCGCCGCGCTCGACTGGGGGTTGATCGACGCCGTGGAGTAGTCGTCCGGTCTTATGGATCCACGTCGTCTCGAATCGGATGCTCGAAGCATAGGAAGCGTCCGTCGGGATCCCGGACCTCGAGCTGCTTCATGCCGTAGAACGCGACGAATGGGGGTTCTAAGTCGACGCCGTTGGCCGTGAACCGCTCGTGCAGTACGTCGACATCCTCGCAGAGGAAGTACAAGGCGATGTCGGTTCGGTGTTCGGTCAAGCCGACCAGGCGTTCCGAGTCGGCCTGCTCCAGCATGATGCGGGCACCTTCCATGGCCAGCATGCACCAGGACAGTTTCCCGTCCGGGTCGTAGCGGTTCGTGAGCGTGAATCCGAGTTGATCGCAGTAGAACGCGCGCGACCGCTCGATATCGCTGGCGAACAGCAGCGGCAGGGGCGCGTGCACGTTCTCCTTGGGTGACGTGAGCCTGTCCTTGACCACTCGCCGCAGCAGCTTGCCGGTCTCGTTGTACGGCAGTTCGCCCCAGAACTCGATGACCTCGGGTACGCGGGAGGAACGCATGTGAGCCTTGACCCACTCCTTCAACGCCTCGGCCAGCAACTCGTTGGCGGGCATGTCGCTTTTCACGACCACTGCGCTTGCCACGGCCTCGCCCCACTCCTCGCTGGGGATGCCGACCACCGCCGCGTCGGTCACCGCCTCGTGGGCGATTAGCATGTCCTCGATTTCGCCGGGTGACATGTTCTCGCCACCGCGGACAATGACGTCGTCGGCCCGGCCGTCAAGGAACAGGTAGCCGTCGGCGTCCATGAAGCCGGCATCCCGCGTCGGGAACCAACCGTCCGGGTCCACCAGGCTGCCGCGGTCCTCGTATTCGCCCGACACCTGTTCGCCGCGGACGTGTATCTCGCCGCGTTGTTCGGGGCCGAGAAACCGTCCTTCCTCGTCGCGGACTTCGATCTCGATGCCGGGCAGGGGGATGCCGACGGAGATGAGCCGCCGTCGCCCATCCGGGTCTTCGCTCGCTGCGGCGATGCGGTGTTCGTCCGGACCGAGCACGGTGATCGTGGAGCTCGTCTCGGTGAGCCCGTAGGCGTTGGTGAAATCGGTGTCGGGAAACAGCGCCATGGCTTTTTCGATCACCGCCAGCGGCATCTTGCCGCCGCCGTAGGACAACGATTGGAGGTGATCCATGCCGGCGGTCTTTTCGCCCTCGAGGGCGTCGACGATCCTCGAGAGCATCGTGGGCACCACGAAGGCGGTGGTGATGCGTTCGTGACGCGCGGTTTCGATCCAGGCGTCGGCGCTGAAATTGGCGAGTTGCACGACCCGTCGCCCGGCGTAGACCGAGCTCAACGCCGCCGCGATGCCGGCGATGTGGTAGGGCGGCACGCAGACCAAAGCCGCTTCGTCTTCGTCGGCGGACATGAACTCCACGGAACTGACGATGTACGAGACCAGGTGTTTGTGACGCAGCACTGCCGCCTTCGGGACACCCGTGGTGCCGCTCGTGAAGAGCAGCACGCCGACGTCATCGGGATCCATCGACCGCTGCTCGTGTTCGCCGCCGCCGGCGCGGGCGACGTCGAGGAAGGATTGCCGGGAAACAGCATCTACGCCGGCGCGGTCCTGGAAATTCGTCAGGCGGTCAGGGTCGGTGATGAGGTACGCGGGCTGCACGCGGGCGAGGAGCGCATCGATCTCTTCGCCCGTGAGCCGGTAGTTGATGGGGACATAGGGCACGTTCGCCCAGCCGCTCGCGAAGAGCGCGATCGGCACTGCCAAGTTGCTGACGTCGAGCATGGCGACCCGGGACGCGCCGGACTCCCGGATTTTGTGCGCAGCGGCGCCGGCGGCGTCGTAGAGTTCCTGGTATGTGATCGAGGCGCCTTGCGCAGGATCGGTGAAGGCGATGCGTTGGCCAAACCCGGACGTGGCCATCTCGAGAAGCATCATGGTGTTCACGGGCTAAAGCTCCGTGGTGGGCGGCAGAGGGCGGAGGACGGTTCAGTCGGTCTTGGGCAGCTTCTTGGCGTCCTTGACGTTGAGCGCGGCGTCCCCGGACGACAGCGAGCCGTCGCCCGCCTTGACGCACAGGACTTCCAGCGAGCCGTCGGCGTTCACGTAGCGCTTGCCGATCGCGGTGCCGTCGGAATGGCCCGGGTCCACGGCGCCGCCGTTTGCGCTGTCTCCCTCGACCATTGGCGTGCCGCCGCAGGACAGTTCGACATCGCCGTCCGGGGCGGCGATCACCATGATCTCCGTGGTGCAGACGGCGCTCTTAAGACGTTTACCGGCGGACAAGGTCGGCATGACTCCCCTTCAATCTCTCGTGGTTCACGAAAACGCCGCATTGTACCCAAACCGAATCGGGCGCGCGTACGTTGGCGGAGGGTCAGCCCATGGCGCCCGCCGCTCACCGCCTTACCCCGAACGTGCGCCACTCGGCGGCGGGGGATTCGCGCACGGTCCGGAGTGGTGATGGAACAACCTCATCTCGCCCTGCTCCGGGATGAAGCCGTTGGTGGCGGCGCAGATCGATCCGGGCAGTTCCTCGTAGCAGGTCACCACCACCACGTCGCCGACCGCAGTCGCCTTGGCGTTGTAGAAGTCGATCCCCGGCTGCTCGGGATTGCCTAGGATTCGTCGCCAGCTCTCAAGGATTTCGCGACGACCGGTGATGGTCGGCCACCCGGGATGGACGCAGAACGTCGCGTGATCGGCGGCCCACAGGCGCTGCATCGCCTCGATGTCCTTCTGCGCGAACGCCATGTAGAACGTGTCGTTGGCGAACAGCGCATGCTCTTCGGCGTTCATACAAGCAGCCGGGTAGCGAAAGCGATGGTGCCCTTGGTCAACGTGTGTCGTTGGCGGAAATTCGTGCTGGCGGCTGCGGGCGGCGTGCGCGATGCCTGCCAGGAGTTGAGACCGTCGTACCAGGTGCACAGCAACATGCGACCCGTCGCGGCGCTCGTGTCGCGCTGCCGGAACAGTCCCTGGGGCTCGGCCTTGTAGGCGTCGACGTTCTCGAAGGTCTTCCATGCCTCGAACGACAGGGCAGCGATCGTATCCACGTCCTTGTGTTCGACCTCGAAGAATCGGAATACGTACAACCCTTCCCGCGTGCGCGGCGCGTACTCCGTTGGGCGTACCGTCGGCTCGAGTAGCAGCGTGTTTGCGGCGACGACTTCATCCATCCCGGCGATGGCGTCGTGGACGTGGTCGACGTCGCCGTAGCTGACCACGATCAACTCGTTGGAGGCGACGCCGAAGAGGCCGTGGAAGACACCCCAGAAGCTGGCCGGTTCTACGCCGCCAGCCTGCAATGCTCGGTAGGCAGTTCCGTAGTCGCTCCCGCGGGCACTGAGCCGTGTAAATGCATACGCCATGGGCTTCCTCGGGGTTCGACGCGGGCAGCGGAGTATATGGCAAACTCTCCGCCCTTTGAGCCGAGGAGGCGCCCGGTGAACGGTGCACAGAGTGTAATTCGAACCCTCATGGCCCACGGTGTGGACACTTGCTTCGCGAATCCGGGAACCTCCGAGATGCACCTGGTCCAGGCCATCGACGCGGTTCCCGAATCACGAGCCATCCTGTGCCTGTTCGAGGGCGTCTGCACCGGCGCGGCGGATGGCTACGGGCGCATGAAGGGCGTGCCCGCAACGACGTTGCTGCATCTCGGCGCCGGTCTCGGCAACGGCATCGCCAACCTGCACAACTGCCGTCGGGCGGGCACGCCGCTCGTGAACGTGATCGGCGACCACGCGATTCATCACGTCGCCTACGACGCGCCGCTGACCTCGGACATCGAGGCCGTCGCCAAACCGGTGTCGAATTGGATTCGTACTTCCCGCACCAGCGAAGGTGCCGGCCTCGACGCCGCGGATGCCGTTCGTGCCGCGATGGCACCCAACCCCGACCCCCGTGGGGGCATCTCGACGCTGATCCTGCCCGCCGACTGCGCCTGGGGCCCCGGGCGGGCAACCCCGAAAGCCGCCGGGTTCGATGCCGCGGTTGCCAAGTGCCGGGTGCCAGCGGAGGCGATCGAGTCGGCGGCGCGGCAGATCGACGCGGACACGGTGCTGTTCGTAGACGGCAACGGCCTCGCCGACGGCGGTCTAGTGGGGGCGGGGCGCATCGCCGCGAAGACGGGTTGCTCGGTGTATTCCCCCACGTTCCCGGCGCGGGTGGAAGCGGGTCCGGACCTACCCCTGGTCAATCGGCTGCCGTATTTCCCGGAACAGATTCTGCAACTCTTGGCGACAGTTCGGCGACTGGTCCTCGTCGGAGCGGATCGCCCGGTGAGCTTCTTCGCATACCAAAACCTACCGAGCGACCTGGTGCCGGCGGGCTGCGAGGTGATCCGCGTGGCGCACCGACACGAGGACGTGGCAGGTGCACTCGCCGACATCGCCGACGCGCTGGATGCGCCTGCGCCCGAAGGCCCGGGTGGCCGGCGACCCGAAGTTCCCGCCGGTCCGCTTCGGGTTCGCAGCATTGCCGCGATCCTCGCGGCACGCGCGCCGGACAACTGCATCGTCGCTGTGGACTCCGGAGGCGGCGGCGCAGCCTACGGCGCAATGCAGCGTTGCGTGCCGCACACCTGGCTCAATCTCACCGGGGGTTCCATCGGCCAAGGCGGACCCGCGGCTGTCGGCGCCGCCGTCGCCTGTCCCGACCGCCCGGTGCTGGCCCTGCTTGGCGATGGCGGCGCCATGTACACCAACCAGTTCCTGTGGACCGCAGCGAGGGAGAACCTCGACCTGGTCGCGGTCATCTTCTCCAACCGCCAGTACAACATCCTTGAGGTCGAATACCGGCGTCTCGGCGTCAACGAGATCGGCGAACGGGCGGCCAGTCTCTTCGACCTGTCGCGGCCGGACCTGGATTGGGTCGCGCTTGCCAAGGCGCAAGGCGTCACGGGATCCCGGGCAGAAACCTGCGCGGCGTTCGACAAGAGCTTGCGCGATGCGTTTGCGGAAGGCGGCCCGCATCTGATCGAAGCCGTGATCTAGCGGATTTGGTCGATGACGCGGTCGACCACCGGGGTCGCCGCTACGCGGTATTGCTCGCCGATGGCCACCGCGACAGCACGAGCCCAGCAGCAATCAATGCCAGCCCGACTACGGCGCTGGGATGGATGGCTTCGCCGAGCACCACCGCAATCAGGACCAGTGACAGGAACGGTGCCAGGAAGATCAGCGCGCCTAGCTTTCCGGCGTGTGCCGTGATCGTCATGGCGCGCTGCCACGACAGGAAGGCGATCCCGGTCTCGACCAGACCCACCCACGCACCGTAGCCAGCGGTCTCGAGGTTCAAGGTCGGCAATCCAACGGTGGTCCAGCAGAACACGGCGACAAGGCAGGTGGCGACGGCAAATCCGTTAAGCATGAGCGGCACCGGGTGAATGCCAAGGCGAACGGTCATGATCCAGTACCACGCCCAGATCAAGGCGCTGGCGAGGGCCAAGACAACACCGAGCGGGTCGTAGTGTCCGACGCCGTCGAATTCACCCTTGGTCAGGATCACGACGACTCCGACGTAGCCGATCAAGACGCCGATCCACCCCCGCGTGGATAGTCTTTGCCGTAGCAACGGCATGGCCAGCAACGCCAGCGCGATCGCCCACGTGAAGTTGAGTGGTTGGGCGATCTGAGCCGGCAGCCGGTCGTAGGCTTCGAACAGGATCAGGTAGTAGGCGAACGGGTTGACGATGCCCAGGGCTGCGGCTGCAGCGTGCTGGCGCAGGGTCAACCTGGCGCTCACGAACCCTCGGGCGACGGCGAAGAAGAGCAGTGCGACGACGCAACCGAGCAGCAGCAATTGCGCCGGGGCCATATCGCGCAGGCCGAGCTTGAATCCGGTGGCCACCGTGGACCACAGCGCGACGCTTGTAAGTGCGTAGAGAAGGGCGCGATGCTCGCGCGCAGCGACGTCCACGGTCCGTCGCTGGCTGACGCCTAAGCGGTGATCAGCCGCGCTACCACGTCGCCCGGCGAGACCCGTCCCGACGCCACGACCCGTGCGCGGATCCCGGCACTATGGGTGAACGCTTTCACGACGTCCTGGGGTCTGACCGAGCCGGTTGCCAAGCGGCCGCCCAGGACTCGACACGGTTCGCAGAGTTCGAAGCCCTTGAGGGTTGCCTCGCCGAGGCGGAACGTTCGACCCACCAGGTCGTTTAGGCGGATCCCGCGGGTAACGACGTTGCGACCCGTCTCGCCCGCAGACACGCTCAAGCCGGTGGTCTCGTTGAACGCCTCCACGGCTTCAGCCTCGATGATGGACACAACGCCGTGGCCGGCGTAGCGGTCGCCGATCAGCCCGACGTTCTCGCGCAGCTCGGCGTGCGGAATTGACGCCTTTGGTTCGCCATGGTTGGCCGAGACGTAGATGGCTTCGACGCTGCCGGCCATGGGAGAACCTTGTCGCCTCTGGGATGAAGCTACGTTAGCACGCCCGGGACGGTTCGGCGGGCGTCCACGCATGGGCATGTCTGCTGTGCATCGATCCGTCACGGCCTGTGCAGTAAACTCGGCCCCTTTCCGACCCACGATCTAAGGAACGAGCATGGCGATTCAAGAAGGCGATAGGCTACCGGAGGCGACGCTGCACATAATGCAGGGCGGCCGACCGACCGCGGTCACGACCGGTGACCTGTTTGGCGGGAAGAGGGTGGTCCTGTTCGCGGTTCCTGGTGCTTTCACACCGACCTGCTCCCAGGCGCATCTGCCGGGCTATGTCGCCAACGCCGATGAGATCAAAGCCAAGGGCGTGGACAGCATCGTCTGCGTCGCGGTCAACGATGCGTTCGTGATGGATGCCTGGGGCGCGGACAGGAATGCCGAGGAGTTGGTCATGGCCGGAGACGGCAATGGCGAATTCACTGCTGCCATCGGGCTGGAAATGGATGGTCGCGGGTTCGGTCTAGGCACCCGCTCGGAACGTTACGCCATGATTGTCGACGACGGCGTCGTCACCAAGCTGGCGGTGGAAGCACCCGGTGCGTTCGAGGTAAGCAAGGCGGAAGCTATTCTCGAAGCCCTCTAGCGTTCTCCCGAATACCTGCCTGCAAGCAATGGTTCGTTTGCGCGGCGGCGCCCAAGGGCAGACGGCAGGCGTGCTACGCCTTTGCGTCCTGGTTGGGGCGCTTGTCGGCGCAACGCTGCACGATGCGGATCACGCATTCGACGAAGGAGACGTGCCCTGCACCGTGTGTCTCCACGCCGATCGTCTGGATAGTGCCGCCACGACGGCGCCGTCCATCCCGGCAACCCGTCTCCCGGACGTCATCGTCGATGTCCGTCTTGTTGTCGTCTTGGCCCCCTGGGGGATCGCCAAGGAGCACGGGCCCCGGGGCCCTCCGTTCATTGGATGACCCATGCCGGTTCATTCTGGTACCCCAAGTCATCCAATGGAGGCAATCCATGACAAATCGCACAACAGTCGGCGCCATGGCGCTCGTTGTCGGCCTTGGCGCAGACGCGGCGGAGACCCACGGCACCCACGAGCACGGCCACGCAGTCCTGAAGTTGGCCCAGGAAGGCACCGAGGTCGTCGTCCATTTCGAGAGTCCCCTCGATTCCATCGTCGGGTTCGAACACGAACCGGAGAATGACGAGCAACGCACCGCCCTCGAAGAGGCGATGCGACTCGTTCAGGTTCCGGAGAACATCCTCCGCATGCCGACGGTTTGCACGTCGACCGGCAAACCCGAGGTCAAGATCCCGCACGTTGGCGACGACCACGACCACAACGCGGCGGACGAGCATTCCGACACCGACCACGAGGATCACGAGGCCGCCGGGGAAGGCGGGGATGATCACGACGCCGGAGAAGATGCCGAAGTGCACGCCGACCTCGAAGCCACCTTCAACTTCCGCTGCGAATCCGGCGTCGAGTGGCTGGAGGCGACCGTGTTCGAGACCTTCGACGGCCTGGAGGAGGTCGAACTTCAAGCGGTGGGTCCCGATGCCGCTGTCGTCGAGACCTTGACCCCGGCATCGCCACGAGCGGCGCTGACCGGGTTCTAGCCTCCACCCGAACCATGGCGACATCCGACTCGCCCGCAGTCCGGTTGGCCGGCGTCGAGTTCGCCTATGCCGGCGGTGCCCGCGTTGTCGAGATAGACGAGCTGGAAGTCGCGCAGGGCGAGCGCCTTTTCGTCGAAGGGCCGAGCGGCAGCGGCAAGAGTACCCTGCTATGCCTCGTCGCCGGCATCTTGGCGCCGACGGCGGGGACGGTGCATGTCCTTGGGGAGTCGGTTTCGGCGTTGGGAGCCGCGGCGCGGGACCGCTTTCGGGCGGAGAAGATCGGCTTCGTCTTCCAGATGTTCAACCTGCTGCCGTACCTGTCGCTGGTCGACAACGTCGTGCTGCCGTGCCACTTCTCCCGGGCGAGAGCCGCAGTCGCGTTGCAGAGCTCGGCGTCGCTCTCGGACGAGGCGGACCGCTTGCTCGAGCGGCTCGGACTGGGCGCGAACGCCCTGCGCCGGCGGCGGGTCACGGAACTCAGCATCGGCCAGCAGCAACGCGTCGCCGTGGCACGGGCGTTGATCGGTCGCCCGCCATTGGTGGTAGCCGACGAGCCGACCTCGGCGATGGATGCGGCGGCGCGGATCGCCTTCGTCGAGTTGCTCCTGGAGGAGTGCGCGATCGCGGGCAGCACGGTGGTGTTCGTGAGCCACGATCCATCGCTGGCGACTTCGTTCGAGCGTGCCGTGTCGATGGCCGAGATAAACGCTGCGCCGATGGAGGGGGCTTGGGAGGAGGCCGATGCGGACTAGCGCGATCCTCTTCTCGTTGGCGGCGAAGAGCTTGCTCAACCGACGCCTGACGGCAGGACTAACCGTGCTGTCGGTGGCGGTCAGTGTTGCCCTCCTGATCGGCGTCGACCGCGTCCGCACCGAGGCGCGGGCCAGCTTCACGAACACGATCTCCGGTGCCGATCTCATCGTGGGGGCGCGCAGTGGCCCGATCAACCTGCTGCTGTATTCGGTGTTCCGCATCGGCGACGCCACCAACAACATCGGCTGGGACAGCTACCAGGAGATTCGCGCCCGCCCGGAAGTCGCCTGGACGATTCCGATTTCGCTGGGTGACTCGCACCGGGGCTTCCGCGTGATGGGCACCGATGGTGGCTATTTCGAACACTACCGATTCGCACGCGGACGAGCGCTTGCCTTCGCCGAGGGCGCGCCGTTCGTGAACGTCAACGATGCGGTGCTCGGCGCCGACGTCGCGGCGGCCCTGGGCTACGCGGTGGGCGAAGGCATCATCGTCTCGCACGGCATCGGCGACGTGAGCTTCAAGGACCACGACGAACTGCCGTTCAAGGTGACCGGCATCCTCGCCAGGACCGGCACACCGGTGGACCGCACGGTGCATGTCACATTGGCGGGCATCGAGGCCATTCATTCCGGTTGGGCCACCACGCCCCGTGCCCGGGAGTCCGTGGTTGCAGCGGACGCCCTTGCGGAGGAACTCAAACCGGATGCGATCACGGCATGCATCGTGGGACTTGAGTCGAAGCTGCTGCTGTTCGGCCTGCAGCGATTTGTCAACGAATACACCGCCGAACCGCTGATGGCGATCGTTCCGGGCGTCACGCTCCAGCAGCTTTGGGAACTCTTGGGCGCTGCGGAGGCGGCGCTGTTGGTGGTCAGCATCCTGGTTGTCGCGGCAGGGCTGGTCGGCATGTTGACCACGCTGTTGACCAGCCTCTCGGAGCGTCGCCGGGAGATGGCCGTGCTGCGCTCGATGGGCGCGGGTTCGCACCTGGTGTTCGGGCTGCTCCTCGCGGAGGCGGTGTTGCTGGCCGCGGTGGCGGCGCTGCTAGGCGTCGTCGTGGTGCACCTGGCGATGTTCGCCGCGCGGCCCGTCGTGCTCGCGAATTTCGGTTTCTACCTCCATGCCGGATTGCCGGGATGGTTCGACGTCATCGTCGTCGCCGCGGTTACGGGGGCCGCCAGCCTGCTCGCCGTAGTTCCGGCTTGGCGTGCCTTTCGCCTTTCGCTGGCGGACGGACTCACGGTGCGGACGTAGGTGTCCGTCATTTGCTTGCTCGAGGTGGCGAAGAAGCGCCGAGGTCGCTATGGTTCGCCTCGCGTGTGGGCATCATTCGAGGAAACGCCATGGAACTGAACCACACCATCGTTCCGTCCCGGGACAAGGAGGCCGCCGCGCGGTTCTTCGCCGACATCATGGGCCTTAGGTATCTTGGCCCGGTCGGTCATTTCGCCCCGGTCGAGGTCAACGACTCGCTCACCATGGACTTCGACAACGCCGCGGAGTTCAAGAGCCACCACTACGCCTTCAAGGTCTCCGACGAGGAGTTCGACGGCATCTTCGCGCGCATCGAAGCCGGCGGCGTGACCTATGGTTCGGGACCGTTCTCCTGGGACGACGGCAAGATCAATACGCGGCACGGTGGTCGGGGCTTCTATTGGCGCGATGTCGATGGTCACTTGCTGGAGGTCCTGACCCGGGACGCGTGAATTGGCTGATTGGGAATTGCAGGAACTGAAACGGGTCGCGAGACGATTCGTCGCCCTGCTGATCGTCGCGTGGCCAATCTGGGCCGCTGGCGGCGAGGCGGAGGAAGGCGAGGCGCGAGACGAGCAGGGGGAACCGCGGGAACTGACCTGGGACGATCTGCTGCCGGAAGGCGAGACGGTACCGCCGCCCGCCGTAGACCATTCCTCTTTGGCGTTGTTCGACGACTTCCCGGTGACGACTGTCGACGGCGTTGTGCCCGAGCTGAATGGCGAGAACGTGAAGCTGCCCGGCTTCGTTGTGCCGCTCGACGTGGTCGGCGACAAGGTGGCGAGTTTCCTCCTCGTGCCGTACTTCGGGGCTTGTATTCACGTGCCGCCTCCGCCGCCGAACCAGATCGTGTACGTGGAGTTCGAAGAGCCCGTGGCGCTTGAATCCATGTACGACCCGGTGTGGGTAACAGGGGAACTCGGCTTGGAGGGTCATGCGAGCAGCCTGGCGAGGGCCGGGTACTCGATGAAGGGTCAGACGCTCGAGAAGTACCGGTACTGAGAACGGATCAGGACTCTCAAGGGATTTGCTCGGCCCGCGCCATGGCCGCCTGCAGCGATTCCACGGACCGGACCCAGGTTCCGTGCGCGCTGATTTCCGCTGGCAGGCTCCGGGCGGCGCGTTCTGCGGTGTCGCGATCCGGGTAGATTCCCGCGAATAGCACGTAGAACCGTTTGCCGTCCTTCTCGACCACCGCGCCTGTCATCGGGGGCAGGTCGTTGTCGACGGTGAACTGCTCGAGATCCTCCTTGGAGGACAGCGCGATGACCTGGATCGCGTAGAAGCTCCCGGGCAGATCCTTAAGCGGCGTGGGTCGATCGGGCCTGTAGGACAGCCGTTGGTAGAGTGGTGCCGATGAATCCTCTGGCTCGGCTTGCGCCCCATCCGCCGGTTGTTGAGGAGCTGCGCCGAGGCTGTAGGGTCGGTCCTGTCCCTGTGCCGTGGTATCGGGCAGAGCGAAGAGGGGTTTGGGCAGACGTAGCGTCCCGGGATTCGCCACTCGTTGCGGATCCTGAACGCAGTCCCAGCCGCCGTCCTCCGCGCCTTCGCAGAACCAGTCATCCTCGGCCGACCGTTCGTTGATGAGCCACATGGCGGGGGAATCATCCGTGGGCGTAGAGCTGGCGCAGCCCGACAACACCACGACAAGGGGTGCCGCGCAAGCGACTGCTCTCAGTACAGCCATGCGGAGACTAAAGCAGATGTCTGTGCCATAGGCAACGCCACGACGAAACAGGACAAGCCCGTCCCCTCGCATGGAACATCCGACGAAGGGCGCATCGCGCCCTTCGGAGGCGGTTCCATGTTCGACGGCGGGGCTGGGCCCGAGGCGACCCGACGCACAGCGGAGGCGAAGGCGCGTCCTGCGGACGCGGTCGGGGCGGCCCTGGGGCGCTACGGTTCGCAGCCGGGCTTCCATCGAATCGTCTGGTGGGCGGGCACTGGAATCGAAACGGTGCCGCCGCAGCGGGGCATGGCGCGGAGGCCCGTGGCATAGTCGATCGACACGTTCTTCGTCTCGATGCCCAGCGCGGGCGAGACATCCGCCCGGGCCATTAGGGAGTTCCAAACCCGCAGCGCGCCCCGGGACCCCGAAAGGCCGTGGGGCTGGTTGTCGTCGCGACCGACCCAGACGACGGCTAGGGAATTTGCATCGTAGCCGGCAAACCAACTGTCCCGGTAGTTGTCGGAGGTGCCGGTCTTGCCGGCGACGCCGGATTCGGCCAGCGGCGAGGACTTGCCGGTGCCGCGTTCCATGGCGATCTGCAACGCGCGTGTCAAGGTCGCAGCATCCTTCGGGTCGGACGTCTGCTCGACAGCGATCGGGTAGCGCTTGATGGTCTCGCCGTAGGCATCCACGACAGCGGTGACGGCTTTGGCAGGTGTCCTGAAACCGCCGCTTGCGAACACGGCGTAGATCTCGGAGACCTCGAATGGCGACGCGTCGTAGGCACCGAGCAACAGCGACGGGTAGGCGCTCGGATACCTCCCCGTGACGTTCCCGAGCCGTTCGGCGACCTCGCCGATGCCGATGTCGAGCCCGACGCGGACCGAGGCCACGTTCAACGAGTCGCCGAGTGCTCGAACCAAGGGAACGGTGCCGTGGAACTTGCCGTCGTGATTGGTCGGGGCGTAGTCGCTGAATTCGGGCAGGACCAGCGGCACGTCCTCTACCGGTGTCGCGAGGCTGTAGCGTCCCGACTCGAGAGCCGCCAGGTAAACCAACGGCTTGATCAACGATCCAACGGGTCGTTTCGCGTTCAGGGCGCGGTTGAATCCCTGTCGGCCGGGTTGTCGTCCTCCCACCGCGGCGTGGATGTCGCCGGTTTGGCTTGCCCGCAGGACGATGGCGACCTGCAGCGTGCCTACCGGGATTCCACGGGTGCGCTCGATGGCGGACAAGGTGGCCTTGGCGGCCGCCTCAGCCGTCTGCTGGATGCGGGGATCCAAGGTGGTATGAATGGCGAGCCCCTGCGCCGACAGCGTGTCACGGTCGTAGTCCGTCGCGAGTTCGAGACGGACGAGGTCCATGAACGCGGGGTAGTAACGCCCCCCTTCGCGGGTACCAGTGAGCGCGAGGGGTTGTCTCACGGCACGCTCATAGGTCTTGCCGTCGATGAGCGCGTCGCTTTCCATCGTGGCCAAGACCAGGTTTCGTCGCCGCTTGGCGCGCTCTGGGTGACGGAACGGGTTGTAAAAGGAGGGTCCGTTGATTACCGCGACTAGGAGGGCGATCTCATGCGCGTCGAGTTCAAGGAGCGGCTTGTTGAAGTAGAAGTAGCTGCCCAGCCCGAAACCGTGGATAGCCCGCGCGCCGTCCTGCCCGAGGAAGATCTCGTTCACATAGGCGTTCATGAGGTCCGTCTTCTCGAATCGCGCGTCGAGGATGACGGCGAAGGCGATCTCCTTGAGCTTGCGCGTGATCGTGGGACGGTTGTCGAGGTAGTAGGATCGCACCAGTTGCTGGGTCAGCGTGCTGCCGCCTTGCTCGATTTCGCCGGCGCGCACATTCGCCCACAGCGCCCGCAGCATGCCCTTGATGTCGAATCCGAGATGGCTGTCGAAGTTGCGGTCCTCCACGGCTTTTAGGGTCTCGATCAATAGCGGCGGCGTGTCCTGGGGCGCGACGACCAGGCGGTCTTCGCCGTGCGATGCGAAGAAACTGCCGATGACGGGCGGTTCCAGGCGCGCGTAGCGCAGCGGACCGGCAGTCCCGGCGACGCTTGCGACGCGTCCCCCCTTGAACCGCACGTCGATGGGCAGGGCGGGCCGCCCGGCGTCGGCGAACCGGAACGGACGCAACGTGGCTCGGATGCGGTCACCGGACACGAGGTACCGGCCGCTGCCGAGTTCTCCCCGGGCTCGCGCCTCGCGGTAGCCGAGGCGCTTGAGTTCGCCGACCAGTTCGTCCGGTGCTAGTGCGAGGCCGGCGTAGATCGCGAGCGGTGCGGCATATACGCGCGCGGGCAACGACCAGCTGCGGCCCTCGAAACGATGCGTGATCTCCTGGTCCAGGACGATGAGATATGCACCGACGCCGATGGCTGCGAGCGTGGATACGAGCACCACCCACTTCGAGGCGGCGAGCAGCCAATTACGCCGGGAGCGCCGTCTGCGGCCGCGGGAGCGGCGCCTTGTCCGTCTAGCCGGCATCGCGAGGGCCGATCACGGAAGTTACTCGCGGCTGCGTTTTGCCAGAAGCTCGTCGACGAGATCGTCTGCCACGGCAAGCGCGCGCTTGCGGCCAATGTCCATATTGATGATGTACTTGTCGTCGACCACCAGCGCCGGGACTGCGGTCAGTCCCAAGGCAACGAAACGGCGTTCGCCGGCATCCACCTCGCGGGCCGTCCGGGGCGAGTTCAACGTCTGCAGGAACGTCTCCCGGTCCACGCCGAACCCGTCAACGAACTGGGCGAGCGTGGTTGGCGTGGCGAACTGTCGGTTGCGATCCTGGATGGCCCGGAACAGACGTCGGTGATTGGAATCTAGCGCGTCGTGTCGCTTGAGCGCGCGGTACGCCTTGGCGAGCAGTCGATTCGATGTCGAGTAGGCGACGTGCACCCGTTCGAAGGCCACGCCGTCGGGCAACCCGGGTTCCCATGCGTCGACGAGATCGTCGAATCGGCGGCAGTGGGGACACTCGTAGGAGAAGTACTCGACCACCTCGATTTCGCCGGTGCCGTCGGGCTTGTCGAGGGCGATATAGGGTTCGCCGCTCGCCGATCCGCCGAATCCCAGGGCGTAGTAGAGACCGACGCCGACGACGATCAGAATCAACGCCGCTACGGCGGCAAGGATGCCGGTGCGGATCTCGGTGATGTGGTCCTTGCGTTTTGCCACTTCGCTGTTGAAACCAAGGAACGGACATAGTCTATAACGCCCTCGGCCAGGGTGCGCGGTCCGCTTGAGTTTCGGTGCTGCTTCATCGATGCTTGAACGCTTGATCGTACGGGAGGGAACCGATGGCGTTGGAGGACTTCCGCGGCGAAGCCCGCGATTGGCTCGAAGACAACTGTCCGCCGGGGGCCCGGGCCGGCGGTCGTGGCAATCGCGACGACGGGCGAATGTGGCGGGACCGGCTCATCGAGAAAGGCTGGTCGGCGCCGACGTGGCCCGCCGAGTACGGCGGAGGCGGCCTCGACAACGAGGAGTACATGGTGCTGATCCAGGAACTGCGCCGGATACGCGCCTCGGTTCCATTCGGGGGCATGGGGCTGTCGCTGATCGGGCCGACGCTCCTCGAGCTGGGCACACAAGATCAGAAGCGTCGTCACATTCCACCGATCGTGCGCGGCGAGGTCAACTGGTGCCAGGGTTACAGCGAGCCCAGTTCCGGCTCGGACTTGGCGAGCTTGAGAACCCGGGCGGTGGACAACGGCGACCACTTCGTGATCAACGGCCAGAAGATCTGGACCTCCGGCGCGCAGTTCGCGGACTGGATGTTCGCCCTGGTGCGGACCGATCCCGACGTGCCTAAGCACGAAGGCATCAGCTTCGTGCTGCTGACGATGCATCAGCCCGGCGTCACGGTGAAGCCGATCCGTTTGATCAGCGGCAGTTCGCCGTTCTGCGAGACCTTCTTCGACGATGCCATCGCCAAGAAGGAGGATCTGGTCGGCGAACTCAACAAGGGCTGGACGATCGGCAAGCGGCTCCTCCAGTTCGAGCGCGGCAGCATGGCGTCCCTGGTTGGCGGGGCCGCCGTTCGGGGGGGCGGGCCGACCCTGGAAGGCCGCGCCAAGGAGTACGCGGGCGAGCACGACGGTCGTATTGCGGATGACGCGCTCAGGGCGCGCATCATCGAACACAACATCAACAACCAGGCGTATCGCCTCACACAGCGTCGAACGGTGGAGGAAGCCAAGGACGGTCGAACACCGGGCCCCGCGACATCCATCTTCAAGATGTACGGCACGGAACTGCAACAGGACAAGTCGTCCCTGCTCGTGGAGATGCGTGGCACCCGGGGCCTCGGGTGGGAGGGCCTCGGCTTCGACAACGCGGAGGTCGGCGATATGCGGGCGTTTCTCGCCAACCGCGCGGCGTCGATCTACAGCGGAAGCAACGAGATCCAGCGCAACATCATCGCCAAGCGGGTACTTGGGCTGCCGGATTGAGGCCCCACCCCTGGCGAAGGTCGGTTGCCTCGACGGCCGCCGTTGCGACGGTGTGGGTCGTGGGGTGCGCTGAAATGACGTCACTCCAGCCGGTACCGCCGGTTGCGGAGCAGCGACCGCACACCTACACCGTGCATGGTTTGACGATAGAGGATCCCTACCACTGGCTGAAGGATCAGAGCTATCCGAAGGTCGACGATGCGGATGTGCTCGCCTACCTCGAAGCGGAGAACGCGTACTTCGAGGCGGTGATGGCACCGCACCAGAAGCTCACCGATACGATCTTCGCCGAGATCAAGGCGCGCCAGAAACCCGACGACGCCAACGTCCCGGTCAAGGACGGCGGCTACTACTACCAGTGGCGATTCGAGGCCGAGGGCCAGTATCGAATCTGGTCGCGTTGGCCCGTTGGAGGACAGGGCGCGGACGATAAACCCGCCGCACAGGCGGAAGTGATACTCGACGAGCCCGCGCTCGCGGCCGAGGCGGACTACTTCCGGCTCGGCGCGCTCTCGGTCTCCAACGACGGACGCCTGATGGCGTACAGCACGGACCTGACGGGGGCCGAACGATTCGCGCTGCGCGTCAAGGTGCTCGGCACCGGCGAACTGCTCGGCGAGGTCATCGAGAACACGTCCGGCAACCCGGTGTGGAGCGCCGACGATGGGTCGTTCTTCTACACCGTCGTCGACGACAACTGGCGTCCGTACCAGGTTCGCCGCCACGTGCTCGGAACGCCCGTGGAAGACGATCCGGTCGTCTACGAGGAGCATGACCCGGGCTTCTTCGTTGGTGTGTCATCGACGTCTTCACAGCGGTACGTGGTCATATCGACCGGGGACCACGTCACGGCCGAGGTCTACCTCGTTCCCGCCGATGCGCCGGCGAGCGATCCACGACTGGTGGCTGCGCGGCGGGACGAGCACGACTACACCGTCGACCACCAGGGCGACCGATTCGTCATCCGCACCAACGACACCCACAAGAACAACCGCTTGGTGACTGCACCGGACGACGACCCTTCCGAGGCCGCCTGGGAGACGCTACTTGCGGGCTCCGACGAGCGCTACATCACGGGTTTCCAGGCGTTCGCCGATTTCCTGGCCGTGGAGGAGCGTATCGACGGTCTCGACCAGATCCGCCTCATCGACCGCGATGGCCAGAGCACCCATATCGAGTTTCCCGAGGCGGCGTACCGCGTCGGCATCGGGGCCAACGAAGAGTTCGAGAGCCGAACACTGCGCTTGGGCTACGAGTCCATGGTGACGCCGGACACCGTGTTCGACTACCACGTCGATGCTGCCGAGCTGCGCACGCGGAAGGTTCAGGAGATCCCGAGCGGCTACGACCCTCTGGGCTACGTCGCCGAACGCACCATGGCGCCGGCTCGGGACGGGGTGCGGGTGCCGGTGTCGATCGTCTACCGCAAGGGAACGCCGAAAGACGGCAGCGCGCCGCTTTATCTCTATGGCTACGGAGCCTACGGCAGCGGTATGTCGCCGAGCTTCTCGACCACGCGGCTGTCGCTGTTGGATCGCGGCTTCATCTATGCGATCGCCCACATCCGGGGCGGGGACGAACTCGGCTACCACTGGTACGAGGCAGGCAAGCTCGACAGGCGGACCAACACCTTCAACGATTTCGTGGACGTCGCGCGCCACCTGATCGCCGAAGGCTTCGCGCGAGAGGGCCGCATCGCCATCGCGGGCGGCAGCGCCGGCGGCGAACTCATGGGCGCAGTGGTCAATCAGGCTCCGGAACTCTGGGGCGCCGTGGCCGCGCACGTGCCCTTCGTCGACGTGTTGAACACCATGCTCGACACGTCGTTGCCGCTTACGCCTATCGAATGGCCGGAGTGGGGCAACCCCATCGAAGACAAGGCCGCGTTCGAATATATCCGTTCGTATTCGCCCTACGACCAGTTGCAAACCGGTCGTTACCCGCCGATGTTGGTCACCGCAGGTTTGAACGACCCGCGCGTCACCTACTGGGAGCCCGCCAAGTACGTCGCGAAGCTCCGAACCCTCAAACAGGACGACAACCCGCTGTTGATGAAGACCAACATGGGTGCCGGACACGGCGGCAAGTCCGGCCGTTTCGACTCGCTCTACGAAGTGGCGGAGGAATACGCGTTCATGCTCTGGTCGTTGACCGAAGACCCGTAGCGGCCGCCTTTGCGGATGCCCGGGTCCATTGAACGTCGTGGCTGCGCAGCCGCCGTCGCCTCGCCGTCACCGTAGCGCCATTGATTCGTGCCGGAGGTTTGGTCATGATTGCGCGCTGATTTTGTGCCTGCCGGCTATTCGAGGAGAGCGACGTGCTGGCAACGCTCGACAGCTATGACCGCGTGCCGCGCATCCTGCGGCTCAATCTCTCGGGCCAGCCCGTGGACTGGGCGACTTGGCAGGAGGCCGTTTGCCTCTATGCGCGCAATTTGGTGGTCTGGAAGCGGGGCGAGTCGATCCTTCGCCTGCGGGGCGGTCGCTCGCGGTTCGACGGCAGCCGGACGACGATGGATGTGCATAGCATCATCGCCTGCGGTGGGCGGATCGCCCGGCACGGTCGCAGCGTTCCCCCGCTGACCAACCACGCGCTATTCGGTCGCGACCGCAACCTGTGCCTCTACTGCGGTGGCGTATTCCCGGATGCGTCGTTGACGCGGGACCACGTGGTCCCGAAGTCGC
Organism: Gammaproteobacteria bacterium; assembly: GCA_009846005.1. Taxonomy (GTDB): domain Bacteria; phylum Pseudomonadota; class Gammaproteobacteria; order Pseudomonadales; family Azotimanducaceae; genus VXYL01. The sequence continues at coordinate 63,296 of VXYL01000044.1, read as the reverse complement.
GTGGCGGCTCGGATGCCTGGGACAACGTCGTGGCCGCGTGCAAGCGTTGCAACCACCGCAAGGGCAACCACCTCGCGCACGAGTGCGGGATGGAACTCCTGGCGCTTCCCTACGTGCCGAACATCGCGGAGTACCTGGCGTTGATCAACTCGGGAAGGATTCTCGGCGACCAGATGGACTTTCTCGCCAGCCAATTCGGGCGCGCCAGCAAGGAACGCGAGAACCTGCTCATGTAGGGGCGCCCTTGCGGCCGCCCGTCCCCTAGGGGCGTTCCCGGGCCGCTTCCCCCAGCAATTGCGCGATGCAGGCCGTCACGTGCTTGCCGGTGGCAATGTCCAGGAACTCGTTCGGTCCGTGCGCATTCGACTTTGGGCCCAGTACGCCGGTGACCGCGAACTGCACGTTCGGATAACGGTCCCCGAGCATCTTCATGAACGGGATGGTGCCGCCGCAGCCCATCGTCCTGAGCGGCGCCCCGAAATGATCCCGGGATGCCCGGTCGAGGGCGGTGGTCAGCCACGGGGCTTGATCGGGTGCCCGCCAACCGGTCTGCGGATGTTCGAGTTCGAACGACACCTCGGCACCCTGGGGCGGGTCGGCCTCGAACAGGGTCTTGACCCGTTCGCCGGCGGCTTCGGCGTCCAGGGTGGGCGGCAACCGGAACACGAGCTTGGCAGCAGTCGACGGGCGCAGCGTATTGCCGGCATCCGCCAGCGCCGGGGCACCCCCTAGACCAACAACGGCCAGGCTCGATTGCCAAGTATTGGCAAGGACCAGGTCGGCGGTCGATGCATCGCCCGGGTTCGTCGCGCCGGCCCAGGGAAAGCGTTCGATGGCGAGACTGCCCAAGGTCGCTGCGACGTCCGCGGCTTGCTGGCGCGCCCAAACCGGAATCGAAACGGCGAGCGCATCCACGAGTTCGCCGGTGACCGCGTTCTCCACGCGTTCGATAAGTTGCCGGAGCAGTCGGAAGCTCGACGGGACGATGCCCCCGGCGGCACCCGAATGCACGCCTTCCGTGAGCACCTGGACGTTGAGCGTTCCCGGCAGCATGCCGCGCAGCGATGTGGTCAGCCAAAGTTGGTCGTAGTTGCCGCATTCGGCATCGAGGCAGACCACGAGGTCGGGCGTGCCGATCTCGTCCGCTAGGGCTTCCATGTAGTAGGGCAGGTCGTAGCTGCCGCTCTCCTCGCAGCCTTCGATGAGGACGACGCAGCGTGGATGGGGAACGCCCTGGTCCTGCAGCGCGGCAATGGCGGCAAGCGAGCCGAACACGGCATAGCCGTCGTCGGCGCCGCCCCGGCCGTAGAGCCGGCCGTCGCGGATCACGGGCTTCCACGGTGCCAGACCTTCGGCCCAGCCCTCGAATTCAGGCTGCTTGTCGTAGTGGCCGTAGAGCAGCACGTTGCCGGGTGCGCTGCCGGGCACCTCGCAGAGCAGAACCGGGGTCCGGTCGGGCAAGGCGACGATGCGGTGTTCGAGCCCGCGAACGTCATAGCTCGAAACCCACCGCTCAAGGTGTTCCACGGCATCCTGCATGTAGCCGAGTTCGGCCCAGTCCGGCTCGAACTGGGGCGACTTGTTGGGAATCCGAATGTACTCCTCGAGGGTGGGGACGACGCTGTCGTCCCACACCTCGGCGACGTAGCGGCGTATGCGCTCCGGGTCCATTTAGGTCCGCCTCCAGCGCGTACCGTCCCGCCCGTCTTCGAGTTGGATCCCGGCGGCGGCGAGTTCATCGCGAATAGCGTCCGCGCGGGCGAAATCCCGAGCGTCGCGAGCGGCGTTGCGTTCCTCGATGAGCGCCTCGATGGCTCGTGGCTCGATCGCGTCTGCGGCCTCGGCGACGCCTTGGAAGTACTCCTCGGCGGGCTTGGTCAGAATGCCGAGCAGCCAACCGCCGGCGAGCAGCTCGGCCCGTGACCTGCGCGCGGACTCGGGGTCGTCCGCGCGACGGACATGGGCCGCGAGGGCGTGCATGGCTGCCAGTGCTTGCGGCGTGTTCAGATCGTTGCACAACGCCTCCAAGACGTCCGACGGAAACGCGTGTATGGGGGCGTTGGCATAGCTGGCAGCCGTCTCGTTGCTCCCGTCGTCGGTGTCGCGCAGCGCCTGGTAGAGCGTCTCGAGGCTGCGTTTGGCCTGGGCGAGACTCTCGTTCCACATGAGCTGCGCCCGGTAGTGGCCGGACAGCAGGGCGTAGCGCAGCACTTCGCCATCGTGTCGACTAAGCAGTTCGCGGATGGTGACGATGTTGCCGAGGCTCTTCGACATCTTGCCGGAACCCATCGTCAGCATGCCGTTGTGCAGCCAGTACCGAACGCTCGCGGTGCCGCGGTTGACGCAGCGGCTTTGGGCCAGTTCGTTTTCGTGGTGCGGAAACGTCAGGTCGCTACCCCCGCCGTGGATGTCGATCACGGGACCCAAGTGCTTGCGGATCATCGCCGAGCATTCGATGTGCCAGCCCGGCCGGCCACGACCCCAAGGGCTCTCCCAACCCGGAAGCTCCGGCGTCGACGGCTTCCACAGCACGAAGTCCTTGGGATCCTTCTTGTACGGCGCGACCTCGACCCGGGCGCCGTCGAGCATGTCCTCGAGGCTGCGCTTGGCCAGCGAGCCGTAGTCCGGATCGGAGGGAACGTGGAACAGCACGTGACCCTCGGATTCGTACGCATGGCCACCGGCGATCAAGGTCTCGATCATGTCGATGATCTCGGCGATGTGGCCGGTGGCGCGGGGCTCCACGTCGGGCGGGATGACACCGAGTGCGGCAATGTCGTCCCGGTATTCCTTGGCGTAGCGCTCCGCGAGTTCGCCGATCGGGCGACCCGTGGCGATGCCGGCGGCGTTGATCTTGTCGTCGACGTCGGTGATGTTGCGCACGAACGTGACCTTCGGGTACTCGAGGCGGAGCAGCCGCACGAGCACGTCGAAGGCCACCGCCGGCACGGCGTTGCCGATATGCGCGAAGTCGTAGACCGTCGGACCGCAGAGGTAGATGCTCACTTCGCCGGGAACGAGCGGTTCGAACCGTTCCCGCTTGCCGGATGAAGTGTTGTGAAGGGTGATTTCCATGGTGCCGCTTTCCTGATTGCCGATTCGGTCGAGGGCGGGCGGGGAGAAGCCCCGCGCCGTTGCATCAACAGCGGGAACAACAGGAACGGGGCATTGGGCGGTCGGTCTCCATGGCGGCGGCGATTATACGCTGATGGCGCCATGGCGAGATTGGCTATTTCCTCGGTTCGGGGCCGGACGCGGGTGCTACTATGCATCGCACGCAACGCGATCATCAGGAGTATTCGATGACAACGCCAACGCAAAAGAGATACATCGAGGATCTCGACCCCGTCGAGTTCATGGCTGTGCTGGACGAGGGCGGGCGCAAGTTCAACGAGGAATGCGACCGGCTGGGCATTTCGCGCGTGATCGAGATCGACGGGAAGCCGGTGCTCTACCACCCGGATGGGACGCACACGCCGTTGCCAAAGGATCGTGCCGGGATGGATGCACTCTTCAAGAAGTACAAGGTGTTCTCGGATGAGCAGCAGTGCGTATAGCCAACCCTGCTTCACCATCTTCGGCGGACCCAACGGTTCGGGCAAGTCCACGGCCTATGACCGGTTTCTGCAGGCAGGATTCGACTCGGGCGAATACCTAAATCCGGATGAGATCGCCAGGTCCTTGAACGCAGGATCTGCGGCCGGGACAGCCGTAGACTTGCGCGCCGGCAGAGAGGTGGTACAGCGTACCCGGTCGTTGATCGCCGAAGGCCGCTCGCTGGTCCGCGAATCCACTTTGACCAGCCGGGAGATCGTCCGCAGTGCGGAACGCGCCAAGGCGGTCGGCTACCGACTCGTCATGGTCTTCGTGGCCGTGTCTTCCTCGTACATGACCCAGGGTCGAGTCGCCATCCGCGTTGCGAAGGGAGGCCACGATATCCCCGTTGAAGCCCAGGAACGACGCTTTCCCCGCTCGTTCGAAAACGCACCAAGGGTCGCACGGCTCGTCGACGCGGCATATTCCTCGACAACGCCGGACTCTGGCACAAGCTGGTCGCAACGGTTAGGGGCGGGACGATCACCTTTCTCGATCTACACGACGCGGGTTGGGTCGAACAGGCCACGACGGGCTTGCCGCGAGCGGCAAGGCTCAAATCGCGCGATGAAGCCTTGGCCGATTTGCGCGAGACGGAGGGACTCTCGGAGGAACTGCAGGTCCGCGAAGAACGATCCGGGTACGTGGCGGCGTAGTAGTTCGCGCAGTCCGTTCGGCTACGCAGTTACCGCCTTCGCCAGTTCGTCGGCGCGATAGCTGGAACGCACCAGGGGGCCAGCGGCGACTTCCCTGAAACCGGCATCCAGCCCCCAAAGGCGGTATTCGTCGAACTCGTCCGGGTGGACCCAGCGCGCCGCCCGGAGATGGTTCCGGGTCGGCTGCAGGTACTGGCCGAGGGTCAGGAGGTCCACGCCGTGCCGGCGCAGGTCGGCCATCGCCTCGCGGATTTCCGCGTCGGTCTCTCCCAAGCCCAGCATCAAGCTGCTCTTGGTGACCACGCCTCGCGATGCTGCGTGGGCAAGCACATCGAGGGTCTGCTGGTAGCCCGCGCGCGGATCGCGGGCCACATAGGTCAACCGTCGCACGGTCTCCAGATTCTGGGCGAACACGTCGACGCCCGAGTCCACGACCACGTCCACGGTGGCCCTGTCTCCCTGGAAATCGGGGGTGAGCGCTTCCACGGTGGTCCCAGGGCATCGTGCCTTAATGGCCCGGACGCAGGCGGCGTAGTGGCTGGCGCCGCCGTCGGGCAGGTCATCGCGATCCACGGACGTCAGGACGACGTACTTGAGTGCCATCAGTGCCACCGACTCGGCCGCGTTGTGGGGCTCTTCGTCATCCAGCCAGCCCTTGGGATTGCCGGTGTCGACGGCACAGAAGCGGCACGCCCGGGTACACACCTCGCCCATCAGCATGAGCGTTGCGGTACCGGCGTTCCAGCATTCGCCGATGTTGGGGCAATGGGATTCCTCGCACACCGTCGCGAGGCGATGTTCGCGCACGGTGCGCAGGACGTTCGTGTACTCGCCGTTGCCACCGATGCGAACCCGCAGCCAAGGCGGCTTGCGCAACGGCACCTCGGCGGTGTCGAGGTTGACGACCTTGATCCCGTCCTTGATGGCGCTGAACCCGTGCGCCGTTCGGTACTTGGTGCCGCTCTCACGCATGGCGCTATCTTACGCTCCCGGCGACTGTCCCTACTGTCGTGGTTGCATGACCCCCAGGAAGGCTGGCGTGTTCAGAACGCGGCGTTGTTCGGCACCCTTGGGAACGGGATGGCGTCGCGGATGTTCTCCATGCCCGTGACGTAGAGCACCAGCCGTTCCAGGCCGAGGCCGAACCCGGCGTGGGGCACGGAGCCGTAGCGACGGAGGTCCCGGTACCACCACAGTTCGTCCTTGACGGCGTCCGTCATGCGCGAGTCCAGCACGTCGAGTCGCTCCTCCCGTTGGCTGCCGCCGATGATCTCGCCGACGCCCGGCACCAGCACGTCCATCGCCGCGACGGTCTTGCCGTCGTCGTTCGAGCGCATGTAGAACGCCTTGATGGCCTTGGGATAGTTGACGACGACCACCGGGCCGCCGGCGTGTTCCTCGGTGAGGTAGCGCTCGTGCTCGGACTGGAGGTCGCGGCCCCACTCCACGGGGAATTCAAATGTCTTGCCGGACCTTTTGAGTATTTCCACCGCTTCCCCGTAGTCGAGCCGCAGGAAGGTCGACTCGATGACGTTATCAAGCCGTTCGATGACGGACTTGTCGATCCGGTCGCGGAAGAACGCCATGTCGTCGGGATGACGGCGCAGTACTTCGGCGAAGATGCTCTTCAGGAAATCCTCGGCGAGGTCGGCGAGGTCGTCGAGATCCGCGAAGGCGATCTCCGGTTCGATCATCCAGAACTCGGCGAGATGACGGCTGGTGTTCGAGTTCTCGGCGCGGAACGTGGGGCCGAAGGTGTAGACCTTGCTCATGGAGAGACAGTAGGGCTCGACGTTGAGCTGGCCGGACACGGTCAGGAAAGTGTCTCGGCCGAAGAAGCTCGACGGCGGCGGCGTCGTGACCTGGAACAGTTCTCCGGCACCCTCGCAGTCGCTAGCGGTGATGATCGGCGTATTCACCCAGACGAAGCCGTTGTCGTCGAAATAGCGGTGCACGGCCTGGGCGACGGTGTTGCGGACCCGGGAGATGGCCCCGAAGGTGTTGGTGCGCGGCCGCAGGTGTGCCACCGTGCGCAGGTATTCGAAGGTGTGGCGCTTCTTGGCGATGGGGTAGGTCTCGGGATCGTCGACCCGGCCGACGATGTTCACGGCGCTCGCCTGGATTTCACGGTCCTGCCCTTTGCCCGGCGACTCGGCGACGGTGCCGGTGATCTCCAATGCACAACCGGCACCGAGTTCGACGATGTCGTCGTAGTTGGCGAGGGCTTGGTCGGCGACGATTTGGAGATCGGCGAAGCACGAGCCGTCGTTGATGGCGATGAACGAAAAGCCGCCGCGCGAAGTGCGTCGGGACTTCACCCACCCGCTGACGGTGACTTCGGTCCCCGGATACTCGCCGAGGACGGCCTTGATGGGACAACGGTTCATGCGCCGTAATGTAAACCATCGGCAGCCCAATGACGCCGCCGCCTAGTTGCTGTTCGTAACCTGATGGCCGTCGAAGTCCACCTTCACGCGGAAGGGCGAATGGCGTTCCTCGATGTAGGTGATGTCCTCCTGTACGTACTGTCGTTCGTCAGCGAGGTAGCGCTTCACGGCCGTACGCAGGCGCGGATCGCTGATCCAGTGTGCCGAATAGGTGGGTTTCGGCATGTAGCCCCGGGCGAGCTTGTGACCCCCCTGGGCACCCGCTTCCACGCGCTTGAGACCCCGCTCGATGGCGAAATCGATGGCCTGGTAGTAGCAGGTCTCGAAGTGCAGAAACCGGTGATCCTCGATCGAGCCCCAATTGCGTCCGTAGAGCGTCTCGCCGCCGATGAAGTTGATGGCGCCGGCGATATAGCGGCCGGCGCGCTTGCACATCACGAGGAGGACTTGCTCGCCCATGCTCTCGCCGACCCGGCTGAAGAACTCGCGGGTGAGGTACGCCGTGCCCCACTTGCGTCCACCGGTGTCGACGTAGAAGCCGTAGAAGGCATCCCACTGCGCTTCGCTGATGTCACCCGTCAGCCACTCGATCTCGATGCCGTTTGCCAAGGCATCGCGTCGCTCCCGGCGGATGTTCTTGCGTTTCTTGTACGAGAGCGCGGTGGTGAAGTCGTTGAACGAGGCGTAGCCGTCGTTCTCCCAATGAAATTGGGTATCGATGCGCTGCAGGCAGCCGAGTTCGCCTGCCCGTCGCCACTGTCCTTCGGGCATGAACGTGAAGTGGACGGAACTCACCTCGAGTTGGCGGGCGACCTGGACCGTCGCGCCGAGCAGCATGTTCTCCACTTGTGCCGGGTCGTCCGTGTCCTCCGCCACCAGGAGGCGACGGCCGGTAGCGGGCGTGAACGGGACACTCACCTGCAGCTTGGGGTAGTAGCGGCCGCCGGCCTGGTAGAAGGCGTGCGCCCAGCCGGAGTCGAAGACGTACTCGCCGTGGGAGTGGGATTTCAAGTACATCGGCACCGCGCCGATCGCGTCGTTCAGGCCATGGTCGCGATCGGAAAGCACGACGTGGAACGGCTGCCAGCCGGTCTTCGCCGAGACGCTGCCGCTTTGTTCCAACGCGCGCAGGAACCGGTGATCGAGGAACGGGTTGTACTCGTTGCGGGCCGGGTTCGCGCAACGGTTCCACGCCGCGGCATCGATGGCGTCGATGTCGTTGAGAATCCTAGCGGCTCGTTCGGGCAAGTGGCGTCGCGCGTCAAGTCGTCGCGGACATTGTACCGACCGCGATTCGCAACGGCGGCGTGTCGTTCATGTTTGAACGTCGACGGTAAGCACGTGATCGCTTAGCAGCAGACGGGCCGCGTCGAGCAGGGGTGGGAGGACCCGCTCTGTCGGCAGGTCGTGTCTGGCGGCGATACCGTTGGCGATCTCGCTGATGGACTCCCTGCCCTGGCTGCTCTCGACGCCTTGGACGAGATGCCCAACGAGCGGGCTCACGGGGAGATCGACGCGGCTCGTGCCCCTGATCACCTGGCCGCGTTCGAACCGCCCGTCGCCAAGCACCGCTGACGGGACGAGGGCGAGCCCGGGCGCAAGTCTTGGACGCAAGTTCGCGATGTCCTCCGCAACGGCGGCAGGCTTGAACGTATTGAGCGCCGTTTCAATCTCGCCGGGCAGCGAAGCCCGGCTCAGTACGGATTGTTCGTAGCCGGCAGCGGCCTGTCCGGACACGGCTCGGACGAAGGCCTCCCTGGGCGGGCGTTGCTCGCCGGTAATGCGCCGTGCTTCCCAGAAGTAGGATTCGACGCTCTGGTTCCCCCCATAGAAGAGCCGTGCGAGTTCGTGGAAGTGCTCGTACTGGGTCCGGTAGAGACGCTCGAAGGCGACTGCGGCGTCCGGGGCGAGGTCAGGGTCGGCCAACTCGGTGACGACGTAGGCGGCACCCATATGGGCGGCTGTCACGGCGAGATGGACGCCCGTGGAAAACAGCGGATCCACGAAGCAAGCTGCGTCGCCGAGGAGGATCCATCCGGGCCCGGTCATGGACGAGGCCGAGTACGACCAATCCCGGACGGCCGTAGGAGCGGATTCACTCACGCCCCCTTCGACCAGGGCGGCGGTTCGCGGCGCCGCAGCGATTTGATCGTCGAGGAATCCGCGTAGCCCCGCACGCCGGATCGCCTTCGCACCGGCATCGCGGTCCACTACGGCCCCGATGCTGGACACGCCGCCCGCGAGCGGAATCTTCCACAGCCAGCCGTTGGCGTAGGACTCGATGAAGATGTTTCCGTCGTCGGGCGGATCCAGGTGCGCACAGTCCCGGAAGTAGCCGTACACGGCGAGGTTGCGGAACGCCGGATCCCATACCTTCAACGAGCATTGCCGGGCGAGCAGCGACGACTGGCCGGTTGCATCGACGACCATTGTTGCGCCGATGCGTTCGCCGTCCGCGAGTTCGACGCCCCGCGCACGGGCACCGTCGAACAGCACGCGGGCGACGGCAGTACCCTCGTGGACGTCGACGCCGCAATCGCGACTGTGATCGAGAAGTATCTGATCGAAGCGGGGCCGCCATACCTGGTACGCGTGCGGGAAGCGCTTGTTGGTCTCCTTGAAGTACCAAGTCCAGGGTTCGCCTTCCCGTCCCCAGCACATGGTCGCGCCCCATTTTCGCTTGAACCCTTCGGCTTCGATGGCGTCCAATACACCAATGCCGTCCAGCACGGCCAAAGTCGCCGGCAGCAGGGATTCGCCGATATGCAATCGCGGAAAGTGCTCGCGCTCGAAGAGCCGGACGTCGAGGCCGGCACGGGCGAGGAGCGTGGCCGCGGTGCTCCCGGCAGGACCCCCGCCGATCACGACGACATCCGCGTTTTCGCGCGCGTTGGCTTGGCGAATGGGCATCCGCAACACTCTAGCAGTCCGGTGGTCGCGGGGCCGGTGGCTCGTGGAAAGTTCGATGATCCCGACTGGACGGCCGATGACAAGCCGCGTGCCCGCGTGGCCCTTGATCGGCTGCGCACGCTCTGGTTCAACACCGGCACCCTGTGCAACCTCCAATGCGGGCACTGCTACATCGAATCGAGCCCGCGCAACGACCGGCTGGTCTACTTGAGCCGCCTTGAGGTGAGGCGGTACCTGGAGGAGATTTCGGTGCTCGGACTCGACACCGACGAAATCGGCTTCACCGGGGGCGAGCCGTTCATGAATCCCGATTTGGCCGCCATGCTCGCGGACAGCTTGGCCAGGGGCTACCGGGTGCTCGTGCTGACCAACGCGATGCGGCCGATGATGAAGTGCGCACCCGAGCTTCTCGCCCTGCGGGACTGGTACGGATCCCGGCTGACCCTGCGGGTCTCCATCGACCACTACCGGCCCGCACTCCACGAGGAGGAACGCGGGCCGCGCACGTGGGTGCCGACGCTCACCGGACTCAAGTGGCTCTCCGACAACGGCTTCGCGATCGCCGCCGCCGGACGCCGTCGCTGGGGCGATGAAGAGGATTCGCTTCGCGCCGGGTTCGAACGGTTGTTCGAGGCCGAGGGAATCAACATCGACACGTCGTCCCCCACGGACCTCGTGCTGTTTCCGGAAATGGACCTCAAGGTGGACACGACCGAGATCACCACGGAGTGTTGGGACATTCTCGGCATGCGGCCAGGCGACGTGATGTGCGCTTCCTCGCGCATGGTCATCAAACGCAAGGGTGCCGAGTCGCCGGTGGTCGCAAGCTGCACGCTGCTGCCCTATGACCCGGCGTTCAGTCTCGGCGAACGACTCGACGACAGCCTCGGTGACGTCGCCCTCAACCACCCGCATTGCTCGCGGTTCTGTGTCCTCGGCGGGGGGCGTTGTTCAGGGTAGTACGTGGCGCGTGCGGGAACCGGCGGTCCGGCGGACCTCGGCCGCGGTCGTGTCCCGGATCGGGATTGCCACAATTGCCGTAACGCGCCCGGTGCCCCTATGATCAAGGCGTCCGTCACCTGTGCATTAGCGGACAAGGAGTTCGAACGTGCCTGGTTCCTATCCTCGGCGCGGTGCGCCTCGTCGCCATGCGGCGTGACGACGCTGTTCATGCCACCGCGTGTGCCCGGCGCGCGCGTCGACGGCCGGCGACTGGTTTGAACGCGGACTAGGTTGGGATGTCGTCGAACTCGTCCGCGGCGCGAACCGGCCCAACGGATCGGCGTGGCTGGCTCGTGCTGGTCGCGCTGGTTGCCGTCGCGGCGACGGTCCCGTTCGTGGTGCTGATCACCCGGGTATCGCAGCCGCCAGAACAGAATCCATGCGACGAACGTGCGCTCGTGGCAGCGACGTTGCTCGTCGACTTGCGCAAGCCAATGCGAGGCGCCGCGCCGGGATCGGTTCTGGTGGAAGTGGCCCGACGCGTCCCGACGGGCGAGGAACTGCGCGTATACACGGTCACCACCGACCGCCTCGCGCCCCGGCGTTTCGTTGGCGGGCTTTGTCGATCTTTCGACCACGACGACTTGGCGGTCTCAACCGACAAGGACAGTAGCGCCGAGACGCGCGACTGTGGCGACCTGCCGGCCCAGATTGCACCCGATCTGCGCGAAGCCGCGACGGACTATTGTGCAAAGCGATTGGCGCTCGTGCGGCAGATCGACGCAATGTCGGTTCAGGCGAGCGGCGTCGATGTCGCGAATGCATACCTCATGGAGGCGCTGGAGGACACCGTGAAGGGGCTCGCCCGAACCGCATCCAGAACGCTCTATGTCTACTCCGACATGCTGCAGCACGCGCATTGGTATTCCCACCTCGACTTGGACTGGACGGCGTGGCGTTTCGAGGACTTCGAAGCGGTCAGGGACTCGCACGATCCCGATTTCCATGCCGACCGGCCTGCGGGACTAGCCGTTCGCGTGCTGTACGTACCGAGGCTTGGACTGACGGACGCACGGCGCACGAGGGGAGCCCATTGGATGTTCTGGCAGCGCTATTTCGAGGGTGTCGACGTCGAGTTCGAAGCGCGCGACACGCTACCGGGATTTGTCGCCGCGACCATGATGGATGTGGCTGGCGATGTGAGTTCCGTGGTCCGTCAACGCGAGGCGTTGGCGACATGGCGGGACGAGGCGGAAGCGTCGCTTCGGGAGATCGAGGCCGAACAGCAGGCGATCGCGGCGGGGGAGCGCGATGCCGCTGCGGCGGTTGAAAGACTGGAGACGGGCCTCGCCGAACTGCAGCGAACGCGGCTGTCGCTCCGTGCGGAAAGGGTGGCGCTGCAGGCCGACTTCGACGCTTCGCGGGAGGCGGTGGCGAACGAAGCCGCAGCCCGGGATTTGGCTCGGCAAGACGTCGAGACGCCTGTGGCGGTGGACTGCCGGCTGCGTCTGGAGCCGTCGTTCGAGGCGGGGCTCGCGGACGAACGACAGGTGGGCGATCGGCGCACTGACTACGGCGCTGCCACCGTCGTCGTCAGCTATGCGGTGACTGCGCAAGGACTCACGGTGGACGATACGATATCGGTGGACCCGGTCGAATCCACCGCGACCCTTGGCGAGGATCTCGATGAGTTGGCGGCAGACGCCTTTGCCCTTGTGCAGGACTGGCGGTTTGCCGTGGACTGTGTCGGAGACGTCGCGGTCCAATCCCGGCATTGGTCGACCGCAACGTTCAGCTATCGGCGGAAGTGCGTCGGCGCACCAATCCCGCAGTGCTGGACGGTTCGCTCCGAGGTGGCCTTGTCGGCCCGAGATGGCGAATCGAACCCCTGAGGGTGCGCCGGCGGGTCAGGTCCGTGGATGGAGGTCTTAGAACAACTCGAAGCGCCGGCTTGCCGTGATGCCCGAAATGTCCGACGCAGCGGTGTTTCGTCCGTCCAGCACACGGGCGTGGAAGGCGCTCAAGCCGGTGCCGCCGAAGGTGAAGAACACGCGCAACCCCAGACTCTCCAAATCCTCTTTGAGTTCCGGGAATCTCGCCGGCGAGAAGCCCGGCGCGCCGATGTCCAGCCCCGACCTCGAGGCCACGACGCGATAGTCGATCCCCAGCGACACGGTCTCGTTGATCAACAGCAGGCCGGACGCGTTCATGAACCGCTCGGCGGGAATGTCGTTGTCGCGGCGCCGGTAGCCAAATTCCCCGGTCACACCGAGATTCGCGTTGAGGAATTTCCCGGCGATCACCGAAGCCTCGTAGCCGTTGCCGCCGTCGCCAAGGGAATTGATTTGCCCCGTCCGATAGTTGCCGGCGGCGATGCCACCGACCCGGACGGCGATGCTCGGCAGGGTGCCCGTCGTCTCGTCGGTCATGCGCCACGTAATGCCGACAGACGCGTCGGTCATCCCCGAGAAGCTTTCCGAGGCCGTCGGAATGCCGGGTCCGGTCACAAACTCGCTCTTCGCCCATCCGGCCTGCACATCGACCGACCAAGAGTCGGCGAGCGCGTATTCGATGTTCATCCAGACCGTGGTCTGCGACAGGTCGTGGCCGGAACCGGGCGTCGGCCGTTTTTCTGTGCCCCGATAGAACTCGTCTGCGGACTGGTGGATGACGGAAAGCGATGCGTAGCCGGTCTGCGGTTCGGGCAGCCACGCGGATCCGTCGGCAAGCGCGCCTTGATATGAAAGGCAACCGAGGAACAACAAAGCGCCCGTGATCTGACGCACACAAGCGCTGCCGGGAGACGTCCTACGGGTCATCTGTACTACTTCTCGCTCTTGTCAGGAAGTCGAACGCTGGCGCGCGAGTCGCCTCGGTGTGACAAGTTGATATCGCATGTTCGGCAACGTACTTCGCCGCGTTTCAAAGCCGGTACCGGCGCTCGATGTAGACCAGTACGGCTGCCACTTTGGCGGCGTTCTCCGCGTCTGTCCCGCCCAGGAGAACCTTGATGTGCTCGTCGTCGGGTGTGCCGGGTTTGTCCTCCGAAAACGCCGCGTCCAAGCTCGCCTTGAGCGTGCGTGCCCGGTCTCGATCGAATCCACGCCGTTGGATCGGACAGTTCCGTCTACACACCAGTTCACGAAACATCAAGGACTTGCCGACCGAATACAACCCACCAAGCCCGACCCGGCTCATGCCCGGACCGGCGGATCCGGATGCATGGACATCGGGATAGGCAAACCAGAACGCCGTGCCCAGCAACACTCCCAACAAAACTGCGCGCGTCATGGCATCGTACCTCTGCTTGCGATGCGCCGGAGTGGCTGATAGCCGATCAACCTATCGTAGTCTGCCGCGCTTTCGGGCACAACCCCTCCTCGCTCGTGACCCGTGGGACGGGTGTCGAAAACCCAATCTCGGAGACCTCTTGCGCGACCCGAATCACCGCCGTTTGCAATGTCGACTTGGACCTCGTTTCAGGGCCACCTAACCCGAATCGTTGTCTGCGCGCCAAGCCGCCATTTCCGCCTGCAGGCGCGCGATCTCAGCGCGCTCGACTTCGATCGCTTGGCGTTCCCGGGCATGTTCCTCGAGCAGGCTGTTCTCACGCTGCTTGAATTCGCGGGCGCTGGAGGCTGCTTGTTGGCGGGCTTGTTCAAGCTTGGTGCGTTGCCCTGCGATGAACGCCAACGTTCGTGCATTCTCGTCTTGTTCGCGCCGCAGCAGTTCGCGTTCCCTAAGCACTCGGGCCAAGCCGTCCGAGCTGTCTTCGAGAATTGATGCGGCGAACCTTGGCGCGGTTGGTTGGTCCCTGAAGACCACGGGCATGCCGACCGAATCGAAATATTGCTGCCAGAACCGCTGGTGGGCGTCTCTCGCGGCCCGCGGCTCGGTGACTCCGCGACGCGGCAGGTAGAAGATCTCGGTCGCCACAGCCGGAGCCGCAGGCGATGCCTGGGTGAACACGGGGGCTCGCGCGTCGCGCGATTCCTCGAACGCCGTGAAGCTCCAGTCCCCTGCATCCGTCGCGATGTGCGAGTACCAAGCGGAGTGCTGGATCATGTCGGAGAAGACGTGGAAGGAGTGGGGCCCGGTATCCGAACGCGCCGCGAAGACCAGCCGGATTTCTTCGATCGCTTCGATCAGAGGCGCGTTGGCGACAGGCAGTTCGGGGGCTTGCCGGGCAAGATCCTCGACACGCCGTTGCATGGTGCCTAGACCGGCACAGAACGCGTCGACGGCGGTGTCCTCGCCTTGCCGACGCATGTCCGTGGCGGCGCAGTCGATAGTCGGGCTTCCGCCAGCGGGTTGGAGCGGTTTGCAGGTGCGGCCTACCACGGACAAGGGCATCGCTGTTTGGGTTGTCAACGTATAGGCGCGCAACTCCGTCCCGGGGGGCGTAGTCGCAGCGGTCTCACGCAGGATCGCGCCGGGCATTGATGACAACGGACGACGCCGGGGCTTGCGAAAGTCGTACAAGACCACCGCGAGACCTCCAGCCGTCGTTCCAATGCACGGTTCGGTGCGGGACACCGGATAGGCATCGCCCGTGGGGTATAGGGCGTACGCACCGAACACGACGGCGGTGGCGAGCAACATCCACCCCATCAGCCAGTTGCCGCGCCGTCCGGTGGCCTTGCGGGCGAATGCCACCATTTCGGCCTCCTTCCCGATCAGCCTGGGCTGGTCACGTTAGCGGGCCTGTTCCGCCGATCCCGTCGCCGCTTGCCCGGTCGACTCGCCGACGGGCGCAGTGGTGTCCTCGCCACTCGCGTCGGCCTCGAAGGGTCCCTTGAGGTCGAGTTCGTCCGCCATGTCGCGCACCGCCGGGATCACGTCCGATCCCATCAGCCTCAAGCTCCGCATCTGATCGTCGTGGCTCATCGCGCCATCGCCGTCCCAGAAGAAGATCGTGCCGGGTCTCAGTGTTTCGAGGACATGGCGCACCTTGGGGATCACCGTGTCCGGCGTCCCGGAGATGATGCTGAGCTTCTCGGTCTGGTCGACGTAGGTGTCCTTGGGCGGCGCGGGCGGAGCTTCCTTCTTCTGTTCCTGCAGGTGTTGGCCAGCGCGGCCCCGGGACGCAGCTGCGGCGAAGCTGCGCATCGTGGGCAGCAGGTTGTTGCGCTGGGTGAGACCGGGCAGGTTCTGGATGAACGGCCGGACGATGCCCTGGTTGCCTTCAAGGAACGGATTGCTCGGACCCTGGACGTATTTTCGGCCGGCCTCTTCGGCGAGTTCCTCGGTCTCGTCCACGTGGACCTTGAAGAGATAGCCGCGGTGCTCGGTGCCGGCGTCGTAGCCTTCCTCGGCGGCGACCTCATCGTAGTACTGGAAGGACTCCAGCGTCGGCTGCAGTTCGGTGGCGAGCATGAGATACGGATAGCGGTGCTTGGCCGCCCAGGCGACGGTGTTTCGGCTCATCACGCCGGGAATCCAGATCTGCGGGTGCGGCTGCTGGTAGGGGCGCGACCACGGGTTCACGTAGCGGTAGTGGTAGTGCTCGCCTTCCCAACGGAAGGGTCCGGGTTTGGTCCAGGCTTCGACGATGAAGTCATGGGCTTCCTGGAACCGTTCCCAGTTGTAGGGCGGCACGGCGTTGTGGGCCACGCTCTCGCGACCGGTGCCCCTAACCCACCCGGTGACCAGCCGGCCACGGGAGATCATGTCGATCTCGGCGAGTTCTTCGGCAAGGAACAGCGGATCGTCCCAGATGGGCAGGATGTTGCCGAGCAGGACGATCTTGGCGCGGCTGGTGATCCGCGCGAGGATCGCCGCTTCGAGGTTCATGACCTGGCCCATGCAGAACGGTGTCGAGTGGTGCTCGTTCAGCATCAGCCCGTCGAAGCCCATCTCCTCGGCGAACACGCGCTCGTCGAGGTAGCGGTTGTAGAGATCGGCGCCGAGCTTCGGGTCGTAGCTGGCGTTGGACATGCCGAGGTCCATGAGGCTGCGCCCGGTAGCGCCGAAGTACCCCGACTTGGGATCCTGGTAGGGGCGTTCAGTAAAGTGTCCGATGAACATAATCCGTCTCTCTCAAGTGACTCGGGCTCACGCACTCCCGACAAGGGTGGCGAGTCGGTCGGGTTCTTCCAGTTCGACGACGTGGCCTGCACCCTCGACGACCTCGATCCGGGCGTGGGGTATGGCGGCCTCGAACTGTTTGGCGCACTCGAAGGGAACCACCTTGTCCTGCTCGCCCCAGATGATGAGGGTTGGCACGTCCAGATCGCCAAGCAAGGGTTCTAGGCGTCGGTTGAACATATAGGGCTTCCAGGTGAGCCGAGCGGTCATCTCGCGAGACAGATCCCACAATTGGCGGATGTCGTCCGGTGGCTCCTCCCCGACGTAGGCGGTGTACGTCTCGGCGTCCCGGAAGCTCTCCTCGATGTACTTGCGGTGGGAGAGCATCATCTGGTCCATGATCTCGCCCGTTTTCGGTTGCAGGCCTGCGGCACCGACCAGGATCAGTTGGGCCAGCCTCGATGGGTTCATCGTCGCGAGTTCGGCTGCGACGTAGCCGCCGAAACCCAGCCCCACCAGCTTGACGTCGACGAGTTCCAGCCGGGTGAGGAGGCGCGTCGCGATGATCGCGATGTCGCGGGGGTCTCTCGCCCAGGCGGGTCGTTCGGAGCCGCCCCACCCGGGCATATCCGGGACGATCACGAGGTGGTCCTGGGCCAGCCGGTCGTGGAAAGGCAGCCAGCCCGGACTACCCCAGCTATGGTGGAGAATGACGACCGGTGGACCGGAACCCTGTTCGAGATACTTGATCTTGCCTGTGGCGAGCGCGAGTTCGCCCTCGGTGTAGGACACTGCTTCGGCCATGAATCCTCCCTCGCGTTCGAGTGTACCTTGATCGCGGTCCTTCGGCGTTGGTGCTATTTAGGGGCGTAGAATCGCAACCACCCGAGAGCGAAGGAAGAGTCACGCGATGACCGTTATCAACGCGGACGACCTGACCCAGAGCATCGCCGATGCCCTGCAATACATCTCCTACTACCACCCGCCGGACTTCATCCGCGCCATGGCCCACGCCTACGAGCGGGAGGAGTCGACTGCGGCCAAGGCGGCCCTCGCGCAGGTGCTGGAGAACTCGCGGATGTGTGCCTTGGGCAAACGACCGATCTGCCAGGACACGGGCATTGTCATCGTCTTCCTGGATGTCGGCATGGAGGTTTCCTGGGCGGGCGGCAACAGCCTCGACGAGATGATCAACGAGGGCGTGCGCCGGGCGTATCTGCATCCGGACAACGTGCTGCGCGGCTCGATCCTCGCCGACCCGGACGGCAGTCGGACGAATACCCGGGACAACACGCCGGCGGTGATCCACACGCGCATCGTTCCCGGCGACAAGCTTGGCGTGGAGGTGGCGGCCAAGGGCGGCGGCAGTGAAGCCAAGGCGAAGTTCGCAATACTCAACCCCTCGGACTCGGTGGTCGACTGGATCCTTCAAATGGTGCCGACCATGGGCGCGGGCTGGTGTCCGCCTGGGATACTCGGCATCGGCATCGGCGGCTCTCCGGAAAAGGCCATGCTGCTTGCGAAGGAAGCCATGATGGCACCGATCGACATCCACGACGTGAAAGCGCGTGGACCCGCCAACCGTGCCGAGGAACTGCGCCTTGAGATCTTCGAGAAGGTCAACGCCCTAGGGATCGGTGCCCAGGGGCTGGGCGGGCTGACGACCGTGTTGGACGTCAAGGTTCTGGAATATCCCATGCATGCCGCCACCAAGCCGGTGGCGGTGATTCCCAACTGCACCGCGACCCGGCACGTTAAGTTCGAGCTCGACGGGTCGGGACCGGCGGTGTTCGAGCCACCGGATCTCGCCGACTGGCCCGATGTCGCCTATCGGCCGGAGGATGTCCGGCGCGTGAACCTCGATTCCGTAACCCGTGCGGAGACCGCCACCTGGCAGGCGGGGGAGACGCTGCTGCTCTCCGGTCGTCTGCTCACGGGACGCGATGCGGCCCACAAGCGGCTGGTGGACCTGATCGCCAAGGATGCGCCGCTGCCGGTCGATTTCCGTGACCGTTTCATCTACTACGTGGGGCCGGTCGATCCGGTGCGCGACGAAGTCATCGGTCCGGCAGGCCCCACCACGGCGACCCGCATGGACAAGTTCACCCGAGCCCTTCTCGAACACACGGGACTCTTGGGCATGATCGGCAAGGCGGAGCGTGGCCCCGTGGCGATTGACGCCATTCGCGACCTCGGTGCCGTATCGCTGATCGCGGTGGGCGGCGCCGCCTACCTGATCGCCCGGGCGATCACCAGATCAAGGCAGCTTGCCTTCGAGGACCTGGGCATGGAGGCCATCTACGAGTTCGAGGTCAAGGACATGCCTGTCACGGTCTCGGTCGACTCCCGGGGCGAGTCGGTGCACATCACCGGTCCGGAGATGTGGGCGCGTGAGATCGAGAACCGGATTGCGGCGGCCACCGTCGACTAGCGGCCTACGGCAGGGCGTGCGATGAACAGCGCCGAAGTCGTCGTTGTCCTGCACCTGGCGTTCATCGCTTTCGTCGCCGGCGGAGGCTTGTTCGCACTGCGTTGGCCCCGAGTCGCCTGGATCCATCTGCCAGCGGTTGCCTGGGGCGCGTGGGTGCAGTTCGCTGACTGGATCTGTCCGCTCACCTACTTGGAGGATGCCCTACGTGGCGACGATCCACGACCGGGCGGTTTCGTCGCCCGCTACCTCATGCCGATCGTCTACCCCGACATGGCGCAAGAGGGGATACTGACGCCCACGGCTCGGATTGCCCTGGGTTGCATCGCGATCGCCATCAACGTCTTGATCTACACCTGGGTGTTCCGGAGGCACCGGAGCCGGCGACGAGAAGCTGCGTAGTCCGCCGTCGCCACGGGTCGGGCGATGGTCCCGAAGGGATTCAGGTGCTGTCGAAGATCACCTTGGCCAACAGCCCAAGTACCCCCAACGATGTTGGGACCATGATCGCAACGACTAGCCTGATATGGCTGAGCAGCGTGCTCGTCGTCGTGTTCATGTGATCGCGTAGTCGATCTTCCGATCGATTGATCTCGGCCCTGAGCTCGTCTTCGGTGCCCTTGATCTCGGCCCGGAGCTCGTCTTCCGTGCCCTTGATCTCGGCCCGGAGACGACTCTCCATCTCCTGCGTGTCGGCTCGCATCGCGGCATCGTTCTTGGCGATAAGACTACGGAGGTCCTTGAATGCGGCCTGGTTATCGATCCGCGCGGCGTCGACTTCCTGCACAAGGCGGTCGGTTTTGGTTTCGACGCTGGCGAGTCTTTCTTCGATGGTTTGGTAGGGCGTCCGTTCAGGCATCGGCTTGCTTCCTGCGATCGAACCCGCCGTCGGCACACGTCCTGTGTCTCGTGCAGTGCTCGCCGCCGGCATGTTGGGGTTCGCGGGTCCAAGAATCGCCTCGACGATAGCGCTCGCTGGCAGCGATAGTCAAGTGCTGGGGGTCACTGAAACCCTTTATTTTGTATAGCTTTCGACAATGGGCGGGTGTTTCGTACACTGTCGTACGAATAGGTCGTATTGCGGTGTAAGGACGCCCAAGTCGACCAGGTCAAGTGTCAGCGAGTTCCGCGCGGTCTCTGAACGCTTCGAGCACTTCGGGGTTCGCGAGCGCGGTCGTGTTTCGCACCTCACGTCCGTGAACCGCCTCGCGAACCGCCAGTTCGGCGATCTTGCCGCTCAGCGTACGGGGTACGTCGGGCACGGCGGCGATCACGGCGGGGACGTGGCGGGGGCTTCCGTGGCGGCGGATGCGGTGCTTGATGGCGTCTCGAATCGAGTCGTCGAGTGCGATGCCGTCGCGCATGACGACGAACAGCACGATGCGCGTATCGTCCTCCCACTCCTGCCCGATGGCGAGGCAGTCGACGACCTCGTCGATGGTCTCCACCTGGCGGTAGATCTCGGCCGTGCCGATGCGCACGCCGCCGGGGTTGAGCACGGCATCGGACCGGCCGTGGATGATCATGCCGCCGTTTTCCGTGATCTCGGCGAAGTCGCCGTGGGCCCATACGCCGTCATGCTTGTCGAAATACGCTTCCCGGTACTTGGCATCCCCGGGGTCGTTCCAGAACCCGACCGGGGCACTTGGGAATGAACGCGTGCAGACCAGTTCGCCTTTGCCGGCGGCCAGCGGCTGTCCATCCTGGTCGAGTACGTCGACCGCCATGCCAAGCCCCTTGGCCTGCAATTCGCCCTCGTGGACGGGGAGCCAGGGACAGCCCAGCGCGAAACAGGAGATCAGATCCGTGCCCCCTGAGATCGACTGCAGCGCGAGGTCGTCCTTGAACTCGCGGTATACGTAGCGGAAGCCCTCGTGGGTGAGTGGCGAGCCCGTGGACAACACGGATCGCAGGGCCCGTAGGTCATGGGCTTCGCGAGGTTTGACCCCCGCCTTCTCGATGGCGGAGAGGTACTTGGCGCTGACGCCGAAGCGGGTGATCGACTCGTTCTCGGCGAGGTCCAGCAGCACATTCGGTCCGGGGTGGAACGGTGATCCGTCGTAGAGCACCACCCGGCAGCCGGTGGCGAGGGCGGAGACCAGCCAGTTCCACATCATCCAGCCGCATGTGGTGAAAAAGAAAAGCGTGTCCTCGCGCTTCAGGTCCACGTGCAGTCGATGCTCCTTCAGGTGCTGCAGAAGGGTGCCGCCGGCACCGTGAACGATGCATTTCGGCTTGCCCGTGGTGCCCGAGGAGTACATCACGTAGAGCGGGTGGTCGAACGGTAGGCGGGCGAACTCCAGGGGGGCTTCGGCATGTTCCCGGCATGCCGTCGATACCGCGTCCTCGACGTCGCCTAGGAGGGACACCCACAGAAGGTGTTCGATGGAGTCAATCGCGCGTTGTACGGCGTGTGCCCGTTCGCGGACATCGAACCGTTTGCCACCGTATTCGTAGCCGTCGCAGGCGATGAGCAGCTTCGGCTCGATCTGGCCGAACCGGTCGAGCGCCCCTTCGACGCCGAAGTCCGGCGAGCAGGACGACCACACGGCGCCGACGCTGGCCGTCGCCAGCATCGCGACAACCGTCTCCGGGACGTTGGGAAGCCATCCCGCGACGCGGTCGCCCGAGGAGACGCCGAGGTCGAGGAGCGTCTGTCGAAATGCAGCGGTCGCAGTGGCCAATTCCCGGTAGGTGAACGTCCGCCGCTGGCCGTTTTCGAGCACCGAGACGATCGCCACCGCGTCGTCGCGGTAGCGCAGGAGGTTCTCCGCGAAGTTCAACCGGGCTCCGGAGAACCACCGGCTACCCGGGAACTGCTCCCCGTCCAGGAGCACAGGTTCGATCCCGGGTTCGCCCACCACGTGGCAGAAATCCCAGACCGCCCGCCAGAACTCGCCCCGGTGATCGATGGAGTAGCGGTGCAGCGCCGCGTAATCCGGCGGCGCAAAACCCAACGCCTGAGCGAACGGCGTCAGGTTCGCGTCGGCGATGGCGGCCGGACTTGGCCGCCACAGTTCAGTCGTCACCGCAATCCGGCCCAGGCCGCACGTTCCACCCGGATTATTGGGTCGGCGTGGCGAAAACGCCAGTGCGTGCCGATGGGATAATGGCGGACGATGAACATCTACGCGCGCTTCGAGACTGCGTTTCGCCGTGCCCCGGATACTGCGGCATTGATTTGCCCGGAAGGAGAGGATTGGACCTATGCTCGACTGCTCGCCGAAATCAACCGGGCCGGGGCGGCGCTTGCCGCATGGGGGGTGGGTGTTGGCGACCGCGTCCTCGTGCAGGCCGAGAAAACGCCGGAGGCGGTGGCGGTCTACCTTGCGTGCGTCAAATCCGGCGCGGTGTATGTGCCGATAAACACTGCCTACACGAAACCCGAGGTGGAGTACTTCATCGCCGATTGCCAGCCGGCGCTGTTCGTCGCCAGCCGCCGTTTCGATGCCGACGTAACCGTGGCCGTGCTCGACGATGACGGTGCCGGCTCGTATTGGCGGGGAGCGGCGGCTGCGCCGGTCCTCGCCGTGGACCGGGCGGACGACGACCTTGCCGCGATCATCTACACCTCCGGGACGACCGGGCGACCCAAGGGCGCCATGCTCACCCATGGCAACCTCATCTCGAATGTCGAGGTCCTGTGCGCGGCGTGGGGTTGGCGGGAGGACGACGTGTTGTTGCATGCGCTGCCGATCTTCCACGTGCACGGCCTGTTCGTTGCGCTGCATTGCGCCTTCTTCAATGCCACGCCCGTGATTCTGCAGAAGCGCTTCGACGTCGCGGCGCTGGTCGAGGAACTTCCGCGCGCCACCGTCTTGATGGGTGTTCCGACGTTCTACACCCGGCTTCTAAACCATGCGTCGTTCGACGCAACATCGTGCCGAAACATGCGAGTTTTCATATCGGGTTCGGCACCGCTCACCGAGCAGACCTCCGCGGCTTTCGAACAACGTACGGGCCTTCGGATACTCGAGCGCTACGGCATGAGCGAGACCCTCATGAACACTTCCAATCCCTTGGCGGGCGAGCGGGTCGCGGGAACCGTGGGGTTTGCGCTGCCGGGGATTGCCGTTCGTGTCACGGACGATGACGGCCATGAACTTCCGCGCGGCGAGGTCGGCAACATCGAACTGCGCGGACCGAACGTCTTCAAGGGCTATTGGCAACGGCCCGAGAGGACCGCCGAGGAATTTCGCGCCGACGGGTTCTTCGTGACCGGCGATTTGGGCACCATGGACGGCGAGGGCAGGTTGACCATCGTCGGCCGCGCCAAGGATCTGGTCATTTCCGGCGGTTACAACGTCTACCCCAAGGAGGTCGAGGCACTGCTCGACGAGATGCCGGAAGTGGTCGAGTCGGCCGTGATCGGCGTTCCTCATCCGGACTTCGGCGAAGCGGTGGTCGCCGTAGTGGTTGCGGACGATGGCGTCGACCAGGCTCGCGTGGATCGTTTCCTGGGACAGAGGCTGGCCCGCTACAAGCACCCGAAGCGGGTGGTCCGTGTGGACGAACTGCCGCGCAACGCCATGGGCAAGGTTCAGAAGCACGTCCTCAGGGAGACCTACGCCGACGTGCTCGAGACGTGAGCCTGTTGGCCGTGTCAGGCTGTTAGACTCCGGCGTTTCGTCTTAATGCAATCGGGAAACCCATGAAGAAGCGCATCGCCGTGCTCGGCGCACTACTGCTCTGTGGATTGCCGGGCTGTGTCGAGGTCTCGGACATCCAGGTCAACGCGCCCGAGGCTGTCGAAGCGTCGCCGGCCGGGCTCGTCGAGGCGCCGGCGGGCGAGGCCGGCATGTCGGCTGAACGCTTGAACCGCGTCACGGCGTTGACCCAGCGTTACGTGGACGAGGACAAACTCGCTGGGGTGGTTACGCTGGTTGCCCGGGACGGCAAGATCGTGCACTTCGAGGCGGTTGGTCAGCGCGGCGCGGACGACGACCGACCGATGACCAAGGACGCCTTGTTCCGCATCTTCTCGATGAGCAAACCCATCACCGCGGTGGCGGCGATGATGCTCTACGAGGAGGGCAAGTTCGCGCTCTCCGATCCGGTCGAGAAGTTCGTGCCGGAGCTTGCCGACCTCGACGTCCTCGTCGAAGGCGAGTTGGTCCCGGCCGAGCGGACCATGACCATGCGGCACCTCTTGACCCATACCACCGGTCTCTCCTATGGCTTCAACCCCCAAGACCCGGTGGATCAGAAGTACCGTGAAGTCCAGCCGCTCGCCGGCGAGGATCTCGACGAGTTCGCCGAACGCCTAGGTACGCTGCCGCTGGCCTTCGAACCCGGCGAGCGTTGGCACTACAGCGTGGCGGTGGACGTCACCGGGCTCGTGGTGGAACGTTTGAGCGGTCTGTCGTTCGACGTCTTTCTGAAGGAACGCCTATTCGACCCATTGGGCATGGAGGACACGTTCTTCAACGTACCGGCGGACAAGCTCTACCGGCTCCTGCCCAATCACGCCTGGAACCGCGAAGAGGAACGCCTGGTTCAGTTTGATGCGCCCTACGAG
Organism: Gammaproteobacteria bacterium; assembly: GCA_009846005.1. Lineage (GTDB taxonomy): Bacteria > Pseudomonadota > Gammaproteobacteria > Pseudomonadales > Azotimanducaceae > VXYL01. Next base: position 38,834 of record VXYL01000044.1, on the reverse strand, counting down.
GAGACGCAGATGTTCTCCGGTGGCGGCGGTCTCGTCTCGTCGACAATGGATTACCTGCGCTTTTCCGAGATGGTGCGCCGGGGCGGCGAACTCGATGGCGTACGGATCTTGAGTCCCAAGACGGTCGAGTTCATGACCGCCAATCACCTGCCGTCAACGGTCAGCGGTGCCGGAAGCGGGGAGAACCCGCTCTCGGGTGCCGAGACCCGGGGCTTCGGCTTCGGTCTCGGTTTCGGCGTCAACACCAACCCGGTCGGTTCCGGCACCCTCGGATCCCTGGGCGAATACAGTTGGGGCGGTGCGGCCGGGACGGTGTTCTGGGTCGACCCCGTGGAGGAGATGGTCGTCATCGGCATGATCCAGCTCATGGGTTCGCCTTGGCCATTGCGCGGGGAGTTGAAGGTGCTGGCCAACCAGGCGATCACGGAGTCCCATTCGAGCTGACGGAGCGTCGACGATGGACGAATCCTGCCTTGCCCATCGGCTGAGCGACGTCGAACGCAAGCAGTTCGAGGACCAGGGCTACCTCGTCGTACCCGGCGTGCTGCCACCCGACAAGGTGGCCCGCTTGGCGGAGGCGACCGAGCGCCTTGATGCCGAGTGGCGTCCGAAGCGCGAGGTCAAGCCGCACCACCCCTTGAACCTCCTCGACGCCATCGGCAAGGACGATGAATTCCTCGACCTGCTCGACCTGCCAAAGACATTCATGAAGGTGGTGGACATCCTGGGCTGGAACATCCAGCTCTACCACTCGCACCTGATGATCACGCCGCCGCTTCCGAGGGATCATGTGTCGCGACGGCCCCGCCTCCGTTGGCACCAGGATAGCGGACGGCTGAACCTCGAACTCGAGGGCGAGCCCCGGGCGCGGGTGTCCCTGAAAGTGGGTTTTTTCTTTACGAGCACGATGGAAACCGACCGCGGCAACTTCCATGTCGTCCCGGGCAGCCACCGACTGAACCGGCTCGACCTGCCCGAAAACGACGACCTCGACCACCCGGACGCAACGCCGGTGTGCGTGGATGCCGGCGATACGGTGTTCTTCGACCGGCGCCTTTGGCATTCAGCGGGTTTCAACCACTCGGATGTGACCCGCAAGGTGCTGTTCCTCGGCTACAGCTATCGTTGGCTGCGGCCCCGGGACGACATGACGGTGGCGCACTACCTTCCCGGCGCGGACCCGATCCGTCGGCAGTTGCTCGGGGTGAGCCCGAATGGCGGTTTCGGCTACACGTCGCCCGCCGACGAGGATGTGCCGCTCAAGACCTGGCTCGCGGAACGCCTCGGCGCCGACGCGTTGGTTGCCTAAAGACATGGAATCGCCCGCCAAGACCCGCATCCTCGTGCTCATGGTATGCGTGGGCGTGATTTGGGGCGTCTCCGGGTTCGCCCTGGTATTCAACAACCAATACCTCCTCTACCACCTGGCCGTGATCCCGCGCGAGTTTGGTTCGCTCCCCGGCATCATCGGCATGCCATTCGTGCATGGCTCCTGGTGGCATCTGGTCAGCAATACCATGCCGCTCCTGATCCTCGGCGGGATGGTGATGTTTCGCGGGATCCGCTATTTCGGTGCCGTGACGTTCATGATCATGCTCCTGGGCGGCATCCTGTTGTGGTGTTTCGGCCGCAGCGCGGCGCACATCGGCGCCAGCGGCTTGGCGTTCGGCTATCTAGGCTTCCTGGTCACGCGGGGGTTCTACGAGCGGAGCTGGCAGTCCATCGGCGTCGCTGCGCTGGTGGTCTTTCTTTACGGCGGTATGATTTTCGGCGTCGTGCCCCGGAGCGACGGCGTGTCCTGGGAGGCCCACCTGTTCGGCCTGCTTGCCGGCATCGTCGTCGCCCGGGTGGCCTTCGGCCTGGAGCGCAACCGGCAACAGGCGTTGGCCGACCAGGACGGAACCCATGCAGGACCGGCCCGAATTGATCTTGAGAGCTAACCGTGAAGAACATCATTCTGCTAATCACCGACACCTTCCGCTACGACAATCTAGGCGACCGTGCCACGCGGCCGGTGAGGACGCCGGAACTGGATGCATTCGCGGCACAACGCGCCACCGAGATCGAAGGTTTCTACACCGGCAGCTTCCCGACCATCCCGCACCGCACCGACGTGGCAACCGGGCGGCTTGGCTGGCCGCACTACCCTTGGCAGCCCATCGACCTCTCGGGGCGCAACCACATCGCCCGAGGTCTCGCGCGCGCAGGCTACGCCACGCAGCTGCTGTGCGACTGCCCGCATCTGTTCAATGCCCGGTTCAACCAGGGCTTCCAGGCCGCCTACCAGCATCGGGGTCAGGAGGGGGACCGCCACCTGCTGCACCTGAACGACGACATCACCGAGGTGATGCCTGCGGCCAAGACCCGCGCCACGCCCAGTTTCCAGGGCAGAACGCTGGCCGACATGCACCGATGGATCAACCGCTACGCGAGCCGCGAAGACGAGATGTTCTGCGCGAAGACCTCGGCCACGGCCGTTCAGTGGCTGGAGGAGAACCATCTCGCCGCGCCGTTCTTCCTGTGGGTGGACTTTTTCGATCCCCACGAACCCTGGGATCCGCCCGAGTATCTCGTGCGGAAATACGATCCCGACTACGACGGCGAACCGATGCTGCATTGCAACTACGGCCCGGCCACGGACTACTCGCAGGACGAACTCAACAACCTGTGGGCGCACTACGCCGCCGAGACCGAACTCGTAGACCGGCACTTGGGCAGGATCCTGCAGAAGATCGACGACCTGGCGCTGTGGGACGACAGCATCGTCGTCGTCACCAGCGACCACGGCACTAGCCTCGGCGAACACAACCGCACAGGCAAGAGCAACATCTGCGACCACGACGAGCGCTACTGGCCGATCTACCCGGAGGTCGGCCACGTGCCGTTCCTGATTGCCGGCGCCGACATTCCGCGCGGCAGAAGCCTCGCCATGCTGGCGCAGCCCGTCGACATACAACCGACGTTGAGCGAGCTGGCCGGAGTCGGCCTCGAACCGCCGGAAGCCTTCGAAGGTCGGAGCTTCGCGACGGCGTTGCTCGCGAGTCGGCCGGATCATCGCGACCTCGCGGTCACGGGGACGTATGTGCGCCCCGGCGACGACGGTCGACTTCCGGAGAAGTGCGTGACGCCGTGGGTGACCGATGGCCGTTGGGGGCTCGCGCCGGTCGGGGCGTCCGGCGCGCCGGAGTTGTACGACATCGTCGCCGATCCCTTCGCCGAGGACGACGTGGCCGGCACCCATGCGGATGTGGTTCAGGACTTGCGTAGTGCCTTGGCGGCGCACCTTGGCGAGCACGGCGCGGACGACGCGTTGATCCACTCACTGAACGGGAAACGTTAGTGGGTACGCTCCCTCCAACGTTCCCGACAAGTCCGAGCGCTACCGAGTCGCAATGATCGCACTGGTCTTCGAAGGGCAGATCGTGCTCTTCGCGCTGCTCCTGTCAGCGTTGGTGCTGTCGTTGTCATGCCACGAGTTCGGCCACGCCTACGTGGCGAAGCTCTCTGGCGACAATACCGCCGAACGGGCCGGACGTCTGACGCTCAACCCGGTGGCGCACATCGATCCGATGGGTCTGCTGATGGTCGTGCTGGTGGGCTTCGGCTACGCCAAGCCGGTACCCACGGATCCCCGGAACTTCCGATCCCGAAGCGCGGACTTGTGGGTGGCGGCAGCGGGTCCGGCAATGAACCTGATCCTTGCGGCCGTCGCTTGGAATTTCTTTCTGTCGATGCGGGGCGCGGGCGTGGAGTTCTTCTACGGTGCGAACGTGGTGACGTTCTTCAGCCTGCTGGTGCAGGTGAACCTGTTGTTGATGATCTTCAACATGATCCCGCTGGGTCCCCTAGACGGCCATTACATCCTGCCGTACTTCCTACCGGATCGGCTCAGGCGTCTCTACATCGACTACAACGCGCGCTACGGCGTCTTCGCGCTGCTCGCCCTGATCGTCGCAGGGCTACTCGGCGTGCCGGTGTTTACGGCGTTGATGACCTTCGCCGGATCGTTGCTGCCGTATATCACCTTCGTCGCTTAGTCCCGTCGCGCGATCGGCGTCAACCGTCGCCGTGGTCGCCGCTATCGTCGTCGTGGCCCTCCCCGGCGACCTCGTCCTCGAGAATCGCCAGGAACCGTTCCATGCTACCGAAGTCCTCGGAATCGGCTGGCACCTGCTCGCCGCCCCCGTGCGACCGATTGCCCTGGATCTTGTCGAGGATCACCGCGGCAGGTTCGTCTTCGTGGTCGTGGTCGTGGTCGCCGTGATCGGAGTCGGCTAGGTAGTCCTTGAACTCCCCGAAATTATGCTCCTCGTGGTGGTCGGTCTCCGAGTTCACGAACACCAAAGGCGTGTGGCCCGACGCTCCACCTTCAATGTGGCAGTTGATGCACCTGGATTGAACGATGGGTTGCGAAATGTCCGCGTCGAAGACCTCGCGGGCAGTTTCGAACTCGGTCATCGGCGCGGTCGATAGATTGGTCAGCTGATTGGTCTGGGTACTCTCCATAAGGCTCATGACCATGATCGGCTCGGACGAGGTGACATGCAGTTGCCACTTGCCTGTGCCATTGCCGAGGGCGCCGTCGAAGTCTGCGCTGCCGTCTTCGAGATCGGCTGCCGACAGGGTCACGGCCTCGCCCTCGTCGACGGTCACTTCGACGGTATCACCCGGCGACGTTCCCGCGTCGTCGACCCCCACGATCTCCACTACCGCTTGTTCATGGCCGGGGTTGATCAGCCGCAGGTGGCTGACCTGGTTCGGGTTGCTGCCCGGATTGAACACCGCCACGCGGTAGCGTCGGCCGGAATACGGCGTGGTGTCGGTCATCGAGGTCAGGAAGCCGTCCACGTGTCGGATGTAGGCGAGCACCTCGATGTCCAGGCTACTCGTGATGACGAGCCGCCAGTCGCCCCCCATGGGGGGACCGGTGCGGCCGGCGAGCCCCTTCTCCTCGGCGGCCGTGCCGCCGTCTTCTAGGTCGTCCGAATTGAAGTGCACGGTGGCGTTTTCCTCGATCGTCAACGTCACCTCGTCGGCCTCGTGCCCGGTGTCGTCGACGGCTCGGATATGTGCCTCGCCGTGATGGTCATCGTGGTTGATGATGCGTACGAAGCCCTGTCGGTGTTCGTGTCCAGCAGACGGGAACAGAGGCACGTGGTACTCGCCATCATCGGAGTGGTCGTCGACGTGATCGTCCTGCGCCCATCCGGATGTGGCGAATCCTGCCACGAGGAACGTCAGTAATCCGATTGAGGCAGTCCCCCGGGCCGAGCGGCGGCACCTGTTCGCGGTATCCACAGTCATGTTCCCTCGAAATCTTCGGTAGGCGTAGCTTCTAGCACAACGCCCGGGTGTGCGCGACAATCTCGGCATCTCCCCCGCAGCTTGAGTAAGCCGTGTTCGACAGCTTGAGCGATCGCCTGACCAAGACCCTGAGTTCCGTCGCCGGACGCGGGCGGCTGACCGAGGACAATATACGCGACTCCGTGCGCCAGGTGCGCCTCGCCCTGCTCGAAGCCGATGTCGCGCTCTCAGTCGTGCGGTCGTTTACCGCCGATCTGCAAAACCGCGCGATCGGCAGCGAGGTGTCGGCGTCGCTGGATGCCGGCCAGGCGTTCATCAAGATCGTCCAGGACGAGCTGATCCGCTTGATGGGCGAGGCCAACGACGCCCTCGACCTCTCGACAACGCCCCCGGCCGTGATTCTCGTGGCGGGTCTGCAGGGCGCCGGCAAGACCGCCACGGTGGCCAAGCTCGCGCGCTACCTGAAGGAGCGGGAGCGCAAACGCGTCGCGGTTGTGAGCGCCGATGTCTACCGCCCGGCCGCCATCGAGCAACTCGAGACGCTGGCCGCGGACGCCGGCGCCCGTTTCCTGCCGAGCCGAACCGACCAAAGACCTGTTGCGATCGCGAAGCGCTCGCTCGCGGAGGCCAGGAAGGGTTTCGACGATGTGCTCATCGTCGACACCGCGGGACGGCTCGCCATCGACGAGGAGATGATGGCGGAGATCGCGGCGATTCACCGGGCGCTCGATCCGGTGGAGACGCTGTTCGTGGTCGACTCGATGACCGGCCAGGATGCCGCCGTGACGGCCAAGGCGTTCCACGAAACCCTGCCGCTGACCGGCGTGATTCTCGCCAAGGCCGATGGCGACGCCCGTGGCGGCGCGGCGCTGTCGGTGCGCGCGGTGACCGGCAAGCCGATCAAGTTCCTTGCGGTTGGCGAGAAGACCGACGCCCTCGAAGCCTTCCACCCGGACCGGATTGCATCGCGCATTCTCGGCATGGGCGACGTTCTCGGCCTGATCGAGGAGGCGGAACGCAAGGTCGACAAGAAGAAGGCGACCCGTCTCGCGCGCAAGATCCAGAAGGGCCGGAAATTCGATCTCACCGACTTCCGGGACCAGCTTCAGCAGATGGGCGAGGTGGGCGGCATGGAGAGCCTCGTGGACCGTCTTCCCGGCATGGGTCAGCTACCGCCCCGTGCCCAGGCGCAGTTGGACGGTGCCCTGTATCGCCGGATGGAAGTCATCATCGACTCCATGACGCCCCAGGAACGGCACTTCCCCGACATCATCAACGGTTCGCGCAAACGCCGCATCGCCAACGGCAGCGGCACCCGCATCCAGGATGTGAACCAGCTCCTGAAACAGCACAAGCAGATGCAGAAAGTCATGCGCAAGGTCACCCGCAAAGGCGGCATGGACCGCATGATGCGGGGTCTGGCCGCCGCCGAGAATGCCTCCCGGGGCGCAACCCGGGGGCGGCCCGCTGTGGCTCGGCGGCGCCGACGCTAGGGGACGCAGGCATGTTTTTCGGTGGCGCAAACGCCAGATTGCCCGTCCGGCCAGTCAGTCAGGAGGTGCAATCGCCTTCGAGCCACGTGCCTGATAGAATCGCGCGCCTTTGATTCTTGAGGTGCCAAGCGTGGTCACGATTCGGCTGGCGCGCCACGGGGGCAAGAAGAAGCCCTTCTATCACGTCACGGTAGCGGAACGATCCGCCAAACGTGACGGTCGCTTCATCGAGCGTGTGGGATTCTACAACCCCGTCGCAAGGGGCCAGGAAGAAGCGCTTCGGATCGATTTGGAGCGCCTCGACTACTGGCTGTCCGCCGGCGCGCAGCCCACGGACCGCGTTCGCCAGCTTGTTGGCCGATGGCGCAAGACCGTGGCGCAGCAAGCGCTCGCGGCCGCGTCGGACGACGCCGAACCCGCCGCGGACGACGCGACACCTGTCAACGACGAGACGTCTGCCGAGCCGGCCTAGGTCGCATTCCGATTGATGTCGGTGCCCTAGCCGACACGCAACGCGAACGTGTATTCGACATGTCCCAGGAAACGTCAATGCCGGGCAGACCCGCAGCCACCGCCAATTCGGATGTCGTACTGGTAGGGCTGGTCGGTGCCCCGTTCGGTGTCAGGGGATGGGCACACGTCGCCTCCTACACGAACCCCCCGGAAAACCTGCTGGGTTACGCGCCGTGGCAACTTCGTCGCAATGCAACGGACGAAGCCGTCTGGGAGCGGATCGAAGTAGAAGCCCAGCGCCATGGCGGCGGTGTGATCGCGCGCTTTGCCGGCGTTCGGGACCGCGAAGCGGCGGTCGAGCTTCGGGGCTGCGGCATCGGTGTCGCCGCCAGCGTGTTGCCCGCGCCCGGGCAAGGCGAATACTACTGGCGCGACCTGATCGGGGCCGAGGTTGCGAACAAGGCCGGGATTCGTCTTGGGCAGGTACAGCGATTGTTCGCCACGCCCGCTCACGACGTGCTAGTCGTCGCCGATGACGACGGCGAACGCTTGATTCCGTTTGTGCGTGAGTGGGTGGTCGCGGTCATGCCGGAGTCCGGACGCGTCGTCGTCGATTGGGAAGCGGATTGGCGGTAGTCATGCATGCCTACCGCGCAGCGCTTGTCGGACTGTTCCCGGAAATGGCGGAGGCGTTTTTCGATGTGGGCGTGATCGGCCGTGCCGTCCGCGAAGAGCGTCTTCTGGTCACCCACTTCAATCCCCGCGACCACGCGACGGATTCGCGTAGCACCGTGGACGACCGGCCGTTCGGGGGCGGTCCGGGAATGGTAATGATGGTCGAACCACTGCGGCGGGCGGTGCGGGAAGCGCAAATCGCCGCCCCGGAAGGCGCCCCCGTGGTCCTGCTGACCCCCCAGGGGAAGCGCTTCGATCAGGGCTTGGCGGGCGACTTGGCCCGGTTGCCGGGTCTAATCCTCGTGGCCGGGCGCTACGAGGGTGTCGATGAGCGGTTTAGCGCCAGCGAGGTTGACCTCGAGCTTTCCATCGGCGACTACGTCATCTCGGGCGGGGAATTGGCAGCTTTCGTGGTTCTCGACGCCGTGGCCCGTCTCATACCCGGCGTCCTGGGCAATCCAGACTCCGCCATTGCCGAATCGCATGTGGACGGATTGCTCGACCATCCCCACTATACGCGTCCTGAAATCGACGGTGAGAACCGCGCTCCGGCGGTGCTGCTGTCTGGCGACCATGCCGCAGTGGCTGCCTGGCGACGACGCGAAGCGCTCGGCAGAACCTGGGAGCGCCGACCGGGTGCGTTGCTGGATCGGGAGTTGAGCGCCGTCGACCGAGGCCTGCTCCGAAGCTACATCGGCGACAACCGCGAACACGACATTGAAACGCTGCAATAGGCCCGCACGTAAAGAGGAGAGAACACCATGCACCGCAACAGGATCATCGAGGAATTGGAATCGGCACAGTTGAAGGCGGATATCCCGGACTTCGCGGCCGGGGACACGGTCGTGGTGCAGGTACGCGTGCGCGAAGGATCCCGCGAGCGGCTTCAGGCCTTCGAGGGCGTGGTCATCGGCAAACGCAACCGCGGCCTCAACTCGGCGTTCACGGTACGCAAAGTCTCCCATGGCGTCGGCGTGGAGCGTACTTTCCAGACCCATAGCCCGTTGATCGCCTCGATTCGCATCAAGCGACGCGGCGACGTGCGCAAGGCAAAGCTCTACTACCTGCGCGAACGGCGCGGCCGGGCGGCGCGGATCCGGGAGAAGGTCTAGCGAGGCTCCGCCCCAGACCGACGAACCGTAGGGGACGGACCTTGGGCGGTGGGGGTTGGGGCCAGACGGCGAGGGCGCGCCCTACGGGCGCGTTCGAGCAGTCTGGCGGCGTTGTCCCGTCCGCGCAAAGGACCAGAACTCCCTATGCGGAGCACGCGGTCCACGAAGTCACCGGTCGGACCCTTGTGCACCTGAACCAGCGCTCGAATTGGCGGCTTGCTGCGCGCTCTCGCGTCTGAGCGCCCAGGCACGCTCGAAGAGTTCCATCTTGGCCGTTTTCAGGCCGCTCCTGGCGCCGCTATCAAGGCCGAATTCCATGTAGGCCTCGTTCTCACTCGTGTACGCGGGCCATGCCGGGAGTCCCTCGCCATCGGGCACGCCGGTTCGGGCGAAGTTCGTCCACATCGTCGCCATCAGCTCGGACAAGACGCGGTCGTGGCTGGCGGGGACAGCGTCGAAGAGCTCGAGGTTGCCGAACACATAGCCGATTTCCGCAGCGTGGAAGGCACCGTAGCGTTCGCGCTCGGCGATCGGCGGTGCCCAAGTGAACCAATACAGGTAGGCGTCGCTCGGCACCGTCGCCATGCCCTTTGCCCAGGCCCGCATCGGGTAGGTGAAAGATGCATCGGTCATGAGCGCAAGCCAGGACTCGGTTGCCTGGGCGTCGTCGTCACCGGCAGGATAATGTTCGTCGATGCCGTCCGCGACCTCGGCCAGCGTCGCCTGGATGTAGGCCGCCCGGCCAGCGGCGCCGTCGCCGAACGCCGGCCCGATGTAGGAGAACAGGGCCGAACCCTCGTCGGCGTTGGATCCGATCAATACCGGGACGTCGGCCTGCTCCCCCGCCGTGAAGATCGCGCCGATCTCGTCGGGGAGAACCTCGTCGTCGACGATGGCGAGCGCACTGCGGAAGCCGGGGTTGGACAGGAACGTGGCCAGGATGTGGTCCGCCGGAAGCGCCCTGAGCGCCTGCAGCGACGTGTCACCGCCGTCCCCGGCAAGCGCCCGGGCGAATTCCATGCCAATGGCTTCGGCGGCGTTGGCGTAGGGTGTAGGGCGCGCCCGGAATGCCATCGGGCCCAATGCACTCCCGCTCTGGCCGATGACGCGATGAAACAACCCCTTCGCGAGCGGACTGGCCTGCAGCAGCGACACGCTCATCGATCCGGCCGACTCGCCGAAGATGGTGACGTTGTTGGGATCGCCGCCGAACGAAGCGATGTTGCCCTGCACCCACTCGAGTGACGCGATCTGGTCCCGGAAGCCCTGGTTGCCGGATACGCCGCTTTCGCTCTGTGCGGTGAGTTCCGGTAGCGCCAGGAAGCCGAACGGTCCGAGCCGGTAGTTGATCGTGACCAGTACGACGCCTTTCGAGGTCAGGAGTTCGCCTGGATAGGCGTCACCGGAACCGACCGTCAAACCGCCTCCGTGAATCCACACCATCACGGGCAGTCCTTCGTCAACGTGGCTCGCCCGCGTCCATACGTTCAGCGTCAGGCAGTCTTCGTCCATGGACGCGACAGCGGTAGCCGCATCGTAGAAGCCGCCCTGGGCGCCCTGTTGGAAGCAGCCCGGCCCCGGGGAGTCCGCATTACGGATACCCGGCCATGGCTCGACCGGCCCGGGCGGCGCCCAGCGCGACTCGCCGATGGGCGGGGCGGCGTAGGGAATTCCGTGGTACTGCTTGAGGCCGTGTTCGCCGACGACGCCCCGCACGCTTCCGCCGGTGACGGCGACCTCGGCGCCGATGGCTGCGGGCGTAGGCGGTTCGGTCGGACGGGCTTCATTGGAGGTGCCACAGCCGGACGCGAGCGTCACAGCGGCGAGCAGGGGAGTCGTACGAATTCTCATGGGTCCATAGCCTCGGAAAGCCGCCATCGAATTCTCGCACGGAACATACGCGCAACTCGTTGACTACTGACGAAGTGGTAGGGGCGACCCTAACGCGCCCGCCAGGGCGCGCGGGCGCCCGCCTCATACCTACCCTTTGGGCTGATGGGGAGACAAGCCGTCCCCCTGCGGTACCCACGAGCGGCGCTGGCCCATAGGAGGAAGGGGACCAGCTTGCCGGACGGTGGGACTCGAAGGGGAGAACGACCCGCCCGACAAGCTGGCAATGTCCAGCACCGGGAGAGGCGACCGGTCGCCGGACGGTCCGCGCTGCTCAATCGGCACCATGGTGTGACGAGAAGCCGTCGGACTTGACCCACTAGAAGCAGAGATCGTGCCAAGCCCCGGCGAGCGTTTGCGCAGACCTCGGGTTCCTGTTGTTTTTCAAGGAGTTGTATACTTCGAAACGTCGGATCTGTGCGTCCACAACCGGCCACATCGCAATCACCGTCGTAGCCGATGAACCGAGCATGAACCAAGATGGTGCAATCGACGCCCATTTGGATCACCTATGGATGCACAGGGGCTTAAGCCGTGCCACGTTGGCCAGCTATCGCCGTGACTTGGAGGCGTTTGCGAGGTGGCTCCGTCGCGACCTCGCGTCCGCGACGCCGGGCGACCTCGAGGACTACCTTGCCCTGCGGCTGGCCGAGCAACGCTCGCCTCGCAGCATGGCCCGGTTCCTCTCCGCCGCCCGGGGGTTCTACCAACGTGCCATCGACGCGGGCACGATCACAGTCGATCCAACCGCGAACCTCGGCCAGCCGTTGCTCGGGCGACCCTTGCCCGGGTCGTTGTCTGAGGACGAGGTGGAACGGCTGCTCGCGGTGCCGAGGAGCGACGACCCCGAAAACGAGCCAGCAGGGTTCCGCGACCGCGCCATGCTGGAGACGCTGTACGCCACGGGCTTGCGCGTATCGGAACTGGTTTCGCTGACCCTCACCGCCTTGAACCTGCGTCGGGGTACGGTCCAAGTGGTGGGCAAGGGCGACAAGGAACGCCTTGTGCCATTGGGGGAGACCGCCATCGACTGGATCGAGCGCTATCTCGATGTCGCCCGGCCCTTGATTCTCAAAGGCCGCGCCAGTCCCGCGCTGTTCGTGTCGAACCGGGCCAAAGCCATGACCCGCCAGACGTTCTGGCACATTGTCAAGCGTTATGCGGCGGCCGCTGGCATCGAGCGCGAGATTTCGCCGCACACACTGCGCCATGCCTTCGCCACCCACCTGGTGAACCACGGCGCGGATCTGCGCGCCGTGCAGCTCATGCTCGGTCATAGAGACTTGTCGACCACCCAGATTTATACTCATGTAGCGCGCGACCGGCTCAAGCGGTTGCATGCGGAACATCATCCCCGCGGTTGATGTCCAACTGATCGGCGTTCTTGGAGGTTCCCTTGACCGAAGCCAGCAAGCGACCGTGGCCGTTTAAAGTGGCCGCACTCTGCGTCGCATCATTGCCCTGGGCTTTCGCCTGTGCCGACGAAGACGCGAAGGCTCGGGATCTCGCCGAGCGCCTGGATGCGCTGGATATCGGCATCGCCGTCAAACGGGTCGCGCCGTCGGAAGTTCCCGGTTTGTACGAGCTTGCGACGGACGCGGGAATCCTCTATGCCACCGAGGACGGGAGCCACCTGATCGCCGGCAACGTCTACGAGATTAGGGAGGGTGGCCTGGTCAACGTGACCGAAAGGAAGCGCGCGGCCCGTCGGCGCGACCTGCTTGCGAGCATCGACGAGCGGGATCTCATTACGTTCACACCCGAGGGCGGTGCCCAAGCCTCCGTGACGGTATTCACGGACACCGACTGCGGTTTCTGCCGGCAACTGCACGGACAGATGCCGAACTATCACGCCAACGGCATCGAGGTGCGCTATCTCGCGTACCCTCGTGCAGGGGTGGGGTCGCCGACCTACGACAAGATGGTCTCGGCCTGGTGTGCCGACGACGCCCGGGAAGCGTTGACCGCCCTCAAGCGCGGGGAGGGGGTACCGGAAAAGTACTGCGAGAACCACCCGGTCAGCGAGCAGTACGAACTAGGGCAGTTGGCCGGTATCGAGGGGACCCCGGCGATCCTGTTGCCTGACGGTCAATTGCTTCCGGGCTATGTCCCGCCCGACGATCTCGCGGCGATGCTCGGGCTCTAGGCCCGCGTGCGGATCCCGGACTAAGCCTCTTGTCGCCCCTAAGGGTTGGCCTGGCGGGCCTCGGCACCGTCGGCGGCGCCGTTGCCAAGCTGCTCTGTGACAACGGGCCCTTGATCGAGTCCCGCGCGGGTCGTCGGGTGGCACTGACGCGAGTTGCCAGCCGGACGCCAAAGCCTGGCATCGATTTGGGACACGCGACCTTCGATACGGATCTCGGTTCGCTTGGGGCCGAAGACGTCGATGTGGTCGTGGAACTGATCGGCGGCGACACCGCTGCCAGGGAGGTCGTCGCTACGGCGATTGGCGCGGGCCGGCACGTCGTCACGGCCAACAAGGCGCTCTTGGCGGGACACGGTGAAGAGATATTCGCGTCGGCGAACCGGCGTGGGGTTTCGGTGGGCTTCGAAGCGTCCGTGGCCGGCGGCATTCCCATCGTCAACGCCCTGCGCACGGGTCTGGCCGCAAACCGCATCGATGCCATCGCCGGCATCGTCAACGGCACATCCAACTACATTCTCACCGCGATGGAGGAACAGGGTCAGGATTTCGCGACGGCGCTTGCCGAAGCCCAACGGCTGGGCTACGCCGAAGCCGACCCGACCTTCGACGTCGAAGGCATCGACGCGGCGCAGAAGCTCGCGATCCTGGCCGCACTAGCCTTCGACACGACCATCGACTTCAACGCTGTGCACGTCGAGGGTATATCGGGCATCGATGTCGAGGACATCCGATACGCACGTGAACTCGGTTTTTCGATCAAGCACCTGGGACTTGCGCGTTTGCACGCCGATGGAATCGAAGCGCGCGTCCACCCGGCGTTGGTACCGGAATCGGTACTCATCGCGAAGGTGTCGGGCGTAATGAATGCGGTCATGGCGCACGGCAATGCGGTAGGCCCTACGCTGTACGTGGGTCCCGGTGCCGGCGGCATGGCCACGGCGTCCGCGGTCGTTGCGGACCTCGTCGAACTGGCTCGTGGCAGTCTGCCGGTCCCCCAACCGGCCAAGCGAAGGTTGCCGGGCGTCGGCGTGGAGGACGTGGCATGTCCGCACTACCTGAAGATCCCCGCCATCGACCAGCCGGGCGTGTTCGCGGAGGTGGCGGACGTGCTGAGCCGCCACAAGGTCTCCATCGAGGCGGTGATTCAGCGTCCGCAGGCGATTCGATCCGGTGCCGAGCCCTGGGTACCGATCATCATTCTCACCGACGAGGCTCCGGAGGCGGTCGCGAGGGCTTTTGTCTCGGACCTCGGCGGGTTGTCCGGCGTGACCGGCGAGATCGCGCGCATAAGGGTCGCCGACGTTTCGCGCCAACCGTCGTAATCGCTAGGGCGTGCCGACCTTGCGCAGCTGAATGGCGTCCACGGCCTTCTCTGCGAGCACGTCGGAGATCACCACGACCGATTCGTCAGGCCCGATGCCCTCGCGCTCCCGAAGCACCGCGAAGGCGGTCTGGATGGTCTTCTCGGGGTCGTTGCTGAACGACGTGCGATAGGCGAAGACGCCGCGGTTCAGCATCAGCCGCCGCCGCGTCTGGCTCGTGTTTGTGAACGCGAAGATCGGCACCTGGTCCGGGTGGCAGTTGGTCATGAGGTCCGCGGTGATGCCGCGTCGCGTAATGACCACGATGCCGGCCGCGTGAATCGCTTCGGCAAGCCGTGCTGCCGAGGTGGCGAGATGCTGCTTGGCGGTATCGTTGGCCAGCGATTCGTGCAGCGAAAAGCCGCGTTGGCGCTCGCTCGCCTCGGCGATGTTGGCGAGTTGCTCGACGCAGCGGTACGGATACGCGCCGACGCTGGTTTCGCCGGACAGCATGATGGCGTCCGCACCTTCGTACACCGCGTTGGCGACATCGGTCACCTCCGCCCGGGTCGGTATCGGATTCTCGATCATGGATTCCATGAGGTGCGTGGCGACGATGCAGCGCTTGCCAAGACGGGCGCAGATCTCAGCCAGACGGCGTTGCACGATGGGCAGTGTGGCGATGTCGGTTTCGATGCCGAGGTCGCCACGGGCAACCATGACGGCGTCGGCGGCCCGTGCGATCGGCTCGGCGTTGTCCACGCCCTCCGTGTTTTCGATCTTGGCGATGACCTGGATCACACGGCCCGCCCTCGGACCGAGCAGATCGCGCAGTTCGGCGATATCGTCGGCGGATCGCACGAACGACAGTGCAATGAAGTCGATTTCCTCGGCGATGCCGAACGCGATGTCGTCCCGGTCCTTGTCGGTGATCGACGCCAGGTTGACGGCAACGCCCGGCAGATTGACGTGTTTGCGGCTGCCGAGCATGCCGCCGTCAGCCACCTGGCACTCGAGCCGGTCGTTGAACCGGGCGACGACACGCACATTGATAAGCCCGTTGTCGAGTCTTACGCGGTCGCCGACCGAAACCGCATCGGCGAGGCCGGGATAGTTCACCTCGATGGACGGCACTTCGGCGGCGGGTTGCGGGGCGACGTCGAGGAAGACCCTTTGACCGGGATGCAATGCCAGTGGCGCATCGAGCGGCACGGTGCGGATCTCCGGACCCTGGGTATCCAGCATGATCGGCATCGGATAGCGGACCTTGCGGTTCAAGGTCTTGATCCAATGGATGATCTCCGCCGCCTCGTCCTGGCTCGCGTGGGACATGTTGAGACGCACCACCGACATGCCGGCTTCGTACAGGCGCTCGATACCCTCGTAGGAAGCCGTGGCGGGCCCCACCGTACAGATGATCTTGGTCTTGCGGCGCGAAGCAGCCATCATCGGCGGAGCTAGCCGCGGGGCGACCCGGACCAGTATCCCGGGGGTCGGCCCCGCTCCCAGACGTGCTCCCGGGCGACCTCCTCGTTGAGATCCGCGCCCCACCCCGGCCGGTCGGGGATGGCCACGCGGCCTTGATCGAATACCAGCGGCTCGGTCACCAGGTCGTCCTTCCATGGCACGTCGTCGATGTCGATTTCGCAGATGCGCACGTTCGGGATGACCGCACATAGGTGCAGCGAGTGCAGCGTGGACAGGTGGCTGTAGTAGTTGTGGGGCGCACAGTTGATCTCGAAGGTCTCCGCCATGTCCGCCACGCGCTTCGAATTGGCGAAGCCGTTCCACGGCACGTCCACCATGCAGACGTCCATGGACCGGGCCTCGAAGTAGCGCCGGTAATCCCGGGAAGTAAACAGGTTCTCGCCCGAGCAGATGGTGACACTGGTTGACTCGCGAACTTCGCGCAGCCCGTTGGGTTCGTACATGTCCACTTCCACCCACATCATGCGCATGTCTTCCAAGGCCCGGCAGATGCGCTTGGCGGCTTCGACCCGGAAGTTGAAATTGAGGTCGAGGGCGATGTCGACGTGGGCACCGACGGCGTCGCGAAACGTGCCGATCAACGTGCGGATATGGTCGATCATGGCATTGTCCACCGTACCGTCGGTGGTGCCTTCTCCGCCGCCGAAGCCGCCCCGGTAGGTCCGGGCGACCTCGCCGGGATAGACGATATTGGTCTTCAATGCGGTGAAGCCGCGGGCGACGACCTCGTGCCCGAGGTTCGTGATGTCGTCCCAGGTCTTGAGCGGTGGCACGCCGATGACCTCGTGGTTCCCTGCCCGCGACGAACCACAGTGCGACCAGTAGACGCGTTGTCTTGCTCTCAAGGGGCCACCGAACAACTCGTAGACGGGAACGCCAAGCGCCTTGGCCTTGATGTCCCACAGCGCCAGTTCGATACCGGCGATGGCCTTGGCCGCGAGTCCGCCGGGGCTCTGCCGCGCCATACGGTACATGTCCCAGTAGCGGGCCTCCACCGGACGCGGGTCGCGGCCTAGGAGAATGGTCTCGAATTCCTTGGCGGTCCCGACGACGCTGTAGGGCATTCGACCGTCGGAACACTCGCCGTAGCCGGTAATGCCTTCGTCGGTGCGCACCGCCACGAACTGCCACGGCCGCCACCCCGCGTCGACGACGAAGGTGTCGATTCCGGTGATCTTCATGGTTCCCCTTCTTGGCGCGTCCCAAGGCAGACGTCGATGAGCATCTACCTGGTCGGGCGCTGGTGGATTCGGCTACCGGGAATTCGCCGCGACCGCATACTCGGCACGCATGAGCGCATTCACTTCGTCGATCACGGCGGGAACCATCGCCTCGCTGTAGCCCCGCTTGACGGCCGCGATCGTACCGTCCTTCTTGATCATGACCATGTGCGGAATCCCGTTGACGCCGTAACGCTTCTTGATGCGGCCGTTGTGGTCGTTGGTCAGCGTCATCTTGTAGTCCTTCAGTCGACGCTTCATGGGCCGGTACACCATGGCCTTTTCGATGTTCACGGCGATGACGCGTACCCGGTCGCGTCCCGCATGCTGCTGAATCGTCTCCAGAACGGGGAGTTCCTTCCGGCACGGCGGACACCACGTCGCCCAGAACGTGACGATGACGACCTTGCCGCGCAAGTCCTTGAGGTCGACGGTCTTGCCTCTTTGATCCTTGCCGAGATATGGAGGGGGGACATCGCCCGCTTGGGGAACCGCGTGCGCCACCGACGCGAACACCAGCGCCACCGCTGCCAGCATGCTCGCCGTGAACGTTCTCATTGGGCAACCGTAACCATCCGCCCGATGCGCGTCAAACGTTCGCTCCGGGAAAACTAGCGGAACAACGTCGTTGATCGCGGCTTCTGTTCCAGGGCCTGTTGGGCATGGCCGTGCCGGTTGGGCGCTTGAAACGTTCACGGCTTTGGGACATCGTTCGTGCTCGCTCCCCAACAGCCGCAGCGTTGATCGTCGAGTCCCGGCCCAAGCGGCCGTCCGAACTTGGTTCGAGTCTTCCCGTGTTCCTACGGGACGCGTTGGCTGCTCGCGGCGTGGCCGCCCGGGCCGATCTGGATCTTGCGCTAGACCAACTGCATGCTCCCGACTTGCTGCCGGGCATCGATGCCGCTGCCCACCGCCTTGCGGCTGCGATTGCGGACAACGAACGCATCCTGATTGCCGGCGACTTCGATGCCGATGGGGCGACGGCATCGGCCCTGTGCGTGTCCGTGCTGCGCGCGATGGGTGCAGGCGACGTTGACTTCCTCGTGCCGAATCGCTTCGAGTACGGCTACGGGCTGTCGCCGGAGCTTGTCGAGGAGGCGCTGAAGAAGTCGCCGCAAGTCATTGTCACGGTCGACAACGGCGTATCGAGCGTCGACGGCGTGGCGCTCGCCGGGGCCAACGGGGTGGATGTTGTCGTCACGGATCACCACCTGCCTGGCGACGAACTTCCGGCGGCCCATGCGATCGTCAATCCGAACTTGGCGGAATCCGCGTTTCCCAGTCCGAATCTCGCCGGCGTTGGCGTTGCCTTCTACGTGATGGGCGCCGTGCGCCAGCGATTGCGGGCACTCGGTCACTTCGAGAGCTGCGGGATCGCCGAGCCCAATCTGGCGGACTGGCTTGACCTGGTGGCACTGGGCACCGTGGCAGATGTCGTGCCTCTGGATCGCAATAACCGCATCCTGGTCCACCAGGGCGTAAGACGCATTCGCGGGGGCAGGACGCGGCCAGGGATTCGCGCCTTGGTGGAGGTGGCCGGACGTGCGGCGAGCGCCTTGAGCGCCAAGGATCTTGGCTTCGCCATCGGTCCACGACTCAACGCCGCCGGCCGGCTCGAGGATATGTCCATTGGCATTCAGTGCCTCCTGGCGGACGACGACCGCTCGGCCCGGTCCCTTGCCGAGCGGTTGGACGGGATCAACCGTGAGCGCCGCGACATCGAAGCCGGCATGGTCGACGAAGCGACCGGCATGCTGGACGGCGAGATTGGCGACGACGTGGCGATCTGCGTCTACCAGCAGGACTGGCATCAAGGCGTCATCGGGATCGTCGCGGGTCGGATGCGTGAGCGCTACCATCGTCCGGCGATCGTGTTCGCCGATGCCGGCGCGTCGTCACCAGGCGAACTCAAGGGTTCGGCGCGGTCGATCCCCGGTCTGCACATCCGCGATGCCATTGCCGAATGCGCGACGCGGCGCCCGGGTTTGGTCGGCCCGTTCGGCGGGCACGCCATGGCCGCCGGGCTAACCATACGCCACGCCCACCTGCAACGCTTTCGGCATGCGTTCAACGAGGTCGTCGCGAACCGCGTCAGCGAACGCGACCTGGCCGGGGTCATCGTCACCGACGGCGAACTTGCCGCCACGGACATGAAGATCGACAACGCCCGTCTGGTCGCTGCCCACGGACCCTGGGGTCAAGGCTTCGAAGAACCTTCGTTTCACGGCGAATTCGATGTCGTGATGCAACGCGTGGTGGGCGAACGCCACCTCAAGCTTGCTCTCAAACGGGACACGCGGGTCGTGGATGCCATCGCCTTCAACACCGAGCCAACGCCGGGCAACCGGGTGCGGGCGGTGTACCGGCTCGGCGTCAACGACTACGGGGACGCCGACACGTTGCAGCTCGAGATCGCGGCGCTCGAGGCCGTCTAGACGCGATCTCCTCGGTGACCCGCTGCGTGGACCCCGTGCGGAGCGAGCCGTAGGACTTGTCCCGTCCCGCGACGGGAACGGGCGCAGACGCTCGCCGCGCCCCGCTCGCTTGGCCGCGGCTGTTAGAATCGCGCGATTCCGAACGACCCCCGAGCGCCATGGCCGAAGTCACCTCGATCCGCGAGACATTGAAGTCCCTTGCCGGGCGCTCCGATGCGCTACGGGGGTATCTTTGACTACGCGGCGAAAAAGGAACGCCTAGAGGAGGTAGAGCGGGAACTCGCGGACCCGGAACTCTGGAACGACCCGGACCGTGCCCAGGCCTTGGGGCGGGAGCAGTCATCGCTGGAGGCCGTGGTCAACGGGCTCGAACGCATGAGCACGGCACTTGCTGACTTGGCCGACCTCACTGACTTGGCTGTGGCCGAGAACGACGCGGAGGCCTTGGACGACATTCATGACGAACTGACGGACGTGGACGTCCGCCTCGCGGAGCTCGAGTTCCGCCGCATGTTCCAGGGCGAACAGGACGACTCCAACGCGTTCCTCGACATCCAGGCCGGATCGGGGG
This sequence comes from Gammaproteobacteria bacterium, assembly GCA_009846005.1. Classification (GTDB taxonomy): domain Bacteria; phylum Pseudomonadota; class Gammaproteobacteria; order Pseudomonadales; family Azotimanducaceae; genus VXYL01. Next base: position 18,746 of record VXYL01000044.1, on the reverse strand, counting down.
GTACCGAAGCCCAGGACTGGGCGGAGATGCTGCTGCGCATGTACCTGCGCTGGGGCGAGAAGCGGGGTTTCCGGACGGAACTGGTCGAGGTGTCGGCGGGCGAAGTGGCAGGCGTCAAGAGCGCCACCGTGCAGTTCGGCGGCGAGTACGCGTACGGCTGGTTGCGCACCGAGACCGGTGTCCATCGGCTCGTGCGCAAGTCGCCGTTCGATGCGGGCAACCGCCGCCACACGTCCTTCGCATCGGTGTTCGTCTCCGCCGAAATCGACGATGACATCGTGATCGACATCGACCCGGGGGACGTGCGCACCGATACCTACCGGGCGAGCGGCGCGGGCGGCCAGCACGTCAACCGGACCGACTCGGCCGTGCGGCTCACCCACCTGCCCACCGGCGTCGTCGTGCAGTGCCAGAGCGAACGCTCGCAGCACCAGAACCGGGACCGGGCGTACAAGCAACTTCGGGCCAAGCTCTTCGAACTGGAACTCGCAAAGCGCCGCGAGGAACAGCAGGCCATAGAAGATGCCAAGGTGGACATCGGCTGGGGCAACCAGATCCGCTCCTACGTGCTCGACCAGTCACGGGTGAAGGATCTGCGCACCAGCGTCGAGCGGTTCGACCCCGGCAACGTGCTGGACGGCGATTTGGACGAGTTCATGGAAGCAAACCTCAAGGCCGGCGTATGAGCGACGATTCCCGCAACGAGGCGGAACAGCGCCGACGCAAGCTCGGCGAACTACGCCGCCGGGGCGACGCCTACCCGAATACCTTCCGTCGGGAGGATCTGGCGGTTGACCTGGCGAACGCGTACGGCGACATGAGCAAGGAAGCCCTTGCCGAGGCCCCCGTCGAGGCCACAGTGGCCGGGCGCGTGATGCTGCGCCGCGTCATGGGCAAAGCGAGTTTCATCACTCTGGAAGACTGGAGCGGTCGGATTCAGTGCTACGTCCGTCGGGACGACGTCGGCGAGGATGCCTATGCCGACTTCCGCAACCTCTGGGACCTCGGCGACATCGCCGGCGTCCGCGGCACCTTGATGAAGACCAATACCGGCGAACTCACGGTGCATGCGCGCGAGGTCGGGCTGCTCGTCAAGTCGCTGAAGCCCTTGCCGGAGAAACACCACGGACTCGCGGACCGGGAACTCCGCTACCGGCAACGTCACCTCGATCTCATCGTCAACGAGGAATCGCGGGATGTGTTCCGCACCCGCGCCCGGCTGGTTGCGGCCATGCGCCGCTTCTTCGACGAACGGGGATACCTGGAAGTCGAGACGCCGATGATGCACCCGATCCCCGGTGGTGCCGCCGCGCGTCCCTTCGTGACCCACCACAACGCACTCGACACGGATCTCTACCTGCGGGTCGCGCCGGAGTTGTACTTGAAGCGCCTGGTGGTCGGCGGCTTCGAGCGCGTCTACGAAATCAACCGCTGCTTCCGAAACGAGGGTCTCTCGTCCCGGCACAATCCGGAGTTCACGACGGTCGAGTTCTACCAGGCCTTCGCGGACTACGTCGACCTCATGGATCTCACCGAGGAACTGCTCCGCGAGTTGATCCGGGACATCCACGGCGGCACCTCCCTCACCTTCGAAGGTCGCGAGATCGACTTCGGAGCCGCGATCCCCCGGCGACGGATGACGAACGCCGTGGCCATCGAGACGGGCATTTCGGAGGGCGACCTCATGGACGAAGCCAGGCTCGGGGAGGCGGCCCGCGGCATGAACATACCCGTCGAGCCGGGCTGGGGTTGGGGTCGCCTCCTGATGGAGATCTTCGAGGCGCGCGTGGAGGCGAATCTCACAGCGCCGACGTTCATCACCCACTACCCAATGGAGGTCTCGCCGCTCGCCAGGAAGAGTGCCGTAGACCCCCGTCTCACGGACCGCTTCGAACTGTTCGTCGCCGGGCGGGAGATCGCCAACGGCTTCAGCGAACTGAACGATCCGGAGGAACAGGCCCAACGCTTCGCCAGGCAGGCGGAACTCAAGGACCGTGGCGATTTGGAGGCCATGCACTACGACAACGACTTTCTCGCCGCACTTGAACATGGCATGCCGCCGACGGCAGGCGAGGGTATCGGCATCGACCGCCTGGCGATGCTGCTGACCGATTCGTCGACGATCCGCGACGTTGTGCTGTTCCCGCAGTTGCGCGGCACCGGGGGCGACGAGTCGTAATGGCCGCGGCCGCCGACCGTGTGAGGCTCACACCCTCATGGAAGGCAGCGCTAGCCGGCGAGTTCGAGGCGGCCTACATGACGCGGCTGCGTTCCTTCCTGGTGGAGGAGAAGCAGGCCGGGAAGACCGTCTATCCGAGGGGCGAGCACATCTTCGCCGCCCTTGATGCGACGCCCCTCGAGTCGGTCAAGGTGGTCATCATCGGCCAGGATCCCTACCACGGACCGCGCCAGGCCCACGGCCTGTGCTTCTCGGTGCAGCCCGGCGTGGCACTGCCGCCGTCATTGGTGAACATCTTCGAGGAGATCAACACCGACATGGCCGACGACGACGTGCCCTGCGGACGTCACGACGGCGCCATACCGCCCCGGAGGGGCTGCCTGGCACCCTGGGCTCGCCAAGGGGTGCTGCTGTTGAACGCCGTGTTGACGGTGGTGGGCGGAAGGGCCGGCTCGCACCAGGGACGGGGCTGGGAGACGTTCACGGACCGCGTGGTCGAGATCGTCAACCGGGATCGCCAACACGTGGTGTTCCTGCTCTGGGGCAGCTACGCCCAGAAGAAAGGCGCGGCAGTGGACACGTCCCGGCATCTCGTACTGACATCGCCGCATCCGTCGCCGCTGTCGGCCCATCGGGGCTTCTTCGGCTGCCGGCACTTCTCGAAGGCGAACCAGTACCTGGTGGAGCACGGCGTGATGCCCATCAACTGGTTCGACGTGGAGTAGCCTCTTAGACATCGCGGTTGACCGGGCGGTGTCACCTGTCTAACGTCGCCGCCTTTCGCCAAGGCGCCTCCATGCCCAACCCCAATCTCACCGTCAACGAGATCCGCATCGTCGGCTGTCTGATGGAGAAGGCGGTCACGACCCCGGAGCAGTTTCCGCTGACGCTGAACGCGCTCGCCCTGGCGTGCAACCAGAAATCGAGTCGTGATCCGGTACTGTCGTTGGATCAGGACACGGTACGACGCACTGCGCGTGTGCTCGAGGACAAGGGCCTCATCACCCGGGAAGAGAACTTCAGGACCGGTGTCACGAAGTACCGGCAACGGTTCTGCAACACGCCGTTCAGCGATCAGCAGTTCACGCCGGAAGAGTACGCGGTGATGTGCGTGCTGCTGTTGCGCGGATCCCAGACCCCCGGAGAATTGCGTACACGCACGGCGCGCATGCACGCCTTCGCCGACAACGAAGCCGTTTCGGACACGCTCACGGGCCTGCTCGATCCCGAACGCGAGGGCGGCGCGGTGGTCGCCCGCCTGCCACGGGTGTCGGGCCGCCGCGACCACGAGTACATGCACCTGTTCGCCGGCGAGATCGACTCCGTGCCGGCGGAGGAACGAACCGTGGCCCCCACGACGCCGAGGTCGAGCCGACTCGACGAACTCGAGGCCCGCGTTCAGACCCTCGAAGCAGAACTGGCCGCGCTGAAACAGCGATTGCCCGCGTAGGGGCGCCCGCATTTGCGAATCGATGCCGCGCGGGCTTTCCCTCACTACCCAAGTCCGCCACACTGACGCCATGGACAAGCTCGAACTATTCATCGACGGCGAATTCGTTGCGAGTCGTGGCGACGGCATCGAGGTGACCAATCCCGCCACCCAGGAAGTGCTTTGCGAGGTGCCGTTCGCCACCGCCGACGAGGTGGACCGGGCCGTTCAGGGCGCCAAGGAGACCTTTCGCGCCTGGCGCGAGGTGCCAACCCCGGAGCGCGCCCGGCTGCTGTTCGCCTACCAGGATCTCCTCAAGAAACACCAGGACGACATCGCGAATGAACTCTGCCGGGACACGGGCAAGACTTGGGAGGATGCCCGCGGCGAGGTGTGGCGGGGGATCGAGGTCGTTGAGCACGCCTGCAGCATCGCCTCGCTGATGATGGGCGAGACGGTGGAGAACGTGGCCCGGGGCATCGACACCTACAGCCTCGTTCAACCCATCGGGGTCTGCGCCGGCATCACGCCGTTCAACTTTCCGGCCATGGTGCCGTTGTGGATGTATCCGCTGGCCATCGCCTGCGGCAACACGTTCATCCTGAAACCGTCGGAACAGGATCCCACGGTTCCCAATCGGCTGATGGCGCTGCTCAAGGAGGCGGGCGCCCCGGACGGCTTGGTGCAGGTGATCCACGGCGGCAAGGAACAGGTGGATGCCCTGCTCACCCACCCGGACGTCCGGGCAGTCAGTTTCGTGGGTTCGGCACCGGTGGCCAAGGCGGTCTATTCGAAGGCGGCGGCGAACGGCAAGCGGGTGCAGGCGTTGGCGGGTGCCAAGAACCACCTGGTCGTCATGCCCGACGCGGACAAGGACCAGGCCATCGCGAGCCTTGTAGGCGCAACCTGCGGTGCGGCCGGCCAACGCTGTATGGCGATCAGTGCCGCGGTGTTGGTGGGTGGCGCGGCGGATTGGCTTCCCGATCTCGCCGCCGCGATGGCGGCAGTGCGCCCCGGACCCTGGGACGACGAGGAGGCGGGTTACGGCCCGCAGATCACCCGCGCTGCCCGGCAGCGCATTCTCGATGCGATCGAGTCCGGCAAAGCCGAAGGTGCGGATTGCCTGTTGGACGGTTCCGAGTGCCACGTGCCCGGTTATCCTGCCGGCAACTGGGTCGGACCCACGTTGTTCGCGAACGTGACCCGGGACATGTCGATCTACACACAGGAGATCTTCGGTCCGGTACTGGTCACCTCCACCGCGGCCACATTGGACGACGCCATCGATCTCGTGAACGCCAATCCCTTCGGCAACGGCGTCTCCATATTCACTTCGTCCGGCGGTGCCGCACGCCGCTTCCAGCGCGAGATCGAGGTAGGGCAGGTGGGCATCAACATCCCGATCCCGGTACCGCTGCCGTTCGTTTCGTTCACCGGCTGGAAGGATTCGTTCTTCGGCGACCAGCACGCCTACGGCAAGCAGGCGGTGCGGTTCTACACGGAGACCAAGACCGTGACCGCACGTTGGTTCGACGAGGTGCCCGTCGACGCTCTCAATATGACGATCAGGCTCAAGTAACGCCGCGGATGGCCATCGGACACCCGTCGGCTACTACCGGCGAGGCGTCCGAGCGAACCGCGGCGAGCACGACGTCGCTGCCGACAGCCACGACGGTGCCGATCTTCTTCGACCCGGCCACGACATCCGCGCCGACGGTCGGACCTTCGCCTTCGAACTCGTAGCGGCGCAGTTGTTGCTTCACCTGACCGCGGTGTTCGGCGCGCGCGACCACTTCCTGGCCGAGGTAGCAGCCCTTGGCGAAGTTCACCGCCCCGGCATCGGTGAGGCCGATCATCTGGGGCAGGAAGCTCTCCGCGATGGCCTCGGTCACCAACACGAAACCGGAGTCGGCACAGGCGTTGGCGAATGCGGCGTGGCCATCGTCCGGGGTCGAAAGCGTCGCGTAGTGGCCGACCGGCGACAGTTCGTAGGCATCCGAGGATGCCGCCGGGGACAATCGAACGCCGGTCTTGGCTTCGTTGAGCTTGGACTTCGCGAACAGCAGGTACTTGCCGAGTTCGCGGGCGAGAATGGGGACGACGCTTGGGTGGACGAGCAATCGCACGTGGTCCGAGTCGCCGGTCGCCCAACCGTTGGCGATCACCCGCCCCTTTAGGTTGCACAACGCCATCGGCAGGGCGCGTCCGGGCGCGAGCGCCTCGAGGTCGGCCGTCACGTAACCCTGCAGGAAGGCGGCCGCATCCGGCCCGGCGAAATCCATTTGTGCGAGATATCTCACGTTGTGCAGTGGCGTTTTCCCAATCCCGTTCAGGGCATTTTCGCATGACTTGCGGGCGGCGGAAGACGATGATGTGACGATGCGTGAGATGCGTGAGATGCGCGAACAGCGCGAAGACGACCGTCAATACGATCGCGTGCTGTGGCGGAGCCGACGGGGCATGCTCGAACTCGATCTCGTGCTCGTGGACTTCGCTCGGGCGCGGTATGCGCTGCTGCCGTGCGTCGAGCAAGCGGCCTATCGCGGTCTATTGGATCAGGACGACTGGACGGTCTGGGATTGGCTGCAGCGCCGCGCCACGCCGCCTGCGGCGTATGCGGCGATCGTCGAGAGCATCGTCGCTTTCGTCGCGGACGGCGTGCACCAACGTCGAGAGTAGTCTGGGCATTGGCCGTACTGACGCTTGACGTCGATGTCCAACGCGAGTCGTGATGCCCTCGCCGAATCATCGTCCGACGGTGCTCGTCCGGGCGGGGTGGTCGACTGGACGCCGGGTTGGGATTGGTTGGGGTGCATTCTGGCCATACACGTTCTGGTGGCCGTGCCTTGGGCCGCGAGGGTCGGCGCTTGGCTGCTTGCCGTGGCGGCACCGGCGTTCGGCTACTACGTCTGGGTGTTCTGCCGCGCGGAGAGCTGGCGGTTCGCGTTGGAAGGCGAGCGCGTCGTGCTGTTCGAACCGGAACGAGCCGACGGAAGCCGGGTTCCCGCACGCCTTCGCGGCCCGCCCTGGATGACCGACCGGTGGGTCGTCGTGCGCACGACTCGGCGCGTCTTGGTGCTGCGCGCGGGACGCTACGACGCGGCGGTATTTGCCAGGTTGCGGCGTGCCCTTCTTGGCGGTGCAGCCAACGGCTGAAGCACGTCGAGCGGATCCGCCGCCGGATACAGGACGCTTGGACTTGGACGGGAGACGGGTCGAGGGTAGTCGAGCGTGTAGTGCAACCCGCGGCTCTCCTTGCGCATCACGGCGGCCCGGACAATCAGTTCGGCCACGTGCACGAGGTTGCGCAATTCGATGAGATTGGCGCTCAGGCGGTGGCGGGCGTAGTAGTCGTGGATCTCCTGGCGCAGCAGGTCGATGCGGCGCTGTGCGCGCTCCAGGCGCTTGTTGGTCCGCACGATGCCCACGTAGTCCCACATGAAACGTCTGAGTTCGGTCCAGTTGTGGGCGAGGACGACTTGCTCGTCGGAGTCCGAGACACGGCTCTCGTCCCAATCCGGCGGTGTGCTTGCCGCGGCGGGCTCCGCGCGGCGACGCCGGACGATGTCCTGGGCGGCCGCTTGGGCGAACACGAGGCATTCGAGCAGGGAGTTGCTCGCCAGGCGGTTGGCGCCATGCAGCCCCGTGTACGCGGTTTCGCCGATGGCATACAGCCCGGGAATGTCCGTTCGGCTGTCGAGGTCGACGACGACGCCGCCGCAGGTGTAGTGCGCGGCGGGCACGACCGGAATCGGCTCGCGGCGCATGTCGATGCCGACGCCGAGGCACCGGGACAGGATGTTGGGGAAATGCGTCTCGATGAACTCGCTGCTTTGGTGCGAGATGTCGAGGTAGACGCACTCCGCGCCAAGCCGCTTCATCTCGTGGTCGATGGCGCGGGCCACCACATCCCGCGATGCCAGTTCGGCGCGTGGGTCGAAGCGGTCCATGAAACGACTGCCGTCGGGTAGCAAAAGCTTGCCGCCTTCGCCGCGTACGGCCTCCGAGATCAGGAACGATCCACGCCCGACCTCCCGTGCAGCATGCGGGTGGTAGAGACAGGTGGGATGGAACTGGTTGAACTCCATGTTGGCGACGCGGCAACCGGCCCGCCAGGCCATGGCGATGCCGTCGCCGGTGGCACCGTGGGGGTTGCTGGTGTAGACGTAGACCCTGCTGGCGCCGCCGGTCGCCAGCACCACGTAGGGTGCTTCGAAGACCTCCACGGTGTCTGATTGCGTGTCGTAGACGTAGGCACCGACCGCCCGGTTCCCTGTCTGGCCGAGTTTGCGCGTGGTGATGATGTCTATGGCGACACGCGTGCCCACGATCTCGATGTTGGGATGTTGCGTCGCCCGCTCGCTGAGCGTTCGCGCGATGGCCGCGCCCGTGGCGTCCGCCACGTGCAGAACTCGCCGGTGGGAATGACCACCTTCCCGGGTCAGGTGGAGCCCGTCGCCCTGGCGGTCGAACTCAAGCCCTAAGTCCACGACGTGCTTGATCGCTTTCGGGGCCCGGGAGACCGTGAAACGAACGACGTCCTCTTGGCAAAGACCGGCACCTGCGGCGACGGTGTCGGCGATGTGGGACTCGAAGCTGTCGTCGGAATTCGTGACCGCCGCCACGCCGCCCTGCGCCCAGTTGGTGGCGCCCCCCCTGATCGCGTCCTTGGAAACCACGGTAACGCGCGTCGTCCCGGCCAGATGCAGTGCGGTGGCCAGTCCGGCAGCGCCGCTGCCGATGATGAGCACGTCGGTTCGGTGTCGTTTTGCCACGGTCGCTACGGTGGGATCGTGTGTCGGTTCAATGACATGGAGTATACGCTGACCGTCGTTGTCTCGACCCCGGACGGCCATGGCGTAGTGCGACGAATGGGGCATCTTCGGACTTGCGCGTGTTGCGCGACTGCTGCTCGAACCGTCTGGCCCGCACCATTCGGATATTCTCCATTCGCGTCGGAACCGAGGCTCGGGGATAATCACGGCAGCGTATGGCGAACGCGCCCGGGTGTACGACGACCCCGGATGTAGGGCGCTCGACAGGGAACAACGGGTGAGCGCAGACACCGACAGAGAACTGGTCCGAAGGGTGCAGAAGGGCGATCGCCGGGCGTTCGACCTTCTGTTCCTGCGCTACCAGCACAAGATCCACGCCCTAGTGTCCCGCTACGTGCACGCGCAGGAGGAAGTCGAGGACGTCGTCCAGGAGGCGTTCATCAAGGCGTACCGGGCGTTGCCGCGCTTTCGAGGCGAGAGTGCGTTCTATACGTGGTTGTACCGCATCGCGGTCAATACGTCGAAGAACCACCTGGTGTCCCGGGCTAGGCGACCCCAAGGCGTGGACCTCGATGCCAGCGAGGGCGACGTGGGCGAGGTGGCGGATGCTCTCAAGGACACGGAAGACCCCGAGAGCGCCCTGCGCCGCGACGAACTTCAGGCGGTTGTGGACCACGCGATCGGGGGCCTGCCAGAAGATTTGCGGGCTGCGCTAACTCTTCGCGAGTTTGATGGTCTAAGCTACGAACAGATAGCAACCGTGATGGATTGCCCAGTGGGCACGGTGCGGTCCCGCATCTTCCGTGCCCGGGAGGCCGTGGACGAGCAAATACGTCCTCATATCGAACGAACGTCGAAGCGAGCGTAGCGATGGCGCGAATTCGAATGCGGACGGTGAGGCTGGGCGGGGCGCGGCGCGAAGTGGACGCGACGGTCCAACCCTGGTGTGCCATGGATGGGCAATGCTCGCGCAGGGCGATCTTGCGCACGGAGAGATGACATGACCGAGACGACACGAGAATCACTGAACGAGGCGTTGTCCGCGGCCGTCGACGGTGAAGCGGAAGAGCTTGAGCTTCGCCGGGTTCTGAACGCCGTCGAGCGCGACCCGGAACTCCGCGCGAAGTGGGAACGCCTGCACTTGATTGGCGATGCCATGCGCGGTGGGGCGATGCGGCTCGGCGACACCGGCGTGAACGGTCTCGTCGAACCGGCGATGACAGGGGTCGACGAAGCCGTTGCCGATGAGCCACCCCGAGGCCGTTGGCTCACCGGCGTGGCGGCGGCCGCAGCGGTAGTGATCGCTGTGACCTTTGTTGCGGTGCAGGATCGCGAAAGCGCGGACCAGCAGCCTTTGGTCGCGCAATCGAGTACGACCGTCGTGGCTGAACCGCTGTCCGAAGAGGATCTGCGCCTCCAGCGCGACTACCTCATTTACCACGCGCATCGCTCGTCGGTGGCCAACCGTTCGCCGGCGATGCCGTTCATCAAGGCGCTGGCCGTTCCAAGCGGGAGCGAAGAAGGTCAGTGAAGCTGATCGCGCCGCTGCCCGCCTTTCGGCTTTGTACGTTTTTGCTTGCGTCAGCGAGCGCGGCCAATTGGGTCTTCGCGGACCAACGCGTCACGGCCACGACGCCGACCGAGTGGCTCAACGCCATGGACAATGCGTTCCGTAGCCTCGACTACGACGGCGTGTTCGAATATTCCATAGCCAGTCACTCGCAGATCCGGATCGAGCAGCAACGCGGAGATCGAACGGTCAGCGTCACCGCAGACGTCGCCCGTGACATCACGGTTGCGTCGTTCCGCATTGTTCACATGGTCATCGACGGTGTTGAACACGAGCGGATCGCGCACCGCGGCGACCCGCGGCGGGAGATACTGCGCACCGGCGCGCAGGTCTCCTACATCGTGCCCCAGGATGACGAGTCCTTCGCGCTGCAGGGCGACTTGCCAACCGGACCCTATCCGCGGCTATTCATGCGCAGCGAGGACTTGTCTCAGAACTACCGCTTCAGGATCAGTGGTCGCCAACTGCTGATCGGCCGACCAAGCGTGTGCCTAGAAGTCCAACCCCTCGACGACAACCGCTTCGGATACCTGCTGTGGCTCGACGAAGAGACCGGCTTGTTGCTGCGGTCAGAGTTGCGCGACCCCAACGGCCGGTACTTGGAGTCGGTCAAGTTCGTTTCGTTGAAGGTGGGGGAGGCGGTGATGGAGAACGCGTTGCGCCCCGACATGCCGGCTGTTGCGGTCCGGCCTCCGGAGCAGTTCAGTGAAGTGCCCGCGGCGCCGAGGGTGCGGGTCAATTGGGCGATCGGTTGGGTGCCGGAGGGTTTCCGGATAGCCGACGCGAGCACGCACGACAGGACGAAGGACGGTACGAAGAGGGGCGTGCACGTCATGTTCAGCGATGGATTGGCGACGTTCTCGGTATTCGTCGAACCGGCGCCCCGGTCCGCAGCGGGCGGCGTGTTTTCCCGCCGCGGCGCCACGGTCCTGTTGTCGCATGACCTGACCGGCGAACGGGGCGACTACTTGGTCACTGTGGTGGGCGAAGTCCCTCCGCAAACCGCTCAGCGCATTGCAGAAAGCGTCTACAGAGAGCAATAGCGATATCCGGGGTCGCGGAAAGCACGGCGGGGCCACCGTTTGTTTAGAACTCAACGTGCACAAGTCAGGGCATTGCCAGTGAATCGGTGGTTGCTCCGCGTTGGTACGGCGCGACGCGTCGGTGACGACTGTTCGGTCGTGTTCCGTCGCGTTCGCTGTGCGGGTTGTGTAGGACGCTGCGGCGTGTCGGTCGGTGGCGGTGAACTGCCGGTGGACTTCGGCCTCCCCGACGGCACGCCCGTGCAAGTCGCCATGTCCCCCCATGACTTTGCCCGCCGCGCGTTGGTTGTGTTCGGGTGGCCCCTGGGCGCGGTCGGCGCGGCTGCGGCCGTGACGGAATGGTTTGGTGTGAGCGAAGGCTTTATGGTCGCCGCGTTTCTGGGGACGGCACTCGCCGTTGTGGGCGTGCGCGCCGCATCGCGAACCCGGGGCACACCTGCCGTGCACGCGCACCGGCGCACGACGGGATCGGACGACGGCGTGCGCGTTGTTGTGGAGTGACTGCGTGGCTGACATCGACCGGATCCGCAATTTCTCGATCATTGCCCATATCGACCACGGCAAGTCGACGCTTTCCGATCGCCTGATCCAACTCTGCGGGGGCCTCTCGGAGCGGGAGATGGCCGACCAGGTGCTGGACACGATGGACATCGAGCGCGAACGCGGGATCACCATCAAGGCGCAATGCGTGACCCTCCAGTATCAATCCAAGGACGGTGGCGACTATTGTCTGAATCTCATCGACACGCCGGGCCACGTGGACTTCAGCTACGAGGTTTCGCGTTCGCTTGCGGCGTGCGAGGGCGCCTTGCTGGTCGTTGACGCGGCGCAGGGTGTCGAGGCCCAATCGGTGGCGAATTGCTACACCGCCATCGAGCAGGGTCTCGACGTGCTGCCGGTTCTGAACAAGATCGACTTGCCCCAGTCGGAACCCGAACGGGTCTCGTCCGAGATCGAGGACATTATCGGCATTGCCGCCGAAGACGCGCTGGCTGTCAGCGCAAAGACCGGCAGCGGCGTCCCGGACCTGCTCGAGACCATCATCGGGGAGATCCCCTCGCCCGTCGGTGATCTTGAAGCCCCGTTTCGCGCATTGATCATCGACTCCTGGTTCGACAACTACCTGGGGATCGTGTCGCTGGTGCGGGTCTTCGACGGTCGGATCGCTATCGGCGAGAGGATCCGCGCCATGACCGTGGGGAGAACCCATACGGTGGACCAAGTCGGCGTATTCACACCGAAACAGGAACAGCGCGACGCCCTGGAGGCCGGCGAAGTGGGCTACCTGGTCGCTGGCATCAAGGACATCCGGGGCGCCCCCGTCGGCGACACCCTCGTGGCGTCGACTTCGCCGTATGTCGACCCGGTACCCGGTTTCGAGACCGTCAAACCGCAGGTCTACGCCGGGATGTTCCCGGTCAACGCCGACGATTTCGAGGGCTTCCGCGACGCGCTGGCGAAGCTGACGTTGAACGACGCATCGCTGTTCTACGAGCCGGAGACATCCGATGCCTTGGGCTTCGGTTTCCGCTGCGGCTTCCTCGGCATGCTGCACATGGAAATCGTCCAGGAGCGGCTGGAACGCGAGTACGGTCTGGATCTCATCACCTCCGCGCCGACGGTGGCCTACGAAGTGGCGACTAGGTCCGACGGGGTGCTGCGCATCGACAATCCATCGGAACTGCCCGATCCGGTTGCCATCGTGGAGATGCGCGAGCCGATCGCCCTCGTGAACATCCTGACGCCAAGAGAATACGTGGGAAATGTCATCAATCTCTGCGTCGGCCGTCGGGGTGTGCAGAAGGGGATGCGTTTTAGCGGCAACCAGGTCGCCATCGACTACGAGATCCCACTTGCCGAGGTTGTGTTGGACTTCTTCGATCGCCTGAAGTCGGCGAGCCGCGGGTTCGCCTCCCTTGACTATGGCTTCACCCGATTCCAGGCGGCACCGCTGGTACGGCTCGACATCCTGGTGAATGGAGAGCGCGTCGATGCCTTGGCAGCAATCGTCCACCGGGAACATGCATCGGCGCGAGGCCGCGACCTGGTTCGTGCGATGAAGGAAGTCATTCCCCGGCAAATGTTCGACGTCGCGCTGCAGGCCGCCATCGGCGGCCAGATCATCGCCCGGGAAACGGTCAAGGCATTGCGCAAGAACGTCACGGCGAAGTGCTACGGGGGCGACGTCACGCGCAAAAAGAAACTCCTCGAAAAGCAGAAGGAGGGCAAGAAACGAATGAAGCAATTCGGTCGCGTGGAGATTCCGCAGGAAGCGTTTCTCGCCGCGTTAAAGATCTGAACGGGCGACGTCGGCACAGGAGCTCCGGTTGGTGCGACCGCGAAAACCTCCGCAAAGCGGGTCCGAACGCGAAAGGCAGCCGCTCGCCGTCCTGCAACGGAGGCTCGGTTACACGTTCGTGGAACCTCAACTGCTTCGCCAGGCGGTGACCCATCGGAGCGCAGGTGCGGACAACTGGGAGCGGCTCGAGTTTCTCGGCGACGCGGTCCTTGGATTCGTCGTCTCGCGCTTGTTGTTCGACCTGAACCCGGAAGTGTCCGAGCAGCAGTTGACCGTGATGCGCGCGAACCTGGTACAAAAGGAGGCGTTGGCCAACGTGGCCGCGGATCTGGGCCTGTCGGCGTTCATCAATCTTGGAACGATCGAGACAGAATCGGGTGTCGCGGAGCACAGCGCAGTTCGCGCGGATGCGTTGGAAGCCGTGCTTGGCGCGGTGGCCTGCGATGGCGGGATCGATGCGGCATCGAGCGTCGTCGAACGTCTCTACGGCGACCGATTGACGGAACTGGCCGACATCGCGAAAAAAGACCCGAAATCCCGTCTTCAGGAGATCGTACAGGCAAGGCGGCTCGATCTGCCGAGCTACACGGTCGTGGCAACGACCGGCGAGGAACACGCGCGGGTCTACCACGTGGAATGCGCGGCTGAGGGTTTAAGCGTTCGCGCCGCAGCATCCGGGCGCAGCCTGAGGGAAGCCGAAAAGCGCGCCGCGGCGGCGGTACTTGCGATCCTCGCGCCAATGCCGGACGGCGATGACTGAGCCGGTCTCGGAAGCCGAGTCGGATACCGTTCCGACCCGCTGCGGCTACGTGGCCTTGGCCGGGCGGCCGAACGTCGGCAAGTCGACACTCATGAACCACCTGCTCGGCCGCAAACTCTCCATCACCTCCCGCAAGCCGCAGACCACGCGCCAGGCCTTGATCGGGGTATTGACGCGGGGCGACGCGCAGATCGTGTTCGTGGATACGCCGGGCATTCACATTGCGAGCGGTCGGGCTCTGAACCGGTACATGGTTGGCCAGGCAGTCGGATCCCTCGCCGGTGTCGAGCTGGCGCTGATGCTGGTGGAAGCATCGGGTTGGCATGATGGGGACGAGATCGTGCGACGGCGAATTCACGAGGCGGGTGTCCCATGCATCTGCGTGATCAACAAGATCGACCGACTGAGGCGGAAAGAGCGGCTGCTGCCGCTCATCGATGCATTGAGCCGCAAACACGACTTCGAAGCCCTCGTGCCGGTGTCGGCACTCAAGAACCTGGCGCTCGACGAGCTGCTTGAGGAGATCGTCGGTCGGCTTCCCCGACGAGTCCACATGTTCGCAGCGGACGAAGTCACGGATCGGTCCCTGGACTTCCTGGTCGGGGAGATCGTGCGCGAGAAAGCGATTCGGCGGCTCGGTGCCGAACTCCCGCACCAGACCGCCGTGATGGTCGACAGAATCAGTGTCGGCGAGAGTCTCGCGGAAGTGGATGCAGTAATATACGTCGAACGCGATACCCAGAAACGTATCGCTATCGGCAAGGGCGGCGCGATGCTCAAATCAATCGGCGAGGATGCACGCAAGGACATCGAGTTCCTCATCGGCAGCCGCGCGATGGTGCGCCTATGGGTCAAGGTCGACCGCCGCTGGAGCGGTCGTCCCGATGCGCTGCAACGCTTCGGTTACCAATCCCAACGCTCCGCGAAGGGCGAGCACTCCCAACGCGCCGGTAAGGGCGCGCGTTGATATGGTCCAACCGGCCGAAGGCCAGCCCGCTTACGTCCTGCATCGCCGCGCCTATCGCGAGTCCAGTGCCCTTGTGGAGTTGCTGACTCGCGACTTCGGGCTTGTCGGCGCGGTAATGAGGGGAGTAAAGCGGTCGCCGCGGTCGGCGCGAGACTTGGAACCGTTTGGCCAGATCGCGGTAAGCTGGCGAGGGCGCGGCCAGCTTGTCACGCTGTTGCGTACCGAGACCGTTGTGCGGCGCAATCTGTCGGGAGACGCCTTGTTCGCCGGACTCTATGTCAACGAGCTATTGGTGAAGACGCTCGGTCGGGAAGAACCGGTCTCGAGTTTGTTCGGGAGCTATGACGCAGCAATCGCGTCCCTTGCGCAGGCGCGCTCGTCAACCTTCGAACCAGCGTCACGAAGTCGTTCACCGAACGACGGTGAAGAACGGCGGGGCTTCGCGCTCGAACCGATCCTGCGCACTTTTGAGCGGCGCTTGCTCGATGAACTCGGCTACGGCATCGCCTTCGATGTCGACCTCGCCAACGGGCGGCCAATCGAGCCTTCTCGCTGGTATCGCGTTGTCGACGGCGAGGGGTTTCGGGAAGTCGACGGGCAAGACGCGTCGACATGCGTGCTTGACGGCTCGCAAATTGCCGCGATCAACGCCGGGGACTATACGGATCGGGCCGTTCTGCAGGGTGCAAAGCAAGTCCTGCGTCGCGCGATCGCGGTGCGCCTAGGTGGCAGGCCGCTGGCGACGAGGCGTCTCTTCGCGGCTGCACGACACCTAACGAGTGAACAAGAACCGATGGCTCAATCGCCGAGCTGAGCCCCGCTGAAGACGATGGTTAGCACGAGACGCGAACTCCCGCGAATGCCAGACGGCGAACCCGATCTCGACGTCTGGCTGGACCAGGCGTCTGGGTTCTCATCGGCAAGCCGGCGTCGGGCGGGCAGGTTGTTGGATCTGATCACCACAGATGCGGCGCGGCGACTCGGCTTGGAATTGGTGGAGTTGCTGATTGGACTGAAGATGGATGGCGTCACCGCCATGGCGGGAATGACCATGTTTGCCGCCGAACGGGGCGAGGTCGATCTCGAAGCGCTACCCCGTGATGTCGGCGTTCTCGTTGCCGCCGTTCTCAAGTTGTCGTCGGCGGACGTGCTGGCGCACAATGATTCGGCCGTTTTGTCGAGTGAGTCGAAGAGTCAGACGGACAATGTCCGTCATATGCTGATCGCGTTGATCGACGATCCTCGGGTCGCCGTGCTCAAGCTGGCCGAACGGGTCGTCGTGCTTCGAAACGCCAAACACGCGGAAGAGTCCAACCGACGAACGATCGCCACCGAGGCCATGGAGTTCTTTGCGCCGCTCGCCGGGAGACTCGGCATTTGGCACCTGAAATGGACGCTGGAAGATCTCGCTTTCCGGTACCTTTTTCCAAATGACTACAGGGAAATTGCATCGAAGCTCGACGGTCGCCGGGAAGCGCGCGAACGCCAGATCGAGGCAATCCGCCAGGATCTCGAGTTTCGGCTTGCCGCGAAAGGAATCGATGCGGAAGTCCATGGCAGGGCGAAGCACATCTACAGCATCTGGCGCAAGATGAGCCACAAGTCCATCGACTTTTCCGAAGTCTATGATGTTCAGGCGGTACGCGTGCTTGTTGATCGGATTGACGCCTGCTACGGCGTTCTCGGCGTTGTTCATACGTCTTGGCCACACATTCCAATGGAGTTTGACGACTACATCGCGAATCCGAAGGAAAATGGCTACCGCTCCATACACACGGCGGTCATTGGGCCAGCCGGGAAAACCTTGGAGGTGCAGATCCGAACCCGGGAAATGCACGATGAATCGGAGCTCGGCGTCTGTTCGCACTGGGCCTACAAGGATGGCAAAGAGGGCGCGTTGCAGTCCCGGAAGATGGACTGGTTGCGAAGCGTGCTTGAGTGGCACGACGACCTTGGCCTTCGGATCAACGGGGAGCAACTCAACCATGATCGGGTATTCGTGACGACGCCACAGGGGCATGTCCTGGATCTGTCTCCCAATGCGACGCCCCTGGACTTTGCGTATCGCGTGCACACCGAAATCGGACACCGCTGTCGTGGCGCGAAGGTCGACGGTCGCCGAGTACCGCTAAATCGACGCCTGAGCAACGGCGAATGCGTCGAGATTGAGACGGGGGACACCGAGGAACCTCGTCGCGATTGGCTCAATCCCGCACTCGGATACGTCAACACGTCCCGTGCGCGTTCAAAGATACAGGCTTGGTTCAGGAGCCAAGTGACCGCATCGAACGTAAATGCCGGCCGTGCACTACTTGGGGAAAGTGCGGCTCGTCTTGGTTTCACCGACGACTTCGAGGATCTAGCCAAGCGCGCGGGATACGAAAGCGAAGACGCCCTGATGTTGGCCGTGGGCGTTGGCGACCAACTCGTGATCGACTTGGTGAAGCTGGTGTCGAACTCGCCCCGGGAACGCGCGCTGCCGGGAGAACCGGACGCGAATACGGGAACGTTCCAGGGCATCGTCGTGAAGGGCAAAGACCGCGACGGCCTGCTTCGTGACGTGGCGGCAGCGATTGCAGAACTTTCGATCTCCGTCGTGGCGACAAACGCACGTGCGGAAATACCGGGGCAGAGCGCGACCCTGTCGCTCGAACTCCATGTGGACGACCTTGCCCAGCTTGCCGGGGCCATCGACAACATCCGTCGCGTTCCCGATGTCCACGATGTAAGACGCATCCCCACGCTTTAGCGGCACGGCTTGTCCATTGCTATGGTTGTGGATGGAGCTTGCGGGGATTACTCACGATGAAGATCATACTACTGGGCCCGCCGGGGGCCGGCAAAGGAACCCAGGCTGCGTTCCTTTGCGAGTCATTTGGGATAGTTCAGATTTCGACCGGTGAGATGTTGAGGGCCGCCGTGTCCGCAGGGACCGCTCTGGGCAGGAAGGTCAAAGCGGTGATGGATGCGGGCGAATTGGTCGACGACAAGCTCATCGTGGACTTGGTGAAACAGCGCATCGACTTACCTGATTGCCGGAACGGGTTTCTGTTCGACGGTTTTCCGCGGACCGTTGCCCAGGCGCAGGCGGTTGTCGAGGCAGACATCAGTATCGATCAAGTATTGGAAATCGACGTGCCGGACGACGTCGTAGTCGAACGCCTTTCCGGCCGTCGCGTCCATGAAAAGAGTGGACGCACCTACCACGTCAAGTTCAATCCTCCGTCGACCCCAGGTATCGATGACGACACTGGTGAGCCGCTGACCCTACGGGATGACGACAAGGAAGAGACGATTCGAGAGAGACTGCGTGTTTACCACGGGGAAACCCGTCCACTGACGCGTTTCTATCAAGAGCGGGCATTGGGTTTGGGTGTCCGGTATGCGAGGATCGACGGGACAGGGAGTGTTGGCGAAATCAAACAAGCGATTGTCAACGCGTTGAACGGGTAAGGAAATCCGTTCCCGAGCAATTTCGAGCGTTGATTACGATGCTGGACATTTTCCCGCGATCAAATACTATTCGTTGTGACCTCCGGCGGTACTAGGAAACGTGCGATGGATGCTGCGGCAAAAGGCGATGGAACGGAAACGAACGCACCCGCGAAAAAGCGTCGAGGAAGGCCGCCCAAGGCCGCCGTAACGGTGGCTGCGCCGAAGCGCCGGGGCCGCCCGCCGAAGGCGAAGGTGGAGCAGGCCGCGCCGAAGCGCCGGGGCCGCCCGC
>VXYL01000011.1 GCA_009846005.1 Gammaproteobacteria bacterium | reverse complement strand
TCGCCTCGCAGGCGGCGGCCGCCATCGCCAACGCGCGCACGCACCGCGCCGAGCAGCGTGCGCGGGCCGGCCTTGAGGCGCTTGTGGAGACCTCGCCCGTCGGGGTCGTGGTATTCGATGCCGAAGGCCGACCGGCGTCGATCAACCGCGAGGCGCGGCGCATCGTGGAGAAGCTGCGCGCGCCGGGTCGTCCCACGGAGGAGTTGCTCGAGGTGATCGTCTGCGGCCGCGCTGACGGCCGCGAGAGGTCGCTGGCGGAGTTCCCGCTGGCGGACCAGTTCGCGTCTCCCGAAACGGTGCGGGCGGAGGAGATGGTGCTCTCCGTGCCGGACGGACGCAGCGTGCGCACGCTGGTCAACGTCACGCCCATCCCCGCGACCGACGACGGCGCGCAATCGGTCGTGGTGACGCTGCAGGACCTCGCCCCGCTCGACGAGATCGAGCGCCTGCGCACCGAGTTCCTGAGCCTCGTGAGCCACGAGTTGCGCACGCCGCTCACGGCCATCAAGGGCTCCGCGGCGACGCTGCAGGAGGAGGCGGAAGACCTTGAGCGGGAGGAGGTGCGCGAGTTCTCCCGCGTCATTCTGGAGCAGGCCGACCTCATGCGCGGGCTGGTGGGCGACCTCCTCGACGCCGGCCGAATCGAGTCCGGCACGCTGTCCGTTGCACCCGAGGCGACCGCCGTGGCGACGCTGGTGGAGCGCGCCCGCAGCGCCTTCGTCGCCAGCGGGGGCCGACACGCCGTCGTGGTCGACCTCCCGGCCCGCCTGCCGGCGGTGATGGCCGACCGGCGGCGCATCGCGCAGGTGCTGAACAACCTGTTCGCCAATGCTGCGCGGCACGCGCCGCAGGCGTCCACCATCCGCGTTGCGGCGGCATGCGACGGGGCGCACGTCGCGGTCTCGGTCGCCGACGATGGACCGGGCGTTGCGCCGGAACGGCTGCCGCACCTGTTCCGAAGGCGCGTCGGCGGCGGGACCGACGGGCACGGGCTCGGTCTGGCGATCTGCAAGGGGCTCGTCGAAGCCCACGGCGGTCGCATCCATGCCGCGAGCGACGGTCCTGGCCGCGGCACCACGATCACCTTCACGATCCCGGCGGCCACGGGGCTGGACGCCGAAACCGCCGTCGACGCCCGTCCGTCCAGGACAGTCGGCGAGCCGCCGCGCATCCTGGTCGTCGACGACGATCCGCGCACGCTGCGCTTCGTGCGCGACGCGCTGTCCAAGGCCGGCTACGCTCCGCTCGTCACCGGCGAACCCCAGGATCTGTCCGCCATTGTCCGCGCCGAGCGGCCGCGCCTGGTCCTGCTCGACCTTCTGCTGCCGGGCAGCGACGGCATCGAGCTGCTGCAGCGGGTGCCGGAGCTGGCCGAGACCCCCGTCATCTTCATCTCCGGCTACGGGCGCGACGAGACCATTGCCCGCGCGTTCGAGGCGGGCGCCGCCGACTACCTCGTCAAACCGTTCTCGCCCACCGAGCTCGTGGCGCGCGTGGGCGCGGCCCTGCGCCGACACGAGGAGCCGCAGCCGTTCGCGCTCGGCGATCTCGCCATCCACTACGACCGCCGCGAGGTGACCGTGTCCGGCCGCGCCCTCGAACTCACCCCCATCGAGTACGAGTTGGTGCGCCTGCTGTCGCTGAACGCGGGCCGAGTCGTTCCCTTCGATACCCTGCTCAGCAGGATTTGGTCAGGCCGCACCGGCGCCGACGCGAACCGCGTGCGGGTGTTCGTCAAGCAGCTGCGCGACAAGCTTGGCGACCGCGCCGACGACCCGGTCTGGATATTCAACGAGCGCGGCGTCGGCTACCGCATGCCGAAGCCCGGGGAGTAGGGGATGCGGGTTCGGACAGACGCGAGGCGCGTGCGGGATCCCTGACGTGCCTCGGACCGCGCCGTTCTGTGTCGCGGGCATGTCCACTTGCCGCGACGCTACTCGGTCCGACTGGCCGCCGGTTCGCCTGGCGACAACCGGTCCGGCCGGTGCGGGCGCGAGGTTTCCTACTCGACGCGTAGCACCATGAAGTCGACGGCCGCCGCGAGTTCATCGTCCGTACAGGTGCCGCAGCCCGCCCGTGGAGGCATGCCGGGCACCATGCCCTGGATGACGCTGTCGAGAAGCTCGGCACGAGTCTTGGACAGGCGTGGCGCCCAGGCGTCCTTGTCGCCCAGAATGGGCGCATCGGCGATCCCGGCCTGGTGGCAGGCGTAGCAGTACTGCTGGTAGACGGCCTTGCCCGGATGGTCTGCCACTTCGGACCCCGACCCGCATGCGATGCACAGCAGGGCCAACGCTGCGCTGATCGCGCAGAAAGTTGCCTTGTCGGTCACGCGCCGGGCAAGCTGGGGCAGGGCGCGGGTGCCGTTCATGCCATCACCTCGAACGCATCGGCATCCCGCCAGGCCGGGAAACGTTGCCGATAGGCTTTCAGGGCGTTGAGATCTAGCGTTGCGGTGAGGACGCCCGGATCGTCGGTTCCTTCCACGACGGCGGTGCCGTTCCAATCGTATGCCGCGCTTCCGCCACGGTACTCGACGCTGTTGCCGTCGGTGCCGACTCGGTTCACGCCGACCACGTAGCATTGATTCTCGATGGCACGGGCGCGGAGCAGGGCGTTCCAAGCCGTCTGACGTGCCGCGGGCCAGTTGGCTACGCACACCATGAGGTCGTAGTCGTTTCGACAGCGCAGCCAGACCGGGAACCGCAAGTCGTAGCAGACGCTCGGGCACACGCGCCACGAACCGATGGACACGACGACCCGCTTGCGACCGGCAGCATAGTGCTCGTGCTCGCCGGCCATGCGGAACAAGTGACGCTTGTCGTACGTCGTCGCTCGACCATCGGGCGGCATCCAGACCAGTCGGTTGAAGTACCCGCCATCCTCGATGACGACGCTACCGACGATCGTCAGATCGCGTTGCGTTGCTTGGCCGCGCAACCAAGTGACCGTTTCGCCAGCCATGGTCTCGGCCACTTCGCTCGAGCTCATGGTGAAGCCGGTACTGAACATCTCGGGGAGCACGATGAGATCGACGCCTTGATCGATCGTATCGAGCAGTTGCCCAAAGCGTTGCCGATTGGCGGCGGGGTCGTGCCACGCGGGCGCGGCTTGAACAAGCGCAACTCGCATTTTCGCTACAGCCGACACAGGATTTCCGCCGCTCGCTCCAGCGTGGCGTCGTCCTTGGCAAAGCAAAAACGCAATAGCTCCTGATGCGGTGGTTCTTCGTAAAACACAGATACGGGAATCGACGCGACTTTCGCCTCCCTCGTCCAACGCTTTGCCAACTCCGTGTCGGCTTCGTTCGTTATTGCCCCGTAGTCGAGAAGCTGGAAAAAACTACCCGCAGACGGTGTGAGCTGGAAACGGGATTCGGCTAGGAAGTCGCAGAACAGATCGCGTTTCGCCTGGTAGAAGGCCGCGAGATTTTCGTGGTGCTCCGGACACTTTTCCAGGAAATCCGCAATACCGAATTGCAGGGGTGTGGCAGTGGTGAACGTCACGAATTGGTGGATTCGTCGGAACTCCGCGGTGAGCTCGGGCGGGGCCACGCAATACGCCACCTTCCACCCCGTGGTGTGGTAGGTCTTTCCGAAGGACGATACGACGAAACTCCGCGCGAAGAGATCGGGATAGCGGGTGAGGCTCAGGTGGGGATGTCCGTCGAAGACGATGTGTTCGTAGACCTCGTCGGCAACAACGTAGAGGTCACGCCCTGCCGTGACGGTCCGCAGGCCGTCGATGTCGCCGGCGTCCCAAACCGCACCGGTTGGATTGTGCGGTGTGTTGGTCATGATGAGGCGGGTCCTTGGCCCGATCGCGTCGGCAACCTGGTTCCAGTCGATGCGGAAATCCGGCGCGCGTAGGGGGATGTGCCGACACGTGCCGCCAGCCAGGGTTACGGCGGGTTCGTAGGAGTCGTAGCAGGGATCGAAGACGATGGCTTCGTCGCCGGGCTGGATCACTGCGGTTACCGCGCAGAACAGCGCCTCCGTGGCACCGGACGTCACCGTGACCTCGGTTTCCGGGTCGACTGCGGCACCGTAGAGCGTCTCGACCTTGTTGGCGATCGCCGAGCGCAGCGGTTCGATGCCTGCCATGGGCGGGTATTGATTGTAGCCGTTGGTCAGGTAGTGGCTGACCCGCTCGAGCAGCAACGACGGACCATCGAAGTCCGGATAGCCTTGGGAGAGATTGATGGCCCCTTCGTCGTCGGCGAGCTTGGACATCACGGTGAAGATGGTCGTGCCGACATTGGGAAGCTTGCTGTTCAGGGACAATTCGGGCTGGCATCGCTCGGTTGCCAGGGGATTCTGCCACATCGCAACGTGCGTAAACCGCCCAAGGGAACTTTCGGCCCAAACCCCTGTCGAGACCAGAGAACAGAAGGCAATCAGCGGGTTACCACAACGGCCCCTTTCCTCGGGTCTCGGACACACGCGAATTCGATCTCTAGGTAATGTCACAGTGATGTCATCCATCGGACGCCCCCGGGGCGAGACGGGACCGGGTCGGACCATGGCTTCCCTGCCGGTGGCTGCCGGGTATGATGGCCGCATGAAACGCTTGGGCGAGCTGCTCGTCGAGCGAGGCGCAATCCAGCCTTCGGATCTCGACAAGGCCCTCTACATCCAGCGAACGGCTGGCGGAAAACTCGGCGCGCTGTTGGTCCGCACGGGAGCGATTTCCGAGGATGTGCTGCTGTCGACGCTCTCCGACCAGTTGGGTGCGGTTTATCTTCGCGATGCCGACGAGTTGCCCGAGCAAATCGACAGCTACCGCTTCATGTCGGAGTCGCCGATCAAGCTTGATTGGTTCCTGGACCACGCCACGCTGCTTTGGGAACGGGATGGCGCTATCTGCTGCACCGCCAAGGACATCCGCGACCACGCCCTTGAGGAGACCTTTAGCTACTTCTATCCCGGCGAAGAAATCACCTACTACCTAGCGCCCAACCACCAGATCGACCGGATACTGGACGGCGTGCGCAAGGAACGCGCCATCGAGGATCTGTTCTCCGGCGACGATGCCAAGGCATTGCGCGAGATGGCGGAAGAGGCGCCGGTCATCGAGTTGGTCAACAACCTCCTGTCCATGGCCGTGGATCTCGGCGCCTCTGACATCCACGTCGAGCCCATGGAGGAACAGTTCGTCGTCCGCATGCGGGTCGACGGCGTGCTCCACACCCACCTGACCCAACCCATCGACCGCTTCCCGGCGGTGGCGTCGCGCATCAAGCTGATCTCCGGGATCGACATTGCCCAACGCCGTCTCCCCCAGGACGGGGGCATCAGGGAACGCATCTCCGGCAGGAGCATGGATATCCGGGTCTCCACCGTCCCATGCACGTTCGGCGAGTCCATCGTGCTGCGCCTGCTCGATCAGGAGCGTGGCGACCAGGCGCTCGAGAACCTTGGCATGGAGCCCGATCATCTGACCACGTTCCGAGGCTGGCTGCGTGTCAGCAACGGCATCGTGCTCGTCACCGGTCCGACCGGTTCGGGCAAGTCGACGACGCTAGCGGCGGCGATCGAGGACATCGACGACGGCATCAAGAAGATCATCACGGTGGAGGATCCGGTCGAATACCAGATGCCGAGCATCACCCAGATCCAGGTGCACGCGGAGATCGGCTACACGTTTGCAACCGCCCTCCGGCACATCCTGCGCCAGGATCCGGATGTCATCATGATCGGCGAGATCCGCGACCTCGAAACCGCCGAGATCGCCATCCGTTCGGCGCTGACCGGCCATGTCGTCCTGTCGACGGTCCACACCAACGACGCGGTGTCGAGTTTCACCCGCCTGATCGACATGGGGGTGGAACGTTTTCTGGTCGCCTCGCCGACCATCGGTGTGCAAGCCCAGCGCCTGGTCCGCCGGGTCTGTTCCCACTGTGCCGAACCCATCGACGAACCCGCCTTGGCCATGGAGCTCGTACACGCGTCGACCGCCCACTACCTCGGCGACCAGTGGGTGCGCGCGGTTGGCTGCGATGCCTGCCAGCACACGGGCTACCGTGGCCGAATGGGAATCTACGAACTGGTGCCGATCAACACCGAGCTTCAGGACATGATCGTCAGAGGCGCACCGCTGATCGAGCTGAAGCGTTTTGCGCACGATGAGGAGGGCCACCGCACCCTGTTGCAGGACGGCTTGCTTAAAGCCTCGCAGGGCCGGACCACGGTGGAAGAGGTTCTCCGTCAAACACTCGCAGGCGTCGACGAGACCTAAGTCCGAGCCGGCTCCCCAAGGAACAACGGCCCAACGTTGATGTTGCCGTGACGTCACGCGCCAAGCCGTTCGAAGCCGCCCGGATTGAGCGCCTGTCCCCCCTGTGCTACGTTGGCTTGGTCGCGGCCCGGGGATGGATCCATGGGCGAAGCCACTCGTATTGAGGCTGAACGAATCGCGCACCCAGCCGGGGTGGGCACACGCCAACGGCGGAACTTCGGGCGTACCCCGGTGTCTACAAGCCCACTCCAGTGCCGGCGTCCTAGGGGGACCGCGGCCGGACGATAGCCAAGCCGAACGAGCACACCCGATCACGCCGCTGCTGATACCGAAATGCCCCAGTACGACTACGAGATCGTCAACGGCGAAGGCGAACTGAGCAAAGGCCAGATCGAGGCCGCGTCGGCAGCGGAGGTCGCCCGACGCCTCGGCACCGACGGTCAGACGCTGGTCGGCGTCAAGGAGGCGCCGCCCACCACGCTTCCAACCTTCCGTCGGCGACTGCGCACCGTCGACCTTGTGATTGCCTTCCGCGAGCTCGCCACGCTGCTTTCTTCCGGCGTGTCCCTGGGCGATGCGGTCATCTCCCAGAGCAAGGGCAGCTACCACCCGGAGCTTGTCGCCGCGTTCAACGAGATCTCGAAGGAACTGATGCGCGGCGCCAACTTCCTCGGCGCACTCCGCGCCGCGAAGCTGCCATTGCCCGACCACCTATACCACCTCGTCGAGGCCGGCGAGCTGAGTGGTCGCCTCGCCGAATCGCTCACCCGCGCGGTGGAGCAGATGGAATACGATCGTCACGTAGCCGGCGAGCTACGCAGTGCGCTCACCTATCCCGCGATCCTTGTCGTGTCCTGCGCGGCGGCGGTGCTCGCGGTGTTCTTCTTCGTCGTGCCGGAGTTCGTGCACCTGCTCGAAGGCGATGCCGAACTGCCGCTCATCTCGAAGCTTGTGCTCGGTGCAGGCGCATGGTTCAACCACAACCAATGGCTGGTCGTGGGGATTCTGGCGGCAGTTGCGTTTACGGTCGCGGCCCTGTTCAAAAACCCCAACGTGCGTCAACGGTTCGTGGATGCGCTGGCCCGGCTACCGCTGCTCGGGCAATGGTATTCGGAGACCGACACCGCCAAGTGGGCCATGGTGATGAGTGCCATGCTGACGAGCCGCGTCGAGCTGGTTGGCGCCTTGGGCCTTGCGACCCGCGGTGTTCGGGTGTCCCGAAGACGCACCATGCTCGCCCGGGCGTTGGCGGACGTGCGCGGTGGCGAGGCGCTGTCCGCGGCGCTCGAGAGGCAGGAGGCGCTCACCGCCACCGGCTACAACCTGATCAGGGTCGGCGAACAGTCGGGGCAGCTCCCCGAGATGATGCACTCGCTCGCGACCCTCTACGACGAGAACAGCTCGCGGCGCATGAAACGGTTCCTCGCCCTCATCGAGCCGGTGGCGATCCTTTGCATCGGTGCGTTCATTGGCACGATCTTCATCGGCGTAATCCTGGCAATCACGGCGGTCAACAATGTTCCATTCTGAGAAATCCCACGAAACAACCGGCGTAGGGACGACCCTGACGCGCCCGACTGAGCGCGCGGTCGCCCGCATCGTGGTCCGTTGTTTGCGTCGGCTCGGGACGGGACAAGCCCGTCCCCTACGGTTCCGGACGACCCGCGGTTTTTCGCTGGTCGAGCTTCTTGTCGTGCTGGTGATACTCGGCCTGCTCATCGGCCTGGTGGCCCCGAACTTCATGGGTCGGGCCGAGCAAAGCCGCGGCGATGTCGCCAAGGTGCAGGTGGAATACCTGCACGGCGCGCTGAAGACCTACCGCATGGACGTAGGCCGGTTCCCATCCACCGAGCAAGGTTTGGCGGCGCTCATGCGGCCCCCGGCGGAACACGCGGATTACTGGCGAGGCCCCTATCTCGACAAGGAACTTCCCCTCGACCCCTGGCGAAACCCGTACCAGTACCGCTATCCCGCCGACAACCTCCAGGGTCTCGCCCTCTATTCGCTGGGCGCGGATGGCGCGGAAGGCGGGGAGGACGGCAACGCCGATATCGGCTACCTACCGGAGGCAGGCACCGAATAAGCCGCCAGCGTCCCCGCGGCTCGCGGCTTGTACCTATATATGGACGTTCTCGGAACGAACCCCTCGCGGCAATGTCAACGTGCCTCGGCTGCGGGACGGGACAAGCCCGTCCCCTACGGTCGCGACCGAATCCGTAGGGGCGACCCTTGTGGTCGCCCGAATGGCGACGCGGCCGGGATCACGCTCATCGAACTCCTTGTCGTCCTGGCGCTGCTCGGCGTTCTCGCCGCCGTGGCGCTACCGAACTTCGAACGACTGACCGCGAGCGTCACTCGCGAAACCGAGCGGGAGCACCTCCTGAACCAGTTCGCCGAACTCGGCGCCGCGGCAATGCTCGACGGGCTCGACTACGTGGTGGTCGGAACCGATGCGCCGGATGAGGACGTGGCCGACGCCAGCGTCGGCCGGACGCGATATCCGCTCGATGTACCGGACGGATGGGAAGTCCTCGTCGACGAACCGATCCTGGCCCGCGCCAACGGGGTGTGCCTCGGTGGAAGCGTGACATTGCTGCACGACGAACTCGAACCCCTCCACGTACAACTGACCGCGCCTTTCTGCCGCGTCGATGCGACCTGAACGCCCCATGCAGCGAAGGCGCACGTGGCGGAGGCGCGCCGCCGGCTTCACGCTGCTCGAGAGCATCGTCGCCCTCGCGATCTTCGCGGCCTGCGGAATGGCCCTCTACAGCCTCTTCAACACCAACCTGATCACGCTCAACCGTACGGCGGACGTTTCCCGGCAGGTTGTCGTGGTGCGCAACGCCATGGACTACCTGTCGGCCATCAACCCGCGCGACAAGCCGGAGGGCGAAGTGGAACTCGGCGGCGTCGAGGTGGCGTGGCAGTCGACCCTCGTCGAACCGGTCCGCAACGGCCAGAACACCATCGGCGGCCGCGGCGATTTCGAGATCGGCCTTTACGAGGTCGAGTTCGCCGTCACGGACGAAGGCCGGTCGCTCGGCACCTGGCGCATGCGCGTCGCCGGCTACAAGAAAGTCCGAGGCATCTTTCCGGGCCAGGAGTTCTGATGCGCACCCGGAGCCGCCACCGCCAGCGTGCCGGTCGCCCAATCCGCCTGATCGGCATGACCCTCGTCGAGACCCTGGTCACCTTCGTCATCCTGGGCTTCCTCACCACCCTAATCCTGCAAGCCGTCGGCTTCTTCGCCGCCCGCTACGAAGGTGTGCAGCGCGTGCACCGTCTCGCCGCCTTGGAATCGCTGCAGCAGAACTGGTTCGCGACCTCCGTGCAGGGTTTCGTTCCCTACGGCGTCCACGCCCGCCGCTTCCAAGGGGGGCCGACCTACTTCGAGGGCATCACCCTGGAACCCCTCAACGCCCAGGCCGGTACGCCGGTCACCGTACGCTGGTCGATCTCCGAAGACGCCGTGCGATACGCTGAATCCCTCGCGCCAACGGTCCCCGGCATCGAATGGACCGTCCGAGGCTCGTACACCTCCGTACGACCCGATTCCGGTCCCGAGTCGGACACACCCGATTTCGGTCTCAACCGTGATATCGAGATGAGATCGCGCTCTGCCAATGCCCCGGCCGCGGGCCAGGGGGACCTGGTTTTCCACTACGCCGACAGCTTCGCCAACTGGTGGGACCATTGGCCGCCGCGCCCCGACGCCCGCCCGGTGCCCGGCACGACGCCTCAATCGGGCCAGGCGGAACCGCAGGGCGTCGACGACCTGATCGACGCGTTGGCCCAGACTGTCACGGTGGCGCCGACCGATCCGCTCTCCGACCCGGCGAACGACTGGACCCCGCGCCTCATCCGCCTGTTCTCCGCCGAGGAAGGCACCATCTGGCTCGCCCGTGTAGAGCCGTCCGCCCGCCCGTTGCTCACCGACGTGGACCTCGAATGACCCGGCGCGAAGGTTTCATTCTCGCGGCCACGCTCTGGGCGCTGGTCGCGCTCACCGTTGTTGCCGCCTACATCAACGGCGTGACCCGCACCAACGTGGACAACGCCGACCGCGCCAAGCGGATGCTGCAAAGCGAGCTCGACCGGCGCGGCACGGAGGCGACGCTGCTCTACCTGCTCTCCACCAACCGCATGAACCACCGCAACCTGGTGATCGAGTCCGAGCAGCGCTTCGCCATCGACGACGAGATGCTCAAAGGCGACGGCGACGCCACGGTGAGCCTCGCCAGCGATCCGTATCAGGGTCTCGGCGATGTGGCCTTCTCTCTCCAGGACGAGACCGGCTTGGTGTCCATCAACACTCCCAGCGAACCCCTGCTGACACGGGCTCTCGTAAGCCTCGGTATCGACTCCAAGACCGCCGCCGGCCTGATGCCGCGCATCGGCGACTACATCGACAAGGACCGCATCCTGACGCTGGATGGTGCCGAAGACTACGACTACGCCAGGGCGAATCTGCCGCCGCCCGCGAACTGGCACCTCGCAACCGTCATGGAACTCAATCGCGTACTCGGCACCGAGGGCATGCTCGACCGTGCCCAATGGCAGCGTCTGCGCGCCATGACGACGCCCCGGGCACTGGCCGCCATCAACTTCAACACCATGCCCCCCGAGGTCGCCGCCGCCATCCTCGAAGCCGACGTCGACGATCTTGCCGACTTCCTCGCCGCCCGCGAGGAGGAATCTCTGTCCCGGCTTGATCGCATCCGCGAACTGACGGGACAGTACGCCACGGTCGACCCCGAGCTGATCGCCACGGTGCCCTCGGTGTTCCTGCGCATGACCACCTGGTGGCAGCACGGCGGACCGCGGACGGTGGTCGGCATCACACTCACGCCCTCGACCCCGATCGCGCCCCCCGCCGCCGCGCCGTGGCGCAAGGAGTACCGCTATTCCGAGCCAGCCGCCTCCGCAAGACCGCTTCGCCTACCGGTGACTCCACTCCTGAACCCGAAGACCTAGCGACGTCGGCGGGCTGTACCCGGCAGCGGGCACGACGGGACGGGACAAGCCCGTCGCCGACGGCCGCGTTCACGCCCGGTCCCGGTCCGCACGGCCATCGTAGGGGCGACCCTTGTGGTCGCCCGTGGTCATTTCGGTCAACGGGACGGGACAAGCCCGTCGCCTACGATTCCCCGCGTAGCTGCAGTTCGGCGACGTGTGCCTCTAGCTCCGCAACGCGCGCCTGCGCCGTCCGGAGCTCGGCGGCGGTCTCCGCGTGGTCCGGCAGGAACTCGCCAGTCGCCGGGTCGCGGAACCGGAAGCCGTCGCCGCGCGCGAGGAGATCGAGGCCCAGCACGGCGCTTCGGCAGCCGCCGTCCGGCAGGGCCGGAACCGGCACGTAGGCACCGCCGACATCTAGGTGCCAGCCATTGATCGGACAGGGTAGCTTGCCGACCGGATCGAACAGCCAGAACTCGCGCACGCCGAGTGCTTCGTATAGGCCCGGCTTCGTCTCGACGTCGCGGCGCCAGGTCTTGGGCGACAGCAGTTCCATCACCAGGTCCGGTACCGGCTCCTGCCACAGCTTGTACGACGTCCGCGCCCGGCGGCCTGCGCCCAACGCCACCAGGAGGTCCGGCGCCATAACCGCAGCCGGATTTCCGCGCTCGAACAAGAGCCCCATGTCCGCTGCAGCATAGAAGGCCGGGCGCGCCGCGTAGCGGATCCGCAGTGCGCGAACTGCGTACGCCCGGACGTCCTCGTGGGTGTCGCTTTCCACCGTCGCGCTGTCGCTCTCGGGATGGCCTTCGTCGTCATACCCGACCGGCGGTACCGGTCGGTATAGCGCACGCGCGTGGCGCGCGGCGAGCGACGGCTGCGGTGCGATGGGCGCGTGCGGCGCGGTTGTGCCTGCGCCGGCGCGCAGTAAGGAGGGTGGCGGTTCGGTTACCATCGTTCGAAAATACCACAGGTGGTTCCGGGCACGGTGATCGGACTGCAAGCATGTCCCGGCGTGCGCGCCGAGCGTTACCGACATCGGCCCGGACCCGTGTGCGAGATCGCTGAAAATTCCTAAGCCGGTGGGCGCGCGTGCCGGCTTCGACGCCGTCCCCTCGGCGTCTGCGGCGAATGGAACCGAACTGCCGCCCAACGGTCTGACGGTGGACGGCGTGCAAGGAGGTGGAACCGTGATCAGCACCGGCTTGGTCCGATGCCATCCGCCACACTTGCTCGATACAGGCGTCCCCGACGAGGCGCGACATAGATGAGCGACTCGCCCGACACCCCATCGAACAGCGCGCCGCGGCCCCGGTCATTGACCCGCGCGGCGACGTTCACCATGCCGCTCGCGAACCAGGTTCGCCGCTGGCGCCTCCGTCTGGCCCGCCGTTCAAACGCCATCCAGACCCGCCACGGCAGCGAGCCGCTCGACGTCAAATCCCTCCACGCACACTGGATCATCGGCCGCGACCTGTGCCTCTACCGCGCCGAGGATTTCGCCGCCATCCCCAGGAACCGACGTGACGCGGCGGTGGCCCTGCGCATCCCCGTCTGGAGCCCCTTCGAGCGCACCGGCCATCATTGCGTCTGGTCCGGCAGCACCGCCATGGTGTGGTTCTGGGACCAGGATGCCGTCGCCATCCACCCGCCGCACCTCGGACTTCCCGAGACCGAGACCCCCACTGCCGATCCGGCAGGTCCAACCCCGCGGATCCGCATCCTTCCCGAGTCCGTTTTCCAACCCCGCCACGGAACCGGCCTGCACCTGCAGACCTGCGCCAACGGCTTCGACCTCCAGTACTGGCACGATGACGTCCTGAAGGATTCCCTGTGGCTCCCGCAGCCACCCGATGCCGCCCGCATCCAGGCGTTTCTCGGCCAAGCCGCGATCCTCGCCGACGACGCGGCGCCCGGGTTCCACGAAGCGCCAGCCGAATCGCCGAGCACCTTCGCTCCCGATCCCTGGTATTCGCCGCTCACTCCCCAGACCTGGCTGATCGCCAACGAGCGCACCCTCGTGATCGCCGGGCTTGCCTTCTTCGCCGCCGTTGCCGCGTTCGAGGAAGCGCGCGTCTGGCGCTACCACTTCGCCCACCAGGCCGCCGCCGCCGAACTCAGCCGGATCGACGAGGAGCTCGCGCCCGTGCTCGACGCCCGCGACGAACTCGTGACCTTGAACAGGCGCAACGCGTTCCTCGCCGGGATACTCAACGAGCCCTCCCAGGCCGAACTGATGGTCCGCGTCGACCGCGCTCTGCCGAGCGACACCACGCAGTTCCGGGCCTGGCGCTACCAGCAACGCGACCTCGCCATGACCCTATCCGACACGAAAAACCTCGACACCGTCGCCGTGGTCAGCAGCCTCCAGAGGGAGCCCATGTTCAAGGATGTCCAGCCCGGCCGGGCCCAACGCGACGGCACGGAGATCACCCTTAACGTCGACCCCGGGGCTCGCCAGCCATGAGCGCATTCGCGACCGCCATCGACCGCACCCGCGCCGAGCTCGGCGACAATCCCCGCCTGCGCCTCGGCGTGTGGGTGATCGTCGCGATCCTCGCCGGCTACTTCGCCTTCGTCGTCCAGGCGGACCGGGTCGATGTCTCGGCCACCGAATTCGCCACGGCGGACGCCCGATTAACCCGCGGGCGTGATCTGCTCGCCCGTCAGGACTGGGCCGAACGCCTGTCCGCCGCCCGCGCCATGGAAGCGGATCTCGGCGCGAAGTTCTGGCGCGCCCCCAACGAGGGTCTCGCCCAGGCGAGCCTGCGCGCCGCGGTAGACGGCTTCACGGCCAGGCTTGCCCTCGCCGAGCCGCGCGTAGACCTTGGGTCGAGCCGGCCCGTGGCGGATGCCGATGGTCTGTGGCGGGTGCAGGTGCGCATCGTCGGCCGGGGCGTCGGCCCGTCGACGCTGCGGCTGCTGCACCGCGTCGCCAGCCATCCCCAGAAACTGGTGGTGGAGCGCCTCGACCTGACGCGCGACCGCGGCAGCATGCGCCTCGAAGTCCTGCTTTCGGCCTACTTCCTGCTGGACGACGCACCTGGCACGGACGGCCAGGAGGGATAGCGGTGGCCAGCTACCTGAATCGACTGGCCGAGGCAGCGCGTTCCAAAGGCCTGTCCCGTCATCCCCTCGCGCCCATTCTTGTCGCCGCCATCGCCCTGGCCGTGATCGGCTTGCTGCTGCCGCCCCGCACCACCGACGCCACCGTGGGCCCCGGATTGGCCGGCGGCGGGTCGGCTGCGCCGCTTGCCCCGCCGGCGGATCTCGCGGACTTCCGAACCATGTCGCGCTGGGGCACGGACATCCAAAGCGTCGAGGACGCCCGCCCCGACCCCATCGTCCAACCGGCATCGGGGCTCAATCCCGAACTCGTCAAACTCGGCTTCATCGGCCTGTCCCGCAGCGCCGACGAGATCGCCGTCCTGCTGACGCATCCCAACGGCCACACCACCCGCCTGACCAGTGGCGATGCCTTGCCGGACGGCCGCACCCTGTTGGCAGTGACGGACAACGACCTAACGCTCGAGGACGCCGACGGCCGCCGCGAGACGCTGGTGCTGTTCCCGCGCGTCTCGGCACCGGAAACAGACGAACCGTAACGCCGCAATGCACAGAGGCGCCTGGGCTTCCCTTCCGCTCGCGCCGAGGGAGCCGGACGCGGTGCAAGCGTCACGAGTTCATCGACATCTGCGCCGGTTTCCGATTCACTCGATAGAGGTCCGCCGAAACGGTCGGGGCAAAGTTCCGAATTGTCGACGCCAGAACTCATGCGCTTCCCAACGCACCCAGCGCCCGAACAAGAATCCCTTTCTCGATAGACGAATCTGCGTCATTGCTGCCTCCACGCGTGCGCAACCAGCAACTTGCCTCGGTTCCACAGGTCCAACGCCAACCACCGGGCTAGACGGATCGGTTTTCTCCGTATGGGCAAGCCGGATGGTGGTCGTATCACTCGATTGCCGCCAGGCCTGCCGTTCTCAGTGCCGATGTCTATGTCCAATTCACGAATGACATGTTGCCGCACGGCCCGTTGCTCAACGATGCTGAGGTCGTCCCAACTCGCCGGTCGACCCCGCCTGTCGAAGTCTTGGGGCAATTCATCTCGAAATAGGACGCCGCCATCGTCGATCCCATAGTCCCGCGCAAATCGAGCGTTTGACTCGGCGGTGAGGTCGTTGAATGCCAAGGCCTGCTCGCGCGTCCAACCGGCGAACGGCCAGTCTTCCCGCAACACGCTCGTGAAGCTTAGACGATCCACGAGGCTGGCACGCCGCGTCGGGTCAACGCCGTGTCTTGCCAACGCCACGCCCACCAGGCGGCGAATCTCGAGGTCCTTCGCGCCCAAACGAGGGTTCCGTACCCGCAGCCTTGTCGCTGCCCGGAAAAGACGCTCGTCGTGAATTCCGATCAGCCCAAGGAAACGGACCAAAAGGCCTTGCGGTAGCTGACTCGTCTCCAACGGGCGCACGGTGACTTTGCCAAAGTTGTCGCGCCATGGTTCGAACAGTTGGTTGTAGTCCAGCTCGTTGTAGTCCAGCCGCCTGTCGGCAAACCACCCCACCTCACACTCTTCGAAGCGGCGTAGCTCGACGCCGGACGCGACCGACTGGCACCAGTACGACTCCGCCCACTGCCATTGCGGCCGCACAAGGCCGACGACCTCGATTTCGATATCCGCCTCCGACCGGAGCGAACGCAGCTGTCGAATAACCCCTCTGCGAGCGTCTGGAATGGCACACCGTTCGCTGGACAAGACGAACCGTTCCGCGCTGCATCGCACGAGTTCGTCTCGAACGTACCTCCACTGATAAACCGGATTGCTGCACGGCTCATGGAGCGTTGGCACCTCTGTCACGCCCCCGATCAGATGCCAGTGATTGCCGTGGTCCCCCGATGCCACGACGACGTGCATGCCGCACTGTTCCAGGCTCGGTGCCAAGACGTGGAGCATGTGCTGTATGGACGTTGTTCCTGTCTTGGGAGGACCGATGTGGACGTATAGTTTGCGCTTGCCACGCATCACGAGGATTGGACGGTCCCGGTACGATTACCCGGCACGGCCACCCGGCGCAGCAGTCTCTCCGGCTTCGCCATCTTCACGCCGCCGGCCGCTGGCGCCGGACCCGTTGGTCGTCCATCCTCGCAAAGTACCACAGCGTATCGTCAGGAAGTTCTGACGGCGCTATACGGCGTTCTGTTGGAGCGGGATCCGTTTAAGGGGACGTCGGCGGTGATCTAGAATGTCCTTCATGGCTCTAGGATGCGAAACCGAACCAGCCACCGGGCCGGGCCGGCTCGCCGACGTAAACGTGATCGCCGTGGCGACCGATGGGTTGCCGAGGAGCCTACGGCTGATCGCTGGCTGCGCCGAACAGAAGTGGGTTGTCGGTGTGCCGCTCGCCGCCAGGCTTGACTATAGCGGGTTCATTTGGCCTCGCGCACGGATCGACACCTTGCCAGCCCTCTCGTGATCCCGCCGATCCTCACCATCGCCTACTCGGCGCTGATCGGCCATCTGCTGTGGAAACGCGACGGCCGCAGCGGGCCGCAGGCCACGCCATGCCGCAACGAGGAAGCTGGGCGGCGCCAGTGCGTTTCCGGGACGGGCGAGCACGACGACGAAGTGATCGCGCGGGATACCACCAAGCGCGATTCCTTGAGCGCGGCAAAGGTAAGAACCGCGATCTACACCGGAAGCCTTTACAACCGGTCCATGATGAATCTGGCAAGGGGGCTGGCCGATCGCGGTTTCGACGTCGATTTCGTTGTGAACGAAGCCGATGGCCTTTACGACGAAATCCCGAACCCGGAGCAGGTCTTTTCGCTCGTATTTCGGTATCTCCGCTTGAACCGCTGGCTTCGTCCGAGGTCGTGGTTCGGAATGTCCGCGTTGGTTCCCAGACTCCTCGACTACCTGCGACGCCGCCAGCCAACGGTGTTGTTGAAGCGCCGAGCTGACGATTATTCGGTCGCGGCCTCTAGTGATCGATTCGAAGAGTTGATACGCACGGTCATGGAACAGCCGCGTCTGATGGCCGGCAAGTCCGTTTAAGGGCTCGAGGCATGGGATTTGTGCCAACACGAATCCTCTTGGTGTCCCCCCTGCCGCCGCCGACGGGGGGTATGCAGACCTGGACGGAAACGCTGCTGCGACGGGGGTTGCCGGAACCGTTCGCTGTCGACCTTGTGAACACCAGGCAAACGGTCAAGCGTCGCAGACCCGGCAGGCCGCGGCTGAGTTACGGGGAGGCGGCAAGGTTCTTCAGGATTCTGAGGCGTTTCCGCGCTGTGTTGCGCACGTCCCGCCCTGCGCTCGCGCACTTGAACAGTTCCTTCACTCCCACGGCGACGCTGCTGAACCTCGGTACGACGTGGATCGCCCGCCGTGCCGGTGTTCCCTACGTGGTCCATCTACACGGAACGTTCCGCGAGCCCGACGGTACCGGTCTGGCGTCTCGACTCTATCGACGTGCGTATCGCCACATCTTCGACGGTGCCGCCTGGATTCTGCTTTTGAGCAAAGGGAGCGAGCGGGCGGTCCTCGCAATTGGCGACTACGGCCACAAGACGACCGGCTCTATGCCGAACTTCATCGACTTCCACGCTGTGCCTCCACGAAGCAGGATCGCCTCGCGTGTGGACCACCCGATGAAGGTGGTCTTTACCGGGACGATATGGCCGCCCAAGGGCATCGCCACCATCGCCTCGGTTGCGGAGCGCGTGCCGGATGCCGTCTTCCAGCTAGTCGGCGGCGGTCCATCGGAATTGCGCGACGCGTTCATCCGCGACCTGGAGTCGCGCCAGCTCCTCGGTCGGGTTTCTGTCCTCGATGCACGCCCCAACAAAGAAGTATTCGCGTTGCTTGCCGAAGCGGACGTTTTTTTCTTCCCGTCGCTGCGCGAGGGGTTGCCAAACAGCGTATTGGAGGCGATGGCCGTGGGCTTGCCCGTGGTCGCTTCCAACGTCGGTGCCATCCCCGAGATCATCGACGTACCGGACGGTGGGATGTTGCTCGACCCCGAGGATGTCGACGGCTTCGCCCGGGCAATCGATCATCTCCGAACGCGCCCTGAACTGCGCGATGAAATGGGCCGATACAACCGGATGAAAGCGGAGCGGAACTACGAATACGACGTGGTCGTGAAGCGGCTTTGCAGCATCTACGACGACATACTTTGCCGAGAACAAATCACATGACAGTTTGGGCCGTAGGGGCGACCCTTGTGGTCGCCCGCTCGACCCTTGCGGTCGCCCGCGTCATAGATCGCGGTCAACCTGAACCTGACCGTGGTCGCGCCCCGCAGGCTGGCGGGACGGGACAAGCCCATCCCCTACGGCCTCCTCGCGTCATACGCCCGCAGGCGTGCGGGACGGGACAATCCCGTCCCCGACGGCCTCCTGTACGGACGGGTAGCGTAGATAGGCCATGCGCTTCTGCTCTTGACGGCCCCTGCTCACGCTGTCCAGAACGACACCGCTCAAGAAGCTGCCGAGAGACGCGAGCCCAAGGGCGGCGCAGAGCACCGCCGTGGGCAGCCGCGGCACCAAGCCCGTCTCCAGGAATGTCAAGACGATGGGCACGGCCAGAGCGACCGCGATCAGGCCGAGTACGACGGCCACCGACGTGAAGAACCGAAAAGGGTGGAACTCCTTGACCAGCAGTCCGATGGTGAGAAGGGCGCGCCGGCCGTCCCGGAGCGTGCTGAGCTTGCTCTCGCCGCCCTCCGGACGCTCGACGTAGCGCGTTGGCATCTCGGCGCAAGGCAGCCGCAGGTTGGCGCAGTGCGCGGCCAGCTCCGGTTCGATTTCGAACCGCCGCGACAAGGCGGGGAAGGACTTCACGAAGCGCCGGGACATGACCCGGTAGCCGGAGCTGATGTCCGTGAAGACGGCACCGAACATCCTGCGGACCAGCCAGCTCAACAGGGCGTTGCCCATCCTGTGTCCCGGTCGGTAGGCGTCTTGGCCCTGGGCCTCGACACGAACGCCCACCACCATGTCTAGGTTTTCGGCGACGAGCCTGTCCACCAAGGCCGGTGTGGCGGCGGCGTCGTAGGTGCCGTCGCCGTCGGCGAGCACGTACACGTCCGCCTCGACGTCCGCGAACATGCGGCGCACCACGTTGCCCTTGCCTTTGAGCGGCTCGGATCGCACCACGGCGCCAGCGCCGGCAGCCCGCTCCGCCGTGGCGTCCGTCGAACCGTTGTCGTACACGT
Organism: Gammaproteobacteria bacterium; assembly: GCA_009846005.1. Taxonomy (GTDB): domain Bacteria; phylum Pseudomonadota; class Gammaproteobacteria; order Pseudomonadales; family Azotimanducaceae; genus VXYL01. The sequence continues at coordinate 7,243 of VXYL01000011.1, read as the reverse complement.
AGACCCGCGCGTCGGGCAACGCACGCCGGAACGCCGAGACAACGCCGGCGATGGCTACCTCTTCGTCGAGACACGGCAGCAGCACCGCGATGCTCGGGCGGGAGGAGCTCATTGACGCGTTGCCCGGTTCCGGATCGTGGCGGCGAGTTCGGACGCGGGCCGTCGGAGCCGATCTAGCCCCCAGCCTGCGAGAAGTGCGCCTGCCGCGACCGCCATCGGTGCCATGGCGTCCGCATAGCGGCCAACCATCACGCCGAACGTCCCTGCGAAGAGGAGATGCGTATGAACGGCGAGCGCGCTAATGGCCGCAACCTCCAATCGACTGTCGGAACACGTCCGGCCGAAACGCTGCCACACCGCCAGCGGCACGGCAACCAGGATGAGGAGAGCGGGAATACCCATCGCGAGGCGAAACGCAAAGCCCGACCAGGAACCGGCGGGTACGCCGAGACGAAACAGTGATGTGCGCTCGAACAGTGGATTGGGTTCCGTGCCGTCGATGTAGGATTGAAACTCCTTGCGTGTAACGGGCGTAGCGAACGCCCACGACCACCGTCCGAAGTAGTGCGTGAGGGCGTTGCCTGCCCAGGCAGCAGGCTCGGCGAGCATGGCCGGGCGACCCATCTGTGCCAAGAGGCGGTACTCTCCTACGCCGCGTTGGCGGGCCAGATCCCTCACCAGCGGCGAGAACACCTCTCCATACGTCGCGTGTTGGGCGGTCACTTCGAACGCCCGCAACAACGAGGAGCGAGCGAACAGGCTCGGCGCGTTGGCGGTGAGGGCACGGGCCGGGGCCATGACCTCGCGGCCCACGGCCACGATGGCGGCGAGTTCCGGGTCGGCGATGTGCGGCTGCGGTTCGATGACGAGCGCCTTCGCGAACAGGTGCCTGTCGGCGAGATTGGGGCGGGAACCGGAGTCGTGGTGTGCGTGCCAGGCCATGCTTTCACCGACGACGCAGAGCGCGACGGGAACCACGAAGGCGGTGACCATCGCGACCCGCTGTCCTTGCCAGCGTCGCCAAGCGAGCCAGCAGAGGAAGGGCCAGACTATCAGCAGGCTCAACCCCGCCGGGCGGACCGCGATCGCCAGGCCGCAGGCGAGTGCCGAGACCGCGGCCCAGCGCCATGACGCGCGCTGGCACGCGAGGGCGATGCTTCCCGTCATGAGGGAAAGCAGCGAGATGAAAACGGACTCCGTAAGGACATAGCCGTGCAGGTCGGCGATGCGTGGGTAGAGCAGGAGGGCCATCACCGCGGCGAGGGAGAAGAAGAGCGACCCGGAGGCGCGCTGGAGGCTCCAGCCGAGGAAGGCGAATGCCCCGGCGGCGATGACCAGTTGGACTTTGGGCGCGGCGTCCGTCGAACCGAACAGCGCGTCGACCCACCAGAGAAAAAGGGGGTAGCCGGCAGTGCGGTGCGCGCTGAACTGAAGGTACCCGTGGCTGTCCGGGGCGAGGATCACCGGCTGCGACCAGTGCAGCGCGACGTAGCCGAGCACGAGCAGCCCGAGCAGCCAGGGGAAGAGAGTTTCCAAACGCCGATGTGGCGTCACGACGGGGGCCCGACACCGCGTGGAACCATCGGCTTCACCGGTTGAGTACGGCGGTGATGGCAGCCTCGTAACCGTTAATCGACGACTCTGCCGCGAAGTCGTTCGCGCGGCCAATCAACTCGTTCGGTGTCAACGGGTTGTCCATCGCTTCGGAGATTGCCGCCCCAAGAGCCCTGTGATCGCCCACGGGCGTCAAGGCACCCCATGTACCGCCGCCAAGTATCTCCTTGGTGCCGCCCGGGCAGTCGGTACTCACCACCGTCGTCCCGCACGCCATGGCCTGAACGAGGGCGTTCGGGGAGCCTTCGAAGAGGGACGACATGACGAACACGCGAGCCCGGGCCATCCAGGCGAAAGGATTGCGCTGGAAACCCGGTAGGTCGACCCTGTCGGCGATACCCAACTCGCGTGCCAACGCCAGCAGGCGATCCCGTTCCACGCCCTCGCCGATAATCACAAGCCGGGCCATCCGCTCCCCTGCGACCGAGGCGAACGCCCTTACGAGGGTCGCGTGGTCCTTGACCGGACTCAGCCGGCCGGCGGCGAGCACGACCGGCATCTGTCCGTCGTGAAACCACGGGTGATCCACGGGCTCGGCCGCCCGCGCGGCAAGATTAGGCCCGACGACGGGATTGCGGATCACGCGCACGCGGGGCGCGATGCGGGGCGCGATGCGCTTCAAGTCCTCCGCCCCGGCGCACGAGTTCGTCAAGACGGCATTCGCGAACCGCCACAGTGCCCGTTCGAGGGACAGGGCAATCCGTCCCCGAAAACGGCGGGTCGCGTAGTCCATAGAGAAATGGGACGCTTGCCGTACGATGACCGCGAGGGAACATCGTAGCAGGACCCTGGCGAGCAGGGCCGCGACATTGCATGTAGGCAGCGTGGACAGAAGCACGCTCGGCCGCCGGCGCCGCAGGTAGCTCACGAGCGCGGTCAGCGTGGCCGGTAGCCCGCGGGTGTTCAGACCGACCACGCGCACGGACTCGGGCACATCCGCTAGGTAGGGGCCGGTCAACCGCATCAACACGAGGTCGACGACGAACCCTCGCCGCGCGAGTCCCCGGCCGATGTCCAGCATTGCCCGCTCGGCACCCCCTCCTTCCAGGCTTCCGACGAAGAGTGCGATCTCTTTCTTCGCGCCGGAACCTTCCATGCGCTGCCGCTCCGGCGTTGTCACCGGTTCAGGACCGCGGCGATCGTATCCTCGTAGGCGCTGATCGACGACTTGGCCGCGAAGTCGCTCGCCCGGCATTTCAACTCGCCTGGTGGCGTCGGGTTGTCCATCGCGTCCGAGATGGCCGCCGCCAGCGCGGCGTGATCTCCCATAGGCGTCAGCGTGCCCCATGTGCCGTTGCCGAGTATTTCCCTCGAGCCGCCGGGGCAGTCCGTACTCACTACCGTCGTGCCACACGCCATAGCTTGAACGAGCACGTTCGAGGCACCTTCCACGATGGAGGACAGGACGAAGACGCGGGCCCGGGCCATCCAGGCAAAGGGATTGTGCTGGAAGCCCGGCAACTGCACCTTGCAGGTGATTCCCAAACCTCGTGCCAAAGCGAAGAGTCGATCCCGTTCCGCGCCCTCGCCGATGATGACCAAACGCGCCGCGCGCTCACCCGCGACCAAGGCGAACGCCTTGAGCAGGGTCGCAAAGTCCTTGTTAGGATGGAGCCTGCCGGCAGCGAGCACCACGGGCGCCTGGCCGTCCCGGAACCAAGGGTGGTCCACGGGCTCGTCCGCACGGGCCGGGAGGTCCGGCCAGACCACGGGATTGGGAATCACCCGAACGCGAGGCGAGATCCCGGGGGCGATGTGCTTCAAGTCGTCCGCCACGGCACTGGAGTTCGTCACCAGGACATCGGCGAACCGCCAAAGCACCCGTTCCACGACGAGGCGAAGCCGTCCACGAGTAGGGCTGGTCGCATAGTCCATGGAGAAATGGGCCGCAAGTCGAACAATGACCGGTAGGCCCCGTCGGAGCTGAATACGGGCCAGCAGTGCTAGGGCATTGCAGATAGTCAGGGTCGACAGCAGCACGCTCGGCCGCCGGCGTCGCAAGTAGTGCATCAAAGCGGACAGTGTCGCTAGTAGCCCATGCGTGTTCAGAGCAACCACGCGCACGGATTCGGGCACATCCGTCAAGTAGGGACCGGTAGCCTGAATCAACACCAGATCCACGACAAAACCGCGCTGAGCGAGCCCCCGGCCGATGTCCAGCATCGCCCGCTCGGCACCTCCGCCGCCCATGCTTCCCACGAAGAGTGCGATTTTCTCCTTCACGCCTGATTCCTCTAGGGGATGCTGTCGTTGGCGCAAGCCAGTGGATCAGTATAGTCAGACTAGGGCGTGTCGTATGATGGTCGGCAGTAAGGAAGCCCGGGAACGTATGAGCCCGCAGCGCGCGAATCACCAACGCCGTTACGAATGTGCGCCCGTCATATGTCGGACACCGAGCGGTGGTTATCCGGCATTTCCCTATCTGCCGCCCCAACGCTACCCCGAGTTCGGCACGCGCGGGCCAACCGATCCGAGCAACCAGGTCTACGCCGCGGTCCGGAGGATCCTCGAAGATATCGGGCTGGACCAGCCCAATATCGGCAAACCCACGTGGAATCCCCTCAAGGGCTACCTGCAGCCGGGTCAGCGCGCGGTGATCAAGCCGAACTGGGTCATGCATGTGAATCCGGCCGGACCGCTTAAGGCCCTGATCACACATACGTCGGTAATCCGCGTGCTGATCGACTATGTCCTGCTCGCCCTGGACGGTCGCGGCCGGGTGGACATCGCCGACGCACCGCTGCAGGGCTGCGATTTCGCCGCGATCAAACGCATCACGATGATCGACGAGTTGCTGGATTTGTACCGTGCCGAAGCGCCCCACGTGGAGTTCCATGTGCTGGATCTCAGGAAGACGACGCTCGAGGGATGGCGGGTCGAGGGGAGTACGCACCAGCAGTCGCAGCAGGAGGGGGATCCCCGGGGATACACGTTGGTCGATCTAGGACAGGACAGCCTGCTCGCCGACATCGAGGACCGGGCCGCGCGGTTTCGCGTAACGATGTACGACCACCGGCTCATGCGCCAACACCATGCCGAAGACCGGCACGAGTACCTACTCGCCAACTCCGTGCTGGACGCCGATCTGGTGATCAACGTCCCGAAACTGAAGACGCACTTGAAGGCCGGCGTCACGGCGGCGCTGAAGAACCTGATCGGGATCAACGGGCACAAGGAGTACCTTCCCCATCACACCAACGGCTGCCCCGCCACCGGCGGCGACCAGTATCCGCGCTTGAGCTACGTCAAGCCCGTGCGAAGCTGGGTGGACGACCGCTATTGGCGCCTCACCGCGCAAGGCCTTCCGTCGCGCCACTTCCGAAACGCGCTGGGGGCCGCCGGTCGCGCACTTCGCCGATCTTCTCGATTTCTCGACAGTGACAATCTGATGGACGGCGGCTGGTCCGGCAACGATACGATTCCGAGAACGACGCTGGATATCAACAATGCGCTCTACTTCTTGGACCGGGCTGGCAACGGCCAACGCCTATCCCCCGAACCGCTGCGCACGGCGCTGCACATCGTCGACGGCGTCGTCGCCGGTGAGGGCCTCGGCCCCCTGCACCCGAGTCCCAAAGCGGCGAACCTGGTCATGGGCGGCTGGAACCCGCTGACGGTCGACCTCTGCGCGGGCCGACTTATCGGACTCGACGCCGACAAGGTACGCCTGCTTCGGTACGGCTTGGCACACCCGAGGAGCATGCTCGGATTGGTCTCGCCAAAGATCGCCGATCTAGAGCTGGTCCTGGACGGCGACAGGATGCCGTTCGCGGACCTCGAATCGCTGGGGTTTACCCTGCCCGAAACCTGGCTCGATGCCGTCGCTTGATCGTTTGCGCCTGCGGCGCTTGCTGTCGCGCAAGCTCAAGGTCCTGCTACCCCGCAAACTACGTTTCCGCACCTATGTTCTGCGCCAGCCCTGGTCGTACGGCGACTACTACGGGCTGATGAAGCGCATCTCGACTGCGGACCCCGCTGCCATGTCCGCATCGTTGTTGACCGATCTCTTTACGTCGGTCTGCGACGCCAACGAATACTATCGGACCGCGTTTTCCCGGCACCTGCCAAGCAACTGACGCGACCTTCCCGCCGAACGGGTGTTGAACCAGCTTCCCATCTTGACGAAGCAGCATCTGCGCGATCATTTCGCAGCGCTGCACACCGTTGGAGAATTCCCGCACACGTATGAGAACACGTCCGGCGGTTCCACCGGGCAACCCGTGGTGCTGACCCAGGACGCGAACTATTCGAGCTGGTCCAACGCCACGCAGGGTTACTACTTCCGGGAGTTCCTCGGAGTCGAGATGAACGATGTCAGGAACATCTGGCTATGGGGAAGCGAACGCGACCTGCCACGTCGCGGGAATGGACGTGCGAGCAACCGCCACCTGCAAGTTTTCTGGCGCAACCAGACGCTGCTGAACACGTTCCACGCGACAACGGATGAACGGTGGCTCGACTACATCGATTTCATCGCGCGGCATCGCCCTTACTACGTGGCCGGCTACGCGGGTTCGCTCTACCAGATGGCGAAGGTTGCGCGCAGGCACAACGTCCGCCTCTACCGTCCGCGGTTCGTGTATTCGGCTGCCGAGACGCTTCGGGATTTCATGCGCGAAGAGGTCGAGAGTCAGTTCAACGCCAAGGTGTTCGACTACTACGGTTCGCGGGAAGTCGGCGCGATCGCGGGCGAATGTCGATCCGGCCGCCGCCACGTCTTCACCATGAACAACGTCGTGACCGTCCTCCCGGATGAGCACGGGTCGGGGAGTGGGACTTCGCCGCCCGAGGGTCGAATCCTGATAACGAACCTACACAACCGGGTGTTCCCTTTGATCCGCTACGAAATCGGCGACACCGGTGCCATGGGCGCGGATTCCGCCACTTGCCCGTGCGGATCGCGGTTGCCCATCTTGGCGAAGCTGACGGGACGCGTGTCGGACCACTTCGTACGCCGCAATGGTGCGCTCGTCCACGGGGAGTACTTCACGCACCTTTTCTATTTTCGCCCGTGGGTGGAGTCGTTCCGGGTGGATCAGCTCGCATACGATCACATCCGCGTACGGGTCGCGCCATCCGGCCAGGTGGACGAAGATGACGTTGCGGAAATCACCTCCAAAATACGTGCGGCGATGGACGACGGGTGCAACGTCGAGTGGCAATACGTCGATCAGATCGAGACATCACCCCAAGGCAAGCACCTATACACGCGTTCCTACGTCAGCCCTGGGTAGGTGGGCAGATGTTGACTTGGCGAACACGGCTTGAGTCGATTCCGGCCACGCAGTCCGACCAGAGGGAGTCGAGACGAACCGTGTGCCGTAATGTATATAACGGAAGGAACCTATACGCCCGTCCGAAGGTCTGACGATGGACGGGTTGGAGCCAAGGAGGTGGATCCCGTGACCAATACCCGCTTGCCCCCCTGCCGTCCGCCGCCACGCGGCGGCCCCCGTAGGGGACGGGCTTGTCCCGTCCCGCCGCTCGCCGCGGTCATCGCGCTCACCGTGGCCGGCTGTTCAAGCCTCAATGTCGAGCCGTTCCCCGAACCGTTGAGCTCCACGCCCCCCGCGCCCGAGGACGAGGTCCTGCTTGCCGCCGCCGAAGATGACTCGGGGCCCACCGCCCC
>VXYL01000106.1 GCA_009846005.1 Gammaproteobacteria bacterium | reverse complement strand
GGTCTGGACCGCAAGCTCGCCCTGCTCTGAATCCAGCCGCTGGTGGACGTGGACCCCGACGAAGTGCTGCGGGAAGGACTGCTGGAGTCGGTGCGGTCCGGGATCCAGCTCGTGCTGGAGCGGGCTGAGGAGTTAGACGAAGCGGACGAAGCGTAGGGTCGGGACGAGCCCGAACATCAGGAGGACATGGCGGATTCACCATGGGGCACACGGGATTCCCCACGGCCCCACCCACACCCGAAAAGACTGGCCCCCGCCCGGCGAACCGGACGGGGGCCGTGTCCTGCGCCCATCAGTCATCCTGACGGGGTTGAGGTTGTGCTATTCGCTGTCGGAGGGCGTTCCGCGGCCGGTCACAGCTGCGCCGTTACCGGCGGCAGTCACCGCCCGAACGTTCACGATGTACGCCGTGCCGTTCTCGAGCGCGGTGGTGCCGTCCGCGAGGTGTGTGAGCGTCAGTTCACGGACGCCCGCATCTCCAGTGTCTCCGCCAGCCCGCTGCCAGGTAGTTGGTGCGGTGGCGTCCGAAGCGTCGTAAACCTGGAACTCGTAGTGAGTGACAGTCCCTCCAGGGGTCGCCGGAGATTGCCACTGCACCGTCAGTTGCGCGTCACCTGCATCAATCACGAGGTTGCGCGGCGCTGTGGACAGATCGTCGTCGTCGGTGATCGCGACCTCCGCATCGTCAGGACTCCTTGCGTCATCGCTCGACGCCGACACGTTGAACGTCACCGAAGTGCCGCCATCGTGCTCGGCGTTTTGCACCGCCGTGATGACCGGCGCGTCGGTTGTGGCTGGAACGGCAGTCTGACCGACCGGGATCGTCACCGTGGCATTGGCCACTGTCGCCTTCGCTGCGTCATCCGTCGCAACCGTGATGGTCACGTCCTTCGTGGACGCCGCACTCAGCGTGAGTGTCACCGTGGCCGTAGTCGTTCCGTCCTCGGTGATGGTGGAGTTGTCCAACGCCATGGTGATGAGCGGCTTGGCCTCCACCATCGCCGTGGCAGCATCACCATCGCCCAAGCCGCTGACCGCTTGAACCGAAAAGGTGTACTCGACGCCGAGTTCGAGCCCTGTCAGCGTGACCTCATACGTGCCGTCGCCATCGGAATCCAAGGTAGTCAAATCCCCAGTAGTGGCAGTCGCTGGCACCGAAGCTTTTCCGTCGGCAGTGGCCTGATATTTGTACCCCGTAATCGGCGAGCCTCCGCCGTTCTGCGGGTGCTGCCAAGTCAGCCTCGCGGAGCCGTCAGCCAACGCGGCCGGCGTGGCGGCACCGTCGTCGTAGCTAACCATCAGGTTCCTCGGAGCCGTAGCCACCAGCTCGTCGTCTTCGACGGCGATCATGACATCGTCGATATCCGCCACATCGGTATTGTCGGTACTCCCGGAGACCGTGATGGCCAGTGCCGGGTCGTTCCGCACGGCGTTGTTGGCTGCCGTGACGGTCACCGTACCAGTGGCGTCCGTTTCGCCTGCCGGGAATGTCAAGTCCGCATTGTCGCCCAGGGTCCCGTCGCCGGTCACGCTCACCGTTACTGTGAACTCTGCAGCCTGCGCATGATCCACGGACGCGGTGATCGTCGCTTCTCCACCCTCCTCCACCGACGCCGGTGCCGACAGAGTCACCATTGCATGGGCCCTAGTGATCGTCAACGTCGCACTGCTGGCGGCAGCATTCGCGTCCTCGGGCGTCACCGTCACGGTGACCATCGTTTCGCCTACGCCGAGGTCGACCGTGCGCGGGCTGGACTGATCGGCGTCATCCGCGTCGCCCGTCATCGAAATCGTCACCGTGGCGTTCGCGTCCGCTGCAGTCGCGGCGATTTCGGCCATCGTGACGTTGTTCGCAACCTCGGTCGCGTAGTTGCCGTCGTCGTCGGCTACGAGCGCCGCGCCGCCGTTCACGGTGAGCGAGCTCAGCATGTTTTCCGACGACTGGTTCGTCACCTTTACCGTATGGCTCGCCGACGCTATACCGTCCGCAGCCGTGACCGTCACCGTGACCTCGTTGCTGCCGTCGTCGTCGAGAGTGACCTCGCGCGGGCTGGACTGATCCGCGTCATCCGCGTCGCCAGCCATCGAAATCGCCACCGTCGCGTCCGCGTGCGTGGCCGAGGCGGCGATTGTCGCCGTTGTGGCGTCGCTCGCTACGCTGGCCGCGTAGTTGCCATCATCGTCGGCTGTGACTGCCGCACCGTCCACCGTGACCTCGCTCAGCGAGACATCGTCGGAAAGCGCCGTCGCCTCGAAGTCCTCGATCGACTCGGTTCCTCCGGAAGCAACGTTGACGCTGACGCTTGCATCACCGTCTTCAGTCGCGAAGGTGTAACCCGCGGCGGAAGGCGCCACCGTGTAACGGCCGAAGGGCACGCTGAGGCTGTATACGCCGCGTACGTCGGTGTCGTCGCTGTCCGCCGCGTCGCCTCCGCCTGCAGGCGTTGCCGTCACGGTGACGCCGCTCATGGGTCCGCCAGAGGTGCTCAGCACTCTGCCGGTAATCGTGCCGTGGGCGTAGCCCGTGAAGTCGAGACCCGAAACCGCGCCACCCTCGGTGGTCGTGGTTGTGTGACTCTCGGGGAAGAAGGACATGCCCGCCTTCGCGGGGGCAATCGTGACGTTCCCGACGGGTACGAGTGCCGTGTAGGTTCCGTCGGCGCCGGTCTTGAGATCCTTCGTCGCGCCGAGCGGCCGTCCGCCGTTGACCGTGATCGTCACGCCGGCAACGGGGTTGCCGCTGCTCCTGACGGTACCGCTGACCGTGGCGGTCTTGGCCTCGCCGCTGAGCTCGAAGTCCTGCATCGCGGGTTCGTTCGCTTCGAAGGCAATATTCGCCTTGCCCTGCGCGAACCCTGCCTTGCTGACCGTCATTCCGACCCGGTCCTCGACCTTGTTGATCGTCGCGCCGCTGAACCCTCTGATCCGGTAGCGGCCGAACGCGTCGGTCGTGGCCGTCGCGCCGTTCGCGCTTACCGTCGCGCCTTCGACGCGGAAGCCCTTCGAGTCCGTTACGGTGCCGTAGACGTATCCCGTCGTCGGCGATACGTCGATCTGGAGGTCCGCGCCGAGCGGGCTGACCTGGTTACCGAAGGGGACGGCGTCGTCAGGCGCGCCCACCTTGGCCACCCATCCGCCCGAAATGGTGAGCTTGTACTCGCCCGCCGCCTTGCGCTCCCAGTCGAAGAACAAGGCTTCGTTGAAGTTCTTGGTCGCCTTGTTGTCGGTCCCGGAGGTGTAGCTGTCGGCGTCACCCGCCAGGTTCTCGCCGTCGACCGGATCCATTGATACGACGACGCCCTTGTACGGAGTCTTGGCCATCGCCCTGAAGCCACCGGCGGCACCATCGGTCGCTACCGTGTACTCCCACACCTGTCCGTGGACGTGGTAGGTGTTCACGAACGCGAAGCTGCTGCACTCGCCATGGCGCTGGTCCTCGGCACGGGACATCAGCGGGCAGAGTTCCACCGTGTGGTTGTACCCGCCGTTGTCGCCGAATGCGCCCTTCATGCGACCGTTCTCGTCGTTGTCGGTGTACGCGTCGAGTTCGTCCTCGCCCAGCAGCTTGACGTTCTGGCCGGCCTTGACGTCGGCCTGGACGATCACCTGCGCGGACGCAGGCACGTTGCTGAACGTGTAGACGCCGCCCTTGCTGGAGGCCTTCACCTTGTCGGTCGACAGGAAGGCCCGCGAGCGTCCGCTGGACCTCTCGATGTGCCGGATGGCGATATCGAGCACACCGGACATCCGGACGTCGCCGCCCAGGACGTTGCCGGTGAAGCCCATGACCTGGTCGCGCTCATTGTGCACGTAGACCTTGAGCGTCTGGGTCGTGTACTTCACCTCGAGCATGCCTGCGTCCGTCGTGGCGGGCAGCGAGAGGCCGTCGTGCTCATACATGAGCGTGTCCGGCATGTACTTCTCGCCGCCGTCCAGCGTGTTCGCCTGGTTGGCAGCCACCGCTACCGTGTACTTCACCGGCAGCGAGTCGGCCATCACGACCTCGGAGTACTTCGCCTTGCCCATCGCGTCTAGCTTGTCCGGGGTGTCGGCCGCCGCGCTCTTGTCGGAACTGACGCTGATCGCCCATTCGCCGAGCGCCTTGCCGCCGCCGAAGTCGGTCGTGACGGTCGCGCCGCTGAAGGAGAAGTCGGCCTTCGTGTTAAGGATGTCGCTGGCGTTGGAAGCCGCGTGCATCGTCATCTTCGCGTCCCACGTCACGGCCTGCATCGCCGTCACATCGGGGTGGTAGTCGCCCGCTGGCGGTGCGACCTTGGCGTAGACCACGTGGCTGCCAGGCATACGCGCAATCCGGTACGAAGCCATGCCGTCTTCGCCGCTGATTGTGTCGCCGATCAGTTGATTGCCGGCCATGTCCCGGAAGAACGACACCGTGGCACCCGGCAGCGCGTCGCCCAGGGCGGCGCCGGCCTTCAGGTTGACCATGAAGTTGACCGTCGTGTGCGTGATGTCGAACGGAA
>VXYL01000003.1 GCA_009846005.1 Gammaproteobacteria bacterium | reverse complement strand
TTCAAGTCGAACTTCCTTGTCGCTTGCCGAGGAGACGAGATGACCTTGCCTGCGGTGTGCGAACTGGTGGGCGACGACTATCTCGCGTTCAACACGGACTATCCGCATCCGGACGGCACTTGGCCAGCCGGACTCGCGGATCTTGAAAGCCAACCGCTTCCCGCCGAGTCCATCAAGAAGATCTTCTGGGACAATGCCGCGCCGTTGTTCGGGGTCGATTCCGAGCCCGGGAGCGTTCAGTGAACGTCGCGGAGCTGATAGCGCCGACCGTCGTAGGACTCGAAATACTGGCCGAGTAGCGGGTGGTCGATCTGGCGGCGGTCGCGACTCGGCTCCAGATGCCGCTGGGCGACGTACGTGGTGTGTGCCGCGCCATCGACGAGGACGTGATACCACGGCCGGTCCTTGGGGGGCCGCGACAGGGCGACATTCTCGTACCACTCGTCGGAAAGCGAGAACGTCGCGTCCACGCCGAACACAACGCCCCGGTAGTCCGCTTTCAGATGGTGGACGATCTGGCCGACGGTGAACTTAGCCCCCATGCTCATATCACGCTTTGGGTACGGCTACGGCGCGCCCATCGGGCACGATAGGGCCGCCGCCGCGACGCGAACCGGCCTTGGGCGCGGTCCGTCGGGGACGGGGCTTGTCCCGTCCCGTGCTGGCGAAACGATGTGCGGGCGACCACAAGGGTCGCCCCTACGACGCGGCCGTAGGGGACGGGCTTGTCCCGTCCCGCGCTAGCGCGACAAGAGCGCCCCACCTCCGATTTCATCAATGCGGTTTCACGCCGGTGGGGATGGGCGCATCGAGCCGAGCAGGTCGGGCAGCACGGATCGAACCGTGTCGACAATGGCCTGGGTCCGGGGATCCACTTCGAGATTCAACTCGTCGCCGGTGCGCACATCCCCGAAGGTGGTCCGGGCGAGCGTCTCGGGAATGAGGCTGACTGCGATGGTGGACGCTTGCCGATCCAACTCGGCGATTGTCAGGCTTGCACCGTTGAGCGCCACGAACCCTTTGACGCAGAGGTAGTGCATCCAGAACTCCGGGACTCGAACCCTCAATCGCCGGTAACCCGGTTCGGCGCGATCCTCGATGACCGGGACCGTCGCCGATACGTGACCGGAAAGCAGGTGCCCCCCCAACTCGTCCCCGATGCGCACCGACCGCTCCACGTTGACCTTTGATCCAGGACGCAGATCGCCCAGGTTGGTGGTCTCGACGGTCTCGCGAATGAGGTCGAACCGTGCGGTAGCGCCTGCGGTGGCTACCGCCGTCAGGCAACAGCCGTTGACGGCGACCGAGGCGCCAAGTTCCAGACCGTCGGCAAGGTCCGCTAGGTCGACGCCGAGCGCGACGGTTCCGCCAACGCGTTCAACGTCGATGACCCGGCAGGTGGCCTGAACGATGCCCGAGAATATCGCGCCTTTCCTAGTCGCCTAGTCGCCTAGTCGGCCAGACCCGCGCGTCTCAGCTCGTCGCGGCGCCTCCGCTCGCTGTCGATGTACTGGATCCAATCGCCTGCCATCGACTCGAGGCGCCTCTCCCGTTCCTGGCGTGCCTTGCGGCGGACATCCGAGAACACCTTACGGGCCGCGGTCAGATTGTCCAGATTGAACTCGCAGGTACCGAGCGTTATCTCGGTGCGCAACCCGTTGGGCAACCCACCCCTATCCAACGCTTTCCGCGCTGCCGTCTGGCATTTCGAAAAATCGTCCGTATCAAGATAGAGGGACGCGAGGAGGTCGAAGGTCTTGCCCTCCGGCTCGATCTCTCCGGACTCTTCGAAGACCTCGATGGCTTGGGGAACGTCCTGCGCCGCCTGATACGCCTGACCAAGCAACTGCAGGTTCTTGGACGTGGGCTCGATGATCTCCTCGTCGAAACCGCGTTGAAGATACTTGCTCGCCCGGTTCGGCACTTCGGCCTGCACGAGCAACGCTCCATACGCCCTAAGATCGGTTTCCTTGTTCAGGAAGCCGCCCACATGCGCCGCCTCCATGGACAGCAACTGCTTTTCCTCCTGGCCTGTCTCGCCGTAGATCGATGCCAGCGTCACCCAGTACTCGCGCTTGGGGAAATCCCTAACGAGAATCTCGAGGATCTCGAGGACCTTCGGCCAGTTCTCCTGCTCGTAATACATGAACTGCAGCATGCGCCACCATGACTCCTTCACGGCCGAGCCGCGCTCCCGCGCCAAGTGAACTGTCGTTTCCAAGCACCTGATTCCGCTATCGAAATCCTTGAGTTGGTAGAAGGTCTGCGCGATGAAGAAGAACGGGTCGGGACCGGGATCGTCGTTCTTCTCGATCCATTCCCCCATCTTGTCCAGCGAGCGGGTGTACCACGGGCGGGCCATTTGGTCCTGCGTCTGCTCCTGGCCCTGCATGAAGTAGATCTTGGCCAGCTGGAACAGCATGAGTAGCTCGGTCGCCTCAGCGATGTTCGGGACCTGCTCGAGCACCTTTTCGTAGTGCTCGACGGTCTTGTCCGGCCGGCTCAGCTCCCAATAGCTATAGCCCAACAGGTTGTGGATCTGGCCCATTTCCGCCGGGTTGTACCGACTCCTGCGGCCATCACGCGGCACCATCGCCTCAAGCAACTCGATCCCTTCCGCGTATTGTTCAGCGGTGATGAATTCCTGGGCCTGTTGCAGCCGCTTCCAGGTCGTCGGTTCGATGTTGGGTACGCGCCTCGGCTTCTTGTCTTCGTCAACGACGACCGGTTCCGGAATTCGGCAGATATCCGCGTCGGCTGTCGCAATGCCAAACGCACCCAGACCGGGCACGGCCGCCGAGCCCACGACGAGCACGGCGGCAGCGGCGAATGAGCATCGTATCTGTTGTCTCATGTGCCCCCCTACTCGTCCGACATCTCGAACACAATGCGGTTGCGAACGCCGCTGACTTCGACTGGCTCGCCGTCGATCACCTTCGGCTTGTACTTGAACTTCAACGCCGCCTGAATGGCCGCACGTTCGAAGAACCCAGGCGGTTTGGCCTCGATCACCACGGGGTCGCGCACAGCGCCGGTCGACGTGACCACGAACTCGAGCAGTACGTAGCCCTCGATGTTCCGGGTCAGGGCGCGGCGGGGATAGATCGGCGCGACCTTGACGATGGGCAGGTACTCGCCGTCGCCGGAGAAGTCGGCGATGCCACCGGCATCGAAGTCGACGTTCACCTGGACGTTTGTGATCTCGGCGCCGACCGTGGCATCGGTGTTGATGTCGGGCCGCGGCTGGTTGGGCGGCGGTTCATCCGGCGGCGGCGGCGGTTTGATCTGCCGATCCTTGACGATGACCTCCCGGTCTTGGACGAGGCGCACGAAGTCGAGCACTTCTCCTTTGATGCCGGTGTCCTGGGCCGGTTGAGGGTCGGCGATCACGGCCCGCATCAGCATCAACAGCCCGAATGTCGCGACGGCGCCCAAGGCGATCGCGACTGAATATCGAAGTGCCATGATTGGAGTCTCCCTAATTGGCTCGACCGCGGTGGCGCGGCGTCGAATTGCGATACCCTGCCAGTCTCTTCATTCGTCCGCCGATATCCCCCGCTAGTCCTTTTGGGTTGAAATCGCGACTTCGGGAAGGTCCGCTGCCCGAGCCGCGTCCAGTACGGCCTTCAGTTTCCCGTAGGTCGCGTCGCGATCCGCTTGGATCACGAGGCCGCCCTTGGGGTTCTCGGTGTGCAGTCGTTCTATGTACGCCCGCACGCCGGCTTCGTCCACTCTTTTCTTGTCGATCCAGATGTTGCCGGCCGCATCGATGGCAACCAGCACGCTGACCGTTGGCTTCTGTACGTCTGTCTCAGCCTCGGGGCGACGCACCTCGGCCCCGGGCTGCTTGATGAACGTCGCGGTCACGATGAAGAAGATCAACATGATGAACACGACGTCCAGCATGGGCGTCAGGTTGATGTCGGAGTCGTCGTCGCGTGCGGAAAACCGACCGTGTTCCATGTCCTCCTCCTTATTGGGCCTGTCCGCGGCTGAGCCTTGTCCCTCGAATCGAACTTCGATGCCGTATTGTCGCCTTCATTCGTCGAGGTCGGACTCCACCGCTAGTGATCCATCGTCAACCGATCTTGGACGTGTTCCGTCTCGTAGTGGATTTTGCGGCGCAGGAACGTCGTGCCGAAGATCCCCGAGAGCGATGCGATCATGCCGCACATCGTGGGGATCGTGGCCTGGGAGACGCCCGCCGCCATGGACCGGGCGTTGCCGCCTTGGGTTGCCATGGCGTCGAATACCGCGATCATTCCCGTCACCGTGCCCAGAAGTCCGAGCAGCGGGCACAGCGCAACGCACGTCAGGATGATCGGGAAGCTCCCGTCGATGCGCTCCTTGGCCTGCGAAACCAGGGTTTCGCGGATGACGTGGGCCGACCACGAACGGCGTTCTGGACGCGATTCCCACTGCTCGGTCACGTCGTGGACCATGCGCCGATGTTCGGCGCGGAAATACCACACCCGCTCGAAGATCAGCGTCCACATCAGAAATGTCGTCAGCGCGATGAGATAGAGGACGTCCCCGCCCTGGGCGAAGAACGCCGACAAC
>VXYL01000006.1 GCA_009846005.1 Gammaproteobacteria bacterium | reverse complement strand
CCACAGGGCTCGCCGACCCCGGCCCGGTCGCTCAGACCTTCTTCATGGACGACGAGATTCGCGAGGAGTTCACGCTCGACGGGATCGTCACGCTCGTCGATGCAGCCCACATCGAGCAACAGCTCGGCCGAAGCGACGAAAGCACCGAGCAGATCGCGTTCGCAGACGTCCTTGTGCTCAACAAGACGGACCTCGTCGACAGCGAGGCGCTCGACGGGCTCGAAGCTCGGCTCCGAGATATGAACCGAATGGCGCAGGTCGTGCGTAGCGAGTGCGCCGACGTCCCCGTCGACACCGTGCTCAACCTCGGTGCATTCGACCTCGACGAGGTGCTCGAGCGTCGTCCCACCTTCCTCGAGCCCGAATACCCGTTTGAGTGGACTGGCGTCTATTCCCTCGATGGCGGGCGCTACGAACTCAGTCTCGCCGAGGGACCGGATCCGGCGATGTCGCTCGTCGTCGTGTCCGACCAGGGTCCCGATGACGCTGCCCTCCGTGAGGGTGCGGAGTGGTGTGTGCGGCAGTACGCCGAACCCGCGGAGCCCATACGTCCGGGGGAGGCGATTCCCGTCGGCAAGCACGCGAACCTGCAGCTCGATTCCCCAGGGCGCAAGTCGTTCTTCCTGGAGGTCGACACGCCCGTGCGTCTTGGCCTCTACGCCCAGCACACTGCCGAGGAGTTCGATCTCCAAGTGAAGAACGCGGAAGGAGGGGCAATCGGGCCAGCGGCCGAGCGCACCTGGGTCGCCCAGCACGAGCACGACGACGAGGTCGGATCGATCGCCATCGAGACGGACGGCGACGTCGATTCCGAACGGCTGAACGCCTGGCTTGGCGAACTGCTCCGTGAACGCGGGGTCGACATCTTCCGCATGAAGGGCTTCATCAGCCTAGCGGGTGATCCGCGGCGCTTCGTCTTCCAAGGGGTTCACATGCTCTTCGACGGCCAGCCGGATCGTCCATGGGGAGACTCGCCCCGACGCAATCAGCTGGTCTTCATCGGTCGCAACCTCGATGAAGCGAGCATGCGGCAGGGATTCGAGGCATGCATGATTTGAATGTCGACCGCCCGATGGGCGTTCTTCGCCGGGGCTGGTCGGCGGGGGTCGACGACTATGCCATCGCCGGGGGCTGGACGCGCCGAGGTCGGGCGCTGATAGTCGCTGACGCCGCAGGTGGCGTCCACGCTTTCGACGGCAAGTCCGGCCGAAGCACCTGGACGCGGAACGGCGCGCATGATGGCGGTGTGTTGGCTATGGCGATCCACCCGCTCGGAACCGCGTTCGTGACGGCTGGCCAGGACGGACGAGTCCTCCTCTGGGATGTCGCCGAAGGCCAGGCAAGCCAAGCTATCGACGTCGGCACCGGTTGGGTGGACAACGTGGCGTGGTCGCCGGACGGCCAGTGGCTGGCGGCTTCCTGCTCCCGGCGGGTCTGCGCCTACGATGCCCACGGTGGCGAAGCTTGGCATTCTGATGACCACCCCAGCACCGTCAGCGCGATCGCCTGGTCCAGCACAGGGGAACTGGCGACGGCCTGCTACGGTCGGGTGACGTTCTTCGACGCGTCCACCGGGGCGCTTCGCCAGAAGCTCGCGTGGAAGGGTTCCTTGGTGTCGATGGCGCTGAGTCCGGACGGGGATGTCGTGGCGTGCGGCAGCCAGGACAACACCGTGCATTTCTGGCGTCGCTCCACGGAAGAGGACTCCATGATGTCCGGATATCCCGGCAAACCGTCGGCCCTGGCCTTCGACGACGCGGGAATCCTCTTGGCCACCGGCGGCGGTGACTCGGTGACCGTCTGGAGCTTCCAGGGGGGTGGTCCCGAAGGCACGCGGCCCGGCGTTCTAGAGCTTCATGTTGAACCGGTCACGACGCTTGCCTTCGCCCGCGGTGCGTTGCGCCTGGCCTCGGGTGGCCGCGACGGTGCCGTGATCGTGTGGTCGCTTCGGCCGAACGGCGAAGGCGGTCCGGTCGGGGCCGCGGTCGTGGCGGGCGTGGTGGCCGAGCTGGTTTGGCGGCCAGACGGACGCGCACTGGCCGCACTCGACGCCCAAGGTGGTGTGACGGTGTGGCGAGTCGGATGAGCATGAACCCAATAACACCGCGGTCCCTGTAGGGTCCCGCAGCCGCTGTTCTACCCACCTTAAGGAATCTGCTCGATGGCCACGCTGACCTTCATGACTCACACCATCTTCGACCACGGCGCCAGTCACCGACTGGGCCGAGTGGTGGCACAGCACGGGATCGAGCGCCCCCTGCTCTGCACCGACCGGGGGCTCGTCGACTTGGGCATGGTTTCGGAACTGGTGGCCGCGTTGGGCAACGAGCGTGCCCCGACCATCTTCGATGGAACGCCGGAGAACCCAACGCAGGCGGCCGTTGAAGAGGCGACCGCCGTATACCGTGAGGCGGGGTGCGACGGGGTCGTCGCTTTCGGCGGCGGCTCTTCGATGGATCTGGCCAAGGCGGTAGCACTTGCCGTGACGCACGAAGGGGACTTGCTGGGGTACACCGCGGGTCTCGGCGGCACGGCGAGGATTGGCCCCGTCGCGCCGCTGGTCGCCATCCCTACCACGGCCGGCACGGGTAGCGAGGTCTCGAGTGGCGCGGTCATCATCATGACCAACGGCGAGAAGCTGATCCTCGCCAGCCGCCACTTGGTCCCGCGCACCGCCGTGTGCGACCCGAGCCTGACCGTCGGCTTGCCGCCCCGGCTGACGGCGGCAACCGGCATGGACGCGATGACCCACTGTATCGAGGCGCTTCTCTCTCCCGAAGTGAACCCCCCTGCGGAAGCGGTGGCCTGCGACGGCATCGAGCGGGGAATCAGGGAAGGCAATCTCCGGCGAGCGGTTGAGGACGGTAGCGACAAGGATGCCCGGTGGCACATGATGATGGCTGCCACCGAAGGGGCCATGGCTTTCAGCAAGGGTTGGGTTCAGTTCACTCCATGAGCCACGCCTGCGGCGCCGATCAGGCCCTCCGGCTGCACCACGGGACATTGAACGCTGTGCTGCTCCCGACGATCCTCGACTTCAATCGCGATCATGTGGGAGACAAGTACGCGAGGCTCAATGCGGCGATGGGCTCGGAAGCGGGAACCGATCCGGCGGACTTCGTTCGCCAGTTGAATGCCGCGCTCGGACTGCCCGCGGGCCTCGGTGAGATGGGTGTCGAGGCAGACGCTATTCCAAGCCTTGCGGCGCACGCCGCCAAGGACGTCTGCACGATTACCAACCCCCGTCCATGTTCGGCAGCAGACTATCAGCGTCTGTTCGAGGTGGCCCTCTCCTAACCCGGGATGTTGCCGGGATCCCGGTAGGGGCGAGGCTTGTCCTCGCCCGCGTCGGGAGTCCCCTGGTCGCTTCTGCGGACGGGACAAACCCGTCCCCCACGGGCACCGGGCGGAGCCTCGCTAGAAGTTCGCCCGCACCTTCAAGCCAAAGGTCCTAGGCGGATTCGTCCACGTGTGCCAGCTTCCCGCTTGGAACACCGAGTCGAAGACCAGGGTGTTCACACGCCGATCCGCGAGATTGCGGCCCCACACGACCACGTCGTAGCGACCGTCTGAACTCCGCACGCCGGCCTGGGCATTGAAGAGGCCGAATCCCTCGCGGAATTTCTCGGGGTCGAGGTCCGAGCCCGTGTTCACTTCGCCGATGTAGAACCAGTTCGCGTTCGCGAGGAAGCGCCAGCCGGTGCCCGGCAGGTCACGCTCGAAGAACGCCGACAGGCTGCTCTGCCATAGGGGCGACTGGGTCAGGCGCTTGCCGGCCAGGTGCGCGTTGGCGGCGGCGAGGTCGTCGCCGTAGCGGGTGTCGGCGTAGGTGACGGCTGCGGTGAGATACAGATCGCCGCTCGGTGCGAAGCTCGATTCGATCTCCACACCCCGGGCCACCGCATCCTTGACGTTGCCGACGGTGAAGCCGAGCCCGGTGAAGGTGTTGAGCTGGAAGTCCGTGAACGTGGTGTGGAACGCCGCGCTGTTGATCGTGAGGCGCCGCTCCAGGAACTGCCCCTTGAATCCGAACTCCAGCGAGTCGGAGGTCTCGGGGCCGAAGTGGCTCTGGTCGACGAGGTTGCCGTTGGCGTCGCGGTTGCCTACCGCCTCCTGGTCCAGGTTGAAACCGCCCGCCTTGTAGCCGCGGGCGAAGCTGGCATACAGGCGCATGTTGTCGTCGACGGACCATGCGGCCTTCAGCGTGCCGGTCAACTTGGACTCGTCCGCGACGTTGTTGTAGCTGGCGTTGTCGCAAAGCGAGGGGATGGGCACGAAGTTGCAGAACGGGTCGCTGATCGACTCGCCGTACGGCGCGCCGTTGATGATCGCGCCGGCGTCCTTCTCCTCGCTGGAATAGCGCAGTCCGAGCACGACCTCGGTGCTCTCGCCGACCTTCCAGGCCTCGTGCGTAAACAACGACCAACCCGCGGTGTCGGAGAAGTAGACGGCATCGTAGCCTTGGCCCGGTATCCCCCGGCCCGCGGGATCCCCGTCGAGGAGCGGCGCGACCTGGGGGGCGCCGATGATCGTCGCGAGATAGGTGGCGCCGAGGGTCGCGAAACCGATGACTTCGTCCGACTCGAGCTCCTCGGTGTAGAAGTAGGCCCCGACCAGCCACGAGAACCGGTCGTTCTCGCCGAAGAGCTGGAACTCCTGCGACAGGTTCCGGAACGACTCGTCGGTGTCGGTGGGTGCCGCGATGTCCGCATTCGTGAAGTCGATGTCCTGGTCCCGCGCCACCTCGAAGTTGCGCAGCGCCGAGATGGACCTGAACGTCGCGCCCTGTGGCGTGCGCCAGATCACGTCGACGGACTGGCCGGTGTCGTCGACGATTTCGAACGGTTTGGAGTTGACGCCCACGTTCTGGGGGCCGTCGACTTCGAAGGGGGTGATGTCCCCGCCGAGGGCGGCCACGACGGGACTGGTGGGACCGGTGATCCAGAATGACGCGGGGCAGCAGCTCTCGTCCTTGTCCGTGCCGTCCACGATGACACGGACTTCCACGTCGGGATTCGGCGTCCAGAGAAGCTGGGCGCGGATCGAGGTGCGGTCGCGGTTGTCGTAGGCGTCGTCCGTGTCGATGTCCTCGTAGTAGCCGTCGCGCTGGCGGTACGCGACGCTCAACCGCCCGGCCAGAACATCCGGCGAGAGCACGGTGTTCGCGACCAGGCCGAACTCGCGCGATTCGAGGTTGCCGAGGCCAGCGCTGACCGAGAACGCGTTCTCGAACTCCGGTTTGCGGGTGATGATGTTGACCGCTCCCGCCACGGTGTTCTTGCCGAACAGCGTGCCCTGCGGGCCGCGCAGGATCTCCACCCGGTCGAGGTCCGTCAGGTCGTTGAAGGCGAGGCCCGCGCGCGACCGGTAGATGCCGTCGATGAAGGTGCCCACCGCGGCTTCGAGTCCCGGGTTGTTGCCCGTGGTGCCGACGCCCCGGATGCGTACCGTGCCGCCGTTGGTCGTGCTATTCGAGTTGTAGACGACGATGGACGGCGCGACCTCCATGAGTCCGTAGATGTCCTGGACGCCTCTCGCTGCCAGGTCCTCCCCGGCGATCGCCGTGACGGCGATGGGCACGTCCTGGATCGACTCCTCGCGCTTGGTGGCGGTCACGATGACCGTCTCGATGGCGCTGTCCGTCTCGGCCGTCTGCGCGGACATCTGGCCCGGCAAGCCCAGCAGCACGAGGCCGACCAGGACGACACAGAGACGCCATGGTCCATGGGGTCGGAACCGTATGGATGCTCTACGGCCAACAGCCGGCCAGCGCGATGGGTGTGCCGGCGCCGAGGGATACGAATGTGAAATGGTCTCTTGCTCCATCATGGACTCCCCGATGTGTGTCGACCTATCGTATGCGGGAGCGTCCCTCAAACTGACTCCACAATCAATAAGCCGTCGCGCCCATAAGGGGTAGCCCTAGGGGTCCGTTGGGGCGATGCTAGCGATCGCCCGCGCGGGGCCACGCGATGTGGGTTTGCGCGGTCGACCCGGCAACAATGGAAGGTGACATGAGAGTGGGATTCATCGGTCTCGGCGGCATCGGCAAGCCGATGGCCAAGTGCATCGCGCGTGCGGGGTTCGACCTCACCGTCAACGACCTGCGCGACGAGCCGCTCAAGGATCTCGAGGCGCATGGAGCGCGCGTCGCCCGCTCGGCCCGCGAGGTGGCGTCCGCTTCGGACATCGTCCTCGCGTCGCTGCCGTCCAACGAGGCCAGCGGGGAGGTGGCGCTCGGAACCGACGGGGTGCTGGCGGGCGCCTCGAACGGCGACATCTACGTAGAGCTCAGCACCATCAGTCCCGACGTCGTTCGCCGCATCGCGCGGGAAGCTGCCAAGGGAGGCGTGGAAGTCCTCGACGCGCCGGTCAGCGGCGGCATGGCACAGCGCCGCGAAGGACGGCTCTCGGTGATGGTCGGCGGCGATGCGGCGACCCTGGCGCGGGCCAGGCCGGTGCTCGAGGCGATCGGAGAGCGGATCTTCCACGTGGGCGGAACCGGGGCGGGGGCCACCGTGAAACTCGTCAACAACCTGCTCAACGCCATCGGCGCGGTCGCCACGATGGAAGCCTTGGCGCTTGGCGTGAAGGCGGGTTTGAGCGTCGAGTCGATGATGGAGGTCATCAGCGAGAGCAGCGGTGCCAGCCGGGCGTTCGACGGGACCGTCGCCTCGATCAGGCGTAGCTCCGAGCCGCCGCCCGGGGAGACGGCCAACATGGGGCTTCGAACCATCGGCAAGGACATCCGCTTGGCAGTCGAGCTTGCGGGCGACCTTGGGGTGCCCCTGTCCGTGGGTTCAAGTGCGCTGCAACTCTATCTCGCGGGCTTCGGGAATGGCTGGGCGGACAAGGAGAGCTGGGTGATCATGGAACTCGTCGAACAGATGAGCGGCGTCCGCGTGCGGCCGCGCGATGCTGGAGATAGCGATGATGGATGAGGCGATCCTTCGTTGTGGGCTTGCGCAGTCGCCCGTGCCGGGGCACTGCAAGGTGTCCGTCGTTGGTCACGAGAATGCGCAAGCATTCTCGAAACGCGCCCGAAGGGCGTGCCGGGACGGGACAAGCCCGTCCCCTACGGTCGCGTTGTACGTTTGTCGGGGATTGGCCGGAGGAACAAGGGAACATCAATGAAAAGAGCTGGTGCATTCGTCGCCTTTTTCGCCGGAATGATGGTGACCACACCGCTGATGGCCGACAAACCCAACGTGATACTGGTGATGTCGGACGATCAGGGTTGGACGCAGACCGGCTACTACGGTCACCCGCTTCTCAAAACGCCGAACCTCGACGATATGGCGGCAAAGGGTCTGCGGATGGATCGATTCTATGCAACCGCTCCGATGTGCTCGCCAACCCGCGCCGCGGTGCTGACAGGCCGATCAAACGATAGGACCGGCGTGTTTACGGTAGGTGATCCGATCAACAAGCAGGAGAACTTGCTGTCCACGGCCTTTAGGGAAGCCGGCTACGCCACCGCGCACTTTGGCAAGTGGCATCTGAACGGGAGCAATACACCGGATCACCAGATACCAATCAGCGATCCGCTCAATCCCGGTGAACTCGGCTTTGACTATTGGCTAAGCATCTCCACGCAATTCAACCTGAATCCGGTGTTGAGTCGAAAGGGCGTCCCGGAACAGTTCGAAGGCGACGGTTCCGAGGTGATCGTCGCCGAAGCACTGAAGTTCATCTCCCGGGAGACGAAGAAGGGTCGCCCGGTGTTCGTGCTGGTCTGGTACTCGACTCCGCATCGCGTATTCGAGGCGACCGAGGAGGATGTTGCCCCCTACCGGGATCGCACCGACAAGGGTTCGGCCCTGCAGCTTGGCGAGTTGGCGGCAATGGATCGTTCCATCGGTACGTTGAGGCGAGGCCTTCGAGACCTCGGAATCGCTAGGAACACGCTGGTCTGGTTCACCAGCGACAACGGCGGTCTTCCCGATATCGACTATGGGGAACACCTGGGCGTCCACCCCGACTCCACCGGTCACCTGCGAGGATTCAAGAAGGATCTCTACGAGGGCGGCATACGGGTGCCGACGATCATCGAGTGGCCGGGGACCATCGAACCCCGTGTTTCGCATTATCCGTCCGCCACGACGGACATCTTTCCGACATTGATCGATGTCGCGGGTCTCGATTCGAACGCCATTAATGCCGTGAACGACGGACTCTCGCTGGCCCCCGTTCTGGCGAACGACGAGCCGGCGCGGCGCGAGGTGCCCATGGGATTCAGGGTCGTCGCTGGGCGGGCGTGGCTGGACAACGACTGGAAGCTGGTGCGGAACTACACGAGTGGCGAGGATGGCGAATTCGAACTCTACAACCTCGTCGGCGACCCGTCCGAGTCCAACAACCTGATCCGACAGCGGCCGGACATCGCTGCTCGAATGATGAAGGAACTCAGCGCCTGGGATGCAAGTGTCGAGAGGAGCATCGCCGGCGCCGACTATCCGTCCGCGGAAGCGCTTCCGAAGTAGAGGGTGTGTCCGTCGGGATCTTCAATCACGAACTCGGTCATTCCCCAGGGACGGTCGGAGATGCCTTCGACGATCGTCACGCCGGCTTCCCGGACCTGCCGGAAAGCGGCATGGATGTCGCGCACGCCGAAATGGATGTGAAGGTGCTGTCCGCTCCGGACGAAGTCGATGCCGGGGTCGGGATCGTCCACCAGCTTGAGGTGGATCATGCGGTCGCCACAGCTGATACCGGCGTAGAAGCCCTGGTACCTAAAGGACAGTGCGAAGCCCAGCTTCCTGGTATAGAAATGGATCGCGCGTTCGAGGTCCGTGGTGCGGAGTTGGGGTACGAGTTCTTCAATCTCCATCGTGTCGCTCCGCTTCCAACAATGCGTCAGTCGTCGATGGCTGCCCCAATGGCCTCTGCAATCCTTACCCCTAAGTCTTTCGTGGGTTGCTGAACCATGATGGCTACCGCCAACTCCTCTTTGGGATCCGTCCAGGAAACGGTTCCCGCAGCACCGCCCCAGCCGAAAGCCCCCGCGCTTCGGCCTCCTTTCGCCAACGCCGGATCCACGGTGACTTCAACCGTGTAGCCGAATCCAACCCCGGCGCTACCCTTGCCGCCTTTGTCGTAGAGGTCACCCACCTGGTCGGTGGACATCATCTCAACCGACGCGGGATTGAGCAGCCGATTGCCGAACAGCACGCCCTTGTTGACCAGCATCTGCTCGAAGTGCAAGTAGTCGCGGGCCGTGCTGACCAAGCCGTAGGACCCGGAGAAATATGTCGTGGGCGTGCCCGCCTTACCCTCAACAAATATCAGCATGCGATGCAGTTTGTCTTTCGGCACGATCCAATAGGTGTCCTTCATGTCCAGCGGGTCGAAGATCCGTTTCTGAACGAACTCGTTGAATGGCATGCCGGATACGATTTCGATGACTCTCGCGACGACATCGAGCCCACCGCCGTATCCCCAGCGTGTTCCCGGCTGAAAACTGAGGGGCCCTTCGGCAATTATCGGTATCCAGGTGGCCAGTGTGTCGCCTTCGTGTTGTATCTCCTGGGTTCTGCCGGGGGCTCTGCCAGAGATTCCAGAGGTATGCGTTAGCAGATCGTGAATGGTGACGGGACGATGGGCGTCGATCAGTCCGTACTCGGGTGCATTCTTGAGCCCCGTCTTCCCGCTCGTCTTCTTGTCGGCATTCTCGTCCAAAACAGCCACCTTGATACCCTCGAATTCGGGGATGTACTTCTCAACGGGATCGGACGGACTGACAAGGCCCTCCTCGATCACCATCATGGCGGCGACACCCAGGATCGGCTTCGTGGATGAAGCCATATGGAACATCGCGTCCTTTTGCACGGGTTCGCCGTTGGAAACACCCTGCGCTTCGAAATAGACGACCTTGCCGCGACGGGCGACGCCGACGACGGCGTACTGTATGCGGCCTTGGTCAATGAACCTCTGGACGACATCCCCGACCATTCCCAGTCGTTCGCCCGACATCCCCACCTCGCCCGGATTCGCGCGAGGCAATTCGAGCGTGGTGGTCATTGATCCTCCCCTTTCGTCCTCGTCGCCGATCGAATTGCCCGCTGAAGTAAGTCAGCACCAGCAAGACGCCCAGGAGCATTACCGGTCTTGGCATAGCGGTCCTCTCTCTGTAGGGAATCGGGGCGTCGTGAGTATAAGATGTCTCGCCGGGTTTACTCATGAAGGGGTTGTATGGCGCTCGAGCTCGGAGTGATAGCGGATGACCTGACCGGGGGGATGATGGTCGCCAGCCTGCTCGAGCGGGAGGGTGTCCGGTGTCCCTTGGTTACGTCCGCCGAAGCGCTTGCCGATCTCGACGGCGATTGCGGCGCGGTGGTGGTGGGCAAGAAGCTTCGCCTGATTCCGGCGGCAGATGCCCGGACGGAAGTGAGCGCGATCGGCAGTGCGCTCAAGGCCGTCGACGCGAAGCGCATCTACTACAAGTACTGTGCGACGTTCGATTGCACCGACCAGGGCAACATCGGGCCCGCCGCCGAAGCGCTTCTGGCGGTGACCGGTGGCGACCGGGTGATATTCGCACCCGCCTTTCCGGAGTACAGCGTCACGGTGTTCCAAGGCCGTCTGTTCGTGGGCGATCGGTTGCTGTCCGAGTCGTTCAAGCGATACGACCCCGTGACGCCGATGACCAACGCCAACCTCATGCAGGTGCTCAAGCCCCAGATGACGGAACCCGTGGGACTGATTTCCCATCGGGTGCTGCATCGCGGCCTCAAGGCGGCACGGGAGTATGTGGATGCACAGGTTGCCTCGGGAGTGCGCGCATTCGTGATCGACTCGGTCGACGATGACGACGTCACCCGGGTGGCCGAGCTCGTCGACGACTGGAACGTGACTACGGGCGGCGATGCGTTGCCGGGTTTCCTGGCGCGGCAGTGGCTGCCTGCCGACCATCCTCCCGGGGACCGGACGGTGCTGCCCGCGGCGCCCGGACACGAGGCGGTCATTGCCGGTAGCTGCGCCCCGCCGACGCTTCGCCAGCTTGATCACTTCGAGACCCGCTACCCGGTGTTTCGAATCGATCTCGCCGGGTCGGACGATGGGCTCCTCGATCAGATCCGGGGTTGGGCGGCGGAGCACGTTC
Source organism: Gammaproteobacteria bacterium (assembly GCA_009846005.1). GTDB lineage: Bacteria > Pseudomonadota > Gammaproteobacteria > Pseudomonadales > Azotimanducaceae > VXYL01. The sequence continues at coordinate 121,661 of VXYL01000006.1, read as the reverse complement.
CCCAAGGTCCCGTGGCCGTCTGTACGTCGGCGGATGTCGCTGGCGTCGAACGTGCCCAGGAAGCGCTCGGCAAGGACGGCGCCGCGGCTCGAGCGGACAGTCTGCTCGGAGAAGCCGCGAAGATTCTCTACGAACTCGGCGTCCGCAAGCTCGTGGTCGCCGGGGGCGAGACGAGCGGGCAGGTATTCGGTGCTCTCGGTATCCGCCAGGTCGAGGTGGGTTCCTTCGACGACCTGTCGGGCGGCTACTGTTTCAGCCACGCGCCAGGACCGCTCGCCATGGTGGTCAAGGCGGGCGGGTTGGGGAACGCGACGTTCTTCGAGTACGCGTTTGAGCGCATGCGGCGATCGGAACAGGGGGGTGTCCAATGACCGACGAACAGAAAGTGCGGGAGGAAATCACGGCGTGCTACCGCTATTCGGCGGGTCTCGGATTGAACGAGCTGTCGTCCGGCAACCTAAGCTGCCGGTTCGAGGACGGCATGCTGATTTCGCCGAGCGGCGCCTCGGAGGCGAACATCGCCCCGGAACGCATCGTGCGCGTTTCCCTCGACGGCGATTGGGAAGGTGACGTCAAGCCGTCGTCCGAATGGCGGATGCACGCGGAGATCTATCGGCAGCACGAACGGGCGCAGGCGGTGGTGCATACGCACTCGGACCATTGCGTGGCGCTCTCCTGCCACAACGAGCCGCTACCGGGTTTCCACTACTTGGTGGGATCTTTCGGCGGCGACGACGTGCCTTGCGTGCCGTATTCCACGTTCGGCACCGAGACGCTGGCCGACGATGCCGCATCCGCCTTGAAGGACCGCAACGCGTGTCTGTTGGGCAATCACGGCATGATCTGCCGGGCGGGAAACCTGAAAGCAGCCGTGGAGCTGGCTCAGCGCCTCGAGATCATGTGTCGGCAGTACCTGCTTGCGCGCCAATACGGCGAGCCCGATCGATTGACCAGCGCGCAGTGGGACGAGTTCTTCGATCGCGCCCGCAAGGTGAGTTACGGGCGCTACATCTGATCGGTCGTTCCGATTCGATCAGAGACCGCTACACTGGCATTCGCAAAGGCAATAGGAAGCACTATGTTCAGTTTCGAGGGTTACCGGCCGGTGGACTTGAGTCCCCGCCTCAAGGCCCGGGTCTATCGCGTGGATGGCTCGATCGAGGAAGGCAATACCGATCCGTACGGCAGGCCGTGGGTCATGAAGGAGGGCCGCTTCCCGGCGGACAACTCGCTGTTCACCCTGTATGCGGCCCCGCCCGGCGGTGACGAAGCGTGGCACCAGGAGCGCATGACCACGCACCACGGTGCCCACTTGCAGGGCGGCAAGGGTCATATCAGCCACTGGTCAGGCGTGCCCGAGGAAATGAAAGGACTGTGGGAGATGCCGCTCACGACCTTTATCGGGGAGGCGTCAGTCTGCAATCTTGAAGGTCTAGAGCCGCGCGCCATCGTCGACCCGAGCGAATATCCCCTTGGCGCGGGGATGGCGATGAAGAGCCGGGAAGGGGACGTGCGCGGCCAGGAGATCAAACCGGAACACCTCGCCAACGTGCAGGTAGGCGACATCGTGCTGATGACCAGTCCGTTCACCGGCCTCGAACAGCCGTGGCTGTCCTCGGCCACCTGTGATTGGCTCACCAACGACCGCAAGATCAAGATGCTGGGCATCGGCGCGCCGGGCATCGAGTGGCAGTACGACTTGAAGCTGCCCGCGCCGGACAACTCGCCGGTCCGGCGGGCGCTGTTGGGTGCAAACGTCCCCATCGCCCATCCGCTGGTGAACATCGGTAAATTGACCCGCGACCGGGTGTTCTACGTCGGCTTGCCGCTCAGGTTCACGAAGTCGGAAGCCAGTTTCATCAGGGCCATCGCCCTGGAAGAGGAATAGGGAGGCGAAAATGATCAGTCTGGAAGGACAGCGAATCGTCGATCTGAGCTGGGAGCTGGTCTCCCGGGTTACGCGCATGGACCAGACCGTCGAAGAAGGCAAGCGGGACGTCTACAACATGCCGTGGATCGTCGAGGAGACCTACAACGAACAGGACGGCACCATCGAGCATCTGGTGGCGTGCAACGTGGGAACGGTCGCCGCTTGGCCGGTCGGCGGCGTCAGCGGCCACATGGGATCGCATGTGCAACTGGGCATCGGCCACAACGACAATTGGACGGGCCTGCCGGGTGGAATGAAGGGAATCTGGGAGTTGCCGGTGGCTGCCTACTACGGTGAAGCCTGTGTCTGCAAGCTGGACCACCTGAAAGGGCAACCGATCCTGCCGGAGCACCTCGCCAATGTACGGGAAGGCGACATCGTGTTGATGGGCAGCACGAATACGGACGACGACACCCCCTGGATCGAGGGTGACACCGCCTATTGGTTGGCCGAGGAGAAGAAGATCAAGATGCTCTGCGTGGGCGTTCCCGGGATTCGCTGGGAAACCAAAGCGCTCGACCCGGAGCCCGACAACTGCCCCACGCACCGGGCCATGACCGGGAACAACATCCCCATCGTCTACCCGCTGGTCAATATCGAAGCCCTCACTCGGGATCGCTGTTTTTTCATGAGCCTCCCGCTCAACGTCGAGCGCATGGAAGGCACCTGGGTCAGGGCGATCGCGATCGAAGAAGCGTAGGCGCCTACGCCTGGCGCGGCAGGCGAGGGGGACCTGCCCGGGATTCGTTGCGGCGGCATGTCTGCGGTCTGCGCGGCAAAGCGACGTCCGACTCACTCGTTCGCATTGATCGCCGGCACATCGGCGGTCTAGAGGCGTTGGACGAATGCGGACTCGTCGATGATGCCCATGACGCGCCATCGCCGCCGTGAACCGAATGTCCTCGTCGCGGCCGGCGACGTGTGGAAAAGCAGATCCGGAACTAGGAGGAGCTGGGGCGCATATGGTCGCCCCGGCCCGGAGCCGCACAGATGACGAGTACCCCTCGCCCAGCGAACTGCAAAAAAGCGCATGAAGCGAAAGGAACCGCCGGCTCCGGGCGGGGCGTACGTATCGTTAGTGCGAGCAGACCCATCACGAGACAACGCCTTGAAGTGTGTGGCTCGGCTGCTGTCCGTTCTCGCCCATCGACCCTCTCCACCTGAACACATTAGCGTCTGTGCGTGTAGTTTCCGTGTCAGTTTGAGGTGAATGTGTAACCTTCGCGTATACTTCTCGCATCCACCCCCCACGCGTCTGGTTCACTTGGTGGACGGAACTTCCGTACGGAGGTGCCAATGCACGACCGGAAAGTCGACGACGATCTGTCGCGGGAGCGATTCTCGAGGCTGTGCGCGGCCATGTTGCGCATCAGTGGGAGTCTCGACGTCCATACCGTGCTGCAGGAGGTCGTCGACAGCGCTCGGGCGTTAACCGGTGCGAGCTACGGCATGATCGCCACCGTCGACGAACGGGGCCGACCCCAGGACTTCATAACCTCGGGGTTGACGGTAGGGGAACACCGAGAGTTCGCCGGCTGGTCCGATGGTCCCCGCCTGTTCGAACACCTACGGCGCCTTCCGGCCCCGGTCAAGATCGCGGACGTACCGGCATACCTGCGCTCCCACGGCTATGCGGCCGAACTGTTCGACTCGAAGGCGTTTCTGGGCATGCCGATGCACCATCGAGGCGTCCACGTCGGTAGCTTCTTTCTCGCCGCCGAGCAGGCAGGCACGCCGTTCTCGCACGAGGACGAAGAGATACTCAAGCTGTTCGCGCTGCAGGCGGCGGCAGCGTTTGCCAATGCGCGAACGCACCGCGACGAACGGCGTGCCCGCGCCGATCTCGAAGCCCTCGTGGAGATGTCTCCGGTTGGCGTCGTGGTATTCGACGCGGACACCGGGGTCCCGGTGTCGTTCAACCGCGAGGCCAAGCGCATTGTCAGCACGCTGTCCGCGCCGGGCGAGCCGCCCGAGCAACTGCTCGATGCGATCACCTTCCGCCGCGCTGACGGACGTGAGATCGCCTTGGACGAGTTTCCGATCGCCGGTCAACTCGGTACCGGCGAGATGGTCCGCGCCGAAGAGATCGTCCTGTCCGTCCCGGACGGCCGCAGCGTCACCGCCCTGATAAACGCCACGCCGATACGGGATGCCGAGGGTGCGATCGTCTCGGTGGTCGTAACGCTGCAGGATCTCGCCGCGCTTCGCGAGTTGGAGACGCAGAGAGCCGAGTTTCTGGCGACGGTGAGCCACGAACTCCGTGCGCCGCTGACATCCGTCAAGGGTTCGACTGCGGCCTTGCTAGGTTCCGTGCGACCTCTGGACCACGCGGAGATGCGTCTGTTGTTCCGTATCATCGACGAGCAGGCTGACCGCATGCAGGCGCTGATCGGCGACCTCCTGGACGCCGGACGGATCCGCGCTGGCACGCTGACCGTCGCACCTGCGCCCACGGACCTCGCGGGCCTCGTCGACGAGGCCCGAAACACCTTCATCAGCGGCGGCGGAGCACACGCCGTGCGCATGGATCTTCCGCAGGATCTGCCCCGGGTCATGGCGGACGAGGCAAGGGTTGTACAGGTCCTGAACAACCTCATCGGCAACGCGGCTCGACACTCGCCGTCGTCGTCGCCTATTCGAATCGATGCCGAGGCCGACGGGATTCACGTCGCGGTTTCCGTGTCGGATGAAGGGGCGGGCGTCGCGCCGGATCGTCTCCCGCTGCTGTTTCGCGGACCCGTTGGCGAGCCAGGCGTGCAACGCCGAGGCTTGGGGCTGGTGATCTGCAAGGGATTGGTGGAGGCACATGGCGGGCGAATCCGCGCCGAAAGCGCTGGCCCGGGACAGGGCACGCGGTTCACGTTTACGCTTCCATCGGTGCCGGACGCGGATGCCGCCGCCACCACTGCGAGCGCAGATTCCTCCGGTACCCGGATGCGCGGCGGAAGGGCGCGTGTTCTCGTTCTCGATGACGACCCGGAGACGTTGCGACTGGTCCGGGACGCACTGGCCGCAGCGGGCTACGATACGGTGGTCACCGGCGATCCGCGGGATCTTCCACGGCTGCTTAGCGCCGAGCAGCCGGATCTGGTGCTTCTGGACTTGGTGTTGCCGGGTGCCGACGGCATCGACCTAATGGATCGTGTTCCCGAGCTCGCCGAGGTGCCTGTCATCTTCATATCGGGCTACGACCGGGCGGAGACGATCGCAACCGCGTTTGACGCCGGTGCTGCGGACTACATCGTCAAGCCGTTCTCGCCAACGGAACTCACCGCGAGGGTGCGCGCAGCCCTGCGCCGTCGCGAAAGCCCGGGCACGTTTTCGCTCGGCCAACTCGCGATCCGGCACGACGAGCGCCGCGTGACCCTCGGCGGTCGGGAACTGTCCCTGACGCCCAAGGAATACACGCTATTGCGCGTGCTCTCGCTAAACGCCGGTCGCGTCATGACCCACGATGCGCTGCTGCGCCGCGTCTGGGATGAACCAAGCACTAGCGACCGCGTGCTCGTGCGCACCGTGGTGAGAAAGCTCCGCGCCAAGTTGGGGGACGACGCCGCACGGCCGACGTACATCTTCAACGAGCGTGGAGTCGGCTATGGGATGCCGCGCTACGCCCCATCGGATGCTTGAAGGCGACGGCCGCGAGCCGCCCCCCCGCTGCGCGAGGCTGGACCGCGCGGGCACGTCTTTGGCCAAGCCGCCGTGAACTATTTGACCCTGTCCAGCGCTTCGCTGCATTTCGTACGCGTCACCCGCAAGACCTGCTGGACCTTCGTGCGCCTGCGCACGGGGGACGGGCGCATCGGCGAAGGCGAAGCAACGCTCACGGGCCGAGAGGGCGCACTGGTGGCGGCGGCCGAGGACCTGGTTCCGTTGGCGCTCTCGCAGGCCGCGCCGCACCATCCGGGCGCATTCGCCGAATGCCATACGCCGGACACCATCCAAGATGCCGCCATCGTGAGCGCCGTCGATCAGGCCCTGTGGAGCCTCTATGCCGAGGTGCGCGGCCGGTCGTTGGCCCAGGCGCTCGGCGAGCGACGCGACCGGATACCGGTGTACGCCAATATCAACCGGCGCACGGACGATCGCAGCCCGGAAGGCTTCGCGGCGAGTGCGCGGGCCGCTATCGAGGCCGGCCACGTGGCGTTCAAGGTGGCGCCCTTCGACGAGGTGGGTCCGGAGGTCTGCTTGCGGGGCGGCGGCGTGCAGGCCATGGAGCCGGGGCTCGCCCGCGTGACCGCGGTGCGAGAGGCGGTTGGTCCGCAAGCGCGGCTGATGCTCGATTGCCATTGGCGCTTCGACGAAGCCACCGCACGTACGCTCATCGAGGCGGCTGCTCGGCTGGGCGTGCATTGGATCGAGACGCCGTTGCCCGAGTCCGCGTCGAACATTGCCGCGCTCGTGAGGCTGCGCCGCCGATGCAACGCGTTGGGCATCCGCCAGGCGGGGTTGGAGACGAGCGTGGGGTGGGAGACCATGCGGCCGTTTTGCGAAGCTGGCGCCTACGATGTCGTGATGCCGGACATGAAGTACATCGGCGGCGTTCGCGAAATGCAGCGTACGACGGCCGAGTGCGAAGCGCTGGGCGTGCAGGTGTCGCCGCACAACCCGAGCGGTCCGATCTGCCACGCCGCGAGCTTGCAGGTGGCCGCCTCGCTCGAAGCCTTCGACATGCTGGAACTGCAGTTCGACGAAAGCGCCATGTTCGACTCGCTCGTGGGTGCGCCGTTCGCCCGAGTCAGCGATGGACATGCCGAACTGCCACCGGGGCCCGGCTTAGGGGTGAAACTCGTAGACGCCGTCCTGGAGTGCAATGTGGATCGGCCATCGCGGGAGTGGCGGCGCTTAGGCACTTAAAGAAACGGGTGTGCTGCGCGACCCTGCACGCGCGGAAAACCGCATCCCGCGTGCAGGCATTGCGTTGCCGCGGGCGCGGGAAGGGACAAGCCCGTCCCCTACGACGCGTTTGCTGCTTGGCGTAGCGACTCCACGTGGTGGTCGAACAAGACGTCGCCGTACCGCTCGATGATCGGTTTCTTGGCGTGTCCGAGGCCCTCGATCTCTAGGTACGTATGGTCGACGCCCGCCGCCAGCAACGCCTGGCGGAAATCGCGGATCGTCACCAGATGGCCCGTATCCTGGGTCCCGCACCACATCTGGATACGCAGCTTGCCCCTGATCTCGCGGAGGTTTTTCCTAAGCAACTCGAACGCGTCGTTGTCGAAGTAGGCTTGCTTGTCGGGACCCAGGTAGTTGTTGGGGTAGGCGTCCGGCTTGGAGGGGTCGAAATGCGCCGACGTCCGCGGCACGTTGCCCGCGAAGTTGAACAGCGAACAGAAGAGCGACGGGTATTTCATGGCGAGTCGCGTCGCGCCCCGGCCGCCCATGCTGTGGCCCTCGATGCAGCGTCCCTCGCGTGCGGCAATCGTGCGATAGTGTTCGTCTATGTGCGGAATCAGTTCGCGAACGATGAGTGTCTCGCTTAGGGTTCGCCCGTCGTGGGAGTCCTTGAAGAACGTGCGCTTGCCGCCGTTGGCCATGACCACGATCATCGGCGGCCAACGTCCGCTGCGGATGCCCCCGTCGAGCACGTCTACCTCGTCGAAGCCGTGGAGTTCATTCCCGTCAGCGCCATGCAGGTTGTAGATCACCGGATAATGCCTGTCGGCGTGGGTCTCGTAGCCTGGCGGGAGGTAGATGCAGTAGCCCACCTCGGTCTGGTGCGCCTCGGAAAAGAACGTCTTGTGCGCGACCCCGTGGGGCAGTTCACCGGCCTCTGGTTTGTTGATCCAGACGGCGGAGGGACCCTGTGACACGGGGGGGCGTGGTGTCCTTGCTGCTTCGGGGCTCATGGCGGGTAAGAATCATAGCCCGGCGCACGACCGAACTCGCCCCTCTCCTGCTGGCGTCCGTGTGCCTTGCCGACCAACCGCCCTATCAGCACGGCATTTCCCTGCTCCACGACCTGAAGTATCCCGCCGACTTCACCCACTTCGAGTACGCCAACCCCTTGGCGCCGAAAGGCGGGAGCCTGACCCTCTCGACGACCTGGCCGGTCCGGAACGTCTCGGGGGCGTGGGGTACGGGCGTCTCCAATGCCAGCGGCTTGGAGCGGACGATGGATCGATTGTTCGTCCGTTCGGCCGACGAGCAGTCGGCCCTCTACGGTTTGCTGGCGGACGGCGTGGTGCTCTCGGAGGACCGGAAATCGCTCTACATCCAGTTGCATGAGGGCGCGCGCTGGCACGACGGTGTGCCGATTACGGCCCGCGATGTGCGCTTCTCCTACGACGTGATGGACGCCACGTCGTTGGCCGGCAAGGTCTACTACCGCTCGTGGGTCGAGTCGTTCGAGGTCGTGAACGACCGCGAACTGCTAATCCGCCACCGCGACGTGTTCACCCATTCGAACCTCTTGGCGTTGACCACGTTCCCTGTGCGCCCGGCGCACTACTACGCAGACCGGGACCCGGGACAGGTGACGCTTGACCCGCCGTTGGTCAGTGGTCCCTATCGCATCGTCGAACTCGATCGCAACCACGTCACGTATGAACGCGTACCCGACTACTGGGCCCGGGACCTGCCGGTGAACCGCGGCCGCCACAACTTCGATGTGATCCGCTACGACGTGTACCGGGATGCCACCGTGGCGAGAGAGGCGTTCCGCAAAGGCCTCCTCGACATCTTTTTCGAAACCGATGTCCGCTACTGGAATACCGCGTACGACGCGTCGTCACCGAACGCAGGTCGATGGCTGAAGGATACGCGCCGGGTGGGCAAGTCCATCGGTCAGGAGCGCACGCTGACGTTCAATCTCGACCGCGAGATCTTCCGCGACGCGCGGGTTCGCGAGGCGCTGACGCTGGCGTTCGACTTCGAATGGCAGAATCGCGTCTTCCACTACGACACCCAGTACCGGGCGTTGAGCTATTTTGCCGGCTCGTCGCTGGCTGGCCGGGGAATGCCGTCGACGGAGGAGCTTGCCTTGCTTGCTCCCTATCGCGATCAACTACCCGGGCGGGTGTTCGACGAACCGTTCCGGTTGCCGGTGTCTGTCGCACGCGGGCCAAATCGAGAAGCACTCAAGCGGGCACGGCGGCTATTAGCCGAGGCCGGGTGGACACTCGTGGACGGTCGACTCGAGAACGCGGACGGCGAAGCGTTCACGTTCGAGATCGCGACGCAGAACGCCTGGGCCAAACGGTTGCTGCTGCCGTTCGTCGACTCGCTGGCGCACCTCGGCATCGAAGCCAGTGTGCGCCTGCTCGACAACGTCACCGCCGTCCGTTTCAAGCGCGAGCGCCGATTCGACATGTACTTTAGAGGGCTGGATTTCCTGAACCCGCCGATGGCCCAGTTGCATACCTACTTCGGATCGGCGAACGCCGAAGCGGGGATGGGCGGCAATCTGGCGGGGATTCGCGACCCGGTGGTCGACAGCCTGATCGAACTCGCCCAGCGCGCCCCGACCCTCACGGCCGCGACGACGGTCTGCCGGGCGTTGGACCGGGTTCTCCTCTGGGGCTTCTATCACATTCCATTGAATATGCCCGTCGAGGAACGGTTCCTGTATTGGGACAAGTTCGGCCGGGCCGACGACACCGTCGCCGCGTACGAGTACCTCGACGGCGGATTGGCGCGCGTCATCGACAGTTGGTGGAAGCGGGACTCCCGGGCCGATCACTGACGAGTTTCGACAGGCGGCCGGCCGGCCATTTCGGCATTTCAAACTGAGACGTCATTCCGTAGCATTGACACGTGGTCGGCGAGCTTCATATGGTTCTGACGGGGGCAGTGGACATACGACGATGGCCAAACAGGACGAGCAAGAAAACCTATCGGATGCCATTGCCAAGGCGCTGGTACCCATTGGACAACGCCTTGCGCGCATCGAGAAACGAATCGAGAGCGTGGAACACCACCTGCGGAGCGTCGAGCAGCGGTTGACCAGCGTGCAGCAGCGCGTGACCGGCGTTCAGGATCGGATCGACAACGTCCAGCTGCGCCTCGACAACCTGGGGGGCAAGCTCGCAGCGCTCGGCGAGGACGCGAGCGGTTGATCCGGGCGCCCTCGGGGGACCGGCCCTAGTTCAAGCGCATCAATCCCGAATCGCGGTAATACATGATCGGCTCGGCGCGGGCGGCGGCACCACCGGCGGGGTTGGCCGATCCGTACGGAGGTATCTTCGTGCCGGCCCTCAAGAGCCGAGCCGCCATCGAGACGCGCCGGTTGCCTTCCCCGAACGCCAAGCTGCGATGCAAAAGCGCAGCGTGGAACAACACGAACTGACCCCGTTCGAGGGGTAGCGGTGTGACCCGGTTTTGGAGGACCTCCGGGACTTCGTCGATGTGGCGCGGAATGTCCCTATCGAACCCGGCGATCGGCTGATGTGACCCCTTCACGTATTCGATTCGGCCCTCGTCCATCCCGATGTCGGTCAACGCCATCGTGATCGAGAAATGATTGCTGGTGTCGTAGAGATCGAGCGCCGCATCGCCGTTTTCGAAGTGGCGATCGTGGTGCCACTTGTTCTGTCCGGTGCCGTCGCTCTTGACGAAGAAATTCGACCGCCAGATGTATAGGTCTTCGCCCAAAAGCTCGGCTACGGCGGATTGCACGTTGGCGTCGTAGTAGAGTCGCCGGATGACGCCGACGTCAAGGTGGCGGTCGATCAACGGGTTGGAGTAGGTGCTGTTGTCACCTCCGGCCTTTTTCGCGGCGAGAAGCTGCTGCCGACGAAGCGCCTTGAACTCGAATACCGCGTCCCGTGCGGCGTCGAGTGCCGTCTTGTCGGCCAACTCGAACGGACCGGCCAGCCCATCCCGCTGCAATTGATCAACTGACACAAGTGTTTCCTTCGCCGAGTGACGCGCGTCAGCATAATAGACGCCTTCGCGTTGCCGATCCTCATGCACTGGCCCGATCCGGGCGGACCCGTCGTGCCCGTGAAGTGAGGAAGCGGTTTGCGGGGTCGTCAATATGGGGATGGGGAGGACCGAACGCTGCTAGAGCTTGGAGTGATCGCGGACGACCTCACGGGTGGCGTGAAGGTGGCCAGTCTCCTAGAGGAGCAGGGCGTTCGTTGCCCCGTGGCGACGTCCGCCGATGCCGTTGAAGGGCTCCCGGGCGACGTACAGGCCGTCGTCGTCGGCCGCAAGCTCTTGTCGAGACCGGCTGAAGAGGCGGTCGCCGACGCAAAGCACTCCGCCCGGGCCTTGTTCGCACAAGGTGCGAAGCAGCTCTACTACAAGTACAGCACCCTGTTCTGTTCGACGGCGCGCGGCAACATTGGTCCGGTGGCCGAAGCGCTGATGGATATGACGCACACCGACCGCGTGTTGTTCTGCCCGGGCCGTCCCGAACGAAGTGCCACCGTCTACCAGGGGCGACTGTTTCTCGGCACGGACATGCTGCACGAAACCCCGAGGCGGTATGACCCCGTGACCCCCATGACCAATTCGAACCTCGTGGAGGTCTTGCAGTCGCAGAGCCGAGTCAAGGTGGGACTCCTGAACCACGACACGATGCGCGCGGGCAAAGCCGCATGCGAGCGCTACCTGGCCGAGCAGTCGGCTGCGGGCGTCCGTTTCTTCATCGTCGACGTCATCGATCCGGGCGATCTCGCGCGCGTCGCCGCGCTTGCCGGTCATTCCGCCTTGGTAACCGGATCGGATGATCTCCCCGTCGCCCTTTCGCGCGGTTGGCGCAACGTCGCCGCGACCGAACCGCGAACGTTATTGCCCGCCGCACCGGGTCATGCCGCGGTGATCTCCGGCAGTTGCACGCCGAAAACGTCCCGCCAGTTGGCCCGGTTCGAGGCCGCGCACCCGGTGTTCCGGATCGACCTCTTGAAGGCGGCTTGCGATGAATGCGGCGTCTTGGGCGAGGCCGTCGAGTGGGCCTGCGCCCGCCTGGTGCACGGGCCCGTGGGCATCGCGACCACAACGGATGCCGAGGGCGTCAAGCGGGCGCAGGCGGAACTCGGCCAGGAAGGCGCTTCGGCGCTCGCCGACGACCTCCTTGGCCGGATGTCCCGAGCGCTGCACGAACTTGGCGTACGGAAGTTCGTGGTGGCGGGCGGCGAGACGTCCGGGTCGGTGATAAGGTCGTTGGGCATCGAGCGTCTCGAGGTGGGGGCGCACGACGATCTGCAGGGTGGCTACTGTCACCGAGCCGACGACGACCCGGTGTCGCTGGTCGTCAAGTCGGGCAGCGCGGGCGAGGACGACTTCATTGACGTCGCCTTGGAACGGATGCGGATGGCGGACGCCGCATCCGGTTGATCGAAAAGGGGAAACATGGCAGACACTACCGACGAGGCGGACTTGCGCCAACAGTTGGTCGACAACTACAAGCGGGTGGAAGCGATCGGCTTGAACGAGCTGTCCTCGGGCAACTTGAGCGTCCGGTTCGGCGACAGCATGCTGATTTCCCCGAACGGCGCACGCGCGGACACGATCACCGCCGACACGGTCGTCGAGACATCGTTCGACGGCCGGTGGTGCGGCAAGGGCAGGCCGTCTTCCGAATGGCGCATGCACGCGGCGATCTACTTAAAGCATGCCGAGGCCTACGCCGTGGTCCATACCCATTCGGACTACTGCGTTGCCGTCGCAAGCCACCTCTTGCCGCTGCCGGGCTTCCACTACCTGGTCGGCGTGTTCGGCGGCGACGATGTGCCCTGCGTCCGGTACTCTACGTTCGGGACGCAGCGGCTCGCCGACGATGCTGCGGCGGCGCTGACCGATCGAACGGCCTGCCTGCTCGGCAACCACGGCATGATCTGTCAAGGGCCGACCCTCGCGCGGGCCGTCAACCAGGCGCATCGCCTGGAGATCATGTGCCGTCAGTACGTCCTTGCACGGCAGTTGGGCGAACCGCAGCGCCTGACGGCGGCCGAGTGGCGGGAGTTCCACGGCAGGGACAAGGCGAGCATGTACGTACAGAACGGCTGACGGGGATTGGACGAGTGCCGAACAACGAGGAATTCCAAGAGCGCGTCGTGAGGCACGAGCGGCCGACGCATCACCACCTGTTTCTGATCGCCCCCGACGGATCGATGCTGGCCCTCGATGACGATGGTGGGCTAGCGCTTTCCGACGAAGGCGATGATCGGGTGATCTGGGATCGGACGCCTGGCGGTGTCCGGCATGTGGCGACCGCGACGGAGGTGGCAGGCAACTTCGATGCCGATACCTTTACGGTGCGTATGGGATCAGAGGATGTTGCCTTCTGGCTGGCACATGGTCCCGAGAAACTGCCGAGTGCCTATCTCGAGCACTTGAAACGCGAGGGCTGGGTGTGTCTGACCTGTCTCCTGACGCCGGAGATCGTGGACGGTCTGCAACGCGTCGCGTGTACCGACGACTACGAACATCTGGAGCCGGACACCGACAGTCCGAGGGTCTGCCAGCACAGCGCTGTCGGCCAGGCCATCAGCGAGCCCATATCGCTGTGGCTCATCCGGCAGTACATCGGGACCCGGGATCTGCATCTCGGGCATCCACCGAATCCCACGTCGCTGCCGCCCTACGACGGCAAACGCAGGGTCCAGGGCTGGCACGCCGACATTCCGTACATTCCGTCCGTCGGCGGGCATCCCGTGGCGGCCCGGGACGGTCCGATCAAGGCGGTTCAGCGGAACGTCTGCGTCTCCGATTTCACCAAGCAGAACGGCGCCACGGCGTACAAGCTCGGCTCGCACCGGACCGAGACCAACCCGCCGCCCGAGTGGAATCCCGCCCGCAACGGCGCCGATCCGGTCACGCGGCCCTACAGCGGTCCCGAGGCCGATGTGGTCGAGGCCCCGGCGGGCAGCATCGTGCTCTACGACGCCAGGACCTGGCATCGCGCGGGCTTCAACCAGACCAAGCACCGGCGCGGCGCGATGCTGATGTCGTTCCAGGCCGCCGACGTGGTTCCCAAGCGAGACACCCGGCCCGCCTGCAAGCGTCTTCACGAGAGCGGCGTTTACCACGAACTGGATTGCCGCCAGCAGCGGGAGATCACCGAACTCCTGATGAATCAGCCCGACGCCGCGTAGCGGCGGGCAACCGACCACCACCCAAGAGCACCGTTATGCAAGTAGGAATCATGTCGGGCACCTTCGCCCGGCCGACCCTCGGGGAGACGCTCGACGCGATCCTCGACCACGACATCCGCCACGTTCAGTTCAACTGGGGTTCGGCCCATCCGGCGGGTCCGCTCCCGGAGGTGATCGACACGATCTGCCCCGTGATCCGGGAGGAGACCGCCAAGCGTGACATCGTCATCGCCGCCGTGGCGGGGAATATCAACATGGCCGACACGGATCCGGATAAACGCCAACAGGGGATCGACCGCCTGCGGATGGTGATCGGTGCCTGCGAATCCGTCGGCACGTCCGTGGTCGCGACGTGCACCGGCTCCCGCCATCCGGAAAGCATGTGGCGGCACCATCCCGACAACGCATCGCCCGAGGCATGGCGTGATGTGTGCGCGGTCCTGGAGCAGGTGCTGCCGACCGCCGAGGCAGCCGGCGTCATGGTCGCTTTCGAACCGGAGATCAACAACGTCGCGAGCGATGCAAAGAAGAGCCGGCGCCTGATCGACGAGATGGGCTCGCCGAACCTGAAGGTCGTGATGGACGCCGCCAACATCTTCGGCAAGGACGACCTGCCGCGCATGACGGAAGTGCTGGACGAAGCCTTCGACCTGCTCGGCGACCACGTCGCCATCGCCCATGGCAAGGATCTCGATCACGGCGGCGATGCCGGGCACTTGGCGGCGGGTACCGGCAAGCTCGACTACGCCCGCTACGTCCGCCTGCTCTGCGGGCTTTCCTTCGACGTGCCGGTCGTCCTGCACGGTCTGACAGAGGCCCAGGTGGACGACAGCGCAGCGATGCTCAGACGTCACGCAGCAGCCCATCAGGCGGTGAGTGAATGAAGGCGAAGGTCGCCCTTCTCGGGTGTGGAAACCCGGCCCGGAAGTGGCACCTGCCGACCCTCAGCGAGCTGTCCCGGCGTGGCGAGATCGAGTTCGTCGCCCTGTGCGACATGGATGAACGGCTTGCCTCCGAAAACGGCGCGAAATACGGCGTACCGCACTACACCAATGCCGAGGAGATGCTTGAGAAGCACAAGGACATCCTCGTCGTGGACATTGTCACCGGCGATCCAACCCACCACGTGCTCGCCAGCCTGATCGCGGCGCACGGCAAGCATGTCATGGTGGAAAAGCCGATGGCGCTGACCCTGCCTTGTTGCGACCACATCATCGACACCTGCCGGCGCAACGGCGTGCACTTCGAGGTGGCCGAGAACTACTTCCGCATGCCGAAGCAGCGGATGATCGTGAAGCTCGTCCGCGAGGGCATCCTCGGCGACATCGTGCGTGTCTATTTCGTCGAGCCCAAGCGCCAGGTTCCGTTCGAGCCGACGGTGACGCACAACGGCTTGGGCCGCCCGATCTCGGGCTTCGGCCGGACTTCGGGCATGTGCATGGACATGGGCGCGCACCGGTTGTCGCAGTTGCGCCTCTACGCGCAAAGCAGGCCCAAGAGGATCGCGGCCACCGTTCGGAAGTACATGTCGGATCCCAACCGGATCCATGAGGACTGGGCGCATGCGCTGATCGATTTCGACAGCGGCGCGGTCGGAATCTACGAGACGTCCCGGCTCGGCGAGGCGCAGAAGTACTGCCAGATCACGGGAACCCTCGGCGGCATCTTGGACAACGACACCTTCGGACCCGAGATCCCGTTGCGACTGCGCCATGACGATGGCTGGCAGGACATCCCTGTCGAGACTGAACGCCGCCGGATCGATGGCGTGGATGTGCTGCAACGGATCGTCGTTCACGCCGACACCGAGATCGTCTACGAGAATCCGTTCCGGGACTACGCCATCGACGACTGGTCGGTAGGCCATGCGTCCGAGATCATGAGCATCGCGCACGCCGCGCTCAACGACGAGCCGGCGGAATACGGCATCGAAGGGCGCAAGGACGTCGAGATGGCGATGGCCATCTACCAATCGTCCTTGCACGGCATGGCCCCCGTTGAGTTGCCCTTGGAAGGCGTCACCACCTACGAGCAGATGGTGCACGAGGACTACCACGCGAAGTTCGGCCGACCGATCGGCCCGTTCTGGCAACCCTCGACAGCCTTGCGGGACACGACACTCGATCGCTGCATCGCAGGGAGGTAGCGTTGGCGCCATTTACCGAGAAGCAGAAAAGGGACTTCGTCCGCGACGGCTTTCTCCATGTCGCGGATGTGGTGCCGTCACGCCTGGTGGCCCGGGCCAGGCGCGCCATCAACAACTCCCTCGGCACCGGCATCGATCCCGAGCAAATAGCTCGCTTCAACAACCAGACGTTCTGCCCCGAACTCGGGGACGACCCGCGCCTGTTGAGCCTCGCGACGACGCCCGAGGTGTGGTCGCACGTGCGGGCCTTGCTCGGCGACCGCCGGGTGGTCCGCCCCAAAGGCTGCCAGATCGCGCTGCGTTTTCCGCTCCCGGAAGGCACGTTGCGCCGAGTCGCAGGGGGACACATCGACGGCTACCACACGGCGAGAAACGGCGTGCCGGACGATGGCATCGTGAGGAGTTTCACGATGCTGCTCGGCATCATGCTAAGCGACGTCCCCATCCCCTTCAGCGGAAATTTCACGGCTTGGCCGGGAACCCATCGAGACCTTGAGCGCTATTTCCGCGATCACGGCGTCAACACGCTCGACGGCGGCGGGGTCATGTCGCTCGGCCTGCGCCTGCCCAAGCCCGTGCCGGTCACCGGCAGGGCAGGAGATATCGTCCTGGCCCACTACCAGATGGCCCACACGGCGTCGCCGAACCTGTCCCACGACATCCGCTACATGTGCTTCTTCCGATTGTCGGTACGCGGCTTGGCGAATCACCGGGTGGAGTCCATGCTGGACATCTGGCGGGACTGGCCGGAATTGCGCCAAGTCCACCAGGCGTAGGGCGGGGCTATCGCGGCGGATAAGGCGCGCCCCCGCCCGTGTCGGGCTTGCGGGACGGGACAACGCCGCCAAACGGCTCGAACGCGCCCGCGTGGGCGCGCCCTCGCCGTCTGGCCCCAGCCCCCACCGCCCGAGGACTCCGCGCCTTGCAATGGCACTTCGTGCCGTTGCTGCGGCGCGGACGTCGGCCCGTCCCCTGGCGCGTGGCGGAAACCGCGTAGGGGCGGGGCTTGTCCCCGCCCGCGCCGGGCCATTGTCATGCCGGGGAACGGGACGGGACAAGCCCGTCCCCTACGGTACGTTCCGGACCGCGGCGCCGTAGGGGCGACCCTTGTGGTCGCCCGTCCGGGGCGGGGCGAGCCCGTTTCGTGCGGTCGGTCTCTCAGGTCGGGGTTTCTTCTGACGCGGTCGCCTCTTCGCGCAGTCGCACCAGTTCGGCCTGGTCCGCTTGAACCCTTTCCCAGATCGGGCGGGTATGCTCGTGGGGACCGTACGCGCTCGGCGGCATCAGCATGTCGCGCTGGTTGTCGGTCAGTTCCCCGTAGCGGTCGGCGTTGTAGTAGCAGGGGCTCCAGGCCACCGCGTGGGGACAGTACTTGTAGAAGATCGTGCGCCGCTCGCGGTTTCCCTTCCAGGGCACCGTGCCATGGGCGCAGGCCTCGGTGAAGATGATCGCATCCCCCGCCTCGGCCTCCACCCGATCAACGCACGCCGGCATCTCCTCCTGGGTCTTGCTGGTGCGCCAATCCGCCGGGAGCGGGAAGTTCACCTTGTGACTGCCGGGAACGCAGGCGAACCCGCCATTGCCCGGTTGCACGGTGTCCAGTTCGAACCCAACGGCAACCAGGCCGTTGTAGAACCTGCCGTTGTTGTAGCGGTAGTAGCACTGCCCGCCGTCGCTGGGGCCGACCCGGTCCATTGCCCCGCCGGCGCCTTGTCCCCCGCCGTGCAGGTAGAGCAGATTGCGTGGATTGGACGCGCTGTCTATCTTGATGTAGTCGTGGTCGAGCCGGTATTTCGAACCGAGCATGGCCTCCAGGTAGGGCGCAATCCGGGGCAGGTCGATCAAGTCGATATAGGTACCACCCCATTCGATGAGCGACTTGGCGGAGAACGCCGAGCTTTCCCCCTCCGGGTACCGGGTCCGGTCGGATCCGTACTGCCGTCTCCCGTCGCATGAGCGGCGTTCTTCCAGCCGGTCGGAAAGGTCGGCCACCTGTGCCGGTGTCAGCACGTTCTTCACGTGCAGGTAGCCGCGCAGGTCAAACAGGTATTTCTCTTCGTCGTTCATGGGCAAGCGTCTTAACGGGTCACCCTAATCGTGTTGGAACTTGCCGCTACAATCAACATCACGGCGTGGGCGGAACAGCTCCTTCAACCGCTCGTCGGCATTTCCATGTCTACGAGAGGAATCAAGCGATGTCTCAACAACTCATCGACAAATGTGCCGAAGGCGACGTCTCCGCGGTGAAGGCACTCGTCGACAAAGGTGCCGACGTGAACCACCGAGGCACCCATGGAAACACGCCTTTGGGATACAGCGCCTACAACGGCCACGACGAAATAGTTCGTTTCCTGTTGGATGTCGGAGCGGATCCGAATATTGCTGCCTTCGATGGATGGAGCCCGTTGGCCCTTGCCGTGTACGAGTGTCGCGCACGCCTAGTGAAGCTTCTGCTGGAAAGCGGGGCCGACCCGCACTTCGTCCACGGCGACTCGGGCGAGAACCTGTTGCATGTTGCGGTCGCCAAAAGCGACCAGGGGGCGGGTACGACGCAATGCGTCGCTCTGTTGCTCCGAGCTGGCGTCGATCCGAACGGCAAGACCAAGCAAGGCGTTGAAACCGACAGCTTCTACAACGTCACTGTCTATTCGGAGACGCCGCTGCATTGGGCGGCCGCTTACGGCGACGAAGCGACCGTCAAGATGCTGATTGACGCTGGCGCGGAGGTATCCATCAAAGATGGCCGTGGAGACACACCGCTGGTTTGGGCAGGCCGGCACCGTCGCCCGACTGCAATCCGGTCGTTGCTCAGCATCGTGTCGTAGGGGCGGGGCTTGTCCCCGCCCGCATGCCGTTCCCACATTCCCTTTGCGCCACGGAAACACGGGACGGGACAAGCCCGTCCCCTACGAGGCGTTAGCTGGTGTCATCTCCCAAGCCTCGAACGTGTGCACGTGGGCCTGCGCACCCCTTGAGAAAACGCGAACGCCGACGCTATCGGGTCGCGCCGGGTAGATCCGCCGCGCCACGGCCTGCCGTCCGTTCGCGAACACCTCGACCACGGAGCGGTCGACGAAGACACGGAGCTTCAACCGCTCGTCGGGTTTCAGTTCCAGCGGCCCCGCCTCGACGGCCTTGGGCGTGTCGTGAGGTCCCGACTTCAAGGTGTCGACTTTCAACCGTTTCTCTCGGGCATCGTAGAAGATCGACGTTTCTTCCTGCCCGTCCGGGGAGACGCAGACCTTGACGCCGTACGCCGAGTTCTCGCCGCCTTCCATTTCGATCGACAGTTCGAGGCTGTTGCCGCCGACGCCGGCGACGGCCACGTCGGTGTCGGCTGGCAGGTGGAAGTCTGCCTTCCTGAAGCTCTCCTGACGCAGGGTCTTGATCTCCTCGGGGACATCCATCCCGAGTTGGCCGTTGTCGTCGAGAGTCAGCACGCGTGGCAGACTCATGGTGCCGGACCAGCCGTGCTGCGAACGCACACCGAATTGCGGTTCGTCCATGATCCAGGCCCACATGATCCGGCGGCCCTTGTCGTCCACGAGGCTCTCCGGCGCGAAGAACGAGTGGTCGATCCAACTCATCTGGGCGTGGGACTCCGGGTGGAACTGTTCGTCCTTCCACACGCCTAGGTAGTAGCGGCAGCCGAGGCGGTGGCTGATGCACAGCAGAACGTCCTTGTCGCCCAGAGCGAACAGATCGGCGCATGACACGTCCTCGTCAAGCGATACGCCCTCGACCCCATGGGCGAACAGATCTCCGACGTAGCGCCACTCTCCGTCGAGGGTGGGCGACTTCGCGACGCCCGGGCGCCCGCCGCCGAAGATCGCGTAGTAGGTGTCGCCGTCCAGCCAGCCGAACGGATCCCATGACTTGTACCTGCCGTGGTGCAGGTCGCCCTCCTGGGTGTGCGGCGTGATCGGGTTCGACTCGAGCTTTTGCCACTCGTTCAGGTCGTCGTCCAGGGCGACCGCCAAGGCGTTACCCAGACCCTTCTGGTGGTAGCAGATCGTTGGAACGCCGTCCTTGTTGATGAAGCAGTTGCCGCTGTACATGCCATCGAGCAGGCCAGTGGGATGGTGAACCCAGTGCAACAGGTCGGTGCTTGACACGTGGCCCCAGTGGTCTGCCTTCCTGCCGAGCCGGGTGTCCTGGAAGATGTAGAACAGGTGGTAACGGCCCTTCCAGTAGATGGCCCCGTTCGGGTCGAAGGGCATGGCGACCCCCTCCGGCACGACGAAGTGATAGCCCGGGCGGGCCGGGTCGCCGGCAATGCGCTCCCTAACGCAGCGCGCGGTCTCGGCGGTCTCGTGGCCGGATCGAGATCCCGTGAGGGACTCGCATCGCCAGACGCCGTCCGCTTCCCGCTTCATCCGGATCTCGAACACGCCGCCACCTGTCGGCGACCGCAGCGTCGCCGGGTCAATGATCGCCGTGTCTTCGTCGACGATCACCGTGGCGTCGTCCAGAACAAACCGCTTGGCCACGTCGCGGCCCTGTTCGATCTCGTCGGTGAGGTAGGCCAGCAGTTCGGCCTTGGTCATGCCTCCGCTGCCGGTATGGCTCTGGGCGAAGAAAGCCGCCTGGCGCTCGGCATCCCGGTCTTTGATCGCAACGTTGTAGTTCTCGACCGCGGCCAACACCGCTTCCTCGACTCGCTCGCCTGAAGACGACCTCTTCCTGCTGGCGCTCATCTCGCAACCCCGAATTCATGCCCGCCGCACACTCTACAAGTGGCGTGTTAACGTCGCAGCAACAAACCGGAGCGTTATTGCGTTCGTTGAGCCATGGACTCAATGAGGGGAACATGCGGGCTTTAATGATGACACTGGCGTCGCTGATCTTTGCGACGGGCGTTAAGGGAGCAGAGTACGTGCTGGGCGTTGATTCACTACAGCAAGAGGGTGTGCCCAAGGGCACCGTGACCGAGCACGTCTGGGAAGGCAGCCAGATCTATCCTGGAACGACGCACGACTACTGGGTCTATGTTCCTGCGCAATACACCCACGCCAAACCGGCGGCCGTGATGGTGTTCCAGGACGGCCAAGCCTACGTCACCCGAGAAGGACCCGTGCGGGCACCGACGGTGTTCGACAACCTGATCCACACGGGCGAGATGCCGGTGACCATCGGCGTATTCATCAACCCGGGCAGGCGGGAGGAGGGCGCCGACCAGCGCAGCGCCCAGTACGTTCCGATCGACGACACCTACGCACGGTTCCTGCTGGAGGAGATCCTCCCCGAGGTGGGTAAGGACTACAGCCTCGTTGACGACGCGTCGGGGCGGGCGATCGGCGGCATGAGTGACGGGGGCCTGGCCGCCTTCACCGCCGCTTGGCACCGGCCGGATGCCTTCAGCAAGGTCGTCAGCCAAATCGGTAGCTACACGCGGCTTCGCGGTGGTTCCGAGTATCCCTATCTCATTCGCAAGACGCGCGACGAGGCGAAGCCGATCCGCGTCTTCATCCAGGGCGGAACGAACGACCTCAACCTCACCGAAGGTAATTGGACGCTTGCGAATCTCAACATGGCCTCGGCGCTGATGTTCGCGCGGTACGACCACCGCGTCGAAATCGGTGACGGCGGGCACGACCTTGTCCATGGTGGCGCGATCTTCCCGGACACGATGCGCTGGATTTGGCGCGACTATCCTGGGGTGAAAGGCGCGGACGATGCCCCTTCCTTCGATGCGGTGGTCGGTGAATGGGATGTCGTGACCAACGTTCTCGGCAAGGACCGCGCCAGCGTGTTGACCATTACCGCCGAAGACGGCGCGCTGGCCGCGACGATCAACGACGAGCAGGACGGCGAGATCCAAGCGTCGGTCGTCGACTACGACGGCGGCGCACTAATCTACAAGTACGTCGAGCCGATACCCGAGTGGGTTTCGTCCAAGGACGGCGATTGGAAGGACGTCGAGTGGACAGGCAGGATGGCGGCCTGGCTGCGGGTCACCGGCGACACCTTCGAAGGTGCGGTGGGTAGCGAAGACAAACCGCTCGACTACTCGGTGAAAGGCCGCCGGCGCGCGAGCCGGGGCGACTGACCGGACACGCCGTCCGAACCTGCGCGGGCAACGAGATGATCGTAGGGGACGCCCTTGTGGCGTCCCGGGCTGATCAGTCGCCGAACTGCTGGATGTGCGCCAACGTCTCGCGGAGCACGTCGGCCTCGGCTTCCTGTATCAGCCAATGCCCGACGTCCAACTCCACCAATCGATAGGGACCTTCCATCAACGGCGGCGTGGCGGTGACGCCGGGGCGACCGATCGCCGAATCCTGGTTGCCCCAGATCAGCACCGTCGGCACCGAGATCTTGCCGACGGGTCTGCGGTCCGGGGTTATGCCCCCGCGATACCAGTTGAGCGCCCCGGTCATCGCACCCGGTTGGCTGAGTACGCGCACGTACTCCTCCACCTGCTCGGGCGAGGACGCACTCCAGATGTTCCGTAGCGCGGCGAAGTCGTTGGCGGACAGTGCCGCTTCCGCGGTCCCGACTTGGCGGAAGAACTGCATGTAGCCGCTGCGCTGGCGCTGCTCGGGGTTGTTGGCGATGGCGTCGCCGAACGCATCGATATGCGGTACCGAGAGGGCCGTCCAACTGATGAGCCGGTCGGCGTGACGCCCGGCCATGTACCACCCTAATCCCGCGCCGTGGTCGTGTCCGACGAGGTGGAACCGTTCCTTTCCAAGTGCATCCGCCATGGCGAGAATGTCGCCCGCCATCGAGGCATGGCTGTAGTGCTCGGCTTCCGGGGGCGTGGCGCCGGGGCTGTAGCCCCTGAGATCCGGTGCCAACGCGGTGTAGCCGTTCGCCGCTAGGTGTTCGAGCAGCGGCAGCCACATGTGCGACGTCTCCGGGAAACCGTGCAGCAGGATGACCAGGTCGTCCCCGTGCCCCGCCCGGCGAACCTCGTAGGTGTAGTCGCCGGCCTTCATCTGCGTTTGCTCGATCGTCATTGGGGATGATCCTCCGTTCAGGTTTGCGCACGCCGCGAGGGCAAGGGCGAACGGCAATGCCGCCGCGTTCAGAAATGTCCGTGTCCGCAAGCTCATGACTCGAACACGGCGAGGTTGATTTGCCCTTCGAGGCCCTCGGCGCGGTGCACGTGCGCCTCCTGGTATGCCGGCAATTGGCTCATCTGGATGAGCGAGCGCGCATTCGGGTAGCGCACTAGCGCCACGGCATCCCACTCGGCGCCGCCGATCAGCGTCGCCTGGCACTGTCCCGAGAAGATGATCTCGGCACCGACCTCTTTCAGGATGGTTTGCATCGCCTGGCCGTACTTGCCGTACTCCTGCGCGCCGTCGCCGTCCTTGAACTTGAGCAGGTTGACCATGACCACGGGCCGGTCCGGGAGCGCGAGGAACTGCTGGATCTGTTCCGGCGTTGGACCCATTCGATTCAACTCCACAACCTCCGCGGCTGCAGCCGACTGTCCGCCAACGGTGGTTGCCAAAGCCGCTACGCCGGCAGCCGCACCCGTCTTGCGGATGAAATCCCGGCGCTCGTGATCCGGTTCGCTCATTGTTTCTTCCTCGTTCGGCGGTGCGAAGCCCGCAAAGCCGGCGAGCCTAGCCCGTCGATGGGGTCGAGACAACCGAAACTGCCGTGCGACAACGCGCATATGTCGCGCCCACGGATCGCGGTCGGCTAGGATGGCGGCTTGACCGGAGCCCGCCGAGGTCGGTGATCACCACCGCACGTTCTGAAGAACATCACGCTGTCGGCCCTGATGAATCGGCCACCCGGGTCCCATCGGACCGATTCGGAGAGGTGCAGTGCCGTGCGGGTCGCCATGTCGTCGTGTTCCGCCGCCGACTTGGACATGCACCCGGGCGTGTTTGGGCGGCCATTGCCGAACCGGCGGAGCGAGCGGACTGGGTCCCCGGCATCCAGTTTGAGCCAGTCCCCAATGGGCCGTTCGATATCTGGTTCGCCGACGAATGCGAGGGTCCCGCCCATGCGTCGGGCCGAATTGCCGTCTTCGACCCGCCGAGGACTCTCCAACTCGGATCCATGCTTTTCGAACTAACGCCGACCGCCGAAGGCTGCCTGCTCGAGTTCTCCGACGTCTTGTGGTTCGATGACTCGCGCTCGCGGTTCCACTTCGCGAATGCCGTGCTTGCCGGCTGGCATCGCTTTCTCGACACGCTGGAGATCTGGCTGGACGAGGGGGTGTCGGCGCTGGACTTGCCGGAACCCGACTACTCGGCGGTGGATGTGCCCGGTCGTGACAGCCTGTGACAGTCAGCCCGTAGCGTAGGACGCTATTGGCTCTCGCCGCCGCGCAACGTCTCCAGCCGAACAACCCTTTCCCGGACGCGGGCGATTTCGTTTTGAATGGCGGCACTCTGCGTGTGCAACTCCTGCAGCGTCGCGCCGTGCAGCCGCTCCATGGTGACGCGCAGGTCCGAGGCTTGCTCGTACAACAGTCCAAAACCCCCAAGGACCGCGACAAGGGCGAAGCTGCCAAGCCACTTGAACAACCGGAATTCGTCCTGACGGACGTAATCAGCGTGGCCCTGTCGATGGATCTCGTCGCTCGTGGCCAACGCCTCGGCATCCGTAGAACGCGAAGCCTCCAATGCGGCCAAACGAGCGCCCATCCGATCAAGCTCGTCTCGGGTGATCATCGAGTTTGCGGCGGCCATCGAACAACACCATCCTGTCGGCAACAACTCTGCACCGAGAACGGGGCAAGGACAACGGGTAAGTGACTATTTCCAGCGAGATGTCGGGCGACTTTCCAGGGTCTGATATTGCGGCGACATCAAAAACTCGGCATGTCGGGTTCTCTTCTTGTGGTGACCCGTGAGCCGCAGCAAGCGAGTGGGTCCGGGCACGACTTTCCACGGTGCTGGCGCCCGAGGTTAGGTACGCTTCCTGCTTCAGTACGGAAACCGATCCGAGCGCGGGAGGATGAACCACATGCCCTACGCCACGAGTGAAGAGACCTCGATCTACTACGACACGTACGGCGAGCTGGGCCGTCCCGCCATCGTCTTCGCCCATGGCGCCGGCGGCAACGCGGCGAGTTGGTGGCAGCAGGTGCCGGTGTTCTCGGCGGATCACCATGTGGTCGTGTTCGATCACCGGGGTTTCGGGCGATCGAGCTGCCCTCCCGAACGCCAGAGCGCGGTTCACTTCGAAGCCGACGTCGGCGCGGTGATGGATGCGGCCGGGATCGATACGGCGGTCATCGTCTGCCAGTCCATGGGCGGCTGGACGGGCGTTCGGGCTGCGGTGTACCGGACCGACCGCGTCCGGGGCGTCTTGCTCGGCAACACGCCGGGCGCGGTGCGCAACGACATCACTGTGGCCAACATGCGGCAGATGGCCGAACGCCTGGCCGAAGCCGGTGGCCTGATCAACCGCGCATACGCCGCCGAGTTCGCGGCGCGCAATCCCGCTGGCGCCGTGCTCTACCGGCAGATCTCGGCGTTCAACACCCAGGCACGGCCGAACATTCGCGACGACAGCGTGTACGTGGAACCGACCGTGGTGAAGGCCAGCGGCGTGCCGTTCCTGGTGCTCTCGAGCGATCTCGATCCGTTGTTCCCGCCGGCGGTGCTCGCGTCCGTCGCCAACGACATCGGTGCGCCGCTTGCGCGAGTCTCCGGCGCGGGGCACTCCACCTACTTCGAAAAGCCCGTCGAGTTCAACGCGGTGGTTCGAGAATTCCTGGATTCCATCGGCTGACGGAACGGAACCCGCATGGCAATGCAGCGCACACCGCTATTGATGGCTCGTCTGATCGAGCGGGGTGCGGCGCTGTCGCCGGACACCGAGGTGGTCACGGCAACTGCGGCGGGAACGCGTCGGCAGACCAATCGGGACACGCTGCAACGGGCGCATCGGCTGGCCCATGCGCTCCGCGACGCCGGGATCGGTGTTGGCGACCGGGTCGGGGTATTCATGTGGAACGGCTCCCGCCACCTCGAGGCGTATTGGGCCATCGCCTGCATGGGCGCGGTGCTCCACAACCTGAACGTGCGTCTGCCCGGCCACGATCTCGACTACATCATCAACCACGCGCAGAGCAAGCTGATCATCGCCGATGCGGATCTGCTGCCGCTGCTCGAACCCTTGGCGGGGCGCTTGCCGAGTGTCGAGAAGATCGTGGTGGCGGTGGAGGAGGGGTACGAGGACTGGTCCACCTCGCTGCCGGGGCCGGTCGACTACGAGGACTTCATCGCGCCATGGTCCGAGGGATTCACTTGGCCGCCGCTCGACGAGAACGCGCCACTCGCACTCTGCTACACGAGCGGCACGACCGGGCGTCCGAAGGGGGTGGAATACGAGCACCGCTCCCAGTACCTACACACCATGGCCATGTGCATGACCGACGCGATGGGCCTGTCCGCGACGGATACGGTATTCCGCGTGGTCCCCATGTTCCATGTCATGGGATGGGGTTTGCCGTGGGCGGCGCTGATGCTCGGCTGCAAGCAGGTGATGCCCCATCGCTTTACGAGCCCGGAGCGGCTCGTACGCCTGATGGCGGACGAGGCAGTGACGCTCGCGACGGGTGTCCCCACCATCTGGCAGAACGTGAGAACCGTGTGCATGGCCCGTCCCGGCGCGCATGATCTGTCGAGCCTCGCACGCATCGTCAGCGGTGGGTCCGCGGTGCCGCCGTCGCTCGCCCGCTGGTATTGGGAAGCGCTTGGCGTCGAGATGATCCAGGAGTGGGGGATGACCGAAACCAGCCCGCTGGCGACGTTCTCCCGCCGGCGGTGGGGCCCGGGTCCAGCGTCGGCGACGGCGCCGGACGAGTACCTGGCCGAGGTCGCCAAGGCCGGGCAGGCGCTGCCGGGGTTGGAGGTTGAGATCGTTGACGAGGAATTCGCGCCACTCCCCCACGACGGGCAGCAGACCGGCGAGATCCTGGTTCGCGGACCGTGGGTGTGTGCGGACTACTACCGCGATCCGCAGCCCGGGAAGTTCCACGGCGATTGGCTCATCACCGGCGATGTGGGCCGGATCGACAACCGGGATTGCCTCGTGCTCGCGGACCGTTCGAAGGACCTCGTGCGATCGGGCGGCGAATGGATTTCCTCCGTCGATCTCGAGAACCACATCCTGGCGCTCGCCGGTGTGGCCCAGGCCTGCGTCGTGGCGCAATCACATCCCACCTGGGACGAACGTCCGGTGGCACTCGTGGTTCTAGACAGAGGTGCCGAACTCGCCGTGGACCAGGTGCTGGAGCACTGTTCGAACCGATTCGCCAAGTGGCAACTACCCGACGACGTGCTCTTCGTCGAGTCGATTCCGCTGACCTCGACGGGCAAGATGGACAAGAAGGCCGTGCGTGCCGACCTCGCCGAGTCGGGCTATACGCTGCCCGGTCTGCGACAGGCCAGCCCCTAGTTCGATCCGGTCGCGTCGGCGGCCTCGAAGGCGTCCCGATCGATCTGGTCGTTCAGAAGACGCAGTTGCTCGAAGTCGATCAATTGCGCCTGCTCGCCGCGCACGGCGTGCGCGAGGAGATCCGGGCCACGGTCAGGGGGCATGGTCGGGGTGGAATCCGTGGCAGGGGCCTCGCTCTGCTTCGCATCGACCCACGCATCCGTTTCCGGAAGCTCGAGCCACTCGTCGCCCAAGAGGAATGCCAGGTCCCGGGTGCGCTGCACGGCCTGTCGCTCGACGATCTCTAAGGCCGTGGTAAAGAAGTAGACGCCGCTCGTGAGTGGGCCCAGGGCGAACATCCGCGGTTCACCCGCGACGACGCCCGGTCTGGACACCACTTGCCCGGTCTCGAAAACACAGTCCACGCCACCGAAGCGATGCGGAACCACAAGGCCGTTCGATAGCAGATTGCGCATCAGCGGGCTGTCCGCGTCCTCGATGCGGCTGGCGGATCCCGTGGCGGCCACGAGGTGCTGACAGTCCAGGCGGGATCCGTCGTCGAAGCTCGCCCGGAAGTTGCCCGTCGCGGCATCGAACCAGAACCGGGTAACGCCTCCCCGGACGGTTAGCTGGCCCGACCTCAGTAGCGCGAGTATTCGTTCCGCGTTCTCGCGCGGAATCGACGCCCGGTAGGTCAGCCAGTCGTTCAGCCATTGGGAGGCCAGGATCTGCTTGTCTTCCTCCTCGAGGTGGTGCCACAGGAGATCGATGTTCCGGTTCGTCGCGTAGAGCACGGTCTGCCAGGGTCTCGCCTTGCCTTTGGCCAGCGCGATTTCGCGCTCGTAGTACTCCACGGGCGGCAGATCCTCGCTCATGATGGCGCCGAGGTCGACCGGGCGACCCGCCGCATGCTCGATCTCGGTGCCGAGCATTGCGGCGACATCCACCAGCCGCAGTTTGGCCTTGGCATGCACCAGCTTCTTCACGAGTTCGTCGCGTTCGAGATGCATGAACTCGTAGCGGCCCTGGTCCCCCCGCACGGCGGGCAGCCGACCGCCGCGCGAGACGCAGTGAATCTTGCCCGTGTGGCCTTGCCCGACCAGGCCCAGGACGACGTCGATGGCGCTTAGGCGGGTACCGATCACGCCGACCGAGGACTCCTTGGGAATCTCCCGGGTCAGCCGGGTGATGGGGTACGGTTGGTGGTAGTAGCGGTCGTGGTCCTGGTAGGCCTCGGTCTTGGCGCGATCGAGATGGCCGAGCGCGAGATAGACGTACCGAACCTCGACCTTGCCCGACTTCGTCCGCACCACGTAGTTGCCATCGGCGGCGTCGGGGGGCGTGATGTCGACCACCTCGTCTGTAATCACTTCGAGCCGCATTCCGCGTTCAGCGGCCTTGTGCGTGGCGTGTTGGACGAGGTCGGACAGGTACGACCCCACCACTGGCCGGGGCAGGTACGTGGTTGTGTCGAGTTGGCCCTCGCCCACGTAGGGCTGCCATTTCGCGGGATTGTCCCTGGCCCAGTCGAGGATGCCGAACTCACCCCCGAATGCCCGATCCACTGCGCCACAGGTGGTGTTCATCAGGTTGCTCGCGACATCGGGAGCGTAGGCGGCGCCGCCGATGCAGCCACGGGCGTCGATGAGGGCGAGGGACACCGTGGCAGTGCTCAGTCCGACCGGCAGCGCCTCGACGATCTTGTTGGCGAGGCAGACCCCCGTGGCGCCGCCACCAATGATCGCGATCGTGTAATGGCGTTCCATAATGCGGCAGAGCGGCGGGGTTTCGGGAAAAGGCAACGTAGCAACCGGCGACGCGGGGGGCAAGCGTGTCCTGGGATCGACCGATGCCAACGGAATCCTGGTGTATGCTCGTGCCGCCGTGTTGCCTTGGAGTGTGCGCATCGTGCCAAGCGGCATTCCGGACGCGTCGTGGCGTACTCGTGTGCACCATGGGCGTGCGGCACGGGTGTTGCTCACGGCATTGGCTATTACCCTCAGCGGCACGAGCCTATCGCGGGACGACATCCCCGCGGACCAGCTGCCGTCGGCCGGCACAAACGGCGCGAGCACGATTGTTGTCGACGAAGGTCGCCAGCGCGTGTGGAGCGTCAATTCCGACAGCGACACGGTCACGGTGATCGATGCCGCGAAGCTCCTGAGACTCGCCGAGACGTCGGTCGGCAAAAACCCGCGCACGCTCGCTATCGCACCGGATGGCACGGTCTGGGTTGTCAACCAGGACGACGCGACCATCAGCCTGGTCGACGGCGGGACCGTGAGGGAACGGGCGCGGATCGCGCTGCCTTACGCGTCAAGGCCCTACGGGATTGCATTTGACCCCCGCGGCGATGCCGCCTACGTGACCCTGCAGGCCACGGGTTGTCTGCTGGAGATCGTCGGGGATGGCACGGTGGAACGCGCCGTCGACGTGGGTCCGACGCCCCGGGGTGTCGCAGTCTCCGCAGACGGCAGACGGGTTTTTGTCACACGCTACATCTCCCCGGTGGACCACGGCGTGGTGACCGAGGTGGATGCCCGCTCGATGAAGATCGTCCGGCACTTCGAGCTCGCCGTCGATCCCGGTCCGGACAGTCCGGTGGGGGGCCGGGGCGTGCCGAACCACCTGGCGGCAATCGCCATCACCCCGGACGGGCGGCACGCATGGATTCCCTCGAAGAAGGACAACACGGGCCGGGGACTTCATCTCAGCGGCGAAGCGCTGACGTTCGAGTCGACGACCCGGGCGATCGTCTCGCAACTGGACTTGGGCGCAAATCGCGAGGTCCTCGCCGCCCGCCGCGACCTCGATGATCGCGCGATGGCGGTGGCCGTGGCCTTCGACCCCCGGGGCGGACACGCATTCGTCGCGCTGCAGGGCAGCAACGCCGTGGATGTGCTCGATGCCCGAACCGGTGCCCTGACGACGTCCGTTTCGGACACCGGGTTCGCACCCCAAGGGCTTGCCGTCGACCGACGCGGTCGCTTGTTCGTGCAGAACTTCCTGTCCCGCGAGGTTGCCGTCTACGACGTTTCGGACGTTGCACCGGGCGCGGAGGTTGCGCTGCTGGGACGGATCGCGACGGTCGAGCGCGAACCCCTGCCTGAAGTCGTTCTGTTGGGCAAAAGAGTCTTCTACAACGCCGCCGACCCGCGCATGTCCCGGGACGGCTACGTCAGTTGCGCGGGCTGCCACATAGAAGGCGGCAGCGACGGGCGGGTCTGGGACTACAGTGATCGCGGTGCCCACGGCGGCGGACTGCGCAACACCAAGTCCCTCCTGGGTCCCGCCGGAATGGCCCACGGCCCCCTACATTGGCGCGCCGACATGGACGAGATACAGGACTTCGAGATCCTCGTGCGCACGACCCTGCAGGGGCGCGGATTCGTGAGCGATGCCGTGTTCGATGCCCGCCGCGCCGACTGGGTCTTTGGACCGTCGAACGCGGGTCTCAGTCCGGAGTTGGACGCGCTCGCGGCCTATCTCGCCACGTTCGACGAGGTGAATCCGAGTCCGCATCGCCATCTGGGCGGCGTGATGACCGAGGAGGCCCTTGCCGGTGAGTTCATCTTCCACTCACCTGAGACCGGCTGTGCGACCTGCCACGCCGGCGCCCGGTTCACGGACAGTTCGTTGCAGCGGAAACCGGCCGGCGGATCGCGGGAAACGCACGCGTTGCCGTTTCCCATGCACGACGTCGGCACCCTGTCGAGGGCCGCCGGGGACTTCAGGCCGAACACCCTGCGGGCGCTGGACACGCCCACCGTGAAAGGGGTTTGGGAGACACCGCCGTATCTGCACGACGGTTCCGCGGCGACCCTGATGGACGTCATCACCGTGCGCAACCCCGATGATCGGCATGGCCGCACGACGCAACTGACCCCGATGCAAAAGACGCAACTGGTGGCGTACCTGGAACAGCTTGACGACACGGCGGTGGACACGTCGATCAACGTTGCACCGCTTGATCCGGCGAATGTCGTGCCGGGGGTGTTGGGGTTCGAAGTCGCCGTGGGCGAGCGCGGCGGCGTCGGCGTGGTGAGCGTGACGGTGCGACTCGAAGCATCGGGCCGGGCCGCCTCAACCGCTGCAATCTATGTCGACGGGAATGGCAACGGGCGAGTCGACGACGACGATTCGCTTGTTGGCCAGGAGACCCTCGAGGGATCTGGCACACAGACCATCCGGTTTCCCACGACCGTGTTGATCGAAGCGGGGCATGCGGCGTCGTTGCTCGTCGCGGTTGACCACAGCGTTGTTGTCCTGACCGATGTCGGCGCCCGGGGCCTCACCTCGAGGACACGCTCTCGGGTGATAGGCACGCCGCTGTAGGGGCGACCCTGGGGCGACCCTTGCGGTCGCCCGCGCAAGAAGCGGCGCGACGCCCGACGGATCTCTCTAGTAGATTCCCGGCACCAGCCGATAGCGCACCTTGCGGCGGTACTCGGTCCACAGCTCGCCGTACTTGCTGGCGCAGCGGCCGTCGTCGATCCGTTCGCGGACGATGAAGAACGCGGTCAGGTAGACGAAGTAGACCCACGTCCAGCCGTTGGCGAAGTGGCCGATGGCCAAGGCCATGCCGAGGGCTTCGAGGATCTCGCCGAGGTAGTTCGAGTGCCGGGACAGTCCCCAGAACCCGCTGACGAGCAGGGTTTTTCGGCCGTCGGAAACCGTCGCCGGTTTCATGAACCCGAGGAAGGCGCGTTTCGGCCAACGCTTGAACGTGTACTTCTGCAGGTTGGCGCCGCGGGTGATCACCCAGCCGACGAGGAACACGACCGCCGCACCGCCAAGCCACAGCAGGTCCAGTTGCGGGTCGATGTCCGGGGCGGGGAGTCCCGCGGTCCCCCACAGCACAACCGGGAACAGGCACGGATAGACCAGGATGCAGCCGACGATCAGCTTGAAGCCCACGCCTTCTTCGATGATGTCGAAGGTGTATAGCTGCACCCGCTCGAACAGGAAGTAGTCCGCCACGAACCACACCCACATCGTGGCGTGCAGCAGGATGCCGGGATTGAGGGCGTCGCCGAACTGCCCCACGTGGAAGGCCGCGCCCGCCAGGACGTTGAGGGCGAGCAGGATGCCGCCGTAGACGTACAGGAACATCTTGGCGTCGACATGGTCGGCGAACATGACGTTGCGGGACCGGCCTTCGATCCACTGCACCCAGCCCGGCCGGTCGTCGGCGGGGGCGCGCAGCACCAGCCACGCCGTGAGCACGACACTCAACGCCGTCGCGCCCGCGATGGCGTACCACTTGACGCGCCACAGCCAGTCAAGCGGCGCGAGCAGCGCAATCGCCCAGACGGCAAGCGCCACGGCGAACACCAGGAGCCCGTTCAGGCGGTAGCGAGCGGGCGTTTGCGAGGTATTGGGGTGGGCGTAGCCGAGCGCGGGCCGCCCGGGCAGCACGGCGTGGAGTGCGAGCAGGAGCACGAATACGGCGGTGGGGGTGAGGAATCCAACGATGGCTTCGAAGTTCATGTCCTTAAGCTCGCCGTGCGTGATCGCGACTGCTACCTATCCCATTGCCACGGCTGGTTCGCGGGCACGGTCGACAGGTTGGTGAGGTGTCCGGTGCCTTGGTTCTCGAGCAGGCTCATCACCCGGATCGGCTGTTCCGAGGTCACCGTCAGCCGCCACTTGCCGGTGCCCGCGCCGAGTCCGGTGAACTCGTCGCCGCCGGTTTCGAGCTCCTGCGCCGAGAACGTGCGGGC
Organism: Gammaproteobacteria bacterium; assembly: GCA_009846005.1. Classification (GTDB taxonomy): domain Bacteria; phylum Pseudomonadota; class Gammaproteobacteria; order Pseudomonadales; family Azotimanducaceae; genus VXYL01. The sequence continues at coordinate 88,463 of VXYL01000006.1, read as the reverse complement.
AGTGCCGGCGGGTATGGTCAGGGCGATGTTGCCCGTTGACGACGCGCCCGCGTCGTCGGTGCCGGTGATGCGCACCGCGGCATCGGTCGCTGCGGTGTTCAGGATGCGCAGATGGCTGACCTGGTTGGCGTTCCTGCCGGGATTGAAGAACGCCACCTCGTAGGTGTCGGTCCCGGTGCGGCGCACGAAGTCGTGCATGCTGGTCAGGAAGGCGTCGCTGGTGCGGCGAATGTAGGCGAGTACATCGAGGTCGAGTTCGCTCTTGAGTGTCAGCCGCCAGTCCCCCTGGCCCGCGCCGATGCCCTCGGCCCAGCCCTTGTTCTCGTCGCCCTCTTCTAGGTGTTGGGAGTTGAAATGGGCGGACTGGTTGGCTTCGAGGTTCAGGGTCAGCGTGTCGAACGCCTTCGCTGTCTCGTCGCGGGCGCTGATCTCGACCGTGCCGGATGAGTCGCCCCGGTTGATGACGCGCACGAATCCCTGGCGATCATTGGCATCGCCGTGGGCGGGGAACAGCGGCACGAAATGCGACGTCGACGCACCGTCGGAGGTCTTGTTGTCGGGCACGGTGGACAGGTTGGTCAAGTGACCGGTCGGGCTCGCAAGCAGGCTCGCGACCAGGATAGGCTGATCGGACGTCACCACCAAACGCCACTTCCCGGCGCCTGTGCCGAGACCGTCGCCGTCGAGGCCTTCACCGGATTCCAGGTCCACAGCGGAGATGGACCGCGATGAACCCCCTGCCACCGTTAGTGCCACCGCCCTCTCGCCGGGCATGCCGGCGTCATCGGTGCCGGTGATCGTTACCTCGGCGGGATGGTCGCCCGGGTTGACGAGGCGCAGGGTACTCGCCTGGTTCGTGTTGCGACCCGGGTTGAAGATCGGAACGTCGTAGCGGTGCTCGTAGGTGCGGGTGCCGTCGTCGCTGTCGATGACGGCGACGGGCTCGAGCAGCGGCGCGGCATCGTGCAGGCTGGTGACGAAGCCGTCGCCGGTGCGCATGTAGGAGAGCACCTCCAAGCCCTCGCCGCGCAGTTCGATGCGCCAATCGGCGGAACCCGTTCCGATGCTGCCGGCGAGGCCTTTGTCCGCGTTGCCGTCTTCGAGGTCGGTGGAGTTGAAGTGCGTCGCTTCGCCCGGTTCGACGGTGAGCGTGACCGGGCCGTGTCGTTTGCCGGCATCGTCGAACGCCTCGATCTGGATCGAGGCCGTCGTCTCGCCGTGATTGACGACCCGTGCGAAGCCTTCACGGGTCGGGTGGTTCTTGGGCGCGAAGGTCGAGATATGGGCGTTGTCGGCGCATCCGGTGGGCGTCGTGTCGCCCCCCGGCGGCGTGTAGCGAACCCGGTAGATCGCGCCGCGGGCGGCGCCGGCAGGGCGGTCGTCGGCAATAAGCAGACTTCCGTCGCGAGACACGACAACGTCGTTGGGCCTGGCCGTGTCGGGCAGCTGGGTGTGCTGCACCTGCCATTCAATGAAGCGGCGGTACACCGCGCTAGCGCCCGATGGGGAATCGGTATCCGCGAAACGCAGCACGCTCACCCGGTAGCCGGCCTTGCCGGCCGCATAGCGGTTCCAGGAGCCATGCTCGGCAATGAACATCGCCCCGCAGTAGTGGGACGGAAACTGGTCGCCGTTGTAGAAGGTGACACCCAGCGCAGCGGAGTGCGCCTGGATCAGGTGTTCCGAGCGGAGATAGTCAGCGGCGCTCTTGCCGCTTCCGAACCGGGGATCCCGGAAGTCGACCGGCTCCCCGGGTCGGTGGTCTTGGTGAAAATAGGGGAAGCCGTAGTGGCCTCTGGGTGTCTGTACGCGGTTGATCTCGTCGGCGGGCAGGTTGTCGCCCGACATGTCGCGTCCGTTCTCTGAAAACCAGAGTTCGGATGTCACCGGGTGCCATTCCATGCCCACCGAATTGCGGACGCCGTGGGCGTAGACGGTGGTTTCTCCGGTATCTGGATCCATGCGCAGTATGGTTGAGAACCGCTCGTCGTCGGGCCTGTCGCAAACGTTGCACGGCGCTCCGACGGGTACGTACAGATAGTCATCCGGGCCGAACGCGAGGTACTTCCATCCGTGGTGTGGATGATCGGGCAGATCGTCGGTGATCACCTCAGGGATTGGATCATTCCGGAACGTGTCCATGATGTTCGGATACCGCAACACCCGGTTCAGAGCCGCAACGTAGAGGTCATCTCCACGCAGCGCAACGCCGCTCGGGCAGCGAAGACCCGAATCCACGGTGACCACTTCCACATCGCCATCGCCGCTTGCGACGACCGCGTACACGTCCGACCTGTTGTCGTCCTGACCACAACCCGTGTGAGAGCCGACGAACAGCGTGCCATCCGGTGTTTCGGCGATCTGGCGCGCATAGTCCACCTCGTCAGTTACCACCTCGAGCGTGAATCCTTCCTCGAGGTACGTGGTCTGGGCTGGCGCGTAGCCGGCGAGGGCCGCAACCAAAAACCCTAGGCCCAGCGACCCGGCGTTTCGCATCGCAGCGTTTGGCATAGGGACACCCACCTCGACCACGGTGGCGTGAACATACTCCGAGCGGCTCAGGGCAACAACGCCAGCGCACAACGTGGGTTGCCAAGGCACTCTACAATTCGACTCTGGGTTGTCGTGGAGGTTCGGGTGGTGACTCGTCCCAAGCAGTTGTTGGAGTTCGCGGCCAGGACGCGGGTCCTGGTCACCACGGGGATCATCGCCGCAACACTCCTGTTGGCGGTTTTCCTGGCCCTGCCCATCGGCGGCGATTTGCTGGACGCCCGGTTCGGCTACACCCATGCGACGACCATGGAGGCGATGGCGGTCTACGGCGAAGATGGCCGTCGCGCCTATCTCTGGGCAAGCCTCACCCTCGACACGTTGCTTCCCGTTGCGTACGTCGGCTTTCTGGCGGGCATTCTCCACCGACTTCGTCCACGGAAGGGCCTTGGGAAGTTGACCGTCGTTCCCGTCGCGGCGGGTCTGCTCGACCTCTCGGAGAACGTGCAGATCGCTGCAATGCTCGCCAGCTACCCTGAAGTGTCGGCGGCACAGGTCGGGTGGGCTTCGGCAGCCACGCAGTCGAAGGCATGCGCGCTGCTCGCGAGCATGGTGCTCGTCGCGGGATTTGTCGTCCTGGCTCTCGTCGGGCGTTGGCGGCGCCGGTTCCACGAACCGTAGTTGCGACTGCGGTGACTGCCCCGCGACCGCCGAAGGCGATCATCCTCGATCTGGACGACACGATCCTCGACTCCGGCGACCCGGATGTGTCCTGGCGGCGCATCTGCGCCGAGTTCGCCGGCAACTTCGATGATGGTGTCACGCCGGCGCGGTTCTTGGCTGCCCTGATCGACGCCCGGGATTGGTTCTGGGACAACGACCGGCAGGCGCGGGAGGGCCGCTTGGACCTGCTCGCGGCGCGGCGGACGATTTTCGGTCGGGCGCTTGCGTGCCTAGGCGTTGCCAGTCCCGAGCAGGCGTTGGTCGATGCGATGGCGAGGCGCTACACGGTGCTTCGGGATCAGGCCGTCACCCCGTTTCGAGGCGCGTTGGCGGCCCTAGAACGGTTGCGTGGAAGCGGATTGAAGCTGGCCCTGCTGACCAACGGCAGCACGGAAATGCAGTGGCGAAAGATCCGCCATTTCCGCCTGGCGGGTTTTTTCGATCACATCCAGGTGGAGGGCGACCTCGGCTTCGGCAAGCCGGATGCGCGCGCGTTCCGGTATGCCTTGGCCGCCTTGGACGTCACGCCGGAGAAGGCGTGGATGGTGGGCGACAACCTGTTGGCGGACATCGAGGGTGCGCAGCGGGCCGGCATCTTCGCGGTTTGGATGGATGCCCACGGCAGCGGACTCGACACCCGCGACGGCGTGACGCCGGACCAGGTGGTGAACTCGCTCGATGAACTGCTCGAGACGCTTCCCGGACGCGATCCGTAGGGGCGATCCTCGTGGTCGCCCGCGTCGTAGACGGCGCGGCAACCTTCACTGCGGGACGGGACAAACCCGTCCTCTATGGTCGTTTGTTCGCTGGCATCTGCGCCGGGCGCGTGCTGACTAGGGTGCGCCCTGCCGTCAACTGTCGTTAGACACCGCCGATGTGAATCTACGGATAGCTCGATCGGGCTTGTTATATGATCCGCCGCCCGACCCAAGGAGGCGTGCCGCGCCGTAACGCCATGCAACGGAACTGCGTCTTGGTCGCCGTTGTCGCGGGCTGTGTTGTGCTCGGCACGGGGTTGTGGTTCGCGGCGTTGTACGACGGTTCGAAAGGCGAACCGGATTCGCTGGCGCAGATCGACGTCGAACGCACCGCCCTCGCAACGGTTGTCGCGCAGGTTGCCGCACACGGCGAGTCAGGTCCGGACCCGTCCCCGGTTCAGGCCGCCCCCCGATGGTTCCCCACCGTTCCCCAAGCCGAAGCGTCGTCCCCCTCGCCTCCGGCGGGTTATGCCTTCGTCGAACATCACGGCGAGATTCCCACGCGCCGGTTCGAGCGAAACCAGGTCGATATCGACCCGGCAGCGGACGACGGTCTCGACTGGCTCGATGGTCCGGACGCCGTGCCGCGGCTCGTCGCCCAGGCCGAGGCGGCGAGCCGGGACTGGTCGTTCGGGTGGATCCGCCTTGGGCCCGCGTCGCGCCTGGCCGATGTCGAGACGACTCTGGCGGCACTCGGCGTCGTCGTTCAGGGTTCTGCGGGAGCCTTGGTTCGTGCCCGATTGCCGGGCGATCGGGCAAGCCTCGACGCCATCGCGGCATTGCCGGCGGTGGTCGGGTTGGGCTCGCAGCCTCTGACCGCGAAACTGCCGCGATCCTTTGCCGATGCGAGCGGCCAACCCGCGTCGAAGGTGGTGCCGGTGTTCGTGACGCTGATGACCGACGACCGTGACGGCCGGTGGCGGCGCGAACTGGCACGACTGGGCGCCGTGGTGGGTGCCTACGACGGGGATACCCGCGCCTACGTGGCGAACGTCGGCTATGGCGATCTCGAAGCCGTCGCGTTTGCCGACTTCGTGCAGTTCGTCGAACCGGTGGGCGTTGTGCGGGCCGCACTCGACACGGCTGTGCCCGGCATGGGCGCGGATAGCCTTCGGACCTACAACCGTGCGACGGGCGTCTTCGCGGGTACCGCGGGTGCGGGCGTACCGATCGCGGTCATGGATTCCGGCCTCAACATCAACCACCCCGACATCGCGTCCAACCGTGACAGCATCTGCGGCGCCAACTTCATCACGCCAAGCCGGGAGGAGGATCAGGACCTGTGGGCCGATCAATGGGGACATGGCACCCACGTCACAGGGACAGTCGTCGGCAACGGCGCAGAAGCGCCCCACTATGCCGGCATGGCACCATTGGTCGGCGACATTCGCGTCGCCAAGGTCCTGAACCGTTCCGGATTCGGACCGTTCACGGCGATCAACGCGGGGATGGACTTTCTTTCTCAACCGACCGAGTGCTCGGCCGGTGGCTGGTCCTCGAATCCCGTCAAGCCGCTGATCGTCAACATGAGCTTGAGCGCCGATGGGCTGGTCTACGAGGGTCGCGACCAGTCCGCCCGCAAGCTCGATGCCGTGGTGTGGGGCGAAAGGCAACTCTACGTCGTCGCCCAGGCCAACGCCTCCATTCACGGCTTTTCCAACTACGGGGCGGCAAAGAACTCCCTTGCGGTCGGGGCGGTGCTGGACAGCGGCGAACTGGCGTCGTTCAGCAGCCATGGTCCGACCGCGGATGGACGGCTCGCGCCCTTGGTTGTGGGGACCGGCGTCGGCCTTTCCTCGGCATCCGGCGGCGGCAGTCCATCGGGCTACCGGCATCTCAGCGGCACCAGCATGGCGTCCCCGGCCGTGGCTGGCGTGGCGGCCCTGTTGATGGAGGCGGTGCCTGCGCACCGGGAGCAACCGGCGTTGGCGCGGGCGCGGCTGATGGCAAGTGCGATCAAGCCCGACGCATGGCTCGAGCACGCCGCCGGGTTCCCCCTCGACAACAGTCTCGGCCCGGGAACGTTCAACGCGAGGTTTGGCCTCGGCAAGGTCTCGGCACCGGCAAGCGTGCTCACCCGGGACCAGGGCGATGGCTGGGTGAGCGGCAGCGTCACCGCAGACTTCGAGGATGGCGAGTATGCGTACCACGACATCGTGGTGCCGGACGGAGCCAGCCGCCTGGATGTCGTGTTGACCTGGGACGAGCCCCCCACGGACGTGGTTGCGAGTACCGTGCTGAACGACCTGGACCTATGGCTCGACGAAGGCGGCGACTGCACCGACGAGCCGTGCGGCGAACACTCGTCGTTGTCGCGCCGTGACAACGTGGAATGGGTCATCGTTCGCGACCCGACACCCGGCACGTGGCGTGTGAAGGTGGCCGCGAACCGTGTCTACACCGAGGCACCGCGCGCCGCACTGGCATGGACCGTGATTCGCGGTCCGTCGACGCCCGTGCTTGCCCTAACCACCGACAGGAGTACCTTGGATCAAAGCGGCGAAGTCGCCTTGACGGTCACCGCGGACGGCTACGTTGCGGCCGGCGTCCGTCTCCACGTCGAGTGCCGGGCACGGTCCGCGCAGACGGACGAACAACCTGGTGAGGTCGTGCCCTGCGACGCGTCGGGGAACTTGGACGTCGCCAATGCTGACGGGGTCGAGCGGCCCGCCAGCAGCATCGACCCGGGCTGGTTCGTGCCCTTGGGCGACATAGCGGCGGGTGAGTCCCGAACGATCCGTTTCGACTACCCGTCCGGCAGTGCCGCCGCACTTCATTTCACCGCCACGTCCTGGAACGCGACCGCCGCGTCGATCTCGATCCCCATGAGCGCGACCACGCCGGACGAAGTGGCCGGCGTCGACGTTCCCGGCAACGACGCGTTCGCCGGGGCGGAAGTTCTCGACGGTTCCGAGGGCACACGTCAGGTCGATCTGCTGCACGCCAGCACCGAGCCGGGCGAGACGGACTACATGCCGGGTGGCGGCCGACCGGCGGGCTCGGTCTGGTACCGATGGAAGGCCACGACCCCGGGCCCCGTTCACTTCGGCGCCGTATTGAACAACGTCTTCGCGCTCAGGGAATTGGACGACCTCGATCGCTGGGAAATGCGCATCGACGTCTACGTTGGAGACAGCCTGGCAAGCGCGCGAAAAGTCGCGCATTCGCCCTGGGGGGCGTCCTTCTTTGCCCTGCCCGATACCGACTATGTGATGCGTCTAGCCACCGGGGCGCGGGCGGGCCCGGCCACGGTGTATTGGCAACGCGGCGAGCGGCCCGAAAACGACCGGTTCGCTGCCGCCACCGCGATCAGCGGCGATGCAGGCAGCGAATCCGGCACGAACCTGGGCGCGACCCTCGACCCCGGGGAGTATCACGGGGGACTCGGCGGCACCGTCTGGTATAGCTGGACGGCGCCCGACGACGGCGCGTGGGAGTTCCGTTCCAGCGCGGCTCAGTTGAAGGTCATGGCGTTCTCCGGGGGAACCGTCGGCGAGGTGCGCCTCGTGTCGGGATATCCCCGGTCCGTTGCGCAGTTCCCGGCGCAATCCGGCGCAACCTACCGAATCGCGGTCACCGCGCAGGACGCCTTCGCGGGTGGCAGCCAATTCGACCTGTCGTGGTCGGCGGTGGAGCGCCAGGCGGGCAGCGATGATCTGGCCGGGACGACGGAGTTGTCGGCCGAGGCGGCGGGGTCGTGGTCTGCCTGGGTTGACGCGGCGGCAACCGTTGAACCCGGCGAACCACTCGCGACCGGCGTGCGTACCCGCTGGTGGTCTTGGACCGCCCCCGAGACCGGCGAATTTACCTGGCGGCTCGCGGGTCCGGCGGGCCTGTCGCTCACCGCCTTCTCGGGCGGCTCGCTTGCCACGTTGGCGTCGCTCGGTAGCGCGCGGGCCACCGGCATCGAGTTCTCGTTCGACGCCGAAGCAGACGAGACCTACCGTTTCGCCGTCGGGTTGGCCAACGGCCACGCCAGCGCCTTCACCGATTCCCTGGTCAGCGGCATCGTGGACTTCGGCCCGACCCCGTCCAACGACGCCTGGTCCGGCGCTGGCGCGCTCACCGCTGCCAGCGGTACGGTCACCGGCTCCAATCTCTACGCCACCACGGAGCCCTACGAACGGATCTGGGACGTCGGCCACTCGTCTCTCTGGTGGACGTTCGAAGCGCCTGCCGACGGCTGGTACCGGTTCTGGGTGGACCAGACGCATCTGCCGTTCACGTTGTCGGCGTATGACCACCGCGCCGGGTCGGCGGCCCAATTGGAGATGATCGTCGCGAGCCGGCGCGGCGCGGGTGTCCGCCGCATCGAGATTGCCATCGAAGTCGAGTCAGGGGAGCGCTACGCGATTCGCCTCGGCACGTTCGGCAACGCCGCCGGCGCGGACTTCACGCTGCGTTGGGAGGCGACCGAAGCGCCGAACCTGCTGCGCTATGTGGACCGGTTCACGCCCTCGACGGATGACGACGAGATCGGGCGACTGGGCGCCATGGCGTTCGACCCGACAGGTCAGGCGCTCTACGTCGCGTCCCCCCATGGGCTCGCGGTCCTGGGTCGTGACTCCCAGACCGGCGCGCTGACCAACAGCCAGTTGCTGGCGGGCGACCTGACGGGCGCTGCCTTGGCCTGGGACGGCGACAATGGGCGTCTGCTGGTGTTCAAGGACTGCGCGGCGAAAGTCTACGAGGCCCTGGACGGTAGCTACCGCCGGCTCCGCGATGCGGGCGCATTGACGGTCAGCGGGGCATCGCCGTGCATCGACGGGCGTGTGTTCATGGAGAGCGATTTCGTCTACGGCGTCGGGAAGCAACAGGACATCAAGGTCTACGCCGTGGAGAGTGGCGGCACGCTGCGTCACGTACAGACCTTCGACCTGCCTTCGGTTCGGGATGCGGTGCTCGCCAATGCGGGGGGACATGTCTATGCGGTCGAGGACTACGGGCTGCATGTGCTGGAACGCGACGAGGAGAGCGGCGAAATCGCCGAGCTCGCCCGGACCTCGCTAGCCGATCAGGTGTTCTCGCTGGCGGTCAGCCATGACGACGTGCAGGTGTACACGTTCGGTCGGATTCCGGCGTTTGTCCACGACCTGCAGGATCCGGCTGACCCGCGATTGGTTGGCTACCTGACACCGCCGACACGGTTTTCGCAGAACCTCAACTGCTCGCTGTCGATCGCCCGGAACGAACGCTCGGCCGCCGACGCGTTCTGCGTGAACGGCGCCTATGCCGTGCAATGGGAATCGTCGACCAATGCGTTCCTGCTTGCCGATTTCGTGTCGAGTTGGGAACCGAACCGCTATGGGGTATTGCTACCTGACTTCGATGCGCCCGGCGGCCTTGCGGCCAGCCCGGAGGGACGGCACGCCTACCTTGGCACCCACCACGATGGCATCCTGATCTTCGAGCGCGTGGGCAACCCCATCGTGGAGGTCGACTCGGACTGAGACGGGGCGAGCCGTAGCGCCGACCGACCGCTGCCTTTCTGGCGGCCGGGACGGGACAAGCCCGTCCCCTACGCGTGGCCATCCAGGGTGGAACTCTCGCGAGGAATGCGGGGTAAACTCTCGCCATGGAAACCGACAACGGCGGCCTGACGCCCCTGGCTCGTGCCAAGGCGCTCGTGCCGAAAATCGCTGCCGCCGCAGACGATATCGACGCCGGGCGCGAGTTGCCGGCGGCGCTTGCCGACGCGATGAAGGACGCGGGCTTGTTCCGCCTCCTGGTGCCGCGCTCGGTGGGCGGCGAGGAGATGGACTGGCTCGAATACCTGGACGTCGTGCGCACCATCGCCTATGCCGACGGCAGCGCCGGCTGGTGCTTCAACCAAGGCGCGGTGTTCGCCACGACCTGCTGCCGGGCGCCGGAAGCGCTGGCCGAAGAGGTATGGGGCGACCCGCGCACCGTGATCGGCAACGGTCCGCCCCAGGGCAGCATTGACCTCGAGCACGTCAAGGGCGGGTACCGGCTGAGTGGCCGTTGGATGTTCTCGAGCGGTTGCCGCCACGCCAACTGGATCGCGGCGGTTTCCGGCGGGCGTGGCGAGCCGCCGCGACTTCACTTGCTGCCCCGCGACGACGTCGAGTTCCTGGATGTCTGGCAGGTCAGCGGCCTGCGCGGCACCGGCAGCTTCAGCTTCCGCGTCGATAACCTCTTCGTGCCCGACGCGCACACCATGCGAATGGACGTGCCGCCCCGGGAAGCCGGGCCGATCTACGTGATTCCCCAGGGTCTGCTGTTCGCCTGCGGATTCGGCTGCGTGGCGCTCGGCGTGGCCCGGGCGGGACTCGACGCCACCATCGAACTCGCCAGCGACAAGCGCCCCCGGTTCGGTTCCCGGCCGCTTTGCGAGGATCCCGTGATCCAGCAGCAGGTCGGCAAGGCCGAGGCCAGGTGGCAGGCCGCCAAGGCGTTGCTCTTCGAGTCGGCCGGCAACGTCTGGAAGTCGGTGTCGGCTACCGGAAGGATCACCATGGCCGAACGTATTCAGCTACGCATGGCCGGCACCCACGCCATCCGCGAATCCGCCGGCGTCGTCGACATTGCCTACAACCTGAGCGGGTCCACGGCGATCTTCCACGACCGGGCGATCCAGCGGCGTTTCCAAGACGCCCACGTCATCACCCAGCAGGTGCAGGGCCGCGAGGCCCACTACGAGACCGCCGGGCAGTACTTCCTGGGCGTGGTCCCGAAAGGCATTATCTAGCGAGGCCGCTCCGCCTCACACCGACGATCCGTAGCGGACGGGTTTGTGCCGTCCCGCGACACCTTCGCGGGCGCTCCCTGGGGCGCAATAGCCACGCCCCCTTGGCCTCTTTGCCGAACTTCGCTCAATTGTGAAGATGGGCACCGCTCAACAACGGTACGGGGCGTCAGGTACCGCCCTCAATCTGGTGGCCCCTCAAAACAGTGCCGGTTGGTCGACAACTATGCCAGCGGGCGGACCAGGTCGGCTAACGGCAATGCGGATCTTCGCAACGTGCACGGTCCGTTTCCCGCGCGTTACGCCGGGGTTGGATACGGGTACACAGTACACATACAATGGGAACCCGTATAGCCAAGTATGGGGACCCATATTGAAGACGACAATCGAGATCGCGGACGACCTCGCCAGGGAGGCCAAAGCCCATGCGGGACGGGAGGGTACGACGCTGCGATCACTCATTGAACGAGGCCTGCGGCTCGCGATGCGCGCCGACCGTCGGTCGCAGCGGTTTACGTTGCGGGACGCATCCGTGACTGGCCGCGGCATGCAACCCGGCTATCGCGACGCCGGCTGGTCACGCATCCGGGAAGCCGCCTACGAGGATCGCGGCGGGTGATCGCGACGGATACCAACATCCTGGTCTACGCCCATCGCGCGGATTCGGAGTGGCATGCACCGGCGCGGGCGCGGATCGCGACCCTCGCCAAGGGACGCGTGGCCTGGGGGTTGCCTTGGCCATGCGTACACGAGTTTCTGGCCATTGCTAGCCACCCGCGGATCTATGATCCTCCATCCACCACCGCGGAAGCGATCGATCAGGTAGATGCGTGGTTGGCGTCACCTGCCGCCGTGTTGCTGAGCGAAGCGGACTCGCACTGGGACGTGCTTGCCGATCAGTTGCGCAACGGGCAGGTGAGGGGACCCGTGGTGCACGACGCGCGGGTTGCCAGCCTTTGCATCGGGCACGGCGTGACGGAGTTCTGGACCGCGGACCGAGATTTCAGTCGGTTCCCGAACCTCAGGGTTCGGAATCCGCTTCAGGACTGAGAACGGCTCTAGCGGCGGTTCCGCGGCCGGCGCGGGCCGACCATGCCGCCGCTGCCCGCCGTGCCCATGCCCCCGCTGCCACCCATGCCGGGACCGCCGATGCCCGGGCCTCCCATGCCGCCGCCTTCCATGCCGCCTTCGGGAAACGGTTCGTCGTCGTCCGGTTCCGTCCACCCGAACCGGGGTTTGGGCTTCTCTTCCGTTTCTCCGGCCAGTTCGGCAGCCACCTTGCTGTCCTGGAACTGCAGTTCGTGCAGCGTGTAGTAGATTCCACGCTGCGCGATCAGTTCGTCATGGGTGCCGAGTTCCCTGATGACGCCGTGGTGGAGAACCAGGACGCGGTCGCATTCCTGAATGGTTTGCAGGCGGTGCGCGATGATGATCGATGTCCGTCCCTCGGTGAGCTTGTGCAGGGCGTCCTGGATGATGAGTTCGGTGCCGGTGTCGATGCTGGAAGTCGCCTCGTCGAGCACCAGGATCTCCGGGTCGGCGGCAAGGACGCGGGCGAAGGCGAGCAACTGCTGCTGGCCCTGGGACAGGTTGTGGCCGCGTTCGGCGAGTTCCGTGTGGTAGCCGTCCTCCAGTTCCCGGATGAACGGGTCCGCATTGACCACCCGGGCCGCCCATTCAACGCGTTCCTGGGAGATGTCGGGACTGTTGAGCGAGATGTTCTCGGCGACCGTGCCGGAGAAGATGTGAAAGTCCTGGAGCACCACGCCGATCCGTTTGCGCAGGTCGCTGCTGGCGATGTGGTTCACGTCGTTGCCGTCTAGGAAGATCATGCCGTCGTCAAAGTCGTAGAACCGCGCCAGCAGGCGGATGATGGTGCTCTTGCCGGACCCGGTGGGGCCGACGATGGCGAGTTTCTCACCGGCGGCGATGTCGAAGGAGATGTTCTTGAGGACCGGTTCGCCGCCGGGATAGGCGAAGTTGACGTTCTTGAACACCACCTCGCCCTTGAGCCGTTCGGGCAGGCGCACAGGATGCGCCGGCTCGTGCAGCCGCTCGTCCCAGTCCAGTGCCTGGAATACCCGCTCCCCGGAGGCCATGGCGCGGAACAGGATGTTGAAGAAGTAGCCGACGCTGGAGACCGGCGCGATCATCGTCTGAATGTAGTGCGTGAACAGGATGAGCGTGCCGATGCTGATGGCCTCCTGGACCACCTGGCCCCCGCCGAACCAGATCACGGCCACGGTGGCGATGCTGGACAGGCTCATGTTGAACGTCTCGAACGAGGTCTCGTAGGGAATCGCTCGGTACTCCTGGCGGCGGTTGTCCCGATTGAGTTCGTCGTATTCCGCCATGTTCATCTCTTCGCGGCCCGAAAGCTGGACCACTTCGATGCCCATCAGGTCTTCCTGGATGTACTGGTTCAGCGCCGATACGGAGTCCCGGATCCTGCGGAAGATCTCGCGCATGACCATGCGGAAGTAGTACGTGGCGACCGCGGCCAGGGGGATGATCGCGAGTCCGACCAGGGTCAGGTGGAAGCTGAAGTGCAGCATGATGGCGAGCGCGAAGAAGAACGGCATCACGATGCCCGCCCTGGATACGAATCCGGTCAGAAGGTCGAACAGGTTCTCGATGTCGTTGGTGACCCGGGTCATCACCCGTCCAACGGCGACGTGGTCGTAGAAGGACGCGGGCTTGCGTTCGAGTGATGCGAACAAATCGATGCGCAGGTCGCGCAGGGTCTTCAGCGACCCGCTGGTGAGCAGCAGTTGCTGGGCGACGCCCAACAGGGTCTGTACGACGAAGATGGCGATGTAGAACAGCACCGCCACCGCGAGCGGCTGGATGGACAACACCTCGACGCACCATTGCAGGGCCTCCACGAGCCCGTAGTCCGGCGCATCCACGGCCTTGTTCGGGACCAGGATCTCGTCGATCAGGATCCGGTTCTGAACCACGGGCATGAGCACGCCCAAGCCCGAGCCGACGATCACCAGCGCCGCGCTCGCGATCAGCGTGACCCGGTACGGTTTCGCCCATTTCAGGAGTCGCAGGAACAGGCGCAGGTTGAGGGCCTGATGGGTCAGTTCGGCGTCGAAGGCCGAGTAGTTGCGCGCTGGCTGCGCCTTGGTGGCTGCCCCGTTCATGCGTCGCCCGGTACGGCGGCAAGGCCCGGTTCGTCGTCGGCAACCTCGAGGTCGCGCAGCAACTGGCTCTTGCGGGAGCGGTCGAGATCCTGGTTGCTCTGCACGGCTTCGAGCTCGGCGTAGTAGCCGTTCCTGGCGAGCAGTTCCGCGTGGGTGCCGGTCTCGAGCACCCGGCCGTTGTCCACGACGTAGATGCGGTCGGCGTGACGCGCGGTCGAGACGCGGTGCGAGATCAGCAAGGTGGTCTTCGACCCGCGCAGGCGTTCGAGCCCGGAGAGGATCCGGTCTTCCGTCTCGGTGTCGACGCTCGAGAAACAGTCGTCGAGAAGCAGCACCTTGGCGTCCCGAATGAGCCCGCGGGCCAAGGTGGCACGTTGCTTCTGACCACCTGAGAGGGTGATTCCCCGCTCGCCGACGATGGTCGCCAGCTGGTCGGCCATTTCGCGGATGGTCGGTCCGAGCCCGGCGGCGTCGACGGCGTCCCAGATGGGCTCGTCCGGACGTTCGGGATCGTCGTAGGTCAGGTTCTCGCGCAACGTCGCCGAGAACAGGAACGGATCCTGGGGCACCAGGGTCACGACCTCGCGCAGATTCCGCACTGGGAAGTCGCAGACGTCGTGGCCGTCCAGGAACACGCTGCCCTTGGGCGTGTCGAGCAGGCGAACGGCGGCCTTCAGGATCGTGGACTTGCCGGAGCCGACCCGGCCGAGCAGCGCGACGGTTTCTCCCGCGTTCACGTGCAGGTCGATGTTGCTTATCGTCGGTCGGGGTGCGCCCGGATGCCGATAGGAGAACTTCCGGAACTCGAGGCGTCCCTCGATGGGGCCGGAGGGCTGGAAGTGCGGATCGTCCACGACCTCGGGCTCGGCGTCGAGAACCTCGAAGAGCCGCTCGGTACCCGCGGCGGCGGCAACGAACATCGCCAGCGAATGGCCGATGGAGGTCACCGACATCGTGACCATGGCGAGGTAGAAGGAGAACGCCGTCCACGTCCCGACGGTGATGTCTCCGGCCAGCACCAGGAGCCCGCCGTAGAACATGATGATCAGCGGCGAGATTGTGGACGTCGCCTGCATCGCGACGCCCATGAAGGTCTGGTAGCGCGTGGCGCGGTAGCACTTCTGGGCATACACCGTACTCGAGCGCCTGAAACGGGCGATCTCGTGGTCCTCCTGGGCCATGGCCTGGATGGTGCGGATGCCGTTCAGGTTCTCCTGGGCGAACGACGTGACCTCCGCCATCGCCTCCTGGCGCTCCCGGTAGTACGGATACATCCCCCGGGCCATGAACCAGCCCACCATGCCGACGAAGGGCAGGGGTATCAGCGCCCAGCCGGCCAGCGCCGGCGCCTGGTGGATCATGAAGGCCACGCCCATGAGGAACGTCATCAGCGTCTGCAGGATCATCACCCAACCGAACGATGCGGCCATGCGCACCATGCGCACGTCGTTCACCGCCCGGGACATGAGATCGCCGGTGCCGAAGCGGTTGAAGAAGGTCGGGCCCTGGAATTGGATGTGGTCGAACAGACGCTTGCGCAGGTCGTAGGTAATGGCGATCGAGATTCGCCGCAGCGCCCAGCGCGTGGCGATATAGATGCCCGAGTGGAGAATGACGATTCCCAGGATGCCGAGCGCAGGATAGACGTAGTTGGGCTCGATCTCCGGGTAGGACAGGCTGTCGATGGCGGTTTTCATGAGCAACGGCTGGTACATCATCAGGGCACGCGTGACCAGGAGCCCAAGCAGCGAAAACGCCAAGACCCAGCGGTACTGCTCCACGTACGGGAACAGCCGTTTCAGGTGCCCCAGGTGCTTGAACGACGAGCGTTCCCGCGCCGGTCCCTTTCGATAGCTGCCGAAACTGCCGCGACCGCTGCTATAGCCGCCGAAGCTGCCGCCGCGCATGCTCATGGCGAAACCCCCTTTGCCACGCGCAGGCATCGGGCACGACGTGGGCGTTGGAGTCCTGTGCGGGCGGCGGTCGGGGGCGCGGTGTATGGCGGCGTCGAAGCCGGCTGAGACGTTTTGGCGGAAGACGGGGGGCTAGGCAAAACTTGCAGCGAGGGGGTCGAGGTTGACCGACCATTCTACACCAAGTCCGGTCTGTGCTTGCCTTTGAGCCTGGTGGCGACGTGTTCAAGTCACCCCGTTTTCAAACTGACGCACTGCCAATGGGGCGTGCGTGCGGAGAACTGGTGTAGTGTTCCGAGCGGCGACAACAACCCGCTCGGAGGATCGAGTGCAAGTTAGGATTTTGTCTGCGGCGCTGCTTCTTTGCTGGCCGGCCATTGGCCAGGAGGCGGAGGACGAACCGCGGGGGCGCGAACACTCGGTTCCGCTGTTCATGGCACACGGCAATCCGGACCAGCGGCAGGGTTTCATCCGCATCATCAACCACTCGGATGAACCGGGCATGGTGGAAATCGAGGGCGTCGACGACGCGGGGACGCGGTATGGTCCGATCGAGTTGTCGCTCGACGCCCGGCAAACCAAGCACCTCAACTCCGCGGACATCGAGAACGGCAGTGAAGGCAAGGGACTGCCGGATGGGCTTGGGGACGGCGAGGGCGACTGGCGGCTACTGCTCTACGGCGGCGGCCTCGACATCGAGCCCCTGGCCTACATCCGCACCTTGAGCGACGGCTTCCTCACCAGCATGCACGGTGTCGTCCCGGACGCATCGTTGCGGCACCGGGTTCCCATCTTCAATCCGGGCAGCAATGTGAACCAGGCGAGTTCCCTGCGCCTGATCAATCCCGGCGATGGGGAAGCCGCTGTCACGATCACCGGCCGGGACGATGCGCCCGAGGACGCCGAGGACGACAGCGAGCCGGGCGAATTCAGCCTGACCATTTCGCCCGGGGGCGCACAGACCGTCGGATCCGCCGAACTCGAGATGGACGGCATCGGTGACGGCACAGGCAAATGGTCCCTCGACGTCCGTTCGGATGTGCCCGTGCAAGTCGTGAACTTGATGAGCACGCCGGCGGGGCACCTGTCGAATCTCTCCCGAGCCAATCCGAACTACCGGGGCGCGACCGGCATCTGGCAGGTGTCGTTCGAGGACGAGGCGGGCGGCGACGGCTACATCATCCTGCTGCCGGACAGCCGGATGTACGCCTGGCTGCCGGAAGCCGACGAGGTGAACCGCATGGCCCGCGGGACGTTCGAGTCAACGCCGGGCGGAATCGCGGCGTCGGGCGAGCTCTACGAATCGGGCCAGTTCGAGCTCCAGGGTCTCACCGCGGTCGGCGGCAGCGTGGATTTCGATCTCGCCGCCGCGTATCGCCCGGGCGATTGGATTCGCGGGACGTACACCGCCGAGGGCACGGACCGGGCGTTTCATGGCTGGGCGTTCACCGGCTTTGAGCGCGGCGGCGCGGCGGCGGAGGTGGCGAAGCTGTGGGTTCCGGTGCTGGGAGACGATGCCGACCTGAACGAGAACTTCGAGCCGGGTGCAGACGGAGAACTTGGCTTCAGCTTCACGGCCGGCACCTTCACATGCAATGTCACCGGCACCATCGGCCCGGTCAATCCGGCGTTCACGGTCTACGAGGCCGACGTCACGATAATCTGCAGCCTGCTGATTCTGCCGCCCGGCGTCGTGGATCTGATCGTCGCGGTCTTCGATTCGCCGGAGAGTCCGGGAAGCGGGGATCGAGCCATGGTGCTGGCGATCGTTCACGACGACACGAAGATCGGCTTCGGTGCGGTGTACGGGCTCGATGAGTCCTAGTCCGGTGGCTATTCCTGCAAGACCATGATGTCGCCGATCCGGGCCGCTTCGATATGCGCCGCGCAGTAGGGGAAGGACACCCACGCCTTGCGACCGTAGAGTTCGGTCTGGTCGGCGAAATGGGGTGAGTCCGGGTCGCTGGACTGTGACGACAGGAGGATCGTCTCGGCGAAGGGGCACTCAGCGTCCCAGGTAACCGCCTGGATGTAGCTGTTGCCGCGTCGCGGTCGGTAGCCGCCGGCGGAGAGGCTCGGCGAGATGTGCCCGTAGACGCCGGCATCGGCATGGCCGCCGTGTATGGGAATATCGATGCCGTTGCGGGTCACGAACTGCACCTCGCCCCACGGTGCGTCCAGGGCGATGCCGGCATCGAGAAGCCGTTGCACGGCCCGACTTAGCGACTCGACGACCAGCTTGCGGTTGCTGCGTCGCGAACGGTCGATGCCCCGGGGCGTATTCAGCGGGTCGGCGGGGTCGAAGTCCACCGCCCAGAAATTCCGCGACTCGATGAGCACGTTGAAATCGCTGCCCAGCTCGCGGTGGATCTCCCGCCAGAACTCCGTGAATACCTGTGCGCCCCGGCTCTCGACATCGACCGTTCGGTCCCAGGCGTCGAGGACTTCGCATGCCTGGATCGCCCGCGCCTCGTCGGCGTCGCTGCCATCGAGGGCCGTGCACAACGCCAGCACGTCGTCGAGAACGATTTCGGCTCCGTAGACGCGGTTCTGGTACATGAACGCCTTGAGCGACTCGAGCGTGAATCCAGGCGCGTGGCCGAGGCCGTCGCTGGCGTCGCGCCGTTCGGCGACCATCAGGTGGCCGATGCGGGTGCGCAGGCTCTGCTGGGTGTTCTCGTGGCCGAGCCAGCCGAAGATCGGCGAGAACCCGGTGATCGGGTCGTCGGCGTTGCTGAGCCAGTAGCTGTCGTTGCCGTTACCGACGTAGTCCGTGGTCAGGCGTTTGGGGCGGGCTTCGTAGCCGTAGAGGCCGGAGTCCGGCGGGCTGTCGTCGTCCTCGCCCCATTCGCAGTCGGCGGAACTCCCGTCCAAGGTGATGAGAGCGTTGTTGGAGAAAGCGGCGAGCAGCCGGCCCAGGTCAGTTGCGCAGTCTTGGCGCTGCAAGTCGGAGACATGGGGGACGGCGGCGACCTCGCCGTAGAAGGCGTCGCCGTGGCGGTCGGCGGCGAGGGTGTGGAAGATGGGTACGCCGATGTCCCGCAACGCCTCGGTGAACGCCTCGATGCTGCTTGCCTGGCCCATGGCGAGGTACTGGTCCACCGTCATCGTGCTGCGCAAGGCGTTGGCATCCCGGAACGTGAACAGGTTGCCGTTCGGCATCGGCCATCCGGCGAGGACGGAGCTGACTTCGCCCAAGCCCACGACGGGGCCGAAGTGCGAACGGTAGAAGGCGTGCGTCCGGGTCTCGAGTGAACCATCGTCGAGCCTGACGTCGACGGCTACGTCGTGGGCGCTGATGTCGCGCCAGTCATCCTCGTATCGATACTGCAGCGGATCGTCCGGATTCAATTGCAGTTCGTAGAGCGTGAACCGCGTCGCGAAGGACGTGGTGTGGGTCCACGCCAGGTCGCCGTTGAAGCCGATGCCGACCCACGGGATGCCGTGCAGCGCCGCGCCGGCGACATCGTATTCCCCGGGAATGGTGAGATGCAGTTGATGGAACGCGCCGGGGCCGGTCCAGCCGCGGTGCGGGTTGCCGAGCAGGAGGCCGCGGCCAGTCTGGCTGAGATCGCGGCCGATGGCCAGGGCATTGCTGCCGCCATCGCGGTGCCGGAAATAGTGGCCGTTGTCGCGAAAGGCGCGCTTCAAGGCCGCCGCGTCGATGTCGCCGACGTTGGTCGACGCGGCGTCGTCGGGCCCTGTCGGCGCGAAAATGGCCCGCCGCACGATGCTCTGGTCGGAGCTTCCGCTCAGAACCACCCGTGCGATCAGCATCCAGATGTCCACCGCGTCGATCTCGTAGACCCAATCGGCGCCGCGACACCCCTGATCGCCACGGGGAAGGCCGTCCACCCCGGCCTCGCGCAGGTAGCGGTTCATCCCGGCGGCGAAACCCTCCGTAAGCAGAAACGCCTTGGATTTGCGGTTCAGGACGTTCTCGGCGAACTCATCCTTGGTGCCGAGCAGGAAACGCAGGACGAAGTCAGCGGTGAGGTCGCCGCCGGCTTCGCCGAGGAACTCGGCGGAGCGGCTGGTCGCGAACACGATGGCGTGCATGGCCACGCAGAAGTTGTCCTGGGCGTAGGCATACCCGTAGCCGTAGCCGAGGCTGCCCCAGTCGTCGGCTTTGACGTGCGGAATGCCGTACGCGGTGCGCTGGATCTCGGCCCGGTAGCGGGGCTCCGGATCCGGTGTCGTGTTCGACGAGCAGGCCGCGACCCATAGCAAGAAGCCGATGGCCGATGAGACCCGTAGGTGACGCCCTTGTGGCGTCCCGCGCCGAACGCACCACATGGCAGGGGCGACGGTGCGCCCGCGGGGCGCGATGGCGTCGCCCCTATGTCGCCGCCGTCGTCTGCAGCTCAACGAATTCCCGGTAGCGCCCGCCGTCCTTGGCAAGTAGCTCGGCATGCCCGCCTTGTTCGACCACGCGACCGTCCTCCAGGAAAACGATCTTGTTGGCGTTGGCGATCGTCGACAGCCGGTGGGCGATGATGATCACCAGCCGGTCCTTCGCCGCTTCGTGCAGCGACTGCACCAGGTACTCCTCGGTTTCGGGATCGAGGGCCGAGGTCGGTTCGTCGAGGATCAGGATCTTCGATTCCCGCAACAGGCCGCGGGCGATGGCGATGCGCTGCTTCTGCCCGACCGATAGCTTGCTGCTGGTCACCGTGCCGAGTTCGGTCCGGTATGCGTCGGGGAGCGACATGATGAAGTCGTGGATGCCGGCGATCTTCGCCACCCGCTCGACTTCGGACTGATGGGCGTCCGGTTTGCCGTAGCGGATGTTCTCGAGGATTGAGTCCCGGAACAGTTGGGTCTCCTGGAAGACGTAGGTGACCTGGTCGCGCAGGCTGTCGAGGGTCAAGCCGTTGACCGGGCGTCGATCGATCTGCACCTCGCCTTCGGTGGCCTCGTGGAAGCGCGGGATGAGGTAGGCGAGGCTGGTCTTGCCGGCCCCGGTGGGTCCCACGAAGGCGACGATCTCGCCCACGTTGGCCTCGAGGTCGATGCCTTCCAGTGCACGGCGCCCGTCGGGGTAGACGAGGCCCACATTGCGCATCGTCACCCCGTCTCGAATGGGTGGAAGGGTCTTGCGGCCAAGGTCGTCCTCCGGCGGCAGATCCATCATCGCGAATACCCGCCGCATGGCCGCCACGTTGTCCTGGAAGCGGATCCAGATCCACGCGAGTTCCTGGGCGCGTCCCCGAAGCTGGCCGATCATGCCCAGCAGCACGCCGAAATCGCCGACCGAGAGCTGGCCATCGAACACCATGAACAGAACGTAGCAGAAGAAGAACAGTTCGATGATCTGGTTGAACGCCCCGTTGACCCAGAAGATGGACATCCAGACGAGTGACTGGATTCGATGGCGCTTGAACGACTCCGCGCTGTCGTCGCCGAACCGACCCCGTTCCTTCTTGTTGCCGCCGAGGCTCTGCACCGCGAGCACGTTGTCCATGCCCTCCTCGATGGTGCTGGTGGTCAAGGCGCCGGCGGCGCGGGCGGCCTGGCCGCGGCGGCGCACGATGGGGGCGAACAGCGACGACACGCAGAACCACAGCGGCAGGATGACCACCGTCATCCAGAGCAGTTCGGGCACCGTCGGGTAGGCGCTCATCATGGTCCAGGCGGCGGCGATGAACAGGGTGATCGTCATCACCGGGGTGTGCACGATCTGGTAGAAGATCTCGTTGATCTGCGGCGTGTCGTAGAGCACCCGGTAGATGGAGTCGCCGATGCGCTGATCCTCCAGGCGCGTCATGGACAGTCCCATGATGCGGCTGAACACATGGGATCGCAGGGTGTGGTTGAGCGCCTGGGTCAGGCGCATGTTCATGGTGAACTCCACGTAGCCCCAGAATGCGCCGAGGCTGCTGTGGCCGCCGTGCATGGCGTTTTCGGTACTCGTCGCGTAGTCGCGCCCTTCCAGCAGCCCGGCCTCGACTTCATCGCGGTAGCCGGGGTAGGCGCCGATGGTGACCATCAGGCCGACGCCCACGATGGCGAGGAAGATCATGATCTCGAACGCCGAATAGCCCTGCAGCATGTCCAGCACGGGCGTCATGTAGGCCGGGTACTGCTCGGCTTCCTCGATGGGTACGCCGAGCACGACGTGATCGATCAGTATCTTGCTGAACCAGGTCAGCACGAATATGGGGATCGCCCGGCCCACCCAGGTCATCGCGAGCTTCGCAACGGAACGCCAAACGAAATAGCGCAGGTAGCTCGCCGCGCGCAGGATGATGCGCGCCGACTCCTTCATCGTGATTGTCGTGCGGGTGTCGATCAGGCTCGCACGGACCTCGAGGTCGTGCTCCCGTTCCCGCAGCGAACGCCTGGGGCGGGGGTTGTCGGGGGGCTCGGACATCGCTACGCGGTTCTCTTCAGGTGCGACTCGGCTTCCACGAAGGCGCGGTAGCGGCCGTGCTCGATACCCATCAGCGTGTCGTGGTCGCCGCTCTCGACGATGTGACCATGATCGAGATAGAGGATGTTGTCGGCGCGACGTATGGTTGAAATGCGGTGCGTGATGAGGAATATCGCCCGCCCGTGGCCCCACTCGGCCAGGTTCGTCATGACCCGGTGTTCGGTGGCCGCATCCAAGGCGGCGGTCGGTTCGTCGAGCACGAGGATGGGCGTGTCCCGCACCACCGCGCGGGCGATGGACAGCCGCTGACGCTGGCCCGTCGAGAGCTTGCCGCCGCGGTCGGACAGTGTGGTGTCGAGGCCCCGGGGCAAGCCGTTCACGTAGTCGTCCATGCACGCGACACGGACGGCTTCGAGCACCGTTGCATCGTCTGCGCCCGGCGCGACGTAGCGGATGTTGTCGCGCACCGACATGGCGAACAGCACGTTTTCCTGGAGCGCGATGGCGATATTGCCGCGCAAGGCCTCTACCTGGTAGTCGCGCACGTCAATGCCGTCGATGGATATCGTCCCGGCATCGACATCGTAGAGGCGCAACAGCAGCGTCATCAGCGTGCTTTTGCCGGATCCCGTCGGGCCGATGATCGCCGTGATGGTTCCGGGCGTGGCGGAGAAGCTCACATTGTCGAGAACCGGACGCCCCCGTTCATACGCAAACCGGACGTTGTCGAATCGGATCTCGCGTTGGAAACGCGTCATCGGGACGGCGTCCTCGCGGTCCTTCACATCGGGTTCGATGTCCAGGATGTCAAACACCCGGCGCAGTCCCATGGCCATGTCCTGGGCCGTCATCCAGCCGCGCAGCACGCCGCGGATGTCATGGCTCGATTCCCGAAACTGGGCTTCCCCCCAGCGAAACGTGGCGAGATTCCAGACCACGTAGCTCAGTCCCAACAGGCCGATCAACTCGGCCGCGAACGCCGGGTCGCCTCGGTTCGCCCACAGGGCCATGGCGAACTCGCCGCCGATGAAGAAGGTGGCGGCCAGCGTGTACATCACGATGGTGACGACGGCGATCAGGTTGCGGACCCGGTACGCGGCGTTGAACGCCATGACGGCGTCGTCTTCGAAGCGTTTCTGGGCGCGCTTCCTCGTGCCGAACGCCTTGATGAGCTTGATGGCGCCGAACGCCTCCTGGATGGTTGCGGTGACATCGGACGCCGCGGCTCGATAGGCCAACGCCCGCACCCGCATCCGTGGCATTGCCCAATACGACCACATGAAGGCGGGTATCAGCAGGGTGGCGGCCATCAGGCCCAGCCAGGGACTCAGAAGCGTGACCAGCACCACGCAGGTCAGATAGCTGCCGCTGGCCAGGGTCATTGCGAGCAGATGCCCGATCACCGACACGACCATGGCGCTGTCCTGGTAGACACGGAAGATCGAATCGCCCGTGCGGTGGCCGCTGTGGTAGCTCATCGACAGCTGGTGCCAGCGTTCCACCAGTGCGATGCGCAGATCTTGGTTGATCTGCTGCATGATCCACATGTTGTAGTAGGGGTTGACGAAGGTGTTCAGCGGCGACTGCGTCACCCAGATGAGCAGCTCGATCTTGACGTAGAGCCACATCAGTTCGACCTTCTGCTCCCGGGTCAATTCCTCGACAGCCGTGTAGGCCCATTCCGGCACCCCGAAGAACATGGCGATTTTCTGCAGCGAGGGAGCGAGCGGCTCGCCTTGGAGCAGGTTCTGATTGACGAGGTCGCCGAGGATCAGGCCGAGTGCTAGGCCGAGAAAACGCTGCCCGAAGTTGATGGCATAGAAATACACCAGGTGAGTCGCCGCACGGACCCGGAACTCCAGGCGGGTTTCGCCGTTGTGCCGGATGCGGAACTGCACGGTCCAGCCGAAGATGCACGCGGCAACGACCGCCGTGCCGTAGAGCTTCGGCGGCCAGCCCTCCATGAAGAATCCCGAGGACGTCACCACGCCGATGCCCGAGAGGATGACGGCGGCGATGGACAAGGCCTGCCACCGTCCCGGCGGCGCGAACGCAAGCCCGAACATCGATGCCGCGATGGTGATCGTCGGGACGTACATGAGGAACCAAGGCCACTCGAGGGTCGCCGGCACGAGACCGGTCATCGGGCCCGCTAGGGCGACAGCCACCACCAGGAACGGCGCATACGCGAAGCTGTAGCCTTCGCTGGCGAGTACTTCCGCGGTCGTGGTGCCGATGCCTTTGCCGGGAATCCACCAGCGGCCGAGGAAGTAGTAGCGGATATAGGGCCAGGAGCGGAGGAAGAGGTAGAGGACGTCTCGGAAGCCGCTCTTGTCCTGCTCGACCCCGGGACTCAGTTCGGGCGGCAGGTAGCCCGGGCCGAACATGGGCAAGGCCCGGGACCGGGCCCGGTTGTCGGCTATGTCCTGGACGATGTCTGACACGTCCCCCACCCCGCGCCAAGCGGACCATCAATCCAAGGTGGCGTCAAGGACTGTTTCGGCACGGGTTTTCGTGGCAGTCCCGCCTCCGGCGTCGTTCGTTGTGCGACGGTTACGAATCCACTCGTACGGCTTGTTACGAGGGGGGTATCTAGCGCCGAAACCCAAGGTGTTGTTCTTGCGTGAGAAACGCGATAGTTTGATCTAACTTATTATTTTAATTAACTTTTTGTTGACCAACGAACGGTTGCGCGGTACGCTCGTCCCATGAACTTGGCAGCAGTAGGTCGAGTAGCCATGGATGACGGCGAGCCAACCAACAACCAACCCACCCTCGACGCGCGCGTGGCGGCCGTCCAGACCGACGTCGCCCACTTGGCGCGACGCGTCGACCAAGTCGAAAGCGCCGTCGAGCAGACCCGCGACGAACTCAAGGAGAGCATCGCGGGCGTTGAACGAGACCTCAAGGAGAGCATCGCGGGTGTTGAAACAGACCTCAAGGAGATGCGACGCGAACAGGACCGCAACCTCAAGCTGACGAAAGACGAACTGAAATCCGACATGGGCGAACTGAAGTCGGACATGCATCGCATGGAGGAGGGACTGAAGTACGACATCCGGGAGGTCGCCGGGGATCTCAAGGAGATGATCCGCGACCTCAAGGCCGACAACACTGAGGTGAGATCCGCGATGAGAACCGAGTTGGGCCACGACCGGAAGGTGCTCTACGCGCTCTGCGTGACCGCCATCGTGATGATGCTCGGCGTGCTCGGGAAAGGCGTGCTGTATTGATCCGTAGGGGCGAACCCTTGTGGTCGCCCGCGAAGGTGGCCGGGACGGGACAAGCCCGTCCCCTACGGCAGGGGTGACGGTGGCTCGCCCTGGCGCACGGCGTAGGAGCGCCCGGACGGAAGGTCTACCCAGGTCTCTTCGCCGCCGTTTGGCCACTCGATGGTCAACTCGTCCATGCGGGACGCGCCGCCTAGGCCGAACGTGACGGGCAATTCGACCTGTGAGAGGTAGCTTCGCGCTGGATTGACGACCCGAATTTGCCGATGGCCGGCTATGGTGGCCGTCACGACGGCGCCGATCGCGTGCCGGTTGTCCGACTCCGAGACGAGTTTCACCCGCACCCAGTTGTGGCCTACCATCTGATCGTTGCGCAACAGCACCGCCCGTCCGCCGACCTGGGTGATGGCGACGTCGAGATCCCCGTCGTTGTCGATGTCGGCGTAGGCCGCGCCGCGGCCAATGACCGGCCTTGCCAGGTCCCCCACTCGGTCCAGCAAGGCGTACCGACGAGCGCAGCCCTTTCCGCAGTTCCAAAACAGTTGGGTTGGCTGCGCATAGCTTTGGCTGGCTTGAACCCGCTGGATCTCCGGCTCCACGTGGCCGTTTGCTGCGAGCATGTCGAGACGGCCGTCGAGGTCGGCGTCGAAGAAGAACAAGCCGAAGGTCAACGCTCGTCGGCTCGGTGCACCGAGTCCGGAGACGATGGCGTCGTCGCTGAACAGCCCCTCGCCGGGACGGGCGACATAGAAGGACGACATCTCGTTGGCGAAGTTGCCGATCACCACGGCAAGTTTGTCGTCGTTGTCGTAGCGGGCGGCATCGACGCCCATTGCCCCCGTGGCCGCGCCGCCGGCGTCGAAGGCAAGGCCCATCTCCACGCCCGCCTCCCGGAACCGGCCGCCGCCTGTATTCAGGAACAGGAAGTTGCGCACCGTGTCGTTGGCAACCACGAAATCGAGGCGACCGTCGCCGTCGACGTCCGAGGGCAGGACCGCCAGCGCCTTGCCGACCGGTTGTCCCGTGGCCGGGTTCGACACGGCGACCCCAGTTGCCTCGGAAACGTCCGTGAATGTCCCGCCATCATTCCTATAGAGGTACGAGTCGGTGCCGGGAAAGTCGGTCGGTGGCCCGTAGGCCCGGCCGATCCCCGTCAACCGGTAGTCGACCTCCCGGTCGATCTCCGGGGACCACGCGACGTAGTTGCACACGAACAGGTCGAGGTCGCCGTCGTCGTCGATGTCGGCGAATGCGGCGCTGGTACTCCACGCCTCCGGGCTGCCCGCCACGCGAGCCTCGGCGGTCGCGTCGGCGAACCGTTCACCGCCCAGGTTGCGATACAGCCGGTTCTCGCCCACGGCCGTGACGAAGACATCCACGAACCCATCGCCGTCGTAGTCGCCGGTGGCAACGCCCATGCCGTAAAGCACGACATCCATGGCCGTTGCCGCGGACACATCCTCGAAGGTGCCGTCGCCGCGATTCCGGTACAGCTTCGATGTTGCCGGCGTCGCCGGTCGCGCTCGCCAGGGCCACGTTGCCGAGTTAACGAACAGGAGGTCCGGGTCGCCGTCGTTGTCGTAGTCGAAAAAGGCGACCCCGCCGCCCATGGTCTCGGGCAGCAGTCGCTCGCCATACGCCCCGGTCTCATGGACGAAATCGATACCGACCTCGTTCGTGACGTCGGTGAACAACAGGATCGGCAGCCGGTCGGAAACGTCATTCTGTGGTGCGTCCGGTCCGGCGGGGCGATGTTCGACGGGTGCGTCGTCGGCGGGCTTGCGCGACGTTAGCCAGAACACCGCAACGGCAACGACGGCGATGGCGGCGGCCACGATGAGGGACAGACGCAGCGCGCGCCGGATTCGATCTTCGCCGTCGGAATGTCCGGGACCTTCCCCTGTCTCGGTCACTGCGGCGTTTCCCCTAGCTCAAACGCGCCCGGGCGCTGCAGGTCGTACACCACGACGGCTTCGGCGGCATGATTCGCTGCCGGGTCCCGCCGACGTGCTGCGGCGATCGCCCGATCCTTGGCGTTGTCGTCGGGTCGGTACTGCTCATGAAGGCGCCGGTGACGGCCTTCCGCCGCTTCGTCGCCAAGCCGGGCGGCGACCTGCGCCATCCCGTAGTGGGCCGTAACGTTCTCGGGATCGATGGCCAGCGCCTGGCGGTATCGGTCAGCGGCGGCTTCGAGCCAATGCCGCTCCGCGTCAGCGGTCCCGGACAACTTGGCGCGTTCGAACAGGGTTCGTCCGAGGGTGTTCAGCAAGCGGTAGTCCCGCGAGAAATCGAAGCCCCGCCGTCGGGCTTCTTCGAAACGGGTCTCGACCAGAGCCGTGAGCGATTCGATGGCGGCGTCGAACTCGCCGTTCTGCAGGTCGACCAAGGCACCGAACCAGGCGACCGACCAGGGATATGCGCCATTCGCCGCCGCCCGGCGCAGTGCTTCGCCGGCCTCGTCGAGACGACCCTCGCGGATCAGCACGCGGGCGAGGTTCAGATCCCCTTCGGCACGGCCCAATTCCGCGACGTGTTGAAACGCCGCCTCGGCCTGTCGGAGCGCCCCCCGGTCCGGCTTGGCCAGAAGACCGATGCCGTAGTCGTTCCAACGCTGCCAGACCGGTATATCCGGAGCGCCGTGGCGTTGGGTTGCTGCGAAGGGAAACGCGACTTCGTCGCTCGCGATGGTCGTGATCGGCAGCGTGTTGCCGGTAAATGCCTCGCCCTGGAAATGCCGCATGTAGATCGTGTCGAATTTCCGGTAGTGCAGCCGCGCCGTGACGACTAGGGGTGCGTCGAGATCCTTCGGCACGGTCAAACGATAGTGGGCGACGCTAGCCGCGCCCGGTGGCAATTGGTGGTTGTAGAGCGGCGTGAAGATGTCCTCCGCGTTGCGCCGGTCGATGCGGTTGCCGTCGCGGTCGAGCACGTAGGCGTTGACGAAGTGCGAGTAGGGATCGACGGCGCCGTCGGCGGGATCCCGCCCGCCGCTGATGCCGACGACCCGATCGCCGCTCACCGCGGTGACCTCGAGCCATACTTCGTTCGAATCCGCGGTTCCCTGCGTGAAGGTGTGGCCCAGGGTCAGCGTCCTCAGCACCACTTCGACGACGTACTCGCCGCCCGGCGCCAGGGCCGGCACCTCGGGACGGAGCGGCGCGGTCAACGGAGCATCGATGGACGCCCCCGCACGAATGCCGAAGATGTCCACCCTCAAGCTGCCTTCGAGGAACTCGCGGTGTGCCTCGTTGACCGATTCGGGAAACCCGAGCAAGTGGCCAAGTGCCGTGTTGGCAGCCGGAAAGTGGTGGCCGTGCACGGTCAACGCGCCGCTATCGTCGTTGCGCCTGGCCGCGAAGTCGTCCGACTCGACGAGCGGCATGTGGCACCGGTTGCAGTTTTCCTCGGCCTTCGGGGGGTAGTAGAAGCTGGTCACGCCGTGCCCCGAGACCCCGCTCAGCAGGAACGCGTCGTAGTGGTTCTGGCCGCGCAGCCACTTGTAGTGGTTCAAAGCGACCGGTAGGTGCACTTTGTGGCAGGTGCCGCAGAACTCCGCGGACTTGTGCAACGGCTTCAGGAACGAGCGCTTGTGCAGCGCCGGCTTCGCCTTGATGAGAAAGCCGCTGAGCCAGGCGGCGATGGGCTGGTCGGCGCGTGAGAACGGGTACCGCTCGGGCACGCCGATGACGAAGTCCGCGTTGCCGCGGACGCTGCCGATGGCTTCGATGGCATGGCAGCTCACGCAGGTGATGCCCGCATGGGCCGTGGGATCGTGCACGTCGTCGAAGTCGGGGTCGTCGAAGCGGCCGCTGAACAGCGGCACCGGGTCGTGGCAGCCTGCACAGAACCGGGCCGCGTGAACGTTGCCGTCCCGGGCCAGCGCGGACGCCCGGGTGTTGCGGACCGAGAACAGGTACGCGGGGTTGTTGAAGGACGCGAAACGATGCGCGCTGTATTGCCATTGGGCATGGGCATCGGGATGGCAACGCGCGCATTCGTCATCCCGCATCAGCTCCGTTGGATGGATGTGGCCTCCGGACGACGTTCGTGCCAGGGCGGGCAGGAAGTCCACGTCGCCGTCGGCATCGTCTTGCCGGGGTTCGACGAGCCAAAGGCTCAAGATGCCGACGACCAGGCTGACCGCGCCGATGCCAAGCCCCGCCGACCAGCGAATTCGCCTGCCGGCGAGGCGGTGCAGCACGAACAGCCAGGTGATCAGGAGCGGCGTCGCGATGTGCGCCCAATACGCGGCGGACCGCAGCGCCGGATCGCGCAGTTCGACGAACGGAACGCCCCGGGTTAGTCCGAACCCCGTGGCGAGCAGAAGGACGACGCAGCCGAACAGTGCCAGCCCCAAACGCACCGCGAGGCGGTTCGGCCGCCGGATGGCGCGGCGCAGGTGCATGACGCCGTAGACGAGGACAGGCACGGTGATCGCGACACCGAGCAGCAGGTGGCCGAGAAACATCGACAGGTAGACGGCGTCTTCCAGGCTCTCGCCGGTCAGCCACTCGCGGTAGGTAATCGCACCAAGGTAGGCGGAGTTGACCACCAGCAATGCAAACAGAACGAGGACCAACAGCAACAGCTTGCGCATCCCCGGTCCGACGACGGGGATGGGCGTGCGGCCGGGACCATTGTTCATTGGTGCAGATCCGAACGGTGACGAAGGTCAGTCATTCGTCACGAAACGAGGGTCTGGCATGGGTCGTATCATACTCCTTCAATGGTGGGCATCACCGGTGCGCAGGTGGTTGGCAGAGGCAGACCGGCAATGTGGTGGAAAGCGATCATGCTCGCGATCCTACTCGTCAGCGCAACGCCTCCGGGTGCCGAGCCCCGCTTCGTCGAGGTCGGTGCCGAAGCCGGTCTGGACTTTACGCACGTCAATGGCATGGCCGGGGAACTGTGGCTCGCGGAAATCATGGGTGCCGGGGTGGGCGTACTCGATTTCGATGACGACGGCCTGCTCGACGTCTGGGTTGTGCAAGGCGGACCGTTGCGTGAGCGGTCCGCGGACCTGCCCTGCGATCATCTGTTCCGCAACACCACTGCGGCACCCGGGGAACTGACGTTCGTCGACGTCACTGCGGAATCGGGCATCTGCGCCTCGGGCTACGGCATGGGAATCGCGACCGCCGACATCGACCTCGATGGCGACCTCGACGTATTCGTGGCCAACTTCGGACCCAACCAACTGTTCGAGAACCTAGGGGCCGGGCGGTTCCGCGACGCGACGGCGGATGCCGGCCTGCGCCACGACGATTGGTCGGTCAGCGCGTCGTTCGCGGACATCGACGGCGACTTGCTGCCGGACCTCTACGTCGCCAACTACGTCGACTGGAGCATTGCGACGCACAAGGTGTGCCGCGACGATGCGGGCGCGCCGAGCTACTGCTCGCCGGAGGTCTACCGGCCGTCGGTAGATCGGCTCTACCGGAACCGAGGCGGGTTCGAGTTCGTGGAGATCGGCGCCGGTGCGGGAATCGGCGCGACCCGCGGTGCGGGCCTCGGGGTTGTGGCGCACGACTTCGACGGCGACCGGGACATCGACTTCTACGTTGCCAACGACATGAACGAGAACCGGCTGTGGGTGAACCAAGACGGCACGCAGTTCGTGGACGATGCGCTCCTGGCCGGCGTCGCGGTCAACGGCGACGGCAACGTCGAAGCCAGCATGGGCGTCGACGCGGAGGACTTCGATCGGGACTGCGACATCGACATCTTTGTCACCCACCTCGCTGCGCAGACCAATACGCTCTACGTCAACGAAGGCGACGGCTGGTATGCGGACCGCACCGCTGCGCACGGCGCGGCCGCGTCGAGCATCCCGTTCACCGGCTTCGGCACGGGCTGGTTCGATGCCGACAACGACGGCGACCTCGACCTTTTCGCTGCCAACGGCGCCGTCACCGCGATCGCGGGACAGGATCCGGGTGCGTTGGATCTGCCGTTACGCCAGCGCAACCAGCTGTGGCGCAACGATGGCGGTCGCTACGTCGAAGTCCGCATTCCCGCGTTCGAACCCGCGGAGGTGAGCCGCGGCACGGCGTTCGCCGACTTCGACAACGACGGCGACCTCGACGTGTTGGTCACCAACAACGGTGGCCCCGCAAGGCTGTACCGGAACGACTCGACGGGCGGCCATTGGCTCGGGCTCGACCTCGCCGGTCCCGCAGCCGGGAGTCGCGTGGTTTTGGAGCCGAACACCTGTGGCGGCAGGTGGGTGTCGACGGATGGTAGCTACGCCTCGGCCAACGACTCCCGGATCGTGTTCGGCCTCGGCACGGCGGGGGAACCGAGACGCGTGCGTGTACGCTGGCCCGACGGCGAGGAGCATGTATTCGGCCCGCTTACGGTGGACCGCTACCACACCTTGGCGAGGCAAGTCTCTTCCGGGGCGGACAGCAAACCATAGGGGACGGGCTTGTCCCGCCCCTTTTGCGATGCATGCGGCAACGACGAAGATCAGCGGTCGATGGCTGTTCCGCTCCCTTGTCTAAGGACCACGGTCTGCCCGGCGTCGTAGTCGCCGAAGGATTCCGCCTCTGCTTCTCCGTTGCCACGCAACGGCCAGCGGACGCGCACGTCAGTCGCCCTTGACGTGCTGCCGAGTCCGAAGTGAGCGCGGGGGTCGCTCGACGATAGGTAGCTTCCCTCGGGCCGGACGTCGCGATAGATGCGTTTGCCGTCGATGACGGCGGAGACCGTGGCGCCGTGCGCATCGCGGCCGGGCTCGCCGAGCACGGCGCGGAAACGCAGCCAGTTGCCCCGCGCCGACACGCGGTTCATCAACAGGTAGGCGGGCGCGTCCCGGTTCGCGATGAGCAAATCGAGTCCCCCGTCGCCATCCACGTCGCCGACCGCGAGCCCCCGGCTGGTGTGCACCAGCGGCGGCCGCACCCCGCCACGCGGCATGACCTCCTCGAAACGCTCACGGGCGGTGCCTCGGAACAGCACGTTGGGCTCGTCGAAGTCGAGTTGCGTGGGTTGCTCGTCGAGGGTCTCGGTGCCGACCATGCCGTTGGCTTCGTAGAGGTCCAGGTGTCCGTCGTTGTCGAAGTCCACCACCGCGATGCCCCAGCGCGTATAGCGGCCGGTGGTGCCGAGGCCGAGTTCCGCCGTCGAGTCGCGGAAGAAGCCGCCTTCGTTGCGGAAGAACGAATCGGTCTGACCCTGCAGGTTGACGACCATGAAGTCCGAGTCGCCGTCGTCGTCGATGTCGGCGGCGGCGATGCCCATGCCGGCCTTGGCAACGCCGTGCTCGTCCACCGCGGATCCCCATAGATGGCCCCGTTCCTCGAACACGAGATTGCCCCGGTTCAGCCAGAGATGATCGACCGTCATGTCGTTGGCGATCGCCAGGTCCGTGAAGCCGTTGGCGTCGAAGTCCGCGCCGACGAGCCCGAAACCGTTGCCGAACGCGTGGTTCAGTCCAGACCGGTCGGTCCAGTCGGTGAAGGTGCCGTCGCCGTTGTTCCGGTACAGCCGGTCCGCGGTGGGCGAGTTGTAGGCCAGCGGCGGACAGTAGGTCAGCAGGCTGCCGAGGTAGCATTCCATCTCGGTGTCCCGGGACCAGTTGATGTAGTTGGCGTGCGCTAGGTCGAGATCGCCGTCGGCGTCGAGATCGAGAAACGCCGCGGAGGTGCTCCACCCGGCATCCGCAACGCCGGCCTCTGCCGAGACGTCCTCGAACACCGCATTGCCTTGGTTCCGAAGCAGCACGTTGGGCCCGACGTTGGTGACGTACAGGTCGACATCGCCGTCGTTGTCGTAGTCGCCCGCCGCCACGCCCATGCCGTACCCGGTATCGCTGGCGTTATGTTCCTCGGCTTCGACGAAACGCCCCGTCCCGTCGTTCATGAACAGCCGGTTGCCGGCTTGTGCCGCCTCTGCTTCACCGTCCCAGAGACTGCCGGCTTGGACGAGGTAGGCGTCGAGGTCGCCGTCGCCGTCGAGGTCCGCCAACGCGACACCGCTACCGGTAATCTCCGGTAGGAGTGGCCGCCCCGCGAATCCCGAACGGTGCGCAAAGTCGATGCCACGGGTGCGTGCTTCCTCGGCGAACCAAGGCGTGGCGACCTGCTGCGGTTCCGAGCAACCGCACAGCGCTACACAGGGAAACAGTGCGGCCTGCCAGCGGCGTATCCGGTGTGGGGGCGATGCCGACCCGGCGTCGGTCACGGTCGCGGCGCCCCTGCATCGACCGATGCGGGATTCGTCGGGCCAGCGAGTCGCGCCCGTGCGCCGGCGACCTCCCGCGGTCGCGTTCCGATCTTCTCTGCCCAGTCGAGCGCCGCCGTGGCCTCGTCGAGCCTGCCGACCTCGGCGAGGCAGAGGGCTAGGTGCACGTACGCCGCGGCGTGGGACTCGTCGAGGGCGACGGCGCGTTCGAAGTAGGCAATCGCCTCTTGCCAACGCTCCCTCGCCCCCTCGATGGATCCCGCGAGGTGCAGTACGGTCGCCGGCTTGTCGATGCCGTACTGCACGGCATCGTGGAAGCGCGCCAGCGCCTTGTCGTAGTCACCGTTCTCCATCCACATCCGGCCCAGCTTCTCGTGGACCCACGCCTGGGCCGGATTGAGTTCCAGGGATTGTTCGAGGTGATCGCGGGCCCGGTCGCGGTCCCCGGTCTCCTCGAGCACGGTGGCCATGGCGTTGTGAAAGGGCCAGTGTTCCGAATGGACGGTGAACGCGTGCCTGAGCACATCGAAAGCCTGGCGTGCCCGGCCCAGCCGTCCGTAGGCGATGGCGAGATTGCCAAGCAGCGCCTTGTCGTCGGGAAACCGAGCCCGCAGCGGTGCCAGGATCGAAACGGCGGTCTCGAAGTCCTTGGCCTTCATGGCTTCCTCGGCCAGCGCCAACAATCCGCCCTGGCTCATGATGTAGCGCGACTTCATGGCGAGACGGGGATCTTGCCAGCGCAGTGGTTCCGGGTCTCTGCCCCGTGCCATCGCGATGCGCGCATCGTCGGTTCGGCCTAGCGCTTGATAGGCTCGGCCCAGCGTCCGGAAGACCTGGGGATGCCAGTCCGCTCGTTCGACGCTCTCGAGCAGGGCCAGGGCGTCGTCGGGTCGGGACCGCCGCAAGGCGAGTTGGGCAAGCCCGACGACGGCATGTACCTCCTCGCCGAGCTCCCGGGCGCGCCGGTAGGCCGTGCCGGCGTCGTCGTCGCCGAGGTCGCGAAGCAGCGACGCCTTCCACAGCCAGGCAGGGGCGTAGTCGGCATCAAGGGCCAGGGCGCGGTCGAGGCTATCGAGCGCTGCTTCCGGGTTGCCTTGTCCGGCTGCCAGGAGGGCAAGGAAGTAGGGCCAGCGGAATTCCCTGGGGTCGAGCGCCTCTGCTTGCCGGTAGGCAACGACGGCGGCGTCGTCGAAGTCGTTCATCTCGTAGCCGATCGCCAGCCGACCGCGGGCTTCCGCATCGCCCGGGTTGGTCAGCGCCGCATCGAGCAGGCCGTCGAGAAAACGTGCCAGTTCGCGGTCAGCGGGGTCGAGGGCAACGCGTGGCGGATCGTCGCTGCCGGACTCGAACGAGCAGGCCGCCGCGAACAGGACAAGGCCGAGGACGAGGGGGCTGGCGCGGCTACCAGGGTCGCAGTGTGGCCGCCCCGGGGCGGCGCCCAGCGCCGCGTCATTCCGTCTAACCGGGCTTTCGGGGCACTTCGATGGTGCCTGTTCGAACACGAACAGCCTCGAAAACGGTGCCTACGGGGACGGGGTTGTGGATTCCCCCGTGGGCAGTCCCCGACGTGATTGGATGTACTCCCGCATGCGCTGCTCGTTCTCTCTGATCAGGCGCTGGCGTTCATCGTCATCGATGTAGTCGTCGAGAGGCTCCCGCACCATGGTAGGCAGATCCTGTTCGAAATAGCAGATGAGCTGCTTGACGAAGGACCGCAAGGGGCGATGGAGTTCGCATACCACGCCGGTGGCGTTTTCGCCGTACTTGGTGCGGTATTCCTCCACGACCTCCTCGAAGCTGTCCACGTATTTGTCCGGGATGCGCTGCCAGATGTCGTGGAAGTAGTTGCGGATGGGGGGCGAGGAAGTGCCCGAGGAAGCAACGCCGAGCCAACCCAAGGCCTCCACGGGGTCCTGTTCGACGCTGCCGAGGCCCCGCAGGTAGATGTGCCCCACCCGTGCCTGGGCATTCTTGAATCCCTTGCGGGCGGTGTTCAGAAGCAGCGGGAACGCTTCGTCGATTTCGTTGTTGGAATAGAGTTGGCGCGCCTTGGCGAGCTCACGGTAGATCCGCATCCGGTCTTCGACGGTCATCGGCATCCGCTCGCCGATGACCTTGATCTCGTCCTCGATCAGCGGTTCGTCGCTGGTCTCCGCGGCACCGGCAATCGCCGCCACGACGAACAGGACCATCGGGATTCGGAGGCATCTGCGCTTGCTGGCCGCGTGCCTGGGCGATTCCGTGGGATCACGTTCGTTCATGGCGACTTCCCCTGAGTCTCGGCAGGAGTCTACCTGCTTTGGCCCCTGCCCGCCGCTAGCCCGCTAGGGCGTCTCGCGAGTCCGCGAGCCGTTAAGGAGCGGATTCGGGCACTCGTCCACCTGCAACCCGAGGGTAGGCATCAAGGGCGCTCAAGGAACCTAGCGGTCCGCCGCGAAAGCGCACGTTGTAGCGGTCGTGCAGTTCATCGCGTCGCACCGGGGGCGCACCGTGCAGACCGGCAGACGCAGGAAGGGGGTCGAGCGTATTGCCGTCGCGGGTATACAGGTCCATGTCCTTGGCCCAACCGTGGAACTCGATGGCGAACACCCTTGCATGGTCCGGCGGTGGCGGCGCGAGTGCCGCGAATTCGAGATGGACCTCCTCGCCGCTGCCGATGATGGCCAGCGCGCCGTCGAGGCGATTGACGAGTTCGCTCGCCTCGCCGAAGGCGGTGTAGAACCCGCGGGGTGTTTTGGCGTCCCAGTAGGGAGGCCGGTCGGCGTAGTCGTAGTGAGGCAACCGTTGCCCTGCGGTGCTACGCCGCGCGAAACCGCTGCGCGCTATCCGCGCGACAACCGGGGTCAGCACGGCGGTGTTGGCATCGAGCGGCTCTTCGAAGGCAACGCGCAGCCGGTCCCAGTAGATCTCCATGTTGGAGGACAGGCGCAGCGCATCGGTGCCGTTCGGCAGGTCGGGCAGGGGCAGCGCCATGGTTCGCGGCATGCCGGCCGGGTAGCCGAACTCCCGAGCCACGGTGTGCCATGACCCGTTGGCTCGCGCCTCCAGGGTGACGGGCCGGTACCGGAGTCCGGCCTGCCATGCGGCGAACGAGGTCTGTGAGTACGGATATTCGATCCAGGCGTCGGCGATCAGCACCGCGCCCTCCCGGGGTAGGGGCATGGGGAATTCGAGCGTCAGCACCTGCTCGGCGGCGAGCAGCCCGATGAACCGATGGTCGAGTTCGCCGGGCGGCGGTGCGCGCTGGTCCTTGTCGATGGCGAGGGTCGTCACGTCGTCGCCTTGTGCATCGGTGACGCGGCTTGGACTCGCCGCGCGCCTAAAGAAGATCGGCCTGCCGGTGGCCGGTGCGCCAGCCACGGCGAGGCGCTCGTCGAGGACCATGTGCCAACCCGGAGGCAGGTCGTAGACAGTCAGCGCGGCGGCGTCCAGGTACGCCGCTTCCTCCATGGGTTCGGCGAGCTTAATCTGGTAGCGGCCGTCACGCGCCTTGAGCGCGTCGGGGCCGAGCAGGAACCGTTCGTGGGGTCGCGGCGGGGCGTACTTGCCCGGTGCCTCCAGATAGCCGAGCGCGGCACCGCCAAGCATGTCGCTGACGAATTCGAAGGCGCTGCCGTTCCAGGCGAACAGCACCGGACAGCTTGCCAATTGGCGTTGGACTTCCGCGATGTCGTAAACCCGTCCCGCGCAAAGGTCCAGTTCGGTTTGGGAGACGCCGTCCGACCATTCGAGGGCGACGAAGTCCGCCATGGCCTGTCGCCCGATACCGAAGCTCATCGGCTGCAGGCTCTGGCCGGGGCCGGAGTGGGGATCGATGGCGTCCTGGATCGTCCACCGCCCGCCGTGGCGGAGCTTGACCAGCGTGCCGATTCCCGACGCATTCGAGCGCATCTGCTCAGCTTCGCTGCGTCCCTGCGGCGACACGAACACGAACCGGTGCCGGCCCGGTCCGGCGGGCAGAAGCGTAGTTCCCTCGGTGCTCGCGGCGACCAGCACGGGGCCCGCCTTGGCATCGGCATTGACGACGCGGGCGCTGGTCAGGCCGCTGGCGGTGTGTGCGAAGACGATCGCGCCATTGGATGGATCGATGATCGCAATGCCGTCGTTCGAGGCGCGGACGAGTTCGAGATCGCCATCGCCGTCGAAGTCGGCGATGTCGAGCGACGCGGTATCGGAGTTTTGGGCGCCACGCACGAGAGCCTCGCCCGATGACCAGGCGACACCGTCGAAGGACCACCGCAGGACGTCCCCTTGCGACGTCACGCCGTACAGCTCGCGGTTGCCGTCGCCGTCGGTGTCGGCGGCGGTGACCGCCTCTAGCGACGTCTCACGGAAATCCTCAAGCCCGGGGAAGGGTTGGTAGCGCCACGTGCGATCGTTCTGCCAGACCGCATGCGGGGGCAGACGGTTCAGGATGGCGATGTCCAGGTCCCGGTCGTTGTCGAGATCGACGGCCAGCACCTGGCGGCCATGGCCGTCGTCGAAGCCAAGGTCTGCGCCGAGCGCCTTGAAGGTACCGTCGCGGTTGTTGTTGTAGAGCTCGGTTCCGGCGCGGCCCGTCGTCAGAACGTCCAGGTCGCCGTCGTTGTCCGCGTCGACCAGGGCGCCGGCCGCGCATGGCGCGGCTCCGAGATCGGGGTTCGGACTCCACGCGTTCTCGGGATGTTGACGCCAGGGCGTGGGCCCGTCGGGGGTGCACATGACGGCGTCCAGCAGACCGTCGTCGTCGAGGTCTCCCCACAGGATCGACCTCACCGCGCCCGCGCCCGCGAAGGGCTGCGTTGCGCTCGGCCGGTATCCGTCGCCCACACCTTCGAGTACCGTCGGCCCGTTGCCGCCGGTCAGCACGAGGTCGAGGCGCCCGTCGCCGTCGACGTCCGCGACGGTAATCGTTGCGGCCGCGTACGAGGCGACCGTCTTCGGCGCGCCGAACAACGGCCCTTCGGGATCGTCGACGGGCGCGATGGGTGCCGGCGCGGCGGCCAGGACGGCGGCTTTCGGGCCCATCTCCTTGTAGCTGAATCCAGCGAGACGGGACGCGGGATTCGACTCGAGCCGCTGGTAGTCGCCGAACAGGCGCTCCGCGTCTTCGTTGCGGCCGGTGCGGCGCAGGGCCTGCGAGCCCGCCCAGTAGGCGCTGCGCAGATAGGCGTCGAGTTCGATGCTCCTCAAGAACCACCGCGCCGCATCTGCGTAGTTGCCCTGTTGCAGAAAGGACTGGCCCAGGAAATAGGCGGCGTAGGCATCCTGCGGATCGAGGGCGGCGACCCGTTCGAAGCCGGCCGCGGCGCTCGCGGCATCGCCCAAGTACAACCGCACGATCGCCGTGGTGTAGACGGCGCGCAGGTGATCGGGATCGTCGGCGAGGACATCGGCGAGGATGTCGAGGGTTCGTTGTTCGTCGCCTTCCTGTTGGCGATTCAGGGTCGCGATGGCTAGATTGACCCGCGCGTCGAGCCAATCGGGCGCGTCGTCGACGGCCTGCGCGAAGAGCCGCTCGGCCTCGGCGTACTCGTAGCGCCCCATGCGGGCGGCACCCGCGTCGTTCTGCGTGGCGGGATCGGGACCGCAACCGGCGATCGCGAGAGCCGCCACCGCGAGTCGGCACAGCCGGTCTGCTCGTTGCCGGGTGGGTTCGTTGACGTTCATCGCATCGAGTCTGCTCGACCAAGCTTGGCCAATCATCGCCGTGGGGGCCGTTGACCATCCGAGTTTATAACCCCGACAACATCGCCAAGACCAGCCGCGGACGCGCGCGGCCTCCGCACATCGTGGTACGAGCCGGAGTTAACGGCTGCCACACACAACCTGTTGAATGGGCTAAATTTGACGGATGTTTGTTCGTAACCATATGTTCTATTTGAATTTTTTTGACCTTGAGCGTAGACTCTATCGATGCGGGCAGTGCTTCTACAAGACCCAGTCGAACGATCGCGCAAGGAGGACGCCATGACGAACGCCGACTATCCCCTCGGTGAACGCGTCGTCGCGGTCGAGACGGACATCAAGCACATGCTCGACAGCATCGTCCGCATCGAAGGTGGCGTTGGGCGTATCGAGAACGTCGTCATCAAGGAAACCACCGAGCGGCTCGAGGCGGGCGTTGCGAGGCTTGAGAACGTCGTCGTCAAGGACGCGACGGAGCGACTCGAGGCGGGCCTCAACGAGAAGGTCACGCGGTTGGATGATCGAATCACCGAGACCCGGGACGAGCTCAAGGCCGACATCGCGAGGGTGGAAGGCAGAATCGTCGAGACCAAGGAGGACTACCAACGGGGCGTGGAAGTCCTCCTGGCCGCAATGAACTTCAACAAGACCGCAGTCTATGTGATGTGCGGCACGGTGATCGTGGGAATCGTCGCCGCCCTCATGAGGGGAACCCTCTTCTAGCGCGGCTCCGTGAGAGACCGACGAGAGGGGACGGGTTTGTCCCGTCCTGCGCCGTTCGAAACCGAGGCCTCGAAAAACACCTGGCGCGGGCGAGCCCTTTGGGCGCGATAGCCTCGTCCCTATGGTGCCTTCGCGTCGGTCGGCGAGAGCGGTCACGGGGCAGCAGCAGGGTTGCTCATCCGCGGACCGGCGCCCGGCTCGAGAAATTGTTACAGGATGTGTCGAATCGGTATTGACTCGCCCTGTTGAGAGGCATATCTTCGGCCATCGGTGGCTGCCGACCAGGAGAGCCGGTGGCCGTATGGGGATCATCATGGACATCCGAGGGGGGTCTAATGAGATATAGACGATCGGTACTTGCCGCATCCGCGCTTGCGTTGCTCTTCAGCTTCGGTATGGCCCAGGCCCAAGAGGCCGACGACCAGGTCGAGGAGGACGAGGCGGAAGAAGAAGCGGAAGAGGAGGGGGACGTCGAGGAGGTCCTGGTCACGGGATCCTTTATCCGGCGCGACAACTTCGATCTGCCTTCGCCGACCGCGGTACTCACCGAGGTGGACCTGGAACTCGCCGGAACGCCCGACCTCGGCGATATCATCTACGACCAGACCTTCCAGGTCGGCGTCAACGCCTACTCGGCACCCTTCGAGTTCGGCGGCGGCGACGACCAGAACTGGCAGCAGGGCGGGGAAGTCTGGGCAAACCTCCGCGGTCTCGGAACCCGGGCAACCATGACCATGATGGATGGCCACCGGGTACCGGCGAACGTCACCGGCTATAGCTGGTGGACGCGCCGCGCGGGTACCGACCTCACCAACCTCTATCCCGGCATCGCCATCGGTCGCGTCGACACGATTCTCGACGGCGCATCGGCGTTGTACGGCTCGGAGGCGGTCTCCGGTGTCATCAACCTGGTGCCGCGGAAGACCTTCGACGGGCTAATGGTTAACCAGGAATACGAGCAGCCGATCACCAACGGCGCGCCGTCCAAGCGCTTCAGCTTGCTCGCCGGTGCCCAGGGCGAACGGACCAGTGCCATTTTCGCGCTGGAGATTCGCGACCAGGAGCGGATGAGGCTTACCGACCGACCGGAATACGTCATCGCCTCCGCCAACTGGAGCGGTCAAAACCTGCCTCCGTACAACGAGATGGGGCGGGGTAATCCGGGCGACTGGCAGGTGCCGGTCCGCGACTCGAATGGCGACCTCACGCCGTGGCGCGGCGACGCTTGGTATCAGCAGGACGCCGTTTGGCACCAGGAGTCGGGCTGGATCAACCATGGCGACAACCAGGGCCGCCTCGCCGTGCAGCGCACGGTCGACCCCGGCTGCGGCTATTGGTTCGGGGCGGGCCATGACGATTACGGTGGCCAACGTCCCGCCCTCGACCCCAACGGCGACGACCCGAACAAGACCGTCTCCAACGACGACCATATCGGCGGCCTCGGTTACGGCGACTTCAACAGGGCAGGGAGTTTCTACAATGGTTTCATGACCGCGGGAACGGGCTCGGGCCCGGACTGGCGGGGCGACCGAGGCATCTCCTATTGGGAGGGCTCCGAAGGGGACTTTCCCGGCAACCGCAACGACTGCCGGCAGATCATCGCGGACTACCAGGATATCCGGGAGCAGCGTGACCAGCAGCAGGGCATGGGCTACTTCGAGCACACCCTGAACGACTACTTGAAGGTTAAGGGCGAGATCGTCGTGTCCGGCATGGACTACGACACCCGCGACGTCGTCGGCAACATCGACGAATGGGACCGGCGTAGCCGCTACGGCAGGAACGTCGCGGTCGCGATCGGTTCCAACCCGGGCAACCCGTTCCGGTCCTATGCCGACGGTTCCTGGTGGAGTTCTGATGGCTCGAGGGTGCCGAACTGCCCCGGTCCGTTCTTCAGCGGCCAGGAAAACATCATCCACGCCATTGCACAGGGTCAGGACATCGGATTCCCGGCAAACTGCAACCGTCGCAATCAGCTCGACTACATCGATGAGAACGGCAACGGCGTCTACGACTACCTGCAGGAGCCGGGCGAGTACCTGATCTTCGCCCAGGATTCGGACGGCAACGGCATACCGGACCGCGACGCCGATGGCGATGGACTTGCCGATTGCCCGGATGGCGATTGCTCCCTGTTCGAGCGCGACCCCGAGTACCGTGTGGTGCTGCTGCCGCTCGACACCGACTCCGATGGCGACGGCATTCCTGATCGCTTCGATCCGGACATGCTCGGCAACGGGGGGGTGCGCCTCTTCGAGGACGTGAGGCTCGAGGAAATGTCCTACGCGCCGAAGCAGCCCCACGGCAACACGATCTCGTGGATCA
The DNA here is from genome assembly GCA_009846005.1 of Gammaproteobacteria bacterium. Classification (GTDB taxonomy): domain Bacteria; phylum Pseudomonadota; class Gammaproteobacteria; order Pseudomonadales; family Azotimanducaceae; genus VXYL01. The sequence continues at coordinate 46,222 of VXYL01000006.1, read as the reverse complement.
ACGACGACATGTCCTACAGCCGCCGTCGGCAGATCGACAACCTCCGGATCCGGCTCGGCACCGAGCTGAACATTCCGGAGACCGAATGGATCGTCGACTTCGACTGGATCTGGGCAACCAGCAAGCGCGAAGAGGACTACGCCGAGCCGGTGTCGCCTTGGATCGTGGCGTCGCTGCGGTGCCAAGGCGGCCAGTTCGCCGACCAGTGCTGGAATCCGTTCAGCACGGCTTGGCTGGATTCGACCGAGGACGGCCAGATCCTGCCGGCATGGCGGGATCCTGACCACCCGGCGGCCAACACGACGCTCGAGCATCGTAATGCGGGCATTCTTCTTCGTCACGACCAGCGCAACCTAGGCATGAACATCATCGATGCCACCGTGAGCAACTCGAGGCTGTTCGACCTCTGGTACAACGACAGTCCCGTAGGCTTGGCGGCGGGCATCCACTACCGGCTCGAAACCGAGGAATACCGTCCCAACCAGTTCGGCGCCTCGGCCATGGGTTCGGCACGGGCCGACTTCCAGTACACGGAGGAGGAGACCCGCGCGGTTTACATGGAACTGCAGCTGCCATTGATCAACAGTCCCAGGTGGGGTGATATGGAAGTGCAGATCGCAGGCCGCTACGCCGAGTTCGAGGGGCGTGGTTCGATCATCGCCAGAGACGCCAGCGCGACGTTTGATACCACGATCCCGAAGGTGGCCATACGCTATGCGCCGACGGAGTGGCTGGCGGTACGCGCAAGCCTGACCCAGGGATTCGTCCTGCCGGGGATGTTCCAGCTCTTCCAGACGACTTCGAATCCTGATGACCGCTCCACGGTGCGCGACTACATCTGCGACCTGATGCCGGAGCTACCTGACTGCGGCGGTGCGGCGGGCGGTGCAATCCCGAACGTGCTGACGCCGGATACCCGGAATGCCGGCCTCGGGGCGGAGGAGTCCGACCTCTGGAACGCGGGCATCTCGCTGCGCTTCCTGGACGGCGACCTTTCCTTCGACGTCGACTACACGACCGTCGAGTTCGAAGGACGCGTCGAGCGCATGGGGTCCGGAGCCAATGTCAACCACAACGAGATCGAGTTCCGACCGTTCATGGAGGCAGCCTGTCCCAACTCGTTGCTGAACTACGACAACGTGAACGCCCTCGATCCCGATGCCACCATGATCACCCCGGCGGAGTTCCTCATGAGCGGTTCGCCGGACTGGGCGGGCACGGTGGAACAGGAACTCCAGTGCCGCCGTCAGGCAGCGGTCGACTGGGTCATGAACCACGAACGAGGTCTTGGCGGTGCGGTTCTGGTCCGAGGAGCGGGGCCGGGCGAAGAGACCGACAACATCCGTCTCCTGGAGGCGGGCAACCCGTGGTTGAACCAGGGTTCGCAGATCACGGATACCCTCATCTATGCCGGACGCTTCCGCTTCGATTCGGATGAGATTCCCTTCGTGGGCGGCGACTACGGCACGTTCGAGACGTTCTTGAGTGCCACGCAGATGCTGGAGCTGAGTCTGCAGCGCTATGCGGTCGGCAGCGGACACCGCTTCGAGGCGATCCGCGTCGACGGCGTCGGCAACCGCAACAACGCTAACTGGAGCGCGGGCGTCCTCGGAGGCGAGTTGTTCTGGCCGCTGCCGCCGACGCCGGAGTGGCGCGTCAACTTGGGATTGCGCTGGCTCTACGCCAACCACACCATGCAGTTGTCGGTGCGCTGGCACGACTCGTTGACGGATGTCTCGGCATCGTGGGACGAGATCGAGCACATTCCGGGTGCCATCAACCGCGCCGGTACGCACAACGGACGCCCCATCGCGGATTGGACGGAGTCGGATTCCTGCACCGACCAGGACCGCAACCCGTACTGCAAGATCGACTCCAGGCACTACTGGGATATCAGCTATACCTACAATCGTCCCGACTTCCTCGGCTTCGGGTACGTGTCGCTGAACGTTGCCATGCGCAACCTCTTCGATACCTATCCCGATCCGATGCCGACCGGCGTTGGCCACGAGACCTACGTGGACAACATCATGGGTCGTATCGGATTCGCCCGACTCACCTTGGGCTTCTAGTCTCAGGATGAGCGAAGTCAAAGCCCGGCGACGGCGCTGCCGTGGCCGGGCTTTTTCTTGTCCGGTTGGCAGGTGTTTGGAAACGCCGGGTCTGTTGCGTGGGATACGAGCCCGCCGCAGGGGACGCCCTTGGGGGGTCCCGCATCGATCATGGGTGCTCCTTTCGTTGGGCGGCCCCGGGCGGCCACAAGGGTCGAGCGGGCGACCGCGCCGCCTGGCGGGCGCGATAGGGTCGCCTCTACGACTCGCGGCGCTGGCTCTGGCGGTGGCCGTCGCCACACCCATCTTGGCGGACGAACAGGATTGCCTGAAGCTGCCGAAGGACGAGCAGCCGTTCTGTTTGATGATGCTGAGTTGCTCGGCGATCGACGATGCGGAGCGCCGAAAGGAGTGCTTCGACGGGGTGATCGCACGTTACCAGGGGGAGCGTACCGACAGCGATGTCGCTCAGCCGCCGGAATCGCAGGTGCAACCGACGGCGACCGCTGAACCTGCACAGGCGGTCGAACCTGCACCGGCCGTCGAACCTGCACAGTCCGTCGAACCTCGGGAGACGGCGGAACCCGTGGAGCGGGATGAGCCGACGGAGGCGCAATCGGCGGCTGACGCGGTCGAACGACCGTGGTGGAGGAGAGTCGTGCGCGTACCCCGGCTGATTCGCGGACGCAGTGATCCCCCCGCGACGCCACCGCAACCCGAAACAACTGCGCCTGCCCCGACGGTCGGCGAGCGCAGCGTCGAACGCACGGTCTTGGACATCCCGAAGCGGTTCACAGCTGAAGTCACGTATGTGCGAAAGCTCGTGCACGACCGGCAACTCGTCGTCCTTGATGACAAGCTTCTCTTCGAGACCGAGCGAGCAGCCTACAGTCGCCTGGAGGCCGGCGACTCCGTTCGCGTCGTTCGTACATCGGCTCTCTTTGGCGAGCGCTATAGCGTTGCGGGAACTACCGGGGGCGCCGTGAAGGCGTCGCGTGTGCAGTGCGAAAGGACGGATCTTGGCGCCGAAAACCGGCGAAAGTGCGCCTTGCTTGACTGAGCCGACGCCGCCGTACAAGGGCTTGCCGCCAAGGGCCGGTCGCCTGCGCGGGATGGCGATCGCAGGTGCGTCTCTGGTGTTGGTGGCCCTCGCTGGGTGTGATCGCCCAGCTACCGATCACGACTCGCCCGTAGCCGTTGTACTCGACGACGCAGACCCGGACATCACCCGGGGGATATCGGATCTCGTCGCGGCAGTCCGTGCCGCGCCGCAGTCGGGCGAACTACGGGGTCGCTTGGCAATGGCCTATGAGATGAATGGCTTTCCGGAAGCCGCGCTCGCCACCTACGCTCAAGCGGCGACCCTCGAACCCGAGGAGTTTAATTGGCCCTATTTCCAGGCGCTGTTGCTTGGCCGGAGTGGCGATCTGCCCGCGGCGCTTGCGAGCGTCGAGCAGGCGATCACCGTCGATCAGGACTACGTACCGGCTTGGTTGTGGCAGGGAAAGTGGCTCATGGATACCGGTGACGAAGATGCGGCTGAGTTGGCCTATCGGCGGGCGCAGGACCTCGGTGCGGGATCGCCTGCGATAGCGGGCCTGGCGCAGATCCGTTTGCGCCAGGACCGGCCGGCCCAGGCGGCTGCACTACTGGAATCGGTGAGCGCGGAACGCTCTCACCCCCAGCTTCATCGCATGTTGGGGGAGGCATACCGAAGTCTCGGGCGCGACGACGACGCCCGGATCGCCTTTGCGCGGGGCAAGCTAGCGAGTCCATTGGAATGGTTCGACCCTCGGCAATTCCGTAAGACGGAATACGTTTGGGGATTCAAGAATCAGATGGCCCATGCGGGTGATCTACTGCACGCGGGCATGACCGAAGAAGCATTGGCGATACTCGACGTTTGGGAGGACAGCTACCCGGACGACCCCGCTTTGTTGACCAATCTCGGCTGGGCCTCCTTGAACCTCGACGATCTTGACCGGGCGCACGAAATTCTGCTTCGGGGCGTGTCGGTTCATTCGTCGAACCATTCGGTCGCATATCATTTCCACTTCCACCTTGGACGTCTGCACGTTCGCTGGCGGGATGACGAACAAGCCCTGTTCCATTTGGAGAAGGCTGCCGAACTGAATCCGGCACAGCCGTACCCGCACGAGGAACGAGGCAAGATCCTGCTGCGGCAGGGACGAACGGATGAGGGTATCGAGGCATTCGACTTGGCTGTGCAGAGAGGCATCCCGCATTCGGACAACCTGTTGCATGCTGCGGGTGTCGCAGAAGCCGCGCGGGGTCGGTGGCCTGAAGCCGTCGAACGATTCCGGCAGGCGACGGCGGCGAATCCCGCGTTCACCGAGGCGTATCTGCATCTTGCCCGCAGTCTTGGCCAGGCTGGACGCTTCGACGAAGCCCGGCAGGCGCTTGATTGGGCGGCTCGTTTGGGAACGCATCCGGGGGCGGTGGCGTCGGCCCGTCGCATATTGGCCAGCGGCGAATCCTCGGAGGCCGAGGAGCCGTCGCCCGGCGGCGCGTGATTCCGCCCCGGCCAAGCTACAACCCGATCCTCGATGAGCCGCGCTCTACCGGTACTCGGACTCTGCTTGCCAATCGCAGGCTGCTTCGGCGCGACCGATGGAGATCAAGGCGGTGTTTGGTTTCAGGACGAGGCGGCGGCCCGGGGCATCGAGTTCCGGCATCGGTCGGGTTTCGCGGGGCGCCACCTGATGCCGGAGATCATGGGCGGAGGCGTCGCCCTTGTCGACGTGGACGGTGACGCCGACCTCGACCTCTACCTAGTCCAGAGCGGGAGCCTGTATGCGGACGAAACAGCGGGCGAGGTCGACCGCTCGAATCGGCTCTACTTCAACGAGGCGGGAACCTTCGAACAGGCCGAGGGTGGGCATGGCGCAGGGGACAAGGGTTACGGTCTCGGTGTGGCTGCGGGGGATTACGACAACGATGGCGACGTGGACCTCTACGTCACCAACTACGGGCCGAATGTCCTACTGCGCAACGATGGCAATGGCCATTTCGAAGATGTGACCCAGGCTTCGGATGTGGGCGATCCGGGGTACAGCACGGCGGCGACCTTCGCGGATCTCGATGCGGATGATGACCTCGACTTGTTCGTGGTCAACTACATCCACTGGGACTTCGCGGTGGAACGCGATTGTTTCATCGCGGGTGTACTCACCTATTGCCCGCCGACGAACTACAGCGCGCCGATGCGCGATCGGCTCTATCGCAACAACGGCGACGGCACGTTTACGGACACGAGCGCTGAGTCTGGATTGAATGCGGCTGTCGGGACGGGCCTTGGCATCGCCAGCGCCGATTTCGATGGCGACTCCCTGACGGACGTGTTCGTCGCGAACGATATGATGGTCAACCAATTGTGGCTCAACCGCGGGGGCCTGCGCTTCGTCGATGAGGCCGCTTACCGCGGCGTCGCCGTAGACTCCCACGGCCTGGCGAAGTCGGGCATGGGTGTCGCTGCGGCGGATGCGGACGATGACGGCGACACGGACGTCTTGGTTGTGAACCTGGCGGAGCAGACCGACTCGTTCTACCGCAACGAGGGCGCATGGTTCGTCGATGCCACGGAAGCGGTGGGCCTGGCGACCACGAGCCGTCGTTATACCCGTTTTGGCGTGGTGCTGGCCGACTTCGACAATGACGGCCGGCTCGACCTGTTTGAGGCCAACGGCGGCGTGGCGCCGAGTGAGACCAAGCACGAGGGAGACGAGTTCGCGGAACCGAACACGCTCTTGCGGGGGACGGCAGACGGTCGCTTCACGGAGGTGCTACCCGCGGGCGGCACTGCGAAGACGCTGATCCACACCAGCCGCGGCTTGGCGGTGGGCGACATTGACGACGACGGCGGACTTGACCTTGTCGTGGGTAATCGCGACGCGGCACCGTACCTGCTGATGAACCGCGTGCCGAATCGGGGCAACTGGATCCGCTTTCGCGTTCGCACGCCGGCAGGCCGCGATGCCCATGGTGCCACCGTGTCGGCTAGCATCGGGACGCTACGCCAGTATCGGCGTGTCGCACCGGAGGGCAGCTACGTGGCGTCGAGCGATCCACGGGTCCATTTCGGCCTGGCCGACGAGACCGGTGTCCGTGAAGTAACCGTCCAATGGGCCACCGGGGAGTCCGAATCGTTCGGCGATTTCGAAGCAGGCCGTACCTACGACATCATCCAGGGCGGCGGGACGCCATGACGCTCTTTGCACGGCACAAAGACGGCGCTATGCTCGGACACGGACCTCGAAAGCAATCCGAGTGCAAATTGCGTTGAGGGAGGGGGAATCATGAGACGCACAACACTCGCCGTTCTTTTCGGCGGCTTCTCAAGTCTTGTATCCGGTGCCGCGACCGCGGAGGTGGACGACGCCCACGTCGCCGCTTTCTTCGGACAGGCACCCAACGAGTATCCGGTCCTTGCGCCCGACGGAGAGCATTTCGCGCTGCAGCGAATGAAGGAAGACGGCGTGGAGACCGTGGACGTCATCCGCGTCGACAACGGCGATGTCGTGGCGTCGTTCCTGTTCAAGGAGGACGTCAACGTCTTCGACCACGGCTGGATCGACAACAAGACCCTGATCCTGCGATCGAGAATGGGCGACCCGTATTGGCAGGAGTTCCCCAACGTCGGTCGCTATCACCGCTTCGACATCACGAGCAACAAGGTGGATCAACTGTTCGTACGCCAGGAACTCGGGGTGGGGCGCGAGGACGGCGAACTGCGCGGTCGTTTCGGGGGCTACCCCGTTCGCCTGCGCCAGCACATGTTCCCGGGGTCGTTCGACGCCCGGGCGATCGTCAGGCAGGAAACGAGCACCGAGGTGTTCCGCTACGACATGCTCAGGGAGTCGTACAGGTCTTTGGGGCGGCTCGACGGCAATGTCGTGGATGTCTACACCGACGACGACGGCAACGTGCTGATGGCCTACGGGAAGCCGGAACTTCGAGGCAGAACGTTCAACGGTCAATCGTTCCTGATCTACCGCGCCAGCGGCGACGGCGAATGGAAGACCGCGCACGAGGGAACGTTCGACGACGCCAGCGTGTCCATTGTCGGCAAGGGGCCGCACGAGGATACGGTCTACCTGCTGGAAACGATCACGGGCGACATCGGCACGTTGAGCTACATCGATCTCAACACGGGGGAGATCACCAACGTCTTCCGGCCGGCGCGTACGGACGTCCACACCTACTACCTCGATGGCAAGAACGAACTGTACGCGGTTCGCTACGACGATCATTTTCCGCAGTGGTTCTATCCCAATCCGAAGCACATCGCCGCGCAGATCCACAACCTGGTCCGCGGCCAGTTCAAGTCCATGAACGTCAGCTTGACGTTTGCCCGGGACAACTCGAAGGCAATCGCCACGGTGTCGGGCGATGCCAATCCGGGGACGTACTATCTGTTCGACACCGACGGCAACAAGCTCAAGAAGCTCTTCGACCGGAACGAGGCGGTGGCCAACTACGACCTCGGCGAGCGCCACCCGCTCGAGTTCCCGGGACCCGACGACACGCGGATTCCGGCCTACGTCACGCTGCCGAAAGGCCAGGCCCAGAACCTGCCGTTCATCGTTTGGGTGCACGACAACCCGAACGGGATGGCGGCGACCTGGGGCTTCGACAATGAAGCGCAGTTCTTCGCGAGCCTGGGCATCGGCGTGTTGCATGTGAACCACCGGGGCAAGATGGGCTTCGGCGTGGAGTTCACCAAGGCCGGATTCGGGGAGTGGGGCAACTACATCCTGGACGATGTCGCCGAAGGTGTCCGCTTCCTGACTCGCCAGGGCATTGCGGATGCGAATCGGATCTGCATCGTGGGCAGGCGATGGGGTGCCTACGTGGCCATGCAGTCCGCGCTCGACCACCGTCGCCTGTACCGGTGTGCCGCAGGGATCGCCGGATTCTACGATCTCGTCGGCATCTGGAAATTCATGCCGACCCGTGGCGGGCGGGAACGGTTCGAATTCGCCACCGTCGGCGATAGCGCGAGCGAGGATCGCTACAAGGAGGTGTCGCCGCGCTGGCGGGCCCGGGAATTGCGCATGCCCGTGATGCTCATCGAAGGCCAGCAGTACCGGAACAACATCGGGGAACAGGTCATGGACCTGGTTCGGGAGCTGCGTGCCGGCGACCTGCCGCATGAACTCGTGATCCTCGACAACGAGCGCACCGACAACTGGCTCACCGACGAGGAGAAACGCCAGGGGTTCAAGGCTCTCGCCGGATTCATCCAGACGAACACCGCGCCGAAATAAGCGGCGAACGCGCCGTAGGGCCGCCCTTGTGGCGGCCCGTCTGCCGGATGTGTTGCGGCCCCGCGTCCGACAATGTCGTCGTGCTCGAGGACCGACCCCTAACGGCGCACTTCCGCGGGAAGCCACCAGTCGGAACCCGGCCGAAAAGCCATGGCCGGTGGGGCGTTTCGATTGAGCGCGTCGTCGAGCCACGTTGCGTCCGTTTCCTCGCCCAGGTCCGCGATCGCATCGCGGGCCGCTGCGGCTCTACCGAGACCGAGTTCCGTAATCGCGAACGTGACGCGGGTGTCGGCGTTGTCGGCGTTCGCGAGCATCCGCATGGCGCGCTGACGGGCACGCCGCCGCGTGTCGTCGTCTCCGCATGACGCATCCGCGCGGGTCAAGGCGATGTGCGCTTGACCCCATGTCGGTTGCAAGCGGATGGCGGCGTCGAGTTCGGCTCGGGCGGCCGGGCAGTCGCCGGCCCCGAGTTGGGCCATGCCGGTCCAGTAGCGCACGTAGGCGTCGTCCGGGCGTTCACGCGTGAGCGTCACGTAGTCTGCGGCGGCCTCGCCGAATCGCCCCGCGCGCATCCGTAGCGCGGCGCGCAGCGCCAAGGTCGTGCTGTCGCCGGCAAGGGCGAGCGACTTGTCCGCCGCATCCAACGCACCGCTTGGATCCTCGGCGTCGCGCTGGTGGTAGGCGAGCAGGTACCAACCGCGCGACGACTGTGGATCCAAGTCGAGTATCCGCCCGGCTTCGCGGATGGCGGCTTCGCGGTCGCCGATCTCGCCCAGGGCATGCGAAAGTACGAGCCCGGCGTCGACGTCGTTCGGTGCCAGCGCCGCCGCGTTGCGCCATGCCGCCAGGGCTTCGTCCCGGTCGCCGCGGCGCCAGGCGCGCTCGCCGGCCTTCATGAAGAACTTCGGGCTCATGCTCAAGCTGGCGACCTCGAGCAGCAACGGATCCTCGATCCCGGGTGCGACTTCGCTACGACGGTCGAGCCATTGACGGGCTTGGTCGACATTGTCCAGACGCCGATGGACCTGGCCGAGCTTGTAGGCCAGACGGCCCGCGTTCGGCTCGATTTCGAGGGCCCGCTCAAGCAAGGTCCTCGCCGTGAGCCATTCGCGCGCGGCCATGGCCGCGTCCGCCTGGGCCGCGATGACGGCCGCCGACCCTGGCATCGCGTCCCGCGCTGCGTCCAAGGCTGCGGCGGCAGCCAAGTGGTCACCGCGGACCAGGAGCGCGACACCGAGCCGGTAGGACGACAGGCCGTGCCCACCGTCCGTAAGCGCGATGGCGCTCTCGTACTCCGCGATGGCGGGATCGATGTCGCCCCGCTCGCCGAGCACAACGGCAAGGAGGTAGTGCCAAGGCACGGCGGGAGCATGGTGCAGCGCGTTCCGGTACGCGTCCTCGGCTTCGTCGAGCAGCGACTGCGCGTGGTAGAGCATGCCAAGGCGCCCCCACGCTTCGGCGCGCGCCTCGGCGTCTTCGAGTTGCGGCGTGGCCCGTTCCACCTCCTCGCGCGCTTCGCGCAGCGTCTCGTTGAGGAGGGCGGGCCAGTCATCCTCGGTTGACGACTCCGAGGATGCGCCTTGGGAGGCGGGTGTCGCCAACAGGATGGCCGCTGCCACGGCCAATGCGACCCATCGCCCCTCCATGAACCGAGCCCGCAATCCATTGAATCGCCGGATCAATCGTAGGGGCGACGCTTGTCGTCGCCCGCACCGAATGGGTGCGTGTGTTGGCGGGACGGGACAAGCCCGTCCCCTAAGGCGCGTCTGTTCCCTGTGCGTGCTTCCGACGCGGCCGGACCAGTTGCCGGACGCAATCATCGGTCCGGCCCGCCTTGATGGAGAACGTGGTAGCGATCGGCGTCAAGGGGGCCGTAGCGTTGGCGTTCTCCGTTCGGCCAGCGGACGTGGACGTGACGGGGCGCGGCATCGTCGCCGAGGCCGAACAGGATGCGTGGGTCCCGGGCGGACGCGTAGCTGCCGCCGGTGCGCACGGTTCGGTTTGCCGAGTGGGCGCCGGGGAGGGTTGCGCGGGCGCCGATTGCCGGCGACTCGCCCCGCTTGAGGTCGAGTCCCAGCCAGTGGGTCGCCGCGCCGGCGCGGCTGTCGTTGCGGTATAGGCGCACCGGGCCATGGTTGTTGGCGACCACGATGTCGATGTCGCCGTCGTTGTCCAAGTCGCCGAAGGCCGCGCCCCGACTGACGCCGTCGGACGTGAAGGCCGGTCCGCCATCGGCCAGGCGGTAGCGTTCGCCCTCTCGCAGCCAAAGCTGGTTGAACTGCCTGAGCGGCGGCACCACGCCGGCATGGCGCTGGGATTCCACGATCTGCACGGAGCCGTTGGCCGCGAACAAATCCAAGTCGCCGTCGCTGTCGACGTCGATCCAGCCGGTGCCGAACCCGGTGTAGGCCATGCTACCGGCAGCCACGCCGAGTATGTTGGATCGATCCTCGAACCAGCCGCTGCCGTCGTTTATGAACAGGGTGTTGGACTCCTTGACGTCGTGGGTCATGAACAGATCCTCGTCGCCGTCGTCGTCGAAGTCGGCCACGGCGATGCCCATGCTGGCTTCGGCCACGCCGTTGCCGTTGACGGCGGCCCCGGCCATGGGCGCGTCGTCTTCGAACCGCCCGTCGCCACGGTTGAGCCACAGGAAGTTCTCGTCGGCGTCGTTGGCGACGTAGAAGTCGATCCGATCATCGGCGTTGAAGTCGGCGGCGACGACGCCCATCCCCGCGCCGAGTCGGGAGTCCACGCCGGAACTTCGGCTGATGTCCTCGAACCTTCCGCCGCCGAGGTTCCGATAGAGCTTGTCGGTGGCCCGCAGGTAGTTGCTGGGCGTGCAATAGCTCCGGCGCGACGAATACAGGCGGCACGGCTCATGGTTTTCGATGTCGAACACCAGGTAGTTGGCGACGTAGAGATCGAGCAAACCGTCGGCGTCGATGTCGGCGAACGTCGCCGCGATCGACCAGTCGTTCCCAGCGATCCCCGCGGTCGCCGTGATTTCCCGGAAGCGTCCATCGCCCGCGTTGAGGTAAAGCTGGTTTTCGCCGAAGTTGGCGAGAAAGACGTCCGTGTCGCCGTCGTTGTCGATGTCCCCGGTGGCGATGCCCATGCCGTAGCCCGTCGCGCGCACCCCGGCGGCTTGGGTCGAGTCCTCGAATCGCAACTCGCGGCCGGTACCCGTGTTGCGGTAGAGGCGGTCGCCCGGCAACGCCCGCGTGTCGCGGTCGGTGAGAGGCCCGCCTTGGATCAGCCACAGGTCCATGCGACCGTCGCCGTCGAAGTCGAGGATACCGGCTCCGGCACCAGTGATCTCGACGGTCCACAGCTCGCCTGCGAGGCCGCTGTCATGGACGAAGTCGATGCCGGCATGCGCCGCGACTTCGACGAAGCGAACCGCGCCCGCGGCGGGGCACGCGGTAACCAAGATTGCGGCGATCAGAGACCAGGCGCGGCCACGATCCACAGCGACGTTCTTACTTAACTCCCGACGGTGGGAATCTCGAGGGTGCTGAGTTCTTGGAGATCCTGGTTCGTCGTCTGGTAGAGGTGATCGTCGATGAACCGGCAGGTCAACGTGGGCATGTAGGTGCCCGCCTTGCGGCCACGGTCGCAGGACACGCGGTTGATGCGAGTCCCGTAGCGCTCCTGGTAGATGTCGATCTTGTCCAAGAGCTGCGGCCGGTAGCCTTCGGGCACCTTGTCCCATAAGTTATTGAAGTAGTTTCGAATTTCCGGCATTGTCGTGCCGCGGGACGCAACGCCGAGCCAGGCCATTGCCTCCCAGCCGTCCTTGTCGGTACCGAGTCCCTGCTGATACAGGAACCCGACGCGTGCCTGCGCGAACTTGAAACCGCGTCTTGCTGCGACGAGCAGGTGCGGAAATGCGGCCGCGTACTCGCCGCGCCGGTAGAGGTCGGTGCCGCGGCGCCTCGCGTCGTAGATCTCCAGTGCATCCGGGAGCATAACGATGCGGCCGCTCTCCGACGGCGTGCCCCGGACGATGACTTCCTCGATCGAATCGGGCGGGGCCGTCACGACCGTGGTCTCCTTGATCGCTTCGTCGGCGTCCTCTGCAGAAGCAACACATGCCACCGTGACGACGAGGATCGCGATCGAGTAATTGCGCATCAGTAGGGTCGCCGCTTCCGATGGTGCGATGTTACCAAAACACGCCCGTGCTCGAACCCATTGACGCATGATCGATTCCGTAGGGGCGACCCTAACGCGCCCGTTAGGGCGCGCGGTCGCCCGTGAACACCGGGATGCTTGGCAGCGGGACCGGACAAGCCAGTCCCCTACGCGCCAGGACGTCAGTCTTCACGGCCAACGAGCCGGTCGAGCATGATCTTCGCGCAGCGGTGGTTCTCCGGAGGAAAGCGCGGTCTTGCGGCCGTCGCCGTGAGGCGGTAGCCGTCGTTGCTGGACACCACGTAGCCGTCCGCGATGAGCGCCTCGAGACTGACCGCGTGCTTGTTGCCCCGTCGCCGCTTGGGCCGTAGAGCGATGATGCCGACCCGCGCCTGCGCGGCCAGCGACTCGTAGAGCATTGATGCGCTGTCTGCGCTCACCCAGACATACTCGGTGCGGGGCAGGGTTTTCTCGAGAAAGTCGGCAGGTGCCGTCTGCCAGTGCCGGAATGTCAGGTTGGGTGCGCTGCGAATGCACCCGCGTATTCCATCCGGCGTGCGCCGGGAGTCGCACACCTGCCACCGGACATCGGGCGATGCGCGGACAATGGCTTCAATGTGCTTGCCGATGTCCGGGTTGGACCATTCGAAATGCGCGCTTGTGCCGCCAAGCAGAATTAGACCCGATCCCGGTTCCTTGTCCGCGGCCACCGAGGGACAGATCACGCCTCGGGTTGCGACCACGTTGGCCCGGCGACGCACCCGGTCGTGCTGGGGCACGAACAGCAGGTCGAACAAGCCATAGGGGAGGGTCGGCTTCATCAACACGACGCTCCGACCCCCGCAGACGCGACGGGCGATCAAGAGCGGCAGGTGCGTTGCATGGCCGACGCCGATCAACAGGTCCGGCGAGGCGAAATCCGGCGTCTCGTTTCCGAGGCGCCGGCGGATCTGCCGCCACAGCATGCCTTTGAAACGTACGTCGATGTCGTACACCTCGATGGGGTGCAGCGCTTCAAGACCCTGGAGCAGCCCGGTGGATTGCTTCTCGTGGCCCGGCTTGCCGTCGACGAACTGCCAGACAATGATCGGCGAAGGCGTTCCGCAGACGTTTGCGGGAGGCATCTGGCAGCGTCAGCGGAGCGTCTGGTCCATGCCAAGGGCGGGGTTTTCGTCCTTGGTGGGCCCGACCACCTGGGCGGGGACGCCGGCCACTGTGACGTGAGGCGGGACGTCTTCGAGCACCACGCTTCCCGCGCCGACCTTCGCCCCCGCGCCGATCTCGATATTGCCGATGACCTTGCAGCCGGCGCCCAGCAGCACACCGTGGCGGACCTTTGGATGCCGGTCGCCGGTCTCCTTGCCGGTGCCGCCTAGGGTCACCGCGTGCAGAATGGAGACATCGTTTTCGACCACCGCGGTTTCGCCGATGACGATCCCGGTGGCGTGGTCGACCAGGATTCCGCGGCCCATCCGCGCCGCCGGGTGGATGTCGACGTCGAGACCGACGCTGATCTGGCTTTGGAAGAACAGCGCGAGGGTGTGGCGGTCGCGGTGCCAGAGCCAGTGCGCGATGCGGTGTGCCTGCAGGGCGTGGAAACCCTTGAGGAAGAGGAACGGCGTCGACAGGTCCTCGCAGGCGGGATCGCGGTCGTAGGTGGCGAGCATGTCGGTCAGCGCGCTCTCGAGGATGTTGGCGTCGTCGCCCATGGCCTCGTCGATCACGTCGCGGATCAGCATCGTCGGCAGCATGGGGTTGTCCAGCTTGCTTGCGAGGCGGAACGACAGGGCGGACCTGAAGTTCGTGTGATTGAGGATCGTGGCGTGGAAGTAGCTCCCGAGAATGGGCTCCTCGTTGGCCTTCGATGCGGCTTCGCCGCGTACGACCTCCCAGATAGCGTCCACATCCAGCACGCCCGTCGCGCGGTAACGGTCGAGTAGGTCATCGCGCTGTTTTTGAATTGTCTCGCGCATCGCTGCGTGACTCCCTCCGATCGGTGGCGGCTGCTCGGCTGAGCTTGGCGCCGCGTGCGACAGCGTGACGGGGCGGGTGCGCTTTTTCAAGGCAGGCGGTTGGCGCGCCGGTATCCGCGATGCCGCGTATATACTCGGTGGACGTTGTACTAGGGACGGGCAGATGACCGATTTCCGGCGCGTGGCCATCGTGGGTCGAACGGGCAGTTCCCACGTCGTCGAGTCGCTGAACATCGTCGTATCTGCGCTGAACACGGCCGGCGTCGAGCTTGTGTACGAGGAACGTACCGCGGCGATGCTATCCCGCTCCGACGGCGTCCCTCGTGAGGCCGTGGGATGCGGCGTCGATCTCGTCGTTGTTGTCGGGGGCGACGGCAGCATACTCGGCGTCGCCCGGGACGTGGCCCACGCGGGGGTGCCGGTGCTCGGGGTCAACCGCGGCGGATTGGGGTTTCTGGCGGACATCGCGCCGGATCAGATCTCCGAGAAGGTGGCGCAGGTCATGGCCGGCGCGTACCGGGTCGAGGAACGGTTCCTGCTCGAGGCGAGCGTTCGCCGCTTGCCACATGCTGGCCGTGCCGTCGTTGAGGGGGATGCCGTGGAGGTAGGGGTCGCACTGAACGACGTCGTGGTGCACGCGGGCAGCATGTCGCGGATGATGGACTTTCAGCTCTTTATCGACGACGAGTTCATCTACGAACAGCGCTCCGACGGATTGATCATCTCGACGCCCACGGGCTCGACGGCGTACGCCTTGTCCGCCGGCGGCCCGATCCTGCATCCGCGCCTGGACGCAGTGGAGATCGTTCCCATGTTCCCGCACACGCTGACGTCGCGGCCGCTCGTGGTGAACGGCGACTCGACGATCAGCGTTCGCATCGGGGACGCGGCGGCGACACCCAAGGTGAGCTGCGACTCCCAGGTGGACTTCGCCCTCGGCCCGACCGACGAGGTGCGGATCGTCAAGCACCGGAGTCCGCTTCGACTCGCTTTTCCGATCGGGCATAGTTTCTACGAGTCCTGCCGCAGCAAGCTCGATTGGGCAACCCGGCTGGGAGGACGCCGCTAGCTTCCGTTGAGCGGGGTTGGCCGGTCGACATCGACAAGGACTCCCTCGTCGTCGACGTCCACGAAGACCACCGCCTCGCTTGCGGCCACGACTTGACGTGCGCCGGCATCCCCCCTTAGGCGCAGGAGCTTGGGGAACATCCCTTTGGGAAAGCCGACGGGATTGCCGGCGCGACCGCCGCAACGGGGGCGGGCGATGGCGTCGGGGTTCTCGATCATGGTCGCGGCAAGGCGTCGAAGCGTGTCCTCGCCGACGAAGGGCATGTCTGCCAGACCAATGATCAGGCCGTTGAAAGCGGGCAAGGTCGACGCGGTGAGCTTCTCCGGATGCGAGTCGCGACCCGCAGTCAGCGCGGCGACGCCCGCGGCAAGGGACCGGGATTGACCGAGATCGGCGTCGGGCGCTTCGACGATCCGGCAGCCGGCGTCGCGCACGAGTGCGGCCACTTCCGTCTCGCCGGGGCGTATCACGGCCGCCACCACGTTGAATACGGCCCGGTAGGTGGCAAGCGTGCGTGCCAGCATGGGCACGCCGTTGACCGGATGGAATCGCTTGTCGCTGCCGAACCGTCGAGCGCTGCCGGCGGCAAGTACGATCGCGGCGATCACCCGCCTGCGGCGATGCGTTCGACGGCGGCGCGGGTGTCGGCGGCGCACTGCTTGCGCACCGCGGTGATCTCGGCGAGCACCGCGACGGCGATCTCCGGGGGCGTCTTGCTGCCGATCGGCAGGCCGATGGGTGCGTGCAGGCGGCGGATTTCCGCATCCGTGAGATCCAAGAGCTTCAGCCGTTCGCGGCGCTTCGCGGAGGTGCGCTCCGAGCCCATGGCACCGATGTAGAAGGCGTCGGTCCGCAACGCCTCCATCAAGCCCATGTCGTCGATGCGGGGGTCGTGGGTCAGTGCGACGATCGCGGAGTGGCTGTCGCTGGCGTAGCGGCGCACGGCATCGTCGGGCATGTCGCCGACCTTCCGTACCCCCGCAACACCGAACTCGGCGAGCCGGTCCGGGCGGGGGTCGCACACCACGACGTCGTAGCCGAGGGCGATCGCGATCTCCGCGACGTACGACGAGACCATGTTGGTGCCGATGACGAAGAGCCGGTCCTGGGGACCGTAGGTCTGAACGAGCACGCCGTTGTCGTGGTCGTAGCGCAGGTCGGCGTGGATGGGGACATCGCGGTAGTCAAACGTCCCGGACCTCAGCTGGACGGTCCGCTCCACGCAGGCCCGACTCGCCAAGCGCTCGACGAGGTGGTCGAAGTGAGCGAGGGTCGCGGGCCTCGGTGTATGCGGCTCGACCACGATGTCCAGGTGACCGCCACAGGGCAAGCCGAGCTGCTCCGCCTCCTCTTCGGTTTCGCCGTAGCGGAAGAACTGCGGACGGTCCTGGGCAAGCAGGCCGGCCGTCAGCTTCTCCAACAGGTCGTCCTCAACGCAGCCGCCGGACAACGAGCCCTCGATGTGGCCGGCGGGATTGCAGGCGAGCAGCGACCCGACGGGCCGGGGCGACGATCCATAGGTCGCCACGACGGTGGCGAGCCAGCACGTTTGCCCGGCGCGGAGCCAATCGCGCGCCTGGCCCAGCACTTGTTGGTCGACGCTCTGCATCCCAAGAATTGTACCTTGGTGGATCGTGCGCAACTCGCGGCCTCGTAGGGGCGGGGCTTTTGTCTCCGCCCGTATTCGCATGCCAGCGTTGCTCCCTAACGGGACGGGACAAGCCCGCCCCCTACGGCCCATCCACTATGTTCACGGGTTATTTCAAATGGCCGTATCGATCACGCGCTCGCCGATCCCCGGCAGGTCGACGGGAACCTTGGCGATGTTCTTCGGCGGCCACAGGGGCGCGCGCGTCTCCCGGGCCCAGGCATCGTAGGCGCGCCTGAGTTCCGCCGCGACATCGGGCTTCGCGTCGATCAGGTTGGTCTCCTCGCCGATGTCCGTGGACAGGTCGAAGAGGAATTCGAGCTCGCCGAGCCGCACCAGCTTCCACCGCCCGAAACGCACACCGGTGTTGTCCTTGTTGCGCCAGAAGATGGGCCGGTCCCTTGTACCGAGACGTAGAGGTTGATATTTCAGCGAATCGGCCGCTTCTCTTTTCACTGCTCTCGCCGGCGCATCCACGAGGTCGACGAAGTTCACGCCATCGAAGCGCTGGCGGGCCATATGTGTCATGGGCACGCCCGCCAAGTCGACGGCCGTGGGCACGATGTCCAACGTGCTGACCGGCGTATCGACGGTGCGTCCCGCAGGTAGCCCGTTCGGCCAGGCCGCGACAAACGGCACCCGGACGCCGCCTTCAAAGGGCAGCAGCTTGCCGTGGGACAGGGGCTTATTGGTGCATGCCCGGGTGTAGACCGCGCAGCCGTTGTCGGCCGTGAAGATAGTGAGCGTATCGTCTGCGACGCCGTGCTCCTCCAGCTTGGCCAGTATGGCGCCGACGCCGTCGTCCACGGCACTGATCATCGCCTTGTAGACCCGCGTCGCGTGATCCTCGATCTCCGGGAAACGGTCGTAGTAGCGCTGGGTCACCTCCAGCGGCGTGTGCGGGGCGTTGTAGGGCACATAGAGGAAAAACGGGTTGCCCGCATGGCGTTCGACGAAAGCGACGGCTTCGCGGGTCAGGGCGTCGGTCAGGTACTCGCTCTCGTGCACCGGTTCGTGGCCGCGGAGGATCGGATTGATGGGACCCCGTCCGCGCAATCCCTTCGCGTTCGCGAACACTGCATCGGTCCGTGATTTGCGGTCGAAATACGCGTTGGCGCCATGCAGGAACCCGAAGAACTCGTCGAACCCTCGGTTCAAGGGGTGCAGCGCGTCGATGGAGCCGAGATGCCATTTGCCGCTCATTCCCGTCGCGTAGCCGGCGGCCTTGAGGTAGGCGGGTAGGAGCGTCTCCGATGCCGGGGTGCCGAGTCCCATCCGGTGCGACCGCGCCTGCCCCCCGGCATTGAACTCGTGCCCGAAACGCTGCTGGTAGCGGCCGGTCAGCATCCCCGCCCGGGACGGGCTGCAGATGGGAGCGGAGACGTAGCCGTCGGTGAACTTGACGCCGCGCTCGGCCAGCGAGTCGATGTGCGGTGTGCGCCCGGACGTGCAACCATAGGCGCAGATGTCGGGATAGCCGAGATCGTCGGCGACGATCAGCACGATGTTGGGTTGTTCGGCGCCGAACGCCGGAACGGTCAGGGCCGCACCAACAGCCCACGCGACGAGACTCGAGCCTTGTCGTCGCACGACGGCTACCGCTTCACCCAGTCGGGGTATTCGTTGAACATCGACGTCCGGCCGCCATCAACCACCAGGTCGTGGCTGTTCACGAATCGGCCTTCTTCGCTCGCAAGATAGAGCGCCGCGGTGGCGATGTCCCAGGCGACGCCGGACTTCTTGAGCGGGTTGGCTCTCGCGAGATTGCCCTGCAACTTGGCCATCTTGCGCTCGTTTTCCTCGTCGGGAAGGGTGTTGGCCCGGGCCGAGCCGCCCCAGAAGATGGGCGTCGCGATAGCTCCGGGCGAAATGACATTGACGCGGATCCCCTTCGGACCCAATTCGATACCGGCGAGCTTCGAATAGTGGGTGACCGCCGCTTTGACCGCCGAGTAGAGGATATTGCCCTGCAGATGGCGGATGGCGGCGATGCTCGAGTTGTTGATGATTGACCCGCCACCGGATGCCAGCATGTGGGGAATGGCGAAGCGCATCCCTAGGACGACGCTGGTGAACAGCAACTTGACGCCGTAGTCGATGTTCTCCCCGGTGATGTCGCCAACGTTTCCCGCCGTGGGGCCGCCGGCGTTGTTGAACAACACGTCCAAACGCCCGAAACGTTCCGCGACGTCGTCGATCACGCGCCGCACGTCGTCTTCCACGGTGACGTCCTGGGGTTCGTAGTGGACGTTGTCGCCGAGTCGTTCCGCCAGCGCCGATCCCTTGGCCTCGGAACGCCCGGCGATGACGACCGTGGCACCCTCGCCAGCGAATAGTTCGGCGGTCGCCGCGCCGATGCCGCTGGTGCCGCCGGTGACGATTGCGACCTTCCCCTCTAGGCGATTCCCCATGGTTTCCGCTGTCCTTTTAGCAAACTGCACCTAACCACACGCGTCCGCACACCCTAAACGGGTGCATCGGTAGAACACTATAGCGCGGTGGCAATTGCCGTCGAGGCGTTGGTTTGCTAACCCTAAGCACTGCTGTTGTGGCGTAACATCGACCCGTTCTCGGTTATCTATCCGCTCGCGATCGACCGCGATGCCGGGCGGCGGGTTTACATGTGGGTAGGTGGCCGAGGCGTTCGAGTTGGCCAGCGATTCCGTTGGAATGGGCGAGCCTTCGCACCCCTCGCTCTGCCGCTGGCAACCATCCGGTTCACTGGAAATCGAAAGGAAACGACTCTCTGATCACTCGCTCAACGCTCGATGCCGGACAGTCTAAGCGGTTCGAGTTCGGATACCTTGGCTATCGGTTCGTGCGCGAACTCGCACCGATTTATGCGACCTACGCGATTTTGATCGTCGACTACGGCGTGTCACCGCTCGAACTTTCGATACTGCTCTCCGCCTGGTCGGCTTCCGCGATCGTGTTCGAGCTGCCTTCCGGGGCACTGGCGGATCGGCTCTCGCGACGTTGGCTGCTGATGTCCGCCTGCCTGTTCAAGTCCGCCTGCTTCTTCGTTTGGATGCTGTATCCGACTTTCTGGGGGTTCCTGTGCGGGTTCGTGCTTTGGGGGTTGGAGTCCGCCATTCGGTCTGGAGCGGAGGAGGCGCTTGTGTACGAAGCCGTCCAACGCGAGAGGACGGGCTCGCACTTCGAAAGGGTGTTCGGTCGCGGGGCCGCTGCCGGAAGTCTCGGGACCGGACTCGCGTTTCTCGCCGGTGGATACCTCGTTGACTCGGTGGGCTTCGGCCTCGTCCTTGTCATCTCCATTGTGTCTCCCTTGTTGGGGGCGCTACTGGTCTGGACATGGCCGGGCTTCAGCAGTGCGCAAAGGAGACCCCCTAAGTTGAGCTTCGCGCGGACGCTGGCCGGCGGGATAGGTTCCGTACTCGGGAGCAGGGTTCTCCTCGCCGTCGTGGCGATGGCGGTTTTGTTCACGCCAATCTGGGGTGGAGTCGATGAGTTTCTGGGCGTGTTTCTGCTCGAGAAAAGACCGGTCAGCATCACTTTCGTCGGAATCGTCTATGCGGCTGCAACGGGCGCAAACGCGGTCGCCGTCGTTGTCGCGCACCGCTTCGTCGTCGGCGGTTTGAAACGGGTTTCTGCGATTTATGGACTGGCCACGGTGATGTTGTTTGGTTCGGTGTTCTTTCCCGGTCCCTTCGGCGCTTTGCCGTTGGTGATCTCGCTAGGACTCAATGGACTGGCGTCTATCTTGTTGGATGGGCTCCTGCAGCGGGCGGCTGATGACGCCACGCGTGCCACGACGGCTTCGGTAAAGGGGCTGATGCAGTCGATTATGGGAATAGCGGTGCTCTTACTCTGTGGCGCGCTTGCTGGCACTACGGATTGGCACACCGCCGTTCTCGGAGCCTGTGTGTTGGCCGCGACCCTCTGGGTCGCGACAGGATTCCTGCTCGCGCGGACCAGTTGGCGACAAGGCAACTAAGAAGGGACAGCTCCGGATTTTTTTCGAAGGAGTCCGCCTTGGGTTTGCGCGTGAGGGCAAGTCTGTTGGAGACTCTACGCGGATGGACGCGATCATCGACCTGCTGCGGGGCGAGGCGAACGCCCCGGCCGTTTCGGCCCTGTCACGACGGGGGATCACGCACGGCGAATTGCGAGCCCAGACGGTGGCCTTTGGACGCCAGTTGCGCGCCGCCGACATCGGACCCGACGACCGCGTGGCACTCGTTTTGCCGAATGGTCCGGCGATGGCCGCAGCCTTCGTGGGCTTCGCACCGTGGTGTGCCACCGCCCCGCTCAACCCCGCCTATAAACCGGACGAGTTCGCCTTCTACCTCGAAGACTTGGACGCTCGTGCCCTGGTCGTGGCGGACGGGACGGACTCGGTCGCCGTCGAAGTCGCCAAGTCACGCGGCATCCGGATCCTGCGCCTAAGGGAATCGAGGACGGCGGGAGCTGTCCATCTTGACGGTATCGGCGAGGCGAGGGCAGAACCGAGGGGCGACGACGCGATCGGCCTGATCCTGCACACGTCGGGCACCACCTCGCGACCGAAGATGGTGCCGCTCAGCCAGGCGAATCTCGCGGCTTCTGCGCGCAACATCGCTAGCACGCTGCACTTGGGTCCCGGCGACCGCTGCCTGAACATCATGCCCCTGTTCCACATCCACGGCCTGATGGCGCCGGTGCTGGCGAGCCTCGCAGCGGGCGGCGAGGTCGTTTGCTCACCGGGATTCGACGCACTGCGCTTCTTCTCGTGGCTCGCCGACACCGAGCCGACCTGGTATAGCGCGGTGCCGACGATGCACCAGGCGATCCTGGCACGGGCCGGCCGCAACGAGGAAGCCGTGCGCGGGAATCGCCTCAGGTTCATTCGCTCGTCGTCCGCATCTCTACCTACGACGGTAATGTCGTCCTTGGAGAAGGTATTTGACGCCCCCGTCATCGAGGCCTATGCGATGACCGAGGCGGCCCACCAGATGTGTTCGAATCCGCTGCCACCCGCGGTGCGCAAGCCGGGTAGTGTCGGTCCAGCCGCCGGGCCGGAAGTGACCATACTCGACGACCAAGGCAGCGGCTTGCCGGCGGGCGCGGAAGGCGAGATCGCCATTCGCGGTCCAAATGTCACCGCCGGCTACGTGAACAACCCAGAGGCGAACGCCACGGCCTTTCACGGCGACTGGTTCCGCACCGGCGACCAGGGCGTCATGGACGACGACGGCTACATCAAGGTCACCGGCCGCTTGAAGGAGATCATCAACCGGGGCGGCGAGAAGATCGCGCCGCTGGAAGTCGACGAGGTGCTGCTTGGCCACGACGCCGTGGCGCAGGCCTGCACGTTTGCGATCCCCCACGCCCGGCTCGGTGAAGAGGTCGCTGCCGCGGTGGTACTAGCCGAGGGTGCCGAAGTCACCGACCGCGAACTCCGGGATTTCGTTGGCGAACGCCTGGCCGATTTCAAGACGCCGCGGCGGTTCGCCTTCGTCGACGAGATTCCGAAGGGACCCACCGGCAAGATCCAACGCATCGGCCTTGCCAAGGCGCTGGGGCTAGACGGTTGAAGGTCTGCATCTACGGCGCCGGCGCGATTGGCGGCTATCTGGCCGTGCTGCTGGAACGCGCGGGCGCAGATGTCTCCGTGGTGGCCCGGGGCCCGCACCTCAACGCGATCCGAAACCACGGTCTGGCGTTGATCCTCGACGGTGAAGAGCTCATCGCCGACCTGCCGGCCACGGATGATCCCCGGGCGCTTGGCAAGCAGGACGCGGTCATCGTGACGTTGAAGGCGCACTCCATCGCCGGCGCGGTACCGGGAATCCGCGCCCTGCTGGGAAGGGGCACCGCCGTGGTCAGCGCCGTCAACGGCATTCCCTGGTGGTACTTCCACCGCCTCGACTCGCCGTTCGCCGAGCGCCACGTCCAAAGCGTCGATCCCGGCGGTGTCATCTGGCGCACCATCGGACCCGAGCGAGCCGTCGGCTGCGTGGTCTACCCCTCGGCGGAGATCGTCGAACCCGGCGTCATTCAGCACCTGTCGGACAACAAGATGATCCTCGGCGAACCATCCGGCGAGCGCAGCGAGCGCGTCATCGCCCTGGCGTCGTTGTTCATGGCGGCAGGCATCAAGGCGCCCATCCGTCCAAGACTGCGCAACGAGATCTGGATGAAGCTTTGGGGCAACGTGGCGTTCAACCCGCTCTCCGCGCTGACATGCGCCACCCTGGACGTGCTGGCGAGCGAGCCGGGCACGCGCGGCATCGCCCGGGCGATGATGCTCGAAGCCCAGGCAGTAGGCGAAGCACTGGGCGTTCGTTTCGCCCTCGACGTCGAGAAACGCATGGACGGTGCCATCGCGGTCGGTGCCCACCGGACGTCGATGCTCCAGGACCTGGAACTCGGGCGACCCTTGGAAACCGGCGCGCTGGTGGGTGCCGTGCAGGAACTCGCCGCGTTGACCGGCGTATCGACGCCCACCATCGGCCTGATCCGAACACTACTCGATCAGCGCGTCGCCTTTCGCACTTGATCTGGACGAGGTCCGTCTTCTCGCCCACAATGCGCGACCTCGGAGAGGTGCCAGAGCGGCCGAATGGGCCTGACTCGAAATCAGGTGTGTCCTAGCGGGCACCCAGGGTTCGAATCCCTGCCTCTCCGCCAGTAATACAATAAAAACAATTGGTTATGTATGTTGTACCCCAATTCGTACCACAAAAATGAAAGGCTTGAACCGGTGTTCCCCGGTGATGCAGCAGGTTCCATGTGGGCTCGCCACCGCCGTTCAGCGCCCCCATTCCCACAAACCGGCCGCCAGGAACAAATGGGGCAGCTGATTCGGAGCAAGCCAACGGCCGGCGCCGGAGTCTCTTCATTCGTCCTGAATCCACCTGTCGAAGACGCTGTCCACGTCTATGCCGACGCTCCCGCGAGCCGATCCACTCCATGCTCGTAGCCTTCGGCGACACCGACACCGCCCGTTCGTCCCGAGAGGCTTTCGAGCTCCTCCGCACGACCCTCGCCGACGGTCAGCGACGGAAGGCAACCATTGGCGGGCGCGGCTTCTCCACCGCAAGGATGGTGATCTGGCATCCCGATGTTGGGCTGTGGTCGCTCTTGGATCGCAACGAGACTCCTAATCGTTTCTGGTGCTGCTACGGCATCGAAGACCCTGGCAACGTCCGCAACCTCGACATCGCTGTGGAAGTGAACCCGCCCCTTCAGGGCACCGACCTGCGCCTCGGCGGCGCTTTCGCAAGAGATGCTCGGGGCCGCATACACCTTTGCCATACCGGGAAGATCGGCGGCGGGCGGCGGGGCATTTCCAAGACAGCCTTCTTCGAGCACTATCGGGGCAAGCTCACCGAGATGTCCCACGCCCGCGGTTTGGCCAACGTGGTCGACCTCGGCCCTGTGGACAGCACCCGTCTCCCCGCGCGCCTCGCACGCTTTGCCAAGGAAGTCCTGCGCGTCAAGGCTGCGGCGCATGCCGCCCAAACCCCTCACATTTCGTCAGGGGCCAAGCAACGAGACAACCGCAACAAACCGTCCGTATTCACACCCGAGTTCTCCGGCTCGCGCCGCGCGTACGCCCGGAGCGGGACAACGGAAGCGGAAGCTGACCATGGCCTCGTCGTCGACGCTCTCGTCACCGCTGTCGAACGCCTCCACCTCGTCCCAAACAACGACCAGCAGCGCGATCTGTTCGTCGCAAATCATCGCGACGGCGGGGAGATCCTCTTCGAGGTCAAGACCGATGTCCGTACCACCTCCATCTATACCGCCGTCGGTCAGCTTCTCCTAAACGGACGCGCCCACCAGCGTGAAACCCAGTTGGTCCTGGTCGTTCCCGCGCCCCCAACCGCCCAGACCCGCGATGCCTTGGGCGCGATCGGCATCCACGTTCTCGAATACGGATGGCAGCGAGGTAAACCCGAAATCTCTACCCCGGAACTCCGACGGCTGATTCGCTAGATCGCTCGACCTTCCGCAGTCTCCACGTCAGCCTACGCCTGCCGGGCTACGACACAAACGACGGACGCGGTCGATTACCCAACCCATGCACCACTCTCGTTGGCGACCCCCGGCATGGCAGTGGGGCCCCGCGCAGCGGCCTCAATGTCCGCACCTATGGCTTCAAGAAAGAAGCTGAGAACACTCCGCGCGAGGCAAACATCCCGCCGTTCCGATACAATCTTCCTACCAGCAATCGCGGAACGGATGACCTTTGCTGCCCCACGCGTCGCCCAATCAATCACGCCACTTCACTTGGTCGACGCACCCGCCACCCATCTCCTTCACCACCCGAGTCGCCCGTTCCAATGAACCGGCCGTTCGGCGGGCACGCATGGCTGGTCCCCCCGCCTCCGGCGTGGTGTAAGCACGTTACCGTGGCCGAAACGTCGCAAACCGTTGATTTGCTGGAACTCGCCGATCCCGTGCCCTGGGAGGTTCGCGAGATTCGCGTCGCGCCCGGCCGCACTTTGACAGCAACGCCCGTCTTCAACACTTACTGGCGGTTCGCCGCGCGCCGCCAGGCTCTATTCATGCGCCGCGTCCTCGCGGCCCCGAGGCCTTGGACCACCGACCCGGTTCTCTCGGCCTACCGATTCACGAACGCCTACCGAGCCGCCGACCGCGTCAGCCAGTACCTGATCCGACACGTTCTCTACAAGGGCGAACAGACCCCGGCCGAGATATTCTTCCGGTGCGTCCTGTTCAAGCTCTTCAACCGGATCGAGACGTGGGAACACCTGTCGGCGGAACTCGGTCCCGTTGCCTTGGAGACGTTCGACCCCGATCGCTATGCCCGCTCGCTCGACCGGGTCCTAGACAGCGGCTCGACCCTCTATTCCGCCGCCTACATCATGCCTTGTCCGCCGTTCGGGCATGCCCGTAAGCATGTCAATCATCTCCGGTTGCTCGCCCTCATGCTCGAACAAGACGCGCCCGCCCGCATGGCCGACGCCGGGTCGCTCCATGAGGTCTACGACATCCTCAGGAACTTCCCGTCGCTGGGCCCATTCCTGGCCTTCCAGCTCGCCGTCGATCTCAACTACAGCGCCATGCTCGACTTCTCCGAGATGGACTTCGTCGTTGCCGGCCCCGGCGCCCGCGACGGCATCCGCAAGTGTTTTGCCGACACCGCTGACCTCGACGACGCGGACGTGATCCGCGCGGTCAGCGATCTGAGCGATGGCGAGTTCGCCAGACTCGGGCTCAGTTTCCAAGACCTCTGGGGACGGCGGCTCCATCTCGTCGACTTCCAGAACCTCTTCTGCGAAGTCGACAAGTACGCACGTGTTGTCCACCCGACGGCGCTTGGGCCGTCCAAGAGGGTCCGCATCAAGCAGCGGTACGTCCCCGACGCCCGGCCTCTACCGCAATGGTATCCCCCGAAATGGGGTCTAGACATCCCCGCTTCGGTCGCCTGTGAGACTCACGCGCTTGAAGCCGCCGGCAAGGTATCCGACGCTGCGACGCCGACCTAGCGTCTGAACTCGATCGTTCCGCGTTCCAAGTCGCCGACCACTGTTCCACCGCTGTGGTCGCGCAGATCGCGCCACACCGCGAATCCGCGCAACAGAGTGTCGTTCCATTCCCACGTCGACCTGTCGCCAACCTCAAGTTTCCCCGTCATCTTCTGGATGTGACGTAGCAGCTGCCAGTCGATGGCTTCGATACCGTACAGGAATCCATGCTCCGAAGCGTAGACGTATGCTGCTGCCACAATCGCCTCTTCCACCACCTGTCCTCGCCCGCCATCCTCGGCGTCGTCCACCTCGGCGGGTGTGCGATTCTCGATCACTTTGTGGGCGGGATTTCTCAGGAGTTTTCGGAGCACGGGCGACCACCCGAGCAGCGCGGCAAACGCCAAATGCATCACGTCGTGAAAGCGGTACCCGTCGTCGTCGTACGCGTTGTCCGTTAGCGGGTTGCCGGTGTCGACACCGCGAAGCAGGTCCACCATCACCACCTTGGACGCGCCCTCCACCAACCGCTCCTCGAACCGGTACTCGAACCTCCTGGGCAGCCGCTGGCTCACGGGCAACTCCTCGTCGTACAGGCGCCGCCTTCCCTCTGGCCTTAGCCAGCGGTCCGAGACCTTGCGTAGGTTGTCGGCCGCAATCGCCTCGAGGTCCAAACCGAATTTGTCCGCTACGTTTGCCACGTACCAAAGGATGTCGCCGAGTTCCTCCGCCACCTCCTCGGGAAAGCTCCGGTGCGTCTCACCGTCCCGGAGTCGCTTCTTGTATTCGCCGAGCAGTCCCCCCACCTCGCCAACGAGGCCGAGCAGTGGCACAACTTCATGCCGCGTCGGCGTCTTCGGGTCGCTGTCGGTGTTTGCCCGCCTAGTTTGATCGGTGCTTCGCGCCCGTTCCTGGAACTCCTTCAAGTGCATGGTCGCCTACTCCTCCAGTTTCCCGATTGCCCCATCGATCGCCGCCAGCACGCCCACGAGTGCGGATTTGCTCGTGTCCAGCGACGCCAGCCCTATGTGGAACGTCACCCGCGTGAGCGGCAGTCCGAGTTCGTGGGCCACGAATCGCCCAAGCCGGCAGATGCCCAGGTAGTTCCCGTACGCCCGCTCAACCATGAACTGCGACGCGTAGAACGCGTTCACGCTCAGGCTTCCGTCCTGGTCCGGGACGAAGGACAGATGCTGTAGGCACGGGAAGCCGCGGCGTCGGCCCGCCGAATGGTCCTTTCGCGGGTCGAATACGCCTATCTGCAGCACGCTTCTTCGCATGCCGGGTCCGAAGGCGTTGAGGGCGAACTCGATCTGGTTCGGCGCGTCGTCGCGACCGTTCATGATCATGCGTTCGAAGTAGAGCCCGTGCGCGTTCTTGCGCGAGGCCCTTCGCAGCCTTGGCAGCACCGCTTCGTACCTCTCGTACAGCATGTGCCTCGGCTCGCTACGGTTCCACAAAGAGTTCGGGAAGATCGTGTTGGCAACCGTTTCGACGGCTTGCTTGTCGCACCTAGCCAGCACCTCTTCGAGTTCGTCGCGGATGCCGTCGTGTTCTGACAGCACCTCTTCCGTGTCGACGCCCGTGATCGCCACCGTGAGCGGGGTCATCTCCTTCCTCCCCGGTTGCGTCACTATCTGCATCGCGCGGCCCCAGGCGAACGACACACCGACCTCCTCGATGAAGTGCTCACTCATTCTGAGGTTCCTCAAGGTGTCGGTAGCGTGCCAGTCCGGTGAATCCGCGTCGCCCGACACGGACGCGGATCGGCTCCCGTCGCGCGCGCAGCTTCAGCTGTCCCTCGCCGGGACCGACGGCCACCAGGTGCGCCTCCGGCTCGCGCGATAGACGCGCGCATGTCCCAGCGAATAGGGCGTCGTTCGCCACGACCACGATGTCGCCCGTTTCTATGTCCATCGGTCGTGCGCCCCAGTGCTGGTCGCCAATGAAGACATCGTGCTCGACTTCGAATCCCGCTACCGCTCTTCTCACGCGTCCCAGCGGCCTTCCCTGGCGCCGCAGGCTATCCGCAGCTCCAGGCGAGAGCACTCGAAGGCTCCGCTCGGCGTGGGACACGAAGCTCCGGTAGCCGACTCCGAAATTCTGTGCCAGCGCGAACGCCTGCTCGGCCGTCAGTTCGGCAGGTTTCCAACCCCGGCGCCGCAGCGCGTCCCCGACCGCCAGCTTGGGCATTGTGAGCGCCGTGGAGAACCGGTCCGCTAGGTACTCCTCCGGTTTCCACTTCGGCCGGCGGCCGACGCAAAGCTCGTCAACGCAGGTACCGTGCTGGAACACGTGGTGCCCAAGCTCATGCCCGCACGTGTGTCGTATGCGACCCCACGGCCGCTCCGCCCCTAGCAGCACCGTGTTCCGGTCGCCGGGCGCGTACATGCCCTCCAATGATGGCAGGGCTGCCAGACGCACGACGATCCCGAGCGCTTCCGCTATGTCCAGCGGACACAGCGACGAAGTCGGGCCGATGCCGAGCCGCGCCCGGACGCGGGCCGCCTCCCGGGCGGCTTGGGTCGCCAGTTCGCGCGTGCCTCTCATCGCTCTCGTCGCGGCTCCCGCATGGTTCCCAAAAGGTGCAAAACCCTGTCCAAGTCGGCGGGTCGCAGCTTGGCCAACTCGCGCGCCGCCAACTGAATCCGGTCGTCCTGATCCGTAGACTCGCCCTCCCGTTCAAGCAGCCACGTTGCGGACACCTCGTAGATGTCCGCAAACGCCGCGATTTCCTCCGCCGATACGCGGCGTCGCCCCGCCTCGATTTCCGAAATCGTCGGCCGGTGCTTTCCGAGGATGCCGGCCACCTGGTTTTGCGACAGCCCGGCCTGCTCGCGCGCGAGACGCAGCCGTTCCGCCACCCGGCTCACGCGACCTCCTTCTCGCCCGATCCCGTGACCTCGGCGAGGTAGATGCAGATCTCCCCCAAGGTCATAGCCCGCTGCCCGTCCTCCGAGACGAACAGCGAGTCCCGCTCGATCTCGCATCCCAGCCGGTCTTGGACCATAACCGTCGCTTCGATCCCCTTCAGCGAGTCGAATCCGCCCAGTGTGCCGAGCGGCTTGTCGCCGGGGCCGATGTCCACGTATTCCTCCCCGCTGATCTCCTGCACGTCCCTGAGCACGTTCAGCACGATCGTCTCAATCGATGTCGCAGCCATTTCCTTTTGCTCCATGGCGGTCATTACACAACGTAAGATTATCTTACATTACGGTCGGGCACAACCCTGCGCATCGACATTGCCAACAAGCTCTCGTCGGTGCGGTTGTCCGAACTCCAAGTTCGGATCTGCAAGGCCGTTCTCCTGTCGTTCGGCGCCGCCTTTGGCCGCGCTCTAGTCGCCTTCGGCGACCTATGGCGACACGCCGGGTGTCCCGCCGCCCAGGACCGCCGAGGAATCTCTCACCTTCCTTGGTCCGCCCCGCTCGGGCGGTTTAGCCCCGTGGCTGTGTCGGGACCGGCAACGACAACCACGTCGTCCGTCGGACACCGGCCCAGCGTGCCATGCGTGCTCGTCCGGCCAACCCGGGAGGGTTCTCCGCTTCGCTCCGACCTCGCTAGCGCGAGGTGACCGGCCTGCGCGCGCATGGCCGCTCTGTCCCGGCAACCGACGCGCTTCGCGTCACCCACCCAAGCTTGGACAGGAGCAACAACATGGACCTTCAACTACTCATCGCTCAGTGGAGCGGGGCACTGCCGCCGGGATTCGTGCGGCCCGCTTTGATCCCCGAGGCCCGACCCCCATGTGCGCAGCCTCGTTGCAGACACCCGGTCGGCGTCAAGAAGAACGGGGAGCTGGCGAAATCTTGCGACCGGTGCCTCGAACGCCGCGCCCGCTCGTGCAAGCGTCGCCGCGCCGTGCTGGTCGCCGAAGGCGGTTGTCGGCGCTGCGGATACCGCAAGCGGCTCGCAGGCGACTTCCTCTGCGCGCGGTGCCGCCAGGACCGCGACGTCGAGCGCGCGCAGAAGCGCCAGGACGCGCTCGACGCAGCGGTGATCGACGACTTCGCCGCCCAGCCCGACATGGTCCACAAGGCCAGCAATCTGGACCGCGGAATCTCGCCCTGGAACGCGAGGCCGGCGAAGGAACCGTCAGCGGCTTACTGGAGTCCGCTCCCCGACCCGATCCCGAAGCAGGAGCGCGAGTGGGAGCAGTCGATCTACGACAACGGTAGACGCTTCCATCGCTACTGACCCTCCCCGTTGCGCCGGGGCGCGGGTCGCCGCGTCCCGGTTCGGCACCCCTTCAGCCTCCGCCTATGTAGGTCGACACTACGGCAATCCTGTCGTGCCCTAGTTCGCGCGCGATGGTCCTGCGCGCCGCGGTGTCGATCCGCCGCCTCGCCCCCGTCAGCGTCCGCCGCGGCGGTCCGCCCACTGCCGGCGCCTTCCATCCGGTGATCCCCTCGTAGCGCGTCTGCGCGTAGTGGTGCCGCAGCCCGTGCATCCGATACAGGCCCGCCTCCCGCGTCCGGTTCTCGTAGACCTTCAGCTGCTGCCTGTAGTTGCGGTCCGGCGGGATCAGCGCGCCGCCGCCCGCTAGGCGACGCGCCTCGTCGAGGAGCCTGCGCTGCGACTCGTTGCGCACCGGCACCTCGCGCGGGCGGCCGCCCTTGGTGGTCGAGCCCTTCAGGCGGATGCGGTCGCCCCGGTCGTCCCGAGAAGGCGTGAACTTGATCGCCTCCTCGCGCCGCAGGCCGAAATCCGCCTCGAGGCGCAGCGCCATGACGACGTGGGGATCCTTCACCAGCGCCAGCTTGTCCGGGTCGAGCGCGACGCTCCGGTCCTCGTTGGTCACGTACTCGCGCCTCGCGATCCCCAGTTCGTCATTGGAGGGCACCACGCCCGGCCGGCCGACGTGCTTCGCCCACCAGCGCACGTGCGCCGTGCGGTTCTTCATCGTGCCGACGGTGCGCCCCTGGCGCTTCCACTCCCGCACCAGAGCGACGACGTGCTTGCGCCGCAGCCCCGTGGCCCTGAGCCCCTTGAAGCCGAGGTCGTGCAGCGTGTCGGCGATCTGCGCCAGCACGTACGAGCGCGCCTTGCGCGTGCCGTGGGAGCGGTCTTCGTGCGCCGCCTGCAGACGCTTCAGGTCGTAGTTCAGGTCTCGCATCGGACACGCTATACGCCCGCCCGCGCTACCGGTCTACGACCGCGTGCTTAGCATTCCGGTAAGCGCGAGACGGCACGCAACGCCGTGCGCCGGAGCGGCGCCGATTGCGCCCTGGCGACTTTTTTCAGCGGGCTACGGAGGGAAGCTGCCGCGCCCGGCGCCGCGTCTGCGGGCCGGGCCGGCGTGCGAGGTTAGTTTTGCTGGGCGATCCGCCGCCCCTCGACGAGGACGATGCGGACCCGCATTGCTGCGCAAGGCCCCTCGATGCAGTTGCCGTGCCGTCGCTTGCGGCGACCCCGGCGTGTCTTGCGACATGGGCCGGCGGCCTCTTGTTCGGCGCCATTGGTGCCGCGGCTGCGGTGTCTTTCAACCGCCCACGCCAAGGATGCCTCCCTGGCCGCCGCGACCGCCTCGGTCGCCGCGACAGCATCGGCTTCGATCAAGGACAGTAACGTGTCCCGTCATGCTCGCGAGCCGTCAGATGGTCTCGCGAAGTCGCCGCGCTGCCGCGTTCGGGATGTGGTCTATGCCGCCCGTCAAATGGCGGCGCATCCCGATCCGCCCCCGCCGCCCCACAGAGCGATGTAGCGAATCCGTGCCCATGCCGGTGCATCTCCCCGGCCACTCCAGGATGCGCTAGCATCCCGGAAACGGCACCTCGGCGTCGTCAACCTGCACGGTTGCCGCGCCCTCACGCAGGATTTCCGCCTGCCGTCCGGTTTCCCGGTCTGTCGGCGCTCCCGCCGACCATGCCGCCAAGGGCGGCTCGAAAGTGGCGCTACCCTACCACTGGCACCAAGCTGGCACCAGCCCGCGTGTTTAGCATCCTGCGCCGCCGCTGCGCTCCAGCGCCGTTTTGCGCGCTGTCACTACCTACTTTCCGCCACGCGCATCCGTGTTCCCGGCAGGACGTCGGGACGTTCTGCGACGAACCGAAAAGGTAGTGACAGCGCGGAGATGCTCGGACTGCCAGACGCCCGCTTTGGAAACCGCGAACATCCTACGCGGAGCACCGCCGTCTCCGTCATGCGCCATTCGCAGGACCTACCGGTCCCCTCACGCTAGACTCCGAAGGACAAAGCGGCTTACGTGTGCTACCACACGCACCATGTTCCAGTGGCTGACCACACTCCTCCGACGCGGAGCCTTCTGGGTTGCAGCTCTGTCTTTCGCGATCATTGCTCTTGGCGCCTTGGCCACATGGCATTGGTGGTGCTTTTTGTCGCTCAACGACACCTCGACGAACGCAATGCGCAACGTCGCCCTCATTGGTGGTGGCTTGATCGCTTGGATTTTCGCAATCTGGCGCAGTTCCATAGCAGAGCAGCAGGCTGACATTGCCAAGCAGGAGCACCACCACGGTAGATTCCAGCGTGCGATCGAACTCCTTGCACAACAAGGCCGCCACAACAGCCACGCCCGCCTATCCGGTCTGCATGCCCTCCGCTACCTCACACGTGATGCCCCCGTGTTCGGTCCCGATGTGATCGAGATTGTGACCACGTTCATGCTCGAAGCATCCACAGATCAAGACTACGCCGAACGCGAGTTCACTCTCGCGCGCATGACGGCAGAGTTCGTCTGCAACACGCTGGATCGAGAAGGGGTGCTCGACGCCTCGTCCCGACAGAGACTTCGTGCGGAGGTCGTTCACGCCTGTGCCGTCGTCGGCCTAGGGCTCTCCGACGCCGAGTCTCCCGACTGAGGCCCGGACGCCGAGGCACCCGAAAGCCGATCCGTGCGCACGGGCACCCCTGCCCGGCACGCAGCGCGCTGCCGACCACGCCATTGACGACCGCGCGTCCCCTGTTTCGCCCCGGCCCCATGACGCTTGGACGCCCCAAGCCCGACGTCTAGGTTGCATCGCGCACGGTGTTTGGGAACCCAAGGGTACGCGGCCCGATTAATGCGCATTCGTCAACGGAGGATTGCCGGGGACGCGGTGCAGTTCGGACAAACGTGTATGGGCCACATCGCGACGGATGTCCATTCAAGCCCGGTCCTGGCCGGTTCGCTCACGCATCGCGCTCCTCAGTCGCCTCGTTCTCAAAACCGCGGCCCAAGTGTCGAACGAGGCGAGTGTGACAGCGCCCGACGTCGTCCACGACGGCCACCAGTGGAGTTGACCCGCTTTCGTGGACACCCTGAGACTGTGGTCAGGAGGTGTCTGTATGACGAGGAGACGATACGCGCCGGAGTACCGGCGGCAGATGGTGGAGTTGGCACGCACGGGTCGCACGGCGGAGGAGCTGTCGCGGGAGTTCGAGTGCTCGGCGCAGGCGATCCGCAACTGGGTGCGGCAGGCAGACCTTGACGAGGGCCGCCGCGCGGATGGCCTGACGACGGCGGAACGCGACGAGTTGCGGCGTCTGCGGCGGGAGAACCTGCAGTTGCGCGAGGAGCGCGAGATCCTAAAAAAGGCCGCGGCCTGGTTCGCGCGGGAGACCGACACGGTGCCCGGGAGATCTTCGCGCTCGTGAAGGCGAACCAGGCCGACCACCGGGTGGCGACGATGTGCCGGGTGCTGGGGGTGTCGAGCAGCGGTTACTACGCGTGGCTGCGGTGCGGCAGGTCGGCGCGCTCGCGGCGCGACGGCGAGCTGTCGGCACGCATCGCGGCGATCCACCGCGACTCGCGCGGCACCTATGGCGTGCCGCGCGTTCATGCGGAGCTGGCCGAGGCCGGCGAACGTGTCGCCAGGAAGCGCGTGGCGCGGCTGATGCGCGCGCACGGCCTGCGCGGCGTGTCACGGCGCAAGTGGACGCGCACGACGCTGCGCGACGGCGCCGAGACGCCGGTGCCGGACCTGGTGGAGCGCGACTTCACGGCGTCGCGGCCGAACGCGCTGTGGGTGGCGGACGCGACCTACATCCCGACCTGGGAAGGGTTCCTGTTCCTGGCGGTCGTCATCGATGTCTACTCGCGCCGCGTGGTGGGCTGGTCGATGGGCTCGCGGCTGGTGACGGCGCTGATGCTGGATGCCCTCGACATGGCGCTCGCCCAACGCGATGCCCGGGACGTCATCCACCACAGCGATCACGGCGCCCAGTACACGTCGATCGCGTTCGGCCAGCGCTGCCGGGAGGCCGGCGTGACGCTGTCGATGGGCTCGGTCGGCGACTGCTATGACAACGCGCTGTGCGAGAGCTTCTTCGCGACGCTCGAGTGCGAGCTGATCGAGCGCAGCGTGTTCCGCACGCGGGACGAAGCGCGCCTGGCCGTGTTTGATTTCGTCGAGGCGTTTTACAACCGCAGGCGCCGTCATTCGGCCCTCGGTTATCTCAGCCCGGTGGCCTTCGAGCGGGCTGCGCAGGCGGCTGCGGCATGACGCTCTCCCTCAAGATCCCCGTTGCCCGAATCGAGGTCCGCGGACCGCGCGCCGCCCGCCCGCTTCAAAAGCGGGCGGCGCGCACCGGGCGTCGTCGGCCGGCCCGGAACCGGGCGATGTCGCTCAATTCACGGGGCTCACGCCCCAAAAGTAAACTGTCCACTAAAGCGGGGCAGGTCCACCAGGTCACTTTCAGGCAGCAGCCAGTCGCCTTTGGCTAACCCCCCGACAGCCACCGCCCCGTCCGGGGCTTCGTGCCCGCGCTCCTGTCACGCCGCACCATCCAATGGCCGAAACGTCGCTTCCGGCATGGACGACCTCTTCGCGGCCCACGGCGCCGCGTCACCCGGAAGCGCGCAAGCACCAGCGCCTTGACCAGTGATGGTGGTGGCGAACTAGCGCCCCCACCGGATTTCCACCGCCGCGTGTGAGCCGGCGAAGCAGCGACGGGCGCTGAGCGCCATCAAGCCCGGGGTACCACGCGCCAGATTTGCAGCGGGGCCGGCGCAACGAGACAATGTGCCAATGCCCGAGCCACCCTTACCCCGAATGCTCAAGGAAGCGTCGCCCAACTGCGTTCGACGATTGTCCGCTAGCGCCTACACGGCTCTTGCCGCCCCCCTGGCTCCGTGCCCCGCGACCACTACTCCTAGGACCGACAAGTGACCGAAATCAACTTCAAGGGCAGGGAGTTCGTCTACAACCACCACCTCTCCGTTCCGTTCCACCCCCTAGTGCCGGACCCGAACAAGGGCATTGGCGAACCGGCGCTTGACGGAAACCTGGTGATCCACGGCGACAACTTGCTCGCCCTCAAGTCGCTTCTCCCGTTCTACGCGGGCAAGGTCGATTGCGTTTTCATCGACCCGCCCTACAACACTGGCAATGAGGGCTGGTGCTACAACGACAACGTCAACGCACCGATGATCAGGGATTGGCTTGACGCCAATCCGGTCGGTGTTGACGACGGACTCCGCCACGATAAGTGGTGCGCCATGATCTGGCCGAGGCTTCGTCTCCTGCATCAACTCCTTTCCGATGTTGGCCTGCTTTTTTGGACTGTCGATGACAACGAACAGCAGCACGCACGGATGATGCTTGATGAACTGTTCGGTTCCGATTGCTTTCTCGCGACCGTCTCATGGGTCAAGCGATACACGCGGTCCAACAACGCCAACCTGTTCTACTCCATGAAGGACCATGTCCTGGTCTATCGCGCCAGCACCGACCTCCGCCAGGTCAAGGAACCGCGAACAGTCTCGGCGGATTCTGGCTATACGAACCCCGACGACGATCCACGGGGGCCATGGATGACTTCGTCCTACGTCAATCCAGCGACCAAAGACCGGCGTCCCAACCTCGTGTACTCGATCGACCGGCCCGGCGCGGATGAAGCCGTTGAACATCCCACGCACGCCTGGAAGTACTCACCAGCAGAGCATGCGCGACACGTCGCGGAGCACCGGCTCTGGTGGGGAGGCGACGGCAATGCCGACTATCCGAGACTGAAGCTCTATCTGTCCGAAGCACAGGACATGGTTCCTGTCGACGTCTGGGACTGGTCTGAAGTTGGGTCATCGGACGACGGTGGTAACGAAGTCAAGCGGATCTTCGGGCAGGCGGTGTTCGACAACCCTAAGCCAACCGGCCTCGTGCGCAAGGCGATTTCCTTGATCGAGAATCCAGATGCGATTGTGCTCGACTCATTCGCAGGCTCCGGGACTACCGCCCATGCGGTCCTGGAGGCGAACAAGCTCGATGGTGGCCAACGGCGGTTCATTCTGGTCGAGATGGAAGATTACGCGGACCGCCTGACGGCGGAACGCGTGCGCCGCGTATGCGAGGGCTACAGCTTTGCGGGCAAACAGAGGACCGAGCTTCTACGACAGAAGATCACATGGTCGACCCTCCGACGGTCGGACAGACTGCTCGACGCAATCCAGAAGATCGACAACCTGCAAGGCCACCAGTACGACTCCATCGCGAAGACGGTCAAGGACGGAGAGCTTGTCGTTACGGGCGAAAGCGCCGTCACCGAGCGCGTCGAAGGCCTAGGCGGCTCCTTCACCTACTGCACGCTCGGCGACCCGGTCGAATTCGACAGCATCTTGACCGGCAAGGCACTGCCGTCCTGGGGGCAACTCGGGGCCGTCCTGTTCAACATGGCCACCAACCGCACTGCGAACCCGGCTGCGGGACGCGAGGCTGACTTCTACATCGGCCAAGCCCCCGATGGTCAGCACGTCTGGCTCATCTACAAGCCCGACCTCGACTGGCTCAAGTCGCCGGACGCAGCCTTGACACTCTCACGCGCCAAGGAAATCGCAGCCACTGCTTCTGACGGCCATCATCTGGTCTTCGCCCCAGCGCGTTACGTGAGCCAGAAGATGCTTGGGGAGCAACGCATCCCGGTGGAGTTCGTCCCGCTCCCGTTTGCCCTCTACCGGATCGACCGGTCCTGACGATGTTCCGGCGGCTCGACTATCAGGATCGCGTCCTGGCGGCGCTGGACTCCCACATTGACCTCGTGAAGGCCAACAAGCACCAAACGGACGAGATCGCGGCGCTTGCCGCCACCAAACCACACTTGGACATCCCCGTCCCCGACTTCGCCGAGAACGCCTGGAACGCTCTCAAAGCCGAAAGCAAGCTCCCTCTTTCCCGCTGTGACGTCCCATACTCTGCCCGCAAGGACGGCTGTAATCGGCCCGTCCCGAACGTCGTGCTCAAGGTGCCCACGGGAGGCGGCAAGACCTGGCTGGCCGTTTCCGGCGTCTCACGGATCATGGGACGCTACCTGGAACGCAACACCGGCTTCGTCCTGTGGATCGTGCCGAACGAGGCTATCTACAGCCAGACGCTCAAGCACTTCAAAGACCGGCAACACCCCTACCGTCAGGCGTTGGACCGCGTCGCCGCCGGTCGCGTGAAGGTCATGGAAAAGGCCGACCTCCTCGATGCGCGAGATGTCGAGGCCAACCTGTGCGTGATGCTGCTGATGCTGCAATCCGCCAACCGCGAGACCAAAGACACGCTCAAGATGTTTCAGGATCGCGGTGACGTACACGGGTTCTTTCCACCAGAGGGCGACCAGGATGCACACCAGGAAGCGTTGCACGACACCCCCAACCTTGACGCCTATCGCGGCATGTTCCCCATGGTCAAGGACTCGCTCGGCAACGCCCTGCGGATGATTCGGCCTGTGGTCGTGCTCGACGAAGGGCACAAGGCCATATCCGATCTCGCCTTCCGGACCCTCTACGGTTTCAATCCGTGCTTCGTCCTCGAACTGACCGCGACG
Organism: Gammaproteobacteria bacterium; assembly: GCA_009846005.1. Classification (GTDB taxonomy): domain Bacteria; phylum Pseudomonadota; class Gammaproteobacteria; order Pseudomonadales; family Azotimanducaceae; genus VXYL01. The sequence continues at coordinate 7,875 of VXYL01000006.1, read as the reverse complement.
CCTCGGGACGTTCAGGAGCGGCACGGCAAGAATGCCCGCCCCGCTCGCTACGCCAACCTACTCGTCGAGGTGACGGGGCGGGAAATCGACCGCGAAGGGATGATCAAGATGCCTCTCAATCTGGATGCGAGGCAGGGGACAGATTGGCGCGCGACCCTCTACACGGCCCTCAGCCGCCTCGATCGCCTCGACGCTGCGGCGCGCACGCTTCGCGCCGAAACGGATCGCTACCTTCGACCGATCATGCTGGTTCAGGTCGAGCGCACGGGCTCCGACCAACGGGAAAGCGGGAGGATCCACGCCGAAGATGTCCGGGAAGTGCTGCTCCAAGCCGGCTTCGACGACGCAGAGATCGCGGTCAAGACCGCGGAGACGAACGACCTAGCTCAACCAGAGAACCAAGACCTACTCTCGATGACCAACCGCGTGCGCGCAATCATCACCAAACAGGCCCTGCAGGAGGGCTGGGACTGTCCCTTCGCCTACCTCCTCTGCTCCCTCGCCGCGAGCTCCAACCTGAATGCCATGACTCAGCTCGTGGGTCGCATTCTCCGGCAGCCTCAAGCGACCAAAACCGGCGTCCGGGACCTCGATGAGTGTCACGTCATCACGCATCACGCCGAGACTGCGGAGGTCGTCGCCGCCATCAAGGATGGTCTAGAACGCGACGGACTGGGCGACCTCGTTCTGCAGGTGGGTTCCCAAGACACTGGTGACGCGCCCACACTCCGCAAACTAACTCGCCGACCCGGCTTCGCGAGGAAGGAAATCTACCTTCCCAGCGTCATGGTCAAGGACGGGGCTGACGTCCGCGAGATCGACTACGAAACTGACATCCTGTCCCGTATCGACTGGCGCGGCTTTGATCCTCGACCCATCGCCGAACGCGTACCGCTGGACGCCCAGTTCGCCGAGACTCAGTTCCATCGGATTGCGGTCACGGGCGGCGATGAGCCGTTCACCGGCGAATCCGTCTCTGGAGTTAGCGAGGCTCTCCGCTTCGACCCTTCCTACGCCGTCCGGACAATTCTCGACGTCGTTCCCAACCCTTTCGTCGGACGCGAGATCGTAGGCGGCATTCTAGCCGCGCTCCGAGAACGTGGCTTCGACGCAGTCCACCTTGGACGCCTTGCCGGTCTAATCATCGAGGAGGCCCGCAAGACCCTTCAAACCGAGCGCGATGTACGCGCCGAAGCTGTGTTCAAGGCTGGCGCGGCCGATGGTCGCATCCAGTTCCATTTACGCCTCGACGGCAACGACTGGCACATGCCATTCCACATGGACACAACCGCGCCCGAGAACGCGCCGCTGGTGGCCTCCAAGGCCGGCGGCCCATTGAGCAAGAGCTTGTTTGTCCCGGTGTACCAGCAGGACTTGAACAGCGACGAGCGCGAGGTCGCCGTCTATCTGGACGCGGATGCGGCCCTGAAGTGGTGGCACCGGAACGTCGCGCGTGCGCAGTACGGGATCCAGGGCTGGCAAAGCCGCAGGATCTACCCCGACTTCGTCTTCGCAATGGGAGCGGACGGCCATCCTGAGCGCATCACCGTCCTGGAGACCAAGGGCGACCACCTGGACAACATCGACACCGACTACAAGCGCGATCTCCTAGACTTCCTCTCCCGTGGTCGTTGGAGACGGTCATTGGAGATACGCGACGGGGTCGATTTGGGTTCCGTCGAGCTGCCTACGTTCCAGTTTGCGCTTGTGCTCATGCTAGACTGGAAGGTCGAGTTGCCGAATCTGCTATCTGGCCCCCCCAAACCCAGCACCAGCGACCATCAGGCCGAGGAGGGCAATATCGAAGGGCCAGCCACGGAGTCCCCCGCGTGACACCCGAGCAAATCCTTGACCTCGTGGCATCCGGCGAATCCGAAACGCTGGAGCTCAAGGCCACTACGGGAACGCGCCGCGAAGCTGCCGCAACCGTGTGCGCCATGCTCAATCAACGCGGCGGACACGTCCTGTTTGGCGTTTCTCCCGATGGCGCCGTCGTGGGCCAACAGGTCACCGAGCGCACGCTCGAGGAGTTGGGAAGCGAAATACAGCGCATCGACCCCCCAGTCTTCCCGCAAATCGAGAGGGTTCCGCTGTCGAGAGGCCGTGAGGTCGTGGTCATCCAGGTCGGTCGCGGCGCATCGTCGCCTTACCAGTACCGGGGAGCTTCCTATCGTCGGGTTGGCAACACCACGCGAGCCATGCTCGCGGACGAATACAACCGGATGCTCTTTGAACGCATGCACGGCGACCGCCGCTGGGAGACCGAGTTGGCCGCCGGCTGGGAGATCCAGGATCTGGACTTGGCCGAACTGCGCAACACCGTTGCCGAGGCCGTGAGAGTCGGTCGATTGAACGAGCCTGGCAGTCGAGAGCCCGAAGACATGCTGCTCGGCTTGGGATTGATGCGAGACGGCGTACCCATGCGCGCCGCAGCCGTACTTTTCGGCAGTCGACGCCGGCTTGAAGCCGATATGCCGCAATGCCTCCTCCGTGTAGCGCGTTTCCGCGGCCGCGGCCGTTCGGAATTCCTCGACAACCGCCAGTTCAACGGCAACGCCTTCGCCCTGCTCGCAAGCGCCGAACGCTTTCTCAACGACACGATTCCCATCGCGAGCCGGTTTGAGCCGGGCCGTGTCCAGCGCATCGACGAGCCGCTCTACCCGCTTTTGGCCGTCCGCGAGGCCCTCGCAAACGCCCTCTGCCACCGCGACTATGCGATGGGCGGCGGCTCGATCGGCCTCGCGGTCTACGACGACCGCCTAGAGGTGACTTCAACCGGTCCGTTGCATTTCGGCTTGACACCTGACGCCCTTTTCGCGCCGCACGAGTCAAGACCGTGGAATCCGCTGATTGCACGCACCTTCTACCGGCGTGGGCTCATCGAGCAATGGGGGCGCGGCACACTCAGAATGACGGAACTAGCGACTTCTGCCGGTCTACCTAGGCCCGAAATCGAGGAGTGCGCCGACTCCGTGATAGTGCGCTTCCGGCGCACCGGTCGCCACGCAGTTCGCCTACAAGGCGGCGACCTCACAGACCAGCAGAACGCCGTCCTTGCGATACTGCATGGCTCCGAACGTGCATTGGCACTCCGCGAAATCCGCGCATTGCTGGGCTCCGAGACAGACGAACGGCGGCTGCGAGAAGATCTGGCCACTTTGAAGGCCAAGGGGCTGGCTGTCTCCACGGGACGAGGAGCCGGAGCGCGCTGGAACCCCTTGTAGGTCCGATGCTTGGCCCATTTCTGGCCTATTGCGGCTCATTGCGGCCAATTCGCCACCGCGCTCCTCGCAACCACCCCTTATCTCGAACCGCTCATCGTCGATGCCAGACGAGTCAATAGCTACCCGCCTGCCAGCCAAGCGGCTACGATCGCCTCATTGTGACACCCAGCACTCCTGACAGTAGTCCCGCCACCCTCGAAGAGTGGCGGAAGTCCCGCTCTGGCGCATGGGCGGCTCGAGGATTCGACTACCAACACTTGATTTCCACGCTGATCCTCGTCCGGCAATGGGCGGGCGTCGCGCCATCCGGACATCTAGTTCCAGAAGGGTTTGACGACTGCGTCATCGAATTGGCCGACTCCGCTTTCTGGATCCAAGCCAAGTCTCGCCATGAAGGGATGTTCCGAAAGAAAGAAGTAGACGGATTCCTAGACGCGGCGGTGAAAAAGGCCGCCCGGCTGCCCGACGCCGCAGAGACGCGGACCGCCATAGTCCTAGAGCGACCTGCTTCCGACATCTCCAGCGATCCTATCGGCAGGCTCTTTGACGACGACTCGGGCAACGTGTTCGTCTGCGCCACGCCCGGCGACGAGATTTTCGGTCTCCTCTTCAGCAAGCTGGACACCGCTCCGGTCACGGTAGAAGGCATCGCCAATGATCTTTACAGGTTGGTCGCGAGAACGTCGGCGGAGAACGCAAGCAAAGCGTTCCACGAGCGGCGCCGGATATCCCCCGCCGAGGTCGACCGGCGCATCATCGACCGCCTCGACGCCGAAGATCCATCCTCGATCCACGAGGCGCTATCGGCGGGCCTCCTCGCTCCCGTTGAGTTCATCACGCCAGTTCAGGAGGCCGCGTTCTACCAAGGCGTCAAGGTCCGGCCCGGTCATGTCGCCGCAGGTCTGGTTCTAGAACGGCACACCGATACGAAAAACATCGCCACCGCCCTAGAGAGGCACAAACACGTGCTGCTCACCGGCCCATCCGGTGCGGGTAAATCCGCGTTGATCTGGCTCACGGCGAGTGGTCTGGCCGGGCGGATGAGGTGGTTCGAGATTGCCGGCACCGCGACCGCACCCGATGCACCCTCGATCCTGCGGTTCGTCCGCTCGCGCCGGCCTACCGAGACCTCGCCCATCGCGTTGGCATTCGACGACCTCGGGCCTGTTGGCAGCGACTTGTGGAACATCTTGGTTCGCGAACTGCGCGGGCTCGCCGTCTACCTGCTTGGATCGACCCGCCAAGAAGATCTGGCCCTAATCTCGAACCAGTCGGACACCGACGTCATTCACGTCCAACTTGATGCCGCCTTGGCTCAGAGTCTCTGGGAGAAGCTGTCGTCTGCCGGGGAGACGAGCTGGACGCATTGGCGAGAGCCATTCGAGCAATCGGAGGGCCTCCTGCTCGAGTACGTCCACCTCTTGACGCAGGGGCAACGCCTAGCGGCCGTCATAGGCGAACAGGTACGCCAGCGAGAGTCAGAAGACCGAAACGACGAACTGGCTATCATCAGGAGCACGGCCGTCCTCTGTGCGCGCGGGGGAGAGGTCCACGCTGATCGCCTGTTTCAACTGCTCCAACTGGAGCGCGACCCCGCCGCGCGTGCGCTACGAAGGCTACTTGACGAACACGTCGTGCTTGAGCGGCGCCCGGGCGTTCTGGGCGGATTACACCTCCTCCGCTCGCAGGCTCTACTCGCGGCATCGCACGACGAACTGACCAGCCTTAGCACCGACACGCTCTGGCAGAGCCTGCCCGCCACCACACAAGATTCGTTGCCAGCTGTCCTGCGAAGCCTACTCTCCACCTCAACCGACGAAGATCAACAAGACACGTTGAACAGGCTCGCTGACACCCTTCGACGAAGTCGCGACGTCACCACTTGGGCAGCCATCTTGACCGGACTCGGTCTAGCGACCCTAGAGCGTTACGTCTCCTCATTGACAGCCACACTGGACGCTCACGAAGTCCCCCGTGCCCATTGGTCATTGGCCGCAGGTTTCGCCAGCACGGAAATCGACCTGCCGAACCTGGGCCGATCGGAACAGTGGCAGAGGCTGCACAACGCGATCCTGGCATTCCGAGCCTTGCCGAAGCTTGATTTGCGATCCGCCTGCCTCGAAAGACTCCCGGACGGACACACACCACCTCCGTGCACCGCCCTACACGAAGCCAACCAGCTTCTCTCAGCCTTGGTGCCGATCTGCGGAACGCAACCTTCGCCGATCCCGATAGAACTCACAATTGACGACCTATCCGGCGCCGATGTCGGTCAGATCGCGAGGCTCCTCTCCACCGCCTACCTTGTCAGCGTGGAACGAGCCAAAGCCATCGTCGAGCAGTGTGGAGGACAGCAGGCGTTACTTGACCTCTTCCACTCGCAGAGCCCTTGGACGACTGTTCCAACCTTTCAAACCGACGGCTCGCATGGGCTCACCATCCGGTCAGACTGGTTCCACTTGGCGGAGGAGAACCAGTCGGACCCCCACAGCGCTGTCTGCCAAATCTGCGAGACTTTGATCGCACTGGCACCAGACGCAGACGCTGCCGCTTCCGACGCACTCGACCCCGCGGGCAATCCGGTGGTCGTTGGTGATCTCAAGCCTTGGTCCAAGGACATGCCGAGGGCGAACCTCCCGGCCAAGTCGCTGGTTGCATGGAACGTGGCCTTCCGCCAGATTCTTCAGGCGAGGATCGCCAGCGACACCCTTACGGACTACGCGCGACAGATGACGCCCCTCGTCCAAAACACCGAAAGGCTGTTCCGCACGTTCACGGAGAAGTGGATTCAGGGAAGACGCCTGCCGAACGCCGATGAATTCGCGACGAGAGCCAATGAGACCATCGAAGCAGCCAAAGCGCTGGCATACGCGTCTCCGGAAAGTCCCTCCGCCGTCATGACGGAGCCAGCCCAAGGGGGCCAGGGAGACGACACTCTCGGCGCATTGCTGACGGGCGTCCTCGGCAATCTCCTTCTCAGGCTTGGCGACATCGAAAAGGGTAAAGGCACCGCAACCTACGCCGGAAACCTCGCGGCGCAAGCCCGCGAACACGCGCGATCCGATATCTGGCGAGTGTCCCCCAATCCGCCGTTAACGCAGTTGTCGGATTTGGCAGACCGCCTGAGCGACGTGTCCCGGATCCTACACGAGCTATCGGAAGACCCGAGTTACTTCATTGCCCTCTCCAAATCCGTTCGAAGGAGCGGGCGCAACAAGTCGACTACGACGGCTTCCCGATACTGCCTGGCCCGCGCGAAACGTCGACTCGCCGACAGACTACGGAGCCTAACCGCCACTCTCAAGCAGGCCGGCCACACAATCCGCTGCCACTTGAGGCCGATTCGCGATTCTGAAACCGCGTACTGGCCACCCCGAGAGATCGCCATTCTTGTCGAAGTCCCGGATGTCGAGCCTGAATCTCTTGCGAGACTCGATGAGTCCTTGACCGTCGCGCAGGAACACCTTGGAACCGATTGGCCGTTTAGAGCCGCACCCGCCATTCAAGGACACGTTCTCGCGGACCTGGCTCTCTGTCCGTCATCGTTTATGCCCCTTCCAGACCAGGATTTCGCGCGCGACTGGTCCGAACACCTAGTCCAACCGATCCACACGATCGCCGGATCCACTCGTCCTTTTGACGAAGGAATCGCCGCTTGCCATCGAGTATCTGCCATATTGACATGCCGTGGCTTCACAGATCTGCACCCCGAGGAAGAGAATGCCTTGTCGCGCGCCATCGAATGGTTCGACCGTAGCCGAACAGCCGTTGCCGAGACCGCCGACCGCGCGGGCACAGAGCAATGGCTCCTCGCCCGCGAATATCTCGATGCAACGTGGGCCCGGGTCGTCAACGAGTATCAAGTAATACAGGCCGGTCAAACCGTCCCGGATCCCGTGTGCATGGCGCAGCTGGAGTGGCTATCCGGGCGAAACAACGACCACACAACTGAACTGGCTGCGATCCGGTTAACCCTCTTCCAATCCGGCTCGCAGGCGGTCACGCAGGGTCAACGTGCCTGACCTTCCGTTTCATGCCCCAGGTATCGCGCCCAGGACTCCATAAGCTCGCGCCGTTTCTCGAACAGGTCGCTACGCGCATAGGCGGCTTCGGCTTTGTTCCTGATAGTGTGCGCTAGCGCAGCCTCCATAACGGCATGCGGTGTGTGGGTTTGTTCCGCCGCGTAGTCGCGGAAGCTGGACCGGAACCCGTGCGTCACGGCGTCAAAGCCAAGCTCGCGCAGCAGCTTCGCGTGCGTGTTCTCGCTCAGCGGGCGGCCCCGCCGCACACCGGGAAACACCAGTGCCGTGCCGTCCGACAGCTCCGCCGCTTCGGCAAGCACTTCGAGTGCGCGCCGGGACAGCGGTACCCGGTGCTCGCGGTTCGCCTTCATCCGCGCCGCTGGCACTGTCCACATGGCCCCTTCGACGTCCATCTCATCCCACGTCGCCTTGCGCACCTCAGCCGAACGCGCCGCTGTCAGCACCAGGAACTCCAGCGCCAGCTTCGACGACCGGCTAGCCCGTTGGTTCGCCTTCACCTTCGCAATGCAGTCCGCGACCTCGTTGTAGGGAAGTGCCGGCATATGCCGACGGGCCACCCCGTTGCGCGGTAGCGCTGCGTCGATCACGATGCCCGCCGGATCGTCCGT
>VXYL01000033.1 GCA_009846005.1 Gammaproteobacteria bacterium | reverse complement strand
CGCCCGCGCGGAGCACCTGGAACCGGCGGCGCGCGACGGGATGGTGGTAGGCGTCGAGTTCCTCGATGTCGGTCACTGCACGCCACGATCCGTCCGGCCATCCTCTCCTGCGGGCGAACTCCCTCGCCGCACCCTCCAGCGTCTCGGCGGCGGTGTCGAACCACTCGCCGTCCCACACCGACAGAGTCCTGTTGGTCTTCAACCCCATGCGAAGGTTTCCGCTGTCTCCCAGTACCGAGGCGCGCACGAGCGTAACACGCGAGCCCCATGCCACCTTTCGGTACTGCCATAACGTCTGGGGCCTTGCCGATCCGACCATCGAACCGGAGAAGCTCGCCGCCTACGGAGCTACCCTCATCGCGATCAGCTCGCTCTGCAACGGCGTCGGGCGTCTGCTCTGGGGGATGATCTCGGACCGCATCGGACGCGCAACAGTTTTCCGAATCCTGCTCGCCAGCCAGATGCTGGTGTTCGGCGTGCTCATGACCGAGACCAACCCGTGGGTGCTCTCGGCCCTCGTGTGCTACGTGCTGCTCTGCTTCGGAGGCGGCTTCGCTACGATGCCGTCGTTCATCGTGGATGTCTTCGGATCCAACAGGATGTCGGTCATCTACGGGGCCGTCCTGACGGCTTGGGCGGCAGCTGGCATGCTTGGCCCGCTCTATGTCGGGCACCTAAAGGACCAGTATCCGGACAGGGGCGTCATGTACTGTTTCCTGATCGGCGTCCTGATCCTCGGGCTCGGCTGCGTGTTCACCTACCTCCTCAACGGCGACCGCATCCGGCTAGGGACGCCGAAGGTGGAGGACACGCTGCGACGGTTCGGAACTCAAGAGGCTTGATCTGAGCCTGCAAGTCGAGATCGCCGCAAGCCGCCACGCCCCGGATGCAGACCATCTAGAACGATAGTGAAGTACTGATAGCAAAGGTTTGTCTACATCCCAGCGACCTTGAATCCCTCGTTGTACCCCGCTTTCCGAACGAAAGCTCCCGGACCACTTCAGCCGTCCGTGGACCCCAAACCGAACCGGACGGCGGACTTCGGCCAGAGTTTCCTACTTCGCGCCCGCGCACCGCATGATGGAAGCCGCGTTAGGGACCACGCCGCGTCGCAACCTGCTTACCGTCCACCGCCACTCTCTCGCGTGTCCCGCTTAGTCCCTCCTCGTCTGATTGCCGCCTCGGAGGAAGCCCGGGTACGCTCCGCCCTCGCAGGGGCGCCGTCGAGCACAGCCAGCTTCGCCAGGTACTGCGTCGCGCTCGCCTTCGAGAAAAAGTCGACGTGCAGCGCCGCCGCACCGAGAACGATCATCGCGAGCCCGATCGCCTTCCACATCGGAGCGCCGGCAAACAGAAACGCCGCCAGCCCCGCGACGATCAGAATCGAGGCGACCACGAACGTGTAAACGTACCAGCTCATGAAGCCCTGCACGCGGGCCACCTCCTGTTCAACGAACGCCGACGGATCGACCGCATACGCTTCGCGGAACTCGGCGATGCGGCGCACGTTGGTCAGAACCCCCACCACAGACAGCACGGTAATCAACCCGCCCATCAACAGCATAGGCACCACCATCGCACGGGCAGCCGCAGACTCTCCGAACCTCCAGAGCAAACCGCCGCAGCCCACGAGCAGCAGGCCGAGCGTGAACAACGTGCCGCCGGCGAAAAGCTCACCGTCGATCCACTTCAGGGCGTGATCGAGTGCAGTCATGCGTGGATGGCCTCCTGACTGAGCGCCCACAGGCGCTCTACCACGGCATCGTCAAGCGCTTCCCGGTTCGGCTGCCGCACCGCGTCCTCGTAGACGTACTGCCCGCTCACACCTTGGTACTTGGGCGACAGGGCAACCGTGAGAATCCGCTCCGCGCCGACTTCCGGTGGCGATGCAATCCAATTCATCAGCGGCTTCCAGATCCGCGCCGCGCCCTTGATGTCGCGCAGCAGCGCCGTGCTGATGAACCCGGGATTGAGAGCATTGACCGTCACACCTGTGCCCGCGAGGCGGCGAGCCAGGGCGATGGTCGCGATGTTGGTGGCCAACTTGGCCTGCGCACCGGACCGCAGCGCGGTCCAGTTGCGCTCAAGCTGCAGATCCTCGAAGTGGATGTGCCCCACCATCTCCGTCGCCGACGATAGGTTCACGATGCGCGCCGGCGTCGATGCCTTGATGCGCTCCAGCAGCAATTGCGTCAGGAGGAACGGGCCAAGGTAGTTGACCGCCCAGTTCAGCTCGTAACCGTCAGCGCAAACGCCCCTCTCCCACGAGATGCCGCCGGCGCAGTTGATCAGCAAATCGATCCGCGGACACTGTTCCAGCAGCGAGCCCGCGCAGGCGCGGACGCTGGACAGCGACGACAGGTCGCACGGGACAGCGACCGCCCGCCCGGCCCCGCTCGACCGGTTCAGCTCGTCAACCGTGCGCGCGGTCTTTTCCGCGTTGCGGCCTATGACATGGACGTGCGCGTTCATCTGCGCGAGCAGCCCGATGGCCACGCGCCCCATCCCGTCCGTCCCGCCCGTGAACGCGACGCGCATGCCGGCAAGGTCACGCCGCACCGTCTCGACGGGGTGCTTCCTGTGCCAGCGCAACGTCCCCATCATCATCTTCAGACTGCCACTGGACATCGATTGTCTCCGTTCTGTCAGATGCGGTAGGTGGTTGAAGCGAACAGGCCCCCACGGGACTTCGGCGGTCGAGACGCTATCTTCGTCTGGCACGGGAGCGAGTCGAGGTCGTACGCCGACTCCATGACGAACCGGTACACCGCGGTCACGAGCCGACACGACGCCGGATCGCGCGAATGGCGGCGCGAGCCGCCTGAACCGCCAGCAGCCCGACACCGAGAGTCTGGTAGATGGGTCCCATCCAACCCTTCACCGCCGTGAAGGTGGACGCCCAGGCGACCTGCGTGGCGCCCACGTCGGGGTACTGCAACAGCATGGCCGTGATCTGGGCGTTCTCCGCCAGATCCCAGATTCCGGCGGCAACGGGAAGGAAGGCGAGGATCCAGGTCCCCTCGGTCAGCCGGAAGCGGTAGATCAGCCCTGCGAAAAGCGTCACGTAACAGACCGGGAACAGCGTGTCGATCAGGACGCTAGCCCAAGCGTACATTGTCCTGCCGTTAGGCCCGTACTGTTCCATCGACGCCATCGCCTCGTCGTGCGAATAGCCCGGCTTCAGGTCGAGCAACTCGCCGTCGATGGGGAGATTGGGGAAGACCAGCACCAGCAATACCGCCGTGGCGGCAAGGGTCACAGCCAGAGTGCCGGTCCGACCGGCGAATTCGAAGTAGGCACGCACGGGCTCGCTCCCCTGTTCGACGAAACCCAAGCGTACGCGACGGCCGCTCTCGAGCCAACTCGACAGGTTCAACCCGCGATCGCAGCGAGCGTCGCCGTTGCCGGGAACCGTCCCGCGCCGGCTGGCGGAACCCGTACCCCGGCGTCTCGCCGACGGTCAGGCGTTCGGCGCGTCCTTCTCAAGAGCCAGCGCCGAGGCGCTCGGAAAGAGTCGGGGCGCGCATGGGCTGAGACATGCGTACGCCCAAAACAGGATGCAGGAACTCATGTACCACGCCGAGCGCCGCCTCGGGCTCGCCATCGTCTCCAAGGAGATGGGCCACCCTCAGGCCGAGCGTTTCCGAGTTCTACTTGATTTGAGCGGCGGCGCAGTGGCATGCCGCCACCCGGCGGCGCTATGCACGTCTCAGTCGCCGTTCGCCCCCGACCGCGGCAACCCGTATCTGGTGGCCACCGACGCGCCCTGGCCGCTCGGCGGCGCCGACAGAACCTCGTCGACCCCCACGACCGTCTCTGCGTGAACGCGTCGGCGACCGCGGTCCTGCCGAGCTTCCCCCCGCGCGGGGCGCGGAACGCGAACTCCCCGTGGCCGTTCAGCTTCCGCGACTCCTCCAGCGCCGCCAGCGCGCCCGTGGACAGGGGCACCCGGTGCGGGCGGTAGCGCTTCATGTGCGCCTCGGGCACCGTCCACACCCCCCGCCTCGAAGTCGAACTCGTTCCAGGTCGCCCGGCGCACTTCCGCCTGCCGCGTCGCGGTCAGCACGCCGAACCGGATGGCGAGTTGCAGGATTGGGCGATGCGCGGTTGCGCGTCCACCTTCTTCAGCGCCGTCGCCACGTCGGAGAAGTGCAGCCCCCGGTGGTGACGCACCGCCGCAGCCTTCGGCAGCGAGCGCGTCACCGTCTCGACGATCGCCCGGCCGCTGCCGGCGGGCTCGCGCAGGTTCTCCGCCTCCGCCCACTCCAGCACGGCGACGATCCTTCCGGCCACCATGCGCATCTTGGCGTGCTTGCCCGCCAGCGCTAGGGGACGCAGGACGCGCTCCCGCACCGGGGGCGCACCCGGCGAAGCAAGAGGGCGACGAGGTACCGCTCTCAACGGAACCGTCGTCGCCGACTCGACGGTATGGCGCGCGCCCCCGCTATGTCGGGGTGCTCCGCACCGGCCGACATAGCGGGCGCGCGCTCTTCCCCAACGTTCACGCACGCATTTGCACGCATTACCTCCCGTCGCCCATAATCCCCGCCACTTGCCCGCCTGCTCCGCGATGTCAATGGCAACCGAAAATTGCGCACTTCTGGCAATCGAAAATTGCACACTTTG
>VXYL01000056.1:132310-133737 GCA_009846005.1 Gammaproteobacteria bacterium | reverse complement strand
ACGACATGTTCCAGCTGGTGAACGCCTGGGTCACGTTGGTGAACCCGCCGCCGCCAGCGAACCGAGATGGTCGCCGTGCAGGTACTCCAGCGCGCTCGTCGGCGTCGCCGTCGCGGTCGCCGCAGTGCGCACCAGCTGCGCCGCCCCGGCGCGCGTCTTGTCGACCCAGGCGTAGCCCCCGAGCCCGTCGCCGACCACCTTCTCGTAGCCGCCGACCCGGTACGTCTCCGCCCAGCGCGTGCGCGTCGTGGGCGTGCCCCCGTCGCCGGTGACCGTCTCGGTCCACGTGGTCCTGCGGTAGTAGCGCTCGCCGTCCGGCCCGTACCGGAACTCGTCCCGCGCCGTCGGCGTGGTCGTCGTCCTCGACGCCCGGCTTCGACGTCAGATTGCCCAGCCGGTCGTACCCGTAGGACAGCGACCGGTCTACCGTCGACGACGTCCGGACGGTCGCCTCGTCGACGTACGTCTTCGCGCTGTCGAGCCGCCCCAGGTGGTCGTAGCCGAACACCTCGGTGTCCGTGTTCGCGCCGGAGCCCACCGCGCGGCTCTCCAGCAGGCCGTCGCTGCGCCAGCCGTACGCCTCCTGCTGCAGCTTCGCCGTTCCCTTCGCGGTCGCGATGCCCGTCGCCCGGCCCAGCTCGTCGAACGTCCGCGTGGTCGATACGCCGTTCCCGTAGGACTCCCCGGTGGCGTTGCCCCAGGCGTCCATCGCCGTGACCGTCGCGAGCGCCGACGTGCCCTGCTTGAGCTTCGACAGGTAGCCGCGCGCGTTGTACTCGTAGCCCACCGCCAGCGCCGACGGCTGGGTTGTCGTGGTCAAAGGTCGGCCGTACCTGTCGTAGGCGTGCGTCCGCGTCATCGTCAGCGCGTCCGACGTCGAGGCCGACTTGCGCAGCGTCGTCGTCGTGGTCTTCGGCCGCTCGTCGGCGTCGTAGAGATACGTCTCCTCGAACTCCACCGCGGCGGATGTCGAGTCGTTGTACGTCCGCTTCTTGGCCAGGCCGAGCGCGCCCGCCCGATCCCACTCCCAGGCCGCCGCGCCGCCGCCGGGGTCCGTCCGGGACTTGATCCGGCCCAGCACGTCGTAGGTCCACGTGGTCGTGCCGCGTCCGTCGGTGCGCGTGCGCAGCTGGCCCAGCGCCGTGTAGGCGAACGACGTGGCCGCGAAGTTCGGATTCGCGACGCGGGTGCGGTTGCCCGCGTCGTCGTAGCCGAACGTCGTGGCGTAGTCGGCCGTGCCGTTCTCGACGGTCACGGTCTTCAGCAGCCCGCCCCCGTCGTAGGCGTACCGCGTCTCCGACCGCTTCGCGGACGGCCCCTGCGCGCCGGCCGTCGTCTCCACCAGTTCCCCCAGGACGTTGTACTCGAACACCGTGTCGCGCGTGCCGGAGAGGGCGCGGCGGCCGGCGTCCAGCACCGTCTCCCGC
>VXYL01000056.1:0-132210 GCA_009846005.1 Gammaproteobacteria bacterium | reverse complement strand
CGCGTCGTAGCCGTACTTCGCGTACCGCTTCGTCCCGCCGGTGTGGTACGGGGCGCTCGCGCACGCCACCAGCCCCCGCGCGTCGTGCAGCACTTCCGCGGTGCGGTACGTCCTCGCCGATCCGAACGACTGCGTGGCGGTGCGCACCGTGCGCCCGAGCTCGTCGTAGTAGCGGACCGTGTCCAGCGCGTCCGGGGACGTCGTCGTCGCCTTCATGGCCAGGTCGGCGGACACGGACGCGCCGCACGACGACGCCGTCGCCGACACCGTCGCGCACGACGAGCCGCAGGCCGCGTAGGTCGTCGTCTCGGTGACGCCGTCCCACGCCCGTTCGCGCGAGATCTCCCGCCCGAAGGCGTCGTAGTCCAGGTTCAGGATCCGTCCGTTGGCGTCCGTGATCCGCGTCGGCAGACCCAACGCGGCGTCCCACTCGAGGGTCTCCCGGTGGTTCAGGGCGTTGCGCACCGTCCCGGCGTAGCGGGCATCGGCGAAGTCCTGCCAGCGCGTCGTCCGCGATGCGACATGGCCCCTTGAACCGCCTACCGTCGTCGCCGACGTCACGTTGCCGTCCGCGTCGTGCGCGTAGGTGGTCTGCAGCTTGAGGGTCTGGTCGTCCGGGAACGCGGTCTCCCGGCGGACGGCGTTCGTCTGCGCGCCCGCCGAGGTCGTCGCCCGGGTGCGGGTCAGCTTCTGCGTCCGCATGGCGCTGGTCGAGGTTCCCTCGAAGTGCTTCGCGGTCACGCTCGACGGGAAGCCCGCGAGCCACGCGGTCGCGGTGTCCACGTTGCCGTAGACGGTCGTCGTGGTGGTCTTCCGCTGCACGGCGCCAACCGTCTGCGTCCCCGCGTCGCCCCACACCGTGCCGGCCGTGCCCGGATCCACGCTGTTCCCGGCCGTGGTCGTGCGCACCGTGCCCGACACCGCGGTGCCCGTCACGGTGGGTGCCGCCGTCGCCGTCTGCACGGCGCCGAGCACCGTGCCGGCCTCGTGGACCAGCGCCGTCTCCGCCGACGCGTACGGCAGACGGGTGGTCGCCGCGCCCGCGCCGCTGCCGTGGCTGATCGTCCGGCTGGCGTACGCGAAGTGCCGCTTCGACAGGACTTCGGCGCCCGACGAGCCGTGCGTGCCCTTCGACACCACCACGGCGGCCGGACTGCCGAAGTCCGGGAAGTCGAGCCGGTACTGCGTGTAGTCGAGACCCCGGACGCGCCGTCCGTCTCGCGCGTGGCGTAGAAGCCGAGGAGCCCCCAGTTGCGCGTGCTCTGCCAGCCGCGGCCTTGGTAGGCGTACGTCGTCTCGTGCATGCCGCCGATGCCGTTGTCCCGCCACACCGAGGTCACGACCGGCTTGATGTTCCCCGAGCCGTTGGCCGCGAGCGCAGTCGCGTTCGCCGGCGCGGTGACGGTCCCGAACAGGCGCTGCTCTGTCGTCGTGAACAGGAAGCCGTGGGTTCCGGACGACTTGAGGACTCCGCGCGCGAAGCTCGTGCGCCGGCCCAGCGGGTCGTCGACGGACGCCACGCAGGTCTTCATGTGCGGCACCGCCGACGCCGGTTTTTCCCACGTCACGGACAGCGGCTTGAGGCACTTCACAACTCGACGGGGGGATTCTTAAGTACTTTGCCGAGACGGAGGATGCGGACAACGCGTTCGAAGGCGAGTGCTTCGTCTTCGACGAACGCGTCTCGGTCACGTCGAACCTCTAACAAGGCAGCTACGAGCTTTGCGGGAACTGCGGTCGACCGCTGTCGCCGAATGACCGGGAGTCGCGGCACGTTGGGTGCCGAAAGAGCTGTAGTACCGGCTTCAGACGAGTTAGTACGTAACTCAACTCGGTGCGCCGTTCGGTGCAAGCGCCCGAATCGCGTCAATCCGGGCCTGCATGGTCGGGTGCGACCAGGACCGGGCGTCCAGCGGTTGTTTGTTCAGTTCGGCGAGCTTTGTGAGCGCATCGACGAGGGGCTCGCCGTCACCGAGCATTTCCACGGCTAGACGGTCGGCTTGGAATTCCATCCTGCGCATGAAAACACCGGGTATGGCGACGATAAACAGTCCGGCGAATGCACCGGCGAGGGCCGCTCCCGTTACCACCAACAGAGGTTCTTGCCTGTCGAACAAGGGGTGTACGAACGATATGACACACAGCACGTGGAGCCATGTGCCAACGATTGTCAACGGCAGAACGAGCCTCGGCACGTGACGCTTGACCACGTGTGCCACCTCGTGGGCGAGCACTGCGCATAGCTGCGAATGAGACATGCGCTCTAGAAGGCGACCCCCAATCACCACGAGGTGCGCCCCTAATCCGGCGGTCGCGAAAGCGTTCGCAATTCGACCCTCTTGTATCCGGACATGAAATGACGGCAGTCGCCGTTCGAGCCGTAGGTCCTCCAACCATGCCTCGACGTCGGCGATGTTGCGCGAAGTCAGCCTTGGCGCGCGAAGGTACGTTAACCACGGCAGCGCAAACGTCTGATAGAGCGGGAGAATGGCGACCATCAATGGCACGACGGCCCAGACAGGCAGCCCGATGGTCGTCGCTGCGTGTCCCAACACCACCGCAAATGCAATGCCGCCGACTGTCGCCAGCAGTAGGTAAACCTCCACAGGTAGCTTGTCGCGCCAACTGGCCGCCTGTTCTGGGGGCAATCGGAAGGACCATCGATGTACCGCTGCGGCGAGTCTGAAGAGTGCGACCCAAATCGAAACGTAAATCGTCAGACCCATCATGGCGCCCAGACAGAGAGACGACAGCCACGCGTTGGAAGGCCGATCGATCCAAGTCCAAACCGTGGCCGAAAGTGCTTCTAAGGAAGTCAATGCCGCCCCTCCGCCCATGACCAGCGCGGCGATCCACGTCATCTGGTTGACGCGGTGGCCGGGTTCCTCGCCGTTGCTTTTCGAACGCACCCACAACAGCACGGGTAGCGCTGCAAGGGCCAACGAGGCGGCAACGGCAAGGATGGCCACGGCTACGAGCCAAACGTCGCTTAGGCCGCGCCGATTCCGGCGCCGACAAGTGTGCCGATCGGTCCGCCAAGCGATCCGATCTTTCCGCCGACACAGGCGCCCCATAGTGCGCCTCCGGCGGCACCTACGCTTACGCTGACGTTTGTCACCAGATCCTCCGTGTCTTCGTCCAGGTCGAAGTCCTCGGCAGCTTCCTTGGCCAACCACCAACCAACGTTGACCCGTGCGTCGAGTGGGGTTTGCTCACTCGCGCCGAACCCGGTTACCCCGGCCAGCCCGGCGACAAGCCCGCACGCAAGCACATGCTTCTTGATCTTCATTTCACTAACTCCTTAACGTTGAACTGAAGAGGCCCATACTCTACGGCGACGCAGGCGTGGACGTTGCGCGAGGCCGCCCAGGGCCGGTGTGGGAAATCGCTGAAATATTGGGTTGATCAACGCGGTTTCAGTACTTCTACCCGACGATGATGTCGCGGTGACGCCGTATCCGATGTGCCGGTGGCGAAACCACGATGAATCGGGAGGGATGATAGGAAGTTCCGCCTATGCAACGCAAGTTGGGCGCCGTGGTTTCCCCATGCGCGCGGGAAGCCATTCGCGCATCCTAGGTTTGGAAGCCGCTGTGGTGGCGACCAGCGGCCCAAGCGATTCAGCGAGCGGACCCTTGCTGTTGCTTCGAGGCGAGCGGTGCCAACACCGTCCAGACGTTCTCCAGCAATCGCGCCTGTGCAGCTGCGGTGGGGTGTACCCCGTCGTCCTGCATGAGCCCTTCGTCCGAAGACGCTGCGACGCCCTCGAGCAGAAACGGTACCAGTGCCGCACCGGTGGCTTCGGCGACGTCTTCGTAGACACGCTGGAAGGCTTCGGTGTAGCGCGGGCCGAGGTTCGGTGGCATGAGCATGCCGGCGAGCACCGGTTTGGCCTCCACCGCGATCACCGCCTCCGCCATGGCGGTCAGGTTGTCGCGGATCGTGTCGATGGGCAGACCGCGCAGACCGTCATTGCCGCCAAGTTCGATAATCACGATGTCCGGCTCGTGGGTGGCAAGTGTCTTGCCGATTCGCGACAGGCCTCCGCCCGTGGTATCCCCGCTGATGCTCGCATTGGCGACTTTGTAGTCCGAGCCAAGCCGTTCCTGGAGCAGGTCCACCCAGGACTTTTCGCCGCGAAGCCCGTACCCGGCGCTCAGGCTGTCGCCGATGACCAGAACGGTGGTCTGCGCCGTCGTTCGGGTGTCGTCGGTGGCGAGGCCGAGCCCTGTTGCCAACATGGCGATGCCGACGGCTCGGTTGAGACAGCGGTTCATCCGAACACACTTACGGCAGTCGCCATGGTGGGTCAAGGTTTGCCGGTGATCCGCCATAGTCCATTTGAATCCCTTGAGGTGCACTGATAATGTCGCTCGTCGCCAAAGCGTCTCTACTCGGGTGCGCCGGCGCTTCCAATCGCAGCCGGCGAGTCGTGCGGCGATTGTCCGCCGCCCAGGCCCCGACAAGTTAACCCTTCGGACGACACGATGCCGACATCCATTCTGCACGCCAAGGGACTGATCAAGCGCGTCCCGACCGCCGAAGGGGAGCTGACGATCCTCGCCGGTATCGACCTCGACGTCGCCGCCGGTGGCCAATTGGCGGTGGTCGGCGAGTCCGGCTCCGGCAAAACGACGCTGTTGGGTATTCTCGCCGGGCTCGACCTGCCCACGGTGGGTGATGTCTGGCTCGATGGCGCCGAGATCACCGCGTTGGGGGAAGAGCAGCGTGCCAAGGTCCGGGCGCGCTCGGTGGGGTTCGTGTTCCAGACCTTCCAGCTCATCGACAGCCTGACCGCACTCGAGAACGTCATGCTTCCGTTGGAACTCCGCGGCGACAAGCAGGCGAAGGAGGATGCCCACGAGTTCCTGGACCGGGTCGGTCTGTCGGCGCGGACCACCCACTATCCGCGGCAGCTTTCCGGCGGCGAACAGCAACGGGTGGCCATAGCTAGGGCGTTCGCGTCGGGTCCGAAGGTGCTGTTCGCGGACGAGCCCACCGGCAATCTCGATACGCACACCGGGGCCCGCATTGCGGATCTCATCTTCGATCTCAACCGCGAGGTCGGAACGACGCTCGTCCTGGTGACGCACGATGCGGCGCTGGCGACGCGTTGCGGACGCACCGTGACCCTGGAGGCCGGGCGCGTCGCCGGGGACTCGCCACCGTGACGCCGGCGCTCGCCGTCAAGTTCGCGATGCGCGACTGGCGCGCGGGCGAGTTGCGCCTGTTGATCGCCGCGCTCTTGGTGGCGGTCGGCTCGGTGTCGTCGATCACGTTGTTCGTGGATCGGCTGCAACGCGCCATCGAAGAGGAGTCGACGAGTTTCCTGGGCGCCGACCGCGTGATCGGCGGATCCCGGGAGATTCCGGATCGTTTCCGCGACCTGGCGCGGGACGAAGGGCTCACGTTGACCGACGTCATTACCTTCAACTCGATGGTGTACGCCGATGCCTCCGGGTCCGACCGCAACCAGTTGGCCAGCGTCAAGGCGGTGGCGCCCGGCTATCCGCTGCGCGGCGTGGCCCGCATCGCGGAAAAGCCGTTTGCGAAGGGCGTGCCGACGTCGGACGTACCCGGCCTCGGCGAAGTGTGGATGGACTCGCGGCTGTTTCCGGCCCTCGGTGTCGAGATCGGCGACCGGGTCGCTGTCGGGTACGCCGACTTCACTGTCACCGCGGTGCTTGCCGGGGAACCGGATCGCGGCGGCAGCTTCATGGACTTTGGGCCGCGACTCCTGATGCGCTTTGAGGACATCCCGGCGACGCAGGTGGTGCAACCCGGCAGTCGCATCGGCTATACGTTGATGCTGGCCGGCGAGGAGCCACGACTCCGGGCGTTGTTCGATGCGATCCGCGAGGATCTCTCGCCCAACTACCGTTGGCGGAGCATCCGGGATACCAATGCTTCCATTGGTCGGGCCATCGACCGTGCGGAGAGTTTCCTGCTGCTCGGAGGACTGCTGGCGGTGCTTCTGGCCGGAATTGCCGTGGCGTTGGCCGCCAACCGTTATGCGCGGCGGCACTTCGACCATGTCGGTGTGCTCAAGACGCTGGGGGCGACGCCGCGGGAGATCCAGTGGGGCTACCTGGGCGTGCTCCTTGTGATCGGCGTTGTTGGCACGTTGCTGGGTCTGGCTCTTGGCGGCGTTGTGCATCTCGGCATCATCGCGGCCCTTGGGGATCTGTTGCCCCCCACGCTCCCGCTGCCGGGGTTGCGACCGCTTCTCGTCGGTTCCATCACGGGCTTCATATGCCTGTTGGCGTTCGCGTTGCCGCCGCTCCTTGGCCTCAAGAAGATCTCGCCGATGCGGGTGATACGCCGCGACTTGGGAACCGGGGTGGCGCCCATCGTGACCTACTCGTTCGCCGCGGCAGGCAGTCTCGGGCTTCTCATCTGGCACAGCGGCAGCGTCATTCTGACGGTTGCAGCGCTCGTCGGCGCGGTGGTGACCGGCGGCACCTTCGCGGTCCTTGCGCTGATCCTCCTTCGGGGCGGCCGGGTAATCGGCATGCAGGCCGGCAGCACCTGGCGGCTTGCGCTCGCGGGACTGCAGCGCCGCTACCGGGAGAACGTCGCGCAGATCGTGATCTTCGGTTTCGCGATCATGCTCTTGCTGGTGATGCTGCTGGTTCGCACGGCGCTCGTGGAGGACTGGCAGGCGGAAATTCCCGAGAGCACGCCCAACCACTTCCTCATGAATGTCATGCCATCGGAGGCAGCGGCGGTGCAGCGCCTGCTCACCGAACGCACGGACTACGACGGTGCGCTGTTTCCCATGATTCGCGGCCGCATCAATGCCGTGAACGACGTATCCGCCAGGGAGTGGCGACGCCGCGTCGGGCCGCGTCCGGGCCCCGGCATCCGTTCGGAGCGCAATCTCACGTTCTCCGCCGAACTGCCGGACAACAATGTCATCGTGGCGGGCGAATGGTGGTCTGGGGACGGGCCCCGGGAACCTGCCGCGTCCCTGGAGGACGACTACGCGAGTTCCATCGGCGTCTCGGTGGGCGATACCCTGACCTTCGACATCGGCGGCCTGCCGCTAACCGTTCCCGTCACCAACCTGCGCAGCGTCGAGTGGGACAGCCTGCAGCCCAATTTCTTCATCATCTTCTCGCCGGGCACCCTCGACGAATACCCGGCCACCTTTATGACGAGTTTTCACCTGTCGCGGGAGGAAAAGCCGTTCCTGAATGAACTGCTCTCGGCGCACCCGACGATCACCTTGATCGAGGTGGACGAGATCATCCTCCAGGTGCGCAGCATCATCGACCGGGTCACCCAGACCGTGGAACTCGTGCTCTACCTCGTGCTCGGTGCCGGGGTGCTGGTGCTGATCGCGTCCATCGGCTCGAGTCGCGACCAGCGCTTGCGGGAGCATGCCCTGCTGCGCGCACTCGGCGGGACGCGGCCGCTGATCCAGGGCGCGCTGGTGACCGAGTTCGCCATCCTGGGCCTGTTCGCGGGCATCGTCGCGGTGATCGGAGCGGAAATCACCGTGTTCACCCTCAACCGGGAGATCTTCGAACTGCCGACCAGCCTGCATTTCTGGCTCTGGGCGACGGGCCCGGCCATTGGCATGGCGATGATCGCGACGGTGGGCTACCTGGGGACCCGCAAGCTGGTGAGCTCGCCGCCCGCCACGGTCCTGCGGGAGGTCTAGCGAATGGCCAGCGCCCAGGCCAACAAACTCGGCAAGAAACTCCGGCGTCTGGCCGGCAAGGCGGTGGCCGACTACGCCATGATCGGGGAAGGCGATCGCATCATGGCCTGCCTATCCGGCGGGAAGGATTCCTACACGCTGCTCGACATGCTGCTGTCCTTGCAGCGCAATGCACCGGTCTCGTTTGACGTGGTGGCCGTCAACCTGGATCAGAAGCAGCCGAACTTCCCCGCCCACGTCCTGCCGGATTACCTGGAAACGCTCGGCGTCGAGCATCACATCGTCGAAGAGGACACCTATTCGATCGTCAAGGCCATCACACCCGAGGGCAAGACGTATTGCCCGTTGTGTTCACGCCTGCGGCGGGGTGTGCTGTACAGCTTCGCCCGGCGCATCGGCGCCACCAAGATCGCCCTCGGCCACCATGCGGACGACGCGGTGGAGACCTTGTTCCTGAGCATGTTCCATGGCGGCCGGTTGAAGTCCATGCCGCCCAAGCTGGTCTCGGACGACGGCGACCATGTGGTGATCCGGCCGCTCTACTACATCCGCGAACGGGATATCGAGCGCTGGTCGAAGTATCGCGGGCACCCCATCATCCCGTGCAACCTCTGCGGTTCCCAGGACAACCTCGAGCGGCCCGTCATCAAGCGCATGCTCGCCGAGTGGGACGCCACCCAGCCAGGTCGCGTGGACAACATCGCCCGGGCCATGCGTCACGTGGTGCCGAGTCACTTGGGCGATGGCGGGCTGGTCGACTTCGAGCGTCTGCGCCGGACGGTTGAGCTGATGCCGACGCGGGATTTGACCGAGGTCGTTGGCTAGGATTCGACCATCCGTACCACGATCAGCAGGGTCGCCTCCTGGTTGCGCGGCATGGAACCGAGCACCAACGTCTGACCGGGCCTTATGCCGACCGTTGTCTCCAGAACGGGTTCGGCGCCCCTCTCGACACGCAGACGCAGCGTTTCGTCTCCGTCTGGGCTTGCAAGGTCGATGGCGGTTTGGAAGCCACCGTTGAAGGTGTAGACGATACGGGGATCATCGGTGCCGGTGCCGGTTGATTTGGTGAACTCGGTATCCGGCTTCACGGCAATGCTGAACTCGCTCCCAAGGGCGTAGCCTTCGAACGGGAACGTCTTGCGTAGTTCGTCGACTACATCGGCGATTCTGGGATCCGGCTTACCCGGCCCGTTGGCTTCGATGAGCTGGAAATCGAGGCGGTACGACGTCGGACCGAGAAGGTCACAGGCCGCTAGTGGGATCAACAGCAATGGGACCGTCCACGACATCCGCATCGTCGGTCTCTTTCGCAAACCAGATAATCGTGACATCGGGATTCTCCGTGGGAATGACGGCGACGTCATAGCCGGGAGCGTCCACCGTCAGCGGTTGGGAGGCTTGTTCCGTCGCCGGGGGTTCTGCGGCCAACCGGGGACTCGGCAGCGGTTCCTGGCGGGGAGTGACGACCACAATGACGGTCGCAACGGCCACGAGTCCCACAGCCGCCGCAACCCAAACGAGCGCAGGTCGGTTCGCGGGCCATGGTGCGCGCCACCGGCGACGACTCGCACCCGGCGTTGGCTCCTTCGAACGCGCCCGGGCGAGCAACGACGCGCGGTGTAGCACAAACCCTTCGCGGAGCGACGCGTCGAGGGCGTCATTCGCTGCCAGGATCTTGCGCGCGGCCGCCGCGCAGTGCGGGCAGTCGCGGACGTGTCGGGAAAGTTCCGTGTCGGCCGTGCCGGCAAGTTCGTCCAACGCCGCCGTCAACAACGGCTCAACAGGGCGGTCGCACGCCGTCATTGCCAATCCTCCTCCTGAACGTCCGGCCACACGGCCAGGATGCGCCGCCGAAGGTTGCGGCGCGCCTTGAACAGATTGCCGCGCACGCTGGTCGCCCGGATGCCGAGGATTTCGGCGGCCTGCGTGGCCGGAATGCCCTGCAGTTCGACAAGGTCGAATACCTCGCGCTGACGCCGCGGCAGGTCGTGGAACGACGCTTGGAGCAACTCGCCAAGCTCGCCGCGTTCGGCGTCACTCGCCGGGCTCGCAGTGTCGGAAACCATCGCCGCCAGAGTGCGCTCGGAGTCCCCTGCGTGCCGTTGCCGAGCGCGTTGCCGAAAGCGGTCGGCCGCGGCGTTTCGGGTCACGGTATACAGCCACCCGGCAAGGCGGGGTGGTGCCGGCAGGGCGTCGAGGTTGCGAATCATGCGTATCAGCACCTCTTGTGTAAGGTCGTCCGCTTCCGTCGCGTCGCCGGTCTGCACCAATGCCCAGCGACGCACTTGCGGAGCCGTCGCGTCGATGAGGTCAGCAAGCGCGGCATCGTCGTTG
The DNA here is from genome assembly GCA_009846005.1 of Gammaproteobacteria bacterium. Lineage (GTDB taxonomy): Bacteria > Pseudomonadota > Gammaproteobacteria > Pseudomonadales > Azotimanducaceae > VXYL01. The sequence goes on along the minus strand of VXYL01000056.1, from coordinate 122,207 downwards.
TCTCTCGCCCGAGCCAACAACTGCCCGGGAATGTCGAGTGCGGGGTCGCTCAAGCGGGGTCCCGGCGTCGGCTTGGGTTCCTCGACACTATAGACGCGGAATCGTCGGTTGGCGTTTACTGCGGTCGGTGTGGCCGGGAGGCCGTTGGGCGTACCCAGCCAGGACGAAGAGCGAGACCCGCAGTGCAAGACCACCTGCTCGTTGCCGAAGCCATCCGTTGCAGCGTCGGCGACCGCGTGTTGTTCAGCGAGTTGTCGCTCGTGGTACGGCCAGGCGATCGGGTCGAGATCCGGGGACCCAACGGCAGCGGCAAGAGCACGCTGTTGCGTTGCCTGGTGGGTCTCCACGAACCGGATTCCGGTGCGGTCGATCGAACCGCCGACGGCGTCTACGTCGGCCACCGGTCCGGCATCTGCGGGCGCATGACGCCCATCGAGAATCTGCGCTGGTTCGCCGGCATTGCCAATGCAAGCGCAAATGACGAGTCCCTCGCCACCGCGCTCATACGCGTCGGATTGGGCCCTGCCCGGCACGAGCTGTGCGACTCGCTGTCGGCGGGACAGCAGCGGCGGGTGTCGCTCGCCCGGTTGCTGGTTGGGCCGACGCCGCTGTGGATTCTCGACGAGCCGCTCACTGCCTTGGACGATGACGGTCGCGACCTGTTGGGCGACCTGCTTGCCGCGCATTGCTCGACGGGCGGCGCGGCGGTCTGCGCCACGCACCAGGTGTTGTCAGCCGCGCCCGGCGCACGAGCCACGCGTACCGTGGCGCTTGGTACATGAGACTTTTCGTCGCCCAGTTCCGGCGCGACCTGCTCGTTGCTGTGCGCAGCCGCTCGGATGCTGCGAATCCGCTGGTGTTCTTCGTGCTCGCAACGGTTCTTCTTGGCCTCGGCGGCGGCGCGAACCTCGCACCGGGCGCCATCTGGGTGCTGGCGTTGTTCGCCAACGTGCTGGCGGTTGAGGGCGTATTCCGGCGCGACCACGACGACGGCACGCTGGAGCAGTTGCTGATCCACGCCCAACCGCTGTTCCCCGCGGTCATGGGCAAACTCGCCGCGCATTGGGCGCTGTCCGGGGCGCCGGTGGCGGTGTTGAGCCCGGTGGCGGCAATCATGCTCACCGGCACGACATCCGGGATCGGGGTGCTGGTGTTGACGTTGTGCATCGGCACGCCGGCGCTGACCCTCTTGGGTGCCATCGGCTCGGCCCTGACCGTCGCTACCGGTCGCGGCGGCTTGTTGGTTGCCATCCTGGTACTGCCGTTCTATGTGCCGGTGTTGATCTTCGGCGCCAGCGCAAGCACGGCGGCGGTGTCCGGCGATCCGGTCGCCTTCCAGCTTCTGGCGCTCTCGGCCCTGCTGGCGGGCTGTCTGACCGCCGCACCGTTCGCCGTGGGCAAGGCGCTCGCCATCAGCCAGGAGTATTGACTCTTGGCGGCGCGATTCGACCGGCGGTTTACAATCGCCTTGACGGCCCCTGAAACGGCGGCCTTGTGGCGGCGCGTTGTGGGGCGAAACCATGGGATGGATTAAGCGGACGTTCCATAGAACCGGCTCCCCGCGATGGTTCTTCGCGGGCTCGCGGGCGTGGGTGATCGGCCTGTATGCCGTCGGGGCATCGCTCATCGCCGTGGGATCGGTTTGGGGATTGGGCTTCGTGCCGCCGGAGCGCCTGCAAGGCAACAGCGTGCGCATCCTCTTCATCCACGCGCCGGCCGCCCACCTGGCCGAGGCCATCTACGTCGCGATCGCCATTGCGGGGTTCGTGTTCCTGGTCTGGCGGATGAAGATGGCCGACATGTTGATTGAAGCGGCGGCGCCGATCGGATTCGTGGTCACCGTCCTGGCGCTCGCGACCGGCATCATCTGGGGCATCCCGACCTGGGGTACCGGATGGGTGTGGGACGCCCGCACCGTATCGACCCTGTTGCTGGCCTTCCTGTTCTTCGGATTGGTCGCGTTGCGCCAGGCGATCGGGCGTCCGGATCGCGCATCCCGGGCGGTCGCGCTCCTGGCGCTGGTGGGAGTTGTCAACATTCCCATCATCAAGTATTCGGTGGAGTGGTTTACGACGCTTCATCAGCCGCCCAGCATCGTGATCGGCGAGAAGCCGGCGATCGCTCCGGTCTTCCTTATGCCCTTGGCGGTCAATGTCCTGGGCTTCTACTGCTTTGTCGCTGGCGTGGTGATTGCCGCGTTGCGGGCGCGCATCGTCGAGCGGGAAGGCGGGGCCCAGTGGTTGCACGATTGGATTTCGAAGTCGTGACCGAGTTGCTTCACATGGGTGGTCACGGCGTCTATGTCTGGAGTGCCTACGCGTTGAGTTTCGCCGCCCTCGTGGGGATCGGCATCTGGCCGCTGGCATCGCTACGCGCTAGGATACGGCGCCTCAAGCGACGTGGAGAACGACAGTGAGGAGAGTTCGCCAACGGCGGCTCGCCGTGGTCCTGTTCGTCGTCGCCGGCGCAACGGCCACGCTGTCTTTCGCCCTGCTCGCGTTGCAGGAAGACGTCGGTCTGTTCTACGAACCCGCACGGGTCACGAACGGCGAGGCGCCGTTGGGTGTCGACATCCGCGCCGGCGGCATCGTGCGAGAAGGCAGCGTCGACTACGAAGAGGAAGGACTTGGCGTCACCTTCTCGATCACCGACTATCAGGGCCACGAGTTCGATGTCCGTTACGTAGGACCGTTGCCGGACTTGTTCAAGGAATGCAAGGGCATCATGGTGCGGGGGCAACTCACCGAGCACGGTCTTTTCAACGCCAATGAGGTGCTCGCGAAGCACGACGAGAACTACGTGCCGCACGAAACCCGCGACATCGTCGCGGACCGCGATTGCCCGCCGCTCGAAACAGCCGACGAGGCAGGACTGAGGACAGCCGCCATTCGGTGATTTTCTGCTGGCATTGCGCAGCGATTTCGTTACACTCCGTCATGTGCGCGACAACGGATTGTCGTTAACTGAATGCGCCTTAAGGAAATCAAGCTCGCCGGGTTCAAGTCCTTCGTTGATCCCACGACCGTCACCTTCCCCGGCAATCGTTGCGCGGTAGTTGGTCCCAACGGTTGCGGCAAGTCCAACATCATCGATGCCGTGCGCTGGGTTCTCGGCGAGAGTTCGGCGCGGCAACTGCGCGGCGAGGCGTTGACGGATGTCATCTTCAACGGCTCATCGGCCCGCCAACCCACTTCCCTGGCGTCCATCGAACTCGTCTTCGATAATGCCGACGGTCGGGCCGGCGGCGAATTCGCCAAGGGCAGGTTCGCCACCTATGCGGAGCTCGTCGTTCGTCGGGAGCTCACCCGCGATGCGCAATCCACGTACTACCTGAACGGCACGCGCTGTCGACGCCGCGATGTGGCCGATGTCTTCCTAGGCACCGGAATAGGCCCCCGCAGCTACTCGATCATCGAGCAGGGCATGGTTTCGCAGTTGGTAACGGCCAAGCCCGAGGAACTCCGAGCCTACCTCGAGGAAGCGGCCGGCATATCGAAATACCGCGAGCGGCGGCGAGAGACGCACAATCGCATCAAGCACACCGTCGACAACCTCGACCGCCTCACCGATCGCACCGATGAACTCGGCCGCCACTTGGCGCACCTGCAACGCCAGGCGAAGGCTGCCGAGCGCTACCGCGAGTTCAAGACGCGCCAAAAACGCCTCTCCGCCGAACTGCACGCGCTGCGTCTCGGCGCGATCGACGCCGAGTTGTCGAGCAAGGAATCGCAAATCGGCACCTTGGAGGCGGCGCACGAAACCGCCGCCGCGGCGCGCGACGACCTCGACGCGACACTCGAACGCAACCGGGCCGCACTGGCCGAGTTGGGCCACGAGCGGGGGGAGGTGCAAGGGCGCTGGCATGGCATCGGTGCCGACGCGGCGCGCCTGGAGCAGAGCATCGAATACAACACGGAGCGACTTGCGCAGCATCGGCGCGATCTCGAGGACCTCGGAACGCGCTATCGAGATACCCGGGAACAGCTCGATGCAGATTCAGCGCGCATCGAGGATCTCAATGCGAAACTCGCCGCCAAGGCTCCCCGGCTCGCGGATTGCGAAGCCGATGACCGAGCCGCCGCGGCGCGGCTCGCCGATATGGAAGAACGCGTGCGTCACGGTCAGCGCGCATGGGAGGAACATGCCGGTCGCGTAGGCGACAACAAACGCGAAACCGATGTTCGGCAGAGTCGGATCGAACACGGCGAGCAGGTTCTGCAGAGCCTGCGTGCACGCGCGGGGGCGTTGGAGGCCGAACCGGGCAGCGTCGTGGACGCCAGCGTCGAGCGCTTGGCACGCCAGATCGACGAAACCGCACGCCGGGTCGATGCACTTCGCGTTGACTTGGCGGCCAACACTGCAGCACTTGGGGCGGCCCGCGAGGAACGCTCGCTGGCCGAACGCGCTCGCGACGACGCGAGGACCGAAGCGCAACGACTGCGGGGCGACCTGGCAGGCGTCGTCGCGGTGCAACGCGCCGCTGTCGGCAAGGCGCCGGACGGATCGAAGAGCGGGCGTTGGCTTCGCGAACATGGCTTGGGCGACGCGCCGAGACTCGGCGAGCGTCTCGGGGTTTCGCCCGGTTGGGAATCCGCCGTCGAGGCGGTTCTGGGCGATTTCGCCGACGCCGTCGCAGTCGACGATACAGGCGCGTTGGCGAACGACCTCAATGCCCTCGAGGGCGGCGGGCTGACGCTCTACGAAGCCAGTGCGTCATCGCCCCCCGACCAGGTTCCTTCATGCGAGGGGCAGGCCCCTCGTGCTCCCCTGCCGCCGCTCTCCGGTTTCGTCGACAACGCGGTGGGAACCCTCCTCGACGGCGTATTCGCGGCGACCTCCATCGGTGACGCCTTGGCGCACCGTTCGATGCTTGCTGCGGGTCAGAGTATCGTGACCAAGGACGGCATCTGGCTGGGCCCCGACTGGATCCGGTCCCCCGCGGCAAGCGAGAAAGACGTCGGCGTGGTCGCGCGAGCCCAGGAGATCGATCGCCTTGAAGCCGCTTGCCGGGACGCCGATGCGCGGGTGGGGCATCGGGAAGAGCGCCTGGCGGAAACCCGCGAACGGCTGCTGGTGCTCGAAGAAGAGCGCGAGGCCATTCAGGCCCGCCACACCGAACATGCTGAGGAGTTGTCTCGGGTAACCCTCGAACACGACGTTCGCCAGGTACGGGTGGAGGAGGCCGACGCCCGGGCCCGGAGGAACGCCGCCGAGCGGGATGAGATTCGCTCCCAGATCGAGGACGAAACGAAACTGCTGGCGGGCTGCCGCGACCGGCTTGCCGAACTCCGCGAAGCCGCCGACGAAATGCGATCGGAGGGTGAAGGACTCCGCGAGGTGCGGGACCGGGAATCCACTGAACTCGAACGGGCGCGCCGGGACGCCCAGGAAGCGCGTGATGCCCTGCATGCGTTGCGCGGCGAGTACCAGGGGATGCGGGCGTCCGTCGCGGCCAGTGAGACAGCGCGGCAGCGTCTCCTAGACCAGCGTCGCGATTTCGATGCACGCATGGCGGAACTGCGCGCGGGCATCGTCGAAATCGAATCGACCATTCCCGGCCAACGGGACGACTTGCGGGGCAAGTCGGCGGCCCGGCAGGCGCTCGAGACCCGGCTCGCCGAGCTTCGGCACAAGGTGGACAGCGTTGAGACCGAACTCCGGACGGCGACCCTCCGCAGGACCGATGCGGACACCAAACTCGAATCGGTACGCGGCCGGTTGGAGGCGGCGCGGCTCGACCGCGAACGGCTGGTTGCGAACCGGGACAACGAGCGGGCCCGACTCCGAGAGACAGGTATCGGTCTTGCCGATGCGCAACGTGGCCTGCCCGCGGACGCGACGGAGGATGTGTGGGTTGGTTCACTGACGCGATTGGAGGCCAGGATCACGCGGTTGGGTCCCATCAACTTGGCGGCAATCGACGAATACGAGGAAAGGTCCGAGGAGAAACAGAATCTCGACGACCAACGCGAGGATCTGGAGGCTGCCCTCGCCACCCTCAAGAACGCCATCCGCCGGATCGACCGCGATACGCGAACCCGGTTCAAGGACACCTTCGAGCGGGTCGACGAGAACCTGCGCCGATTGTTCCCGAGAATTTTCGGCGGCGGGAGCGCGCACTTGGTGCAGACCGGCGATGACTGGCTGGACACCGGTGTGGCGCTCATGGCCCGGCCCCCCGGCAAACACCCCACGACTCACCAGCTCTCGGGGGGCGAGAAAGCGATGGCCGCCGTGGCGCTCATCTTCTCCATCTTCCAGCTCAACCCGAGCCCGGTCTGCTTCCTTGACGAGGTGGATGCGCCCTTGGACGACACCAACGTCGCCCGGTTCGGCGATCTCATCCGTGAAATGGCGGACGACGTGCAATTCGTCGTGATCACCCACAACAAGCAAACGATCGAAATGGCGGATCACCTCTTGGGCGTGACGATGCAGGAAGCCGGGGTGTCGCGCTTGGTATCTGTGGACATGGAAGGGGCTGCGCAGATCGCGGCCGGATAGTCTTGAGGGTTCTTCCGTGGAACAAACGCGAAAACGAGCAAAGCGAGTGGCGACGGTTGTTCCATGGGAGATCGGTGTGGCTGGGTTGGAGGCGCACCCGGCGCACGGCGTTAGCGAAGCGCCGGGACGACTTTGAGGCGCTCATATGGATATGAAGAGCTACGTCCTTGTTGGCGGTGGATTGCTGATCGGTGTTGTTCTGCTCCACGCGCTCATCTCGGCATGGCGTGCCAATCGACCTGTGCCGAATGAGGATAGCGAGGACTTTGAGTCGGATGTCCTCATGGAAGGGGAGGACGTCGCGGAGTTGCTTTGGGATGATGATGCGGCGGAGGAGCCCGCCGTACCGATGGTCGAGGAGACCGTTCACGAGGAAGAACCGGGGCCGCCCGTTCTAATGGAGCCCACAACCGCGTCGAACGAAGAAGCAACCCACGCCGATGCCGTGACCGAGCAGGAGGCCGGGGACGCGCCGGCATCCCTACCGGAAGACGAAACCGTGGTCGCGCAGACGATGGAGTCGCCGCAGACGGAGGACGACGGTCCCGAGATGCTGCGCAAGGGCCGTCGAATCGACATTCCCGGGAAGCGAACCGAACCCACCGTGCCTCGGGCCATGCGCCCGGAGTTCCATGAGTTCACCCCGCGGCAGGAGCGCAACGAACCCCGGGACGAGCCCAACGTTCCCGAATCCCTTGACGAGGTCATTGTCGTCTGGCTGTTTGCCCGGCCGGGACGGCGGCTGGACGGCGAGGCGCTCCTCAAGATGTTTGTTTCGCACGGCTTGAAGTGCGACGCGGACCGGGTCTTCAAAAAGTCGGATCCGCGTTGTGGCGGCCTGTGGTACACGGTCGCGAACGGGGTCGAGCCGGGCTCTTTCGACATCTCCCGTCCGGCAGCTCTCGAAACCCCCGGAATCGTAATGCTGCTCAGTTTGGGACAGGTCCGGGATCCGGGAACCGCGTTCGAGGATATGCTCGATGTCGCGCAGGATCTCGCCATCTCGCTGGATGCGGAGCTGAAGGACGAGCGCATGAGCGACATGAGTGCGCAGACCATCGAGCACTGTCGCCAGCGCATACGCGATCACCGGCGAATGCTCTTGAGAGCGTAGGGCGGTTGAGCGGATGATGGCCGGACGATGGATCGGTCGGAGCCACGAACCGAGGTAGCCGCACTCCGCGAAGCGCTCGACTACCACCGGCACCGTTATTTCGTTCTCGACGACCCGGAGATATCCGACGCCGAGTACGATGCGCTGTTTGATCGGCTGGCGGCCCTCGAGGACTCGCATCCCGAACTCGTCACTTCCGACTCGCCCACCCAACGTGTCGGCGCGGCACCGTCGAGCCAGTTCGACGCAGTGCGGCACGACACGCCCATGCTATCCCTCGACAAATGCACCAGTACGGACGAACTCGCCGCCTGGGAAGAGCGCTGCCGGCGACTCCTCGATGCGGACGATGAACTGAGCTATTTCTGCGAACCGAAGATCGACGGCGTCGCAGTCAGTTTGCTATATACCGACCGCGTCTTGGTCCGGGCGGCCACCCGCGGCGACGGCGAGACCGGCGAGGACATCACCTCCAACGTGCGGACCATCCCGCAGATTCCTTTTCGGTTGCCCGCCGATGCGCCGTCTCCATTGGAGGTCCGGGGCGAGGTATACATGCCGATCACGGGTTTCCTCGCGTTCAACCGGCGTGCATTGGCGACCGGGGAACGCACCATCGTCAACCCGCGCAACGGCGCGGCCGGCAGCCTTCGCCAGCTTGATCCCGCTGTGACGGCGAAGCGCCCCCTTGCCATGTTCTGCTACAGCATCGGCGAGACGGCGGGCGGCTGGCAGCCGCGCAGCCATGCCGACGTGGTGGCGGCGCTCCAGCGTTGGGGCCTGCCGACCAATCGTCGGGGGAGCTGGCAGGAGAATCTCAACGGCTGTGCGGACTACGTCGATGCCCTGCTCGCCGAACGCGACAGCCTGAACTACGCCATCGACGGCGCGGTGATCAAGGTGGACGACCTTGCGCTGCGCCCAAGATTGGGCCAAGTGACCCGCAAGCCGCGCTGGGCCATCGCCTACAAGTACCCGTCGGAGGAGGCGAGTACGGTGCTCGTGGACGTCGATTTCCAGGTCGGCCGAACCGGTGCCATCACGCCGGTCGCCAAGCTCGAGCCGGTGTTCGTCGGTGGCGTCACCGTGTCCAACGCGACACTGCACAACATGGACGAGGTGACGAGGCTCGATCTTCGCATTGGCGATACCGTGCTTATCCACCGTGCCGGCGACGTCATCCCCCAAGTGATGAAGGTGGTCGAATCGAAGCGGCCACAGGATGCCCGGGCGGTCATGATGCCGAGGGAATGCCCGGTGTGCGGGTCGGCCATCGTGCAGGAAGGGGACGAGGTGGTGGCGCGTTGCAGTGGTGGTCTCAAGTGCCGAGCGCAGCGCAAGGAAAGGTTGCGGCACTTCGCCTCTCGGCACGCCCTTGATATCGAGGGGTTGGGCGACAAACTCGTCGATCAGCTGCTCGCGGCAGATCTGGTCAACGGCCCGGCGGATCTCTATCGACTGACCGTCGATCAGATCGCAGGTCTCGAGCGAATGGGTGTGAAGTCGGCCAGGAATCTGCTCGCCGCCCTTGCAGCGAGCAAACGCACGACATTCGCGCGTTTCATCCACGCGCTGGGCATCCGCGAGGTGGGGGAGACCACGGCGGCCACGCTGTCAAGGGAGTTCAAGACCCTGGATGCACTCGTCGCCGCCGACGAGGAGACCCTGCAGGAAGTGGAGGACGTTGGACCCGTCGTCGCGTCGCGCATCGCCAGCTTCTTCGCGGACGAGACCAACCGGTTGCTCGCGGAGGAACTGCATGACGAGATCGGAATCGCCTGGGAAGTCGTGGACGAGGAGCCGCAAACTGCCCCCTTGGACGGCCAGACCTGGGTTCTGACGGGATCCCTCGAGGCGATGACGCGCAACGACGCGAAAGCCGCGCTCAATGATCTGGGCGCGAAAGTCGCGGCGTCGGTTTCGAAGAACACCACGGTGGTGGTCGCCGGACCCGGAGCCGGCAGCAAGCGAACGCGGGCGGAAGCGCTGGGCATCGAGATCATGGACGAGGCCGAGTTCCGTCAACGGTTGGCCGACCTGGGCAAGGCGACACAAGATCCCGATGTGCCCTGAGATTGTCCGTTGCGTGTCCGTGGCTGCATTCGCGGCAGCCGTGCTCGCCGGTTGCGCGTCCCGGCCGCCGTCCAACGCCGAGAATCTGTGCGAGATTTTCAAGGAGCGACCGAGATGGTATCGGGCGGCGAAAACCGCGGAGAAGCGCTGGAAGATCCCCGCCCCAGTGATGATGGCGGTGATGTACAAGGAGTCGAGCTATGTCGCCAACGCCCGACCGCCCCGAAGTCGCCTGCTGTGGGTCATTCCCTGGAAACGGTCGTCGTCCGCCTACGGGTTTGCCCAGGCCACGGACGCGGCGTGGTCCGACTACCTGCGGGACACCGGCAATCGCTTCGCGGACCGGGATGACTTCGCCGATGCCATCGATTTCGTGGGTTGGTACCTGAACCGTTCGCACCGCCACTTGAATATCGCCCGCGACGACGCGCACTCGCTCTACCTGAGCTACTACGCAGGCCTGGGAGGCTACCGGCGCGGTACGTGGAGGAACAACGGCTGGCTGAAGGACGCCGCCGCGCGGGTGGACAAGCGCAGCAGCCGCTATCAACGCCAGCTGGAGCGCTGCCCACGGCTGGATCGACGCCGGTGGTGGTTCGGGTAGGGGCTGGGTCTATTTCGAATCGCGCGTGACGCGGTAGATTCGTCCGCCTTGATCGTCGGAGACGAGCAGACTGCCGTCGCGTGCCGCAAGGACGTCGGCGGGACGCCCGGATGCCCTTTGTCCCTCGAGCCAAACGTCGACGAACGGCAAATAGACGGGCTTTTCGTCCACGAACCGCACCACGCTGACCCGATAGCCCACCTTGGAGGAACGGTTCCAGGAGCCGTGTTCGGCGATGAACAGCGCGTTCGCGTAGTCGGAACCGAACTTGCCGCCGGTGTAGAAATCCATGCCGATCGCCGCCGCGTGGGCCTGTATCTCGACCTCGGGCGGGACGTAGTCGGACGGGTCGTGCCCGTCGCCGAATTCCGGATCGGGGATCGCGGATCCGTGGATGTACGGATAGCCGTAGTGGGCGCCGGCCTTGCGCACCCGGTTCACCTCCTCCGGCGGCAGATCGTCGCCCATCATGTCCCGGCCGTTGTCCGTGAACCACAGTTCATTCGTCGCCGGATGCCATGCCATCCCCACGGAGTTGCGCACGCCGTGCGCGTACACGGTGGTCTCGCCGGAGATGGGGTCCATGCGCAGGATGCTGGCGAAGCGTTCGTCATCTGACTTGCAGATGTTGCACGGTGCGCCGACCGGCACATACAAGAATCCGTCGGGTCCGACGGATAGGTACTTCCAGCCGTGGTGATAGCGATCGGGTAGGGCATCGGTAACGATCTCGGGCTTCGGCGAGCGCCGGAACGTGGCCTCGATGTCGGGGTAGCGGAGGACCCGGTCGAGGGCCGCGACGTAGAGATCACCACCCGACAACGCAAGCCCGCTTGGCATCGTCAAACCCTTGGCCAGCGTCACCACTTCGGGCGGACCTTCCGGTGCAGGCACGACCGCGTAGACGCGTCCGGCGCGACGGGTTCCGACGAAGAGCACGCCGGACTCCGACTCGGCCATTTGCCGGGCGTTGGGCACCTCGTCGGTGTAGACGGCAAGGGAGAAGCCGGGGGCGATACCCTCGGCCGTCGCCGGAAACGCCAACGTCGAGGCGATGGCCGCAATGCAGACATCCTTGCGCATCGGGGCAGTCTAACAGTCGTACACCGAAAAGGTTGTGCGAGATCGACCCGGTGTATTGGACTCGCTGCCAATGTGGGGGATGCTTGGGTTACTGTCTCGGTAAGGCTCTCCTATCCGGCGTGGCGAAGTTGCCAGACTCATCCTCACCAGAACTGACCGACGAGTTGAAGGCGACGATCCAAAGCGCCTATTCGACTTGGCTCGGCAACCGCGGGTTCAGGGCGCGCCGTGGTCAGCGGCAGATGATCGCCGATATCGCCCGGGGTCTGACCGAGGATGATCGCCTGTGCGTCGTTGAAGCCGGTACGGGTACAGGGAAGACGGCGGCCTATTGTCTCGCCGCCATTCCCATCGCGAAGGCGCGTGACAAGCGGGTGGTGATCTCCACCGCCACCGTGGCATTGCAGGAACAGGTGGCGCTGCGCGATCTGCCGGATCTCAAGCGCAACGCCAACCTGGACTTCAGCTTCACCATCGCCAAGGGGCGCAGTCGGTATGTCTGCCTGCAGCGCCTCGAGGACCGCCTTGCCTACGATCCGGAACGCGAGCGGCTGTACGGCCCGCCCGATGCCGAACACCTTAAGACGTACCGGCGGCTCGAGACGGCATTCGACACCGGCACCTGGGATGGCGACCTCGACAACTGGGCGGACGGCGTGGCCCCGACCGCCTGGACGCCCGTCACCAACGATCGCGTCGGCTGCCACGGTCGACGCTGCAAGTACTACCACCAATGCCCGGTGTTCCGTGCCCGCGCCGATGTGGCCGACGCGGACGTCGTCGTCGCCAACCACGACCTGGTGCTGACGGACCTTCGAATCGGCGGCGGCGTGGTGCTGCCCGATCCCGCCGAGACCATCTTCGTGCTCGACGAAGCCCATCACCTGCCCGACAAGACCCGGGATCAGTTCACCGCCCACGCGGCGTTGCGCGGCTGCGCCGAGTGGTTGAAGCAGGTCTCGACGAGCATGGAGACGATGGCAAGGCGCTTCGACCAACCCCGCGAAGTTCAACGTGCCCGGGAACGGTTGGCGGAAGAGGCGGGCGGCGCCGACGATCTGATCGCCACGGTTGGAACGATTGTCGGCGATCTGCCGTTCGAGCCTCGTGACACGGACACCGAAACGTACCGTTTCCCGTTGGGGGAGATTCCGGAACCGCTCGCCGAGGCGTCGGTACCGCTTGGCGAGTCCTTCGGTGGTGTCGCCGCGATTCTCGGCGAGTTGGGGAACGACCTCGACGAGGTCGTCGAAGGCAACCTCGACTGGCCAAACGCGGAACAGGCGGAGTCCTGGCGCCCGACCATCGGCCAGTTGGCTTCTCGTGCGGCCAGCGCCGAAGCCTTGTTCAGCGACTACGGGAACAGTTCGTCGGTATCGGCGGCCCGGTGGGTCTCCAGGGGTTTGGCGGAAAGCCGCGAAGACGTCGCCCTCACCAGCGTTCCGCTCATGCCCGGCGAGATTCTGAACGACAGGCTATGGAGTGGCTGCCACGGCGCACTCGCCACCTCGGCCACGCTCTGCGCGCTGGGCACGTTCGGCCGGTTCCGCGAAAGCGCGGGACTGGTGGATGCGGTGCGGGAGTCGCGCATAGCCAGTCCGTTCGACTTCAAGCGCGTCGCGACGTTCTCCGTGCCGAGGATGCGCGCCGAGCCCACGGCGTCCGAAGACCACACGGAGGAAATCGCTTCGTTGCTGCCGGATCTCCTGCGCCTGGAACGGAGCGCACTGGTCTTGTTCAACTCGTGGTGGCAGTTCAATGCCGTGGTGGAGTCGCTGCCGGAGGAACTTCGATCGAACTGCCGGCTGCAGGGAGAGGCATCGAAGCAGCGCCTTATTCGAGATCACACCGAGGCGATCGACGAAGGCCAGGCGAGCTACCTGTTCGGCCTTGCGAGCTTTGCGGAGGGCGTCGACCTGCCCGGCGACTACTGCCGCCACGTCATCATGGCGCGCATTCCCTTCGCGGTGCCGGACAACCCGGTCGACCAGGCGGTCGCGGAGTGGCTGGTGAACCAGGGCCGCAATCCGTTCATGGAACTGTCCCTGCCGGACGCCTCACTGCGGCTCGTGCAGGCATGTGGCCGGCTGATTCGCAACGAAACCGACGAGGGACGGATTACGTTGCTCGACCGGCGAATCCGCACCCGCCGATACGGCGAGTCGCTGCTCGCCGCGCTGCCCCCGTACCATTTGGAAATCTAGACCCCGGCGACGGGGCGGCGCCCGTAGGGGACGGGCTCGTCCCGTCCCGCTCAAACGGAACGCCTAGTGGCTTTTGCCAGCCAGTAGTCGATGCTGGTGTACCTCCCGCCGCCGGTGAAGAACAGCGACAGCAGCATCACGAAGTACATCGCGGCGAACTCGATGCCGTTGTTGAGAATCGTCACCGAGCCGCGACCGGTCAGCCATGAATAGTTGCCGTGTTCCTTCAAGATGGAAATGATCCGCGCCTTGCGCGGAACGGCCTCCATGATTCGGTCGTTGGCCAACCAACTCGATGCGTCGGATAGCGCCAACCAGCCGTTTTCCCAATGCACCGTGAGAGCAGCGACCAGCATGGTGATCATCAGTGGTATCGCCACGAGGCGTGTCGCCAATCCAACTACCAGCATGGTGCCGCCGACAAGCTCGGCGCTTCCGGCGAGGAACACCATCAGTTCAGGCAGCGGCAGACCCAAGTCGGATCCGAAGCTCTCGGCCTGGTACTCGAAATACTTGAACTTCAACCACCCCGCCTGAATCATCACCGGGGCGAGGATCAACCTCAGCAAAAGTGGCGGAACGCCGTCCAAGGGTTTGAGTCGGTCGAGCGTCGTGTCGTAGACCCGGTTGTAGGTTGCGATAGGATTCATGGTCTCTCCCGATTGACGTATGTGTCTTGCCGAGGCGAACGAAGGGGTTGCGTCGAGCGATGGTAACGCCGTGACGACGCCAATGCGGATTGCCGGCCTGGCGAACGTGGTGCCAAGCGACGCGGTGCGACGTTGCTACCGATGCTTGGATACCAACGCACCCGACGACTATCGTCAACTGGCGGCATTGCTGGTGGACGATTGGCGTCGACGGGAAATCGCGACCGTTGGAATCGGCGGCGGACAAGGCGCTGGTAAGTCCACCTTGGGTCGGTTGATCGCCGCAGCCGGAACGGTTTTCGGTGCTCGGATCGAGGTCCTCTCCATCGATGACTTCTACCTCACCAGGGAAGAGCGGCAGCGGCTGGCGCAGACCGTGCATCCGCTCTTGGCCACCCGAGGCCCACCGGGTACGCACGCCGTGGAGCGGCTTCGCGAGGCGATGGCGGCACTCCGGCAACCGGGCGTGGTCGAGGTGCCGCGTTTCGACAAAGGGACGGACACGCGGTCGGGTTTTGCAAGGCTTGATGGAGGCGTCGACGTTGTGGTGCTTGAGGGCTGGTGCGTGGGGGCGCAGGCCGCCGAACACCCCGTCGACGAGCCCATCAATGCGCTAGAGCGGGAATCCGATGGGGAAAGGCGATGGCGGTCGCACATCGAGAATGCCCTGGCAGGATCCTATGCCGAGCTCAACGGCGACCTCGAGATGATGGTCTTCCTCAAGGTGCCGAGCCTCGACGCGGTCCGCCGCTGGCGCGTGCAGCAGGAGGGCGAACGCCCGCAGGAACTACGATTGAGCGCTGCGGACGTCCATCGGTTCGTTGAGCACTACGAGCGCATCACCCGTCGCATGTTGGCGATCCTGCCGTCGAGTGCGGACATCGTGGTGGACCTCGATGACGATCACCGCGTGTCGGGTTTGCGATTCCAGGGGGCAGCCCGGCGCTAGCGCCGGCAACGTTGTTCAGACTTCGTTCAGTTCCGCGCCCCGATACTCCCGGGCGTGTTTTCCATCAACGCCAACGGAGTCTAGCCATGTGGAAACAGAGCCTGATGCTCGGCGCCGCGATCGTGACCACCAACGCGATGGCCGACGTTCACTATGCCCATGCCCCGGTCACCGACGTCGAGCCGATTGTCGAAACCGTGGCGCATGTCGAACCCAAGGAGCACTGCTGGTTCGAGGACGTGCCAGCGCGTGTCGTGTCGCATAGCGCAACCTCCCCCTTGCTCGGTGCCTTGATCGGCGGCGCGGTTGGCAATGCCGTCGGCCACAAGAAGCGCAACAAGCAGGTCGGGGCGGTCGTGGGCGCCCTGATCGGCGGTAGCATTGCCGCCGACATCAGCCGCGAGGACCGGCGCCGCCGCGTCGTATCGGACCGACGTGTACGGCGTCAGGTTTGCGAGGTCGTTGACGAGACGACCTACCGGCGGGAAGTGACCGGCTACCTCGTTACCTACGAATACGCCGGCCAGAGCTACCAGGCCCGCATGCAGCGACGCCCCGGTGAGACCGTCCGCGTACGGGTGACGGTCGGTCCGGCCTGAGCGGTGGAACGTTGCAGGAGTAGAATGACATGGCCGCTAGGGAAGCGGAGTGCATATGCATAGATACGTCCTTGGCGCCGTGCTCGCCTTGGGGACGCTTGCCGGCTACGCGGCCGACACGCCTCGCGAGGCGAGTGAACCATCCGAGGCGCCGACGGAAGAACAACCGCCATCAACCCGGGAGCCGGATCGGGAGAACGAGCCTGCGCCCCGAGAACCGGCGCGGGTTTCGCTCGAGGACGCCACGGCCATCGTTCGCCAGGCCTACGGGGGCCGAGTGGTGTCGTCCTCCCGGGCGACGGCGCGACCTGCGGCGGCGCGACCGAAGCAACCAGGTTACCGGGTCCGCGTGGATATCGAGGGGCGGGTCAAGACGGTGTTCGTTGACGACCGGGGCCGTATTCACGAGAACCCCGAATTCTAACGCTAACCGACGCGGCGCGAGACACCCATGCGACTCTTGATCGTCGAAGACGAAGTGCTGCTCGCCGCGCAGGTGGACAGGTTTCTGCGAGAGAACGACTTCGTGGTGGACATGGCCGGCGACGGGGAGGAGGGGCTGTACTACGCCCGCGAATACGCCTACGACGCCGCCGTCATCGATTTGGGATTGCCGAAACTCACCGGGATCGACCTGATCCGGACCCTGCGCCGTGAGGGCAACGACGTCCCCGTACTGATCCTCACGGCGCGCAGCGATTGGCGCGACAAGGTGGGCGGCCTCGAAGCCGGTGCCGACGACTACCTCACCAAGCCGTTCCACATGGAGGAACTCTTGGCCCGCGTGAAGGTTCTCATCCGTCGGGCTGCGGGGTTCGCGTCGTCGGTGATCGAACACGGCCCGATGAAGCTCGACACGTCCAGCAAGGAAGTACGCATCGCCGGTGCATTGGTGGAACTGACCGCCTTCGAGTACCGCCTCCTGGAGTTCTTGGCGTTGAATCCATCCCGAGTGGTGTCCAAGGCCGAACTCACCGAGCACCTCTACGAGCAGGACTTCGACCGCGACAGCAATGTCATCGAGGTTTTCATCGGTCGCCTGCGTCGCAAGCTGGATCCGGCGGGCAGCCTGAAACCCATAAGGACTGTCCGCGGCCAGGGGTACCGGTTCGCCTTGGCCTTGGACGCCTAGGTCTGACGGTCGCGTCCGGTGGCGGGCGGTGGCACCATCGGGGCGGTGGAAATCGAGCCAATGATGCCGGACGACGGAGCGACCAAGGGTGTGCGCGGCGGCGGCGTGTTTCGCCGGATTCTCGGACTGCAGGCCCGGCTGCTGTTGATCACGGCCCTGGTGCTTGGAACCTGTCTAGGCGCCGTGGGATGGGTGCTGGATCGCTCGTTCAAGTCCGCCGTTCGCGCGGGTGCAGAAGAGCAACTCCGCGCCGTCGCCCACGGCCTGCTGAGCGCCGCACAGGACGAGGCCAACGAACTCGCTTTCGGCACCGAACTAGGAGAGCCGCGCCTGGCCCGACCCGACTCGGGACTCTACGCCTATGTCGAGCGTGCACGGGACGGCGTCATCTGGCGTTCTCCTTCGAGCGTGGTCAGCGCCGGCGACATCGGCAAGCAGCCGCCGCTGGGCCGACGCCCTGCGCCGGGCGAGTCGGCCTTCGAGGTCGCCGCGACATCCAGCGGGCCGTCCCGGTTCGTCTTGGCGTACACGGTGGTCTGGGAGGACCTCGGCGACGCGGAACTCACGTTCTGGGTGCTGACGGATCGAGCGCCCTTCCGTCGGCAGATAACGGAGTTCCGTCGCAATACCACCATCGGACTGTTGAGCGCCGCCATCGTATTCGTGGTCATTCAGCTCGCGGCGGTGCGTTGGGGTCTCGCGCCGGTGCGGCGCATGGCCACGCGGCTACGCAGTATGGAGGCAGGCTCACGGGGCGACATCGGGGACGACTATCCCCGCGAGTTGTCGGGACTTGCCCGCAATCTCAACCGCTTCATCGCCTACGAAAAGGCCAACCGCGACCGCTATCGGCGTGCCATGGACGACTTGGCGCACAGCCTGAAAACCCCGCTCGCGGTAATGAAGAACGCCATGCGGGAGATCAACGGGTCCAGCGCGAACGTCATGAACGACCAGGTCGAACGCATGGAAACCACGGTCACGCATCAGCTCTCGCGGGCCGCAGCGGTACGCACGGTAATGCCCGCGAAGGCGGTTCCCGTGTCGCCCGTAGCGGCCCGGATCGGCCACGCCTTGGAGCGTGCCTACGCCGAAAAAGCGGTCGACCTCGAGCTGGTCGACGCACCGCTCGCCGTACGGGTGGACGAGCGGGATCTGCTTGAAATGCTGGGCAACGTGATCGAGAACGCGTTCAAGTACACCAGCAAACGCGTGCGGATCTCGGTACGCGGAGCAGATGGCACGGTCGCGATCCTGATCGAGGACGACGGCGACGGCATCGCCCCGGCCGATCGCCGACGCGTGCTGAGAAGGGGCGCGAGGGCGGACACCGAGAGCGCGGGCCACGGTATCGGACTTGCTGTCGCGCTGGAGCTCGCCGAGGTCTACCAGGGCACCTTGGAACTCGGCGACAGCGAACTCGGCGGCGCGCTCGTGCGGCTGGAACTACCCGGTCGGGACTCGTAGGGGACGGGCTTGTCCCGGGTCATTCGTCTGACGCATTCGCCGCTTGGCGGGCGACGACGATGCGATCGGCGTCCCGCAGAACTTCGTCGGCGCGGCGTTCGACATCCTTCGGCAGCATTCCGAGCGCGTGCAGACGGCGCTCGTAGTCGGCAATCATGTTTCGGTCCAGGGAGGGGTCGATTTCCAGTCGCCGCTCCAGCTCGGTGATCAACGCGTCGGCGTCGGTGACGACCTGGCGGCGTTGGGAGTGCCGGTCCAGTACGACCGCGCGGGCCTCGAAGACTTGGTCGCACTGCTCGCGGAACTGTTTCCAGAGCCTTTGGTCGGCACGTCTCGGCAATGGGCCAACAGCCTTCCAACGGCGTTGCAGTCCCTTCATTGACTCTGCCTGGTCGGTTACACGGTCACCGGATTCGCGGATGGCAATGGCATCGGCCACGATTGCCTCCTTCTTCTCGATGTTCCGGTCCCATTCCGCTTTCAACAGGGCGTGGATCGCGCTGGCAAGCTCCTCGAACCGGGTCGTGAGCTGGCGACCCGCTCGGCGGTCGACCGGGTGGTAGTGGCGCCACTCGTTGCGCGCCTGGCGGAGGATCTTCTCGACGCCGCGCCAATCCGCGTTGTCCCAATCGTTGTTCTCGAGGAATCCCTCCAGGGCTGTCACGATGGCCTGGCGCTGCTCTAGGTTGAAAGCCCGCCGCTCGGCCTGTTCCTTGAAATAGATACGGCAGGGCTCGAACGCGCGTTCGGCAGCGCGGTCGAATCGGCGTCGCAGGTCACGGTCGCGGCGCGTGTCCGCTGGACCGAGTTGGTTCCACTGGTCGCGAAGCGTCTTCACGGCCTGCATCTGTTCGTGTGGTTCGATGGGGTTGTCGGCAAGTTCCTCGATTTGCTGGCACAAGGCCTCGCGCTGGGGTGCTTGGGCATAGGTTCGCCAATCGCGCAATTCGCGCACCCGGGCGCCGAGTTCCGCGAGGTCGGCGTTGAACGGCTGGGCCTTGGCCCGGGGCAATCCCTTGAGAACGTCCCGAAGCCGACGCTCGCGTTCCTCGGCGTCATGCACAGCACCGTCTTCGATGCTCTGCCTTAGCTCGGAGATCTTGTCGGCCATCTCATCGAGCATCGCATCGGCATTCGTCTCGGCCTGCTCCGCGGCCGCTACGAGATCGCGTTGGCGCTGCTTCAACGCGGTGATCTCCTCGAGTTCCGGCACGTCCTCCGGCCAAGCGAAACGCGCCAGTACGTGGTCGACGTCATCGCGCTGCCGGCGAAGCTCCCGTACCACCGACTCGAAAGTCTCGAAACGGGGGTGTTCGGGATCGGGGATGTCCCGCGCAAGTAGCTCCTTGGCTTGGGGCGCCAGTTCCTGTGCTCGCTCGTGATCGCGCAATCGAGCCGCCACCGACGCCAGCGCTTCACGGAACCTCGTACTCAGTTCCTCTCCGGGTGGCTTGGCGTCGGCGCCCGTGTTCCACTCGGCGGCAAGGTCGTCGATGGATTGTCTCGCGTCTTCCGACGAGACCGCCTCGCCCGCACCGGCCTTCAGGAAGCCGGTGGCGGTTGCGAGAAGTGATTCGGCGCGCGTCAGCAACGCACCGAAATCCACCTCGACCTCCGGAGGGTGTGCCTGCGCCGGCTTGAGCCGCGCCGGGAAACGACGACCGACAGCGTTGAGATCGCGCGCCACGACACTGAACCGCGCAAGCTCTTGGTCGGTCGCCTCCATTGCGACCAGGTGGTTGGTCCAGTCCCTCTCGATGGCTTCGCGCCGGGCTGCGTAGTGTGGGTCGCCCCCCTCGAGCGCCACGGCGGTGGCCAGGATCGACTCGGTCTGCGTGTCCTCCTCGTCGCGGCGGTGGGAAGCGGCGCGTAGGGCAGCGAGCCGCTCGCGCGCCACGCGATGCATCGACTTGTCCCGGCGGCGCGAGGTCTTTTCCATCTCGGTCAGCGCCGCCGGAGTCCAGGTGGCTTCGGCGACCGCAAGCCGCACCCGGGCGCGGGGGTTTTCGGCCAACGCCGCTGCGAATACAGCGGGGTCCGCAACGTCCCTTGCGACGGCAAGGGCGGCGTCTGCCGTCTCCGCGGAGGCAAGCGCGGCGCGCTGAACCGCTGGATGACTGCGAATCGTCGCCGGCGTGTCGTCGTCGATCAGGCTGAGCAGTCGACTAAGGGCTTCGGCGGCGACTTGCTCATCGCCCAAGCGCTCGAAGACGATGTCGGGACGGTTCAGGCGCTCGAGTGCCTTGAGGCGGACGTCCCGGTCGGCATCGTCACGGAATACGCGGGCGAACGTCGCTTGTTCCCCGTCCCCGAGATCGGCGAGGGCGGCGATCCTGACGGCGGAATCCTCCGCATCGAGGCGCGGTTTGCGGCTGAACAGCTTGCGTAACATGATGAGGCTCTCACAACGTGACCCGACATGGTTATCTCGCCTCGCGGCGGTCACATGCGGGCGGGCTCGCCAAGTGAAGCAAGTCGCGCGTGAGAGAGGGTGCGGTCAGCTCTCGCTGCCCGGTCTTCCGCAGGTGTCCGCTCGGAAGCGGCTCGGCGCGGCTGGATCGATGCCGGAGAATCGACCAGCCGTGGACTCCTACAGTCGCTTTTGGCGGCGCGCTTTGCGTGAGCATGTTCAGGGCCACGACAACGCTCCTCGATGGGTCCGGCAAACGGACCACAGCCGACTCAGGAGCCTGCATTTTGCGACCGACGGCCACCTGAACGCAAATCGAACCGGGACGCTGGTAGGCTCATGGCTTGTCAACAGGCACACCGGGAGGCGGCGTGGGGCGCTGGGACAAAAGCGGCGAGGCCGAGGTTCCCGACTGGTTCTGGGCGGCCGTGGAGACCGAAACCGAGGAACACGCCGTCGAAGTGGAAGCGTGCGACGTGTTCTACCGGACCTGGCGAGAAGCGGGCAAGGCACCGATGCTCCTTATCCACGGCATGAACGCTCACTCCCGTTGGTGGGACTTCATCGCCCCGCAGCTCACCGACGAGTTCCGTATCGCCGCCATGGATCTCACCGGCATGGGCGACTCCGACTACCGTTACGCCTACGATGCCGAGACCTACGCCGCCGAGATTGTTGCGGTCTGCGACGACGCCGGCTTCGGCAACGACGTGGTGATCGTCGCCCACAGCTTCGGCGGCGTCATGGCCACCAAGGCCGCAAACCTGTTCCCCGAACGTTTCGGCGCCTTGGTGCTCGTCGATTCCGGCATCCGCCCTCCCGACGAACCCCTTCCCGCCGAGGGTCCGGTGATGGGCGGGGGGCGCGCCAAGGTCTATCCGAGCCGCGAAGTCGCCGCGGAGCGGTTCCGGCTGTTCCCGCCGCAACCCTGCGCAAACCGCTACATCCTGACCTACATCGCGCGCCACTCGCTGATGCGCGTCGACCGCGGCTGGGCGTGGAAATTCGACGAGGAACTGCCGCTCACGCTGAAGGGCGGTGAACGTCAGCCGGAGGACTACAGCGGGTTAACGTTGCCCGTGGGGATCATCTACGGCGAGTTGAGCGAATCCTGCAAGAAAACCACGGTCGACTACACGGTGGGGCTGATCCCGGGCGAGGTGCCGGTCGTCGAAGTGGCGGGTGCGCAACATCATGTGTTCCTGGATCAGCCGTTGGCGTTTGTGGCGGCGTTGCGAAAGTTGGCTACGGAACTCCGAGCGTAAGAGAGACCGCCTTGTCGAAGTTCCCGAAGGCTGGCCAGCTAGTGGACTACTGGACTAGTGGACATGTACAGTCAAGACGTAAGCAGGCCAAACGGAGATTGTAGGGCGGCCCGACCGAACTCCTAAACCAAAATTGGCTTGGTGCTGCTTGGTGCCAGGGAAGGGAATCGAACCCTCACGGCGTTGAGCTAGCAACATCCGCCGCATTGCGAGTGCGGTGTGTTTACCAAGGTTCACCACCCGGGCATTGAAGGCCCCGAGTCTCGTACGAGTTCGGGGCCTTCTCTCGATTTGAGCCGCGTCTCACTTTGACAGGCGGCTAAGGGTTAGGTACTGCTGCTCGCCTTGATCGGCTAGCTGTCACGGCCAATCGACTGGTAATCGAAGGACTGGCCGTCGCTTTGCTTCTCGCTAGTCCCAGCTCAACGCCCCGCCCGTCTGGTACTCCGTCACCCGGGTCTCGAAGAAGTTCTTCTCCTTCTTGAGATCCATGATCTCGGACATCCAAGGGAACGGGTTCTTGACGCCGGGGAACTGCTCGGGAAGCCCGATCTGTGCCAACCGGCGGTTGGCGATGAACTGCAGGTACTCGGCCATGGTATTGGCGTTCATGCCGAGCACCCCCCGCGGCATGGTGTCCCGGGCGTAGCGCGTCTCGAGTTCCGTACCCTCGAGGATCATGCGCGTGGCGAGTTCCTGCATCTCGTCGTCCCACAGGTGCGGGTTCTCGAGCTTGATCTGGTTGATGACGTCGATGCCGAAGTTCACATGCATGGACTCGTCGCGCAGGATGTACTGGAACTGCTCCGAGGTGCCGGTCATCTTGTTGCGGCGACCCATGGAGAGGATCTGCGTGAAGCCGCAGTAGAAGAAGATGCCCTCCAAGACGCAGTAGTAGGCGATGACGTTCTTCAAGAGCGCCTTGTCGCTTTCCACGGTACCGGTCTGGAAGTTCGGATCGGAGAGTTCCCGGGTGTACTTCAGTGCCCAGGACGCCTTGTGGGCCACGGACGGAACCTCGTGGTACATGTTGAAGATCTCGCCCTCGTCCATGCCCAGCGACTCGATGCAGTACTGGTAGGCGTGGGTGTGGATCGCTTCCTCGAATGCCTGGCGCAGCAGGTACTGGCGGCACTCGGGGTTGGTGATCAGCCGGTACACCGACAGCACCAGGTTGTTGGCGACCAGCGAGTCGGCGGTGGAGAAAAACCCCAGGCTGCGCTTGACGATGACGCGCTCGTCGGCCGAAAGCCCGGCGTCGGACTTCCACAGCGAGACGTCCGCCGTCATGTTGATCTCCTGGGGCATCCAGTGGTTGGCACACCCGTCCAGGTACTTCTGCCAGGCCCAGTCGTACTTGAACGGCACGAGTTGATTGAGGTCCGCCCGGCAGTTGATCATGCGCTTCTGATCCACCGTCACGCGTTCGCTCGATCCCGTCTCCAGCTCGCCGGACTCGCGATCCAACCCCGCGGCCACCGCATCCCGGACAACTTGGCTCGGGGCGGTGCCGGCGGGTGCCGCGGTGGTCTCGACGGGCGCGGCGGCGACCGCGCCGTCGGGACGCTCCTCCGTGACGGCCGGTGTCGTTGCGACGTTCACCGGCGGAGGGTTCGGCAGGGCGACTTCCGGAACCGGCGTTACTTGCGTCGCCACGAGCTCCGGTAGGGGGGGTGGGGGTTGATCGGTGACCGACGAGGCCAACGTGCCGTTGACCGGGGCGGCCTCGGTCCACTTCGCACCGCGGTCTGCCGTCTCGGCGAGTCGTTGCTCCACCGCAGGCGGATCGATTTCCGGCAGCGACTGCTCTCGAAAACGCAGCGGCGGCTGTTCGTCGTCAGTGAGCAGTCTTCGTGCCGCCTGCGCAGCAGTCGCGTCTTGTTCGTAGTCATCCCAACTCAACATGTTTCGTTCCTTCGCTTGTTTACTTGACGGCGCGTCGTCCTATTGGCACGCCTCGCAATCCGGGTCGTCGATCGAGCAGGCCGCCGGCACGTCGGCCGGATCGCCGAGGTCGAGGGTCGGTTCGTCGTTTACGGTCGGCGGCGGAGCACTCGCTGCGACGCCGCTCGTCGGGTCGGCAGTAACGGCGTTGAGCGAGCTACCGGGCTTGTCGAGCGTCGACTTCTCCGTGCTGGTGGCGCCCAATGCCCGCAGGTAGTACGTGGTCTTCAAACCGCGCAGCCACGCCATCTGGTAGGTGACTTCCAGCTTCTTGCCCGATGCGTTGGCAATGTAGAGATTCAACGACTGGGCCTGGTCGATCCATTTCTGGCGTCGGGATGCCGCGTCCACCAGCCATCGCGGCTCGACTTCGAATGCGGTGGCGTAGAGTTGCTTGAGGTCATCCGGGGCGCGGTCGACGGCGGCGATACTGCCGTCGAAGTACTTGAGATCGTTGACCATGACCTTGTCCCAGAGGCCGAGACGTTTGAGGTCGTGGACCATGTACGGGTTCACCACCGTGAACTCGCCGGACAGGTTCGACTTCACGAACAGGTTCTGGTAGCTCGGCTCGATGGATTGGGACACGCCGACGATGTTCGCGATGGTCGCGGTCGGCGCGATCGCCATCACGTTGGAGTTGCGCATCCCGTTGGCGCGGACGCGGGCGCGGAGCTTCTCCCAGTTGAGGGTCGTCGACATGTCGACCTGCAGGTAGTCCGGGCCGCGCTGGTCGCCTAAGCGCTTCAAGGAGTCGATGGGCAGGATGCCCTGGCTCCACAGCGACCCTTCGAAGGTCGCGTAGCTGCCGCGCTCCTTGGCCAGCTTCGACGAGGCCTCGATGGCGTAGTACGACAGCGCTTCCATGGACCGGTCGGCGAATGCCACGGCGTCTTCGGAAGCGTAGGGGATGCGCTGCTCGTAGAGCGCGTCCTGGAATCCCATGATGCCGAGGCCAACGGGCCGGTGGCGCATGTTCGAGGTGCGGGCCTGGGGCGCCGCGTAGTAGTTGATGTCGATGACGTTGTCGAGCATCCGCACCGCGGTCTTGACCGTCTTTTTGAGCTTGCGGGTGTCGAGCTTGCCGCCGACGACGTGCTGGGCCAGGTTGACCGAGCCCAGGTTGCACACCGCGATCTCGTCTTTGGACGTGTTCAGGGTGATCTCGGTGCACAGGTTGGAGGAGTGCACCACGCCCGTGTGCTGCTGGGGCGAGCGCAGGTTGCAGGTGTCCTTGAAGGTGATCCAAGGATGCCCGGTCTCGTAGAGCATCGACAGCATCTTGCGCCACAGTTCGCGGGCCTTGATGCGCTTGAAGAGCGTGATCTCGCCGCTCAAGGTCATGGCCTCGTAGTCCTGGTAGCGTCGTTCGAACGCCGCACCGCAGAGGTCGTGGAGATCGGCGACTTCGTTGGGCGAGAACAGCGTCCAGTCCTCGTCCTCGAAGACGCGCTTCATGAACAGGTCGGGTACCCAGTTGGCGGTGTTCATGTCGTGGGTGCGGCGGCGGTCGTCGCCGGTGTTCTTGCGCAGTTCCAGGAACTCCTCGATGTCGAGGTGCCAGGTCTCGAGGTAGGAACACACCGCGCCCTTGCGCTTGCCGCCGTTGTGGACGAGGGCGCTGGTGGTCATGTACGACTCGTCGCCTTCGACTTTGAGGTCGACGACGAACGGGGTGGGCGCCATCGGTTCGACATGGCGAACGCGGCTGAATGCCCAATTCTTGACGACGAACCAGTTGTGCTTGGTCAGCGGCTTGCAGCCCAACCTCGCGGCCAGTTCAGGAATGGCGGGAACGCGAATATCGTAGGCCTTGACGGCCCCGTGGAAGCGAACCTTGGAGCCGTCGTCGCGGGTGCCTTCGTGGTCTTGTCTGCGTTCGCGGTACTGGCCAGCGGTGGGCACTCCTAGGCGCAGCATCTGGTAGCGAACGCCTTCTGCCAACGCTTCGGAGGCGCTCGTGAAATAGATTTCCTTGCCGCGACGGACGCCGCCGTCAGTCTCTAGGAGACCTTGCAGCAGGGCGAGAGTCTGGGACTTCGGCAGGTGGCTGAACCGGCGTGCGATCCGCTTCCGCCCGTCGGCCCCGTAGAGATCTTCGCGGGCGAATTCGAGAACGCGTTGCCCGGCGCTGCGGTACTGCCCGGTGGTGCCGTCCCGGACGAGGCCGACGCCAGCGGCCCAGCGGATCTGCCGGTAGCGTTCGCCTCGACCGGTGATCCAGTAGTGGACGCCCCGCGCGGCCAGGTACGAAGCGACGAAGTCGAGATGGGCATCCCGCTCTGGGTTCCCGGAAACTCCCCACTCCAATCCGTCCGCGGAGCAGTGGCCGTCGCCGAGCAGGATGCCGTATAGACGGGCATCGTCGTCGTCGAACCCGGAAACGGGCACGACCTCTTGGGGAATGACCTGTGCCACGTAGTCGCCGGCGCCGATCTCGCCCGCTTCCACCCACTCCGGCTTGACCTTGCCCTTGGCAAGCCAATCCAGCGTGCGGCGGATCGACTGTTCGATAGGCACGTTGCGAATCGCCCAGAACGGGTGGCCCGCCGTGACCCTGAGCGGCTCCACGCTATGCTTGACCAGAACTTCGACCATCGCATCGGTCTGGTTGTAGGTCATGGTGTCCAGGACCTGCCGGTAGCTACCGCGTTGTCCGAGCACCAGGTCGTCGGTGGTCACGTCGCGCATCGCCTTGATGCCGTCGGCGGTGTGGACTCGGGTTTCGGGGGCGAAGCACTGGTTCACGGCCACGGCGGTGTCGTTGACCACTTTCAGGAACGGCACGACGCCCTGGGACTTGCCGTTCGTCCCCTTGATGTAGGAACCAAGGGCGCGGACCGGCGTCCAGTCGTTGCCGAGGCCACCGGCCCACTTGGACAGCAGCGCGTTATCGCGGATGGCGCTGTAGATGCCGTCGAGGTCGTCGGAGACCGTGGTGAGGAAGCAGGACGAAAGCTGCGAACGCATGGTGCCGGCGTTGAACAAGGTCGGCGTGGAGCTCATGTAGTCGAAGGAGGAGAGCAGGTCGTAGAACTCGATGGCGCGCGCCTCCGGGTCGTCCTCTTGGATCGCGAGGCCCATGGCGACCCGCATGAAGAACACCTGCGGCAGCTCGAAGCGGGTGTCGTCGCTGTGGATGAAGTAACGGTCGTAGAGCGTCTGCAGACCCAGGTACGTGAATTGCAGGTCGCGCTCGGGCTTGAGCGCGCGGCCGAGGCGTTCGACGTCGAAACGCTTGAGTTCGGGGGCCAAGAGCTCGAGTTTGGCACCCTTGTCGATGAATGCGGCGAGCGCGCGGCCGTAGATCTCCGCCATCTCGGTCTGGGTGGCCTGGGCGACGCCGCCCTTGGTGCCGTCAACCTCGACCCCGAGAAAGGTCAGCGCCTCGGTGCGAAGTTCGTCGAGCAGGAGCCGGGCCGTGACGTAGGTGTAGTTGGGTTCCACTTCCACCAGCGTGCGGGCAGTGATGAGGAGGCTCGTGGCGACGTCCTTGGCGGCGATGCCGTCGTACATGTTGGCGAGCGCTTCATCGATGATGCGTTCCGGGTCGACGTCCTCGAGGCCCAGGCAGGCTTCCACGACCAACGTGCGGATGCGCGCGACGTCCAACGGCAGACGGCTGCCGTCGGGGGCGATCACGTGGATGCCGCTCGTGGCCGCCGGCTCCTCGTCGGCCTCGGCGTTGGCGGCGCGGATCCGGGCGCGTTCCTCGCGGTAGAGCACGTAGTCCCGGGCCACCTTGTGCTCGCCCTGGCGCATCAGGGCGAGCTCCACCAGATCCTGTATCTCCTCGATGTGGATGGTGCCGCCGCTGGGCATGCGCCGCCGGTAGGTGCCGGTCACCTGTTCTGTCAGCTTCGCGACGACGTCCCGGACGCGCGACGACGCTGCGGCGGTGCCGCCCTCGACCGCTAGGAACGCCTTGGTGAGCGCCACCTGGATCTTGTCGTCGTCGTAGGGGACCACGGAGCCGTTGCGCTTGATGACGCGGAGCTGCCCCGGCGCGGTTGCCACGATGGATGGCGAGGGTGGGGAGTGTGGGGAAGGAGACGAAACCTGCTCGGCCCCGTGGGCTGCCTCGGCCACTTTGGCTGCAAGAGCCGACGTGCTCGGCGAATCCGGTTGCATGGTCAATCGATCTCCCTCGTCACACTATGCATAGAAACTGGTTATTCATCCAGTACTATAGCACCGTACCCCGGTTTGAGGAACTTACCGACCATGCAAACGGCAAAGATGCCAAGAGGTCTATTTATCGACTCGATCCAAAAAGTAGTCGTTTATCGTCAACCCTCGTTCCGTCGTCTCGATCAGTCGGTTCCCCAACCCCAATATATAGGTCTACATTTACCGCGAAACCCAACATACGGCGGTTTTGGCCCCATTGCAACTGGTTTTTTGTTGTGGATTTCCTGGGCATGGAAGCCGTGGTCGCAGCCACGTTGCTGTGCACAACTGATGAATACGTGCGTCCGTTGGCCCACAGATTCCTCACAGGTTGTTCCCCGCGTTACCCGAACCGTGCGCAACCCCGTGCACAAGCTGTTGATATGCCGTGGCGGACCCCCGACCCCCGGTTGATAACGCCGGGCGTTAGCGGCTAATGTCGAATGAGGGGGAATCAACGGACGAGTCTGCAGTGTCCTACCTGCTCGCCATCGATCAGGGCACATCCAGTTCGCGTGCAATTGTGTTCGACGCCGAAGGTCGCGTGGCGGCCTCCGCTCAACGACCTTTCGATCAGGTCTTCCCCCAAGACGGTTGGGTCGAGCAGGATCCGGAAGCCCTTTGGCAGTCCACGCTGGCCGCCGCCCGGGAGGCGATCGCGGCGAGCGGCGTCGCGGCATCCTCCGTTGCCGCAATCGGGATCGCCAACCAGCGCGAGACAACGCTGGTCTGGGATGCCGCGACCGGGGAAGTCGCGGGCAATGCCATCGTCTGGCAGGATCGTCGCACCGCGGAGCGCTGCGAGCGGGCCCGCGGCGAGGGGATGGAGCCCGAACTCGTCGATATCACCGGGCTGTTGATCGACCCCTACTTCTCCAGCACGAAGCTCGAGTGGCTTCTCGCGCAGGACGACCTGGCGCGGCGGGCTCGGGCAGGCGAGATCCGCTTCGGGACGGTCGACAGCTTCCTGATCTGGCGCCTGACCAAGGGCGCGCGCCATGTGACCGACGCCACCAATGCGTCGCGGACCCAGCTATTCGACATTGGCCGGCAGGTTTGGAGCGAACGGTTGCTGGACTATTTCGACGTGCCCGTGTCGGTGCTGCCCGAGGTGCAGGATTGCGTTGGCGAGCTCGGAATCGCCGATGCGCAGTGGTTCGGCGCCGCGATCCCGATTTGCGGCGTCGCCGGCGACCAGCAGGCAGCCTTGATCGGCCAGGCATGCTTCGCGCCGGGGCTCACGAAGAGCACCTATGGCACCGGCTGTTTCCTGATCGCGAACACCGGTAGGGAGCGCGTGCGCTCCCGGGCTCGGCTGCTCACCACGGTCGGCTACCGGATCGCGGGCGACCCCTGTTACGCCGTGGAGGGAAGCATTTTCAATGCCGGCGTTGCCATCAAATGGCTGCGCGACAAGGCGGGATTGATCGAGACGGCGGCCGAGACCGAAGCGGTCGCTCGACGCATCGGGGGCGACACCGGCGGTGTATACGTGGTACCCGCGTTCACGGGTTTGGGCGCCCCGCATTGGCGGCCCGACGCACGCGGCCTCGTCACGGGACTCACGCTGGACACGGGTGCCGACGAGATTGTCACCGCGACGCTGAAGAGCGTTGCCTTCCAGACCGCCGACCTGTTGGCTGCCGCCGATGCCGACGGCGTGCCCGTCAAGGCGTTGCGCGTCGACGGCGGCATGGTCGCCAACGACTGGTTCTGCCAGTTCCTGGCCGACGTTACGGACCTTGAAGTGGCTCGTCCCGACAATGCCGAAACCACGGTCGTCGGTGCCGGTCTGCTCGCCGCCGTGGGTGCCGGCATGTATGCGGACCTGGAATCCGCCGCCGCGTCCTGGCAGCTTGACCGTCCCGACCGGACGTTTACGCCGCATGCGACGCGGGCCGCGAGATCGGCGTGGTTGGGCGGCTGGCACGCCGCCGTGCAACGTGCGCTGAGCGTACCGGCTCTCGATCCGCTCACCGGTCTTCTCGATCGGCGTGGCTTCATGAGCGAAGCGGGTCGCCGGCTGCAACTGGCCGACCGGCGCGATGGACCCCTTGCCCTGCTCTACATCGATCTCGACCGCTTCAAGCAGATCAACGACGGCTTCGGCCACGCCGTCGGCGATGCGGTCCTGCACGCGTTCGCGCGGGTGGCCTTGGAGGGCGTCCGCGACGACGACGTGGTCGCCCGGATCGGCGGCGAGGAGTTCGTCATCCTGCTCGACGCCACGCCCCTCGAGGGCGCCAAGCGGGTAGCGGAACGAATCCGGACCGAGTTCCGCCGGGTGGCCGTGGACGGTCTCCCCGACGATTTTGCCGTCACCCTGTCCGTCGGAATCGCTGCCAGCGTGCATGGCGAGAACCTGGAAGCCTTCATGGCGCGCGCCGACGCCGCCCTCTACGAAGCCAAGGCGGCGGGGCGCGACTGCGTTCGGGTGCACCAAGAACCCGCGTCGCACAACATTGGACCGGGGCCGTAGAAGATGGGGCCGCGAGTTCACGGCGGCTGGCGAAATGAACGCCGATGGGCGGGGCTTGTCGGTTGGTTGTTGACGTGGACGTTCGCCGCCGGCGCGCATGCCCAGCAGCTCGGTGCGATTGAACCCCGGAACTCGACCGAGCCTACGCCGCCGAGTTCGTGGCAGACCCGGATGGACTACACGCGCGTTGCGGTGTCGCGTTCCATTGTTCTGCCGACCATCGCCGAGGCCGAGGCAGTGGACGAGGCCGAAATCGCGAAACCTGGACAGCCGCTGCGGATTGGCGTCGGTCGCCAGTTGCCAGTGATGGACCGGGGTAACTTGGCGCCAACGTTGGCGTGGACGGCATTGACAAACGGCGGTCAGGTAGCGGCTTTCAGCGTGCGTTCACCGCGCGCCGAGGCGATGCGGGTGGCCGTTCGCGCGGTACTCCCGCCGGGAGCCGTGTTGCGGTTCTTCGCCTTTGGCGATCCGAAACGGCGCTACCCCGTATTCAAGCAGAGCGACTTCGTAGACCTGGGCGCCGATCCGGACCCGCAATCGGTGGACGGGGTGCGGACACGCTGGTCGCCGACGATCCCGGGCGACACGCTTGGTATCGAGATCGAAGTCGCGCCGTCGACCCGCAACAGCGACGTGTCGTTGCACATCGTCGCCGTGTCGCACATTCATCTCCCCGCGGCGCGGACGTCGCGTTCTCAGGGGCGAACTCGCACCGGCGTTGCGGTCTGCGATCCGGTTCAGGTGGCGTGCAAGAGCCTTCCAAGCTGCCCGAACAACGCGGTGGTGCGATTGGTGACCACCGACCAGACCGGGATTTCGTATTTGTGCACGGGGACGGCGGTCAATTCCGCACGCTCGCGGGACGACAACCTGGACGCGCCCTACATCTTGACCGCGGCGCATTGCATCGGCTCGCAAAGCCTCGCGGACACCGTCGAGACGCGCTGGCTTTACGAGTACGAGACCTGTGACGGCACGGACGACGAACCGGGCATCACGGATCGGTTCGGCGGGGCGGAGCTCTTGGCGAGCGACCCAGATACGGACACCTTGCTGCTGCAGCTGCGGGTCGCGTTGCCGAACAATGCCTGTCTGGCCGGGTGGAATAGCGATGTGGGGTGGGCGACAGGGACCGAGGTGACGTCGCTGCATCACCCCGGCGGGAGTCCCAAGCAATGGGCGGGCGGCAGTATCGATTCGACGGGCGTCATCGACGAAGTCGACGCGATCAAGGTGATGTGGACGGAAGGGATGACCGCCGGCGGGAGCAGCGGCGCTGGACTGTTCACGACTCTCGGTGGCACTGAGGAGCTGATCGGTACGCTCTCGGGCGGGCCGCCGTGCACAGCCGCAGATCCGGTCGACTTCTACGGGCGCTTCGACCGGTTCTTTGACAATCACGCCGGTGTGCATCTCGAACACACGGACCCGCCGGCGCAAGACGACCACGGCGACACCGTGGCGGCGGCGACCCCCGTGGTCGTGGGCTCTGAGGTAGCGGGAGAGGTCGCCGACGGCGCGGATGCGGACGTGTTCAGGATCGTCGTACTGCGCCGCGGCACGTTGACGGTCTACACGACGGGGTCATTGGACACGGTCGGTCGTTTGAAGCGAGAAGACGGCAGCACGATCGCCTTCAACGACGACGCCGACTTCCCCACCGACACGAACTTCAGGATCGAAACCGACGTCGGTCGCAACACCTACTATGTCAAGGTTACCGGCTACAACGAGACGGATACCGGCAGCTACACGCTGCATGTCGAGTTCGCACCTGCGGAAACCAAGGTCCTAGTGCCTCTCTTTCTCGCCGCATCCGCGCTCGAGACCAATGGTCGCCAGGGATTCGTCAGGGTCGTCAACCATTCCGACCGTGCCGGCGAGGTGCGGATCGTGGCGACCGACGATGCAGGGACGAGCCCGGACCCGGTGACTCTCGTTCTCGATCCCGCTGAAGTGCAGGCATTCAACTCCCAGGATCTAGAGGCCGGAAACACCGACAAGGGCCTATCCGGCGGCACGGGCGCCGGGACGGGTGACTGGCGCTTGGAGTTCGATTCGGACCTCGAGATCGAAGTCGCGGCATACATACGCACAACCGACGGCTTCCTGACCGCTGTTCACGACGTCGTGGCGGTCGACGGCTACACCGACGCCCACTATGTGTCTGTTTTCAACCCGGCAAGCAACGTGAACCAGCGTAGTCGGCTGCGCCTGATCAATCCCGATCCGGACAACGCGGCCGAGGTCACGATCACCGCCCGAGACGATGCGGGTGCCACAGGGCGCTCGGCGGTCGAACTACGGCTGGAGGCCGGGTCTGCGCGAACGCTCTCGGCACCGGAACTGGAGGACGGCGGCGATGGTCTGTCCGGCGCACTCGGTGACGGGCAGGGCAAGTGGCGGCTGTTCGTGACATCCGATGACGAGATCCAAGTCGTCAATCTCCTGGATAGCGTGACCGGGGATCTGACGAACCTATCGGCGCCGGGGGCAGACAACTACACCGAGTAGATGCGGATTCGCTCTCGACGACACCTGGCGGGGCCGAATCGTAGGGGACGGGCTTGTCCCGTCCCGTGGACGAATCGTAGGGGACGGGCTCGTCCCGTTCCGTTGCCCAGTGAGCCGGTAGGCTCGGCACTGCCGACTGCGCGCCCTTGGGGCAACAGACGCTATGCGGCTATGGACTCGAAGAGGTCCGCGGGGAGAACGCTCCGGTAGACCGGGATGCCGTATGCGCTTCGTATCGCGTCGATCGGCCGGTTCCATTCCGCCTCCCAATGAATGTCCATCATGGGCGGCGTCTCGCGGCCGTGCCGCCAGCCTTCGGCGATGAGTTGCATCAGGATGCCGAAGCCGGCGCGCCGCAGCGTGCACGAGATGGTCGTGATGGTCGCCAGGAACATGGCCGAATAGTTGTGCCCGAACTGGGCAAGTTGGAAGGCGGATATGGCGATCTCGTGGGAAGCCGTCGTGGCGTAGCCCGCGACCAAGTGCCAGACATCGTGCATCTGGAGGATTCGCGTGTTGAGGTAGCGGAGCGAGCGCGGCAAGGCAGAAAGCGCGATTGCCTCCCGGTCGAGCACTTCGAGGTCGTACCCCTGATCGACGATCATCCGGTAAAGGGTTTGGCCGAGGCTTGGATCCGTGCAGGCGCCGAGTTCCTCGAGATCGGTCCGCCCGGGCACCGGATTGGTCAGTGCAGCGGTCGCCCCGGGGTGACGCCGCGCACAGTCCTCGGAGATCTCCCGGAAACTCGGATGCACGCTGCCACCCAAGGCCGCAACCCGTGCGGTTATCGATGCGGCGTCGTAGCCCTTCTCGGCACCATCGACGGCAGAGAAGAACGCATCCCAGAAACTCGCTTCAAGTGGCGCTTGCGGCAATCCGGCTGGAATGTCGGGAAACGCCCCCGCGCCGAGCCAGGCCGCGGCGATGACGTCGTAGGTCGGTTCGATGGCGTCGGGGCAGGAAAACGCCGCCCAGACCATGGCACCGGCGACGCGTCGCTGGCTGAGGGCATCGCCTTCCTTGGCGGCGTTCAGTGCGTCACGGAGCGTTGCGGTGTCAACCCAGGAGGCGCACTGCCGGATGTGCTGCTTGGCGTCCATGGTGCCGTGTTCAAGCGACCAGCAGGAACTCAAGGAGCGCCTTCTGGGAGTGCAGGCGGTTGCCGGCCTCCACCCACGCCACCGAGCGCGGATCGTCGAGCATGTCGTTGCTGATCTCCTCGCCGCGGTGGGCCGGCAGACAGTGCATGAACAGAGCGTCTGGCTTCGCTCGATCCAGGAGCGCGGGTGAGACTTGGTAGCCGACGAATGCCGCGCGCCGATCTGCCTCCTCGCCCTCGTGCCCCATCGACGACCAGACGTCGGTGACCACGAGATCAGCACCGTCCACGGCGTGGGCCGGGGAATCGACGAGTTCGACGTTCGGTGCCGGCAGGATTCCTTGGCTGGGTTCATGGCCGCTTGGCGTCGCGATCCGCAATTCGAAGCCGAACAATCCCGCGGCGCCGATGTAGGAGTTGCACATGTTGTGGCCGTCTCCCACGAACGCCACCGTGGTGCCGGAAATCTCGCCGCGGTACTCGACGAGCGTCTGCATGTCGGCGAGCAGCTGGCACGGATGGGAACGACTCGTCATGCCGTTGATGACCGGTATCGAGGCCGCGGCGGCGAAGCGCTCCACCGTGGCGTGGTCGAAAGTGCGGATCATCACCGCGTCGACCATCTCCGAGAGCACCCGTGCCGTGTCCTCCACGGGTTCGCCGCGGCCAAGGTGCGAGTCGTTCGGGCTGAGCGACAGGGCGTGGCCGCCAAGCTGGTGCATGCCCGCCTCGAAGGACACCCGCGTGCGCGTGGAACTCAACTCGAAGATCATGGCGAGCGTGCGCCCTCTGAGCGGCTCGTAGCGTTGGCCGATGCGCCACATCTCCTTCAGATCGACACCGCGCCAGACGACGCGGTTCAGTTCGTCGGCAGTGAAGTCGCCGAGCGTGAGGAAGTGCCTCGGCGCCGGATGCCGGGAGGTTTGCGGGGCCGAACCGGACCTGTCAGCCACGGGACGCTTCCACGATGCTCGAAAGCGTTGCGTTCGGCAGCCCGAGCCTAGCGCGTCTCGCGAGTACGCGAGCCGTCAAGGACCGGAATGAGACGCTTGTCCATTTGCGACCTAAGTGTAAGCGTCATGGGCGCTCAAGGAGCATCGCCGGGCATCGCGTCGATCAAGTCGACCACCTGGTCCACCATCGAGTCGGCGTCGTCGTCGCTCATATTGAGCGGCGGCAAGAGACGCACGACAGTGTCCGCGGCGACATTGATCAGGAGGCCAGCGTCGACGGCCGCGCCGACGAGTTCCGCACATGGCTCGTTGAGTTCGACAGCCAGCATCAAGCCCTTGCCGCGAATCTCCTTGACGCGGTTGTTCCCGGCAAGGCGTTCGCTGAACCTCGCCAGCATGCGCTCGCCGAGTTCGGCCGCCCGGTCGATGATTCCGCCATCGGTCAACTCGTCGACCACCGCGTTGGCGGCCGCGCAGACCAGGAAATTGCCGCCGAACGTCGAACCGTGGGTTCCGGCGACCAGCATCTTGGCGGCTTCACCGCGAGCCAGACATGCGCCGATCGGCACGCCGTTTCCGAGTCCCTTGGCGGTGGCCACAACATCGGGAACGATCGCGGTGTGCTGGTAGGCAAAGTAGCGCCCCGTCCGGCCGTTGCCCGTTTGCACCTCGTCCAGCATCAACAGCCAGCCGTGGCGGTCGCAGATATCTCGCAGGGCCTCGAGATAGCCGTCGTCCGGGATGACGATGCCGCCCTCGCCGAGGATGGGCTCCACCAGCACCGCGACGACGTTCTTGTCGTTGGCGGCGATCTTCTCCACGGATTCAACGTCGTTGTACGGGGCGCGCACGAAGCCGCCGAGCAGCGGCTCGAATCCGGCCTGCACCTTGCGGTTCCCGGTGGCCGTCAGCGTCGCCATCGTGCGACCGTGGAAGCTGCCGTCGGCGACCACGATATGCGGCGCATCGACGTTGCGGGAGTGGCCGTAAAGGCGCGCGATCTTGATCGTCGCCTCGTTGGCCTCCGCCCCGGAGTTGCAGAAGAACACGTTGTCCATGCCGGCGATTTTGGTGAGCCGGTTCGCGAGCCGCTCCTGCTCGGGAATGCGGTACAGGTTGGAGGTGTGCGTCAGGGTCGACGCCTGCCGTGCGATCGCGTCGGCGATCTTGGGATGCGCGTGGCCGAGTCCGCACACGGCAATGCCGGTCAGCCCGTCAAGGTATCGCTTGCCGTTGCTGTCGTAGACATAGCTGCCCTCGCCGCGCACGAACGCCACCGGAATGCGCGCGTATGTGGGCATTACCGACCGAGGTATCTCCTCCAACACATCCGCCATCGCAGCCTCCTGCCGGGGTACGGCGTCGCCCGCCCGAAAACAATAACGGGCAGCGCAGGCGCTGCCCGGGAAGCGGCCGATAGTAGCGAACGGCTCGGGCGAGTTCAAACCGGTTTCGTGGCAAGCGCCTCGGCGGCTTCGGCGAGTCGGGCGATGGCTTGATCCAGGATCGATCGCGGGCAACCGAAGTTGAGGCGCAGAAATCCGGGACCCCCGAACTCCTCGCCTGCATGAAGACCTAGGCCATGTTCTTCGAACGCCGCGGCCGCGTCCCCGAGACCCAATGCCGACACGTCCAGCCACGCCAGATACGTTCCTTCGACGGTCGTTGTCCGGATGCCGTCGATGACGGCGACCGCGGCCTCCAGGCGCCGTGCGTTGCTGGCCAGGAATGCGTTCTGTTCGTCGAGCCAGTCGCTGTCGTCCTCGAAGGCTGCGGTTAGGGCCGCGAAGGCAAGCGGCGAGTAGGTCGAGATCAGCCCCGTCCCGGCCGACTCGTACGCCGCGCGCAGGCTCGGATCCGGGATGACGGCCACGGCCGCGTTCAGGCCGGGAAAGTTGAACGCCTTGGTGGGCGCGAAGAGAGAGATCGACCGGGCCTCGACCTCCCGCCCGAGGCTGGCGACGGGTACATGGCGCTTGGTGGCATCGAGCACAATCGGGCAATGGATCTCGTCGCTGATCAAGACGGCGTCGTTGCGAAGGGCGAGTTCCGCGACGAGCGCCAGTTCGTGGCGATCGTAAACGCGCCCGCTGGGGTTCTGGGGATTGCAGAACAGCAAGGCGGCGGTCGCTGGTGACATCTTTGCCGCGAGGTCGTCTACGTCCATCTCCCAGCGGCCGTTGTTCAGTGCCAGCGGCGAGACGATCCCGCGCAACCCGACGTTGGCGGGAACCTTC
The DNA here is from genome assembly GCA_009846005.1 of Gammaproteobacteria bacterium. Taxonomy (GTDB): domain Bacteria; phylum Pseudomonadota; class Gammaproteobacteria; order Pseudomonadales; family Azotimanducaceae; genus VXYL01. The sequence goes on along the minus strand of VXYL01000056.1, from coordinate 84,754 downwards.
AGGATGGGACCGTAAACCGGCGCGGGAACGACCAGGTCGCAACCTTCCGTCGCTACCGCCCGGGCGGCGACGTTGAATCCGGGCACGACCCCCGGTAGCCAAACCAGCCACTCGTGGTTGACGCACCAGCCGTAGCGTCGCCGCAACCACGCAATGAAGGCCTCCGCCATCCGCGCAGGCGGCGCGGTATAGCCGAGGATCGGGTGCTCGAGTCGCTCGCGAACGGCGTCTAGGACGAACGGCGCGGTGGGCAGGTCCATGTCCGCGACCCATAGCGGCAGGACGTCGCGACCCGCGTACTTCTCCCACTTCTCGCTGCTTGTTCCTCGCCGGTCGATGGGCGGTTCGTGGCGGGGCATGGCTTGGGAGTGTGTCGGATTTTCCGCGTCGGCGGCAAGTGCAGACGCAGCGGCGTTGACACCGGCGGATCCGATACTCCCCGCGTTGCATGATCGATTGGCCGCGCTGGGCGAGGGGCGCGCCAACGCTTTGGCTGTATCCCCGGGTGATCGTGGGTGGTCGCGCCCGGCGCCAACCGCCGAAGTACGGATCGTTTTGGGCTTGTGGCGGCGGCGAGTTACACTAGCGCATTCGAAGAACGACGAGGAAAGCCATGAGCGACGCCGTCCTGTCCACGATCCGGGAGCAGATTGCGACGCACCCGATCATCCTCTACATGAAGGGGTCGCCCCAGGCCCCCCAGTGCGGGTTCTCGGCGCAGACCGTGCAATGCCTGATGGCGTGCGGGGAACGGTTCGCCTACGTCGACGTGCTGTCGAACCCGGAGATTCGATCCACGTTGCCGCAGGTTGCCAACTGGCCGACGTTCCCACAACTTTACGTCGACGGCGAACTCGTCGGCGGTTGCGACATCATCACCGAGATGTACGAGTCGGGCGAGTTGGAGCCGATCATCAAGGAAGCTGCCAGCAACCGCGAAGAGGAATAACGGGGCATCATCTGTGGGGGACGCGCGTCGCTTCGCGACGCGTAGGGTCGCCCCGCGGGGCTTCACGCTGGCGCCTAGCGGTTCGGCGCAGTCGCGTTGACCACGGCGCAAAACAACGCGGCGGTAACGTCCGCATCGTACGTGGCGGAGTGCGCGCGGTCGGCGTCGTAGGCGATCCCCGCGCGCCCGCAGGCTTCCGATAAGACCGTGTGGCCGTAGTGCACCGCCGCCAGCGCCACGGTATCCACAACCGAGAACGGGTGGAAAGGACTGCGCTTGACGCCGCTGCGCGTCGCAGCCGCGTGGATGAAGCCGTGGTCGAAGTGGGCGTTGTGTGCGGTGACGATCGCTCGGTGGCAGCCCTGGCGCCTGACTTCGGCGCGAACCGCACGGAACAGTCCGCGCACGGCCTCGTGTTCGGAGACCGCTCCGCGTGCAGTGTCATTCAGATCGATGCCCGTCACCTTGAGGGATGCCTCCTCGACGATGGTGTCCGGGTGCGGCGCTACCGCCCACCGGTGCCGGTCGCGGACCACGAGACGTTGGTCTTCGAAGTCGAGCGTGACGGCCGCGATCTCCAGCAGTGCGTGGACGGCGTCGTCGAACCCGCCGGTCTCAAGGTCGACCACCACGGGCAGGTAGCCGCGGAACCGCGTCTTCATCGTCATTGCCGTGGCGCCCGGTGGGATTGGCCGAATTATCGCCTGTTTTGGCGTACCCGGCAGTCGTCTCGATCAATCGGGCTTGCCGTTAGAGGTACCTGTCCCAGAGCATGTTGCGGAACTTGCCGCGCGGGTCGAGCCCTGCCTTAAGCCTGCGGAACGCCTCGTGTTCCGGATAGGCCCGAACGAACTGGGCCGGCGTCGCGTGCAGGCGGTACGGGAGGTAGTAGCGGCCACCGTACTCCAGCGCGGCGTCGATCAACTCCCGCGTCCACGCCTCGGCCCGCCGCCGCGCCCGTCCCGTCGTGCGCTGCTTGTAGTAGAGCACGAAGGAAAACACGTCCGTGGGCGCCCAGGACAGCAACGACCGCGTGTCCGCTGGCGAGTGGCGAATCGACACATTGAGCGCATTGACCCTGTGCTCGCTCAGGATTCCGGCCATCGACCGTGCGAACCCGAGGAAGTTGTCCACCGGGATGAAGTACTCCTGCAGGAGGTAGGTGGAGAACAGCCGCGTAGGCGGTTCCAGCGAATCCGTGTCCAGGCTCGCCTCGTAGTTGCGCCACACCACCACTTCCTCGCCGTGCAGACGTTCCTCGACGCTCTGGCGCAGCCGCGCCCCGCCGGGCAGTTCGGAAACCGCCCAGATGGCGGCCTGGTTGCGGGCGTAGTTGCGGTCGCGGGGAATCAGGCGCTCTTCGACCGTCGCCGGTCGGTTCGTGGACAGCCAGCTGATCATGCGCGGCGCGTCGAAGTCCGGGGGCCGCAGATCGGCGTTGTGCAGCACGACGCGGGAATCCCCGGCAACGTCGTCGAGGAATCGCCTCGGATAGCTCGCCAGCTCGACATCCTCCACCACGCGGCGCAGGCGCGAGTTGGGCTCGAGACCCAATTCGACCTCGGTGACGACGCCAAGTCCCCCGTAGCCGCCGAACACGCCGCGGAACACCTCGGAGGAAGGTTCAAGCTCCAACACCGATCCGTCGGCGGTCACCAGCTGCAATGCCCGCACCGAGTTCACAATGGGCCCCCTGCCGACATACCGGCCGTGGCAGTTGACGGATACCGAGCCGCCGACGGTGAAATTGCTGAAGCTCTGCATGATGCTGACCGACAGGTCGTGGGGATCCAGGACTTCCTGCAGGTCGCGCCACGAGATGCCGGCCTGTACCCGTACGGTCTGCCGTTCGGGATCGAGAGAGACGACGCGTTTCAACTGCCGCATGTCGAGGTGCAACGATTCCGGGTAGGCGATCTGGCCGCCCATGCTGAATCGGCCGCCGCCCACCGAGATCGCGTCCCGCCATTCGCCCACGGCCGCACTCACCTCCTCGGTCGAACGTGGCCGGCGCTCATCGGCGACGGTGACGGCATCGAGTCCGGAGTAGTCGTTGATCGACCGCCGGCGGGCCCAGGCGGGAAAGGCCGGCAGCAGGAAGGCCGTGCCGGTCGCGGCTTGGAGGAATTCGCGTCGATCCAAAACGAAACCCGAAGTCTCGACCGTGGAGGATCCGATCGTAAGTGACGCGGGAAGACCCCGGCAATGTCTCATCGCCCGCCCGCCGAACCCGGGCTGACGCACATTCGGGGATTCGACTAAACTCGCCGCCCGCTCCGAACGTCACCGAGGGGAGTCCCATACATGACCAAGAAGATCGTCCTCGCCTATTCCGGTGGGCTCGACACGTCGGTCATGTGCCGGTGGCTGCAGGACACCCAGGATGCCGACGTGGTGACGTTCACGGCGGACATCGGCCAGGGGAAGGAAGTCGAGCAGGCCCGGGCCAAGGCCGAGGCGATGGGCGTCACCGAGATCTTCATCGAGGATCTCACCGAGGAATTCGTACGCGATTACGTCTTCCCCATGTTTCACGCCAACGCCATCTACGAAGGCGAGTACCTGCTCGGCACCAGCATCGCCCGGCCGCTGATCGCCAAGCGCTTAGTGGAGGTGGCCGCCGAGACCGGCGCCGGCGCCATCGCCCACGGCGCCACCGGCAAGGGCAACGACCAGGCGCGGTTCGAACTCTCGGCGTACACCCTGAACCCCGACATCGAAGTCATCGCCCCTTGGCGGGAACCGTCCTGGGACCTGCACTCCCGGGAAGCCTGCATGGCCTATGCGGAGGAGCGCCAGATCCCGGTGGAGTTCAAGCGCGGCGTCGAATCGCCCTATTCCATGGACGCCAACCTCCTGCACATCTCCTTCGAGGGCGGCGGACTCGAGGACCCGGGCAGGCCCGCCGACGAATCCATGTGGCGCTGGACGGTCTCGCCCGAGGAAGCGCCGGACGAAGCCCAGGTAATCGACCTCGACTACGAGGCCGGCAACGTCGTGGCGGTGGACGGCGAATCGATGACGCCCGGCACCGTGCTGCGCCACCTGAACGAAGTCGGCGGCCGGCACGGCGTGGGCCGCACCGACATCGTCGAGAACCGCTATGTCGGCATGAAGTCCCGCGGCTGCTACGAGACGCCCGGCGGCACCATTCTCCTGAAAGGCCATCGCGCCATGGAGTCGATCACGCTGGACCGCGAAGTGGCGCACTTGAAGGACGAACTGATGCCGCGCTACGCGTCGCTCATCTACAACGGCTACTGGTTCGCCCCCGAGCGGCTCGCGATCCAGGCTCTCCTCACGGAAACCCAGAAGCCCGTCAACGGACGGGTTCGCCTCAAGCTCTACAAGGGCGGCGTGTCGGTCGTCGCCCGCACCTCGGAAACCGACAGCCTCTACGATGAAGGCGTCGTCACCTTCGAGGACGACGCGGGTGCCTACGACCAGGCGGACGCCACGGGGTTCATTCGGTTGAACGCGTTGCGGCTGCGTTTGGGGGCCCGGAGGAGCCGGAGCAGTTCGTAGGGGCGACCCTAACGCGCCCGAAGGGCGCGCGGTCGCCCGCTGGTCGCATGTGGTCGCCCGTGCCGGCGGGTTCGGGACGGGACAAGCCCGTCCCCTACGCGGCGGATTCAAGGGTATTCGGTCTTCTCGCGGTACTCGCACAGATCCTCGATCGCGCAAGCCCCGCATCGCGGCCGCCGGGCGGTGCAGACGTAGCGCCCGTGCAGGATGAGCCAGTGATGCGCACCGCGCTTGAAGTCGTCCGGCACCCAGCGCAATAGCTTGTCCTCAACCTGGCGCGGTGTCTTCCCCGGCGCGATCTTCGTGCGGTTCGAGACCCGGAAGATGTGCGTGTCGACGGCGATCGTCGGTTCGCCGAAGGCGGTGTTGAGGACAACGTTGGCCGTCTTCCGTCCGACCCCGGGCAGAGCCTGCAGCGCGTCGCGCTCGCGCGGCACTTCGCCGCCGTGCTCGTCTAAGAGAATGCGGCAGGTCTTCAGGATGTTCGCGGCCTTGGTGTTGAAGAGCCCGATCGACTTTATGTGCTCCTTCAAACCGGCGAGCCCCAAGTCGAGCAACGCTTGGGGCGTGTTGGCGACCGGGTAGAGCTTTGCCGTGGCCTGATTGACGCTCACATCCGTGGCTTGGGCGGACAGGATGACAGCGACAAGCAGTTCGAACGGCGTCCCGAAGTCGAGCTCGGTGGTCGGTTCGGGATTCTCGGTTCGCAGGCGTCGGAATATCTCGACGCGCTTGTCCTTGTTCACGACTTGGGATCGACCCGATGCTTACTATTGGCCGATTATAGGGGCCAACGGCCGGACCTCAGTCAACGAGACAGATGAAGACACGGTGGATCCTGCATCTGGTTTGCCTTGGTGCCCTGGGCCTCGGAGCGGCGTGTACGGAGACGCCGACCGGGCCCGTCCAGAGCCCCAACGACCAGCGCGAATACCGCGATATCGTGCTGCCCAACGGCCTGCGGGCACTTCTGATCCGTTCGGACTGGAGTCGCTCGGGTGCGGCAGTGAGCGTGGCCCGGGGCAGTCAGCACGAGCCGGACGCCCATTTGGGCATTGCCCACTTCGTCGAGCACATGCTGTTCATCGCCACGGACAAGTATCCGAAAGTCGATGAGTTCGGCGAGTTCGTGTCGAAGCACGGCGGCGATACCAACGCCTATACGGAAGTCGATCGAACGACGTACTACTTCGACATCGAACCCGAGCACCTCCCGGAAGCCCTGGACCGCTTCGCCCAGTTCTTCGTTTCCCCGCGTTTCGACGCGGACTACCTAGAACGGGAAAAACACGCCGTGCAGGGCGAGTTCCAGATGCAACGCAAGGTCGACGATTGGCGCGGCGACGCTGTACACAAGCGGCTGATGAACCCCGCGCACCCCGGCTCTCGGTTCGACTGGGGCAATCTCCGTTCGTTGCGCGACGTTGGCGTTGCCGAAGCGCGCGCGTTCTTCGAGACCAACTACTCGGCCGACACGATGGCCCTCGCCGTCCTTGGCGCCGACGATCTCGACGCGCTCCAGGAACTCGTCGAAGAGACGTTTGGCGACGTGGTCAATCGCGGTCTGGGTCCCAAGCCGGTCAACCCGCCGATCTACGAAGGCCAAGCGCTGCCACTCGGCTATGCATGGCGGACGGTCTCCGAGACGCGCACGCTGAGCTTTCGGTTTCCGGTTCCGCCCAACAAGCCGCACTATCGTTCCAAGCCGGGCGTTTTCCTTGCCACGCTCGTCGGCCACGATGGTCGGAACAGCCTGCACCGTGTCCTCAGCGGGAGGGGTTGGATCGACGGTCTCGTCGCGACCAGCCACGACCTGGATGACTGGAACGGCATCTTCGACATCGACCTCACGCTGACCGAAGAGGGCAAGTCCCACGTCGACGAGATCGCCGACCTCACCTATGCGTGGATCGACTTGATCCGGCGCAAGGGAGTCGAGGGTTGGCGATACGACGAGGAAGCCCGTCTCGCCGAGCTCCGGTTTCGATTCCAGGAGATGACGGAACCCGTGGAATCGGTCATCGCTGGCGCAGAGGGTCTCCTGGACTACGCGCCGGAAGACGTTCTGCGGGCGGACTTCGCCATGGATTCCTTCGAAGAGCCCTTGATCCGGCGCTACCTCGACCGTCTCGTCCCCGAGAATTCGATCGTCGTTCTCTCCGGTCCCGACATCGAGGGAGACCGCGTCGAATACTGGTTCGGCGTGCCGTGGCGTTTGGGAAGCGTTTTGGTTCCAGACGACGTGGCAGCCGGCCTAGAGCTTCCGGGACCCAATCCCTATCTGCCGGAAAACGTCGACTTGGTGTTCGAACCCGCGTCGCTCGAACCGCCGGTGCGCTTGGAAACCGAGACCTCGGTGCAGACCTGGCATGCGCCCGACACGGAGTTCGGCCTGCCCGTGTCGTTCGTGAACCTGGATCTACAGACCGCCGAACCTCTGGATGCGGATGGCGTCGTGTTGGCGACGCTGCATGCGAGACTCGTGGAGCGCGCCCTCAACCCGCGCGCATACGCGGCACGAGAGGCCGGACTGGTCGTGGGCATCGAGGCGACGCGAACGGGATTGCGCATCTCCGTGCAAGGCATCGGCGACAAACACGCCGAGCTGTTCGACGACGTCCTGACGACCTTCATCGACCCCGAAATCGACGCCAAGATGTTCGCCGCCGTCCGGGCGACGCTTCGGCGCGAGTACGCCAACCTTTCCTCCGTACCCCCGTACCAGCAGGTCGACGAGTCGCTGTCCCGTTTGATTCACTCGGAGCGGTTTCCACTGACCGCGCTTATCGACGCGGCTGACCGTGCCACGCCGGCAACATTGGCGGCGTGGCGCGCGGAGACGCTCGTTGGCCTTGGGGCCACGCTCTTCGTCTACGGCAATCTGCGTGACACAGACGCACGAGGACTGGCGGCGACGGCGCAACGCCTACTCGGCGTTGTCGATCGACCGTACAAGGTGCCCCAGGCGAAGCGATTGGCCGGCGCACGACACTACGAGCACCCGGTCGACCACGATGATGCCGCCTATCTGCTCTACATCCAGGGCGCAAGCAACGCGATGACTGATCTTGCACGCCTGGGATTGATCGGTCGCATGTTGGGCGCCCGATACTTCACTGCGTTGCGCACCGAGCGGCAACTTGGCTACGTGGTCGCTGCCTACACCGACTACATAGCCCGCCACCCGGGCCTGGTATTCACCGTGCAGGCATCGAGCGTCGGCGTCCGAGAGATCGAGGCGCTGGCCCAGCAGTTTCTCGAAGATCAGCGTGGCTGGCTCCGCGAACTCACCCCGGACGAGTTCGAAGCCTACCGCGAGGGCTACATCGCCCCGTTTCAACGCCCCAGTGATTTCAACCACCACGAGCGGATAGCCCGCCTGTTGGATGATCTCACCCACGGCGTCCTGACGTTCGACTCCAAGGTACAGCTTAAGGACGCCGTGGCCGGTCTCGAAGCCGCGGACGTCGCCGAAGCCTACGAGGAACTGATCGACCCCGCGCGTGGCAACCGCCTGACGATCTTCAGCCGGGGCAAGCCTGGCATGGCGCCGACGCACGGCGACCCGATCACGTCCATTGAGGCGTTCAAGGGCACGAAGCAATTGCTGCAGTGAGCTAGCCAGAGCGACGGGCTTGGGCTGGGCACCTTGTTCCGCCACTCCGGAAGTGCTAAAAAAGAAGCACAAGACCGCTTCAGGAACAACAATGCACGCAGTCCGGCTGGCTTGGATCCTGATCGTCGCGGGCATGGCGGCCTGCCAGGCAACCGAATCCGTCGAGCCGGTCGAGGCTTCGCCGCCCGTCCAGCCGGTCAAGAGTCCGAACGACGAGCGCGAGTACCGCTACGTCGTGCTGCCGAACAACCTGCGTGCGCTCCTTATCCATGCGCCGGACAGCGATCGCGCCGCCGCCGCGGTGAGCGTCGCCCGGGGCAGCGACCACGATCCGGACGCGCACCCGGGGCTCGCCCATTTCGTCGAACACATGCTGTTCATCGCGACCGAGAAGTACCCCGAAGTGGATGGGTTCACGGAGTTCGTCAGCAAGCATGGCGGCAGCAACAACGCGTACACGGCCGCCGGTCACACGACGTACTACTTCACAATTGAACCGGCGTATCTGCCAGAAGCCGTGGACCGCTTGGCGCAGTTCTTCGTTGCCCCGCGGTTCGATCCGGACTACGTGGAGCGCGAGAAGCGCGCCGTGCAGGCGGAGTACCAGCTTCAGCTCAAACAGGACAGTCGGCGCGGCAATGCGGTCCGCAAGCGCATGCTCAATCCCGTGCATCCGGGCTCCCGATTCAAGATCGGCAGCTTGGAGACGCTGGCCGATGCAGACGTCGACGAGGTGCGCGCTTTCTTCGAGGCCAACTATTCGGCCGATACGATCACCGTCGCGTTACTCGGTCCCGACGACCTCGACGCGCTGGAAGCCCTCGTTGGCGAGCGGTTCGGAAGCGTCGTGGACCGAGGCCTTGGAACCCCCGTCGCCAGCCCGCCCCTGTACGACGAGGCATCCCTGCCGGCGAGTTACGCCTGGCAGACCATGAAGGAGACCCGGAACCTGGTGGTGCGGTTCCCGATTCCACCCCTGCGTCCCCATTACCGCGTCAAACCGGCGGGCTTCCTGGCATCGCTTATCGGGCATGAGGGACCGGGCAGCCTGCACGATGTCCTGAGCACCCGGGGCTGGATCGAGGGACTGAGCGCGGGGCGGTACGCCGTCGACGACTGGAATGCCGAATTCAGGATCTCGTTGACACTGACCGAACTGGGTGCGCGCCATGTCGATGAGATCGTCGATCTCCTCTATGCCTGGATTGACCTCGTCCGCCGACGCGGCGTCCAGGTCTGGCACTACGATGAGGTGGCACGTATGCAAGGACTTGCTTTCCGGTTCCAGGAGGAACGATCGCCGACGGGTGCCGTCATCAGCGCGGCCGAACGACTGGCCGACTACCCGCCGCAGGATGTGCTTCGTGCGCCGTACGTCATGGAATCCTTCGACGAATCGGTGATCCACCAGTACTTGGACCATCTCGATCCCGGCAACTCGCTGGTATCGTTATCGGGACCCGATGTCGAAGGCGACCGTGTTGAATCCGTCTTCGGCGTACCCTGGCGTGCGGGCCCCGGCATGTGGCCGCGCGCGGTCGACGCGCCGCTGGCGCTTCCAAGTCCCAATCCCTACCTGCCGCAGAACCTGGACCTCATCGCGGCGTCGGGGTCGCCCGAGACGCCGGTTCGGCTGCAAACCGGCACCGCGGTAGAGACATGGCATGCGCCCGATACCGAGTTCGGAACGCCGAGGGCACGGGTTTCCTTGACGCTTCGTCCCGCCGAGCCTTTCGACGCCGACGACGTGGTGCTCGCTACGTTGCACGCCGAATTGACGGACGATGCCTTGAACGCGCGTGCCTATCCCGCTCGGCTGGCCGGCTTGGGGTACGGAATCGGCACCCAATGGACCGGATTCCGGCTCCGCGTGTCCGGCTACAACGACAAGCTGCCGGTGTTGTTCAACGACGTTCTCGAGGGCTTCGTTGGCATGGAAGTCGATGCGGGAAAGTTCGCCATCGCGCGGCGGGAACTGCAGAAGGGCTATGCCAACCTGTCCCGGGAACGACCGTACCGGCAGATCGCGGATGCGCTGTCGCGCTTGATACATCCACACGTTCTGCCCACGGACGCCCTTGAGGCCGCTGCGACTCGGGCCACACCGGAAACCTTGGCCGCGTGGCGCAAGGATCGCCTGACGGGCATGGGCGCGACGCTGTTCGTGCACGGCAACCTCCACGAGGCGGAGGCGAGGGCACTTGCCGTGAATACCCAGCACAGGCTCGGCATCGTCGAACTGCCACACGAGATTCCCATGGCGAGGCGCATGCAGGGCTCGCGCCGGTTCGAGCACGCCGTCGATCACGACGACGCGGTTTATGCGCTGTATATCCAGGGGGAGAGCGAGGACATCGAGGAGCGCGCACGGGTCGATTTGATCGGACGCATGCTCAGCGCCCGTTACTTCAAGGAATTGCGCACCGAGCGCCAACTGGGCTACGTCGTCCAAGCGTATCCGTATGCGATTGCCCGGCACGCCGCGATCGCCTTCATGGTCCAGGCTTCGAAGGCCAGCACGACCGAGGTCGAGACACTGACCAAGGCATTCATCGAGGAGCAACGCGCATGGTTCCGCAGCCTCTCGGTCGCCGACTTGGACGAGTACAAGAGCGGCTACATCAATGTGCTCACCCGGGCTGACCGTAACAACGCCGAGCGGGCGTCCCGCCTCCTCGGGGATCTCGACAGACGCGTCCTGACGTTCGACTACAACCGGCAGATAGCGGATGCCGTGGCCCGGCTCGAACCCGCCGACATTGCCGAAACCTACGAGCGGTTGATCGACCCGACACGCGGCAACCGTCTAACGGTGTACAGCCGCGGCAAGCCGGGCATGGCGCCGAAAGACGGCATACCGATCGCATCGATCATGGCGTTCAAGGGCGGGGAAGACGCGCCGTAGCGCCATCGCGCGCTCGGCGTGTCCGCGCTCCAACCGCGTTGACGCCTGCGAGCAACAATCCGGCAACCAGGAACGCCCCGGGCGGTAGTGCGGCAAGTGGGAATCCCACGGTCAACGCCTCGCGGGCGGCACCCAGGATCAAAATCGCCGCCGCGAACCCGGCGGACGTGCCGAGCGCGTCCACGAACGTCCGGCCAAGACCCTCCTTCGACGCCACCTGCTCGATGCGCGCCAGGATCATGCAGTTGGTGACGATGATCTGCACGAACAGGGCGATGCGCTGGTAGAGATCGAACGCGTACGCCTCCATGGCGAGGTTGACCAGCGTCGTGAACGTGGCGATCACCAGCACGAAGCACGGCAGTCGCACGTCTTCCGGGATCAGTTTGCGCACCGCCGAGACGAGTACGGCGGAACCGGTGAGGACCACGGTGCTCGCGACTGCGAGACCGAGGGCGTTCGCGACCGTGTTGGAGACCGCCAAGAGCGGACATAGCCCGAGCAGTTGCACTGCGGCGGGGTTGCGGGCAACAGCGGCTTCGGTGAACTGGTTCATGGTGGGCACATGTCCTCAAGCCGAACCATTTGCACCGCCCGTTTGACGGCGGCCATCACCGCTTCCGATGTGATCGTGGCACCGGTGACCGCGTGGACGTCGTCCGTCGTGAACGAGTCCAGCCAGGAGGAGGGCGCCTTCAGGATGTCGCCGAAACCGGGCGTCTCGGCATGCTTGAGCACCCGAACGCCCTGGATCGAGCCATCGAGATCGAGTGCTACGGCTAGCCGGAAAGCGCCGCCGTAGCCAGATCCATCCGCGCGCAGCACCACGAGGTCGCGTTCGCAGAGAACCAGGTCGGCGTTGCCAAGCGCTCCGTAGGGGCGACCCTTGTGGTCGCCCGCGCCTGGTTCGACACCAATGAGTTCCCGAAGGATCCGGGTCTCCGCTTCGAGCCGATTGCGAGCCACTTGGTCTTCGGTCACTTGAGCGAACCAGGCCAACCCGACCCCGGCGACGAGTGTCAACACGGCCAGCGCCGCGACGTTACGCAGCAGCGGGCGCACGGCCGAGACGATCCAGTATGGGCGTCGCCAGGTTGCCGATCAGGACGGCGAAGGCGACGCCGTCGGGATAGCTGCCGCTGGCGCGGATGGCGAACACCAACGCGCCAATGGCGATGCCGAAGAACCACTGGTGCCCTGCTTTGCGGGGCGCGGTGACCGGGTCGGTGGCGATGAAGAACGCGGCGAGCATGGTGGCGCCGGCGAACCAATGGAAGACCGGCGATCCCAGGCTCGCAGAGCTGCCGCCGTCGTAGAACGCGACGGCCGGCAGGGCGATGCCGATCAGTACGGCTGCGGGTATCCGCCAGTGCACGACGCCGACGGCAATCAGGTACAGGCCGCCGACAAGTGCGGCCACGTTTATCCACTCGAACCCGGCACCCCCCAACGCCCCGAACGCGGGATTCCCTGCCAGGTCTTCGAGGGTCTGTCCACCGCGGAACCGAAGCGCATCGAGCGCCGTTGCCCCCGTTGTCGCGTGGATCAGCGTCATGGACTGGGGGTACGCGACCAATACCGTCGCATAGCCGGCCATCGCGGGATTGAAGACATTGCGGCCGAGACCACCGTAGAGCTCCTTGGCGAGCAGGATGGCGACGGCGACGGCGACCAGGGGAATCCAAAACGGTGCCGACGGCGGAATGCCGATGGCAATCAGCAGGCAGGTGACGGGCGTGCTGCGGTCGGCAAAGGGTCGAACGGGACGTTTGCGCAGGGTTTGGCAGAGCGCCTCGAACGCGGCGCCGGCCATGAGGGCGACGACGCAGTGCACCAGCAAGAGCCAACCGAACAACCACGCTGCAACGCCGATCGCCGGAACCAGCGCGACGAGCACCCGGTCCATGATGGCCGGTGCGGTCGTAGGCCTTCCCAGCCAGGCGGCTACTGCCATTGATGCGGTGCCCGAAGCCGTTCGGCGCGGTGCGCCGCCTGTTCGCGTGCTTGTCGTGCCAGCCGCTCGTTGCGTGCGTCGGAATGCCGCCGCGCATTGTCCGCTCGACGGTTCGTTTCACGTTCGCCTTGGAGCCGGTGTTTGAGCGCGCCGAACTCCCCTACGAGATCGATTCCGCTCGGACACGCCCGGGTGCAGGCCGTGCACTCGATGCAGTCGGTGACGGATGTGTCGGTGGCACCCGTCTCGAATGCGACGTGGAGCATTTCCGGTTTCAGATCGACGGGGCAGGCGCCTTCGCACCGCCCACACCCGATGCACGGCAGGGCGGCGGCGTTAGCGGGTGCCGGGGGGTCTGTGACCTCGCCCGAACGCGCCACCAACTCGATGCAGTCCACCGGGCAAGCCGGAATGCAAAGTTCGCAGCCCGTACAGCGTTCCGGGATCACCGCGTGCAGGTATTTCGACGCGCCGGCGATGGCGTCCACGGGACAGGCATCGATGCACAGCGCGCAGCCGATACAGTCCGCCTCGACGATCCGCGCGACAGCGTCGACGGGTTCCGACATCTCGGTGTCGGCGTCGCGGCCTAGCAACTCTTCCAGTGCAGCCACGACCCGCGTCCCGCCAGGCGGGCAGAGATCCAATCGCTCGCCCGCCGCAACCGCTTCCGCGTACGGACGGCAACCCGGATACCCGCATTGGGCGCATTGGCTCTGCGGCAGAACCGCGACGATGGCGACAACGACTGCACCCGCATTGGCGTCCTCCTTGCGTACCAATGCCCGCCGGGCCAAGGACAGGAGGACGGCCACCGCCAAGCCTATTCCGCCCAGCACCAACGCGGCGGTCATCCGCCCAGCCCCTTGAAGCCGTAGAACGCCAACGCCATGAACCCCACCGTCACCAGCGCCAGCGGTGGCCCGCGGAACGGTTCGGGTACCGCGTCGTCGGCGATGCGTTCCCGCAGCGCGGCGAAAGCCACGATGGCAATGCCGAAGCCGAAACCCGCACCGATGGCGAGGAACAAGGTCCGGGGCAGAGACAGGCCCTCGCCCACCGCGATCAGGGTCACGCCGAGCACGGCGCAGTTGGTGGTGATAAGCGGCAGGTAGATGCCGAGCATCCGGTGCAGCACGGGGCTCGCGGCGCGCACGAACATTTCGGTGAACTGCACGGTCGCCGCGATGATGACGATGAAGGCGATGATGCGCAGGTACTCGACGTCGAAGGCGACGAGCAGGTAGCGGTTGACCAGGTATGTGCCGAGGGCCGCCACCGTCAACACGAACATCGTGGCGAGCGTCATCGGCACCGCCGTTTCGACACGCCCGGAACTGCCCACGAACGGGCAGAGCCCCAGGAACTGCACCAGGACGAAATTGTTGACCAGCGCCGCCGACAGCAGGATGAGCAGCAACTCGGTCATAGAGGCTAGCAGGCAGTCGCCTTCACGGTCATGTCACCCGCATCCCCGGCTCGGCGCCCGCATCGGGCGACACGAGGAAGATGTCCTCGCCGCCAGGGCCCGCGGCGAGCACCATGCCTTCCGAGGTGCCGAAGCGCATCTTGCGGGGCGCGAGGTTGGCGACCACGACGACCAGACGGTCGACCAGGGTGTCCGGATCGTAGGCTTCCCGTACGCCGGCGAACACCGTCCTTGAGGTATCGCCGAGGTCGAGCCGTAGCTCGAGCAACTTGTCCGCCCCGTCCACGAACTTGGCGTCGATCACTTTCGCGATGCGCAGATCGATCTTGCCGAAGTCGTCGATGCTGACTTCCGCGCTGCCTTCGTCTTCGGCAGCTTCGGATTCGGCCTCTGCGACGGTGGCCGCGACGACCTTGTCGACGTCCTTGCGGTCGATGCGGGTGAACAACGGCTTGAAACGCTCGATCTCGTGCGCGACGAGCGGTTCGCCCGCGTCTTCCCAAGCCAGCGGTTCCACCCTGAGGAATGCCTCGGCCTTGGCCGCCATCGCCGGAACGATGGGCTTCAAGTAGATCACGAGCGCCCGGAACACGTTGATGCCGAGAGAACACACGCCCTGCACCTCGTCGCGCCGTTCGGGATCGTTGCCGTGCTTCCAGGGCTCGTACTCGGCGATGTACTGGTTGGTGCGGTCGGCGAGCGCCGTGATCTGCCGGACGGCGCGGCCGACGTCGCCGCGCTCGTAGAGGTCGGCGAGTTGGCGGCGCGCGCCGGACACCGCGGCCCAGAGTTCCTCGTCGTGCACGCCTTCTGCGAGAACCCCGTCGAAGCCCCGATGGATGAACCCCGCGCACCGCGAGGCGATGTTCACCACCTTGCCGACGAGATCGGAGTTCACCCGCTGCACGAAGTCGTCGAGCTGGATGTCCACGTCGTCGGTATTGGCCGAGAGCTTGGTGGCGAAGTAGTAGCGCAGGTATTCCGGGTCGAGGTGCTCGAGATAGGTGCCGGCATTGATGAAGGTGCCCCGGGACTTCGACATCTGGACGCCGTCCACCGTGATGAAGCCGTGGGTGTGGACCTTGGTTGGCGTGCGGTAGCCGGCTCCGTGCAGCACGGCGGGCCAGAACAGGCAATGGAAGTTGATGATGTCCTTGCCGATGAAATGGTGGACTTCGCCTTTGCTGTCGGCGCGCCAGAAATCGTCGAAGTCCAAACCGCGCGTTCGGTCGCACAGATTCTTGAAGCTGGCCATGTAGCCAACCGGCGCGTCCATCCAGACGTAGAAGTACTTCTCCGTGGTGTCGGGAATCGTGAACCCGAAGTACGGCCCGTCGCGGCTGATATCCCAGGCCTTGAGGCCCCCTGTCAGCCACTCGGCGAGCTTGTTGGTCACCTCCGGCTGTACCGCGTCGGTCGCGGTCCAGTCCTTGAGGAAGTCGGTGAATTGCGCGAGATCGAAGAAATAGTGGTCCGACGAGCGCAACTCCGGCGTGGCATCGGAAAGCAGCGAGCGCGGATTGCCGAGGTCAGTGGCGTCGTAGGTCGCCCCGCACTCCTGGCAGTTGTCGCCGTACTGGTCGTCGTGACCGCACCGCGGACAGTTGCCTTTCACGAACCGGTCGGCCAGGAACAGCTTGCGTTCCGGGTCGTAGAGTTGCTCGACGTCGGCCGTGAACGTCCGTCCGTCGGCAGCCAGGCGCTGGTAGATCTCGCGCGTGTACTGCTCGTTCTCCGGCGAGTGCGTCGAATAGTAGTTGTCGTGCTCGACGAGGAACCGGCGGAAATCGTCGGCGTGCTCCTCCCGCAGCGACTCGATCATCGCCTCGGGCGTGGTACCGAGGCGCTCGGCTGCGAGCATGGTCGCGGTGCCGTGGGCATCGTCGGCGCACACGTAGTAGCACTCGTTGCCCATCATGCGCTGAAACCGCACCCAGATGTCGGTCAGGATGTGCTCGAACAGGTGGCCGAGGTGAATGGCCCCGTTGGCGTTCGGCAGCGCGCTGGTGACGAGGATGCGGCGCATGGCTCTCTCGAGGGCGGGTTGCGTGAGGGCGCGAGACTATACGCGCCACGGCGGCGATTGACCACGCGACCATGCGCGCGCCTCCTGCGCCTAGGCCAAGAGGACGTAGCGCGGGTCGAAATAGACCGGTCGGCGTTTCAATGGCTGCTAGACTCCTCGCCAACTTCGGCGGAACCCGTGACCGTGGCGGACGGCTGCTGCAGCAGCATGATCGACGTGGCGAACCTCGCCCACCGGCAGCGCAAGGTGCTGGCGTGGGTCCTGGGGATCAACGTGGCGACGTTCATTGGCATGGTCACCGCCTCGGTCCTGAGCGGGTCTTCGGCGTTGCTGTCGGGAACCTTGGACAACCTCGGCGACGCGCTCACCTACGCCTTGAGCATGGCCGTGGTCGGGGCCTCGACGCAGGCCAAGGCCCGTGTTGCCTTCCTGAAGGGACTCCTGATACTCGGCGCGGCGCTGGCCGTGGCGGCCCAGATCGGCTGGCGGCTGATGGATCTCGACGTACCCGAGGCGAGCACGATGTCCGTCGCCGCCGCGTTCAACCTCGCCGCGAACGGCATCTGCCTGTGGCTGCTCACGCCCTACCGGACGGGCGATGTCAACATGTCGTCCTCTTGGGAGTGCTCCCGCAACGACGTGATCGAAGGCTTCGCCGTCATCGCTGCGGCGGCCGCAGTTTGGGTATTCGATTCTCCCTGGCCGGACATCGTGGCGGCCGTGGTTCTGCTGGCGATCTTCCTGCGCTCGGCCGCCCGGGTATTGCGCAACGCCTGGCTGGAACTCGCGCCGGCAACGGCGTAGGGGCGCGCCCATGCGGGCGCGGGGCCGCCCGCGCCGACCGAAGCCGTTTCGCACGAACGCGGGCGAGGACGAGCCTCGCCCCTACGAATCCGTTCCGTGGCCGTCGGCGCGTCGGGGGGTGGACGCTATAATCATCGCCGAATCGAAGGATCCTCGATGCCGAACCCCATAGACAGTTTCCCCGACCCGGTGCTTGGTGCCACATGGGGTGAACTCGGCGCCGTGCGCCGTGCCGCGCGCCTGGATGACCGGTGGCATGTCGACGCGGTGCTGGGGTACCCGGTGGAGGGTCTCCACGAGCCGTACACGCGGGCGTTGTCGGAGGCATTGAACGAGGCCGTTGTCCTCGATCTCACCTTCGCGCCGCCGCCGTCGCGGCAGCCATCGACAGCGGGCCACCTGATCGCGGTGGCGTCGGGCAAAGGCGGCGTCGGCAAGTCGACGACGGCGGTGAACCTTGCCTTGGGTCTCGACCGCGCGGGTGCCAGGACCGGCATCCTTGACGCGGACATCTACGGTCCGAGCCAAGGCATGATGCTTGGCGTCCCCGACGGTCGCCGACCGGAGGTTCGCGACCAGCGCCTGTTCGTGCCCATCCGCGCGCACGGCATCGAGGCCATGTCGATGAGCATGCTCGTCGACGACAAGACCCCGATGGTGTGGCGCGGGCCGATGGCATCGGGCGCCCTGCGCCAGCTTCTCGAGCAGACCGACTGGGGCGGACTCGACTACCTGGTGGTGGATATGCCTCCGGGCACCGGCGACATTCAGTTGACGCTCTCGCAGCAGGCGGCCGTGAGCGGCGTGGTCATCGTCACAACTCCCCAGGACATCGCGCTGCTCGATGCCCGGAAGGGCATCGAGATGTTCCGCAAGGTCGACATCCCGGTCCTCGGCATCGTCGAGAACATGAGCTGGTTCGAATGCGGCTGCGGCGAGGTGCACCGCTTGTTCGGCGAAGGCGGCGGCGCTCGCGTCGCGGCGGAGTACGGCGTTGAACTCCTCGGCGAGTTTCCCCTCGACCCCGGCATTCGCGAATCCACCGACGCCGGGTCGCCGACGGTGGTCGCCGAGCCGACGGGACCCGCGGCCGCCCGCTACGTCGACTGCGCCCGCCGGGTTGCGGGGACGCTGTGGCGCCAATCGACCGGTGCCGCGCCGGCCCCGTCGATCACCATGGACGACCAGTGACCATCAAGTCTGACCGCTGGATCCGGGACATGGCCCGCGCCGGAATGATCGAGCCGTTCGAGGCGGACCAGGTCCGCACGGTCGAGGGCAAGCGCGTGATTTCCTTCGGCACGTCCAGCTACGGCTACGATGTGCGTTGCGCACCGGCGTTCAAGGTCTTCACCAACATCTTCTCGGCGACCGTCGACCCGAAGGCGTTCGACGAACGCAGCTTCGTCGATGTCGAAGACGACAGTTGCATCATTCCGCCGAACGCCTTCGCCTTGGCGAGCACCATCGAGTACTTCAGGATTCCGCGCGACGTGCTGACCCTGTGCGTCGGCAAATCGACCTATGCCCGTTGCGGGATCATCGTCAACGTCACGCCGCTCGAACCGGAGTGGGAAGGCCACGTCACACTGGAGTTCTCGAATACGACCAACCTGCCGGCGAAGATCTACGCCAACGAGGGGGTCGCGCAGTTGCTGTTCTTCCAGAGCGACGAACCCTGCGCGGTCACCTACAAGGACCGGGGCGGCAAATACCAGGGCCAGCGCGGCGTCACCTTGCCCAAGACGTAGGGGCGACCCTTGTGGTCGCCCGCTAAACTGGCGTGGCTGACGGGCGCGGCATAGACCCTCGGGCCCGTTCACTACGCCAACAAGGCGACGTCCTTCGACACCACAAGCTGCCCACGCGCAGGCGTACTGCCCTTTGCCACGATGCGACCAATGACCTGTGCCTGCTCGCCGGCTTCGTTTAACGTCGTGACGACACCGTCGGCATCGCCTTCGGCCACGCACACGACGAAACCGATGCCGAGGTTGAACGTTCGGAGCATCTCGACTTCGTCGACGTTGCCCGCCTGCTGAACGAAGTTGAACACCGCGGGTCGTTGCCAGGCGTCGAGGTCGATCACCGCCGCGAGGTCGTCGCCGAACATGCGCGGCAGGTTGTCGACGAATCCGCCGCCGGTGATGTTGCAAAGGCCACGGGCGAGCCCGAATACGGCGCTCACGGAGCGCACGTAGATTCGCGTGGGGACAAGCAGTTGGTCAACCAGGCCATCCGACACGGCCCCTCCTTGATCATGGAGGATGCGCCGGATCAACGAGTAGCCGTTCGCATGGGGTCCGCTCGACGCCAGTCCGATCAACCGGTCGCCCGCCTCGATGGCGGCGCCGGTGATGATCGCATCGCGTTCCACGATGCCAACGCAGAACCCGGCAAGGTCGTAGTCGCCGGGCGGGTAGAACCCGGGCATCTCCGCGGTTTCGCCGCCAACCAACGCACAGCCCGCCAGTTCGCATGCGCTGGCGATGCCGTTGATCACCCGTTCCGCCACGGCCACGTCGAGTGCACCGCTCGCGTAGTAGTCGAGGAACAGGAACGGTTCGGCGCCGGCTACCAGCACGTCGTTGACGCACATCGCGACGAGATCCTGACCGACGTCGTCGTGACGGTCGTGATCGATGGCAAGCCGGAGCTTTGTGCCGACGCCATCGGTGCCGGTAGCGATCACCGGATCGCGATAGCGCTCGGGGAGCTTGGCGAGCGCCGCGAAACCGCCCAGGCCGGACAGCAGTTCGGGGCGACGGGTGCGGCGTACCGCCGGGGCGATGCGTCGTACGAGTTCGTTGCCCGCATCGATGTCGACGCCGGCGTCCCGGTAGGTCAGGCGCGGCATCGGCCCATCCCCCGCGAAAGGAAAAGGCAGTGTACGGCAATGGTGTCGCGATTGGGCCGCGCTGGCGCGCCTTTTCATTACACTTAGCGTGCGCCCGTCATGGATCGTGGATCGTGGCTCGTGTTCGATTGTTGTTGGCCTCGTTGGTTGCCAGCGCTGCCGGAACGGCGTGGGCCGAAGTCGTTCCTTGGCTTTACGACGTCGATGTGGTCGTGGCATCCCAAGGTGACGCCGAAAGGCGCCGCGCCGCCGGTGCCGCATTGACACAAGTGCTTGGCCGCGTGACGGGGCTGCGCGAGCTTTCCTTCGGTGCCAAGGTGGACGGGGCCATTCGCGAGTCCGAGCGCTACTACGTGCGCTACGGATACGCGACACGCCACGTCCAACCGGAAGACGGCGGAAACATGGTTTCCGAGACGCGCTTGAATATCCACTTCGAGCGGGGAACGCTGCTGGAACTGCTGCGTGAGACGGGACTCCCGGTGTGGAGCGCCGACCGCCCGAGCGTGCTCGTCTGGGTCGTGCTGGAGCGCGGAGCCCTCAGCTTGGAAGCGCGGGGGGCTGGCTCCTCGCAAGAAGGAGCCTTCAGCCGGGGAGCGCGAGGGGCCCGCCCCTCGCAAGAAAGAGCCCGGGAGGTGGTCTCGTCGACACCGGTCGGCATGGCGGAAGAGGTTTTCTCGACCATGCATCGGGAGGCTCGGCGCCGCGGCGTCATGTTGACCTTTCCGCTCATGGACCTCGAGGACAGGAACCTGGCGGCTACGGACCTGTGGGGGCGGTTCTGGACGGCCATCATGGTGGCGTCCCGGCGCTACTCCCGCGATCTCATGCTGCTTGGGCGCATCGCGGCGGATCCGCGCGGTGGCTTTACGTCGCGGTGGGAGATCATGTCGCCGAGCGGCGAGAAAGAACTGGCGGTGAGGTTCGACCATCGGGGGGTGTCGGCCGCTGGGGCGGCGGGGCAGGCCGTGCACCGCCTCGCGGATGCGATGGCGCGGCGCTTCGCGGTACGGGGCGGTGACCTCGATACCATCGCGCTGACTGTGCGGGGGGCACAGACCGTGCGCGGCTACGCTGCCGTGCTTGCCCACCTTCAGTCCCGGGAATACATCAACCGGGTGGAGGTCAGCGCCGTGGACCCCGAGGCGCTGCACCTGAAGCTGCATTCCCAGTCCACCCGAGACCAGCTTGTGGAACTGCTTGTGATGGGGGGCTATCTTTCGGTATCTCGAACCGCTTCGCCAACGCCGTCCCTAGCGGCGCCGAGGTTGGAGCTGACCTGGATGGGTGCCCGATGACCGAAACGCCGCGACGGATGGGTCTTGGTGCCGTGGCCGCTTCGGTGCGTCATCTGCCCAATGCGCTGACGATCGCGCGTGTTGCGCTCGTGGTGCCTGCGGGATGGCTGCTTTGGATCGAGGCCATACCCGAAGCACTCGTCATCATCGCCATTGCCGGCGTTTCGGACTTCGTCGACGGTGAATTGGCCAGGCGCTTCAACTGGCGCACGACGTTCGGGGCGATTGCCGACCCCGCCGCGGACAAGCTCCTGGTGCTGGTCGTGATCGTCGTGCTGGCACTCCAACGCCACGTTCCCGCATGGTTGCCGGTGGTCGTCGTCGGACGCGACCTGGTGATCGTCATCGGCGCACTTGCATACCGGCTCATCGTCGGCAAATTCGAGGTGGAACCGACGCAGCTCAGCAAGGCGAACACGGCGCTTCTGGTGTTCGTGCTGCTGGTCGTGATCATCGGCTTGATGGGCGACGACTATGCGGTGGCGGCAATGGTGGCCGGGCCCATCGACCCGCTGGGATTCGTGCTGGTGGGCGTTTCGAGCATCGTGTCGGGGGGCCAGTACGTACTGCTTTGGAGCCGTCGGGCCAGTGTCGAATTGCGCGCGAGAAACAAGGGCGAATCGGCGTGACAGAAGCGTGACAGAACAGTTGGCCTTGCCGTTTGCGCTGGGTGAACGGGGCACGTTTCGACACTTCGTGGCGGGACGAAACGGCGAACTCGTACAGCGGTTGCGGAAGCTCGCGCAATCGCCGGGTCAAGCGTTCGAGTGCCTTTGGCTGTTCGGCGAGCCCGGTACGGGGAAGACCCACCTGTTGCAGGCGGTGTGCAACGAGCAGGGCAACGCGGCCTACATTCCCGCCCGGGAAATCACCACCGAGGACGACGCCATCGAGGCGTACGGCAAGTTCGATAC
Source organism: Gammaproteobacteria bacterium (assembly GCA_009846005.1). Classification (GTDB taxonomy): domain Bacteria; phylum Pseudomonadota; class Gammaproteobacteria; order Pseudomonadales; family Azotimanducaceae; genus VXYL01. The sequence continues at coordinate 62,477 of VXYL01000056.1, read as the reverse complement.
GGTAACCGTCGACGACGTCCCGGAGTGGATTGGCACGGAGGCGTCCGAGCGGCCGATGATGAGCCTCTACAACGTGCTGCGCGGTCGCCATGCGCGCCTGGTGCTGACCGCGCACCGTTCGCCGCGGGATCTGACGTTCGCTTTGCCCGACTTGGGTTCGCGACTGCGCGCCGCCGGGTGTTATCGGGTTGTCCCGCTGGACGACAGGGACAAGCTGCGCTTGCTTTCGGCCGCCGCGATTGAGCGGGGTTTGGACCTGCCGCCCGAGGTCGCCCAGTTCCTTCTGGCGCGGACCAGCCGTGATCAACGCGAGCTGCTCGATACACTCGACCGCCTAGACAGGGCATCGCTTGCCGAAGGCCGTCGCCTCACCATTCCGTTCGCCAAGCAGACGCTTAGCCTGTGATGTACCGGTGACGGCGGGACCGCGCGGCGTTTTGTCCTGCGTCGTGATTGCCGGTGGTGGTACCGCCGGCCATGTCGTCCCGGCGTTGCCGGTCGTCGAGGCCCTCCTCGAAGCCGGATCGGCAGTCCACTTCGTGGGCAGCACGAGCGGCCTTGAGGAACGTCTGGTCGCTCCGCTCGGCATCCCCTACCACGGCATTCAGGCGGGCAAGCTACGGCGCTACTTCTCGTTCGAGAACTTCGTCGACAGCGTGCGCGTGCCTCTGGGCATCGTGCAGGCGTGGCGACTATTGGCACGCATTCGGCCGGTGGTCGTGTTCTCCAAGGGCGGCTTCGTATCGTTTCCCGTCGTCGTCGCCGCCTGGTTGAACGGAATCCCGGTTGTTGCCCACGAGTCCGACCTCACGCCGGGACTCGCGACACGATTGGCGCAGAGGTTCACGACGACGTTGTGCGTCAATTTCGAAGGAACCCGGGTAGAGCACGCCCGGATGGTTGTCACCGGGACGCCGTTGCGCCGGGAACTGCTGCGCGGCGACCGGGCGCGCGGTCGGCAACGGCTCGGGATCGACGCCGAGCGCCCCGTTCTTCTCGCGGTTGGCGGAAGCCTTGGCGCGGCGAGGCTGAACGAAGTGCTCCGCGCCGCCTTGCACGAACTGCTGGTCGACTACGACGTGGTTCATGTCTGCGGCGCGGGCAAGATCGACGCGTCTTTGGGAACCCTGGGCGGCTATTTCCAGCGCGAGTACGTAACGGATGAGTGGGGGGACATCATTGCGGCCGCCGACGTCGTGCTGTCCCGGGCCGGGGCGAACGCGCTCTACGAGTGGCTGGTACTCGGCAAGCCGCACATTCTCGTGCCGCTTTCGCGAGCGGCGAGCCGCGGCGATCAGGTCGAGAACGCCGCCTACGCCGAATCGCGGGGGTGGAGCATGGTCCTTGCCGAAGATGACCTGAATTCCGAGACATTGGTCGCCGGGGTCGCTAAACTCGCCGCCCTTTCGGGCGAGTTCCGCCACCGGATGCGGGAGTTCCGCGTCCGCGACAGCGCTTCCCTCATCGTGAACGAGCTGTCGCAAGCCGCCCGCCCCAACTAGCCGTTGTACGCGAACCCATGTACCGAGTCAGGACCTTCAACAAGATCGCGCCCAAGGGCATCGAACGCTTCCCGGATCTCGGCTTCGAAGTGGGGCCGGCGGTGGGCGACCCCCACGCCATCCTGCTGCGCAGCCACAAGCTCGCAGACGACGAACTGTCGAGGAGCCTCGCGGCGGTCGCCCGAGCAGGGATCGGCGTCAACAACGTGCCCGTGGATCTGTGCTCCGAGCGCGGCATCGTCGTCTTCAACACGCCCGGGGCCAACGCCAACTCCGTCAAGGAACTCGTGCTCGCGGCATTGCTCCTGACCTCTCGCGACGTGCTTGGCGGGTTCAACTACGTGCGGTCCCTCGAGGCGGTCACCGATGACGCCCAGTTGCACCGCCTGGTGGAGGCCGAGAAATCCCGCTTCAAGGGGCACGAAGTGGCGGGCCGTACCTTGGGAATCGTCGGCCTTGGCGCGATCGGCTCACGAGTGGCCCGGGCGGCGCTCAACCTCGGGATGGATGTCTTGGGCTACGACCCCGCGCTGTCCGTCGATGCGGCGTGGCGGCTGCCGAGCGAGGTCAAGCGGATGGAAAATCTGCCAACGCTGTTCGCGCGATCGGACTACGTCACCCTGCATATTCCGGCGCTCGCCGAGAACCTCGGCCTGGTGGACGCGGACCTGCTGGGGAACTTCCATCCGAACGCGGTGCTCTTGAACTTCGCGAGGCAAGAGGTCGTCGACGAAGCCGCCGTCAAGGCTGCGCTCGCCGACGGCACCCTCGCGGCCTATTTCGCCGACTTCCCCAGCACCGTGCTGGCCGGCGAGCCCAAGGCCCACACCACGCCGCACCTCGGGGCGAGCACGGCCGAAGCCGAGGAGAACTGCGCGGTGATGGCGGCGGATCAGCTTCGGCAGTTCCTGCTCTACGGCAACATCGACAACTCCGTGAACTTCCCGTCCGTGGCGCTTGATCCGGCGGGCGGCCACCGTGTCGGCGTCACCAACGCCAACGTGGCCGGCATGCTCGGCCAGATCATGTCGGCGCTGGCCGACGCGCGGATCAATGTCATCGACATGATCAACAAGAGCCGCGAACACGTCGCCTACAACCTGATCGACCTCGACACGAAACCGAGCGAGGCGCTGCTCGGGCGCATCGCCGCCATCGACGAGGTGATGAGCGTGCGCTTGTTCGATCCGCTGGAAGGCCCGTAGGGGCGACCCTTGTGGTCGCCCGTTCGACGCTAACGCGCCCGCCAGGGCGGGCGGTCGCCCGCGCAGCGGGGCACAAAGGCGTCAAATCGACTGCCTCGAGAATGCGCGAGCATTCTAGAAACGCGCCCGAAGGGCGCGCCGGGACGGGACGAGCCCGTCCCCTACGTCTTGAACGGGTTCGGTCGGCGTTGCTGGCGCTCTCGGAACCGGCTCGGACGAACCAGTTCGAGTAGATCGGTCGTCACCGGGGCCACCTCGCCGGCGATGGCGCTGGCGACGATCTCCGCACCGACAATTGCCGTGGTCGTGCCGTGCGATCCGTGGCCTAAGTTGAACCAGGCGCCGTCGTCGCAGCCGATCACTGGCAAGCGGTCCGAGGTCACGGCCCGGACGCCGCGGAACCGCTCGACGGAGTCACCCGGAGCGTCGCCGAACAGGCGTTGGAAGCGTACGGCGTTTGCCGACGTTGCGTCCCGTGTCGCCCAAGGCCGGTATTCGTACGTGGCGCCTGCCCATACGCTCCGTGCGGCGGGCACGACGGTGCCGTCGCCGACGATCGGCAGATCGGGCGGACGGCGGCAACGGAAGCGGTCCATCTGCCCGGCGAGCCCGGTCACCTCCAGGGTGTCGAAACCGTCGACGTTGGAACCGGTGGCTCTGACCACCGGCGATGAGTGGCCCGAGTGAGACGCGGCGACCTCCAGGCCGCGGCATAGCGCCTCCGAGAGGCGACGACCGTCGACGGTTAGGCCGGTGGGGAAGAACAGCGCGGGTCCGCGAATCTCGATCCCGGCGCGGTCCGTTGCGGCATCGGGTTCGAGGTATTCGCCGATGCCGGGCGGCGTCACGTCCGCGATTCGCCGCAGCTTGTCGGCGTCGTTGTCGGGCCCGGGCAACTGAAGAACCCCGCTTGCAGTCACGCCGGGCAGTCCGCGACAGCGGTGTGCCGAGAATCCGTACGCGTGCATGCGGAAACTGGCAAGCGTCGACGGCGCATGCGACAGCCGCGGATGCGATACGGCCGCCGGAATGCCCGACGCCCCTGCAGCGGGACCTTCGCCCGCGTCGGCGATTGACACGGCGATGCCCTTGTCGGCGAGCGCCCGCGCCGTTGCGGTACCCGCGAGGCCTGCGCCGAGGACGGCCACGGCGGTCGGCGGAACGAAATCGCGACCCTTGCCGGCGAAGACCCCGGCCGTGCTGTGCCGCTTGTGTGGCCGTTGGTCGACGCGGCGGACCTCGAAGCCGGAGCTTGCCAGGTCACGCCGTACGTCGCCGGCTGCGCTGAACGTTGTAACGCTCGCCCGGGGGGCCGACAGGCGGGCCATGGCCTCGAACAGTTCGCGGCGCCACATCGCGGGATTCCGGCGCGGGGCGAAGCCGTCCAGGAACCAGGCGTCGACGCCTCGGCGTTGTTGCCGTTCCAACTCGGCGAACGCGTCGCGGACGTCGCCGAAGTAGACCGACAGTTGAATCCGGCCCGCCTCGAACAGGCGGCGGTGCCAACCCGGGACCAGGGGCGGATAGTGTTCTACAAGATCCCGCGCTAGGGGAAACACTGCTTTCCACGGCGCGAGGGACCGGGCCATGTCGTCCACCGACAGCGGATGGCGTTCGACTGAAATGAAATGCAGGCGGCTCCGGGCGCGGTGTGCGGCCACGATGAAATTGAGACCCGTTCCGAAGCCGAGTTCTCCGACGGTGAACGTCGCTGCCGGATCGGCCGTGCGCGCCTCGAATGCTGCCGGGGCAAGGAAAGCGCGTGCCACCTCCGCCGGGCCGTCGGCATCGTAGTAGATGTCGCCGAAGGCGCGCGAAACGGGGCGCGCGCCATCGAAATCGACTTGGGCGGGCGCTAGGGGTTGGGGGTTCGTTGCGGACATCGATGCGGTGGCGTGGTTCGCGCAAGCGACATTGGGAAATGCGGGCTACTATTGTCGCCGACATGAATGCCCCCGCAACCAAAGGCATCGTCCTCGCCGGCGGTCGCAATCTCAGGCTTCACCCCGTCACGCTCGCCGTCTCCAAGCAGCTTCTGCCGGTCTACGACAAACCGATGGTCTACTACCCGCTGACCACGCTCATGCTCGGCGGCATTCGCGACATCCTGATCGTGTCGACGCCGAAGGACACGCCGCGGCTCAACGATCTGCTCGGCGACGGTTCGCAATGGGGAATGCGACTGTCCTACACCGTGCAGGATGAGCCCCACGGCCTTGCGCACGCCTTCATCGTGGGCCGCGACTTCATTGGCGACGATCCCGTTGCGCTGATTCTCGGCGACAATATCTTCTTCGGCAGCGAACTGTCCCGCCTGTCCCAGCGGGCCATCCGCGACAACCGCGGCGCGACCGTGTTCACCTATCCCGTCAAGGATCCCCGGCGGTTCGGCGTTCTCGAAGTCGACGCGGCAGGGCGGCCGGTGGGTCTCGAAGAGAAACCTGCCGAGGCGAAATCGAACCTGGCCGTAACCGGCCTCTACGTCTACGACAACGAGGTGGTCTCCGTCGCCGAGTCCTTGCGCCCGTCGGCGCGTGGCGAACTCGAGATCACGGACCTGAACCGCGTCTACCTCGACCGCGGTCGCCTCGATGTCGTGCAGTTTGGTCGCGGTATGGCGTGGCTGGACACGGGAACGCCGGAGTCGCTCTTAGAGGCCAGCCTGTTCGTACAGACCATCGAACGCCGACAGGGATTCAAGATCGCCTGTCCCGAGGAGGTGGCCTGGCGGATGGGCTGGATATCGGATGAAGGTCTGGTCGCACTCGCGGACTCGCTGGCGGCGCGGGACTACGGCGACTACCTTCGCGAACTCGCGATGGCGGCCGAACGGTAGCATCCATGCGCGTGGAAGAGACGATTCTGCCTGGAGTGGTCGTCGTCCGTCCGGACGTGTTCGAAGATGATCGCGGGTTCCTGCTCGAGACGTACAGCAAGGAGCGCTACGACGGGTTTCGCGCCCTTGGCTACGACTTCGTGCAGGACAATCATTCGCGGTCCCGGCGCGGCGTGCTGCGCGGCCTGCATTTCCAGGAGCGCGAACCCCAGGGCAAGCTCGTGCGGGTGTCCCGGGGCCGCGTCTTCGACGTCGCCGTGGACATCGACCCGGCATCGTCGACGTTCCGCCAGCACGTTGGCGTCATCCTCGACGACGCGGACCACGTCCAGTTGTTCATACCCCCGGGCTATGCCCACGGATTCTGCGTCCTCTCCGAGGTCGCGGATTTCGAGTACAAGTGCACGTCCCACTACCGTCGCGACGACTCCCGCGGCGTGCTCTGGAACGACCCGTCCATCGCCATCCCCTGGCCGGTGGCCGACCCGATCGTTTCCGCCGCCGATGCGCGCAACCCGTCGCTGGACGAGTACCTGGCAGGGAACGACCCGGCACCCGGGGGGGTTCTGGCGCGATGAAGATCCTCGTCACCGGCGCCGACGGCCAAGTCGGCTCCGAGATGGTCCGCTTGGCCGACGCCGAGTTTCGGGTCGCCGGGCTCGCCCGACGCGATCTGGATATCACCGATCGGGACGCGATTGCACGACGTTTGGACGAGTACGAGCCCGACATGCTCGTCAACTGCGCCGCCTACACGGCCGTGGATCGGGCGGAGGACGAACCGGACCTCGCCTACCGCGTCAATGCCGATGCTGTGGGTTGGCTCGGCGAGGCGTGCGACGCCCGCGGCATTGGCGTGATCCATTTCTCCACGGACTACGTCTTCGACGGTACCAAGGACGGCGCCTATGTCGAGGACGACACCCCGAACCCGTTGAACGTCTACGGCGCGTCCAAGCTCGAGGGCGAGAACCGGCTACGTGCGGCTACGGACCGGCACCTGATCCTGCGCGTCAGTTGGGTGTTCGGGCGGATCGGCCGCAGCTTCGTTGACACGATCCTGCGGCTTGCCCGGGAACGGGATGAACTGACGGTGGTGGACGATCAGATCGGCGCACCGTCCCCGGCAGTGGCAATCGTCGACACGGTGAACGAGCTTGCCAGGCAACTATCGGGGCGAGGCGGCTGGGGGACGTACCACTTCGCGATGACACCCACGGTGTCTTGGTGTGAGTTTGCGCGCGAAATCGTCGCAGCGGCGAGTGTTGAAGGGCTCCTAGCATCGCAGCCCGTCGTGCGTGGCGTCGCCTCGATTGAGAGGCCAACAAAAGCCCAACGGCCGCTCAACTCACGTCTGTGCGCCGACCGATTGAACACCGCAATGCGGCTCGTGCCGTCATCGTGGCAGCCTGGTCTGTTCGCGTACCTCGGCGAGCTAGGTCGTTCCAGCGTCGCGGGAGCATCGCGTGGTGTCGCCGCAAGGCCAAGGACAACGCGGTGACAGTTCAGACCGGCAATGTGCCACCAATGGTCTCGCAATCGCGGTGAACGCGAAGGATGTCATGCCAGTCGGGAAGGTCTCGTAGGCGAACAAGACAGATCATCTCTCGATACAGGGACGGCGCGAACCTTATCGAACGCTTGGGCGGATGTTCTTCCGGGCTGTATGCGTGCTGGTCGGGGGGCGAATCGAGGGGATGAATCGAGTCGTCCAGCGAATTGTCGACCGGCGTCCTTCCCAAGACGGTGAATTCGCTGAGCTGCAAACGGGTCAGCACGGAACGAAGGAGTGAAGTCGTCAAGTGGCATGTGTGCCCATGCCAATCCGACCAGAAGAACTTGAGGCTATGGCGTCGCAAGAACGCGTCCGCATCGAAGTAGGGCCCCCGAATATAGATGAAGTCAGTCGCGATTCGCTGCGCACATTCGATCGTCTTGTACACGGCGTGCAAGGCCATGTGTTCGAGAACGTGACTCATAACCACGAACCGAACCGAGTCGGGTGGCAGGGTCATCTTCGTAATGTCGCCTTGTAGGCAATCGTAGCCGCGTTGCCGCATCCGTTCGACATGCGTGGCATTGACCTCGACCCCCAATCCATGCTTGCCACCCAAAGTACGCATGGCAAAGTCAATCGAACTGCCACCGAAAGAACCGATGTCTACAAAATCGTACCAGGCAAGTCCCGACTCAGTCGGCTCCTCCGCAGGTGTTCGGGAACTCTTTTGCGGATCCCCAGCGACACTCTTTGTGTCGTTCCTCTCCACCGTGTCGGCCGTCAATGCGTCAGGGGCAGAAACGGCCAGTCCAGATTGCCACCGGCGAGCGCCCCTAGCGGGGTTTAATTCTACCAATTCACCGTGCCGAATTCTTCTAGACCAGACGGCGAAGGGCTGGGTACAGATTTCTGGGTCGTATTTCCGTCAAGAACACAGCTTACGATCTTGAAATCCGTCGCCGCTGCAGTGAGTTTGACGCCTGTCGTATTGCTCTCCGCAAGGCAGTTGAGGACAGAGACTCGTCGATCCTCGACTTGGAATCCTACCCCACCGCCAATCGCTTCGACATTGACGAGACGCGCGGACTTGGCTCCATTGGTTAGCCGAAAACCCACCGTGTCGGCATTGCGGACGACAACATTCGAGATCAGGGCGTTCTTGTCACTGACGTGTACGCCGATATTGACGTCTTCCGTATACCCGTTTGCAAGTTTCACGTCGTTAGCGTTGATCTTAGCGCCTACACAAGTATCAGCCGTACAGGAACTTCCACCTTCAATGATGAAACCTGACACGATCGACTTGTGGCCTCCTGTTGAACTGTGGGTGCCTCCCGTGGCTCGAAATCGAATGCCGGTCGTGTGGTCGTTGACACGGTCGATGAAGAGGTTGTTTGCGATGACCTTTCCTCGGATATCAATCGCAGCAGCGTCTTGGCTGGAAGTCGCGTCAACACCGAAGCTCTTGACAATGACATTGGAAATCATGACGCCGCGATTAGTGGTGTTGTCGCTTTTCATGTCTATGGCGTCATACTTCGAACCATCGAAGATGAGGTCTCTGAAAACGGTGTATGTGATTCGCCCGTTCGTAGTACAGCGGGCGCCTTGGAGGCATCGGAAGGCGATTCCGTACCCGAACTCTCCTTCGAACGTAAGCGCTTCAAAGAGCGACTCGTCGACGTTTGAGAGACGTATGCCGTGCCCCTTTGTCTGGCCAGCTCTAGCTTTGAACGTGATTCCGGACACGGTCACGTGGTCCGCTCCAGAGATCTGAAGAATGTGGCCGTCATCACCGACGGCCCCACCGCTTTGTTTGACCCGAAGAATCGTCGCGTCTCGTCCTTCTCCTATGAGGGCTATGTTGCTGCCCGTCCATACGAGTATTTGATCATCCGTCCCGGTAGTACCCTCACTATCACTAAGATCGTATGCTCCGGCCGGCACGTAAATGACACCCCCTCCTTCAGTTTCTAGGTCATCTAGTGCATCCTCAAGATCAGGACTAACCTCATTCGCGAATCCTCCTAGTTGGGTGGCCAGTTCGGGCGACGTGGGGAGCTCAACGGGACTCCCTCCTCAGGCCAAGCGGCCGCACAGGACGTAGCGGCATTTCGTAGAGTGGCACGCTTACTCGACGGTCGTCAAAGGAAAAAAGCGGTTGTGCCGAAGCCGTTGGCATCGTCGAGAGCGAGTCGTGCGGTGGCCGGTGTTCGGTTCGTGTGGCTCCGTAGTTGCGGCTTCAGGTCGTCCGGCGTCGCGTGTCCATGGCAGCGAATTGGAGGGAACGGAACCAACCACCGCCTCCTCGCTGCCGTGGCCGGCCGGGATGGTCGGGGTCCGAACGATCTCTCGAGAACCGGCTCATCGTTGGGTGCGGTCGTTGGCATGTTTCTGACGCCATGTGCGCTTGATCAACAGCCTACGGCCTTCGTGGTAGGCTTGGCCAATAGGGCGGTTGTCGTCGTGGAAGGCGCAGTCGCTCGATGAGATCGGATTAATTTGTTGCAGTTGGCTCAACCCCGAGCAAGACAGTCGAGACATATGCAGATATTCGTACTGGGGATGCACCGGTCCGGCACGTCGGCCCTTGCTAGGATTCTGAACCTCATGGGCGTGTATTTCGGCGGGGAGCACGTCGGTACGGGGCGTAGTGACGAAAACGTAAAGGGCTTTTGGGAACGACGGGATGTCCGCGACCTGAATGACCACATTTTGTTCAACTCTCGTTGCGACTGGGATTGTGTAACGAACTTTAGGCTAGACGAGGTCTCAAGAGATACCCACTCAGGCTTTGTCTCCGCAGCCGGAGATATCGTCCTCAACATGGATGCTCATAGACCTTGGTTCATCAAGGAGCCACGACTATGTGTCCTATTCCCAATCTGGCGCGAGTCGCTTGAAAACCCGTTCTGCATTCATGTGCTGCGCAATCCTCTCGAGATTGCCCATTCGCTTGAGGCACGCAACAACATTCCGATAAATGCGGGACTGGCACTCTGGGAAATCTATAGTTTGCATGCGCTCAGTGCCTCGGCAGGACTCCGACGGATTTTTGTTTCGTACGAGGACTTAATGCGAGACGCGTCGACGGTGGTCGACAGGATTTCCTCAGCGCTGAGTCAGCAAGGCGGGTACGAATTGCGTATTCCTTCGCGTGACGAACTCAATCATTTTATCGATGACAGGCTCTATCGGCACCGCAAGACGGAGCGATCCTTGCGGTCTGTTGCAACTGCGCCTCAACTATCGCTGTATGAGACTCTGAAAGGTGACAAGGAAGCGTTGGAGGAATTCTCGCCACCCGAGTTGTCTCAGTCTAGTATCGAGACGCTGATGGACTACGAGAGGTCGGTTGACGTTGACCGGCGTATCGAAGTTGCACGTGCAGCTCGTCGACAGCGTGTCCCCGAGGGCTCTGCAGTACCACTCAAGCTGAGGGATTTGGAGCTTGAACACGCCCGTTCGCTGATGAAACAGACATCGCAACGGCTCAGTGCGACGGAAAGAGAAGCAAGACGGCTCCGACAGGCCGAAATTGAGGTACGGACGTCCCTTGCCGGAAGCGTGCAGAGGGCTGATGACCTGGCCTTCCGGCTCGAACTTGAGAGCATGACTACGTCAAGGTTGGAGGATGAACGTTCTGCGCTAGGGGATCTGAATGCACAGTTAGGAAAAGCGCGGGCATTGCTGCAGCAGGCCAATAGGAATCTAGAACAGACTGTCTCTCGCCTGAAACACGAACGATCGGACTTGGAGAAGGCAAATGCTGAATTGCAGGATGCACTGACGACTGCAGATGAGACTGCTGTAGCGCTGCGGGAAGACCTCGGCGCAGTGCGCGAGAAGCTTGCCGCGCGAACGAGAGACTCGGAAATCCTAGCGGAAGACAATGCGGCGCTGGAGAAGGATATTGCTAACCGCACTCGCGAGTCGGGAGCCCTGGCTGCTAGCAATGCGGCGCTGGAGGAGGGCCTTGCGTCGCGCATCCGGGAGTCCGAAGCCTTGGCAGCTAGCAACGCTGCGCTGGAGCGGGAACTTGCCGTGCGCACTCGGGAATCGGGAGCCCTGACGGCTAGCAACGCGGCGCTGGCGAAGGATCTTGCCGTGCGCACTCAGGAGTCGGGAGCCCTGACGGCTAGTAACGACGCGCTGAAGGAGGACCTTGCTGCGCGAACGAGAGAGGCGGAGGCTCTGGCGGATGACAACGCGGCGCTGCACAAGGACGTTGCGGCACGCGAGCAGGCAAACATGGCCTTGAATGAGGAGGCCGACAATCTCCGCCTGGAGCGGTCGCTACTTAAAGAGGCTAACGCCCAGCTCGAGGAGAGAAGGGCAGCTCTTGAACAATCCCATGCTCGTGCCGTTGACAACGCCCAGGAACTAGAGGACGCCAAGTCGAGCGCCGACAACAAGCTCCTCCAGCTTGAAAAAGACCACGCTCACGAGGCGGGACAGCTCCGTCGGTTGTTCGACGAAGTATCGGGTCGCAGGTCGCGTGTGAGAGCCACCGTAGTACTCTGGGACCGGGAACTGGATCACCGCAGGCACGCGGCGTCGGAGCTAGTCGAGATCATCTCAGGGCTGGGGTCGGACGTGGCGAGTCTCCTCGACTCGCGTAGGTGGCGATTAGGCCGTGCGATTGTGTCTGGGTTGTACTTCTTGTCCTTCCGCGGGATCCCAAGGGATATTGGGAACCAGTTGTCCATAGCTAATGCCGAATACGAAGCGAAGGCAATCCTCATAGGAGGTTTTGCGACCTCGCGGGATGACATTCCCCGAAGGCTCGTCGAACTTGTGCCAACGACCGCGCCGTCGATTGATGAGTTGCTTGATTCCGAACCGCATCGACATGCTGAAATGACAGTGCAGCTGCTTGAAAGGGCCTTGGAACTGAGGCGGCGGGCACGGCAGATCGAGGGGATGTCGGTACACGTTGACGCATTGGCTTCGATATTCGAAGGCATGGTGCGGTCGTGGCGATGGCGCGTAGGGAGTTTCCTGGTTGCGTCGCTTTACCGGGTCACGCGTGGCAAGGCGCCGGCAACCGCGGCCGACTCCGCAGCTGCCTTGGTAAAGCGCTACCGCTCAGGTACCTACGCGGACATGGCGAAGCGACCTGTCATTCCTCTGCCCCCGGACGACGATCAGACGGTCATAGGCGCAGGCGGATCCTCGGCTGGCATGCCACCTGATGCGGCGCCCACGGGTGATGGCACCAAGTTCGTGACCGCTAAGGCACCGAGCAGATTGCTTCCCCCAACGCGTCGTTCCGTTCGGCCGCGTTTGCCGGTCGCTAGCGTCGATATCGTCGTCTGCGTCCATGACGCGCTGCCGGACGTGCAACGTTGCCTGGCATCGGTGTTGTCGAGAACAGCGATCGACTATCGGTTGGTGGTCGTGAACGATGGCTCGAATCCGGAGACCACGGCTTGGCTTCGCCGCCTCTCTGAGCGCCACGCGGCGATTCAGCTGATCGAAACCGAGGGGCCTTTGGGCTACACGCGAGCAGCGAACCGGGGCCTCCGGGCCAGCGGCGCAGCCAACGTGGTGCTGCTCAACAGTGACACAATTGTGCCTCGGCTGTGGGTAGAGAGCATGCTCGAGTGCCTCCGGATCGAGGACCGAGTCGGCATTGTGGGTCCACTTTCCAATGCAGCCAGCTGGCAGTCGATCCCGGAACGGTTCGACGACGGCGGGGGTTGGGCGGTCAATGATCTCCCGACCGGCTACAACGTCGACGAATATAGTGAGTTGGTACACCAAATCTCCGATCGTGCCTTCCCGCGCGTCGCATTCCTAAACGGCTTTTGCCTGTTGATACGACGGGAGGTCATCGAGGCGATTGGATATCTCGATGAGGATGCCTTTCCGCGCGGGTACGGAGAGGAAAACGACTACTGCATTCGGGCCCGGAAGGCAGGTTTCCGGCTCGCCATTGCGGATCATTGCTTCGTCTACCACGCCAAGTCGCGGAGTTTCGGTAACAAGACGCGGGACCGGTTGGCTGAGGATGGCCGAACGCAACTCACTCGCAAGCATGGATCGGAGGTCATCGAACGAGGAACTAGGAACCTCAAGGAAAACCCGGATCTCGCGCGAATTCGGTCAACAGTGAAGTCGCACTTAGCTCGTGGGCACCCAGAGCGAGTTGCAGACGCCGGGCATGACCCAACCAACGGCTCAAAGCATGACATGCGCGTCCTATTTGTGCTCCCCGTACGAGGCGGAAGCGGTGGGGCCAACTCAGTTGTCCAGGAGGTTGCCGGGATGCGTACGTTGGGCGTAGATGCAAGGGTCGCGGTCGAGGCCCGGCATGCCCAGTCGATGCATCGCTTCTACGCAGACGTCCTCGATGCGGATAGTCGAATTGTGTTTGAGTCCGGCGAGGATTTGGTTTCCATCGGAGCGCGATTCGACGTGATCGTCGCTACGCTCTGGTCTACGCCTGCTCTGATCGCACCGATTGCGGAGAGATGGCCCGAGAAAGCCTACATCTACTACGTGCAGGACTACGAGCCTTGGTTCTTTCCCTACGATCAGGACTCGCGCACGTTGGCGTTCGACTCATACACGCGAGTGCCGAACATGGCGTTGATGGCCAAGACGGACTGGATATGTCGTACTGTCCGCGAACGCCACGGCGTGGAAGTGTTCCGGGTGACGCCGAGCCTAGACCACAGTGTTTTCTTCCCCGCGGTGCGAGCGGCTGCAGACGCGGTGACACTGGCGGCGATGATACGACCTTCAACACCTCGGCGTGCCCCTATTCGGACGCTTCGGGTACTGAGAGACTTGGCGCTGAGATTCGAGGGGCTCCGTATTCTGCTGTTCGGTTGCGAAACCCACACGCTCGAGGCTTTGGCGCGGCGAACTGAACCATCACTTACGTTGGATTTCGCTTTCGAGAATCGTGGGATCCTAAAGCGTCGTGAGGTCGCCGACCTATTGCGCGAATCGGACATATTCCTGGACTTGTCGGACTATCAGGCCTTTGGCAGAAGTGGGCTCGAGGCGATGGCTTGTGGCTGCGCCACGGTATTGCCTGCTCGTGGTGGAGTCGATGAGTATGCTGTTGATGGCGAGAACGCGTTTCTGGTTGACACGTCGTCGTTTACGGAGATGACCTCGACGGTCGCCCGGATCGTTTCCGACCAGTCCTTGCGCGAAGATATCAGGCAACGTTCACTCGAAACGGCTGCGCGGTACAGTGTCAACCGTGCCAGTCTCTCTGAGCTTTCCATTTTCCGCTGGGTTTGGACGGTGCCGGGAAACAACAAGTTTCGCGGGGACGCCTATCGGCGCGGGATCGATCCGCCAGCGCAGGCCCAACGCACTACGATCGCTGTTTATACGGGTTTCGATGGTCTAGATGGCGTCGCGGACGACGCGACCCAGCAACGGGTATTGCGACCGTTGCGGTATTCGGCGCTGAAAAACGCGGTGTCGGTTGTCGAAGTGCAGTCGCCAGCTGCGATTTGCCGGAGCGTTCCGGATGTTTGCGTCGTCCACAATGCCCTGCAAGCGACAATCGCCCAAGCCGAGGAGGTTGTAGCTGCATGTCGTGAGACAGGTGCGATTCTCGTTTACTCGTGCGACCGTCAGGCCGAGCGCGCCTTTCGAGGCAGGACGTCAACCGCTGCGACAGTCTTGGCCCAATCCGCGAGCCGGGTTGTCGCGTCGACGGAGAGTGTGGGGGAATCATTGGTGGACTCTGGTCGTCCCGTCAGGATACTCCCGGCGGCCTTGGACGAAACCATTTGGTTGACCAGGTCGGTTTTGGGTGAGGGTGCGCGCACCGACCGTGATCGTAACGGGAGATTGCAGGTCTTGTTCATCGGCACCGAGTCCGAACTGAACACGCTGTTGCCTGCCCTTCAGGAAGTGAATAAGGATGGGCGCCGGGTCGAAGTAGCGGCGTTTGGCGACTTCTCGTCTGAACTGCCAGCGTGCGTAGAACGCATGTGCCGCCGGGAACAGAGCTATGACGACTTCGTCGCGGGCCTCCGCGCTCGCAACCATTGGGATGCGGCTGTATTGCCGGTGAACGAGGCTTCCGTCGACGCGGACGTAAGGTTCCTCGCATTCGCGGCGCTCAGACTTGCGATCGTGTGCTCGCGTCGAGGGGACCACACCCGGTTCGCACGTCACACGGAGAACTCACTGATGGTACCGAACACCCAACGTGGATGGCGGAATGGCTTGTCGCAGCTTGTCGTGGACTCGGAGCTGATTGAGCGGTTGCGCGATCAAGCCCTCTACGATGCGGAAAACAAACACAGCCTGCGTCGATGCTGGACGAACTTCCGGCAGGCGTACGTGCATTCTGATGTAGTGTGACTAGGCCAAGACAGGGGTGTTGAATCACTGGCTCATCGTCGTCCCCAAGGACGCAGGGGCGGCGGACGCCATCTCGGAGCGTGTAGAAGCCGGGTTGTCGCAGTTCCTTTACTACAAGCCCGAACGCGTGCTGGCGCATCGTTGCAGTTTGGGTGCGTGGCTGGTTAGTACTTCGTCGGGAACCGGTGCATGGGCCATGGACTGGCCTGTCGCGATCAACAGCATGGCGCATCTCGCGGTCGGTGGTGTTCCGACGCTTGAGAACATCGAGCGAGGAGTGGGGTCGATCCCTGAACGGTTGTTGTTCGCGATCCGGGAATACGGCGCCGAATGGATTCAAGAAAACGTGGGCGGCAGTTTCAGCGTCGGTTGGATGCGGGCGTCCGCCGTAGGTGTGGTTGTTGAGGCAACGGCCGACTTCAGCGGCTACAGTTCGTGTTTCTTTCTCGACAACCAAAGCTATTTCGCCGTCGGAAACCGCGCATCGTACGTGGCGGCATTTCGACCACGATTCCCTGGGTCCAATGACGTAGACCCAGCGACCATGAGTTGGTTGCCAGGCACGACGATGATCATGGGAACGCGGACCGTGTTTCCCGGCGTAGACAGGCTGCGGGCTGGCGAGATCCTCAGGGTGCGATTCTCGAGTGACGGCACCATTGGACCGCTGGAACGTTCGCGTACGGGGTCTGATCACTTGGCCCACGTTCCCGGTACAAACATCAATCGTATGGATTTCGGACCGATTTGCGACCGCATTGGACGGCGAATGCGTTGGTGCGCCAACGAGGGGATAGCGTTCGACGCACACCTGACCGGCGGTCGAGACACCAGATTGGCGATGGGCATTCTTGCCAACCAGGGTCTCTTACCCTCGGTCGGTCGGTTTACGACGTCTGGTACCGAGAAAAACGGTGACGTGATCGTTGCTAGACAACTAGCGAAAGCGATGGGTGTGGAATCGCAGCACGAGGTGTCGGCGGGCGCGAAGGGCGACCGTGCGTTGGCCGCGTCCGAAATCTATAAGGTATTGGTGCGATCCCCATTCATCTACGAGTGCCAGCTAACGCCATTCGATGGACGCCGGTTCCCGGTCACACGAATCAGCGATGACGTCACGGTAATGGGCGGAGGGGGCGAGATCTATCGTCAGGAGTGGGGATCGACGGCCGTGTTGCGAGGCGAGGGAAGGACACGACGGGCGCTGGGGTTGTTTGCGAAGTACGATCCGCTTCGATTGTTGTCGCCGTCGGCGACACAATATCAGCAAGAGATCATTGATGAGGAGTTCCACTTCTTGGAGGGCGCGGATGTCGTCAATCTCCCGTGCGCGTTTTATTTGGAAGAGCGCATGTCTAATTGGGGTTGCGGGCATTTCAACAATGCGCCTTCGACACAGTTGCCCATCCTGCTCGATCGCGGTCTTGCTCGCACCGTTCTTTCCGTGGCAGACGTGGCTGAACATGTGCATTTCGAAATGCTACACCATTGTGCCAAGGAACTGCTTGAGATTCCGTTCCTCAACAGCCCCTGGGCGGAAGCCACCGAGAAAATGGCCGTTTCACTTGGACTTGCCAAGGATCCCATAAGGGTGCCGATTGAACACAGTTTCCCTTGGCAGTTCGACTGCTACCGTCGGCTACGGAATGCTGTTGTCGATTTCTGCTTGGCGTGCGGTGATGCCCTTGCCGACCAGGTGCCACGCGCCAATCTTGAAAGACTCCGGCAGACTCCAATAGAACCGTTTGGATCGGCCCAGATAAAAATGCTGTTTGGATTGTGCGGTGCAATTCTACTCGCCGAGAACGCATGGTCGCGAAAACGCGACGGTCTTGAAGGGGCCGATACGGTTTTTCGTGGAAACCGCTCGGATGCGGTTAGGCGTGCGGTAACGGACGACCCGCAACGCGATAGCGCGGTAGCGGCCGAACTGGAGAGGCTACTCTTGAGAGCTGACGAAACGCCCTAGTGGAAAGTGCTTGGTTACAAAATCCGATAGCGAGCCTAGCGACTCATGGATGGTCAATGCGACCGTATCCACGGTGAGCGCGGGGTGTTGCGGCTCCTCGTAGACATCGTCGATGGCGGTGAAATTCTCGATCTTCCCCTCCCGGGCGCGCTTATACAGTCCTTTCGGATCACGCCGTTCGCATGTCTTGAGATCTGCCCGGATGTAGATCTCGTGGAATCTCTTTGCGTTCGTCGCGGCCGTAGCGCGGTCGCTGCGGTATGGTGAGATGAAGGCAGCGATGCAAATGAGGCCCGCATCGGCGAATAGTGCGGCGACTTGGCCGGCACGGCGTATGTTCTCGGTGCGGTCTTCGTGGGTGAAACCAAGGTCGGCGTTTAGTCCGCGGCGCAGATTGTCGCCATCGAGCACATAGACTTGGTACCCGGAGCTGAAGAGATGCTCTTCGAGAGCGAAGGCGAGCGTGGACTTGCCCGCACCGGAAAGACCTGTGAGCCATAGCACGCCACCAGTGTGACCATTTCGTGACTCTCGTCTGGCGGCTTCGATGCGAAGGGTCTGTGCGGGGATGGGTGACGGCATTTGCGGCGTTAGGACGGCCTCAACTCCCCGTCGAGATCGTGGTCGTCGCAGAAGTAGAAGAAGCTGTCGCGCAGTTCGACGATCCGGATCTCGGGCGGGACTTCCACTTCCATGACGAGGGAGAAGATCGGCGTGCCCGTATGCGGCGCGCGCTCGGTCACCGTATCCAGGTTGTAGATGTTGATGTTCTGGGACGAGAAGAAACTCGCGACCCGATGCACGATACCGGGATGATCCATGGCCGTGACGCTCACGGTATACGGGACTCGTCCCTCGACGTTCTCGCGGCTGGCAGTGCGGCGGAACAGGAATGCCAGATCCAGCTTCTCGGCCAGCTTGCCGAGCTTGGTTTCCAGGCGCTGCAGGGGCAACGTGCCCCCGGCGACCGACATCAGCACGGCGAACTCGCCGCCGAGAACGGTCATGCGGCTGTCCTCGATGGACAGGTTCAGGTCGTTGACGATCTCGGCGATGGCGTTGACGATGCCGGGACGGTCCTTGCCGATGGTCGAGATAACGGCACGGGTCATGCGATGCGTTCCCTAAGTACGTCGACAAGGCCGGAGGTGTTCACGCGTTCCTGCTGCATCGTGTCTCGATCACGAACGGTCACTGTCTCGTCGTCGAGCGTCTGAAAGTCGACGGTGATGCAAAGCGGCGTGCCCACTTCGTCGTGACGACGGTATCCCTTGCCGATGTTGCCGGTATTCTCGAACAGAACCCGACCGAGGCCAAGCTTCATGAGATCGGCCTTGAGCGCACGCGCACGCGCCACGATGCCGTCGTGATTGCGTTTAAGCGGCAAGACCGCGGCCTTGATCGGCGCCAGGTGGGGCTGCAACGAGAGCACGGTACGCTTGCTGCCGTTGGGCAACGTCTCAACGGTGTACGCCTCGTTCAAAACGGCCAGCACGCCCCGGTCGACGCCGGCGGACGGCTCGATGACGAACGGCACGGTCCAGCGCTTGTCGTCCTGACGCTGCACGGCAAGGCGAGTGTTGGATTCGTCGTTGGCGGGCACGGCGGCCGTGATGTCCAGGTCGCGTTGGTTCTTGGTATGGGCACCGAGGTCGAAGTCGGTGCGATTGGCGATACCCTCAAGCTCCTCGACGCCGTGCGGGAACCGGTACATCACATCGACCGTGGCCTTGGAATAGTGCGCAAGTTCCTCCTCGGGCACGCGCAGGAGCTCGAGGTTGTTGCCGTTGATGCCTTGGTCCTGCCACCAGGCGAGGCGTTCATGCACCCACTCGTCGTGCCACGCCTCGTCGGTGCCGGGCTCGACGAAGAACTCGAGCTCCATCTGTTCGAACTCCCGGACCCGGAAGATGAAGTTTCGGGGCGTGATCTCGTTTCGGAACGCCTTGCCGATCTGGGCGATGCCGAAAGGCAATTTCGCGGACGTGGAATCAAGCACGTTCTTGAAGTTCGTGAATATCGACTGCGCGGTCTCCGGTCGCAGGTATGCGATGGAGGCGCCGTCCTCCACCGGACCGACGTTGGTCTTGAACATCAGGTTGAAGGGGCGGGGATCAGTCAAGTCGCGGGATCCGCAGCCCGGACACGTTTCGCCTTCCAGGTGATCGGCACGCCACCGGGCCTTGCATTTGCGGCAGTCGACTAGGGGATCGGCGAAAGTCTCCTCGTGGCCGGAATAGCGCAGCACCTTGGCATTGGTCAGGATCGCCGAATCGAGCCCTTCCACGTCGTCGCGCTCGTACACCATTGACCGCCACCAGGCGGCCTTGAGGTTGTTCTTGAGTTCGACGCCGAGCGGCCCGTAGTCGTAGACGCCCTGCAGACCACCGTAGACTTCGCTGGCCTGGTAGACGAACCCGCGACGCTTGCAGAGCGCGACCAACTCTTCCATCGACTGGGCGGACATGGCGGTTCTTTCGGTACCGGCGGGTTTTAGGCGATGGCCCCGGCTTGCGCGAGCGAAGACCTAGACCCGGACTCGAAGTCCGCGGGATCCTGCCATCTCGCCTCGTCGACATCCAAGCGGTCGAGGAGCCCCCGCCACCAGTCGACATTGTCGCGGTACCAGTGGACGGTATCCCGAAAGCCCTCCTCGAAATCGATGCGAGGCTGCCATCCCAACTCGCTGCGGATCTTCGACGAGTCGAGGAGGTAGCGCCGGTCGTGGCCGGGACGGTCGGGGACGTAGGATTTCAACCCGGGGTCGGCATCGAGGATCGCGAGGATCCGGTCGGCGATGCCCTCGATGTCCACCTCGACACCGCTGCCGACGTTGTATGTCTCCCCGATGCGGCCCCGCTCGATGACGGCTTCGATGGCCCGGCAGTGATCGTCCACATGCAGCCATTCGCGTCGGTTGCGACTGCTTCGGTACAGCGTCATCGGTTTGCCGTCCAGCACGCTCACCACGAAATGCGGGATCACCTTTTCGGGGAACTGGTAGGGGCCGTAGTTGTTCGCGCAGTTCGAGATCGTCACCGGCAGGCCGTAGGTCTCGGCGAAGGCGTTCACCGCCAGGTCGGCGGCGGCCTTCGAGGCGTTGTACGGCGTCTTCGGCACCAGCGGCGACGACTCCGTGAACGCATCGTCCGCGTCGAGCGGGAGATCGCCGTAGACCTCGCAGGTCGAGACGTGGTGGAAGCGGCTGATGCCGGCGTCGAGGGCCGCCCTCATCAGTTGGACGGTGCCTACGACGTTGGTCTCGAAGAACGCGTCCGGCTGGACGACAGCGCGGCTGTTGTGGGATTCGGCCGCGAAGTTGACGATCGCGTCCGCGGATTGTCCACGGAGGGTTGTGAGGACGTGATCGTAGTCGCGAATGTCGCCGCGCACGAACACGTAGCGACTGCCCTCGCGCGCGGCCACATCGTCGAGGCTTCTCGAATTCGCGGCATAGGTGAGCAGGTCGTAGTTCACGACGCGGTCGGTCGCGTGGTGGGCGAGCCAGTGGCGAATGAAATTCGAACCGATGAAACCGGCGCCGCCGGCGACGAGGATCGTGGACACGCTGCCTTTGAGGTTGGGTGTGGGGAAGGCGCATTCTACTTGAGTGCGACGCCGGAGCTACAGCGGCGCTTGACGCATAATGGGTGATCGACACGACTAGGCAAAGCCGGGGGACGAGGATGGCGCAGGCGGGGAAACCGGGGATGCTGGCGAAGTTCGTGCTGTTCGTTGGACTGATCGCGGTGGTCCTGCTCCCGATCGGGGCCTTGGGACACCGTTTCGGTCTGCTGGTGCTACCCACCGGCTTGGCGCTGGTGTTCACGGGCATCGTGCTCGCGACGATCGTCCTGGTGCTCGGTATTGCGACGTTGATTTTCGTCTACACACGCCACCGGACGGCAGATCGGATGCCGGCGTTCGTCGGCCTCGCGGCGAGCGTTGCCGTGCTTGTCGTGACCGGGCCGTACTACGCGGCGCTCTCGTTGCCGATGACCAACGACGTGGCGACGGACCGGAACGATCCGCCGGTGTTCGAGCACATTGCGGCAGACCGCGCCCCGGGTGAGAACCTGCTGGATTACACCGAGGAGGAAGCACGGGTGCAGGCGGAGGGCTATCCGGATTTGGTGGGAATTCGGGCTTCGGGTGGGGCCAGCGAGAATTTCGCCAAGGCCGTCGCGGTCGCCCGTGCACTCGGCTGGAACGTCGTCAGTGAGAACGCGGATACCGGCCTCATCGAGGCAACGGACGCCACGTTCTGGTTCGGCTTCCAGGACGACCTGGCGATCCGTGTTCGTCGCGAGGACAACGAGACAGTCGTCGATTTGCGATCCGCTTCGCGGGTCGGTCTGCACGATCTGGGCACGAATGCCGAACGGATCCGTGCGTTCGTCGAACGGTGGCGCGATGAGGAATAGCGCCGCAGTGTCGTGCCGTCCGTGTCGGCATCGGCGCCCCTTCGCTCCGCCATGCGATTGGGTCGTAGGGGCGACCCTGGCGTTAGGACGCCCAGTCGCCCGCGTCATACGTGCCGCGAGGCTGGCGGGACGGGACAAGCCCGTCCCCTACGCACGAGTCCGTAGGGGCGACCCTTGTGGTCGCCCGCATCGCGGTATGCGATTGCAATGCGGTGTGCTTGCCTGCGGCACGGGACAAGCCCGTCCGCTACGGTTCGTTGTTCCTTGAGAAGCCCCACGTCCCGCTCGGCACGGACGCCGAAGGTGGCGGTCATCGCGTGGGACGTGGGGCACAATCCCTATGGCCGGGCGTACCTGTTGGCGGAAACCCTGTCGCGGGCCTACGAGGTCTCGCTCGTCGGCTTCCAGTTCCCCCGTTTCGGGGACGCCGTCTGGCCGCCGCTCCGGGATGCTCCCATACAGCCGGTGGTGATTCCCGGATGCGACTTCCCGGGTTTCCAGCATTCGCTTGCCGGCGTTGTGCCGCGGATCGATGCGGACGTGATCATCGCCTGCAAGGCGCGCCTGCCGGCGCTGCAACTCGGTCTCATGCTCAAGGCCGCCCGCAACCGGCCGTTGCTGGTGGACGTCGACGACTACGAACTGTCGTTCTTCGGGAACCGCGCGCCGCTTGAGGATCTGACATCGGTATCGCCCGAGTCCTTGGCGGTGCCGTTCGAGGAAGCGTGGACACGCTACGCCGAGAACCTGGTGCGCTATGCGGATGCCGTCATCGTGTCCAACCCCGCCCTGGCGGGCAAGTTCGGGGGCATCGAAGTGCCCCACGCGCGCGACGAGACGCGGTTCGACCCGGCGCGGTTCAAACGCGCAACGGCGCGGCGACGCCTAGGACTGCACCATTGGCACCGCATTGTGCTGTTCGTCGGAACGCCGCGCCCGCACAAGGGCTTGAGGGAAGTGCTTGCGGCGCTCAAGGCGTGTCGAACGCGCAACGGTCGGCTTGTCGTCGTGGGTACGCCGCCGGACGATTGGTTCGCTTCGGAACTGCAACGCAGCGGCGGCAAGTACCTGCGGATGCTGCCCGATCAGCCGTTCCACGCGCTTCCGGAACTTCTCGCCGCTGCCGACCTGGTGTGCTTGCTGCAGGATCCCGAGAACGAGATCAGCAAGTACCAGTTGCCCGCGAAGGTGGTGGATGCCGCGGCCATGGGCATCCCGATCCTGGCCAGCCGTACGCCACCGCTCGCAGCGCTGATCGACGCGGGTGTCGTGGAACCGGTGGACGCGGACAACCTGGCGGACAGGATGGCCCATTGGCTGGGCTCGTCCCGGCACCGCATGGCACGCCCGGCGGCGTCGCGCAGGTGGTTTCTGGAACATGCGAGCTACGCGGCGATCCTCCCGACGCTCTTTGAACTGATCGAGCAGCACCGCGCGGCACCGCGACCCATCGAACCCGGCGCTCTAGCGTTTCTACACGAGCAGGATCGCCGTTACGGACCTGCCTGACGTTCCTTTCCGGCCAGCGTCTGGTCAAGCAGCGCAACGATTCTCTGCACTCGTTCGTCCCACGAGTTCGCGCGCATCACCTCGTCGATTCGTCCGGCGCGGCTTCCGAAGCCATCCGCTAGACAGCGCTCGACTGCGTCGATGAATTCGTCCTCCGTGCCACCGACTTGGATGAACTCTCCGATGGCATCGGTATTGCCAATGGGCGTCGCGACAATCGGGACCTTGAGCGAGAGATAGACGTAGAGCTTCAAGGGGTTCATGTGGCGGGTTAGTTCGTTGTCTAGGTGCGGGACCATCGCCACGTCGAAATGGCGGATGTAGCGAAGCACGTTGGGGTAGGGGCGGACCCCGAAGAAGTGGACATTCGCATGTTTCGACAGAGCGAGGACGGATTGGTCGCGATGAGCCGACCCGATGAGCACGAGTTGCCATTGCGGCCTGCGACGAGCAACCGCCGCCAGTAGCGGGACGTCCAATCGCGCGGCATCGAGGTTGCCGACGTAGCCGATGATTGGCTGCGGGAGTCGGCGAAGTTGCCGCGGCATCGGCCAGCGATGGCAGTCTTCGGCGACGAATTCGGCGGCGTTGGGGACGAGATGCATGCCCTTCGACATTCCTCCCAGCGAGTCCACGACGGTTCTGCAGTTGCCGAAGGCGATGTCCGCGCGGCCGAGCACCTCCTCGTAGTTCCGCTGCACCCGGGCGTGGTGTTCCGGCGTGGTGGGCCATTGGCGCTGATCGTCGATCACGTCGGCGACGATCAGGTCGGGCACAAACCTGTCGCACAGCCGGGGGAAGTCGAACACCGTCGGACATGCCCAGAAAACCGTTCTCCGGACACCGACATCGTATTGGCGGAAGGTGTGGCGCAGGTAGTCGTGGTAGCTCTTCCCCGTCGGCAGCCATCGGGTCAGGGTACCGAACACCCGGCGGCGGCTCGCCAGGAAGACGAACGTGTCGAAGCGCACGTTGTCCCGGTTCAGAAGGCGAAGCTTGCGCCGCAGGGTCTTGCGAACGACCGCCGATCCCTCGGTGCCGCGGTTGCCGAGGTTGAGCGGGTGGCGCAACCACTGCCGCAGGTCGATGGGCGCGTCGAAGTGGAAGATGCGCGCGATGCGGGGATGCCGCGCTAGGTACTTGACGAGCATGTCCTGCCGCCGGCCGTAGATTCCGGTGTCGTTCTGCTTCCAGAAGAACACGATGTCGAGCCTGGCGTCGACGGGCGGGCCCTTGGAAATGCCCTCGGGCGGCGGCGGGAGCGGTTTGCTCGACGTCGCCGCGAGGTGGTCTTCACTGGTGTTCTCGTGGAGCAGTGCAAACGCCGGGGCGCCGCGCCCGACCCCCGCCACCGACGTCAGGTTCGGATTGTAGAAGGGATCCCGGGGTAGCCTAGCTTGGACGACACCCGCAAGGCGGTGCCCGTCGCTGCCGTGCAGATGCCGCCCGATCGTTGCCGATTCGTAGTGGTGGAGTACGACATCCCCCGCGTAGATGTTGACCAACCCGGCGGCATGGGCGCGTAGGCAGAACTCGACGTCGCCCGCCAGGGCCAGGCTTTCGTCGAAGCAGCCGATCGTCTCAAGGGTCTTGCGGCTTGTCGCCAGGCAGGCACCGGTGACCGCCGCGACATTGCGTGGCAGCCGCGGCGACACGAAGGCGTGGTCGTCGAAATCGGGTGCGGTGCCCCGGTAGATGGGATCGGCGTGGTCGCCGTAGCCGACGACCAGGCCGGCATGCTGAACGCTGCCGTCCGCGAACAGCAGAAGCGGGCCGACCGCGCCGGCGTCTGCGCGCACCGCGTACTCCGCGAGACGGTCGAGCCACCCGTCCCCGATTGCCAAGGTGTCGTTGTTGAGGAACACGAACACGTCGCCCGTGCCTGCCGCGATGCCCAGGTTGTTCAGTCGCGACCAGTTGAAGTCGCCGTCGTCGCGCAATACCCGCAGCGAGTCGTAGCGTCGTAGTGCTTTGCCAAACCACGCGCGGGTCGCGCGTTCGGTTGAACGGTTGTCGACGACGAGGACTTCGAGGCGGGAGTCATCGTTGGTTGCATAAAGACTGTCCACGCAGGGCTCGAGCAGGTCCAGGCGGTCGCGGGTGGGAATGACCACCGTGATGCGCGCGTTCCCGCGTGGGCCGAACCGGCATTGCCACCGCATCGGCGTCCCTTGCGCGGCCGGAATGGACTCAACGCCGGCACCGCTGCCGTAGCGTTCGCGCAGGAACACGGCGAGGAATGCCGGTGGGGACTCGGGCTGCCGCCGTCGTTCGAACGCGTAGGAGAGAACCATCGGGAGGTGCACGATCCGGGGCTCGGACGGCAACCAGCGGAGCAGCGTGCCGTGGGGGTCGTCGAAGTTCCACGGCGGAGCCCGGTCGAGGAAGTCCCGGGAGACAGCGATGCAATCCGACAGGTAGTCCTGGTGGAGAAACAGGTCGAGCGAGAAATCGGGTCGGTAGAGCGGCCGGCAGCGGTTCCCTTTGGGATCGATCTGGTCTGCGTCCCCGTACACGATCTCCGCGCCATCGGCGAGAGCGTTGGCCAGGGCGGGCAGTGCGTTTTCGTGCAGCCGCGAGCGGGCGCCGAGGAAGACCACTCCCGTGCAGTCTCCGGCAAGTCGTTGGAGGTCGCTTGGCGTGGCGATCATGGCTAGTCGCGAGCCCGCATTGGACTCGAGGTGCGTCTCGTTCCAAGCAAGCCACTGCCGGTACCAACGATCGCGGCACCGCCCGCCGGCGGCAACCAGACCGATCAAGGTGCCGTAGACGTCGCGCCAACCGTGTCCTTGCGCCCGTTTCAGTTGTCGGCCAAGCCCACCCCATCCTCCGGCGGCACGCACCGCGCATTGGACGTTGAGGGCCACTCGGCAGACTCGGACCAGTCGCTGCGACTGCCTCCCTCGTCGCGTGCTCAACGACGTGCCTTGTCGTAGACCGCCATGAGCCGTTCGAGGTGTTTGGCGGGCGACCGGAGTTCCCCGAGTCGTTCGTGACCGGCCGCACCGAGTTTCCCCGCCAGGGCCTGATTGGTAAGCAGGAGGTGAAGCCGCTCGGCCAAGCCGTCGCTGTCGCCGCGGTCGAACAGGAAGCCGGTCCGACCGTCGTCCACCAGTTCCGGCAAGCCGCCGACGCGGCTTGCGACGACGGCGCGCCCGTGGGCCGATGCCTCGATGGCGACCAACGGGGCGTTCTCCATCCAAAGGCTCGGTATCACGACTGCCCGGGCTTGCCGGTAGATACGGGCGAGTTCCTCCGGCGAACGCCAACCTAGGAACCGCACTTGGCAAAGGCCCGCGGCCGATGCCTTGAGGTCGTCGATCGCAAGGCCGTCGCCGACAAGCCACAAGGACGCCTGCGGCGCCTCGCTGACCACGCGCGCAAAAGCGGCCAAAAGCATGGCGACGCCCTTGTGCTCGACCAGGCCGCCGACGTAGAGCACGACTTGGCCCTTCGGGGCTGGTGTCGGTTCGGCATGCGCTAGCAGTCGAAGATTGGGGACGTGGGCCACGCGGGTGTGGCCCATGCGCTCGAGGTGCGTCGCCAGGTCCCGGCTCGGCGCGATGAATGCATCGACGAAGCGCCGGTCCAGGAACCGGCGGCCGTACAGCAAGCACGCCTCGGTGGCCAGCAGTTTCCAGGTCAGGCAGCCGTGACGCAGCGCCGCGAAGACCGACCGGCCAGCGCACGAGTCCTGCCGCGAACAATAGGCCGTGGGATAGATGGCGCAATAGTCATGCACCGTCTGCACGACCCGACATCCCCGTGTTGCGGCAAGGATCGTGAACGGGTAGCGGTAGTTGTTGTGCAGATGGACGACATCGGGTCGGACCCGGGCGACGTATGCCCCCAGTTCGCGATTGAGCGCGGGATAGAAGACCGCGCGTCGAATGATCGAAACGGATCGGTTGGCCTGTCCGGGGCGGAAGACGTGCTTGCCCGGTCGGCGGCGATACGCAGAACCCTTGAGGCTACCGGGTCTCGTGGCACTGCCACCGATGTCCGCCGAGGAGTCGTCGCCCAGGACGAACCAGTACACCTCGTGGCCATCTGTCTCAAGCGCCTGGGTCAGGTCGGCAATGTAGTGCTCGGTGCCGCCAACGACCGCGTCCGGGTCGTTGTCGTTGACCATGACAATCTTCATGACCTGCCGGGAGCGAACCAGGAAGGGCGAGTCAGAATTTGAGCAGCGCGGTGTCGAGAGTCACGAGATCCACGACCCCTACCGCGTTGTAGCCCTTCATATGGCCCGCGCATTCGCCGGGATTGAAGATCAGGGTCTTGTCTTGCCGTTCGCAACGTACCATGTGGGTGTGGCCGTGCAGCGCCAGGTCATGTTGGTTGGCGGACGGATGCTGTAGGTCCCAAGGATCGTGCACAACGACGATGCGTCGCCCGCCCCAGTCGAGTTCCAACGGCGGATCCCGGAACACGAACGCATGCCGAACCGCGCTCGCCTCCAAGGTCTCGCGTTCGACGTCGTTGTTGCCGTACACCCCGTAGAGGGGCGCGTCGAGACCCGCCAGGACATCGAGCGTCTTGGCCTTGGTTATGTCACCGGTGTGTACGACGCGCTCGACCCGGGCGGCATTGAACAGGCGAACGATCTCGCGCACGTTGCCGAGATTGTTGTGGGTGTCGCTGACCACGCCGATCTTCATGACGGCATCTCAATCAGGTGGGCTGGCGCACGTCGAGATGCCGCGGAACCGGCGATCCGGGCCTACGTCCCCTGGACACGGGACGGGACGAGCCCGTCCCCTATGCCTGCCCTTGGGAAAGGAATGCGACGAACCCGTCCGCCGTGTCGTCCTTGGGCACGGGGCGGGACGAGCCCGTCCCCTACGCCGCCTTCTCGAGAATGTGGATCCCGCACGCGCTGCCGAGGCCGATCACGTGGGTCATTCCGATCCGCGCCCCCTCGACCTGCCGCTGGCCCGCGGCGCCGCGGAGGTGGGTAGACACCTCGTAGATGTTGGCAATGCCCGTCGCGCCCAGCGGATGGCCCTTGGACAGCAATCCACCGGAGACGTTGACGGGAATGCGCCCGCCGAGCGCCACCTCGCCGTCGTCGATCAAGCGGCCGGCTTCGCCGTCCTCGCAGAGGCCGAGGTTCTCGTAGTGCAGGATCTCGGCCGTGGCGAAACAGTCGTGCAGTTCGATGAGATCGATGTCGTCGGGTCCGAGACCCGCCATCTCGTAGGCCGCCGCAGCCGCCTTGCGGGTGCAGGTGTTGACATCGGGCATGACCAGGTCGCGCTCCTGCCAGGGATCGGAGGTGAGGACGGACGCACGGACCTTGATGGCGCGGTCCATCAGCCCCAGTTCGCGCGCCTTCTTCTCCGACGCGATCACCGCCGCCGCGGAGCCGTCGACGTTCACCGAGCACATCAGCTTGGTGTTGGGGTAGGAGATCATTTCGGAGTTCATCACCGTCTCGAGCGGCGTCTCGATCTGGTACATCGCCTTCGGGTTCATCGTCGAGTGGTGATGGTTCTTCACCGACACCTTGGCAAACTGCTCGAAGGTCGTGCCGTACTGACGGGTGTGCTCCATGCCGGCTTCGGCGAACACCGATGGCATGGTGCCGGATCCGAGCAGGCCCTCCTTCGAGATCCCGCGGCTGCCGCCACCGCCGCCCAAGAGCCCCCGGCCCATCTGTTCGACGCCGACGGCCAGCACGACGTCGTACAGATCCGCCTTGACCGACGCCCAGGCTTCCCGGAACGCGGTCGCGCCGGTCGCGCAGGCGTTGGCGACGTTGACCACGGGAATGCCGGTCTGGCCGATCTCCTGCAGGATGCGCTGCCCGACCATGCCGCTGGCCTGGCCGAGATTGCCGCAGTACAGCGCCTGCATGTCCTGGATGGTCAGCCCGCAGTCGTCGAGCGCCATAAGCGCCGCCTCCGAACCGAGTTGAGGGACGGATTTCTCCGGAAACCGTCCGAACTTGATCATGTCCACACCGACTACGTATGCGTCTGCCATGTTGGGTGCTCCTAGGGGCTAAAGTTAGGTCCGTGGTTTGAAGAAGTAGGAAAGATAGGCGTTTCCTTCGGCATCCCTGCGGCCCAAGGCGTCGTCGTAGACGACGTCCACGGGCATGCCGAAATCGATCTTCGACGGATCCGGCTCGACGTCGATCAGGTTGCCCTTCACGGTCCCGCCGCCCTCGAGGTCGACGATCGCGGAAACGTAGGGCACATCGATGCCGGGGAACGACCGGTGCACGATGCAGTAGGAATACAGCTCGCCTCGGTTCGCCAACCGAATGGTCTGCATCTTGCCCCGGGCGCCGCACTTCGAACAGTTGTCCCGCGTGCCGAGGAACGTCGCCCCGCACGAGCCGCAACGGCACCCCTCGAGGTACGGGTCGCCGTCGTCGGGAATCTTCAAGTGCGATACCGCTGGCAATGGTCTGTCAGCCATCGACCCTCCCAGATCCTTATGCGTTGAGAATGTCGGTTTGCGGGCGGCGGGTCAATGGGTTGCCGATTCTCCGGGATCTCGACGAATGGATGATTTCCTACAGGCACACCGGAGATATCCTACAGACACCCCGAAATTGCTCGTGCATGGTGGTAGTTTATGCAGTACGGAACGAACGATATGAAAGCCACGGTGATCGACACCCTGAGGTATGCCAATCGGCTCAAGGAAGCCGGTGTTGAAGCGGGACAGGCGGAAACGATGTCCCGGGCCCTCAACGACGAACTCATCGAAGGGCTCGCCACGAAGGGCGACCTTGACAACGCGGTCTCGGAGCTCGGCGGCAAGATCGATGCATTGGACGCCAAGTTCGAGGTTAGATTCGCGGGGGTGGACGCTAGGTTCGCGGAGATGGAGGGCAAGTTCGACGTCCGGTTCGCGGGGATGGAGGGCAAGCTCACGGCGATGGAGGGCAAGCTCACGGGGATGGACGGCAAGCTCACGGGGATGGACGGCAAGTTCGAGGCCGTCGACGCGAAGATCGACGGGCTCCGCAGCCAGAACCGCTACGTCTTCCTAGTACTGGCTCTGATTGCCGGATTGGGCTTTTACAACGCGACGGCCCCGCATTTCCTAGGCAAGATCGGGCAGCCGGTGGCGGAGTCGAGTCGCTCGGCGCCTGCCGCCGAGGTGCCCACCGCAACGGATACCGCCAATACCTCGTCGTTCGTCAGTTCCGAGGCACTTCCACCCCCAGCCGCTCGTGCATGATCGGGCTGGTCGTGGTGTATTGCAGGTGGACCTTCTCGTCGGGGTTCAACCGGGCCTTGATGGCGAACGCGGCCAGCGCGGCTTCGTGGAACCCCGACAGGATGAGCTTCTTCTTGCCAGGGTAGTTGGCGATGTCGCCGATGGCGTACACCCCGGGGATGTTGGTCTCGAAGCGCTCGGTGTCCGTATTGATTTGGTTCTTGTTGAGGTCGAGCCCCCACTCGGCGATGGGGCCGAGTTTGGGGGAAAGCCCGAAGAACACCAGGACATGGTCGATGTCGACTTTGGTGATGGACTCGTCGGTGTGGCGGATGTGAACGCGCTCCAGTGCGCCGTTGCCGGCTTCGAAGTCCACGCAATTGCCGACCATGAACTCGACCTTCCCGGCCGACTCCAGTTCGCGCATCCTCGCGACGGTGGCCGGTGCGGCGCGGAATCGGTCGCTGCGGTGGACCAGCGTCAGCGACTTGGCATGGGGGGCGAGCTCCACGGTCCAGTCGAACGCCGAGTCGCCGCCACCGAGCACGAGCAGATCCTTGCCGTGGTGGGCCGAGGGATCGCGGACCCGGTAGAACACCTGGCCGTCGAGGTACGCGTCGATGCCGGCGACCCGTAGTGGCATCGGCTGGAACGAACCGACGCCGCCGGCGACCACGACGGCGCGGGTCTCGATCTCCTCGCCGCGGCTGGTGGCGATGCGGAAGCGTTCATCGTCGAGAACCTCGAGTTCGGTCACCTGGCTTTCGAGGTGGAAGACCGCATCGAAGGGCTTGATCTGCTCCATCAACTGGTCGACGAGTTCCTGGGCGTTGCACACCGGGATCGCCGGAATGTCGTAGATCGGCTTGTCGGGATAGAGCTCCGCGCACTGCCCTCCGGGTTCCGGCAATGCGTCGACGATATGCGCCTTGATGCCGAGCAAGCCGAGTTCGAAGATCTGGAAGATGCCGCAGGGGCCCGCGCCGACGATGACGACGTCTGTTTGCAGGGTCAAAGTGGTCTCCTCGTTGGGGACGGCCTTGTCCCGTCCTGCAGCCGCTTCAGGAGCGAGTCGGACCCACGGGCACTCAAGGGACGTACCCCTCGCTGCGCAGCAGCGCAATAACCTCGTCCGCGCATGCGTCGACGGTCAACGAGTCCGTCGCCAGAACCAGGTCCGGCGAATCGGGTTCTTCGAAATCCGCGTTGACGCCGGGCACGGTCGCCTCGCCCGCCTCGGCGGCGTCGTAGAGCCCGTAATCGTCGCGTTCCTTCAACACCTCGAGGGGCGCGGTCAGGTAGACCTCGAGGAAGCGATCGCCGCCGATGGCTTCCCGGGCACGCTCCCGCACGGCTTCCTCAGGGGCCACGAACGCGGTCAGGCAGATCAATCCGGCCTCATTCATCAATCGCGCGGTCTCCGCTGCCCGCCTCACGTTCTCCGAACGTTCCCGGGAGGTGAACCCGAGATCCCGGCTCATGCCGAGGCGAAAGCTCTGGCCGTCGAGAACGGTAGCTAGGTGGCCGGCGTCGAAGAGCTTGCGTTCGACGGCGTGGGCGACGGCGGTCTTGCCCGACTTGGCAAGTCCGGTCAGAAGTACGGTTACCGGGCGCTGGCCGAGCCTCGCCTCCCGCTCGCCCAATTCCACTCGACTCACGGCCGCATGCAGATCGCCGTGGGGTGCTTCGTCCCAGGCGGCCCCATGGACGGATCCGCCGGGCGGCAGCACCATGCCCGCACCGACAGTGGCGTTGGTGATCCGATCGATGAGGATGAGACTGCCGAGACTGCGGTTGGCAGCGTAGGACTCGAACACGACGGGTTCGGTCAGCACGAGTTCGCCGCGGCCGATCTCGTTCAACTTGAGCGTCGAGGCCGGTTCGTGTCCCAAGGTGTCCACATCGACCCGAAAGCGTACCGCCTGAACCCGTCCCGTCACGCGCCGGGTGCCCTGTTTCACGATGTAGGTCTTGCCCGGCACGAGGTCGTCCTCGGACATCCAAACGAGGTCGGCATCGAATCGCTCCGCAGTGTGCGGCAACTCCCGTGGCGTCGCGATCACGTCGCCGCGGCTGACGTCGATTTCGTCGGCGAGCGTCAGGGTTACTGCCATCGGCGCGAAGGCTTCGTCTAGGTCACCGTCCATGGTGACGATGCGCGCCACCGTCGAGGACTTGCCCGAAGGAAGCACGGCCACCGGGTCGCCGGGGCGGACCGTGCCGCCGGCGATGGTTCCGCTATAGCCCCGGAACGCGGCGTCGGGTCGGTTGACGAACTGCACGGGCAGGCGAAACCGCTCGGCATTCTTGTCGACGGCGACCTGGATGGTCTCGAGGAGATGCATCAGCGTCGCCCCGCGGTACCACGGCATGTTGGCCGAAGGGTGGACGACGTTGTCCCCGTGCAGTGCCGAGATGGGGATGAACTGCAACTCGTCCACGGCGAGCCCGGAGGCGAAGTCGAGGTAGTCGTTGCGGATCTCGTCGAATACGCGCTCGGCGTAGTCCATCTCGTCCATCTTGTTGACCGCGGCGATCAGGTGGCGAATGCCGAGCAGCCGCGCGATGAAGGAATGGCGCCGAGTCTGGGGAAGTACGCCGTTCTTGGCGTCGATGAGGATCACGGCGACATCGCATGTTGATGCCCCCGTGGCCATGTTGCGCGTGTACTGCTCGTGGCCCGGCGTGTCGGCGATAATGAACTTGCGCTTGGCGGTGGAAAAGTACCGGTAGGCCACGTCGATCGTGATGCCTTGCTCGCGCTCCGCCTGAAGGCCATCCACGAGAAGCGCTAGATCCACGCCGTCGCGTTGCGTGCCGGTGGTTTTGGAGTCCCGACGGATGGCGTCGAGTTGGTCCTCGTAGATCAATTCGGAGTCGTGCAGCAGGCGGCCGATCAGCGTGCTCTTGCCGTCGTCGACGCTGCCGCAGGTGAGAAAGCGCAGGATTCCCTTGCGTTCGTGCTGTTTCAGGTAGTCGAGGATGTCGGTGCCAGTGTCGGCCGACCGCGGCTCGGGAGTCGCCATCAGAAGTATCCTTCGCGCTTCTTCTGCTCCATCGACCCGGCAACGTCGTGGTCGATGAGCCTTCCCTGTCGCTCCGAGTGGGTGGCAGACAGCATTTCCTGGATGATCTCGGGCAACGTCGCGGCGGTCGACTCGATGGCGCCGGAAAGCGGATAGCATCCTAGGGTGCGGAACCGCACCCAACGCATCTCGGGTTCTTCGTCGGGTCCTAGTGGGATTCGATCGTCGTCCACCATGATGAGCATGCCGTCGCGCTCCACGATGGGACGCATCGCCGCGAAGTAGAGCGGCACGATCTCGATGCCCTCCTGGTAGATGTATTGCCAGACGTCGAGTTCGGTCCAATTCGAGAGTGGGAAGACCCGGACTTCCTCGCCTGGATTGATGGCACCGTTGTAGAGGTCCCACAACTCGGGGCGCTGGTTCTTGGGATCCCAGCGATGGTTCGCGTCCCGCAGCGAATAGACCCGCTCTTTGGCCCGCGACTTCTCTTCGTCTCTGCGGGCGCCGCCGAAACACGCATCGAAACCGTGCTTGTCCACGGCGTCGCGAAGCGCGTGGGTCTTCATGATGTCGGTGTACTTCTTGCTGCCGTAGGTGAACGGTGTCACGCCGGCGGCGACCCCCTGCTCGTTGGTGTGGACGATCAGGTCCAGGTTCTGTTCGCGGGCGATTCGGTCGCGAAAGGCGATCATGTCCCGGAACTTCCACGTCGTGTCGACGTGCAGCATCGGAAACGGCAGCTTCCCGGGATAGAACGCCTTGCGGGCAAGGTGCAGCAGCACCGACGAGTCCTTGCCGATCGAATAGAGGAGCACCGGCCGTTCGAACTCCGACACCACCTCGCGGAAGATGTGGATGCTCTCGGCCTCGAGCTGCTTCAAGTGGCTCAGACGTTGGCGCGGCACGGGAGTCGGCAGCGGCTTCGATCTGCCTATTGTAGTTCTTTGCGGTGACGCGTTTTAGTCGATGGAGTTATATGACTCTGCAGGTCGTCGGACAGAAAGGATGGCGTCCACCAATAGGTCTACCCTCGGCCGAGCCGGAGGTGGCGCCACGTCGACAGGCCGGCCAGAGTCGCGCACATGAGTGCCAGGGTCGCGAGAATCCCGTCATCCGAGAGCAGCAGCCAGAGGCAGAGTGCGGCGGCAAGTACGGTGCTCGTGACCTGCAATGTGAGAAGAAACGGATCGAGTTCGATTCGCGGCGGCGACACCCGGGACTCTTGGTGGGCACACGTTGTTGAGCGGTGCGGCTCGGCGGGCGAATCAGGAACCATCCGCGGACAACGCCTCTTGCAGCAGTTCGCTGACCCGTCGCGGATTCGCCTTGCCGCCGCTGGCCTTCATGGCCTGCCCAACGAGGAATCCGAGCACGCGCGTCTTCCCGGCTCGCACCTGCTCGACCTGGGCGGGATTCGCATCGATCACCTGGCGGACGATGGCGCCGATCTCGTCGCTGTCGCTGACTTGCTTGAGCCCCTGGCTCTCGATCAATGCGTCGACCTCGCCACCGTCATCCCAGAGTGTCTTGAACAGGGACTTCGCGATCTTGCCTGATATGGAGCCGTCTTCGATGCGTTCGATGAGCTTGCCGAGTTGGGCTGCGGGAACGGCGATCTCGGTCCAGCCGGCTTCTTCTCGGCTTACGGCGGCTGCGACATCGCCCATGACCCAATTGGCGGCTGCCTTGGGCTGGCCTGAGGCAGCCGCAGCGGCATCGAAGTAGCCGGCCGTGTCCGGGTCGACGGTGAGCCAGCGGGCATCGTAATCCGTGAGGCCGAGTTCTTCGACGTAGCGACGGCGCTTGGCTGCCGGTAGCTCCGGGATCGTGGCGCGCGCCTGGTCGAGCATCGATGGCGTGACCACCACCGGCAACAGGTCGGGATCCGGAAAGTAGCGGTAGTCGTCGGAGAGTTCCTTGCCGCGCATTGGACGGGTCTCGTCGCGCTCGGCATCGTAGAGCAGCGTCTGGCGCTCGATCCGCCCCCCGGATTCGAGCACGTCGATCTGCCGTTCGATCTCGAAGGCGAGCGCCTTGCCGAGGAAGCGGAACGAGTTCAGGTTCTTGATCTCCGTTCGCTCGCCTAGGTCGGTGGCGCCGCGGCGGCGGACGGAGACATTGGCGTCGCAACGCATGGAGCCCTCGTTGAGGTTGCCGTCGCAGATCCCCAAGGTCCGGACCAGGGTATGCAGCGTCCGGAAGTAGCTTCCGGCTTCCTCGGGCGAGGCGAGTTCCGGTTCGCTGACCACTTCGAGCAGCGGTGTGCCGGCACGGTTCAGATCGATGCCGGTCTTGCCGTCGTAGTCTTCGTGGAGCGATTTGCCGGCGTCCTCTTCGAGGTGGGCACGGGTGAGGTGAATGCGCTTGGTCGAGCCATCCTCGGTTTCGACATCCAGGTGGCCGCCGGCCACGATCGGCTCGTCGAGCTGGCTGATCTGGTAGCCCTTTGGCAGGTCGGGATAGAAGTAGCTCTTGCGGTCGAAGCGGCACCGCTCGGCGATCTCGCCCTCGACCGCGAGGCCGAACACGATCGCCATGCGCACGGCCTCGGCGTTTAGGACGGGCAGGACGCCGGGCAGTGCCAGATCCACGGCACA
The DNA here is from genome assembly GCA_009846005.1 of Gammaproteobacteria bacterium. Taxonomy (GTDB): domain Bacteria; phylum Pseudomonadota; class Gammaproteobacteria; order Pseudomonadales; family Azotimanducaceae; genus VXYL01. The sequence goes on along the minus strand of VXYL01000056.1, from coordinate 26,389 downwards.
GGCTTGGGTATTGGGTGGCGCGCCGAATGCCGTGGCGGCACCGGAGAAGATCTTCGAACGCGTCTTCAGTTGCACGTGGACCTCGAGCCCGATGACGCTCTCCCATTCGCTCATCGCGGCGGTGTCCGTTGGTGCCAGTCGGTTTCCTGCTGGAACGACTCGGCGAGCGCGAGCAGCCGGTCTTCGCCGAAGTGGGGTCCGATGAGCTGCATCCCGACCGGCAGGCCGTCGATGATGCCGCACGGAATGCTCAACGCCGGCAGGCCGGCCAGGCTTGCGGGCACGGTGTAGACGTCCTGCTCGTACATGACGGTTGGATCCTTGGTTTCGTCCGGGGCGAGCAGCGCACCTTTCTCGAACGCGGTGGATGGCGTCGCGGGTGCCAGGATCGCCTCGACCGAGCGGAACGCATCGAGGAAGTCCTGGCGAATCAGGCGGCGCAGCCGCTGCGCCTTGCGGTAGTACGCATCGTAGTAGCCGATCGACAGCGCATAGGTGCCGGTGAGGATGCGCCGCTTCACCTCGGCGCCGAATCCCTCGCTTCGTGACCGGGCGTAGAGGTCGTCAAGGTCGTTGGGCGACTCGGCGCGATGTCCGTAGCGGACGCCGTCGTAGCGGGACAGGTTGGTGGATGCCTCTGCGCTCGCCACGACGTAGTACGCGGCGGTCGCGTAGGTGGTGTGCGGCAAGGAGATTTCCACGCGCTCGTGACCCAGCCGCTCGAAGACTGCTGCAGCTTCGTCCACGGTGGCGGCGAGACGGGCGTCCAGGTCCCGCCCGTACTCGCGCACGACTCCGATCCTCAATCCGACCCGGTCCGCCTCGCGTGGCGTGGGTCCAATATCCGCGCTGGTGGAGTCCAGCGGGTCGTGACCTTCCATGTGTTGCAGCAGCAGGCGCAGATCCTCTGCCGAACGCGCCATCGGTCCGCCCTGGTCGAGGCTGGACGCGAACGCCACCATCCCATACCGCGATACCCGGCCGTAGGTGGGTTTCAGGCCGCTGATCCCGCAAAACGCGGCGGGCTGGCGAATCGACCCGCCCGTGTCGGTGGCGGTAGCGGCGGGAACCAGCCCGGCCGCCACGGCTGCGGCGGAACCGCCGGACGACCCGCCGGGAACGCGGGTCACGTCCCAAGGGTTGGACACCGAACCGAAGTGACTGTTTTCGTTCGACGAGCCCATGGCGAACTCGTCCATGTTGGTCTTGCCGAGCATGATCGCACCCGAATCCCGGAATCTGGCGACCACGGTGGCGTCGTACGGCGGCACGAACCCCGCGAGCATCCTCGATGCGCAGGTGGTCCGCACGCCGGCGGTGCAGAACACGTCCTTGTGAGCGACAGGGACGCCCACGAGGCCTGATTGCCCGTGGCGACCGATGTGCCCGTCGGCCTCGCGGGCTGTTGCGACAGCGTCGTCTTCGCACACGGTTACGAAGCTGTTGAGGTCGCTTGCGGCAATGCGGTCCAGGTGCTCGCGGGCAAGTTCCACGGCGCTGATCGTCTTGGACGCCAGTGCGCTACGCATCTCCGCAATCGTCGCGAACCGGGGGAAGGTCATTCCACCACCCGTGGCACGAGATAGAGTCCGTCGCGAACCTCCGGTGCGACTTCCTGGAACCGGTTCCGATCGACAACCTCCGTAACGTGGTCCGGCCGTAACGGCTGGACGCCGTCCAACGGGTGGTCGAGGGGTTCCACCCCGTCCGTGTCGGCGGACTGCATGGTGTCGATCAGGTGGACGATCTTCGAGAGATTGTCCTTTAGGAGTTCCCGCTCTCTTGCTTCGAGCCGCAGGGCGGCGAGGCGCATGAGCTTATCGATGAGGTCTGCTTCCAAGGCCTTGCTTCCGGACGTCGTTGCGCTTGCGCGCGATGTTACGACAACGCCACCCGGCGGTGGTTCCTGTCGGCCCGGGTCCGAAAGGCACCCCGTCGCTTCTCCACATTGTCTCCCGACTTGCGTATGCCGTGGCCGCAGGCGCCGTGGTAGAGTGGCGTATTGCCGTAATCCGCCGCCAATCTCGATGCTAAGAAACCTTCGCGGGCTGTTTTCGCGGGACCTGTCCATCGACCTTGGTACCGCCAACACGCTGATCTACGCCAAGGAGAAGGGGATCATCCTCGATGAACCGTCGGTCGTGGCAATTCGCGAAGACCATCGAGAGCGGCGCGTGCTGGCCGTCGGCTCGGACGCCAAGAGAATGCTCGGGCGCACGCCGATCAACATCAAGGCAATCCGCCCCTTGAAGGACGGCGTAATCGCCGACGACACCTACACCAAGGAAATGCTCCGGCGTTTCATTGGCAAGGTGCAGGAGAACGCGATTGTCCGACCGAGTCCACGGGTGATCGTTAGCGTGCCTTGCCGGTCGACTCTGCTCGAGCGCAAGGCGATCCGCGACTCGGCGCTGTCGGCGGGTTCGCGGGACGTGCGGCTCATAGAAGAACCGATGGCGGCGGCGATCGGGGCGGGACTGCCGGTCCACGAGGCGGTGGGCACGATGGTCGTGGACATCGGTGGCGGCACCACGGAAATCGCAGTCGTCTCGTTGAGCGGCATCGTCTATTCAGACACCGTCCGGGTCGGCGGCGACCGCTTCGACGAGAATATTCTCAACTACGTCCGTCGTGCCCAGGGCACCCTGATCGGGGAGGCGATGGCCGAGCACATCAAGTACGAAATCGGGGTTGCCTATCCGCAGCAGGACGTCCGCGAGATCAGCGTGCGTGGGCGCAACCTGTCGCTGGGTGTGCCGCGCAAAGTTACCCTGAACAGCAACGACATCCTCGAAGCGCTTCAGGAACCCTTGGCGACGATCGTCCAGGAGGTCAAGAACGCCCTGGAGCACACGCCGCCTGAACTTGCCGCCGACATCGCCGAGACGGGCATCGTCTTGACAGGAGGCGGGGCGTTGCTCAAGGACCTCGACGTACTTCTCGCGGAAGAGACGGGCCTGCCGGTGGTCATCGCCGAAGATCCCCTGACCTGCGTCGCCAGGGGTGCGGGAAAGGCTGTCGAGGACTTCGCCGGCTACGTCGACCTGCTCTGGACGGAGTAGCCAGTCCGCACCGCGGTTCCTTAGAATCCAACCCGACGCGAGTCCGCGGGAATGCGGACTCGCCGTCGCGGTCGCGAACCGGCCGTGGGTTGAGGGTGTGACATGGCATCGTTGTTCGGAGCGCGTCAAGCACAGGTTCGTCCGCTATTGCTCGGGCTGACGTTGGCGTCGTGTGTCCTCCTGGGTATCGAAAAGGCGGGGCTTGGCTGGTTGCTGCCGGTGCGGTCTGTGCTGGCGACGATGGTGGTCCCGGTTCAGTACGTCGCGGAGTCGCCGCACATTGCGATGGACCACTTGATCGAGTTCTTCTCCGCCCGTAGCCGGCTGATGCGCCGCAACGCCAGCCTGGAGCGCGAGTTGCTGATGGCCAGATCCGAGACCGCTCGTACCGATGCCATCCTGGCCGAGAACGACCGCCTGCGCGAACTGTTCAACCTGCCGGCACGATTGCCGGACGACCTGCTGATCGCCGAACTGATCGAGGTCATTCCCGACCCGACCCGCTATGAGATCGTCGTCGACAAGGGGGGCGCCCACGGTGTCGCCGTCGGTCAAGCCGTCATCGACTCGGCGGGGGTGTTTGGGCAGGTCGTGGAAACCACGCCGCTTACCGGCCGCGTTCTGTTGGTCACCGATCCTTCGCATGCCATCCCCGTGCAGGTCATCCGGTCCAAGGTGTTCGCGATCGCCTCCGGAGGAGGCAAGGGACCTCATCTGTTGGACAACCCGCCCGTAACCACGGACATCGTGGCCGGCGACAATCTCGTGAGTTCCGGACTTGGCCGTCGGTTTCCGCGCGACTACCCGGTCGGCGTGGTCACGCGGGTCGTGAAGGATCCGACGCAGCAGTACGCGCAGGTGGTTTGGGAACCCAGCGCCGAACTGGCCCGGTCGCGGCTCGTGCTGGTTGTGCTCGGCGGACGCCAAGACGCTGAACCGTCGACAGACGCAGTGGCGGAGATCGGCGATTGAACCCGTTGCGCGGCGGTTGGCTGATCCTCCTCAGCCTTGTCGGTGCCATGGTCCTCGCCGTGGCCCGGGTGGATGCGGGGCCGGACTGGCTGGCTTGGCTAAGGCCGGATTGGGCCATCGCGGTGATGTTCTACTGGGGTGTCGCCGCCCCGAGCCGCGTCGGTCCCATGTCCGCGTGGGTGGCTGGCTTGTTCTTCGATGTACTCCTCGCCGGCCCGCTCGGATTGACGGGAATCTGCCTCGCCTTCGCGACCTACATCGCCAAGCGGCTCGAAGAACGGCTGAGCCTCTACACCCTCTGGCAACAGATGGCGGTGGTGCTCGGCATCGCCCTGGTCATCGGGTTGGTAAAGCGGACGGTGCTGTTCCTGCTGGACTTGGAGTGGTCGACCTGGGGCGTGTTCGGGCCGGCGCTAACGACATCCCTGGTCTACCCGGCTGTCGCCTTCGTGCTGTCCATGGCCGCACGGCGCGTCGAGTTGCAGGGCTTGTCGGGGCAACTCGGACGAGCGCCGTAGCGCCCCATAGCCGGGTCCGGTGCCTCGCTGGCGCTCGGTACCGGCTCCGCCTCCGGCCCAGCCACGCCGACCTCCCATGAAACAACCGCCACGGTCGCAGGCTTCCTTTGGCGTTTGTTCCATCGAAGGGGGCGGGCTTGTCCCGTCCCGATGGCGACGGTGGCACGGCCGTGCTGGACGTCAAGATCGCGATGGGCAGCGCTATTGCGGTGCCGACCGAAAAGGGACGCCCCCAAGGGTTTGCGCGGCGCAGACTCCTAGATCGAATCGGCGGTATGATCCGTCGTGGCAGCCCTCGAAGGCGGGTCGACGTCGCGGCTGTCGCACGCGAAGGTGGGCGAGCGCATGTCCGAAGAAATCCTTGTCGACGTGAACCCTTTCGAGACGCGAGTCGCCTTGGTCGTCGACGGCAGGCTTCGCGAGGTCCACATCGAGCGTCCGGCCGGGCGCAGCTTGCGGGGCAACCTCTACCGGGGCAGGGTGGAAAGGGTGGTCGGCGGCGTACAGGCCGCGTTCGTCGACATCGGCCTGGGACGGCCGGGATTTCTTCACGTTCGGGATTTCCACGGCGTGCGCGTCGAACCCGGGTGTGCCGCACCGGATATCTCGAAGTTGGTGCGTCCCGGGCAGAGCCTGCTGGTGCAGGTCGCGAAGGACCCCTTGAACGGCAAGGGCGTACGCCTTACGACTAACCTGGCGCTCGCGGCACGGACCGTCGTGCTGCTCCCCTTCGACACCCATATCGGCGTTGCGACACGCATCGTGGACGAGGACGAGCGCGAGCGACTCAAGGATCTCGTGACGCGGCTGCGTGCCGAGGCCGGGACGCCGTATGGCTATATCGTCCGAACAGCCTGCCGATCGGCGACCGAAGCTCTCCTTCGAACCGAAATCCGTAGGTTGCACGGATTGTGGAAACGTGTGTCGCGGCGATACGGCGAGATCGCCGGGGCGATGGCGGCCCCCCGGTCCGCCGCGGGGTTCACCGGGAACGCCTGTCTGGTGCACGAGGAACTGCCCGTGCCGATGCGCATCGTGCGGGACTTCGCCGGGCCGACCACGCGCGCGATCCTAGTGAATCACACCGACACCTTCCATCGGGTCGCGGATTACATCGGCCAACGTCTCCCTGAGCTTGCCGAGACGGTCGCGCATTACCAAGGACGTACCCCGTTGTTCGAAGCGCGGGGGTTGGAGACGGCCATTGACCGGGCGCTCGACAAGCGAGTCCCCTTGCCTTCGGGCGGCACTCTGGTGATCGAACAGACCGAAGCAATGACCACCATCGACGTCAACAGCGGGCGCTTCGTGGACTCAGCCGACCTGGAGTCCACCGCGTTCACCACCAACCTCGAGGCGGCACGAGAAATCCCCCTGCAACTCCGCCTACGCAACATCGGCGGCATCATCGTCGTCGACTTCATCGACATGGTCGATGAACACAATCAGCAGGCGGTGATGGACGCGCTGCACGGTGCGGCATCCGACGATCCTGCACGGTTTCGTGCAGCCGGGTTTTCTCAACTCGGGTTGGTAGAGATCAGCCGCCGCCGTACTCGCGAGAGCTTGGGACGACAGCTCTGCGACACCTGCGAGACCTGTAGCGGCCGCGCCTTTGCCAAATCCCCGCAGACCGCTTGCTACGACATCTTCCGTGCGCTTGCCAGGCGGGCGAAGGTTCCCGAATGCGCATCGGAGCACCTGGTTCGGGCGAGTCAGCGGGTTGTCGACCGCCTTCTCGACGAAGAGGCGGCGTATCTCGCGGAGCTGGAACGTGACGTTGGGCCGATCCGACTTCAAGTTGAGCCAGGCTACGCCGCCGACCAGTTCGATCTGGTGTCGCATTGAAGTCATTCGCGCGGGCAACGCTCGTCGTGGCGACCGTCGTCGCGGTTTGTTTCGCCTTGCTGCAGGTCGGCGGGCGGGTGTTGTTCTACCAACTGCATCGCTTTGAGGACACCGTCAATGCGGTGTTCGGTCCGGGTTTTCTCGTAGAGGGGCTGCAAGGACGCTGGCAGGGCCTCAATCCCGGAATCTTCGCCGATCGCGTCCGCTTGGCGTCTGGCGAGCTGATCGGCTTGGACTTCGAACTCGACCTGATGGAGAGCTTGGGCAGGAATCGCGTCGTCGCACGGCGAATGACCGTCGCGGACGGTCGCCTGGTCTTCGAGAAGGCCGGTGGTGGTTGGCATCTGGCGGGCGGGTCGGCTGGCTCCGGCCTGGATGCATTGGCGTTGTTCGCATTCAGCGACGAAGTCTGGGTTCGCGGCAGAGTCTTCGCCCGGGAAGGCCGCCGCACGGCAGCGCTGTACGTCGAGTCGTGGTTCATCAACGTGGGCGGGGGGCACCGATTCTCCGTCAGCGTGCAGTCGGAGCCCAATTGTGCCGACTGCGCAATCCAAATCGAGGGGGATGTGACCGAGGATGGACCGGGCGCCGTCAGGGTTTCCGCGAACGCGTTCTCTCTGGGGAGCGAACTGGATGACATGCTTGGCCTGCCGGACTTCGAGGTTGCCCTTGCCGGGGACTGGCGGCGCAGCGCGGATGGCAATGCGCGGGCTCGGTTCGACATCGAGCTGACCCGGATTGAAACGCCGGCTTCGGAGAGTACGCTCGCGGCTGCACTTGTCGCGTGGTCTGAGGGCACGGGATACCGGGGCCGCATCGACACGTTGTCCGCATCGAGTGGTGATCGACTTCTGGAGTTCGACGGTGCCGGGTTCTTTGTTCCCGGCGATCTCGGTAATCCCTTCGCTGACCTGTGGCTGCCGCCGTTCTCGGTCGAAGACGTGGCAACGTTCGCGACGACCGCTCTCGGCGTGGACCATCCCGTTGGCCGATGGCTGGACAACTTGGCGCCAGAGGGTCGCATCGATGGATTTCGGGTTCGATTCGACGGCGAGGGCGCGGCGTTCGTGTGCCGGGCGCGCGATGCCGCGATCGCCTCCTACCAGGGGGTGCCGGAGGCGCAGAACGTCGCGTTCGTGGCGGCCGGCCACACGCGTGCGATTCGCCTGGACGTGGACGGCTATGACATCGCCTTGGCCATGCCGGACCTCGTGGGTGCCGAAGAGACCTACGTGCAAGGAGGCGGGTCGATCACGTTCTCGTTCGTCTCGGGGAACTTCGGAATGCGAGGCGAACGGCTTTGGCTCGACCGGGGCGGCACGCGGGCCGTTGCCGACATCGCCTTTTCGCGCCCGAGGGGGGCCAGCCACGCGCATGTCGCGGTGGACGCCAAGGTTGACCGAATCGCGGTGTCGGATGCCGGGGGCTATGTCCCCCTGGCCGTTGCACCGGGAGTTCGGGATTGGCTGAGAACGAACGTGCGCTCGGGACACCTCGAGGACACCCGAATCCTGTTCCAAGGTGCCGTCGGCCCGAGCGACGGCCCGCCCCGCCGCCACTTCGAGATGGCCGCTAGGGTCGTCGATGGCGTTGTCGACTATCACGGGGATTGGCCGTCGGCGAGCCACATCAGCGCAGACCTCGTCGTTCGCGGACAGGAAACCCGGCTCCGAGGCCGCGCCAGGATGTTCGACATGGATATCGCCGAAGCCGACGTCCGGGTGCCGAGTTCCGGAGAGGAAATATCGCTGCGCTTGAGATCCCGCGCGGATGCCGCGGCGCTGCTTCACTTCGTGCGCGCGAGCCCCGTCCTCGCCGCCATGCCGTTCCTTTCCGACGCATGGACGGGGGACGGGCCGATAGTTGTCGCGGCGGAGATGGTGCTGCCCTTGACGCGGTCAGGGAACGACGGCGTGCTGCCGCGGGACCTTCGCGTCGAATTCGACCTCGAAGGGACCAACATCGACATGGCCGACTTGGGCTTGCGATTCGACGCCATGAGCAACCGCGTGCGCTACGAGTTTCCGGCGAGCCTTGCAAGCGATGGCCTAACCGGAAGATTGTTCGGTGCCCCGGTTCGTCTCGGCATCGAGTCCGACGCCGAGGCGATTCGCTTCGCCGTCGAAGGATCAGCTAGCGTGGTCGACGCCTACCGGCTGTTGGGCCTGGCGGATCCCGGCGTCGCCCGCGGTGGGTTCGACTTCGATGCCGCGTTCGAGGTGTTCCCCGGGTCCGAGCACCCTGCGGAACTCCGTATCGAGAGTGATCTGGTTGGGGTCGCGGCGGACCTTCCCGCGCCGTTGGACAAGCGCGATGACGAGGCGAGTGCGTTGGCTGTTTCGCTGCAGTTCCTCGACGACTACGTGGCCGTGTCGGCGCGCTACGACGAGCTGAGCGGGTGGTTGCACATGGACGACGGCGGCATCATGGCGGCAGCCTTGGGGCTTGGTGTGCCTGTCCCCATGGCCGACGCAGCCCAGGGTCGCATGGTGATCGCGGGCGGGCTCGACACCTTTGACGTGGCATCGATCGTCTCGGCGCTCGGTCCAGCGGACGGAGAGGGTCCCGGCTTCGCTTGGGAACTGCGCGACTTCCGCATCGGCCGGGTTGAAGTCGGTGCGCTGGAACTCGCCGACCTCCGCGTCGACGGGTACGGGGAGGGCGGCGAGATCCACCTCACACTGGCTGGCAGGGAACTGCACGGCAGCTTGGCAAGATCCGGCGACGCGCCTTGGCGTCTCAATGTCCCGCAACTCAATCTGCCCGCGTCGCCGAACGACGATCCGATCGCCGTGGATCCCGCCGTCATCGATCGACTCTTTGCCGCCGATGTGGATATCGGGCGGGTTCTCGTCGGCGAAGCCGATTACGGCACTTGGCGGTTCCGGCTGAGACCCGTCCCCGAAGGCATCGAGTTGCACGATGTAGTCGCCGAACTGCGGGGCTTGAGTATCGAGGCCACGGCGCCGATGCTTTGGAGCCGAGACGGTACGACCCGTTTCGAGGGCACCGTCACGGCCGGCGACCTCCGGGAAGTGCTGCCGCAGTGGGGTTTTGTGGCCAGCGTGGAGTCCGAGAGTTTCGCTGCCGAGGGAAGCGTGTACTGGCCTGGTTCGCCCCTCGAGTTCGACCTGGCCACGTTGTCCGGCGACGCCTCGCTGGACCTCGCCAATGGGCGGTTTCTGGACGTCGAGCAGGGGGCGGGAGCGGCCCGCATCATGAGCCTCATCAACTTTTCCACCATCGTCAAGCGGATGAGTCTCGACTTCACGGACGTGTTCGGGCGGGGCATCAGTTTCGACCGGGCGCTGGCGAACCTGTCGGTCACCGACGGTCGCGCCCGATTCCGCGAGCCAGCAAAAATCACGGGTACCGGTTTGCGGGTCGATATCGACGGCAGCGTCGACTTCGCGAGTGGCGCGCTCGACTACACCATGGTGGTCACGCCGCCGTTGCACGCCAGCCTGCCTTGGTATGCTGCCTTTGTCGCGGCGTCGAACCCCGTCTTGGCGGCGGGGGTTCTGTTCGGTCAGCAGGTCCTCAAGGATCCAATCAAGCGCTTGGCGAGTGTCAACGTTGTGGTCCGGGGGACCTACGACGACCCGGAAGTGGTCCCTGTAGGCAACGCGTCGGCACTGGCGGCAGGCGCGGAGGACAGGGTGATTGCCGAGGCGAACCCGGCTCGTGACGAGCCGGAGGCGACCGTGGCGGAACAGGGGGAGACCGAGGAATGACATCGACCAGCGTGATCGTGTCGGCGCGGCAGGCGCTATGGGACCCCGATGAGATCGGCGAACCGGAAGTGACCGGCCTGCTCGGGCGTTTGTCCGCGAAGGATATCGACACCGGCGAGCTGTTCTTCCAGCTACTTCGCCATGAGGCCTGGGGATTGGAGGACGGCAAGGTCAAAAGCGGTGCGTACAGCGTCGACAGGGGTGTCGGGGTACGCGCGATCAGTGGCGAGAAAACCGGCTTCGCGTACGCCGACAGCATTGCTTTGCCGGCGCTTCGCGAAGCCACGGAAGCCGCGCGCAGCATTGCGCGCACGGGCTACGGCAGCGGCGCAGGCGCGCTCACGGGAACCGCCGCAACGGTGCGTTACGCGGACGTCGACCCGATCACCTCGGCGCCGGAAGACGCCAAGGTCGCGCTGCTACACCGCATCGATGGCTTCGCCCGGGGCCTCGACCCCCGGGTCAGCGAGGTGGTGGTGCGGGTTGCTCTGGATTGCGAGATCAACCTCGTGGTGTCAACGGACGGTTTGATGAGCGGTGATGCCCGCCCGATGGCAAGGTTCGACGTCATGGTTCTCGCGGAGCAGGACGGCAGGCGCGAGCGTGGCGTTAGTGGGGGCGGCGGACGTTTTGACACCGCCTGGTTGTTCGACACGGATGCTGCGGAGGAATACGCCCGCGAGGCCGTGCGCATTGCCCTCGTCAACCTGGATGCCGTCGATGCACCGGCTGGAGCGATGCCCGTCGTGCTTGGCCCGGGTTGGCCGGGGGTTCTGCTGCATGAGGCGGTGGGTCACGGCTTGGAAGGCGACTTCAATCGCAAGGGCACGTCGGCATTCTCGGGCCGAATGGGCGAGGTCGTCGCCTCTGAGTTGTGTACCGTGATCGACGACGCCACGTTGGCCGACCGACGGGGCTCCCTATCCGTGGACGACGAAGGCACGCCGGGACAGCGCACCACCCTGATCGAGAACGGTGTGCTGGTCGGCTACATGCAGGACAAGCACAACGCCCGGCTCATGGGCGCCGAGAGCACGGGGAACGGGCGTCGGCAGTCCTACGCCCACCTGCCAATGCCGCGCATGACCAATACCTTTCTTGCGCCCGGCGAGAGTGAACCCGACGAGATCATCGCCAGCGTCGACAAGGGCGTCTACGCGGTGAGTTTCGGGGGCGGCCAGGTGGACATCACCTCTGGCAAGTTCGTTTTCTCGGCCACCGAGGCGTACCTGATCGAAGGCGGCCAGGTGGGGCCTGCCATTCGGGGTGCGACGCTGATCGGCAACGGTCCGGAGGTCATGCAACGCGTGTCCATGGTCGGCGACGACTTCAAACTCGACGGCGGCGTCGGCATCTGCGGCAAGGATGGGCAGACCATACCTGTCGGTGTGGGTCAGCCGACACTCAAGATCGACGAGATCACGGTGGGCGGCACTGGCGCGGCGTTGGCGTGAAACCCGTCGTGCCGCAACAGGACACCGATCCCGCAGCACTTGCGGCGTCGTTGAAGGATCTGGTGACGCGGATTCTCGAGGAGGCCAAGCGACAAGGCGCCACGGCGGTGGAGGTCGCCGCAGGCGACAGCAGCGGCCTGTTGGTATCCGTGCGCAAGGGCGAACTCGAGACCGTCGAGTTTACCAATGACCGGGGCTTCGGAATCACGGTCTACGTCGGGGTTCGAAAGGGGAATGCCAGTACCTCCGATGCCGGCCCCGACGCGATCCGCGACACTGTGCGAGCCGCCCTGAACATCGCCAGGTACACCGAGGAGGATCCCTGCAACGGGCTTGCCGATGCGGCCTTGATGGCCCAGCACATTCCCAACCTCGACCTGCATCATCCGTGGGATGTCGACGTCCCCGGCGCTACCGATCGGGCAGCGGAAACGGAGGCTGCCGGATTCGCGTACGACGACCGCATTGTCAACTCGGAGGGCGCCCGCGTCGCAACCGCCCGGGGCTGCCAGGTGTACGGCAATTCCCACGGATTCCTCGAAGCGGCATGGGGCACGCGTCACTCGACGAGTTGCCTGATGATCGCCGGCGACGCGAATGGCATGCAGCCCGAAGACTGGTACACCGTCAGCCGCGATCCGGCCGACCTCGAGGACCACGTGGAGGTCGGCCGCGAGGCCGCTCGCCGGGCGGTGGGTCGCCTAGGCTGCCGGCCGGTGCAGACCGGTACCTATCCCGTGTTGTTCGCGGCGCCGGTTGCAGCGGGACTCATTTCCCACCTGCTAGCGGCGATCGGCGGCCGCGCCCTGTACCGTCGCGAGTCGTATCTCCTCGACTCGCTAGGTCGGCAAGCCGCAACCCAAGCCATCACCCTACGCGAGGAACCGCATCGACCGAAGGGTCTCGCCAGTGCCGGCTACGACGGCGATGGCGTGGCGACCCGGGCCAAGACGTTCATCGACGAGGGCGTGGTGGCGAGCTATGTCTTGGACAGCTACTCGGCCCGGCGCTTGGGAATGACGACTACGGCCAACGCCGGCGGCTACTTCAACCTCGACGTGGTCGCCGAGACCCGCCCCGTTCTAGAACTGATGAGGGACATGGGCACGGGACTCCTCGTCACGAGCCTGATGGGGCAGGGCGTGAACCTCGTCACCGGCGACTATTCCCGAGGTGCGGGCGGTGTCTGGATCGCCGATGGCGAGCCGCGCCATCCCGTGGACGAAGTCACCATCGCCGCCAACTTGGACGACGTCTACAAGGGCATCGTAGGTTGCGGCGACGATGTCGACCGTCGCGGCAATATCCAGACGGGGTCGCTCCTGGTCCGGGAGATGACCGTCGCGAACTGAAGAACCCTTAAGCCGCCTCGCCAACGGTCAAGGTCACGCGCTTCCCCAACTGGCGTAGCGCGCGGTCGATGGTCCCGGTCCTCGTTGCATGGTCTGGGTTCAGCATGCGCCGCACCTCGCTCTCCGCAACCCCAAGGTCCCGGGCGAGACGACGTTGCGACAGCCCGGTGTCGCGAAACGCTTCGTAGAGCGCCGCCTTGAGGGCAATTGGCACTGGAGGGACCACAACGAACTGCCTTCTGGTCGCTCGCGAAGGCTCTGGCAGATCCTTTCCCTCGCGCATGGTAGCGGCGATTAACTCCCGAAGCAGATCCCGGGCCTCGCCCAACGCTTCGTCGCGGGTCGCACCATCCGTGGCTCCCCACCCGAAATCCAGGAACGTGACGACATAGCGACCGTCCTCGTCTTGCTCGATCTCGACCGGATAGTTGTACGTGTCAGGCATCGACTCCTGTCCCGAATTCCAATACCGCCAAACGGTGTCCGTCTACAAGTCGGTCTTCTCGATCCCCAGGTCGCGAAGCATCTTAGCAAGCAGCCTCTTGCCAATCCCCTTCTTTCGATCCTTGACGGTTGTCTTGCGCTCACCGGCATAGATGGTCCCGTGCGACCCCGGCCCTTCCAATGCCACGAAGCACACCTCGAGATCTCTGGCGTTCGCCCATCTGCGGTCCGGCGCGATGAACTGCCGTCCGCTCATGTGGCGCATCGCAGCGGTCGGCACCCGAGATCGAGCGAGATCGTGCATCTGTGCCCGCAACCGCCAGGTCCTCGCTGATGGGCCGTAGGCGTCATCCGGCGCACAGCGTTAGCGAGGTGCGCCGGGACGCCTATGGCGAGGTGGACCATCGCGCCCGGCTCGTCACTGGCCGGTGGACGGGTCCTTCTTCTCGGCGGGCATCTCGCTGACGACGATCTTGTCGGCATTCTTCTCGACGATGGATTCGCCGATGCCTTTGACGGCAGTCAGGTCGGCGGCGCTGTCGAAGCGGCCGTGGGTCTCACGATGCTGAACGATGGCTTCGGCCTTCTTCAGGCCGACACCGTTCAACACGCGGGCCATGGTTTCGGCGTCCGCCGTATTGATGTTGACCGTCTCGGCGGGTTCGGCCGCGACCAGACCTGCGTAGACCAGCGCCATGATGGCGAACAAAGTGCGCAATGAAGGCATGGGTATCTCCTAAGTTCCCGTGTGCAATGGACGTTCGAAGATACTGGGCTGCCGGCGTCTTGGATGCCGGACGATTGCCATGGGACGTGTAGGAAATTGCCGCCGGAGCGTGTCGGCGATCGCCGATTAGTCGTGCTGGGAATCGCGTAGCCGACCGATTTCGGCTTCCCGCTGGTGCAGCGAGCGACGCAACAGTCGTTGGTTGAACCTGCTGCGCACCAGGCTGCCGGCACACAGCGCCACGCCAAGCACCAGGCCCCCGCCGAACGCCGCGCACAGCCAGGAAAACGCTGGCCACTCCGGGCTAACCCGGTTGAGGAAACGCACCGTCATGGGTGTTTGGTTGTCGATGCCGAGGATCACGGCAAACGTGACCACGGCCAGCAGTACGACGACGAGGGCGACGTTTCGCACCATTCGATAGACCTTCCGCGCGCCACGCGTGGCCCTCCGCGGTTGATCGTCGGTTGAATACCCGCGGCCACGCGCCGAAGGCGTCGCAAGCTCCGTAGGCGTCGCAAGCGCCGTAGGCGCCGAGAGAGAGTTCGTCGAGTCCCGCTTCCTGTTTAGGGCGCTCACCGCGAACCGGCCGGCAGCCGTCGCGCGTCACCGACCTCCCGTTGTCGGCCCTCGTTGACGCGGTCGCGCAGCCGTTTCCCGGGTTTGAAGTGCGGCGCGTACTTTCCGGTTAGGCTGACCGACTCGCCGGTCTTCGGATTGCGGCCCATCCGCGGTGGTCGATAGTGCAACGAGAAACTGCCGAAACCGCGAATCTCGATGCGGCCACCTTTGGCAAGCGAGTTCGACATCTGGTCGATGATGTTCTTGACGGCCATCTCGACGTCATCGACTGTCAGCAGGCCCTTGTGGCGCAATGCCATCTGTTCGATGAGTTCGGACCTGGTCATTCGCCGCCCGTTCCGAGGTGGCAAGTCACGCATCGAAAACTACCACAGCGGCCTGCCCCGTAGAAGGTCGGGGGGTAGGGGCAGAGAACGCGGTTCCGCAATGTGCAAACCCCACGAACGCTTAGTCGGGTCGGGTGGCGACCTAAACGCGCCCGCAAGGGCCCGACGCGGCCCCGCATCGGACATATCCGCTTGCCTGGCTGGCGGGACGGGACGAGTCCGTCCCCTACGCGTCCTCGTCCGAGGCCGGCTGGTCCGTGCCCCCCATCTGCGCCTTGATGAGATCGCCCAGGGTCGTGGGTCCAGGCCGCTCGGGCTGGCTCTTCTGGTACTCGCGGTGGGCCTGCTTCTCGTCGTCCTTCTCGCGGGCCTTGATGGACAGGCTGATGCCACGGTTCTTGCGATCGATGCTGATGATCTTGGCGGTCACGTCGTCGCCCACCGACAGGGCGGTCCGGGCATCTTCGACGCGATCCGCATAGATCTCGGATGCCTTGAGCACCGCCTCGACCTCGGGAGCGAGTCTGACGAGAACTTCCTTGGGCTCGACGGCGACAACCACGCCGTCGACGATGCTGTTGCGGTCGTGCGCTTCGACGTAGTCGTTGAATGGATCGTCGTCGAGTTGCTTGATGCCAAGCGCGATGCGCTCGCGTTCGGAGTCGATGGACAGGATCACCGTGTCGATTTCCTCGCCCCGGCTGTAGCGGCGTACCGCCGTTTCGCCGGGCTCTTTCCAGGAAATGTCCGAGAGATAGACGAGGCCGTCGATGCCACCGTCGAGTCCCACGAAGATGCCGAAGTCGGTGATCGACTTGATGCGCCCGCGGATGCGGTCGCCAGGCGAATGCGAAGCGGCGAACTCGTCCCAGGGGTTCGCGCGGCACTGTTTGATGCCGAGTGAAATGCGGCGCCGGTCTTCGTCGATGGACAGGATCATGACTTCGACCTCGTCACCAACGGCGACCACCTTCGACGGGTGTACGTTGCGGTTGGTCCAGTCCATCTCGGAGACGTGCACGAGGCCCTCCACGCCTTCTTCTATTTCCGCGAAGCAGCCGTAGTCCGTTAAGTTGGTCACCCGTGCGACGACGCGCATTCCCTGCGGATAGCGCCGTGCGATATCCACCCACGGATCGTCGCCGAGTTGCTTCATGCCGAGTGAGACTTTCCTGGCCTCCCGGTCGAAGCGGAGGATCTTGACCGGCACCTCGTCGCCGACGTTGACCATCTCGCTGGGGTGACGGACCCGCCGCCAGGCCATGTCGGTGATGTGCAGTAGCCCGTCGAGGCCACCGAGATCGACGAATGCGCCGTAGTCGGTGAGATTCTTGACGATGCCCTTGATTTCCTGGCCCTCGTGGAGCGAGGCGAGCAGAGCTTCCCGTTCGGCGCTGCTCTCTTCCTCGAGCACCGCCCGCCGGGACACCACCACGTTGTTGCGCCGCTGATCCAGCTTGATGACCTTGAATTCCAGGGACCGGCCTTCCAGGTGGGCTGTCTCGCGCAACGGTCGGATGTCCACCAGGGAGCCGGGTAGAAACGCCCGGATGTCGTTGATGTCGACGGTGAAGCCGCCCTTGACCTTGCCGTTCAGAATGCCTTTGATGACATCGCCGGTCGAGAAGGCGTGCTCGAGCATCTGCCAGGATTCGGCGCGCCGGGCCTTCTCCCGTGACAGCCGGGTTTCGCCCCAGCCGTCGTCGACGGTTTCCATCGCGACCTGCACCTGGTCGCCGACCTCTAGGCTGAACTCGCCGTCTTCGTTCAGGAACTGGCTGCGCGGGATGACGCCTTCGGACTTCAGTCCGGCATGGACGAGCACGAATTCCTTGTCGATCTCCACCACGGTGCCGGTCACGATCGATCCGGGCTCCATCTCGAGTGTGGCGAGGCTCTCCTCGAACAACGCTTCAAAGCTCTCGAGGCCGATGTCCTCGTCCATGGGCGGTAGCGCCGTCGTCGGCAACCCGTCCACACCTTCTCCAGTCAGTTCTTCGGCCATACTTTCCTTATGACAGTTGTTTCAATCCTTCGCGCGTGCCGCCATTAGCGGCCCAACCCCCGTTCTTGGACGAGGGCCATCGCCGCCGCCATTACGTCGTCGATCGACATCTCGGTGGAATCGATCGTCACCGCGTCGGGTGCCGGCAGCAGAGGCGAGACCGGGCGCGTCCGGTCCCTCTCATCGCGTGCTTCGGTGCTCGCGCGAATTGCCGCCAAGGCGGCTGCCGCAGATCCGGCGACGTTCTCGCGGTCACTGCCGAAGGGGGCGCGCAGGCTACCACTCGCTTCGCGTTGCTTCAACTGCTCGAAGCGACGCCGGGCCCGCGCATCGACGCTGGCCGTAAGGTAGATCTTCAAGCGAGCGTCGGGAAACACCACCGTGCCCATGTCCCGACCGTCGGCGACGAGCCCAGGGGGGCGGCGAAACGCCTGCTGTATCGCGAACAACGCTTCCCGCAAGGCGGGAACCGCCGCCACCCGCGAGGCGGGCTGTTCGATTTCGGCGCGTCGGATGGCGTCGGTTTCGTCGATGCCGTCCACAACGACGCGGATCGGCGATGGCCCTGACATCGCACCAAGCGTGTCTTGAAAGGCGATATCGGCCTTGCGCGCCGCTTCGGCCAACGCCTCGGCGTCGTCGAAGTCGATGCCGCGCCGCAGGGCGATCAGGCCGACGACGCGGTACAGAGCGCCGCTGTCCAGAAGGTGCCAACCAAGCGCCGCCGCTAGCCGGCTCGCCACGGTGCCCTTGCCGGAGCCGCCGGGGCCGTCGATGGCGATGACGTCCGCCGGGCTAATGGTCCGCCTCGTCGAACACGCGCTTGGCGTGGACACCGGATGCGATGCAGTGACGAAGCGACTCCCCGCCTCCATCCATCGCCGTTCGAAAGTGATTGAGGGTTTCCAAGAGTTCGTCGAGGCGCGGACGGATCCGGCTGGCATTGGCGCGCAGTATGTCCGTCCAGACATCCACGTCGGCGCCGGCGATGCGCACGAAATCGCGAAACCCGTTGCCCGCGTGGTCCAGGGGTCCGGCGCGTGACGCTGCGTCCATGAACGCGAAAGCCACGAGGTGGGGCAGGTGGCTGACCAAGGCGAAGCACTCGTCGTGCGAAGCAGGTGTCTGCACCGCGACACGGGCACCCAATGCCGTCCAGTAGCCTCGTACGGCATCCAGAGCGCTGTCGTCTGTTTCGGCAACGGGCGTCATGACCACCGTTCGGTCCACGAATAGGTCGGCCCGAGCAGCCGTCGGCCCCTGGAGTTCGGATCCGGCGATGGGGTGGCACGGCACGAAGTTTGGTGGCACGGGCCGGAGTGCGTCGACAACCGCCCCCTTGACGCTGCCCACATCGAATACGGGACCAGCGCAGCGAGCCGCCGCGGCGCGCACATGGCCGGCGATGGCACCCACGGGAACCGCCACGCAGACCGCGTCGCAGTTGTTGGCGGAGGTGTCCACCTCGTCGATGATGCCGAGTTCGAGGGCTCGGTCGAGGGCACCGCGGTCACGGTCCACGCCGACGATCCGGTCGAACACGGCGTGGGTCTTCGCGGCCTTGGCGAACGAACCGCCGACAAGGCCGGTGCCGATGAGCAGGAGCGATCTCACCCGGTTCGTTCGAGGGTCCGCGCGAGGGCGTCTAGGAAGCGCTCGTTTTCATCGGGAAGTCCGACTGTGACCCGGAGATGCTCGGGCATGCCGTAGTTGGCCACCGGGCGGACGATGACGCCGTCGTCGAGCAGCGTGTCGTAGACCGTTGCGGCGTCGTGGTCGGGGCCGAGTCGCACGGTGACGAAGTTGCCGGCGGAGGGAATCCACTCAAGGGACAAGGCGGTGAAGCCCTCGACAAGTCGTGCCATGCCTTCGCCGTTCAAGCGCCGGCTCTCCGCCGCGTGCTCGGTGTCGCCAAGCGCTGCCTCCGCGGCGGCGAGCGCCAGGCTGTTGGCATTGAATGGCTGGCGAACCCGGTTCAGAAGATCGGCGAACTCCGGTGAGCTCACGCCGTAGCCGATGCGCAACGCGGCCAGCGCGTGGATCTTGGAGAACGTGCGGGTGACGATCAGGTTCGGGTGGCGCTCGACGAGGCGGATGCCGTCGGGGTAGCCGGGTTCGGTGACGTACTCGGCGTAGGCCTCGTCCAACACGACCCACACGTCCTTGGGCACGGCGTCCAGGAAGGCGTCGAGCGACGCATGGTCGAACCAGGTGCCGGTGGGGTTGTTGGGATTGGCCAGGTAGACGATGCGAGTGCGTTCGTCGATCGCCGCGGCCATCGCAGCGAGATCGTGGCCCCATTGCCGCGACGGCACCCTCGTGACAATCCCGTTGGCGGCCGTGATGGCAAGGGGGTAGACGACGAAGCAGTGCTCGTCGATGACGCCCCGCGTACCGGGCGAAACGGCAACGCGTGCCGCGAGGTCGAGTACGTCGTTGGAACCGTTGCCGAGGGTGATGCGCGCGGTGTCGACGCCGAGGTGTTCCGACAGCGCCGCCTTGAGGCGGAAGCCGGTGCCATCGGGATACCGGGAGAGATCCGCATTGGCCATGGCCTTGAGGACCCGCGGTCCGGGTCCGCGGGGGTTTTCGTTGCTTGCGAGTTTCACGGCGTTGGCGACGCCGCGCTCGCGCATCAGTTCCTCAACGGGCTTGCCGGGTTGGTAGGGGTTGAGTCCGGCGATCCGGGCGTTGACGTTCGTTGGCAGGTTCAAGGACGTCCCCCGTTCGCGGCCCGGCAAGCGGGTGGATTCCCGTAGGGGCGACCCTTGTGGTCGCCCGCTCGGCCCTTGTGGTCGCCCGCTCGACCCTTGTGGTCGCCCGCTCGGCCCTTGTGGTCGCCCGCGCCGGACGTGCCGGCTGTTTGAATACGGGACGGGACAAGCCCGTCCCCGACGATCAGTTCCATGTCCGGAACTCGCTAATCCAACGCCCGGGGGTAGGAACCGAGGTTCTTCACGCCGGTGGCGACCTTGTTCAGTTCGGCGAGCACGCCGGTGACGGAGTCGTCGTTGCGATGCCCTTCGAAGTCGATGAAGAACACGTAATCCCATGCCGATGTCTGCGACGGACGGGATTCGATTCGCGACAGGCTGATGTCGTGCCGCTTGAACGGTGCCAGCACCTTGTAGAGGGCGCCGGGTTCGTTGCGCGTCGAGACGATGATGGAGGTGCGATCCCGTCCGGTAGGCTCGACTTGTTGATTGCCGACCACGAAGAAGCGGGTCTTGTTCCCCGGTTGGTCTTCGATGTTGGCGTGCACCGTGTCGAGTCCGTAGCGGTCGGCGGCGGCCTCGCCGGCGATGGCCGCCACGCCGTCGGTGTCGGCGGCGATCCGTGCCGCCTCCGCGTTGCTCGAGACGGGTCGCCGGGACTGGGTGGGGTAGCGGACGTCCAGCCAGTGCCGGCATTGGGCAAGGGATTGCTCGTGGGAACAGATCTCGACGATCTCTTCGGGGTCGCCGCCGCGCCTGATCAGCAGGGCGTGATGGATGGGCAGTTCCACCTCCGCGCAGATGCTCAAGCTCGACGTCGTGAAGCAGTCGAGAGTGTGCTTCACCATGCCGTCGGTGCTGTTCTCCACGGCTACCACCCCGTAGTGCGCCGCGCCGGACTCCACTTCGCGGAACACGTCGGCGACGGTCGACAACGTCCGCATCTTCGCGAAGTGGCCGAACTGTTTGATCGCCGCCGCCTCGGTGTAGGTTCCCGAGGGTCCGAGACAGGCGATGGTGAGCGGCTGTTCCAGCGACAGGCAGCACGAGATGATCTCGCGGAACAGGCGTTCGATGTGCGCGTCCGGCAACGGGCCTTCGTTCTCCGCGCGAAGCCGGGCGAGGATTTCGGCCTCGCGGTCCGGCCGGTAGTACGCCGGCGCGTCGGCATCCAGGCGGGTCTTCAGCCGCGCGACTTCCTCGGCGCAGGCGGCGCGGTTGTTGAGCAGGGTCCGCAGTTGGCGGTCGATCGCGTCGATGCGACCGCGCAGCTTAAGCAGCTCAGTGCTCGATGAACTTGCCTTAGCCACTCGGTCACCCGTGCTCGGCTTCGAAACCCGCCATGTATGCCACGAGGGCGTCGACCGCCCCTTCGCTGACGGCATTGTAGAGACTTGCGCGCATCCCCCCAACGCTGCGATGCCCCTTGAGGTTCAACAAGCGCCTTTCCTCGGCCCCGGCGAGGAAGGCTGCGTCGAGAGCCGTATCGGCGAGCGTGAACGGTACGTTCATGACGGACCGGTCGCACGGGGCAACGGGGGCGCGGTAGAAGTTGCTGGCGTCGATGGCGGCGTAGAGCTTCCTGGCCTTTCGGCGATTGACCTCCGCCATCTTCGCAACGCCGCCTGCGGCTTTGAGCCAACGCAGCACGAGCGCGGCGAGGTAGATCGCGAACGTGGGCGGCGTATTGAACATCGAACCGTGTTCGGCCTGGATGCCGTAGTCGAGCAACCGCGGGGTGCCCGGGCGAGCGTGCCCGGCGAGATCCCGGTGCACGATCACCACGGCGAACCCGGCCGGCCCGAGGTTCTTCTGCGCACCGGCGTAGATCAGGCCGAACCGGGACACGTCGATGGGTCGCGACAGCAGTTCCGAAGACATGTCGGCGACGAGCGGCGCCGGCGTCGACGGGAAGTCGTGGAACTGGACGCCACCGATCGTTTCGTTGGCGACGATATGGCAATATGCGGCGTCTGGGCTCAGCCGCCAAGACGAACGCGGCGGAATGTGATCGAAGTTGCTCGCCTCAGAAGTCGCCGCGACGTTGACTCGCGCTAGTTGCCGGGCCTCGGCGATGGCCTTGCCGCCCCATGACCCCGTATGGATATAGTCGACCGTCTCGTCCGGGCCACACAGGTTGAACGGCACCATGGCGAACTGCATCGACGCGCCGCCGTGCAGAAACAGCACGTGGTAGTCGTCGCCGATGCCGAGCAGTTCGCGCAGATCCGCTTCCGCGCCCTCCGCGATTTCCACGAACTCCTTGGACCGGTGGCTCATCTCCATGATGGACAGACCCTTGCCCCGGTAGTCCATCAGTTCGTCCCGGGCCTGTTGGAGCACACTGTCGGGTAGTGCCGCCGGTCCCGGCGAAAAGTTGAACGCGCGCATCGGACTAGGCGTCGAGCTCGTCGTCGTCCGCCGTGGCTTCGTCATCGGCCTCGCCGGTGTCGCCGTTGACGGATTCGACGATGCGTTCGACGCCCACGAGCTTGGCGTCGTCGGCCAGTCTGATGAGCCGCACGCCCTGGGTGTTGCGACCCGTCTGCGAGACGTCCGCTGCGTGCGTCCGGACCAGTGTTCCCTGGTCGCTGATTAGCATGATTTCGTCGTCGTCGAAGACCTGGACGGCGCCGATCAGGTCGCCGTTGCGGTCTCCGGTACGCATCGCGATGACGCCTTGGACACCGCGACCCTTGACCGGAAACTCCCCGATGCTTGTTCGTTTGCCGTAGCCGCGTTCGCTGGCGGTCAGCAGGAAACCATCGGGCTTCGGCACGATGAGGGCGATCAGCCGATGATCCCCGGTGAGACGGATGCCGCGGACGCCACGCGCCGTGCGCCCCACCGCGCGGACCGCCGATGCCTCAAAGCGTGCCGCCTTGCCGGAACTCGACACCAGCAGGACGTCGCTCGACGCATCGATGATCGCGGCGCTCACCAGCGTGTTGCCAGGTTCGAGACGCAGCGCGATCAAACCGGCGGTTCGCGGGCGCGAAAACCGTTCGAGCGGCGTCTTCTTGACCGTGCCGTTGGCGGTCGCCATGAACACGAAGTCGCCCTCGTCCGGCAGATCCGTGACGTCGTCGGCTTCGTCGCCTTCCTCCGGTTCGAGTTCGTCGTCAGCAACCTCGGTCTCCCGGGGCAGCGGGAGAATGGCGGTGATGCGCTCGCCGTCGTCCAGGGGAAGCATGTTGACCAGGGGTCGGCCCTGGGCGTTGCGCGAACCCTGGGGAATGTAGAACACGCGCAGCCAGTAGACCTTGCCGGCGTTGGAGAAGCACAGCAGCGTGTCGTGACTGTTGGCGATCAGGAGGTGCTCCACGAAGTCCTCGTCGCGGAGTCCCGTCGCCGCCCGCCCCGTGCCGCCCCGACGTTGCGCCTGGTAGACCGACAACGGCTGGGTCTTGGCGTAGCCGCGGTGTGAGACCGTGACCACGACGTCTTCCTGGGCGATGAGATCCTCGTCGGTGAGGTCGAGGTGGGAGCTTAGGATCTCCGTTCTTCGCTCGTCGCCGTAGCGCTCGCGGATGTCCTCGAGTTCCTCGCGGATGATCTGCCGTTGGCGCTCCACGGAGCCGAGAATGTCGAGCAGTTCCTGGATCTCCCCGAGGATTTCCTCGTAGTCCGCGACCAGTTTGTCCTTCTCGAGCGCGGTGAGACGGTTGAGCGTCATCTGGAGGATGGCCTGCGCCTGGTCGTCGGACAGGTGGTAGAGACCGTTCTCGTCGACGCCGAACTCCTCTCCCAATCCCTCCGGTCGACAGGCATCGACGTCGGTCCTCGCCAGCAGCCCCTTGACCGACTCCGCCTTCCAGGGTGTCCCCATGAGCCCCTGCCGGGCCTCGGCGGAGGATGCGGAGGCGCGGATCAATTCGACGACCTCGTCGATGTTCTCGAGTGCTACCGCCTGCCCTTCGAGAAGGTGGCCCTGCCGCCGGGCCCTTCGCAGCAGAAAGGTCGTGCGCCGCACCACCACCTCGCGGCGGTGCCGGAGGAAGTGCTCGAGCATCTCGCGCAGATTGACCGTTCGCGGCTGGCCGTCGACCAGGGCGACGCAGTTGATGCCGAACACAGACTGCAGCTGGGTGAGCGCATAGAGGTTGTTGAGCACCACGTCGCCGGATTCGCCCCGGCGCAGTTCGATGACGATGCGCACGCCGTCCTTGTCGGATTCGTCGCGCAGTTCGCTGATGCCCTCGATGCGCTTTTCCTTCACCAACTCCGCGATCTTCTCGACCAGGCCCGCCTTGTTGACCTGGTAGGGGATCTCGGTGACGACGATGGTCTCCCTCCCGCTGCCGGCATCCTCGACGTGCGCCCTCGCCCGCACGTAGATGCGTCCCCGGCCGAACCGATATGCGCGCACGATGCCGGCCCGGCCGTTGATGATGGCCCCTGTGGGGAAGTCCGGTCCGTGAATGTGCTCCATCAGGTCATCCACGGAGGCACCGGGGTCATCGAGGAGCGCGAGGCAGCCGTTGATCACCTCGGTCATGTTGTGCGGCGGAATGTTCGTGGCCATACCGACGGCGATGCCGGACGAACCGTTGACGAGAAGATTCGGCACCCGGGTCGGCAGCACCTCGGGGATGGTGAGCGTCTCGTCGTAGTTGAGGACGACGTCGACCGTCTCCTTGTCCAGATCGACCAGCATGTCGCCCGTGATTCGCGCCATCCGCACCTCGGTGTAGCGCTGCGCCGCGGGCGGATCGCGATCCATCGAGCCGAAGTTGCCGTGGCCGTCGGCCAGCGGGTAGCGCATCATCCAGTCCTGGGCCAGACGCACGATCGTCTCGTAGATCGCGCTGTCGCCGTGCGGGTGGTATTTGCCCATGACTTCGCCGACGACATAGGCCGACTTCCGATGCGGCCGGTTGTAGGTGATTCCGAGTTCACTCATCGCGTACAGCACGCGGCGATGCACCGGTTTCAGGCCATCGCGTACGTCCGGCAGCGCGCGGCTGACGATGACGCTCATCGCATACGCTAGGTAGGACTGGCGAAGCTCGTCCTCGATGCTTCGGGAAAGAATTCCGCCCTGCGCCGGAGGCGGCGAATCGGGGCCGGAATCGATGTCGGACATGGGTTCGGGAACGCGCGAGACTAAACCGCCAATTCTACCACGCCCGTATAATCAGCCGATGCCCGACCCTAACTCTGATTCGTTCTCCCGCAGTGGTTCCGGGGCGGCCGATCTGGTCATTTCGCCGCGCCTCGTACTGCCTGTCGCGCCGCGTAATGTGGCGCTCGAAGGCATGAGCGTCGCGATCCGTGGCGGCGCGGTCATTGGGCTCGGCGATCGTCACGACGTACTTGCCAGGAACCCTTCGGCGCGTCACATGGAACTCGGCCATCACGTGCTCCTGCCGGGTCTTGTGAACGCCCACGGCCACCTGGCGATGACGCTCCTGCGCGGGCTGGGCGAATCCGAGTCCTTAGACGACTGGCTCAACAACACCATCTGGCCATTGGAAGCGCGCTGGATGGACGAGGACTTCGTGCGTGACGGAACCCGGCTCGCCGTTGCCGAGATGGTGGCAACGGGAACGACCACCGCCTCGGACATGTACTACTTCCCGGAGACGGCCGCATTGGCCTGCCGGGACGCCGGCTTCCGGCTCCAGGCGACTTTCCCGCTCATCGACATCCCCAACGCCTATTCCGCGGACTTCGACGAGTGCCTCACGAAGGGATTGGCACTCCACGACCGGTTTCGCAACGACGCCCTCGTCACCACCTGTTTCGGTCCCCACTCCGCCTACACCGTCAACCCCGAACGGCTGCGAAGGGTGGCGGTGCTCGCCGACGAGATCGACGCGGACGTGCACATCCACCTCCACGAGACCGAGGACGAAGTCGCTTCCGCCCTGCGTTCCCAGGGCGGCACCTGGATCCGGATCCTGGACGAGGTCGGCCTGCTCACCGAGCGCCTTCAAGCGGTACATATGACCGCCGTAAGCGATGCGGAGATCGATCTGGCGTCCGAACGCGGCGTGCGGGTCGTGCACTGTCCCCACTCCAACATGAAACTGGCGAGCGGAATCTGCCCGGTGACCAAGTTCCTCGCCGCAGGTGCCACGGTCGGCCTCGGCACCGACGGCGCGGCCTCCAACAACGGCCTCGACATGTTCGCCGAAGCGCGCCTTGCGGCCCTCCTCGCAAAGAGCGCGAACGCGGACCCGACGGTGCTGCCCGCCGCCGACATCATCGCCATGGCCACCCTCGGCGGCGCCCGTGCCATCGGCATGGACGATCGAGTCGGCTCCATCGAAGTGGGCAAACGCGCCGACTTAGTCGCTGTCGACCTCGATAATCCCGCCATGCAGCCGATCAACGACCCCCACGCCGCCCTCGTCCACTCGAATGCCGGAGCGCACGTCACGCACACGTTCATCGACGGGCAATGCGTCTACGAAAACGGGGCCTGGAAGACGCTGGACATAGAAGAAGTCCTCGCACGGGCGGGCGAATGGCAAACCAAGCTGAACGGGGACTGAGCCGATCACCCGAACTGGGTCTCGGGAGTTGCCCCGGTCAGCTCCCGGTCGATTGCGTCGCCACACAAACTCGCGCCGGTGGGACAACCGTCGGAAGGGAACATCGCCCCAATCAAACGAGCGGGTGGAGTGCTCGGCTGGCGGTGCAGGA
>VXYL01000040.1 GCA_009846005.1 Gammaproteobacteria bacterium | reverse complement strand
GGACTGCACGCCGAACAACGCTTCATCTACCACCGTCACATGAGACCGGGAGATGTCCTGTCGTCGTCGACGAAACCTGGCAACACCTGGGAGAAGCAGGGACGCCGGTCCGGCAAACTGGTGTTCAGCGAGTCGGTCACCGAATACCGGGACCAGAACGGCGAACTGGTCGTTACCGCGATCGGCGTTGGCGTCCGCACGGAACGCCCCGTGGACCAGGGTTGAGGGGGGCATAAGAAATGGCATTGAAAGCAAGCGAACTCAGCGTCGGCGACACCCACGCGGAACGTCTCGTCGAAGACCTAAAGCGCACCCAGATCGTCATGTACGCGGGTGCATCCGGCGACTACAACCCGGTTCACACCGACGAGGTCTTCACCACCGAGGTGGCCGGCTATCCGAGTGTCTTCGCACACGGCATGCTGACCATGGGCATGACGGGCAAGATGCTGACGAACTACGTCGGCGACGGACGCCTGACCGAATACGGCGTCCGCTTCACCAACCAGGTGTTTCCCGGCGATACGCTCGACGCCACCGCCACCGTGACAGAGGTCGCGGACGGCATCGTGGCTCTCGACGTGTCTACCGTGAACCAGAACGGGGCGGAGGTCCTGAAAGGCACGGCCAAGGCTCGCGTCGACTGAGAGATCCCGACGCGCTGGAATCCCGGCCGTAGGGGGGCTTGTCCCGTCCCGCGCCGGGGTCGTCGCATTCTGCGCGGGCGACCACAAGGGTCGCCCCTACGGCGCTCAGTTCGCGTTGAACGCGACGCGCAGCGCGGCACACGCATCCGACATCGCTTCGCGGGTGGCGTCGATCGTGCGGGTGTGGGCGAAAAAGCCGTGGATGAAACCATCGTAGCGGACGAACCGGGCGTCGACACCGGCCGTCGCCAGGGCGCGCGCATAGTCCTCGCCCTCGTCCCGCAGCGGGTCGTACTCGGCGGTCATCACCAATGCCGGCGGCAGCCTCGATAAATCGTTCGCCAATAGCGGGGAGGCATACGCATGCCGACGATCATCCAGGGTCGGCGCGTAGTGGTCCCAGAACCAATGCATGGCCTCGGCGGTGAGTAGGTAGCCGTCCGCATTGTCTCGGTACGACGCCCGGTCGAAGTTGACCCCGTCCGTCACCGGGTAGACCAGCAGTTGAAAAACGATCGCCGGTCCGCGCCGGTCCCTCGCCATTTGCGCCACGACGGCCGCGAGGTTGCCGCCGGCGCTGTCGCCGGCCACCGCCAACGAACCCGCGTCACCATCGTAGGCGGCCGCGTTCTCGGCGGCCCACAGCGTTGCCGAATAACAATCCTCCGCGGCGGCAGGAAACCGGTGCTCCGGCGCAAGCCGGTAGTCGACCGAAACGACGAGCGCACCCGTACCGGTGCAGACTTCGCGGCTCTGGCAGTCAGCCGTATCGAGATCCCCGATCACCCACCCGCCGCCATGGAACATCATGACGACCGGGAACGGTCCGCTACCGCGAGGACGGTAGACCCTGGCCGGCACATCCCCGGCCTTGATGTCGTCCACCGTACCCACTTCGACCTCCGGTGCGGCGCCCTGCATCGCCCGAAACATCTCGCGCCCCGCTTGCACCGGCATCTCCGTCAAGGGCGGGCCACCAATGGCGGCAAGTTGACGCAGCATCTCCTCGTATCCCGGATTGAGCGGCATGGTCTGAGCTCCCCCTTGTCGTCGCACCAAGCCTATACGAACGCGACCGCACGCGACCGCTTCGCGGTCGCCCGAGAATTCGCTACGCGAATTCTCCAATTCGAACGCGACCGCTTCGTTATGCGACACGACCGATTCCGGTAACATGCCCGGCTTTCGACTACAGGTAGACCCATGGGCGACGACGTTCCCGACGGGGCGAAGGAAGCCGCCGAAGCAGCCCGGCAATTCGCCTTCCTCGAAAACACGCTGCTCAAGAACCGGACGCTGACGATCTTCGGCGAGATCAACAAGGATGTCGCCCAGCGCACGACCGAAAAACTCCTCGCCCTGTCGTTCGAAAGCGGGGATCCCATCACGGTATTCATCGGCTCGCCGGGCGGGCACGTGGAATCCGGCGACACGATCTTCGACATGATCCGCTTCATCAAGCCGACCGTGCGCACCGTGGGTACCGGCTGGGTCGGCAGCATCGCCACGCACGTCTACCTCGCCACGGGTCGCGAGAACCGTTTCGCCCTGCCCAACACGCGGTTCCTGATCCACCAGCCCGCCGGCGGTTTCGGTGGCGATGCCTCGGATATCGAAATCCAGGCACGGGAGATCGTGAAGACAAGGGAGCGGATCAACCAGATCATCGCCGATGAAACCGGACAATCCGTGGAACGGGTCGCAAAGGACGTCGACCGCGACTATTGGATGAGCGTCGAGGAATCCGTCGAATACGGTCTGGTCGGTTCGATCATCACGTCGGCTACGGAGCTGCCCGGATGATGCGCGAGTACCGCATCGACCTTGGCGAAATCAGCGTCGGCGCGCTGCTCATGCCCGCACGAGGGACACATCGGGTGACGTTGACCCTAGGCCATGGCGCCGGCGCGGGAATGACCCACACCAGCATGCAGGCGATCGCCGAATCGTTCGCCGATGTCGGCATCGCAACGCTGCGCTACAACTTTCCCTTCAAGGAGCGGGGCCGTTCGCGGGTCGACGCCCAAGCCGTATCCACCGCGACCGTGGCCGCCGCTTTCGAGTGTGCGGGGCGCGAGTCGCCGGGGCCACATCTTGTGGGTGGGCACAGCTACGGCGGACGCATGGCATCGCACGCGGTCGTTGACCACCAACTCGATGTGGCCGGCCTCGTGTTCTGCTCCTTTCCCCTTCACATGCCGCGCAAGCCCGACATCAAACGCGCCGAGCACTTAGACGGCATATCGGCACCCATGCTGTTCCTGTCCGGGACCCGGGACGGTATGGCCCAACCGGACTTGCTGAACGATGTCGCCACCCGCAACGGCGCCACGGTGAACTGGCTGGACACGGCGGACCACGGCTACAAGGTGCTGAAACGCACTCGGACGCGACCCGACGACGTATTCGACGAGATGGCCCACTACGCGAGTGCCTGGCTGGACAACGTGCTGCCTGCCTAACCAAGGAAACGGAAGGATCCCATGAAGCTCTGCACCTTCACCCACGGCCAGCGAACGCGCATCGGCGTCGTTGTCGGCGAACTCGTTATCGACCTTCCTGCCGTCGCGCCCGACCTACCCGACGACATGATTTCCTTTCTCGCTGCCGGCGACGAGGCCATGGCGGCGGCACGTGAAGCACAGACCAAACCCGACGTGGCGTTCCCCGTCGCCGATGTGACGCTGGAAGCGCCCGTGCCGCGCCCGGGGAAGATTCTCGCCATCGGTCTCAACTACGCGGACCACATCGCCGAAACCGGTGCCGAGCCGCCCAAGGTCCAGATGTGGTTCAACAAGCAGCACAACGCCGCGAACCGCCCCTACGGGTCCATCAACAAACCGGCGGTTTCCGACATGCTCGATTACGAAGGCGAGTTGGCATTCGTCGTCGGCAAGCGCGCCAAACACGTCCCGAAGGAACGCGCCCACGAAGTCATCGCAGGCTACTGCTGCGGCAACGACGTCAGCGTGCGCGACTGGCAGGCGGCGGCTCGAACCATGCAGATCGGCAAGTCATTCGACACCCACGCGCCGTTCGGCCCGTGGATCGTGACGCCGGACGAGGTCGGCGACCCGCACAATCTCGGCATCCGCACCGTCGTCAACGACGAGGTCCGGCAGGACTCGAACACCTTGCACCTGATCTTCGACTGCTTCGACCACGTCGAACACCTGACCAAATCGTTCACCCTGGATCCGGGCGACGTCATCTTCACCGGCACGTCCTCGGGTGTCGCGGCCGCCATGAATCCGCCGCAGTGGCTCAAGGTCGGCGACGAGGTTCGCATCGAGATCGAGCACATCGGGTTCATCGAACACACCGTCGTTGAGGAGGACGCCTCGACCGTAATCGGTTGAGCGCGAAGAGCCGTAGGGGACGGGCCGAGGAGTCCGCGTCTCGGAACCGCACCGAGTGCCGCTACGGGGCGCGGAGGCCTGGGGCGGTGGGGCTTGGGGCCAGACGGCGAGTGCGCGCCCTTGCGGGCGCGTACCGAGCAGTCTGGCGGCGTTGTCCCGTCCCGTGTCGAAACAGGCACCAAAGCCGCTAGGAGGTTCCTACCGACAGCAGGTTCTCCACCGGCTCGTAGAGTTCCTCCAAGTAGTCAACAAGCTCCGCGTCCAACGTCAACTTGCACGCCTCCACCAGCTGATCCAACTGTTCGACCCGGGACACGCCGACAACCGGCGCCTGGACCTCCGGCTTGCCGGCGAGCCAGGCCAACGAGACCTGGGCCGGCGTCTTGCCCAACTTGCCCGCCACGTCCACCACCCGATCCGCGATCTCGAACGTGGCGGCACCACGGTACAACCCCTCCGTCCGAACCCGGTCACGGCCTTTCGAACGATTCGTCGAACCCGAGCCGAAACCGCCCTTGTACGAGCCTGCAAGGATGCCACGCGCCAGCGGCGACCACGGCGTCAAGCCGACGCCCGCGTGCGCGCAGTAGGGATTCATCTCGCGTTCCTCCTCGCGGTAGACGAGGTTGTAGTGGTTCTGCA
>VXYL01000101.1 GCA_009846005.1 Gammaproteobacteria bacterium | reverse complement strand
TCCGAGCCCTCCCCCGAAATGTCGGATTCGCTGAGACCCATGCGCAGCCAATTGTTCCGGTAGTTCGGCAGCGCCTGGTAGGTTCGGGCCGTGGCGCGTGCGAGTGCGCGTGCCTTGTCCGGGTCGGTCTCCATGACCACCTTCTGCTCCACGCAGAGCCATTTGTCGGGACCGAGGATTTCCCGCGCGATGCGCGTGTGCGCCGGCGACGTGAAATAGGGATGCGCACCGTCGGTGGCGTCGCGGGCAAGGTCCAGCATCTTCGGTCCGAGAGCGGCGATGACCGTCGGTGGCGTTTCATCCGGTTCGATGCTGGTATAGGGCGAAACCGCCATCTTCTCGAGATACCCGCGCATCGTTGCGACGGGCTTGCCGTAGCTCAAGCCCCGCAAACCCTCGACCAGCGGCTTGTGGGAAACGCCGAGTCCCAACAGGAAGCGGTTGTCGGACTGCTCCGCGAGGGTCTTTTGGGCCTGCACGGTCACGCCCGGTTCGCGGTGATAGATGTTGGCGATGCCGGTCGCGACGATCAGTCGATCCGTCTTGGCGAGCAACCACGCGGCGTGGGCGAAGGGATTGCGGCCCATGGTCTCGGGAATCCACAGCGCCCCGTAGCCGAGTTCCTCGATGCGTTGCGCGGTCGCCGCGGCATCGGTGGCGGTCAGGCGATCGGTGAAGAACCAGACCCCCGTCTTGCCGAGTTCCACGCTACCGCCCTTTGAAGTTCCCGGGACGCCGCTCGGCCACCGCTCGAATGCCCTCTTCGGCGTCCTCCGTGGCGCGCAGCCATTGCTGCTCGGCGAGTTCGTGGTCAGTGGCCCGGGCAATCTGCTCCGCCAGACCGTGGCGAACCGTCGCGCGCACGGAACCGATGGCGAGCGGCGCGTTCTCCGCGATCTCCGCGGCAAGCGCGCACGCGGCGCGGCGCACTTCGTCAAGGGGCACCAATTGATCGATCAGACCCAGGGAGTGCGCTTCCTCGCCCTTGATGCGCCGTCCGGTGAGGAACATGAGATTGGCCGCCTGCTTGCCGATGAGGTTGGGCAGCGTCACGGTGAGCCCGAATCCCGGATGGATGCCGAGCTTGACGAAGTTGGCCGAAAACCGCGCCTCCGGGGCACCGACCCGGAAGTCGGCGGACAGGGCGAGGCCGAACCCGCCGCCGATGGCCGCCCCCTGCACGGCCGCTACCACCGGCGTTTTCGCGGAGAACAACCGTACGCCCTCGCGGTAGAGCATACCCGTGGTGTTCCTGAAGCCGTCCTCGGAGAATTCCTCGTGTCCGGATCGCTCCTCGCGGCCCGAGCCGAAGTTCGCCCCGGCGCAGAATGACTTGCCGTTGGAGGCAAGCACGATGGCCCGACACTGCGGATCGTCGTCGCACTCGGCGTAGGCGTCCGCGATCTGCGAGATCAGGTAGCGATCGAAGAAGTTGTGCGGCGGCCGGTCGATCTCCACCGTGGCGATGTGATCGTCGAGACTCACGTTGATGTCCGCATAGTTGCCGGACATGATCTCCCCCTCGTGCGAAAAGGAGACGCATGGTAGCAGACACACAAACTCGGCAACCGGATCCGAGCGGTGGCGAATGCCTGAGATTCCCGACCTGACGGTCTACATCGAACACCTCGACGATCGCGTGGTGGGACGCCGACTGAGCGGCATCCGAATCGCCAGCCCGTTCCTGCTGCGATCGGTTTCTCCGACCGTGGACGAGGTGGCCGGTCGGGAAGTCGTTGGCGTGCGCCGGCTTGCCAAGCAGATCGTCCTGGAACTCACCGAGGAACTCTTCGTCGTCATGCACCTCATGATCGCCGGCCGCTTGCGCTGGTACGACGAGCACAAGGCCATCCCCAAGCGCAACGGCCTCGCGGCTTTCGATTTCGACAACGGTTCGCTGATCCTCACCGAGGCGAGCCGCAAGCGACGCGCGTCGCTACGGTTGGTGAGAGGTCCGGTCGCGCTTGCAGACCTCGACCCCGGCGGCATGGAGGTGTGCGACATCGAGTTCGAGGCGTTCTTCGAACGACTGCAATCGACGCCCCATACCGTCAAGCGGGCGCTCACCGACCAACGCGTGTTCGCCGGCATCGGCAATGCCTACAGCGACGAGATCCTCTTCGAGGCGCGAATGTCCCCCTTCAAGCTCGGTAGGAACATGACGACGCAGGAGGCCCGCAAGCTGTTCGACGCCTGTCGCGATGTCCTCGCGCGCTGGACGGACACGCTGCGCAGCGAGACGGGCGGCAAGTTTCCTGCCAAGGTCACCGCGTTCCATCCGCAGATGGCCGTGCACGGCAAGTACCGCGAGCCCTGCGTGGTCTGCGGCGCGCCGGTGCAGCGCATCCTCAAATCGGAGAACGAATCCAACTACTGCGCGCGTTGCCAGACCGGCGGCCGGTTGCTGGCGGACCGCTCGCTGTCGCGGCTGCTGAAGGACACCTACCCGAAACGGATCGAGGATCTCGAGGGCCCGTAGGGGACGGACTTGTCCCGTCCCGAACAACCCACACGGCGTGTCTGCGGCGGGCGACCACAAGGGTCGCCCCTACGGCGGCATGCAGTTCAACGGGTCGCGGATCATCCGGGCGCAGACGGACATCAGGACACACGAGTCGTAGGGGACGGGCTTGTCCCGTCCCGAACATCCCACGCGGCGTGTCTGCGCCGGGCGACGACAAGCGTCGCCCTACGGGGAGCGCAGTGCCGTGGACGACAGGTCGTTGCGGAACTCGGACTGGGGCACGCCACTGCTCATCGCCGCAAGCGCAGGCGGCAACGTCAAGTCCGATAGGGTTTTGAACGCACCCGTGTCGAGCCGCCCGTACACCAGGAACTGGCACCCGAGCGCTGCGAGTTCCTCGATCGCGGCATCGCGCTGTTCCGCGCCGCCGTAGTAGCGAGACTCGGCCACGCGTTGCATGGTGTCGGCCCCGACGACGAACACCACGCCCTCCAGAACGCGGGCTTTGTCGATGAAGGTCGGCGCATGGGTCAATACGACTTCCCCGGCATCGAACTGCTCGAGCCGCGCGTTGAGTTCGCGGTAGTCGAGCAGCGGTTTGTCCACGTTGGCAATTGAGAGTTCGTACCCCACCCGCCGGCCAAGGCGGCGCTCGGCATCCGCCCGCATTTGCCGGTGTCCATCATGAATCGGGTTGAATGCTCCCGGGAGCACCGCGTCGAAGACCACGTCGCCGATGCGTCGACGCCTGCCGAGCATCAACTCGGCGAGCGCTTCGTCGCCCTGTGCGTGGGTTTCGGGGACGCTCGGCGCGGTTCCCACATCGAGCGCATGGCCAAGGGCTTCAACGGCTACCGTCGTGAGCGTCCGCTCCTGTGCGCGGCGGCCGCCCGTGGATCCTTCGAAGGCCACGTGCCAGGTTCGCGTGCTCAGTGCATCCTGGAAGGCGAGATGAGCGCGAAGCGCGCCGCGTTTGGGTCGCGTGGTCGCCAAAGACGCCGTGACCGCGAACCCAAAGTCGCCACCGAGCTCCGCGGCTCGCATGAAGGCCCGGACCGCCATCGATCTCGCCGTCTCGTCGCTGCATGCCTGCGCGGGTTGGGCGCCGAGCCAATCGTGCAACGACCGGGGCGCGTAGGGAATGTTCGCCTCCAGGACCGTTGCCGAAGCGCCGCCAACGCCGAGCAGGGTCGACAACAGGCCCGACCCGCCTCCAGTTACCGTGAACACGCCGCTACGCGGTGCGCGGTGGATCGCGGTGACGAGCGCGTCAAGCGCCTGGTTCATCGGCGAGGAAGTCCCGGAGAATCGAGAGGAACTCGTCCAGGCGGTCGTGGTGAACCCAATGACCGGCATTCTCCACGCCCACCGACCGGGCATCCCGGAAATACCCGAGGCGACCGTCTTGTTCCGGGTCCGATGCCCAGGATTCGGCACCATGGACCAACAGCGTCGGACAGGTGATGCGCCGGTAGAGACCGACCGTCTGCCGGGCGGAGAGACCCAACGGCGACCAGGCCCGCATGTAGTTGTCGAACTTCCAACTGTAGGTGCCGTCTTCGTTCTGGTTGCTGCCGTGGATGGTGAGGTGCCGGGCCTGGTCCTCGGTGAGGTGCGGGTTGGCCTGGTACATCCGTTTGAAAGCGTCCTCGAGTGTCGCGTAGCGCTTCGGGATGCGCCCGGACAGCGCCCGCAGGTTGTCCACCCAACCGAGCAGCCGATCATGACCTGGCGTCGAGTCGTCCGCAGTCGCGGGCGACATGCCCATGCCCTCGATGGAAACCAGCTTCCTGACCTTCTCCGGATACAGGCCGGTGAAAGCAAGGGACACGGACCCGCCCATGGAGTGGCCGATCACCACGACGTCGTGCAAGCGAGCCTGGCGCACGAGCTGGGCTATGTCATAGACGTAGTCGATGGTCGTGTAGGCACCGCCCACCAGCCATTGGGAATCCCCGTGGCCGCGCAGGTCCGGCGCGATGATGTGGTAGTCGGACTTCAGTTCGTGCGCCACCCAGTCCCAGTTGCGGCAGTGGTCGCGCCCGCCGTGTACGAGCAGCATGGCCGGTGCTTCCTCGTTGCCCCAGTCCACGTAGTGCAGGCGCAGTCGCTGCGAGAAGTAGATGTGCGACGTGGGACCGCCTCGCATGGAATAAACACCGGACACCGTGTCCTCCCCCTAGTCGTTTCGGACGTGCTGC
>VXYL01000082.1 GCA_009846005.1 Gammaproteobacteria bacterium | reverse complement strand
TTCGACGCGCCCAGGACGCCCTGGACTTCCGGGGTGGCCCCCGGCGAGGCCGTCAAAGGACGGCTCCAAAGCGCCGCGCACTATACAGGCATCATCAGCGGGTCACCAGCTAAATTTCCCGGGCCGCGCCCGCCGCCACGGGGGCCGCGCCTCGTTCAGCGCCCCGTCACTACCGGATCGCCGCGTGCGGCAACGTACCCGCCCTCGCCATGCTCCACTGCGACTTTGATCGCGGGACGCCGGTAGTGACGGAGGCGCTGACGCCGACAACCTGTGCCTAAGTTCCGCCGACCTGCGCCGCTTGGCGCTCCAGGCGAGTCATCAACCGGTCGACACCGGCCTTCTCGAACGGCAGTTCCTCCGTGGCGCCCAGCACATCCTTTGCGGTCGTCAACTCCACCATGGCCTGCAACAGGTGATTCGTGGCGTCTTCCGGCTGCGCCATCTCCGCAAGCTCGAGCAACGCCTCCACGAGGATCTGCTGCGCATCCACCCAGACGTCCGTTTCGACATGTGCTCTCAGAGCTTCCTGGGCGCCGCGGCAATCTTCAACAGCCCGTCGCAGCCAGTTCTCCCCAGCTTCGCTTCCCTCGATCCGCCCGCGCGGTGAAGTAGGAGGTAACCCAGATTGATGCGGGTCTTGGCCCACTGCATCGGCCGAGCGTCCATGTGAACATCCATCGCGGCGCGATAGCAGTCCTCCGCCGCGGCCCAGCTTTCCTCGGGCGGCGGCTTGCCTGTCGCCTCCTTGTACCGAAAGCAGAAATGCGCCTGCGCCAGCCCGCGACCATTCTGCGCCGCTGCCCAATCTCTCGGAAATCCGCCTTCGTCGAAATGCCACGATGCGATCCGAAACGAGTGTTCCGCGCCCAGGAAGAGGTCGAGCGCTTCGCGTTCGGCCTTCAGCCGACCCGCCGATAGCTGCGCAGATCCCGCGTCCATCTGCCGCGCCCCCTGATTCCACACATGCGTTTTTTGGTAGCGGATGTTCGCGTTGCACAGCTCCATCGCGCCATCAATCCAACCGCCGTCGCCGCCGAAGGTGTCCGCATGCCGGATCAGTCTCGCTACGGCACGGCTGCGAAACAGCATTGTCTCCTCCTGGCTTTCCGGGTCGGTCTCCAGCGCCCGCAAAGACCCGGCCGCGGCGATGTAGTGTTCCGCCGCGCCCACTACGTCGCTGCGTACAAGCGCCGCCTCCGCACGCACCGACCGAACGCGAGCCTGCGTCGCGTTACCTACCCCCGAGTGTTCGGCTACCGACAACGCGGAGTCCGCGTCGTTGAAGCGCCCCTCGCGCAATGCACTTGCCGCAGCCTCGGCCTGGGCCCGAATCGCCGTATCGGTCATGCCCAAGTCCTCCGCAGCTTCCTGCGCCAGTAGCGCGTCCTGCAGCCTCGCCTCCATCAACGCTTCGTGCTCTTCGAGAGTCGCAACGGGTACCTCCGCAGCGACCGTCTCTGCTGCGAACCGAGCCATCACATACTCCGGCGAGCCGGGATCGTCGTAGGCGAGGAGCTTCTCAACCCTAGACGCGTAGTCGCTCGAGTCCTCATTGTCCGCTGCCGTCCCGGCGGCAGACGGTACGGCCGGCCGAACCTCCGACCATTTGCTGTAGGAGTTGCGTTCAGTCAACGGGAGCCCCCTGGCCTTGGATCTTGCTACCGGGCTCGGCGAAGTCGACAAACCGGTCCGCGGAACTTGCCCCGACGCGACCAGTACAGCACACTATCAGCCGGAATGAGCGATCCGATCACCACCACGGTCGCGGACAAGCCGCTACTTGAGAAACAAGACTCGGCATCCCCGTCCTCCGGCAAGGGCTGTGCAGAGGCAGATCGACCGCGACACCTTATTCCACCGTGCCCCTATCGCCGACTCTCGGACTCCGGGTCTCGCCTTTCCGCGATTGTCGATCCTCTCCTGATCTGTGGCGATGCCCGGCGAGCCCTGAGCCTGCTTCCGTCCGAGTCCATCCAAACCGTTGTGACCTCGCCGCCGTACTGGTCCTTGAGGGACTACCAAGTGCCCGACCAGATCGGCCGCGACGACAGCTTGGGCTCTTACATTCGCAGCCTCGTCGGTGCCTTTGACGAACTGCGCCGCGTGCTTCGCGCTGACGGCACCGTTTGGCTCAATGTCGGTGATTCGTACACGTCCGGCAACAGACGCTACCGGGCTCCGGATCGCAAGAACCGCGCGCGCGCCATGCACGTCAGGCCCCCAACGCCAACAGGACTCAAACCCAAGGATCTGATCGGCGTCCCCTGGCGCCTCGCGTTCGCGCTACAGGATGCGGGCTGGTGGGTTCGCAGCGAGGTCATCTGGCATAAGCCCAATGCGCACCCGGAGTCCGTTCGAGACCGTCCCACGAAAGCCCATGAGACGATCTTCCTCCTCTCGAAGGAACAGGACTACTACTACGACGTCTCCGCTGTTTCCGGCCCTAACGGTCGGCGGCTGCGCAACGTATGGGAGATTCCCACCGAGCCACTGAAGCGGGCGAACGGCCAAGACGACGACCATCCCGCAATGATGCCCCTATCGCTCGCGCGACGTTGCGTCGCGATAACGAGCAAGAATAACGATGTCGTGCTCGATCCGTATGCCGGCTCCGGCACAACGCTGCTTGCCGCCGAGGAACTCGGGCGCCAGTGGGTCGGAATCGAACTCAACCCGTCTTTCGTAGACCTCATTGAACGGCGGCTTGGCCCGTGACCCTCGATGAGCTGAAGGCGAGGCTCGACTCGTTCTCTCCGGCCAAGATCGCCTTCGTCGCAACCGTCGTCGAGTCGCTTTCCAACCCGTCCCAGGCCAGTATCCGTTCGGAGGGTACTTGGCTCACCGCAGTGCCGGATTGGATCGAATACTTCGGGCTCGCGCTTTCGGTCCATCACGCGGCAACTACAGTACCGCTTGGCTTGACGCCGTTCGAGACCGTGTTCCGCAACGCGTGCTCCCACGTGGAGTGGGCTGTCACCGCGCCAGGTTCGGCCACTCAGCGCTTTGTCGATCTCTCGGTACGCGCTGGCTCTGATCCTGCGAGACACCTTTCCCTGAAGTCCACCGCGGCCAAGAATCTCTCCCAGACGACGGTTCACATTTCCAAGCTCACCGAAGCGGCTTGGATACAGGACACTCGCACTCCAACGGCTCGACGGGAAGCCACGCTGGAACTCTTTGCCTCATACCAGCGCGTCGTCACATCCATTCTCATGCTCCGCGCTTTCCGTGCAGCAGACGACGACCAAGCTCCACGGCTCTATCAGCTAATCGAGATACCCGCAATGTTGTTCGACTCCATCCAACATGAGCCGCTCGCTGCCTTCCAGAGCGATGCTCCGGTCATTCCGTGTCGGGATGCCACGGGCCGAACCGTCGCCCGTGTTTCCTTGGACCGATCCGACGCGAAAATCACGGTTCGGAGCGTTCAGATCAACGCATGCACGGTCCACGCCGAATGGACTCGCGCCCAGAGTCCTCGACTCCTCTAGTTCGATCGCCCCCGGCACCCATGACTCAACACGAGCTTGAGAAAGCCGTCCAGCGAATCTACGAGGAAGCCATTGACTACGCGAAGAACCACGGGGGACTCGACTGGGGCATGAATGTCCTCTACGGTCCGCCCATCGCCTACCCCACGGTCATGATCGTCTCAATGCAAGGCGGCGGCAAGGACCGAACCTGCCAGACTACGTGGCCACCCCGGCTACTCTATCTGGACGATTGCCACAGATTCGCAAGAGGCTTCGGGCCGACTTCGCGGAAGCCGACATGGCAGGCACGTTGCGTTCCAGCACGGTGGCCACAAGCATCGCGTTCCCACAGGCACCCGAATTCGACGAATGGCTCGCCACGCCAGGCAACCCGGAGTGGCTGTCGAAGTCGACGATCTGGGTCAAGAGGCTGACTCACCTGATGAAGCCAGCAGTCATCGTCACCTATGGAGGTCCCCCATTCCGACACCTAGTGGGCCGCCGGAAAGCGCCAGGGGCCGAGTGCACCACTTGGCAGGGAATCCCGTTGGTCGGCACCAATCACTTGAGCCGCGCTTCGTACGAGGTAAGCCGGCGAGCGATGAGATTCGTTCGGAACGTCGTCAATGGAAAGTAGGTAGGTGAAGGTAGTCTTTCCGTCAGATTGTGATCGCTCGACGGTAGGCCCCCCCCCCGCGGCAGCACGTTCGGCTTGCTTCAATGAGGCCCCCGCAGATCACGGGGGGGAACAAACGTGCGCCCGAACTCCCCTTGCAACGCTCCGCGCTTCAATGAGGCCCCCGCAGATCACGGGGGGGAACGAATGGTTTACAGCTTCAACCCTTGGCGAGAGAGAGGCTTCAATGAGGCCCCCGCAGATCACGGGGGGGAACAGGCTCACTCCGGCGTGGTGGTGTCCATCGGCTACGACGGGCTTCAATGAGGCCCCCGCAGATCACGGGGGGGAACACTCGTCGGCCGCCAGGTTGATCGTGCCGGGCAGCGTGCTTCAATGAGGCCCCCGCAGATCACGGGGGGGAACCGAGCCGCAGCCTGCGCCCTGAGGCCGTCCAGCAAGCGGCTTCAATGAGGCCCCCGCAGATCACGGGGGGGGAACAGAGAGGAAACCACATCATGGGGAAGCATGCATTCCGTTTTCAAAGACGCCCCCGCACGACACGGGGGGGGAAGAACCTCAGGAGGGGCGCGAGGGCATAAA
>VXYL01000059.1 GCA_009846005.1 Gammaproteobacteria bacterium | reverse complement strand
GGGGGGGCGACGGGGTCTAGCCGCCAAGTCCCGCATCGGGCAATATGGCGGATCGATCCAAGAGACCACTGGGAGAGATCTATGTTGGCCCGTAAAGGCTCTCGTCGTTCCGTATCCATGCTAGTTCCCAGGTGCCGAGCAGCCGGGCTGGCGATGACCGTCTCCAGCGCATGCTTCGCGCTGGGCGGCTCACCAGCCGTAGGGGAAGAGGAAACCGAAGATCAGGAGCGCGACGGCTTCATGCTCGAAGAGGTCATCGTGACCGCGGATCGGAAGGAACAGTCGTTGCTGGACATTCCCGTCTCGGTGACCGCCTTCGACAGCGATGCGATCGAGGACTACCAGATCACCAGCAACAAGGACCTCGAGGTCCGCGTACCCGGTCTGCAGTTCGGACTGGACAGCCCGGCCACGATCCGCGGCATGGGATCGCTCTACCGCGGCCTCGCCGGCGACGTCGCGGTGGCGCAGTACTCGAACGACCTCTACTTCGACGAACCCTACGGCGTCATTAGTTCGCTTTACGACATCGATCGGGTGGAGGTGTTGCGGGGACCGCAAGGTACGCTGTACGGGCGCAACTCCATCGGCGGCGCCATCAACTACATCAACAAGCGCCCGGAATGGGAGTTCGGTGCCGGTACCACGGCGGAACTCTCCTCCTTCAACGGCCGCCGGCTGAACGGCTTCGTCACCGGCCCCATCAACGACAGCGTCGCCTACCGGCTCACCGTCGAATGGCAGGAGACGGACGGCAACCAGGAGAACATTAGCGGGCCAGACCTCGGCGCCAAGGGCGACTACAACCTAAGCCCCCAGCTTGCCTTCCAGCATGGCCCGGTCACCTTGAATCTTCGCTATAGCTCGTTCGAGCAGGACGCCAAGAGCGAAGTCCGGGTACCGGTCCGCTACCCGTCCACGCAAGTCGAGTTCCATCCCAATCCGATCAATGGCCAGCCAAGCGGCGAGCGGAACAACTACTACATGTACCCAAGGTCGAAGCCGCCAGCAAAGGCCGGCAGGGATCTGGCGAACAAGATTGACATGAACCGCCAGGGTTCGACCGACGTGTCCCGGGACGCCATCACGCTGCACGCGACCTACGAGCTAACGGAGAACTTAAGCGTCAAGTACATCCTGGGCGATTCGGACCTCACGCTCGGACTGTTAGGACAGGACTTCGACGGCACCAGCCTGGTGGGCAGCGACGCGGATCCGTTCCTGTCGTCCAACGCCATGCGACCGTTCCCCGACATCGCTATCGACTTCGTCTACGACGTGCTGCTCACCACCCACGAACTGCAGTTGGCGTTCGACACCGAGCGGTTAAGCGCGATCGCGGGGGCCTACTACCTGGACCAGGAATACGAAAGCAACATCAACATCTTCGACTACGCCAACCGGGCCGTTCATACGAATACCGACGACCTGTGGCGGTCGGTCATTGGCATCGGGTTCACCGACATCTTCGGCGAACGGCTGGTTCTAGGCGACGACCGCTGGATTTCGCCCCATGTGCCGGATGGGTCCAGCCGCTGGTATTTCGCGCCCACGGTGAGAACGGTCGAGTCCTGGGCGGTGTTCAGCCAAGCCACCTACGAGATCAACAGTGCTTGGCGCGTTACCGCCGGACTGCGCTACACGGAGGACGAGAAGAGGATCGTCCAAGACGAGGATCACGTCGTCATCGGCGAGTTCGACCCGCTCGGCGCGCTGCTTGGCGACGGCACCGACTTCACGCGCACCGCACCGGCGGTGTTCAACCGAATCACGCCACTGCTCGTGCAGAACTTCGACAAGGTCACCGGCAACGTTTCCATCGAACACACCACCGCCCGCGGCGAGTTGATCTACGGTCGGGTCTCCACGGGATACCGCTCCGGTGGGCCCGTCATCGACCGGCCGCCGCCCTTCGACCGCTACGACGACGAGAATCTGATCTCCTACGAGGCGGGCTACAAGGGCGACCTGTTCGAGGACCGGGTGCGACTGCTGGTTTCCGGCTTCCTGTACGACTTCGGCAACTACCAGCAGATCATTCGCCTGCGCGAACTGGAGCCGGTGCCCCGAAACTTCACCGTCATCGACAACCTGCCCGACACAACCATGCAGGGCATCGAGATCGAAGCGACGTTCAATGTCTCCGAGGACGTGAGACTAAGCGGCTTCTACGCCTATCAGACATCGTCGCTAGGTCCGATCATGATCCCCGACCGGCTCGATCCCGACCAGGAGTTCGATCGCGTGGACTACGTCAGTCCAACCACCGGACAACCTGCGGTCGCGTTCCTGGAACGGCCCGTCGACCTCGAGGGCAACGAGTTGCCCAACATGCCGAATCACAAGTGGTCGGTCACCGCCGAT
This sequence comes from Gammaproteobacteria bacterium, assembly GCA_009846005.1. Lineage (GTDB taxonomy): Bacteria > Pseudomonadota > Gammaproteobacteria > Pseudomonadales > Azotimanducaceae > VXYL01. The sequence continues at coordinate 135,819 of VXYL01000059.1, read as the reverse complement.
TATGCACACGCGCTCGGCAACGGCGGACAATTGCTGTTCAGCACCAGCTACTCGTACACGGGCGAACGCTTCAACCGGATCCACAACATCCCCTTCGACGTGCTCGACAACTACACCCGTTGGGACGGCAGCGTGACCTGGATCCCCGCCACCGGCAATCGCTCGTTGACGTTCTTCGTGGAGAACATCAACGACCGAATCGGCATCATGGAGTTGGAGTCCAACGGCTGGAGCGACGGCTACTATCAGGACGCCACCCTGACCGACCCGCAGTTCATGGGCCTGGTGTTCCGATGGGAGACCGAATAGTCCGAGACAGACGGAGAAAGTAGTGAGCCGCCATCCGATGCTGCTCGGCGACGAGCAGGTACGGCGCTACGTGGCCGACGGTTTCATCGCCTTCGACACGGGGCTCGATTCCACCTTCCACGATGCGGTTGCCGCCGAACTCGCGGTGAGCATGAACGAAGGGTCCCCTTTGCTGGGGGACAACCTGCTGCCGCGGATTCCAATGCTCGCCGACCTCTTAGATTCGCCCGCCGTGGACGGCGCCATGACGAGCCTGCTCGGGGAAGACTACGCCTGGGCACCGCACCGCTTTCCCCACAACAGCGAACCGCTTACCCGCGCGGACCGATCCGGCGATTTCGATCCCTTCCTGAACAACGCCCGGATGGGCCCCGGGTCGATCTCCGGTTCCGGCTGGCACCAGGACGGCCATTCGAAGGCCGGCCGCAGCCGCTGGCATACGTTCCGCGCCGCGAACCTGTTCTATTTCCCGCAGGACACGCCGCTCGCCAAGGGTCCGACCCGGTTGCTCGCCGGCAGCCACCTCTACGCGAACATAACCCTGGCAACGCCGGATCAGGTGGTGTTGCGCGACATCCCGAAAGGCACTGCGATCATCGCCGACTTCGATGTCGGCCACGCCGGCACGCCGAACCGAACCGACACCACCCGCTACATGCTGAAGTTCGTGGTGCTGCGCATGCAATGCCCGACCCGGGCGACTTGGGATCACCGCGACCCGGTGTGGCAAACGCCGGATAGCTTGTGCTCGCCCCATGACCTGCCCCAAGCGTGGACTTCGCTCTGGAATTGGCTACGCGGAGCCCCGCGCAACGAAGGCACTTGCGCACCAACCGAGACAATCCCGCGATTGATCAACGAAATGCGCGCACGAGATCCGCAACAACGGCTAGCGGCGATGTACGATCTGGCTGCCCTGGGCGAGACAGCGGTACCGGCCCTGATCGATGCGCTACGGGCAACCGCCGGCCTTGGTCGACATGTAGCGCCCACACCCGACGACATGGGCTACTACGGGAAGTCCGAGGATCATTTGGAGCGCAAGTTCTCGCCGCGGCAGTTCGTCCCGGAAGACGCCGCGGTGGTGCTCGGCGCCATCGGAGAGCCAGCCGTCGAACCCCTCGCCGCGCTGCTCGACGACGAGGATCCTTGGATGAGGATCAATGCCGCCTACGCGTTGGGTGAAGCCGGGCCGGACGCGGCAGGAAGGTATGCCGATCGTATCGGCGAACTGCTCGACGATCATCTCGCGGCGGTGGCACGGGCCGCCACCGATGCCCTGTGCACCCTGCCCTGTTTTGGATCGCCCACCGTGGCCCGTCTGGGTAGCGTACTGGCCCACGACATGGACGACGGCGAAGAGCCCGCCATGGGGGAACCCAGTCTTGGCGGGCGGTGGACCAAGCAGAACCATCTGCGCTACCTGGCTTCGCTGGCCCTTCTTGCACGCGTCACGGGCTCGAATCCGCCCGACGGGTTGGAGCAGGCGTTCATCGCCGGCCTCGACGACGAGACGGGCTATACCCAGGCCATCGCATGCCAGGGCCTCGAACGGCTTGGGACACGAACCGGGCTCAAGGCAGCCGTTCGTCACCTGCAAACGCGACGCTGGGATCCGAACCACATTCGACTGGCCGAACGTCCCCCCCGCTCCGCAATCCGCACGTAGGGGCGACGCTTGCCGTCGTCCGAAAACCGGGACGCCACGAGGGCGTCCCCTACGAGCCCAATGCCTATCGAGCGTTTCGGTCTCGGTGCCGCACTCTGGCGCACGAGGCGCTACATCCTGCCGGAGCTCAAGCATTTCGTCGCGTTCGCAGTGCTGTCGGGCATCGCCATGCTGCTCGAACTCGCCTCGACCCTGGTGTTCTTCGATCTCCTGACCAACAAGGTGTTTCTGGGCGACCCCTTGTCCGCCACGCAGGCGAGCCTGCTTGGCCTCGAACCTGCGCGGTTCGTCAACGTCGAAACCCTAGACGAGGCGGCGCGGTTCACGCTGCGAACGGTGTTCCTCGTGGTCGCGGGCGCCCTGATGGCCATCGGGTTCCTGCTCGGCACCGGACTGGGCTACTACCTCACCTGGATCCTGCAACGGGTCAACCAGCACCTTCGTCTGGCCATGATGGATCGCGCCGTACACCTGTCCCTGCGCTATCACCACGAAGCGCCCGTGGGCGATGCGATCTACCGCGTCTACCAGGACAGCGCCATGGTGACCACGGTCGTCCAGAACGCGTTGATCCAACCGGTCACGGCACTTGCCAACCTCGGTATCGCCCTCGTCGCGATCGGCTTCTTCGAGCCCTACCTCGGCTTCCTGTTCCTCATCGCCGCCGTTCCCTCGATCCTCGCAGCCCGCGCGTTCACGCCCCGGCTTCGGGACGGTAGCGCACGCTCGAGGCTAGCCAACAGCGCCCTGACCTCGCACATCCAAGAAAGCGTCAACGGGGTGCGCGTGCTCAAGGCCCAGCAAGCGGAGGACGCCGCCTTCAACACGTTTCGCCGGCGCTCCCAGCGAGCGCTCGACCGCGCCTACGAGTTGCGTCGGCGCATCGCGGTACTGAACCTTCTTGTGTTCCTCTTCACGGCCGCCGCCGTCATCGCCGCGGACTACCTGATGACGCAATGGGTGTGGGCCGAGACGCCGACCTTCGGCTACGGCCTCGTGGCCGTGGTGGGTTTCGCCGTATGGAATCTCGGTGCGTTCCAAGCCGCCCGCGACCGGAACATCGCCATCGGCGGCGTCAGCGTCGCGCTCGCGAACCTCTGGAGCCTGCTGCAGGACATCGGCACCGGGCTCAAGCGGGCGTTCTTCCTCCTCGACCTCGAACCCGAGGTGCAGGACCGACCAGGTGCCAAGCCGTTGCCGCAAGTCCGGGAAGGCGTCTCCTTCGCCCATGTCGACTTCGCCTACCGGGCGGATGTGCCCGTCATCCGCGATGCCACGTTCACCGCACGAGTCGGCACCGTCACGGCGATCGTGGGTGCGTCAGGAGCGGGAAAGTCCACGTTAACGAGCCTGCTCCTGCGTCTCTACGACGTCGATGGCGGCGAAATCTGCATCGACGGGGAGGACATCCGGAACATCCGCGTGCGGTCGCTACGGGACGGCATCGGCATCGTCCTACAAGAAAATGCCCTGTTCCCGACCAGCATCGCCGACAACATCCGCTTCGCATCGCCGGATGCCGACGACCCATCGGTGCGAGCGGCTGCGGCCACGGCCTGCGCCGACGAGTTCATCGAGGCCTTGCCAGGACGCTACTCGACCGAACTCGGCGAGCGGGGCGCCAAGCTCTCCACGGGTCAGCGGCAACGGATCTCCATCGCCCGGGCGGTGGCGAAGAACGCGCCGATCCTGATCCTCGACGAACCCACGGCATCGCTCGACGTGGATACCGAGCGTGAGGTGCTCGAGCGCCTCACCGAGTGGGGCCGGGACAAGGTCATTTTCCTCATCACCCACCGGATCCGCACGATCCGCCAAGCCCACCAAGTACTCTTCGTCGAACACGGTGCGGTTGTGGAGCAAGGCAGCCACGAAGCGCTGATGAACCTTCCGGACGGGCGATACCGGGCATTCGCGAGCCGCGAGAGCCTTGCCGCGATCGACAGCACCCATGCCTGACCCGACGCGGCAACCTAGCGGTCGGTCCTACGACGATGTCGTCGACGTCCACACCGACCTTACCGCTCGGGACGTGTTTCGCATCCTCGGGCGGTGCCTGGTCTACATCCGCCCGCACTCGCGACTGTTCGCGCTCAAGTTCGGCCTGATGCTCGGCAGTTTCGCACCACTCCTCGTGGTGCCCTGGCCCCTTAAAATCCTCGTCGACCACGTGTTGCTGCAGCATTCGCTTGCCGAGTCGACGATCCGCTTCCCACCGTTCTTCGAGCCGTTCGTCACCGCCGTCGCGGGTCTCGACTCGTCCGGCTTGCTCCTCGCCACCCTGGCGCTCCTGGGCGGGCTGATAGTCCTGTTCGGGGCCGGCACGGGAGACCCCCGGGGCAACCTGGCGTTCCTGGCCCAGGGCCAGGACACGGCAACCCAGAGCGAGAACCTGATCAGCGCGGGCTGGTCCATGGCGGGCGGCGTCTGGGGCTTGGCGGACCTCTTGTGCAACATCCGGCTGGTGCAGCGGGTAACCGACTCCTTTCGAACGCACCTGTTCCACCGCCTGACACGCCTGCCAATGCCCGTGCTAGACGACCAGCGCATTGGCGACAGCATCTACCGGACCATGTACGACGCGCCATCGATCCAGGGCATCTGTTTCGACATCACGCTCATGCCGGTGGTGTCGATCCTCGGTGCCGCCGTTTCGGTCTACGTGATGCACTACAGCTTCGGCCACATCATCCCGGAGCTGATCTGGCTGGCGATGGCCACGATGCCCTTAGCGCTCCTGTTCACCGCACCGTTGGCGGGTCTAGCCCGCCGGGCAAGCCAAGCGAGCCGCAGTTCGGGCACCGCGACCACCAACCGCATCGAGGAGAACACCGCCAACATGGCCGCCGTGCAACGCCACGGGGCCGAGGACAGGCAACGCGAGGAATTCGCTGGCGCCAGCGCCACCTCGTTCCGCCGCTACCGGCACGTGGTCGCGGTGGGTATCGCCATCGATGTGGCGTCCTCCTTAGCGCTCCTCGGGGTGGGCGTCTGGACGTTCCTGCTGGTGACCGATCAGATCATCGGCGGCACGTTGCTGCCGGGCGATTTCATCGTCGTGCTCGGACTGTTCTTCACGGTGGCGGGCGCGTCAATCACATTCGGACGGCTATGGGTGGACTTCCAGAACAACGCGGCAGGCGTGCGCCGGGTCTTCTTCTTCATCGACCTGCCCGGTGACGGCGACGAGACCGGTTCACCCTCGCCCAAGAAACGGCTACGCGAAGCAATCACTTTCGACAACGTGGGGCTTGTCTACCCCGACGGACGGCAAGCGCTCACCGGGGTCTCCTTCGAGGCCCGCCTGAGCCAGACCGTCGCCCTCGTGGGACCGACCGGCGCCGGAAAGACCAGCCTCGCCTACCTCGTACCCGGTTTCCTGCAACCGACTTCCGGGCGTGTTCTGTTCGACGGTGTGGACATCCGCGACATCGACCCCGCTGCGATCCGGGATCAAGTCTCCTATGTCTTCCAGGAGCACCTGCTGTTCTCCGAAACGGTTCTCGACAACCTGCGTCTCGGGCGACCGGAGGCGACAGAGGCCGAACTGCAACGGGCGGCGCGTATGGGCGGTGCCCACGAGTTCATAGAGGCGCTCCCGGATGGATACCAAACGGTGCTGGGCGGCGGTGGCGGCACGCTTTCAGTGGGCCAGAAACAGCGCCTTAGCATCGCCCGTGGTCTGGTGCGGGACACGCCGGTCCTGATCCTCGACGAACCCACGGCCGCGTTGGATCCCGATACCGAAAGCGCGCTCGTCGACGCGCTCAACGGAATCAAGCGAGACCGAATCGTGTTCCTCATCGCCCACCGCCTGTCCACCGTGGCCACGGCCGACCTCGTCGTGTTCATGGATGACGGCCACATTGTCGAGTCGGGATCGCCGGCCGAATTGATGGCCAAGCCGGACGGCGCGTTCCGGCGTTTCGCCACGCCGTAGTGCCTTTGCATCGCTGCTGACTCCCTTGTTCTTGGCTTCGGAATGTCCAAGACCGGTTCAAGGTGAGACACTGTCCTCGACCAACCACAAGGACACGCCGGATGGCCTACGTGATCTACGAGAAACGCGACCACGTCGCGATCATCACGCTGAACCGCCCCGAACGCATGAACGCCCTAGGCACCGAGTTGAGCGCGGAACTGCGCAACGCCGAAGCGGAGTTCGCCGCAGACGACGACGCGTGGATCGGCATCTACACCGGTGCGGGAGATCGCGCCTTCTGCGCCGGTCGCGATCTCAAGGAGGCGGCGGAACAGGAAGCCCGGCCGGCCGCGAGCGGGGAAACTCCGAGGGTCCCGCCCCCCATCACGCGTTTCGAACGCATCGCACCCGACCATGGCAAACCGACGATTGCGGCCATCAACGGGGCGGCCTACGGCGGTGGTTTGGAGAAGGCCCTCACCTGCGACATCCGGATCTGCTCGGACAATGCCCACATGGCCCTAGCGGAGGTCAAGGTTGGTCTCTGTCCACCCGGCGGATCCTTCAATCTGCCACGGCTCGTGGGCCTGTCGAACTCGATGTGGCTATTGCTCTCAGGCGAACCGGTGCGCGCAGAGGAAGCGTTGAGGATGGGACTGGTAAGCCACGTGGTCCCGCTTACCGACCTGCTCGACACCGCCATCGAGATGGCCGAGACCATCGCCCGCAATGCCCCGTTGGCGGTGCGGGCAACGCGCAAGCTCGCGCACCTGGGGCTCGAAATGCCACTCGACTACGCGCGGCGGATGGGCGCGATGTTGATCGAGTCCGTCTGGTCGTCCGAGGATGCGGTGGAAGGGGCGCGCGCGTTCGCCGAGAAGCGATCGCCGGAATGGCGTATGCGTTGAACGCGCCCCAAGCGTGGAGCAGCGGGACGGGACGAGCCCGTCCCCTACGATCTGTTCCCGGCACGTTTGGAGTGGGTGGCGAACGGGACGCCTTGGCGACGTCCCGTTGCCGCGACCGATGCTACGAGGCTAGCGCTTCCTTCGTCGTCTTGACGATGGCCGCCGCGACCTTGTAGGGATCGGCATTCGATGCCGGACGCCGGTCTTCGAGACGTCCCTTCCAGCCTGCCTCGATCGTTACGATCGGAATCCGTATGGAAGCGCCACGGTCGGCGATGCCGTAGTTGAACTTGTCGATCGACTGCGTTTCGTGCAAACCCGTTAGGCGCTGGTCGTTGTCGGCGCCGTAGACGGCGATGTGGCGCGGGATGTTCTTGCCGAAGTGCTCGCAGATCCTCGTGAAGTTCTCCTCGTCGCCGGACTCGCGCATGACGCCATTTGAGAAGTTCGCGTGCATGCCGGAACCGTTCCAGTCGCCGAGCACGGGCTTCGGGTGCCAGTTGACCGCGTAGCCGTACTTCTCGCCGGTACGCTCGGCCAGATAGCGGGCTACCCAGGTCTCGTCGCCGGCGCGTGCAGCACCCTTGGCGAATACCTGGAACTCCCACTGGCCCGCGGCAACCTCCGCGTTGATTCCCTCGACATTGATTCCGGAGTCAAGGCACGCATCCAAGTGCTCGTCGATGCACTGCCGCCCGAAGGCATTGCGGGCACCGACGGAACAGTAGTAGGCGCCCTGCGGGCCGGGATAGCCGCCGGCGGGGAACCCGGGAGGCAGGTTGGTACTGGTATCCCAAAGGAAGTACTCCTGTTCGAAGCCGAACCAGAAGTCCTCGTCGTCGTCCTCGATCGTCGCGCGACCGTTGGACTCGTGGGGGGAGCCGTCGGCATTCATTACCTCCGTCATCACGAGGTAGGCGTCCGTGCGGCATGGGTCCGGGAAGATCGCCACCGGCTTCAGCAACAGATCGGACGCGTTGCCTTCGGCCTGGGCGGTGGAACTGCCATCGAAGTTCCACATCGGGCACTCTTCCAGCGTCCCCCCGAAGTCTCTCTCCACCCGCGTCTTGCTGCGCAGGCTCTGGGTCGGCGTTATGCCATCCAGCCAGATGTACTCCAACTTACTCTTCATCCCTTGGTTGTCTCCTCAGTCAAATACTCTTGGCCGACGACCCGTAACGGGGGCGCCGACCATAACGCGAACCGGTTTAATGCAGCCCCGCCCGTCCTGCGAACCAGCACCGGGCACGACGGCCTCTCACACCTTCGGCTTCTACTCAATGCAACGATGCAACAATTGCGCCAAGAGCAGATGAACGCCGCTATGCCGCGCGTCCGGCGGCAGTGCGTCAGCCAAAGCGCCCCATGCCCTAAAGCGGGGCATCATAGCACCAAGACTGGGCGGGATGGTCAACCGGCTGGCTGTTCGCGGCAGTACTCGAGACAGGCCTCCATGGCCCGTCGATCGTGTGTCGTAGAAGCCTTGGCGAGACCCTCCTGGGCGACGGAAATCGCCTCGTCCCGATGGCCCAGTGTCGCGAGTACCCGTGCCAACGTGTCTACAATGGCAACGTTCTCGCCGCCAGTCATCTCAAACGCCCGGCGCGCCTGTGCCAAGTTCGCCTCCACCGGCGCCCCGGTGAGGTATCCAGCCCACGCCAAGGCGTTGTGGGATTCCGCGTCGTCGAGCTCTTCGGTCAACCGTTGGGCGACAGCCGTTGCCTCATCGAGGCGACCCACACCGATCAGTACCTGGTAGGACGATGCCACGCCGCGACGCAACATTTCCCCGTCGGTTTGAATCATCTGGTCCTGAAGATCCCCGTTCTTCGCAAGTTCTTCCAACTGCTTGCGCGTGGAATGATCGAGTCCTTTCTCCGCCTGTTCCAATAGCGCGTCGATGCTGCGAAGTGCCTCAGTCGTGACTCCGTAGGTCTGGAAAGCCCGATCAACCCGCGCGGCAACGTCGAACTCGCCGACGATCCGTTCGTATCGCCTCGCCTCGAGCAAGAGGTCGAAAGCCTCGCTTGCGAACGAAAACAACGTCACCGTGTCCAGCAAACCGTCGTCTTTGACCCGGTCGTACAAGGCAAGCGTAGCCTCTTGATCATCGAAGACCTCGTTGATGCTCGAATACACCGCGATGTCGTCGTACTCGGCGGAACCGTCGACGATACGTTGTGCTGCCACCTGACGACGTTCGACGAGAGCTTCTCGCGCGGGTGGATAGCGACGCCCAAGTCGCTCGATGCTGCTTAACAGGAACGACAACCGTACGCCGTGATAGCCCTCATCGTGCTTCTCGCCTTCGTCGAAGCACCAGAGATACTCCTCGAGCGCGTCCTCGTCCCGTCCCATCTCCACGTAGGCATCGGCCAGCCTGGAACGCAACATGGGATCGTCGGAGTCGCCCGCCGCCAGCGCGCTACGGGCGCGGTCGAGGGTATTTTCGCCACGTAGCACGCTTTGGGCGACGGCAATGAACTGCTCGGGTGAACGCTTGCCGGCGATGCGCTCCATCAACTTCCCGTCCGGGGCTATGAACACGTAGTTTGGGAACGACCGGACCCCGAACCGCTTCGCCAGGGCCTCGTTCGTCTCGTTCGCCTCCGCATCCACCTTCAACGCCACGGTGTGTTCGGCGAGCCAGGCGGCGACCTCGGAATCCTCGAACGTGGTGGCGTCCATCTCCTTGCAGGGCACGCACCACGTTGTGAAGAAGTCGACGAACACCAGCTTGTTCTCGGCGGCGGCTCGTTCGGCCGCTTGGTCGAAAGCCAGGTCGTGGAACTTGACTCCTTCGGTCAAGGATTTCAGGGCCAAAAGCGTGCCCAATAGGACAAGAGCAAGAACAAACCCCTTGCGAGCCATGGGATCTCCTGGCAGAGGCTGGACCTAAGATCGTCTATCATCGTCGCTAGGCAAGCAACCACCGGCGGTGCCGGTAGACAAGGAGCACGATGAGAATTGGCATCTACGGCGGCAACGTCCGGCGGGGCAAACCACTGGCAAGCTTGGTAGACGAGGTCGTCGAGAAGGAGGAGCAGGGGTTTTCGAGCTACTGGACACCCCAAGTGGGCACCTTCGATGCTCTGACGATGTTGGCTCTCGCCGGGCAACAGACAAGCCGTATCGAACTAGGCACGGCGGTTGTGCCGTCCTATCCCCGTCATCCCAGCGCATTGGCACAGCAGGCCGCCACGGTGAATGCGCTATGCGGCGGTCGGTTGGTGCTCGGAGTCGGACCGTCGCACGCACCCGGCATCGAAGCCTTGGGGCTCGCCTATGACCGCCCCGCACTGCACATGCGCGAATACGTCACCGTGCTAAAGGCACTGGGCAACGAGGGACGCGTCGACTTCCAGGGCGAGACGTACCAGGTGCGTACCGGTTTCGCCTGTCCCGACGCGTCGCCTTTCAAGGTCGTGGTTTCCGCCTTGGCGCCGCTGATGCTCAAAGCCGCCGGCGAGGTCGCCGACGGCACGGTCACCTGGATGGTGGGCAAGAACACCATCGCCAGCCACACCGCTCCGAGAATCACCAAGGCGGCAGCGGACGCCGGACGCGCGTCGCCGAGCGTCATCGCCGCCCTGCCCGTCTGCGTCCACGACGACAAGGCCCAAGCCACCGCCCGGGCGGTGCAGATATTCGCGGGGTACGGCCAACTTCCGAACTACCGCCGGCAACTCGACGCGGAGGGCATCGACCAAGCAGGCGAGATCGCCGTCGTTGGCAACGAAGACGAGGTGACCACCGAGCTTCAGGCCTACTTCGATGCGGGCGCCACCGAAGTCATCGCCAGCGTCTATCCGGCGGGCGACGACAGCCGGGGCTCTTTCGCCAGGACGACTGCGTTGCTGCAAGGATTGGCCAACAGCTGACCACGGGACGGGACAAGCCCGTCCCCTACGTCCGTGCGGGGCAGGCCCGTAGGGGCGGGGCTTGTCCCCGCCCGTGTTACGGTCTCCGCACGCCACCGGTTCAACGAGGGCGGTGACAAGCCCGTCCCCTACACGCGTCTGTGCGGTCCTAGCGGCGTGCCAGAACGCCGTGGTGACGTTCCAGGTGTGCAGCCAGTAGATCTTCGCCGAAATCCGCCCCCGGGCGGTGCCACACAGCATGCAGGTGATCGCCGCCAGCCGTATTGTCGATCTCGATCAGGACACCCGGCCCGGACACCCGCACGTAGAAGGAGAACGGCGGATCGGCCCGGTCGACGAAGGCGAAGTGCAGTCCTTCACGCGCGTCGTTGATCTCCTTGAGTCGGGCGGCTTCGATGCCAGCGTTCCAGAGCCCGGCGAACTCGGTTAGAAAGGCGTCCAGCATCGCTCGTTGATCGTCGTTCATGTCGCGGCGCGGCAGACCAACCGATGCCGGGTCGCGCAGCGTCGACACCTGGCCCAGCATGTGGCCGCGGCCGCGCTTGTAGGGCAGCGTGGCCGCGGCACGTTGGGACTCGTCGAGGCTGTCGTAAAGCTCGCGCGCGAGGCGCTCCTCCTCACCGAGTACCGCGACCCCGGCAGAGGGCATGTCCGCCGGGACGAGGCGCGGCTGCGCGCCCAGGAACAGGGGCAGTGTCGCCGCCGGTTGTCCAGGCATGGCGGTGACGTTTAACGACAGGTGGTGGCCCTCGAAGCGAAAGCCCCAGGCTGCGTCCACGGCCGGCTCGCCGAAGACCGCCCAGTAGTAGCGTTCGGGGTCGCGGAACTCCTCGACGCCTGATCGGCCCGACTCGAGTTCGCGGATGTCGAGTTCCAACTGCCGGATGGCCCGGGTCTTTTCGTGTCCCCGTTCCGACAGGAACGCCGCGAGCAGACTCTCCCCGGTGTTCTTTGCCATGTCTGAGAGCTCACCGTGACGGACGCCCTCCAAGTCGAATGGCGCAAAGTGGATGTCGTAACGTTTCCGGTCGGTGAACGCCCAGGTGCCGGCTTCGCGTTGTTGGGGGGTCATCTCGGCGAGGAACCGTCCCGCCCGGTCGGCAAGGTTCGGCAATTCGCCGCCAACAACGTGACCGGTCACGAACGCCAACACGCCAAAGGCGGCGACCGCAGGGCCGCCAAGACAAACGACTGACTTTCGGCTCATGGGGTCGATTCCGCATCCTGCAATGGTCGTCAAGCCTATCACCCGCACCGGCAACCAGCGCTCCTCGAACTGGACAGGCTGCTATGATCGAGCGGCCACCGAGAGGAGAACCCCATGGCTGCCGCCACCGCTGAAATCGTCTCTGGCATCCACCTGCAAGACGCCGCCCTTTTCCGCGAGCAGTGCTACGTCGGGGGCGACTGGGTCGATGCCGACTCCGGGCGGTCGTTCGACGTTACGGATCCGGCCACGGGGCAGCCTATCGGCGTCGTACCGGCCTTCGGCGCGGCAGAGACCCGTCGGACCATCGAAGCGGCCGACGCGGCCTATCCGGCGTGGCGCGCCCTGACGGCCAAGGAGCGCGCCAACATCCTGCGCCGCTGGTACGAGTTGATGCTCGAGCACCAGGAAGACCTCGCCATCATCATGACCGCAGAACAGGGCAAGCCCCTGGCGGAGTCGCGCGGCGAGATCCTCTACGGGGCGTCGTTCATCGAATGGTTCGCCGAAGAAGGCAAACGCGCCTACGGCGACGTGATTCCGTCAACGCTCGCCGACCGTCGCATCGTCGTGACCAAGGAGCCGGTGGGCGTGGTGGCCTGCATCACGCCGTGGAACTTCCCCAACGCCATGATCACGAGAAAGGCCGGTCCGGCGCTGGCGGCGGGATGCACCGTGGTGGCCCGCCCGGCCTCGGCCACGCCCTACTCCGCCCTGGCGCTCGGCAAACTCGCCACCCGTGCCGGTATTCCGCCCGGCGTCTTCAACGTGATCACCGGCCCGTCCCGGGAAACGGGCGGCGAACTGACCGGCAACCCCATCGTTCGCAAGCTGTCGTTCACGGGGTCCACCGAGGTTGGCAAGCTGCTCCTCGAACAATGCGCGGGCACGGTCAAGAAGGTCTCCATGGAGTTGGGCGGCAATGCACCGTTCATCGTCTTCGACGACGCGGACGTGGACGCCGCCGTCGAGGGCGCCATCGCCTCCAAGTACCGCAACACGGGCCAGACCTGCGTTTGCGCGAATCGCTTCCTAGTCCAGTGGGGCGTCTACGACGAGTTCGCGACAAAGCTCGCGGCTGCGAGTGCGGCATTGCGCGTCGGGCCCGGTTTCTCCGGCGGCGTGGAACAGGGACCGTTGATCGACATGGCGGCCGTGGAGAAGGTCGAAGACCACATCCGCGATGCCGTCGAAGCCGGGGCCAGCGTGGTCGCGGGGGGCAAGCGCCACACCCTCGGCGGCACGTTCTTCGAGCCGACGGTCCTGACCGGTGTCACCCCCGCGATGAAGGTCGCCCGCGAAGAGACTTTCGGGCCGCTGGCGCCGCTGTTCAAGTTCGACGCCGAGGCAGACGCGATCCGGCTCGCCAACGCGACCGAGTTCGGCCTGGCCGCCTACTTCTACAGTCGCGACATCGGCCGGATCTGGCGGGTCGGCGAAGCGCTGGAGTACGGCATCGTCGGCGTCAACGTCGGCATCATCTCTACGGAGGTCGCGCCGTTCGGCGGCATGAAGGAATCCGGCATCGGCCGGGAGGGCTCTCACTACGGTCTCGACGAGTTCATGGAGGTCAAATACCTCTGCCTGGGCGGCATCGACCAGTAGGTCGGGGAGTCGCAAAGACCCATGTCGAATCCCACGGAGGAAGACGTCGTCGTCGGGACCGGCGGCGGTCGAGACCTGCACGCCGACATCTATCGTCCGGCGGATCCCAACGGCGCGGGCGTGCTGATGATCCACGGCGGCGGTTGGCGCATGGGTTCGAAGGCCATGATGCCGCCCCAGTCGAACGCTTTGGCTAGGCGTGGCTTCACCTGCGTCGCCATCGAGTACCGGTTGACGCCGGAAGCACCATGGCCTGCACAGATTCACGACGTGAAGACCGCCATGCGATGGTTTCGCGCCCACGCGGGTTCGCTCGGCGTCGAGTCGGACCGAATCGCCGTGCTGGGCAACTCGGCGGGCGGCCACCTCGCCCTGTTGCTGGCCGCTACGCCGGGTCGCGCCGAGTACGAGGGCGACGGGGGAAATGCCGACGTCGACACTTGTGTCGCTGCGGTAATCGCCGTCTACCCGCCGGTCACGTTCTTTGTCGGGGAGCGTACCTCCGGCGGCACCAGCGCCACGGCCATTCTCGGTGACGCCACGACGGAAGAGGCTGCGAAGGCAGCCAGTCCCATCGAATACGCCCACGCCAGCTTCCCGCCGACATTCTTCCTGCACGGCAACGGCGACAAGGTGGTTCCCGTGTCCGCCAGCATCAACATGTACAACGCCCTGTCGCGAGCAGGCGCCCGCGCCGAGATGCACATCTACGCCGAACAGCCGCATACCTGGGCTCGGTGGCCGAAGTGGGTGCAGCCCACCATGGACGAGGCGGCGCTGTTCCTCGACCGCTACGTCGTGAACCCGGCGGGATATCGACCGCCAACCCAACCGCTTTGACGCCCCAGGCGGTCGCCGTTCACACGGCACCGGAACCAGCCGGCGTTCACGTACTCCAAATCACTGCCATCGGTCCGGCAAGGGAGCGCCCATGAAAGCATCCGACCTGTTCGTCAAGTGCCTTGAAGAGGAAGGCATCGAGTACATCTTCGGCGTCCCCGGCGAGGAGAACGCCGACTTCATGATGTCGCTCGAAGCCTCGGACAAGATCCGCTTCGTGCTGACCCGCCACGAACAGGGGGCGGCGTTCATGGCGGAGGTGTACGGTCGGCTTACGGGTACGCCGGCCGCGTGCCTGGGAACGCTCGGGCCGGGCGCCACCAATCTCATCACCGGGGTGGCCGACTCCAACATGGACCGCTCGCCGCTACTGGTGCTGACTGGGCAAGGCACCACGCACCGCCTTCACAAGGAGTCCCACCAGGTCATGGACGTCGTCGCCATGTTCGAACCGGTGACCAAGTGGGCGGAAACCGTGCGCACACCCGAAGCCATTCCGGAGATCATCCGCAAATCCGTCAGCATCGCCACCACGGAAAAGCCGGGTGCCGTGCACATCGAACTTCCCGAGGACATCGCCAAGCTCGACACCGAAGCGAAACCCATCACGCCCCGTCGGCGCCGACGACCTGTCACCGACGACAAGATCGTCAACCAGGCATTCGAATTGCTTCGGGAGGCAAAGAGGCCAGTCATCCTCGCCGGCAACGGCTGCATTCGCCGTCGCGCCAGCCGGCAGTTGAAGCTGTTCTGCGAGAAGACGGGCATCGGCGTGGTCAGCACCTTCATGGCCAAGGGGTGCGTCGACATGGGCGCCGAGTACTGCCTGTTCACGGCCGGACTGGGTACACGCGACCGGGTGAACCTCGCCATCGACGAATCCGACCTCGTCATTTCCTTAGGGTTCGACATGGTCGAATACCACCCACGGCTGTGGAACCCCAACGCCGACAAGCCGATCATCCACGCCGACTTCCTGCCGGCGGAGGTCGACGCGCACTACGTGCCGACGGTCGAACTGGTCGGCGACCTGGCGCACCTGCTGTGGATGTTCAATGAACGAATTGACCAGGCGGGAGGACTCCAGTTCGACCTCGCAGACCAACGCTCTCTTCGCTCGGACATGCTCGACGACATCGCGGAGCACGCCGACGACGACACCGAGGGCTCGATCCGCCCGCAGAAGGCGTTGATCGACGCACGAGCCGTGTTGGGCGCCCAAGACATCCTGTTGTCCGACGTCGGCGCGCACAAGATGTGGATCGCCCGCCACTACCACTGCTACGAGCCGAATACCTGCCTGATCCCGAACGGGTTTTGTTCCATGGGATTCGCCCTCCCGGGCGCCATCGCCGCCAACCTCGTGTTTCCCGAGCATCGGGTTCTCGCGGTGTGCGGCGACGCGGGCTTCCTGATGAACGTACAAGAGATGGAGACCGCCCGGCGGCTGGGTAGCGAGATTACCGTGCTCGTCTGGGAGGACAACGAGTACGGGCTCATCGCCTGGAAA
This sequence comes from Gammaproteobacteria bacterium, assembly GCA_009846005.1. Taxonomy (GTDB): domain Bacteria; phylum Pseudomonadota; class Gammaproteobacteria; order Pseudomonadales; family Azotimanducaceae; genus VXYL01. The sequence goes on along the minus strand of VXYL01000059.1, from coordinate 119,968 downwards.
CAGGAGAACGAATTCGGGCGTCATACCGACCTGTCGTTCGGCAATCCCAATTGGCTTCAGCTCGCCGACGCGTTCGGCTGGAACGGCTACGAATGCCCGAACAGCCGGGACCTCAGGGACGTCCTGGAACAGTCGTTCCGAGATCCGGGACCAAGCCTGGTCGTGATCCCCATCGACTACCGGGAAAACCGGTTGCTTACCCAGAAACTCGGGGAGATCACGGCGACGTTGTAGGGGATGGGCTTGTCCCGTCCCGCGGCCGCCACCGGGACGACCACCCGCGGGCGACCACAAGGGTCGCCCCTACGAGGACGGTTTTGCCACGGCGTGCGCGATGGTTTCGCCGAGCGCCACGGTGTTCGCCGTGCCGCCCATGTCCGGGGTGAGCACCGCCGGGTCGGCAAGCGCCGCCTCGATGGCTGTCTCCACGGCCCGCGCGGCATCCTCGTGTCCTAGGTGTTCCAGCATCATCGCCCCCGACCAGATCTGACCGATGGGGTTGCAGATGCCCTGCCCCGCGATGTCCGGTGCCGAGCCGTGCACGGGCTCGAACATCGACGGGAACTTCCGCTCCGGATTGATGTTCGCCGACGGCGCGATGCCGATGGTACCCGCCACCGCCGGGCCCAAGTCCGAGAGGATGTCGCCGAACAGGTTGCTGCCCACCACGACGTCGAACCAGTCCGGGTGCAGGACGAACTGTGCGACGAGGATGTCAACGTGGAACTTGGCCGTCTCGATGTCCGGATAGTCCGAGGCGACGGCCTCGAAACGCTCGTCCCAGAACGGCATCGTGTGCTTGATGCCGTTGGACTTCGTGGCCGACGTGACTTGGCGCCGAGGACGCTGCCGCGCCAGTTCGAATGCGTAGCGGATGATCCGGTCGGTGCCACGACGGGTGAAGACACTTTCCTGGACCACCACCTCGTCGTCCGTGCCGGGGAACAGCCGTCCGCCGATGTCCGAATACTCCCCTTCGTTGTTCTCCCGCACGACGAGGAAGTCGATGTCCTTCGACGTGCGGCCCCGCAGCGGCGACTCGACGCCTCTGAGCAGCCGCACTGGACGCAGGTTCACGTACTGCTCGAAATGCCGCCGGACGGGTATCAGCAGGCCCCACAACGAGACATGGTCTGGAACTCCGGGGAAACCGACGGCGCCGAGAAAGATGGCATCGTGGTCACGGATGGCCTCGATGCCGTCCTCGGGCATCATCGCACCGGTGCGGGCGTAGCGCTCGCAGCCCCAGTCGAACGTCTCCCAGTCGAAATCGATGCCGAAACGCCTACCGGCGGCGTCGAGTACGCGGATTCCTTCCAGCACCGTTTCCTTGCCGATGCCGTCGCCGGGAATGACAGCGATCCGATAGCGAGGCATGTGCGTCAGGCGTTGCCCGCCAACTGCAGGAACTCGGAACGTGTCGGCGGGTTGTCCCGGAAACTACCGAGCATCACCGAGGTCTTCATCGTCGAATGCTGCTTCTCGACGCCCCGCATGGCCATGCATAGATGCTGGGCTTCGATGATCACGCCGACGCCGGACGCGCCAGTGACGGTGAGAATCGTATTGGCGATCTGCTGGGTCAGGGTCTCCTGGATCTGCAGTCGTCGCGCGTACATGTCGACTATCCTCGCGACCTTGGACAATCCGAGGACGCGTCCCCTCGGAAGATAGCCGACGTGGCACTTGCCGATGAACGGCAGGACATGATGCTCGCAAAGCGAGTAGAGCTCGATGTCCTTAACCAGCACGATCTCGTCGAGATCGGTCTCGAACAAGGCGTTGTTGACCACCTCGTCCAGACTCTGGCCATACCCCTGGGTCAGGAACGCCAGCGCTTTCGCGGCGCGTTGCGGCGTATAACGCAGTCCCTCCCGATCCGGTTCCTCGCCGATTCCCGCGATAAGTTCGCGATACGGGCGAACCAAGGTCTCCCAGGTTTCGGAGTCGCTCATCTTCGGGACGTTCCGACAGTCATCGAACGAGCGAGACTGCCACGGCGATGCGATGAAATGCAAAGACGTTGCCGCCATGAACCAAAGGCCGTATGTTCCTCTGCTAGTCAGACGAAAGGGCGATGTATGCCTTGCTCTGGTAGGACAGTACCCAAGTCCTCTGCAATCCCGAGGGGGAAGTTCGCCCGTCCGGTCTACGAAGACTGGAACGACTACTTTCGCCAAGCGCCGCGCGTCAGCGACGATTTCGTGGAGGCAATGTCGGGTGCCCGACGGGATCTCAGGCCATTGGAAGACCGGGAGTCGCTGGACGTCAGCTAGTCCGCAAGGGACCAGGCGGTCAATGGTCCCCCGTCAGTGGCACGAACCGGACCGGGAACAACGGCGTGGAGACGCCCGTTCGTTTCGAGTAGACGACGAGTTCCTGGAAGCCGTCGTCGTCGCCGAGGGGCATGACCAGGAGTCCGTCGTCGGCTAGCTGCTCGACCAGCGCAGGCGGGATCTCGTCGCTGACGGCGGTGATGATCACACCGTCGAACGGCGCGTGCTCCGGCCAACCGTACCAGCCGTCCCCGGTGCGAACGAAGACATTGTCGTAGCCGAGTCGCTCCAACCGCTTCGTCGCCGTCTCGGCCAGTTCGGGGACGATCTCGATGGTGTAGACCTCCGATGCAAGGTGCGACAGCACAGCCGCCTGGTAACCCGAGCCCGTGCCGATCTCCAGCACCTTGTGGTGCGGCTCGACATTCAAGACCTCGGTCATGATGGCGACGATGAACGGCTGGGAGATGGTTTGGCCGTGACCGATCGGCAGCGGGTGGTTGGCGTAGGCCAGGGACCGGTTGCGTGGCAGCACGAACTCCTCGCGCAGCGTGGCGCGCATCGCTTCGACGACTGCCTCGCCGATCTGGTCGATTCCGGTGTACGACGCCGTCCGCCGGGCGTCCGTTTGGATTTCCGAGAGCATCCGGTCCATTGGCGTTTCCCTGGTCTCGCCGGGCATCGCCTCGTCGGAGCACGACGCCGAGGCCGCCCCCAGAAGCAAGATCAAGGCGAATGGTCGTTTCATCATGGTCGAAGGGCTCACGAACTGCACGATAACATCGAGCACCCGGCCCGGTGGCGGGCCCATTCCGGGCGTTTCTCCGCAAAGCGCTCCTTGCCGGGCTGCTCATCGTAGGGATGGCGCAGGACGTCCATCAGCTCGTGGAGCACCGCGTAGTCGCCGCCCTCGGCAGCATCGATCGCGAGTTGCGCCAGGTAGTTCCGCGGCACGTAACGCGGGTTCGTCGCATTCATCCGGTCCACGCGTTCGGGCCAACGTTCCGCACGAAGGCGTTGAGCGTAGGTGCCGAGCCAGGCCTGCGTCCGTTCGCGCAGGGCCGGCGACAGCGCGGCGGGCTCGTAGTAGGCATCCATGAGTGGATCCATGGTTGGACGTTCGAGATCGACAGCGGCCAGGTTCCGGAAGAACAACGTCATGTCGGTCTCGACAGCGCCAAGCAACTCGAACAGTTCGGTGCTGAGTTGCTCGTCACTCGATCGGTATTCCCGCAAGCCGAGTTTCGCGGCGACCATCGTTTCCGATCCCTCGGTGTAGCGCGAGGCGAAGCCGTTCAGGATCTCGTTCAAGGGATCGGCGTCCTCGATCAACGGGTAGATTGCCTTGGCCAGTTGCATCAGGTTCCACTGCGCAACTGCCGGTTGGGCACCGAACCGGTAGCGTCGCGTCGAGGCATCGGTCGTATTCGGCGTCCAGGTCGGATCGTAGCCTTCGAGCCAGCCGTAGGGGCCATAGTCGATGGTGAGGCCAAGCACCGACATGTTGTCGGTATTCATCACGCCGTGCACGAAACCGACGCGCATCCAGTGCACGATCATGTCGGCGGTGCGGTCGGACACCTCATTAAACCAGGCCAGCGTACGCTGCTTCGGGTCGCCTTCGTTCGCAATTTCCGGGAAGTCCGTCTCGATGGTGAAGTCCACCATGCGGCGAAGCAGGTCCGTTTCCTGTCGCGAAGCGAGAATCTCGAAGTGCCCGAACCGGGTGAACGACGGTGCGATCCGGCAGACCACGGCACCCGGCTCCGCTGCGGGATGGCCGTCGTAGAGGATGTCGCGGACCACCTCGTCGCCGGTCAGCACCAACGACAATGCCCGCGTGGTAGGAACGCCGAGGTGGAACATCGCTTCGCTGCACACGAACTCTCGCAACGACGATCGCAACACCGCCAGCCCATCCGCGGTACGGGAGTAAGGCGTCGGTCCCGCGCCCTTCAACTGCACAGTCCAGCGTTCGCCCCGGCAGTTGAGAACTTCACCCAGGTTGATCGCACGACCGTCGCCAAGCTGGCCCGCCCAGTTGCCGAACTGATGGCCGCCATAGCAGGTGGCGATGGGGTCCATGCCATCGAGTACTCGGTTGCCGCCGAACACCTCCGCGAACAAGCCGCCCTCCTCGACCTCCGGCGGTAGATCCAGAAGCGTCGCGGCTTGCGGCGACCATGCCACGAGCAACGGCTTGGTGACAGGAGTCGGCATGACCCGCGAATAGCAGGCCGAGGCCACCTGCCGTCGGAAGTTGCCGGACTCCGAATCCGCCGGTAGCGCCAACGCGAACCGGTTGTCGAAGTTGAGGCGACCAAGTTCGGTTGTCGACGACTCGGCAAACATGGGGCTGATGTTATCAGCCGCCGTAAGCGGTCTCATTGCCCGCGAGCAGCGCCGCGGACGCCGCATAGCCCGCCGCAATCGCAAGGTCCTGCGGTGTGCGGTCGCGGGCATTGCGGGCACTCGGGTCCGCACCGCTTTCGAGAAGCAGGGAAACGAACTCGGTGTTCTCGTCCCACCACGCGCTGGCCGCGGCATGCAGTGGGGTATTACCGGAACTATCGCGCAACCCCACCGTGGCACCACGCTTGAGCAGCAACCGGGCCGCCGCTGTTGTCCCCTCGTGGGCGGCAATCGCAAGCGGCGTCTGGCGATGTGCCCGCTGCGCATTGGCCGGCGCCGACAGCCGCCATACAAGGTCGGACATCGGACGTGTGCGGGCATTCACATCCGCACCATGGTCCAACAGCGCCGACAACACGGGGAGCCACCCGTAGATCGCCGCCAGATGGATGGGCTGGGCACCGAGCGGGCTCGACGAGTCGACCTTGGCGCCGCCCTTGATGAGGCGTTGGACGATGCGATGCGCGTCGTCCGCGTAGCCATGGGTGGCTGCCGAGTGAATCGGCATCCAGGTACCGTGGCCCCCGGTCATCGCCTCGACCTCCCAGACGAAGAATCCGATGCGCGGCAGGGGACGATTCGGATCGTCGCCAGCCCGCAGCAACGCCTGAACCGCGTCGTGGTTTCCGCGAACCAACGCGAATCCCATCGGCGTCAGCCACTCGGCCAGGGTGTCGAGTTCCACGGGTGTCGCCGACGCGATCCGTTTCGTGATCCCCATCGCACAGGCGCTGTGAAGGTCGCATTCGATGCCGCGTTCAAGGAGGCCGCGCGCCAACTCCTCGTCATGCAACGCCGCAAGTTGCAGTGTCGTGAGTTCCGACTCCGCGCCGAGGCCAACCTGGGCGCGGGACTCTGTCGCTCCGAGCAGGACGAGCGACCTCACGCGGTCGAGGTCGCCTTCATCCAGCGCATTGCGTAGTTTGTTGTCCATGTCGTGGCCGATATCTTCCGGGTTGATTCTGCTTGCACTATGCCATGCGAGTCCGTGACTGCGCGGAGCCAGCGCACGACGAGCAGTGAAACACGGTCGATGCGGGCGACCGCAAGGGTCGCCCCTACGTGTTTTCATCCTTTCGACGACGTGCCGCCGCAAGGTTGAGCAGCACGACCGGTACCACGCCCACGAGGACGATGGTGAGAGCCGCTGTCGAAGCTTCCGCGAGTCGCTCGTCGGAAGCGAGACGGTAGACCCGGGTCGCGAGCGTCTCGAAGTTGAACGGCCGCAGGATCAACGTTGCCGGCAATTCCTTCATGACATCGATGAACACGAGCAGCGCGGCACTCGCGACGGCGGCGCGGGTCAGCGGGAAGTGGATGGCGGCGAGTACCCGGCGCGGCTGCGCGCCGAGCGTCCGGGCGGCGGCATCCAGGTTCCGATGCACCTTTTCCATCCCGCCGTCGCAGGCGTTGTACGCCACCGTCAGGAACCGGACCACATAGGCGAATACCAGGGCAGCGACCGTCCCGGTCAGTAACAGCCCGACATCGATCCCGTGTCCAGCCAGGAATCGGGCAATGGACTTGTCGAGGAAGGCCAGCGGTACCAGCACGCCCACCGCGACCACGGTGCCGGGCAGTGCATAGCCGAGCGTTGCCGCCCGTAGTGCGAGTCCGGTCGACCGCCCACCGCTCAAGCGTCCGCTGTAGGCCAGGCAGATCGCCAACACGGTCGCGACGGCCGCCGTCGCACCGGCAACGACCACGCTATTGCTGACGAAACCGCCGAATTGCCGACCTAAGAGGGGGTCGCCCACCGCAACCGCGTGGCTTGCCAAGACCACGACAGGCACGATGAAGCCCAGCAACAGCGGAATCGAACATCCAACCATCGCCAAGACCGCGCGCGCACCACGCAGGACCAACCGCGGTGCCGCCACGTCCCGTGCGACCGGATTGCTGAACTGTCCACGCCTGCCGGCATGCTCGGCGAGTACCAGCACCAGGGCCAGCACGAACAGCCAAGCCGCCAGTTCAAGCGCGGCCGCCCGGTCGCCGAGCGCGAACCAGGTGCGGAAGATGCCCGTCGTGAACGTCGACACGCCGAAATAGTCGACGACACCGTAGTCGGCGACGGCCTCCATCATCGCCAACGCGATCCCCCCGGCGATCACTGGGCGCGCCGCAGGCAGGGCGACGGCCCCGAATGCCCGCCGGGGCGAAGCGCCCAGCACTCGAGCCGCCTCGAACAGCGAGGCGGCCTGGCTCTCGAACGCCGTCCGTGCCAACAGGTAGACGTACGGATAGAGCACGAGGCCCAACACCAGCGCCGCACCGGGAAGCGACCGGATCGGCGGGAACCAGTATTCGCCTGCCTCCCAACCCGTGGCGGCGCGCAATGCGCTTTGCATAGGCCCGGCGAACTCCAAGAGATCGGTGTACACGTACGCGACCACGTAGGCGGGTGCCGCAAGGGGCAATACCAACGCCCAGGAGAACAGCCGCCGGCCCGGAAACTCCCGGGTCGCAACCGTCCACGCGGCGGCGATTCCGATCAGCGCGGCGAGCACGCCGACCGCAACCGTCAACGCGACCGTATTGACCACGTAGTCGACGAGAACCGTGTCGCGCAGATGTGACCATGAGGCGCTCTCGGGTGTGACGAGTGCCGCCACCACCACGATGACGGGAATCCCGACGAGCGTCGCGATAGCCCAGGCAACCACCGTCCACCAACGGTTCATTGGCCCATTGTCCCACGGTCGTCCCAGGTACCGACGCTACACCGAGCCCGTGCGTATACTCGGCCGGAATGGCCCTTGAATTCGATCAGGTCAGCCACCGCTACGGCGACGACCCCGTGCTGCGCGACGTGGCGTTGGCCGCGAGGCCGGGCGAAATCACCTGCCTGCTCGGGCCATCGGGTAGCGGCAAGAGTACGTTGCTGCGCCTGGCGGCCGGCCTCGAGCGCCTGCAGTCGGGAGCCATCCTGCTCGACGGCGAGACGCTGGCCGAACCCGGCCGCGAGCCGCCGCCTGAACGCCGCCCGATCGGGCTCGTGTTCCAGGATCACGTGCTCTTCCCGCACATGACGGTGAGGGCAAACGTGGAGTTTGGTCTGCGCGCGATGGGTTCCTCGGAGCGCCGTCGAACCGCCGAGGCATGCATGGCGTCGGTTGGGCTCGCCGCGCTCGCCGATCGGTACCCCGACACGCTCTCGGGCGGCCAGCAGCAACGGGTGGCACTTGCCCGGGCGCTCGCGCCGAGGCCCCGTGCGATCCTTCTCGACGAGCCCTTCGCCAACGTGGACGCGACCCTGCGGCGTGCGCTTCGGGAAGATGCACGGCGAGCGCTTCGCTCCACCGGTTGCATCACCCTGCTCGTCACCCACGATCCCGAGGAAGCCCTGGAGCTCGCCGACCACATCGGCATCCTCGAAGACGGCCGCATCGTCCAGGCCGGGAACCCAGATCAAATCTGGCACCGTCCCGCTCATAAGACCGTCGCGGTACTGTTCGGCCAGGCCCAGCACGTTCGCGGCACCTTGTGCGACGGCGTCATCGCCACCGCCTTCGGCGAACTGTCATGGCAGGCAAACCAACACGACGGTCCCGTGGACGTCGTGGTGCGGCCCAACGACGTGGCGCTCCGTCCCGCGAGTCAAGGACCTCGAGTCGCCGACATCCGGTTCCTCGGTGATCGGTATACGGTCTTCGTCGAACGCGACGGCGAGACGTTGCGGGCCAGCATGGCGGATCGCCCGGCGTTCGACGTTGGCGATTTCGTGACGGCAAGGTTTAACCAAAACGACACATTCGTTTACAATCGCAAATGATATTCGTTTGCATGTGCGTTTCGGTATGTTTGCTCTTCGCTTCCTGGCTTCGGGTCTTGCGCTCGCCGCAACGGCAACCGCGGCTGACGACGGCAACGTCGTCAACGTCTATTCCGCTCGGCACTACGATACCGACCTCGCCCTCTACGAGCGTTTCGAGGAACGGACCGGAATTCGCGTCAACCTGATCGAGGGCGGTAGCGACGGCCTGATCGAACGCATCGTCAACGAGGCCGAGTTCTCCCCGGCCGATCTCCTGATCACCGTGGATGCGGGACGCCTTTGGCGGGCGGAGCAGGCCGGTGTCTTTCAGCCTGTCGATTCCGCCGTGTTGAAAGAGCGGATACCGGCGCACCTACGGGACCCGCGCGGCCATTGGTTCGGGTTGTCCAAGCGTGCCCGCGTCATCGTCTACAACAAAACAGCGGGACTGCCGGAGGGAATCGCCCGGTACGAGGATCTCGCCGACCCGAGACTCGGCGGTAAGGTTTGTATGCGATCGTCCGGCAACATCTACAACCTGTCCCTGCTCGGTTCCCTCATCGAGCACAACGGCGAGGGCAGCGCGGGCGACTGGTCAAGCGGTGTCGTGGCAAACTTCCGTCGGCCGCCGCAAGGCAACGACACGGCCCAACTCCGCGCCGTCGCGGCCGGCGAGTGCGGACTCAGCCTCGCCAATACCTACTACATCGGCCGCCTATTGGGTTCGGACAACCCGCAGGATCGGGCGGTCGCCGAAGGTCTGGGCGTGTTGTTTCCCAACCAGGAGGACCGGGGCACCCACGTCAACATTAGCGGTGCCGGCGTCACCCGGCATGCGCCCCACCGGGACAACGCCGTGAAGTTCCTCGAATACCTCACCGGCAACGACGCCCAGCGCCTGTTCGCGGAAGGCAACAACGAATACCCCGTGGTCGGGCGGGCATCCGGACCCATCGCGGCGCTCGGCGAATTCAAGGAGGACGCCGTCAACGCGGCGGTACTCGGCGCCAACCAAGCGCTTGCGGTGAAGACCTACGACCGGGCGGGCTGGCGATGACCGGCAATCGGCCTCTGCAGCGCCTCTCCTGCGTCGCATGCCTGGTACTCGCGGGATGCGTCGGCGAGGAGTTACCGCCAGCGGACCCGGTCTCCACTGCGCCTACCGAACGTCCCGAACCGCAGATGGACGATGCCACCTATCTCTACCAGCTTGGCCTGATGCGCGGCCACCTGCTCGTCGGCAACGCACTATTCGAAACCGGCGAACAAGCAGCTGCCGGTACCCACGCCAAGCACCCGACCGACGAACTGTACGCACCCATGGAGACGGAGTTCGCAGCCCGGGGCACGGCGGGTTTCGCTGCCGAACTCGAAGCACACGCCCAGGCAGTCACCGCAGGCGCCGAAGTGGTCGTCCCGGACCGCTACGCGGAACTCGTTGCGGCAATTGGGAAGAACGAAGATGTCGTGCAGGTCTCGTCCGAACTCGCCGCCAGCGTCATCGTGCGGCTAGTCCGGGAGGCCGGCAGGGAGTACGCCATCGGCATCGTCGACGGCAAACCGGCCAACGCCCACGAATACCAGGACGCCTTCGGATTCACCCAGGTGGCCGGTTTTTGGGCGCAAACGGCCGCGGCGGACAATCCAGCCGACAAACCCGTGTTCGAGCGTATCGCCGCACATATCGAGGGACTCGCCGATATGTGGCCAGCGCTGATGCCGCCAGCCGGAGTTCCGCATACCGCAGCGCGGCTATACGGTGCCGCGGCCGATATCGAAATCCTCGCCCTGGATCTCGTTCGATAGATCAGGAAGGGACACCACAAGGGTGTCCCCTACGGGTCGTTCCCGCCGCCGCTTTTGCTGCCACCGCGGTCAGGCGTTGGCGCTCTGGAAGCTGCTTCCCGCTTGTGCTTCCGACATGTCGAGCACCTTCTCCATTTCCGGTTCCAAGGTCTCGAACGATGCATCGACGCCGAGATCGACGCCGGCGTTCGTGTACACCATGTTCGACGAGAACCGGCCGCCCATGGCCTGAACGATCCGTCCGTTCGGGGCATCCTCGCCGGCCAGGTACAGCACCGCCGGACTCACGAGACCGGGGTGGTTGGCGGGGTTCGGGTTGGCGGGGTCGATGGTGCTGCCCGGCACGCTCGCGGTCATGCGGGTGGCGGCACCGGGGGACAGGCAGTTGGTCCGGACATTGTGCGACGCGCCTTCCCGGGCGAGGTTGTTCATGAGCCCCACCATGCCCATCTTGGCAGCCCCGTAGTTCGACTGGCCGAAGCTCCCGAAGATGCCGGACACGGAGGAAGTGAAGATCACCCGGCCGTAGTTCTTGTCGTACATGATCGGCCAGGCGTGCCAAGTCACGTAGGCCGTGCCGTTCAGGTGGACGTTGATGACGATGTCCCACTCGTCGAGGGTCATCTTCTTGAACGACTTGTCGCGCAGGATGCCGGCGTTGTTGACCACGATGTCCAAGGTGCCGAACGCGTTGACCGCGTCCTCGACAATGCTCTTGGCACCGGTGCGCGTGGCGACGCTCGCCTTGTTGGCCACCGCCTCGCCCCCATTGTCGCGGATTTCCTCGACGACGCGGTCCGCCATGTCGCCCTGACCGCTACCGTCGACGTTGCCGCCCAAGTCGTTCACGACGACCCTCGCGCCGTGCTCGGCCAGCAGCAGCGCATGACAGCGCCCCAGCCCGCCGCCTGCCCCCGTCACGATGGCCACGCGTCCGTCCACGCTCATTGCGTATCTCCCCTAGGTCTCGGTCAAAGGCGGGCGAGAATACCGGAAAACCCGCGAACCGGGCTAGGTGTGCAGGTCGCCGTTGGGGACGGGCTTGTCCCGTCCCGGCGCGCCCTTCGGGCGCGTTTCGAGAATGCTCGCGCATTCTCGTGGCCGTCAATCGGCGCATTGTGCCCCCGCGCGGGCGACCGCGCGCCCTTCGGGCGCGTTAGGGTCGCCCCTACGGCTTGTTTCGGGAAAATCGCGACCGGCCCTACCGGAAAGCCGAGATGATCTCTTCCTCGTACTGCTTGAGTCGCTCGACGCCCGCCACGCCCCCGAACATGATCTCCGCGATGCCGGCGTCCTGGAACTCGCCGATGCGATCGACGATGTATTGGCGCGAGCCGGCCACGGTCCCCGGCCCCAAGCCTTTCACGACCCGCTCGACCAGGTTCTTGTCCTCCGTCAGGTAGCAGGGCATCAGCAACGTGCGGCGGATCTCGGCGGGATCGCGGCCCGCGTCCTCGCAATGCTTCTCGAGGATGCCCGCCTTGTACTTGTAGTAGTCGAGGGACATGCCGCCGCCGGCCCAGCCGTCGAGGTTCATGACGTCGCCGTGCCTGGCGAGTGTCCTGAGCGTGCGCTTCGGGCCGGTGCCACCGACCATGATCGGAATCGGCTTGTCGTAAGATCCCGGCGACAACCGCGCGTTGTCGAGATCGTAGTAGGTGCCGTGGAAGTCCACCGGCTCGTCGGAGTGGATCAGGAGCCTCAGCAGTTCGCAGGCTTCCTCGAAGCGGTCCTGGCGCTCCTTCATCGATGGAAAGGTCCAACCGTAGGCTTCGTGCTCGCGTTTGTACCAGCCGGCCCCAATGGCGAGGGTGAACCGTCCCTCGGTCGCGGTGTCGATGGTGCCCGCGATCTTCGCGACGAGGGCCGGGTTGCGGTACGTATTGCCTAGCACCAGGTTGCCAAGCCGCAGCTTCTTCGTCATGCCGCCCGCGACCGCGATCGCCGCGAGGCCTTCGAAGGCGGTCATCGCCTCCTGCTCGCGGTTCGCACCGGGCGGAATGAAGTGGTCGGCAAACCAGACGCTGTCCCAGTCGCCGGCCTCCATGGCTTCCACGGAGGTGCGAATGTCCTCCCAAGATGTCCGGTAGACGTTTACCTGTACTCCGAAGTCCAAGACTCTCTCCTCAAACGATTGCACATGCGGGCGACAACCACGCGGCCGGAATTCGCCGAGCGGGCCCTCCCCTCGATTCACCTTATGCCGTTTGGGGTTCGTCCGTCCAATGCGATTCGGACGAGTAGGACTCAGCGATGGTCCTCCGCCGCGTCCCGGGGAACGAATCCGACCGCTTCCTCGGCATGCGTGAGATCGCGGTAGCCCCATCGGTTGCGGGAGTTCGCGAACAGCACGTCGAACTTGAGCTCGGTGGGTGCGAACACGCAACGCTCGATCGCCTCGCTGATGTCACGTTGCGAGCACCACACGGCGAAGTCCCTCGGCCGGGACGGTCGGTCCGCCGCGTTGACGTAGCCGATGCGGATGCACAGAACGGAAAGGACGGTCGTGTTGGCGTAGTGGCGGCCGATGGCCTCGCCCCACACCTTCGTCGACCCGTAGACGCCCCGCGGTCGCGTCGCCATGTCGTGGCGGATCATCGGCCACTCGGTAGGTACGTCGTCGTAGCGCGCTTCGGCCATCGACTTATAGGGTTCCTCCTGCTCCCAGCCCGCCACCGTGGCACCGCTGCTCGCGAAGATGACTCGTCGGCAACCCGCGTCGTTGGCCGCTTCCAGCACATTGCGGGTACCAACAATGTTGGTTTGGAGCAATTCGTCCCAGGTGAAGTTCTCGCCAGCCTTGGCTGCCAAATGGACGACGACCTCCTGACCCTCGAAGGCCGGCCGGATCGCGTCGTAGTCCGCCAGATCGGCCTGCGTGGTTGGGATGCGGTCGACAGGCTGCCGATTGAGGGCCGAAAGCTCGGCCCGGGATTCGAGCCGCGCGCGGACCAAGCCGCCGATCAACCCGCTCATGCCAGTGACGAGAATGTTCACAATTCGCATACCTTATCAGGGACGCACCGTAGGGGACGGGCTTGTCCCGTCCCGCAGCGCCCGTTACCGTCGCGGGCGACCACAAGGGTCGCCCCTACGCGGTTGTTCCATGCAACAAGGTAGAGTGTGTGCCCAAGCGCCTACGCGGCGTAGGCGAGAGACTCGTCGAGGGCTTCGTCTATCAGTGACTGGGCGAAGTCGCGGCATGAGCCGCAGCCCGTGCCCACGCCGAGCGCTTCGGCAAGCTGGTCGACGTCCTCGACGCCCGAGGCCACCGCTTGGCGAACCTCGCTGTCCTTGACGGCTTGGCATAGGCAGACGTACATGAAGCGCAAATATAAACGTTAATCATTCTCGATTGCAACAAGTGGATGAACGAACGCGATCGATGAGACTGGGCGAGCCGGCCACCATCGGGCAAGTCGGTGGCAAAGGCCATTCCCTGTCGCGACTGGTGGGGGAAGGCTTCGCGGTTCCTCACGCCCGCATCCTTCCAACGGCGGTGTACCGACGCTTCGTCCGGGACACCGGAATGGATCGATCGGTGGTGGACGCGGCGAGACCGGAGTTCGCGCAAGGGATGTTGTCGTTCGATGCCGCTGCGGGCCGAATCCGAGAGATGTTCGATTCGGCCTCGTTGGCCAGCGACCTATTCGACGGCCTCCGGGATACCTATGCGGATGTCGCCGCCGATGTGACGCCCGTTGCGGTTCGCTCCTCGGCCACGACCGAGGATCTGCCGGACTTCTCGTTCGCGGGACAGCAGGAGAGCTACCTCAACATCCTCGACCTGGAAGCGTTCGTGGCGGCCGTCCGGAGATGCTGGGCGTCGGCGTGGTCGGCCCGCGCACTGGCCTACCGCCACCGCCTCGGCGTCGACAACGCCAACGTGGCCGTGGCGGTGGTCGTGCAACGCATGGTCGACGCCGACGTGTCCGGGGTGGTCTTCACCGCGAATCCCGCCACCGGTGCCCGAGGCGAAATGATCGTCAACGCCGGCTACGGCCTCGGCGAAGGCATCGTGGGCGGCACCGTCGGCCCCGACGAATTCGTCCTCGACAGGGAGAGCCTCGCGGCAAGGGACACCCACCTCGGCGACAAGGCGCACATGGTTGTCGGCGCGGACGATGGCGGCACCCGTCCCGTTGACGTCGGGGCTAAGCAGCGGCGCCTCGCCTCGGTGTCGCCGGATCAGCTGACTGAACTCGGTCGCGAGGCTCGCGCCATCGAACAACACTTCGACGGCATCCCCCAGGACATCGAGTGGGCATTTGCGTCCGGCAAGCTGTGGATACTGCAATCCCGACCGATCACGAACCTGCCGCCAGAGCCGCTCGTCGATGTGCGTTGGGACCCGCCAGAGCCCGGTGCCTACCTGCAGCGCAGCCAGTGGGTCGAGCATGTTCCGGAGCCGGTGTCGACGTTGTTCGAGGACCTGCACATGAAGCGGTCGCTACAGGAGGCCTGGGGTCGCAACCTGGTTCGACGCGGCAACCACGACTACGAGGACACGCAGCCACCCGCTTCGTTCCACCTCACCACGACGGTCAACGGATTCGCGTACCGGCAAGTGGGCGAACCGCCCCGCAGGGGGCGACCCCTGGCCGGGAGCCCTGCCCGACGATCTCGACTAGCGGCGCGACTACGGACGCTCCGCATGTACCTGACTTTCGTCCCAAGGTGGCGCTTCGTCGCCCTCCCCCGCTACCGACGCGAAATTCACACCTGGCACGCAGTGGATCCGAAGGCGACCACCGTCGAGCAGCTATGGACTGGCATTCGGGCCATGTCCAAAGCCGACGCGCGCTACTGGTACAACGACGGTGTCTGGAACGCATTCGCGCTCAGCCGGGGTACCGAGCACCAACTCCACCAATTCCTCGAGCAACACGGTGACGGCCAGTTCACCAGCGGCCAGTTCCTGAGCGGCCTTGCGTCTCCCGCGTTGGACGCGCAAACCAAGCTCGCGGCGGTCGCCGAGGCGATCCGCGACCGAGAGACGTTGTTCGATGCCGTAATTGCCGCCTCGCCCCACCGGCTCCGCGAGATCCTCGACAGCCACCCGGATGGCGGCCTGGCACGGGCCGCCATGGACGGCTACTTCGCTGAATACGGACACCAGGTCTTCACCCTGGACTTCGTCGAGCCCTCCGAGGCCGAGAGTCCATTGAACACCCTCCGCAGCCTCCACGCGCTCCTGGTTTCACCCTACGATGGCAGCGCCGCCAGACGACAGATCCGACGCCGGCAGCGAGACGCCCTACGAGCCGCAAGCCAGCACTTCCGAGGCAAGCTGCGGTGGCGATTCCGGTGGCGGCTCTGGATTGCGCGCCGCTACTACCCAAACCGCGAACGGGCGATGTTCGACCTGGGCCGGGCATGGACCGTCCTGCGCCCCCTTGCCAGGGAACTGGGTCGGCGACTGGTCGAAGTCGGCACGTTGCACCAACCCGGTGACATCTTCTTCCTCACCACCGGCGAGCTCGGTCGTGCCGTCCGCAGCCTCGTCGCGCTGGCCCGGCTGCCTCAATCCCACCGGCATGCACACTACCCGGACGGACCGGGTCTTCCCGAGTACGCGGACGTGGCGTTCGCACGGCGCGAGCTTCGGGAGGCGAGGAAGCGATTGAAGCCGCCCGCCCTGATCCCCGGCCCCCCGCCATGGTCACCGTTATCGTCGGGGGCCGAATCCAATACGTCAGGCAGCGTCCTGAAGGGCTCGGCCGTCAGCCCGGGTCAGGTCACCGGCGAAGCCTGTGTCATCCTGTCGCCTAGCGATTTCGACCGAATGCGGCCCGGGACGATTCTCGTCTGCCCCACCACGACGCCCGCCTGGACGCAGTTGTTTCCCCAGGCGATCGGGCTGGTCACCGACATCGGCGGCATCCTCGCCCACGGTTCCATCGTGGCGCGGGAATACGGGATTCCGGCGGTGCTGGGGCTTGTGGATGCCACGGAACGAATCCTGGACGGTCAGACCCTAACGGTTGACGGCGACAGTGGGTCGGTGACCGTAGGGGCGGGGCTTGTCCCCGCCCGGGCGACCGCAAGGGTCGCCCCTACGGAACACCCCTCATCGGTCTGAAGCGGAATCTCGCTAGTTGTCCGACTGCACCGGCGAGCCGTTCATAGACGAAATCGCCCGCTAACGCATCAGTGTTAATGGAAGGCTACCTTTGACCGTGAACTGAGCAATCGTCCTATCGAGAGGACAGTGACAATGAAGATCCATCGAAACCACCGTTGGCCGAAGGGACTTTGCGCAGCTGTCCTAGCCATCGCTGCACTCGTCGACATCGCGCATGGTGCCGCAGCCGGTTACGTCATCGTCGGCGACGTCGGCGAAGCCCTAGAGAGCGGCGAAGTGATACTCGCCCGACCCGGCGCCGCGCCCGGGGCCAGCCATGAACTGACTCGTGCGCCGATCAGAGACGGCCGCTTTCGCATCGCTGGCGACGTGACGGACAACATCGGTGTCGTCTCGCTCACTGCCGAGGATTCTGCCGGGAACTACGTCGGGGCCGCCCGGTTCATCCTCGAACCGGGCGAAATCCGCATACGCTACGTCAATCCCGTAGCCGGGTTCGCGGCCGACGGCGGACCGTACAACCAGCGGGTGATCGGCTCGTGGCAGGAATCCGGCGAGTACCAGCGAGCCCTTGCCGAGTATGCCGACGTGATGGCTGCAAAGTCGGATCTTGAACCGGGCCCCGAGCACGACGCCCTCATGGCGGAAGCCGTGGAGGTGCGCAATGGACTAACGCGGATTCGCGGCGGCGCGTTGCGTGGGATTGCGCTTGCGGATGACGACCCGTTGGTCAGTTTCCTCGCGATCGCGATGGGTGGTCTTAGCGGCACGCAAGCACTCGAACGCCTGAACGAACTCGAAGCAGTCACGCCGCTCCCCGCGTCGGCGAGCGCTCTTCGCGCTCGCAACGAGACGCTGAATCGCATTGCCGCACGAACCCGATTCATCAAGGCGGGCGACAAGATCGAGAGCTTTGCAGCCGTTGGCCTCGACGGCGAAACCTACGGCCTCGAGGACGCCCTCGCCGACAACGAGCTCGTTCTGGTGGAGTTCTGGGCATCCTGGTGCGGGCCCTGCCGGGCGGACGTGCCGAACTTGAAGGCCGCCGTTGAACAATACGGTGACCGCGGCTTCGCCATCTTCGCCTTCTCGCTCGATACCGATCGCGAAGACTGGGAGGACGCATCGCTGCAAGACGGCATCACCTGGATCAATACCTGCGACCTGAAGGGCTACGACAGCCCCATCAGCGAGGAGTTCGCCGTTCGCATGGTACCGATGAACCTGCTGGTGGACACCAACGGCGTCGTGGTCGACATGCACGCCCGTGGGGAGCGCCTGATGGAAACGCTGGCCGAGATGCTCGGGGACGGCGGCTGACGGAACAACGGACCGTAGGGGACGGGCTTGTCCCGTCCCGCGTCACGCTGTCGCATACCGCGCAAAGCCGTCAAATATCATACGGGCGACGACAAGCGTCGCCCCTACATCCTCGGCCCCCCCGTGCACTGGGCGGCAAGCACATTCAACCTCAGGGCCGGAACTGAATCACCCGAGGTTTCAACCGCTCCGGCTGGCTCACCAGCCGCCACGCCGTTTCCAACCACTCGCACACGATTCGCCGGGTGTCCCGGGGGTCGATCATCTCCTCGATCTGGAACCTGGACAGCGGTCCGACCGGCCCCCGCGCGCTCTCGATCCGGGCCATCAATTCGTCGCGCAATGCCCGGGGATTCTCGGCTTCGGCCAATTGCCGCTTGTAGGCCGCCTCGATGCCGCCTTCCGGCGGGATGCCGCCGACGTCGGCTGCGGGCCACGCGACGCGGGAGGACACTTGTGATCGCGGTGTCGCGTAGTTGTTGCCGGCGACGCCGAAGCTGCGGCGCATCACGACCGTGAAGATCGGCACCGTCACCTGGGAGAAGGCGACCATCCATTCGCCGCCGCGACGGATCGTGCCGGTGATCTCGTGTTCGAGACCCACCGCGAAACCGGGGTTGTCTACCAGGTTCAGCACCGGGAGGTGGAACAGGTCGCAGAGATCGAGGTGGCGGGTGAGCTTGCTGCAGCCGTCGGCGGTGAGCGCGCCGCCGTTGGCGTGCTGGCTGTCCGATGCGATGACCCCCATGGGGTGGCCGTTCATGCGTACGAAGCCGGTGATCTGGTCGGTGCCCCAGAGCGGGCCGATCTCGAAGAACGAGTCACGGTCCGCGATCAGCCGGATCGCCTTGCGCGCATCGAAGGTCGTGGTGCGCTTGCGGGGGATCAGCGTGAACAGTTCCTCCTCCCGGCGTTCGGGCGGGTCGTCTGTGCGCGGTGCTTTGACCGGCGGCGTCTCGTACACCGAAGAAGGCAGGTAGGACAGGAACCGCCGGGTGAGTTCAGCGGCTTCCTCCTCGGTGTCGGCGAGATTGTCGACGGAACCGTTGCGGCAATGGATATGCCAGCCGCCAAGGTCCTCTTTGGTGATGTCGTAGCCCATGGCGTGGGCGACGACCGGTGGCCCGGCGACGAACAACTGGGCGATGTCGCGCACCATCACGGAGAAGTGGCCGAGCACGGCTTTGGCGGCGCCGATGCCGACCACGCTGCCGAGCAGCATGTTCACGACCGGCACCTTGCCCAGTTGGTCGGTGTACATGGCGCTGCCCAAGTGCCCGGGCAGGAACGAGCCGCCGCCACCGGCGACGCGGGGACGGCCAGCCTTGATCGCGCCGCGGCTTTCCTTGGCCTTGCTCTCGCCTTCCTTCTTCTGCGCCGGCACCATGGAGGCCACGCTGCCACCGCCCGAGGATCCATCGAGGAGACGGATGGAGGGGATCCTCATTTCGATGGAGAGACGGTCGATGTAGCCGCTCTTCGCACCGATGGCACCGTCGGAATGGCCGCCCCGGGACGTGAAGTCGTCGGCGCAGACCACCACGGAACGACCTTCGATCCGGCCCGAGCCGCCGACGTGGTTCGCCGGCGTGAACGCGATGACGTTGCCGTCCTCGTCGTAGGACGCGAAGCCTGCGACGCTGCCGACTTCCCGGAAGGAGCCGTCGTCGAGCAGTAGATCGATACGTTCCCGGCAGGTCAGCTTGCCGCGGCTGCGCTGCCGCACGACGCCTGGGTCTTCCGAGCCCGGTGCGAGGCGTTCGTGCGCCAACGACTGCATCGTGGCCACGTCCTCAAGCAAGTACGCCCAAGTGTTGTCGCCGACGTCTTCGCGGGTGCGTTCCGCGCCGGCCCTCGGCTCGATGACCGCGAACACTTGGCCCGCCTCGACGCTGTCGCCCGCGCAGAGCGGCTGCACCGCGGCCACGGTGCCGTCGCAGGGGGCGGACACTTGGGACTCCATCTTCATCGCGCTGATGACGATCAATGCCTCGCCGGCCTTGACCGCATCGCCCTCCTGCACCCGGAAATCAAGCACTGAGCCGGCCATCGGACAGGCGACCGCCTCCTGCCCCGTTTGCACCTCAAGCGGGGCGACGGCAGGAGCGACGGTGGGGGCAACGCCAGCGCCGGAGACCGTGGACACGCCCATGACCGTGGCCTGCTGCTGCATCAAGGCCAAAGCGCCGTTGCCATTGCCGTCGACGGCGGGCGCCAGCAATGCCGGTTCGTCGGACAACAGCGTCGTACGGGCATCCCCGGTCCGGACCGCCGGATGCGCGAGAATCGCCTTGAGCTGCTCGAGGTTCGTGGCGAGTCCGCCGATGTGGAACTCGTCGAGCGCGCGCCGCGTGCGGTCCACCGCCGCCGCGTACGACGAACCCGCCGACGACGAACTCGACGCGATCACCTTGGCGAGCAGCGGATCGAACTGCGGCGGTGGTGCGTAGCCCACGTATCCGTTGCCGTCGACACGGACACCCGGACCGGTGGGTTCCTTGTAGGCGCTCAAGGTACCGGCTCCGCGTGCCACAACGCGCGCCTGCACGGCGGAACCCCGGGGTGCGCCGACGGCCTGCTGGCTGTCCAATCCCAACGACGCAAGGGACGCACCAGCGGCGATGTGGAACTGGGCCTCGACGAGGTCGACACCCGTCACCTGTTCGGTGACGGTGTGTTCGACCTGAATACGCGGATTGCATTCGATGAAGTAGTGCTCGCCGCTCTCCGGCGCGACGAGGAACTCGACGGTGCCGGCGTTGGCGTAGTTCGCCGCCTGCATGAGCTTGATGGCATCAGCGAGAATGCGGTCCCGGAGTTCGTCATTGAGACCTGGCGCGGGTGCGGTTTCGATGACCTTCTGGTTGCGCAACTGCACTGAGCAGTCGCGTTCGTGGAGGTGGAGGACGTTGCCGTCACCGTCGGCGAGGATTTGCACCTCGATATGACGCGGGCGAGCGATGAGCTTCTCGACGAACACGTCGCCGTTGCCAAACGCTGCGGCGGCTTCGCCGCGGCAACGTTCGAAGGACTCCGGCATGGCTTCCGGTTCGTCGACCACGCGCATTCCGCGCCCGCCTCCGCCGCCTGCGGCCTTGAGCATGACGGGATAACCCAATTCCGCCGCCATTGCCGACGCAGCATCCGCCGATTCGAGCGCTTCACCACTCCCAAGCACGACCGGTATGTCGAGCGACGAAGCCAAGGCACGGGCGCGAACCTTGTCGCCGAACAGCGACAGCGCCGCCGGCGACGGGCCGATGAACGTCAATCCCGCTTGTGCGCAACGTTCTGCGAACTCGGCGTTCTCGGCCAGGAAGCCGTACCCCGGGTGGACGCAGTCGCACCCGCTCTCCTTCGCGATGTCGATCAGCGCTTGTGCATCGAGGTACGCCCCGACGGGATCGTCGGCCGATCCGTTGCCGATCTCGTAGGCGGTGGTCGCGATGCGCGTGTGCAGCGACAGCGCGTCCACGGGCGAGAACACACCCACTGACTCGACCCCGAGGGCGGACGCGGCCTTGGCGATGCGGATGGCGATTTCGCCCCGATTGCTGATTAGGACTCGCTGAAACATACCTGCCCGCGCTCGACCGAAGTAACTCGCCATCATAACGGCATTGGCCGAGGCAACGGGGAGTGAGGCTACGCCTCGCATGAACCTGGCCGCGGGACGGGACAAGCCCGTCCCCTACGATCCCGTTGTTCCTTGCTCGTCCGCCGGGCCCGACGCGAGGGTTATCTAGTCGATGACCTTGTTGATCGGGTATTCCACGATCCCGGTGGCGCCTGCCTTTTTCAGTTCCGGCACGATGACGCGCACTTCGGCCTCCTCGATGATCGTGCTGATCGCCACCCAACCGGGGTCGCTAAGGTGCGAGATGGTGGGATTCTGAAGCGCTGGCAGGATCGCCGTTACAGCATCCAGGTCCTCGTTGCGGACGTTCATCATCAGACCGACCCGGCCTTCGGCGGCTAGACAGGACTCGAGCATGAGGGTGATGTTGTCCAGCTTGGTCTTTTTCCACGGATCCTGGCAGGCGGCGCTGTTGGCGATCAGCCGGGGCGTGCTGGTCAGCACCTCCGCGACGATGCGCAGGTTGTTGGCACGCAGCGAGCTACCGGTCTCCGTGATCTCCACGATGGCGTCGGCTAGACGCGGAGGCTTGACCTCGGTCGCACCCCAGGAGAACTCGATGTTCGCCGTCACGCCGTGTCGGGCGAGATAGGCACGGGTCAGGTTGACCACTTCGGTGGCGATTCGCTTGCCTTCGAGATCCTTGACGGTCTGGACCGGGGAGTCGTTCGGTACGCACAGCACCCAACGGCTCGGGCGGCGACTGACCTTGGAGAACACGAACTCGCCGAGTTCCTCGACATCGGCACCGGTCTCCAGCACCCAGTCGTGGCCGGTGATGCCCGCGTCGAGCACGCCCTGCTCCACGTAGCGAGCCATCTCCTGGGCACGTACTAGGAGACAGTCAATTTCCGGATCGTCGATCTCCGGGTAGTAGGACCGGTTCGGGAACGAGATGCGGTAGCCCGCCTGCTCGAACAGTTCCGCGCAGGCGTTCTGCAGGCTCCCGGAGGGTATGCCGAGGTTCAGTACGTTGCCCATGGTCACTTCTTGTAGACGTCGGCGGGATCGAAAACGCGTTCGGCGATCACCTTGGCACTCCCGGTGTCCGGGTCGATCTCCCGGAAAAAGCAACTGCGGTAGCCCTCGTGGCAGGCGGCGCCGCCCACCTGCTCCACCTTCACAAGCACGGTGTCGGCGTCGCAGTCGTAGTAGATCTGCTTCAAGTGCTGCACGTGGCCGCTCTCCTCGCCCTTGCGCCAGAGCTTCGCCCTGGAACGGCTGTAGTAGCAGACGCGCCGGGTGGCGAGCGTCTCCGCGTAGGCGTCCGCGTTCATATAGGCGAGCATCAACACGTCGCCCGTTTCGGCGTCCTGGGCGATCGCGGGCACCAGTTCGTTCTTCGAGAAGTCGGGGCCGTCCATGGGCTCACGTTCGGCGCGGGGCCGCGTTGGAAAGCGGCGCATCATAGCAGGCGGCACGGGGGTCCGCCCTAGTCGACCCCACAGATTGCGGCGACCAAGTGGTGTTCCCCCGCGCCGGAGATGTGCCCCTTGGGACGCGCGTTCGGTGCTCCGGCACGGGACGGGCCAAGCCGGTCCCCTACGGGAGTGCTATTCTCATTGCATCGCATGCCTAGAGGGGAAGCCGTGAACGGCTACGATTTGATTGCACATTGCCTGAAGGCCGAGGGCGTCACCTGGATGCCCTGTTTCCCGGCCAACCCGTTGATCGAGGCCGCAGCTCGGGTTGGTATCCGCCCCCTGGTGTTCCGGCAGGAACGCGGCGGCATCAACGCGGCGGATGGCTACGCACGGCAGACCCGGGGCGCGCCGCCCGGCGTTTTCGCCTCGCAATCGGGTCCTGGCGTCGAAAACTCCTTCGGCGGCATCGCCCAAGCTTGGGGCGAGGCCGTACCGCTGGTGTTCCTGCCGGGAGGCGCGGGCTTAAGCGGCTACGACGTGTCGCCGAACTTCTCGGCGACGAAGAACTACGCGTCGGTGACCAAACTGGCGTTGTCCATCGACCGCATCGACCGCACCACGACGCAGATCCGGCGCGCGTTCCACACCGCCCGCCAAGGCCGCCCCGGTCCCGTGATCGTGGAGATGCACGGCGACGTGCTTGGTCAGCAAGCGCCCGAGGGTGCGGCGGAACAGTACAAACCTTCGACGGCGATGCGTTCCGTGCCGTCCGGGGGCGACGTCAAGGACGCCGTAGCTGCGCTTCTCAAGGCCAAGCGGCCAGTGATCTGGGCCGGCCAAGGCATCCTTTACGCCGATGCTTGCGACGAACTCAAGGCCTTCGCCGAGCTGACCCAGATTCCGGTCATCACGACCATGCAGGGCAAGAGCGCTTTCCCCGACGACCACCCGCTGGCGCTCGGTTCCGCCAACCGCACGGCACCCAAGGCCGTGTTCAAGTGGCTCGGTGCCGCCGACACCGTGCTCGCCATTGGTTCCGGCTTGACGCGAACCGGATTCGGCCTGCCGATCCCCGGTGGCAAGTTCCTGATCCACTCGACGGTGTCCGCCGAGGACATCAACAAGGACTACACGGTGGACCTGGGACTCGTGGGCGACGCCAAGCTCACCCTCGAGGCCATGATCGACGAGGCCAAGGCCGAAATCGGCGAAGACGGCCGTACCGAAGACACCCGCACGGTGTCGGAAATCGCCGCGACGAAGGCCGAGTGGCTTGCCGAATGGGCGCCGCTTCTGAACGCCGACGAGACGCCGATCAACCCGTACCGGGTGATCCGCGAGATCAACGCGCACATCGATCATGCCAACACCGTGCTCACCCACGATGCGGGCAACCCGCGGGACCAGATCATGCCGTTCTACCAGGCGCACGAGCCCCACGGCTACATCGGCTGGGGCAAGACGACGCACTTGGGCTACGGCATCCCGCTCGTGATCGGCGCGAAGATGGCGGATCCGTCCAAGTTCTGCATGAACTTCATGGGCGACCTCGCTTTCGGCCACACCGGGTTGGAGATCGAGACCGCGGTACGGGCCGAAATCCCCATCACGACAGTGGTCATCAACAACCTGACCATGGGCGGCTACGACGAGAAGATGCCGGTGGCGATGGCCAAGTACGGCGTGGGCAACCAGTCCGGCGACTACGCTGGGGTTGCCGCTGCGCTGGGCGCGAAGTCGATCCACGTGAACGACGTCGCCGGCATCGGCCCGGCCCTGGAGAGCGCCAAACGCGCCAATGCGGAGGGTCAGGTCGCGATGATCGAGATCCGCACCCGCCAGGAGACCAGGTTCTCGACGTACCCGGACCTGCTGGTACCCGCGTAGGGGACGGGCTTGTCCCGTCCCGCTTGCCTCGCCCCGACCCCACGCACCGGAGTCAAACCCATGATCAATTCCGTGACCGGTCCCATCGAAGCCGACCAGCTCGGCTTCACGCTCATGCACGAGCACGTCATGGTAAGCGCGAGCGGCATGTACAAGAGCTATCCCGACCTGCTCGGGCCCAACCGCTTCGAGCGTGCCGTGGCGTGTCTGCAGGAAGCCAAGGCCGGCGGCATCGACACCATGGTGGACGCCACGACCTTCGACCTCGGCCGCGATCCTGAGCTTCTGCGAGCGGTATCCGAAGCATCGGGGGTGAACATCATCAACGTCACGGGCTGGTGGCTCGACGTGCCGCGGTTCATCCGCCACGTCTCGCCCAACCAGATGGCGCGAGAGTTCGTGCGCGACATTGAGGACGGCTTCCGGGGCACCGACGTCAAGGCGGGTGTACTCAAGTGCGCGGCGGACTTCGAGGGCGTCACGCCGGAACTCGAGATCATGAACCGTGCGGTCGCCCGGGCGCACAACGAGACGGGCGTGCCGATCATGGTGCACTCCTACCCCACCGGGCAGGTCGCGCGCCGGCAGATCGCCATCTTCAAGGAGGAAGGCGTCGACCTCGAACGGGTCAAAATCGACCACTCCAACGACACCACGGATACCGAGTACCTGAAGTGGATCCTCGATCAGGGCTGCTTCCTGGGCCTCGACCGCTATCCCGGCCACCTCGTGAGCCCGCACATGCGCACGGTGACGATGAAGTCGTTGATCGACGATGGCTACGCGGACCGGTTGTGCCCCGCGCACGACTGCATCTGCCTGCACATCTTGAACGAGCGCCCCGACGGCACGCTTCCGGACGAGCACGACCTCGCGTTGCGCAATCCCGACAAGTACCTCTACATGCACCGTCACGTCATCCCCGATTTGAAAGAGATGGGCGTATCGGACGGCACCATCGACACGCTGTTCGTCGACAATCCGCAGCGCTTCTTCACGGGAGCATGACCGGCGGCTCGTCGACCTGCGGTGCCACGCGCTGGCGCCGCTGGGCGGCAAGCGTCGTCATTGCCTGGCCAACGGTCGGGTCAGTCACCGCGCGCGCCGAGCTTGTGCCTCTGTTCCCCGCCGCCGACGACGAGTTTCGGCAAGGTTTCGTGCGCGTCGTCAATCACTCGACCGCTGGAGGCATGGTCAACGTCGTGGCGGTGGACGATGCCGGGAACGAGAAAGACGACCTCGTGCTCGGGATCGGCCCCGGCGAAACCGTGCACTTCAACTCCGACGACCTCGAGCGGGGCAATCCGGACAAGGGTCTGTCCGGCGCGGCAGGCGCGGGTGACGGCGATTGGCGGCTCGAGTTGACCAGCCATCTCGATATCGAAGTGCTGGCCTACATCCGCACCGGAGACGGTTTCCTGACCGCCATGCACGACACCGTGCCGGTATCCGCCGATGGCCACCGCGTGGCCATCTTCAATCCGGGCAGCAACGACAAGCAGGTGAGCCGGCTGCGGCTCATCAACCCGGGCAGCACGCCGGCCGCAGTCACCATCCAAGGCACCGACGACGATGGCCAGCCCCGCGGCAGCGTCGAGATGTCGTTGGACCCGGGCACCGCGCGTACGCTCAACGCCCGGGAACTCGAGGCCGGCGGCGATGGTCTGACCGGCGCGCTGGGCGACGGCGTCGGGAAGTGGACCCTCGCGGTAGCCGCCGACGAACCCATCCATGTCATGAGCCTGCTGGCGACGCCAACCGGACACGTCACCAATCTGTCCACGGTGGGCGCGCCGGGCTCGCGAACCGTGCCCCTGTTCCCCTCGGCGTCCGATGCTTCGAACCGCCAGGGGTTCCTGCGGGTGATCAACTACTCCGACCTCGGGGGCGAGATCCAGATCGCGGCGTTCGACGACACGGGGACCGAACATGGCCCCGTGGCGCTTTCCATAGCCGCCCGCGAGGTCGTGCATCTCAACTCCGATGACCTCGAAGCCGGCAATGCCGACAAGCCCCTGTCCGGATCCACCGGCGCCGGCGCGGGCGATTGGCGACTGCAGCTGACCACCGACCTCGACATCGAGGTTCTCGCCTATACCCGTATCAAGCCGAGCGAAGACGGTGCGAACGCGGACGTGGAAGGGTTCCTGACGGCGTTGCACGACACGGCGCCCGTGATCAACAACCGCCACCGCATCGCGATCTTCAATCCCGGCAGCAACACCAACCAGGCGAGTCGACTGCGACTCGTCAATCCGGGCGCCGAAGAGACGACCGTCACCATCACCGGTATCGACGACCAAGGGCGTGCTCCGGGGAGCGAGGTGCGTGTGTCGATTCCCGCTCACGGTGCCCTGGCGTTGTCGGCGGCCGAGCTCGAGTCCCGTGCCGCTGGGCGCGACGGTGCGCTCGGTGACGGCCGTGGCAAGTGGCGGCTTGTCGTCGAGGCCGACCGCGCGATCCTCGCGATGAGCCTGATGGAGAGCCCGGCCGGGTTGCTGACCAACCTGTCCACGACCCCCGACGAGCGACGCATTGGCGCCAACGAGGCCGCTCAGGTGCGATTTCAAACCGATGTTTCGGCGTCCGTCGTCCAGGCCAAGTGCATCCTGTGTCACGTCCAAGGCGGCCAGTCCGAGCGCACGCGGCTTGTGTTCGTGCCCGCCTCGAATCCGGACCATCTCACACTGAACTTCGCGGCCTTCAAGGACTTCCTCGTCGACATCGAGGACGGCGCGACACGAATCCTCGACAAGATCCAAGGCAACGACCACGGCGGCGGCGTACAGGTTGCCGCTGGCACCGAGGACTTTGGCAACCTGGAACGGTTCCTCGATGTGCTCCGCGAGGCGGCTTCCGCAGTCGCCAACAAGCGTCCCCGGGTCGCGTTCATCGA
This sequence comes from Gammaproteobacteria bacterium, assembly GCA_009846005.1. Lineage (GTDB taxonomy): Bacteria > Pseudomonadota > Gammaproteobacteria > Pseudomonadales > Azotimanducaceae > VXYL01. The sequence goes on along the minus strand of VXYL01000059.1, from coordinate 92,528 downwards.
TGACCAGGTAGTCGTCATCGGCGACAGCGTCGACGTGACGGTCGCCGTGGACGACGGCGACGAGATGGGCATGACCATGGTCCAAGCCAGCGTCCCGGAGAACTGCGTGGCAGCGCTATCCACGACCGACCAGACGCTCACGCTGACGGGACTCTTGGCGGGGCGCGTCACGGTTGCAGTCTCGGCGACCGACGACAGCGGCGCCGACAATGCCGCGTCGGCGGAACGGACATTCACGGTCGAGGTCCGCCATCCCGAAGCGCCGGATTGGGCGTTGCCCCGCGCCGCGCCGGATGCGATCGGCGTATCCACATGCGCGGCCGCCGACGTACTCGACCATGTATTCACCGACCGGGCCGTCCAGGCCGCACTCCTGCTCCGCAATGGTCAGGTGGCGGTTGAGCGCTATGCCGACGGCTACGGCGTCGACGACCTCGTCACCAGTTGGTCCGTCGCCAAGAGCTTCTACAGCGCTGCAGTCGGGGTTGCCATCGACGAGGGCCATATCGAGTCCCTGGACCAGAAGGCCAGCGACTTCTTTGACGAGTGGCTGGACACGGACAAGGAGGACGTCACGATCCGAAACCTACTGGAGATGCGCGCCGGGTTCGGGGACGCCAGCATCTTCGTCCAAACGGACCAGTCGCAGTTCGCGCTCGACCAGCCACTCGTCCGGGTACCCGACAGCATGTTCCAGTACTCGAACAACACCTCCCAACTATTCGAGCCCCTCCTCCTGCGGGCCACGGGCATGAACGCCCACCTGTGGCTGACCGAGCAGATCCTAAAGCCCATCGGAATCGACGCGACCGCGATCGGCCTGTGGCTCGACCCGACTGGCGTCAACCCGCTGACCTACTGCTGCATCGACATGCGGGCGGACGACTTCGCCCGCTTCGGCGTACTGTTCGCGAATAGTGGCACTTGGGATGGCGAGACGGTCGTCTCGGCGGACTACGTCGATACCAGCCTCGCCGCCCGCGTCGGCTGGTACGGCCTGCAGTGGTGGGTACTGAACACCACCTACTACAGGGGATTCGAGCCCCCCATAAAAGCAGTAAGCGCTGCGCACGGTTTGGAGGGTCAGCACATTTTCGTATGGCCGGACGAAGGCATCGTGCTGGTCGTGTTCACGAAGTATGTGCACGAGGCCAGCCAAGGGTACGTCCTGAGCCTGACCAATTTCCCGAACACCTGCACCGGCCGCAATAGCTGTCCTGGCACGACCGAGCCGCCCGTACCGACCTACAGCGAGTACGACCTGCTCGGACACATGGCGTCGTTGCCCCTACCGTAGCCGACGCTCCGGGCAGCGCTAGTTGCGCGGCGTATTCGCCTTCAGAAACTCGACCACCGCCTCAACCGTTCCATCGGCGTCGGCGTTTTTCCACGCTTCGATCAGTTGTGCATTGGGCGCCAGCTCGGCGATCTCCCTGGACGTCGCTTCCGGGTGGTAGGGATCGCTGCCCATCAACACCAAAAGCGGCGTCTGGCACGACGCAACGAACTCCCGCGAGACGTTGTAGACGAACTCGTGGTCGAACATGTTGCTACGGAAACTTGACCAGGTCTCCTCGGAGACCGAAGGCATCGAGGGCTTCAAGGGGTTCGCCCACTGGTCGAACATGGCGTGGAACAGCTCCCGGTTTTCGCCGCTGTCGCCGATGGACTGTTGCAATACCGCAGCGGTTATCCGCGCCGGATGGCGCTCGATCACGCCGAACGAATAGGGACCCCCGATGCAGCCGCCCATGACATGGGTCTTCTCGATGCCGAGGTGGTCTAGCAACGCGACGTGATCGGACGTGTAGGTGTGCCATCCGTCGTCGGCAGTGACCGGTGCCCTGGACTGGCCCGCGTTGCGCTGGTCCATGGCGATCACCTGGAAGTGCGGCGACAGCGCTTCGATGGGATCCCACTCCGAGCCTCGCCAGAACGACACCGCCGATCGCATGCCACCCGGTGCGAACAGCAGGACGGGATAGCCCTCGCCGTGGATTTCGTAGTAGAGGTTGACCTCGCCCCGTTCGAAGAACGCCATGTAAGCTCCTTTTGCTCCGCCTAGTTCAAGACGGACAGTTGTCCGCCGCGTACCTTGACCCGCCGGCCGCAGAACTCCTCGCTGACCATGCCCTGGACCAACTCTGGATCCTCGGTGTTGACCCACGCTCGGGCCCCGTCCAGCGTCCGGCACGACACATGGCCGATGCTCGGCCCCTCATTGTCGTACATCACGGTGTAGGACTCGATCGCCGCATCGCCGTCGTACTCGGCCAGGCATTCCCGGGACGGCAGGACCGCGATCTCGGCCTTGACATCGTCGTGCCGGAAATCGCGGCGCGGCGGCGTGCCTGAATAGATGCCGTGCGCGTGTTTGTAGAGGTTGCCGCCGTTGCCGGTGACGAGCCCATAGCCGTCGGGCTTCTCGCGCAGCAGTTCCACGGTGCGCGCGATGCTGTGCATCACGTAGTTGTTGAGCGGCCCGCCGCCGAACGTGAGGCCGCCCGTGACGGTCAGCGGTCGGTCTTCCGGCAGACCCAGTTCCCAGGCGGCGATCTGCACCGCCGACGGGAAGCAGCTGTAGAGATCCACGAAGTCCAGATCGGCAGCCTCGATTCCCGCCAGGTCCATGGCACGCCTTCCGGTGATGCCCACACCCGGGGAGGTGTAGAAGTTGTCTCGAACGGACGCCGAGAAATGATCGTAGCCCTCCACGCCGGAGTGGGGATAGACGAGCCGGTCCTCGGCAATACCCAGAGTCTTGGCCTTCTCCAATGAACACACGATGAGCGCTGCCGCCATGTCCACGGACATGTTGGCGTTCATGAACTTCGTGTACGGAAAGCTGATCTGTCGGTTCCTCGGGGACGGCGTGCGGATCTCCTCCGCGGTCATGTTCTGCCGTACCCACGCGTTGGGGTTTCCCTGGGCGACATCGTTGAACCGCGCCCACAGGCCGGAGACCCGCCGGATGTGCTCATCGAGGGTCTCGCCGCGCTCGTAACGAAGCGCATTGTCGTACATCGGGTAAACCTGGATGGCGCGGCTGATGCCCTTGGCGCGCTCGTATTCGTGGTGCTCGGGCTGCTGCTCGGCGCCGAACACTGTGTCCGGCTTGCCGGGTGCCGGCGTCTGCGGCAGCGCGACTCCTGCGCGCCGCGCCTTACCCGAGCTATTGCCGTTCTCGGCACCCGTGATCAGCACGAGATCGAACTTCCCCGCGAGAATCTCCATGGCCGTTTCGCTCAGCAGCGCCTGGTTCTGGTTGCCGCCAATCAACGTCCCGACGGTCTGCGCGCCCGGCGCGCCGATACGTTCGGCGATGGCGGCTGCAGGATTCTCGTAGCTCCACATGCCTCGAACGACGCGCACGGATTGGGTCTGGTCGAGGAAGCCGCCGATACCGGTGTCGTCTTCGGCGAGACGCACGGCACGCATCATCATATCGAGGGGTTCCACCGCCTGTTCGAGGGACTCGATCCGGTTCAGGAACTGGCCAACGCCGACGATCACCGGCGTTCTCGGGTTCGGCATGCTTGGACGGTGGCAGCGAAGCAGCGCATTAGAGTGCCACGATTGGTCGCGGCGTCGCCACAATACACCGCCCTTGCCTTCGTTGCGGACGATCCCACAGACTTCCCCGCTTCCGACCGCGGGTATCCATGATCGAGTACAACGGCGTGTACGGCGAATTCGAGTGGGAAATCGTCGGACGCACGCTCAAGGTGTTCAGCAGGCAACGCCGAATCGGCCTTCTACAGGTCTTCGAGAATGTCAATGCCATCAATTCGGAGCAGGCGCAGTGGTCGGCGCAAGGCAAGATCGACCTGAATCTCGAACTTCCCAACGCGCCCGCAGGGCGCGCGCTTGCGCGGCCTTGAAGCGGCTAAGATAGACGGTTCAACCGAGACTTGAGAGGGGGACATGCCCTACACCGACATCCTCTACGAAACCGACGGCCGACTGGCGTTCGTTACGCTCAACCGGCCGGAGAAACTGAACGCGCTATCCAACAACTTGCGCGGCGAAGTCATGGACGCCATGCGCGAGGCCGAGAGCAACGACGAGGTCGGCGTCATCGTCCTGCGCGGCGCGGGTCGTTCGTTCTCCGCCGGCTACGACCTGTCGCCGGCCCGCGCCGCGAGTAGCCACGATTTCGTAAGCCCGCGCTCCGGCCTGCCCGACACCGGCTCCACCCACCCCGGCAAGAATCAGTGGGCGCGCCATGTCGTCATGACGAACTGGATCATCTGGGAACTCGCGAAGCCCGTGGTCGCCCAGATCCAGGGCCACTGTCTCGCCGGCGGCACGGAGCTTGCGACGGTCTGCGATTTCCGCATCTGTGCGGACAATGCGCAAATCGGCTACCCGCCGGTGCGGGCCATGACGACGATGGACATGATTTGGACGCCGTGGCATCTGCCGCCTTGCAAAGCGCGTGAGTTCGCCTACGTGGGCGACTCGTTCTCCGGGTCCGAAATGGCCCGCCTCGGGTGGGCGAACTACGCGGTACCGCCGGACGAGTTGGCCGATTTCACCGAGAAGTTCGCGCGCCGCATGGCCCACGTCGACAACGAGATGCTGATGTACTCGAAGCGCTCCGTGAACCGGCAGTACGAAACCATGGGCATCTACGACGGGTTGCATTCCGGCACCGAGATCCAAGCGCTCTCTTCGGCCCGAGATGCCGCCTCGGAGTGGGGCCGACGGGTGCGGGAGGACGGCCTCAAGGCCGCGCTCGAATGGCGCGACGGCCCGTTCCGCGATTTCCGAGGCGCCTACGACAGCGCGCCGAAGGAGCGCGCCGTGGCGGGGATGGACAAGAGCTCGGCGGGTGGAGGCGGTGCCGGCTACGGGGACTGATTGGATGCAACTGCAAGGCAAGACCGCGCTGATCACTGGCGCCGCGAGCGGCATCGGCGCCGCCACCGCGCTGGCATTCGCACGCGAAGGCGCAAACGTGATGTGCGCTGACATCAACGCCGAGGGCGCGAAAGGAACCGCTGACTCCGTCGCCGCGGCCGGGACCCGGGCAGCGGCCATGGCCCTCGATGTCAGCGACGAAAACGCGGTGCGAGACTCCCTGCAGGCAACCGTCGATCAACTCGGCGCCCTCGACGTGATCTTCAACAACGCCGGGATCGGCGGCGGCGGCGAATGGGACCGCACGATCGCGGTCAACCTGAGTGGGGTTTACTATGGGCTTTGCCATGGCGCGCCGTTCCTAGCCGAGCGCGGCGGGGGTGTCATCGTATCCACCGCTTCCATCGCGGGATTGGTGGCCCTGACCGGTCTCAGCACACCCTCGGCGGAGCGTGAGCAACCCGCAGTCGGCGCCTACGTCGCGGCCAAGCACGGCGTAGCCGGACTCACCCGCCAATACGCCATCGCTTACGGACAACACAACGTTCGCGTCAACGCCGTCGCACCCGGCTACATCGAAACGGCGATGACGGCCGGTTTGCGGGAGAACCCCCAGGCCGAGCGGTACCTGGAATCGTTGCACCCACTGGGCCGCCTCGGGCAAGCGGAGGAAGTCGCTGCGGCGGTGGTCTTCCTGTCCAGTGACGAGGCGAGTTTCGTTACGGGCGTCGTCTTGCCGGTGGATGGCGGCTACACGGCTCGTTGAACGGCATGGCTAATGTCGCATGGCATGAATGGGCGAAGTCGCACACATCGAGGGGGCGTTGTGCCATACACTACGCGGCGCGCTGCCTTGAGACTCGGAGCATCTCGAACAAACAAGGAGAGCCCGAGTGACCGCCGAAACATGGACCATCATCGCAACCGGAATCGTGATCCTGATCGCGATCGCCGCATCCAACAGATCAATGCGAACGGAAATGCGCACGGAGATGCGGGCCGAACGTGCCGAACGGATCGCTTTGGGCGATGGACTGCGAGCAGAACTGAAAGAACTGCGCGTCGAAGTCCACGACATCCACGACCGGATCGAGGGCGTCGAGTCGACCTTGACCGAACGCATGAACCGTCTGGAGATGGATCTCCGCGAACGCCTTGCCCGCGTCGAAGGGCTGTTCGAGGGTATCCGCGACTCGATTCTTGGACACATCAAAGCCGGAACGCCATGACCAAACCCACCATCCGATACACGACCATCCTGGTAGCAGTCCTTGCCACCGCAACCGCGCTCGGCAAACCGGTTCAATTGGACAGCGGGCTGGTGCAAGGTGAGCCGCTGCAAGGCACCACCGTACAGGTCTTCCGCGGTATCCCCTACGCGGCACCGCCGGTGGGCGATCTGCGCTGGCGCGAACCCGCGGCCGTGGCACCCTGGGAAGGCGTTAGATCCGCAACCGAGTTCGGCAACATCTGCCACCAAGGCCCGGCACTCGCCGCGATGATCGGCGAGGATCTGCCGACGCGCAGTGAAGACTGCCTGTATCTCAACGTCTGGACCGGCGCCATCGGCGGGGAAACCAAACAACCCGTAATGGTCTGGATCCACGGCGGCGGACTGACCCTCGGCTGGGGACACCAACGCGGCTACGACGGCACGCATCTCGCCAAGCAAGGCGTGGTGCTGGTCTCCATCAACTACCGGCTTGGCGCGCTTGGGTTTCTCGCGCATCCACTGCTGAACGAGGAAGCCGGCGTGTCGGGCAACTACGGGCTCAAGGACCAGATCGCCGCGCTCGAATGGGTGCAACGCAACATCGAGGCCTTCGGCGGTGATCCGGGCAACGTAACGATCTTCGGCGAATCCGCCGGTGGTACCAGCGTTCACGCGCTGATCGCATCGCCCCGATCCAAGGGGCTTGTGCATCGCGGTATTGCGCAGAGTCCATGGGTTACCGGCAGCAACTACGCCCGTCTTGACGAGGCGCTGCCCACGGTTGGAAGCGCCACCGAGAACGGGCGGCAATGGATCGATGCGCATTTCGATGGCATCGACTCGTTGGCCAAGTTGCGGGCGCTGGGTGCCGACGATCTTTTCGCGGCCCAGGAAACAGGCTACGCCGTGGCCGTGACGGTGGATGGCGACTTCATGCTGGACCACGCTGTCGACGTCTATAGACGTGGTGGGCAGCAAGACGTCCCCGTTATCGCCGGCACCAACACCGACGAGGGCACGATCTTCCTGGGCTTGCTCCCCTTCGACTCGCCGGAAGACTACGGCACCGCCATGCAGGAACAATTCGGCGACCACGCCTCCACGATCCTCAATCTGTACCCCGCTACGGACACCCGTTCCCTGTTCGCGGCCAAGAACCAGTTGATCACCGACACCTGGTTCGTGCAGAACACGCGCAACATGCTCGCCGGCATGGCCAAGGTTTCCTCGAACGGATGGCACTACCATTTCAGCCGCCGCGCGCCGCAGGCACCCATGCTCGGTGCATTCCACGGCATGGAGATCGGCTATGCGTTCGGCAACCTCGATCCCGACGCATCCGCCCACGACCAGGGTTTGTCGGACGCCATGACCCGCTACTGGGTACAGTTCGCCAAGACGGGCAATCCCAACGTCGAGGGTCTACCCGCTTGGCCCGCGTACGACCCGGAAACCGACCAGCATCTGGAATTGGGCGACGAGATCAAGGCCGGCGCGGGTTACCGGAAGGAAGCCGTGGACGCCCTCAACGAGATCTGGACGGCGATGATGGCAGCCGAGCCAGAAGATTCCACGCCGTAGGGGACGGGCTTCCCGTCCCGCCTTGGTCGCAGACGGAGGCGCCGGGATACCGGCCTGCCGGAGGGCGCCGTAAGGGCGCGATAGCCCGACCGTACGAGCGTGCGCCGCAGCTAGGTGCCCCCAAGCGCCTCGATGATCCGCGTGCAGTCCGAGAGATAGTCCCGGTCCGGGATGGCGACCGGGAACATGATCGTCGAGTCCACCCCGGCGTCCGCGTAGGCCTGCAGACGGCTGCGGATTTCGGTCGCGGTGCCGACCAGCGTACGTTCCCGGATCAGCGCCGGCGGGATACTGTCGAGGGCGCGTTGCCGCTCCCCGGCCCGCCACAACGCCTGGATTTCCCGGCAGGCGTCGCCGTAGCCTTCCCGGGCGAACATGCGTTCGTAGACTGGGGCCATGACATACGTGAACAGTTCGCGCTGATACCGCTCCCGCACCTCCTCGTAGTCGTCCGTCACCGTGGCGCGGAAGAACACCATGAACTCGAAATCCGCGAGGTTCCGCCCGATGCGCGCCGCACCGGCAGCCACGCGACGCTTTGCATGGGCCACATCGGCCAAGGTCACGAAATTCAGGATCACGCCGTCGGCAATCTCGCCGGCGAGTTCCAGCATCCGGTCGTTGAGCGCGGCCAGATAGACGGGCGTAGTCCCCGCCGGGCGCGCAGCGAGTTGCGCACGTCGGTACCGCCAACGCCCGGCGTCCGTCGTGACCCGCTCGCCAGCCAGGAATCGGCGCACGAGACCAACGCACTCCCGGGTGAGTTGCAGGGGCGAGGCGCCCGAGGGGGTCGCATGCCAGTCCTCGATAACGAGCGGCGTACTGGTGCCGAGGCCGAGAACGAAGCCACCGGGCGCGATCTGGCCGACCGAGGTCGCCGCCATGGCGAGCAGTAGGGGGTCGCGGGTCTGCATAGGCAGGATGGCCGAGCCGACACGGCTCGACTCGAGTCGGGCAGCGACGGCCGCCGCCGTCGCGACAGCATCGCCACCCGTGGTCTCGGCAACCCAGAACCCCCGCCAGCCGACCCGTTCGGCCAGCGTCGCCAGTTCGATATTCTCCCGAACCGTCCTGCCGGGCGAAGCGAGGTCGAGGCGCGGTGTCCTGTTCCGGGTCGTGGACGTCGTCATCGTGTGTTCCGCGATCTAACGAAGGTGGGGTTTGACGCTATCAACGTCGACGGCCTACAGTCGGTGTGGTCGATTTCTTACGCGGGGCCGGGGCGAATTGCCATTCCTCCCGCTCCCTAACTCGCTTCAAGATAGGCCATCGAGATGCAGTTCAAGGAGTTTCTCATGACCGCCGACGCTTGGACCATCATCGGAACCGGCATCGCCATCCTTGTTGCCATCGCCGCCTCGAATCGTTCCATACGAGCGGAAATCAAAGAACTGCGCGCCCACGTGTATCGACTCGAAGAGCGTATCAACCAACTTGGTGAGCGTATGGGACGCCTCGAAGGCACTCTCGATGTCGTTCGGGACTCGATGTTCGGTCGCCACGACGCCGCCTAGCTTCCAAGCGAAGGATATCCGGAGAATTTCGTCGGCTACGGCGTTGCCGCCCCGCTCGCCCGTGCCGCCATGATGAAGTCGTTGCGGTGCAGGCCGCCGATGGAGTGGGTCCACCAACGCACGTTCACGCGACCCCACTCGGTGGTGATCGCCGGATGATGATCCGCCTCCTCCGCTAGGGCGCCGACGCGATTGGTAAACGCCAGTGCGTCGGCGAAATTCGGAAACTCGAAGTCGCCCGACAGTTGCTCCATCCCATCCCGGACGACAATCTGCCAACCCGGAAGCTCCTCGAGCAGCGCTGCGGCATCCGTTCCGGTCACGGTTGGACTATCTGGCCGGCAGGCCTGGCACTGTTCGCTGGCAAGCGACTCGCTCATGGTCGTATTCCTTCCTATCGAGGGACCCTAATCCGCTGCACCAAGGCCTGAACCTCATCCGGCGGCTTGGCCGTGAATCGGCTCACCGTAATCGCCACGGCGAAGTTGATCAACATGCCGATACCGCCAATCCCCTCCGGGGAGATGCCGAACAGCCAGTTCTCGGCGACGTTCTCCGCGAACGGCCCGATGAAGATGCCTTTGAAATAGATGATGTAGCCCAAGGTGAACAACAGGCCGCTGAGCATCCCGGCAATCGCCCCTTCCTTGTTCATCCGAATCGAGAAAATCCCCATCAAGATGACGGGAAACAACGACGACGCCGCGAGCCCGAACGCCAAGGCCACCACTTGGGCGACGAAACCAGGCGGGTTGAAACCCAGATAGCCCGCGAGGATGATCGCCACCCCCGCACTGATGCGGCCCGCCAACAGTTCCTGGCGTTCTGTTATCCGCGGAACCAGGACGCCCTTCATGATGTCGTGGGAGATCGCTGCCGAGATCACCAATAGGAGCCCGGCCGCGGTGGACAGCGCCGCCGCGATGCCGCCGGCCGCCACCAGGGCGATCACCCAGTCCGGCAATCCGGCAATCTCCGGGTTGGCCAGCACGATGATGTCCCGGTCCACGGTCAGTTCGTTGCCAGCCCAACCGTACCCCTCGGCCGTGTCCGCAAACTCCGGATTGGCGTCGTTGTAGTACTGGATACGCCCATCACCGTTCTTGTCCTCGAAGGTCATCAATCCCGTCTCTTCCCAGGTCCGGAACCATTGCGGTCGATCCTCGTAGGCGAGGTTCGCGGTCTCCTCCCCGACCGGACCGGTTTGGATGGTGGTGGTCAGGTTGAGCCGTGCCAACGCCCCGACCGACGGTGCGGTGGTATAGAGAATCGCAATGAAGAGCAATGCCCAACCTGCTGATGTCCTTGCATCACGGACCCTGGGAACTGTGAAGAAACGCACGATGACATGGGGCAGGCCAGCGGTGCCGACCATCAATGCAAACGTGATGAAGAGCACATCGATGCGGCTCTTGGTGCCGTCCGTATACTCTGCGAAACCGAGGTCGGTGACGATCTGATCCAGCTTGGCGAGCAGGTAACCCCCGCCTTCCGCCACCTCGCTTCCGAACGCGATCTGCGGCAGCGCAACACCGGTCACCTGGAGCGAAATGAACACCGCCGGGACCGTGTAGGCAAAGATCAGTACGCAGTACTGCGCAACCTGCGTGTAGGTGATGCCCTTCATCCCCCCGAGTACTGCGTAGATGAACACCACACCCATGCCGACGAGGAGACCTTCGCCGATTTCGAGACCCAGAAACCGCGAGAACACGATCCCCACGCCGCGCATCTGACCCGCAACGTAGGTGAACGAAATAATGATCAGGCAGACCACCGCAACAACCCGCGCGGTGTCCGAGGCGTAGCGCTCGCCGATGAACTCCGGAACCGTGAACTTGCCGAACTTGCGCAGGTACGGGGCGAGGAGCAATGCGAGCAGGACATAGCCGCCGGTCCAGCCCATCAGGTAGACCGCGCCGTCGTAGCCCATGAAGGCGATCAGTCCCGCCATGGAAATGAACGACGCCGCCGACATCCAGTCCGCCGCCGTCGCCATGCCGTTGGCCACCGGATGGACATGCTTGCCGGCGACGTAGAAATCCCCGGTGCTGCGGGCCGTCGACCAGAACGCGATGCCGACGTAGAGCGCGAAGGACAGCCCCACGACAATGTAGGTCAGTGTCTCAAGACTCATCATTTTCTTCGTCGACCTGGTGCTTCCTGTCGATGCGCGCAATGCACGCCGCGTACACGAAGATCAGCACCACGAAGGTGTAGATGCTGCCCTGCTGGGCAAACCAGAAGCCGAGCTGAAAGCCGCCGAAGGTGAACTGATTCAGGAAGTCGACCAGGAAGATGCCGCACCCGAAGGAGACGGCGAACCAGACCACGAGGCAGATGGCGACCAGGCGCAGATTCTCGCGCCAGTAGCTCGGTTCCTTGATGTGCCGCCCCCTTAAGCTGCGTTGGCCGCTGCGGCCCTCCGCTCCTTGCGGATTCTAAACACTATCCGCTCGCCGAACAGCAACACCAGCACCAGGCCGTAGATCAACGGATCCATGAAATCGCCCTTGGAAAGCCAAACAAGATGGATCCAAGCCGCGAAGGCCGCCGGATAGACCAGCCGATGCAGCTTGCGCCACCCCGGACCGAGGCGCCGCTGCCAACCACGGGTCGACGTGATGGCAAGGGGGATCAGCATCACCAGCGCATAGAAGCCGACGACGGCGAAGCGTACTTTGGCAAGCGTGACCGCCAGGATGGTCTCAAACGAATTGCCCGCTTGGGACAGGAGGAAGGCGGCGAAGTGCAGCACGATGTAGCTGAACGCCCAGAGCCCCACCATCCGGCGGAAGCGAACCAGCTGGGGTTTGCGCAACAGCCTCGACGCCGGCGACACGGCCAACGTCAACAACAGGATCCGGATTCCCCATTGGCCCAGATAGTGCAGAACCTCCTCGGTGGGGTCGGGCCCGAAAGCGCTTCCCGGCTGCGCGACCTCACGCCAGACATCAACGCCCAGAAGCACGAGGGGCAGCGCCAGAAGGCAAAAGACGCCGAGCCTGGCGATCCCCAAGCGCGTTGTCGGGATCATGTCCCGCACGCCTCTAGAAGTGGCGCGTAAGGTCCAGCCCCGTGTAGAGCGACGCCACCTCGTCGTAGCCGTTGAACATCCGCGTCGGGATGCGGTTTGGCCTGAACAGCGTCGTGGGGAAGCGTCGTTCGGAGGCCTGGCTCCAGCGCGGGTGATCGACGTTGGGGTTGACGTTGGCGTAGAACCCGTACTCGTTGGGCTGGAGTACGTTCCAGGTGTTCCTCGGCTGCGTCTTCATGAGCCGGATCTCGACGATGGACTTGACGCTCTTGAAGCCGTATTTCCAAGGCACGACGAGCCGGATCGGCGCGCCGTTCTGGTTGGGCAGCAGCTTGCCGTACATGCCCACCGCGAAGATCGCCAAGGGGTGGTTGGCCTCGTCCATGCGAAGCCCCTCGACGTACGGCCAGTCGATGTTCGAGAAGAACGAACGTTGGCCGCGCATCTCGGACGGCCGGTGCAGGGTCTTGAACTCGACGTACTTGGCGTCGCTCGTGGGTTTGAACTTGCCAAGCACCTCCTTGACCGGAAAGCCGATCCAGGGGATGACCATGGACCAGGCCTCCACGCAGCGCAGTCGATAGATGCGCTCTTCGAGATCGATCCCCGAGAGCATGTCTTCCAAGCCGATCTTGCCGGGTCTCTCGACCTCGCCGGTCACGTTGACCGTCCACGGGTCGACGGTCAGTTCGTGGGCGTACTTCGCCGGGTCGCCCTTGTCGGTGCCGAACTCGTAGAAGTTGTTGTAGCTCGTGGCGTCGGACTCCGAGGTCATCTGCTCGCCGATGGGCTCGCCGGGTTTTACGTCCCGCGCAGCCAGCCACTCGGCGGGTAGGCCGACGGCGGACGTGCCGACCAACGTTGCCGCTCCCGCGGCAAGCGTTCCCGACTCGCGCATGAATCGACGCCGGGAACGGTAGACGCTCTCCGGGGTGATCTCGGAAGGCGTGATGTCGGTCGGCGGTTTGATGAGCATGGCGGGTTTCCCAGGTTCGGTTGCTTACTTGGACGCGGTTCCCGTCAGTCCGTTCCCGCGATAGCGCCCCCACAGGTACATCGCCGGGCCGGACAGCGCATAGGCGGCGAAGCAAAGCAGCAGCACAAGGGGCGGGTGGACGAAGATGACCGCGAACACCAGGACGATGGCGACCAGGACGAGAAACGGTTGGCGCCCCTTGAGATCCAGGGTCTTGGGAGAGAAGTAGCTGAACTGAGAGACCATCAAGAGTCCGACCGCAGCGGTAATCACCGCCATCCCAATCGATGCGAAAAGGCTCGGTGCTTCCCCCGGCGTGCTCCAGATCCACACGGCGCTCGCGACAATCGCGGCGGCAGACGGACTCGCGAGTCCCGTGAAGGTGGTGTTGTCGCCCTTAGTGTTGAACCGGGCGAGGCGCAAACCCGCGCAGGCCATGTAGATGAACGCGACCACCCAACCCACCTGTCCCAAGTCGGACAGCGCCCAGGTGAACGCCACCAAGGCCGGGGCCACGCCGAACGCCACCATGTCCGACAGGCTGTCGTACTCGGCGCCGAATTCGCTTTCGGACCGCGTCCAGCGCGCTACGCGTCCGTCCAGGGTATCCAAGATCAGTGCGCTGAATATCGCCAGCGCCGCCGCGACGAAGTTGCCGCTCATGCCGGCGACGATGGCGAAGAAACCGGCGAAGAGCGCGCCGGTGGTGATCAGGTTGGGTAGCAGGTACACGCCGCGTCGCCGCAGGCGGTCGCCCGGATCCAGTTGATGTATGTCGTCGTCCGCGTCCTGCGGTTCGGTCTTGGCCATATCATGGACAATCGTGGCCCGTCGCACGGATTGTAGCCCTTACCAAAGCGGGACGGGACAAGCCCGTCCCCTACGCCGTCGTTTTCGAGGGGCGACCTTTGTGGTCGACCACATCATGGCGACCACATCGAGGCGGGACAACGCCGCCGGCCGTGGCCTAGTTCTTCGTCTTGTCGACCAGCTTGTTGGCCTCGATCCAAGGCATCATGGCACGCAGGTTGGCGCCCACTTCCTCGATGGGGTGGGCTTGGCTCTGCCGCCGCATGGCCTTGATGCCGGGGCCTCCCGCCTGGTTCTCGGTAACGAACTCGCGGGCGAACTTGCCGGACTGGATCTCGTCGAGGATGCGTCGCATCTCCGCCTTGGTCTCGTCTGTGACAATGCGCGAACCCCGTGTCAGTCCGCCGTACTCCGCCGTGTTGGAGACCGTGTACCACATGTTGCTGATGCCGCCTTCGTAGAAGAAGTCGACGATCAGTTTCAACTCGTGCAGGCACTCGAAGTAGGCCATTTCCGGCGCGTAGCCGGCTTCCACCAGGGTCTCGAAACCGGCCGTGACCAATGCCGCCGCGCCGCCGCAGAGCACGGTCTGCTCGCCGAACAGGTCGGTCTCGGTCTCTTCGCGGAACGACGTCTCGATGATGCCCGCGCGGCCGCCGCCGTTGGCGCTGGCGTAGGACAGCGCGATGTCCTTGGCCAAGCCGCTGGCGTCCTGGCCAATGGCGATGAGGGACGGCACGCCACCGCCTTCCACGTAGGTCGAGCGGACCGTGTGGCCCGGGCCCTTGGGCGCGATCATGATCACGTCGAGATCCCCGCGCGGCTCGATCAACTGGAAATGGATATTGAAGCCGTGCGCGAAGGCGATCGCCGCCCCTTCCTTCAGGTTCGGTTCGATCTCTTCGGTGTATATACGCTGCTGGTGCTCGTCCGGCGTCAGCAGCATGACGAGATCCGCGCCCTCGGCCGCCTCCGCCACCGACTGGACGTCGAAACCCGCATTGTCGGCCTTGGCCCACGAGCCGGAGCCCGGCCGCAGACCAACCGTCACGCCGACGCCCGAGTCCCGTAGATTGTTGGCGTGGGCATGGCCCTGGGATCCATAGCCGATCACCGCCACCTTCATCTTCTGGATGATGGAAAGGTCGGCATCCTTGTCGTAGTAGACCTGCATCGGTTGCTCCCCCGTTCGAATTACAGACTCAGTATCTTGTCGGCGCGACCGATCCCCGACACGCCCGATCTCACGACCTCGAGGACGGCCGTCTCGTCCAGCGCGCGAATGAACGCGTCGAGCTTTTCGGATGTGCCGGTGAGCTGGATCGTGTAGGCGTCGCTGGTGACGTCGATGACCTGCCCCCGGAAGATGTCGCAGCAGCGTTTGACCTCCTCGCGCATGTCGCCGACGGCACGCACCTTGATCAGCATCAGTTCACGTTCGAGGTGATCGCCGTCGGTGAGATCGACAACCTTGACCACTTCGATCAACCGGTTGAGGTGCTTGGTGATCTGTTCGATCCGGCTCTCGTCGCCCGTGGTCGACAGCGTCACCCGCGACAGCGTTTCGTCTTCCGTGGGAGCGACGTTGAGCGTCTCGATGTTGTAGTTGCGCTGCGCGAACAGACCGATCACCCGGGACAGGGCACCGGCTTCGTTCTCGAGCAGAATGGCGAGCAGGCGACGCATCGGCGATTCCCTAGAGATCGTCGCGGATGTCATCTCGACCATCCACGCGTTCGAGCACCATGTCGTTCATCGCGCCCCCCTTGATGGCCATCGGATAGACATGCTCCTCGGCGTCGATGTGGGCGTCGACAAAGACCAGGTCGTTCTTGTGCTTGGCCCCGAACACATCGGCCATGACATCGTCGAGTTCGTCGAGCTCGTCTATCCGATACGCGACATGGCCGAACGACTCGGTGAGCGCCTTGAAGTCCGGCAAGGCATCCCGGTAGGTACTGTGGGAGTGGCGCCCCCCGTACTGCATGTCCTGCCACTGCTTGACCATGCCCAGCGCCTGGTTGTTCAAGTTGATGATCTTGATCGGCAGCGCGTACTGCATGCAGGTGGACAGCTCCTGCATGTTCATCATGAAGCTGCCCTCGCCGGTGATGCACGCGACGGTGCCATCGGGATGCGCGAACTGCACGCCCATCGCCGCCGGCAATCCGAATCCCATCGTGCCGAGCCCGCCGCTGTTGATCCATCGCCGCGGCGCATCGAACTTGTAGTACTGGGCCGCGAACATCTGGTGCTGACCGACATCGCTGGTGACGAAGGCTTGGCCGTTCGACGCCCGGTAGACCGCCTGCACCACCTGCTGCGGCAGCAACGAACCGTTGAGGCCCTTGCGGTGCCGCTGATCGTGGTCGAGACCGTGTTCCTCGCGCCAGCCCCGGATACGCCGCCACCAGTCCGCCAACGCGCGTGCGTCCAGCGCATCGGGATCTTCCGCCATCTTCGCCTCGACGACACGGTCGATTTCCGCCAGCACGGAGCATGCCGGTCCGACGATGGGGATGTCGGCGTTGATGATCTTCGAAATGGACGCGGGGTCGACATCGAGGTGGATGATCGTCGCGTCCGGGGCGAACTTGGCGGGATTGTTGGTCACCCGGTCGTCGAAACGCGCCCCCACGGCGAAGATGAGATCGGCGTGATGCATGGCCATGTTCGCTTCGAAAGTCCCGTGCATGCCGAGCATGCCGAGAAACTGCTCCTGATCCCCCGGAAAGCCGCCAAGTCCCATCAACGTATTGGTGACCGGGAATCCGAGCCTTGTCGCCAGCCGTGTCAACTCACTGGCGGCGTCGCCCTGGATCACGCCGCCGCCCGTGTAGAGGACGGGCCGTTTGGCGGCCAGAAGCGCGGCCACGGCCTTCCTGATCTGCCCGCTGTGACCGCGCGTCGACGGCGCATAGGAACGCAGGGACACCGTTTCCGGGTATTCGTAGTCGAAGAACACGTTGGGATCGGTGGTGTCCTTGGGGACGTCGATCACCACCGGGCCCGGGCGTCCGGAACAGGCGATGTAGAACGCCTCCTTGACGATTCGCGGGATCTCCGCGGCACTTCTTACGAGATAGCTATGCTTCACCACCGGACGGGACACCCCGACCATGTCCGTCTCCTGGAAGGCGTCGCTGCCGATGAATTCGTTGGCGACCTGGCCCGAGATCACCACGATGGGCGTCGAGTCCATGTATGCAGTGGCGATGCCGGTAACCGCATTCGTGGCCCCGGGGCCAGACGTGACCAGCACCACGCCCGGCTTGCCGGTGGAACGGGCGTAGCCATCCGCCATATGGGTAGCGGCTTGTTCGTGGCGAACCAGGATGTGCTCGATGCGCTGCTGCTTGAAGATCGCGTCATAAATGTGCAGCACGGCGCCGCCGGGGTAGCCGAATACGTACTCGACACCCTCGTCCTGCAATGCGCGGATCAGCATTTCGCCGCCGCTGAGGCGTTCGGTCACAAGCGAGTCGCCCTGCGAAAACGGGCGCGTACTATACCAGCCCCCTCTCCGACCAACCGGCCTCGTAGGGGACGGGCTTGTCCCGTCCCGTTGGCAAAACCGGCACGGGCGACCACAGGGGCCGAGCGGGCGACCACAAGGGTCGCCCCTACAACGCCATGGCAGCGACGGGACGAACCGTAGGGGACGGGCTTGTCCCGTCCCGCGCCGCCAGTCGCGCCTCGGCGGGCGACCGCGCGACCTGCGCGCGCGACAGGGTCGCCCCTACGGTCTTTTCCAGGGCAGGGGTACTAGCGCCGGGGTTGTGGCCTGGTAGTCGCGATACCCGGGATACTTGGCTGCCGAGATTGACTCGCCGAGGCGCATGGCCGGAATGAACTGCGCCGTCAGGGCGATGAAACCAAGCGCCGTCCAATGCAGCCACGCTCCCGAGGCCGCTACCGCAAACAGGTAGAAGACCCACCACATGCCGATCTCGCAGGCAAAGTTAGGATGGCGGCAGTAGCGAAACAGACCCGTCGTAATGAACGGTTGTTCGATGTCCTCGCCGGCGGCGAGCCGGCGTTTCTTGTCCTGTTGGAAGTTCCACATCTGCTGGTCGGCGACGGTCTCGCCGACGAACAGCAGCAAGAACAGCGCGGCGGCCACCAGATCGAGCCAATTCAACGCTGTTTCCTGGAACCGCCAAGCCTGGTGCACCGGCGATGTGAACAACCACACGAGGAGCATCTGGCCCGGCGCGATGAAGATGACGTTCATGAACTGGAAGCCGACCGGACCGACCCTCTCGCGCACATATGCCCAGCGGTAGTCCTCGCCGCCCTTCTTGTAGCCGCCCTTTCGCACGAAGTTGTAAGTCAGGCGCACGCCCCATAGCACCACGAGTGCAGTCATCAGGTTGATGCGTGTCGACTCGAAGCCCGTTTCCGCCGCAACGATCAGGCAGTAGACCGGCGGACAAATGGACCACAGGCGATCCACCCAGGAAACCTCGCGCGTGAGCAGCGATAAGACCCACGCGACCGCAGCGAGTATCAGGCATACGACAAGTGCGGTGCCGAAGGGCGCATCAAGAAACGGATGATCGATCCAAGCCAAGGTTAAACCCCTCTCGCCGCCAGCCAAATCAGCGCTGCGAAGCGCCCGGTGCGTCCATCCCGGCGGTACGAATAGAACCGCTTGTCGCATATCGTACACAGGGACGACGCAACGATCCGCCCGACGCCCGACCGCCGCAGGCGCGCCACGATGAGCGCGGGCAGGTCCATGAGCCACTTGCGCTCCGAGCCGCTACGCCGCCTCTGTTCGTCGAGAACCGCCCGCTCGTCGCCGTCGAGCGCGTCTCGGACTTCGGGACCGACTTCGTAGCAGTCCCTGCAAACGCCGGGCCCCAACCAGGCGATCAGTTGGCCCGGCGCTGACGGCAGCGCATCCAGCGTCGCCTCGACAACGCCGGCGACCGTGCCGCGCCAGCCGCAGTGCGCCACGGCCACCAGGGATGCATCTTCGTCTGCCAGCAGAAGCGGAACGCAATCGGCCACGAGCACGGCCAGGCCCAGATCCCCCGCCATCGTCCAGGATGCATCCGCCGTGATCGGCCCGCCCGCCGCGGTGCCGCTTGATGCCGCCAGTACGCGCTGGCCATGCTCCTGATCGAGCCATTGCACCACCTCGATTCCTGCCTGGTCCAGCAATCGACGTCGGTTGCGCTTGACCCGCTCCGCCGCATCGCCAACGTGGAACGCCAGGTTGAAGGACTCATAGGGCGGCTCGCTGACTCCCCCGGCCCGGGTCGTGACCAGGGCACGGACACGGTTCGGCACGGGCCACTCGGGCTCTATCAGTGTGCTTCCAACGCGTGCCGCAAGCACCGCATGTCCTCCGGCAGATCCGATTGAAACGCCACCCGTTCGCCGCTCGCCGGGTGCGTGAACGCCAAGCGATAGGCATGTAGCGCCTGGCGAGGGAAACGCCGCACGACCTCGGCGTCGGTTGCCGTTGCACTCGCAGGAACGACGCGCCGGGCGCCGTAACGGCGATCGCCCACTAGGGGGTGGCCGATGCATGCCATGTGCACGCGAATCTGGTGGGTTCTGCCGGTCTCGAGCTGCGCCTCGATCAGCGTATGCGCCGAGAACCGTGTTCTGACCGCAACGTGGGTCACGGCCGCGCGACCATCCTGGCGAACGCTCTGGCGCAGCCGGTTGCGGCGATCCCTGCCGATGGCGAAGTCGATGCGCCGGTCGGTCGCGACCGTCCCCTCGACGACCGCCAAGTAGCTCCGCTCGATCCGCCTGGCCTGCATGTCGTTCAGGAGGCTCTTGAGGCTCGATTCGTTGCCCGCCACGACCATCAACCCGCTGGTGTCCTTGTCGAGTCGCTGGATCAGTCCCGCCCGAGGAAGCTCCGCAAGCGTCGGCCGGTGACGGAGCAAGCCATTGACCAGCGTTCCGCGCGGATTCCCGGCACCGGGATGAACCACGAGCCCTGCCGGCTTGTCGACAACCAGGATGTGCGGGTCTTCGTAGACGACGCCAAACGCCAACGCCTCCGCGGCGCTCCAGTCGAACCGCGGCAACCGCTCCGCGCGCAGGCGAATCCGCTGTCCCGCCGCCACCGGGGTCTTGGGCTTCACCGCGCGGTCGTCAAGCGACAGCAGGCCCGCCCGGATCCACCGGCTCAGTTCCGAGCGCGACACAACCGGCCCATCTTCCGGTTCGCTTTCCTGGAACAACTGCGTCGCCACCCAATCGACCCGCCGACCGTGGAACTCCCGCGGCACGACGGCGTCCAACTCAACGACTGCGGAGGGACGATCCAACGGATCAGCCATGCCAGGGCGCATGGCAACCGAACGAGCGACAGCCCATGCAAATGAGGTATTCCAACAGCGGCACGTCGACGGCGGGCATCGAGCCGAGCATAGCGCCGGTTGGACTGCTACGATAGCGCCACGCTCCATGGCACACGTTGACACGGCACCAATGAACCCGCGCAGACCGCGATCCCAAGTCTTTGGCGCGTGCATGTTCGGGGAAGCACCCAACGACCGGTGTGCCGCGCGGCACCACGGCGTCATCGTCATTGCACTGGTGGCGGCGCTGTCCGGATGCGCCGGTTTGGGCGAGCGTGACGACTTGGACGAATATGGTGATTCCGCCGAGGCAAGTCAGCAGGCCCTATACGACGAGGCCCAGCAAGCCCTTCGGTCCGGCAACTACACCGAGAGCATAGTCCGGCTACAGCGCCTGGACGCCCGGTTTCCGTTTGGCAGGTACGCCGAACAGTCGCAGTTGGAACTGATCTTCGCGCATCACATGATTGGCGACCACGATGCGGCCCTGGCTGCCGCGGACCGATTCATCCGGCTGCACCCGCAGCATCCCAATGTCGACTACGCCCACTACATGCGGGGCTTGAGTTCCCTCGCCCAGGACCGCGGCATCTTCCGACGGTTCCTGGGGACGGACATCTCGCGTCGCGACATCACCAACATCAAACAGGCATTCGTCTACTTCAACGACCTCGTCACCAGCTTTCCCGGCAGTATCTACGCCATGGACAGCCGGCAGCGGATGATCTACATCCGCAATGTGCTCGCGGCGCACGAACTCAATGTGGCCACCTACTACTTGGGTCGCGGAGCATTCGTGGCCGCCGCCAATCGCGCCCGTTACGTCATCGAGAATTTCTCGCAGACGAATGCCGTGCCCGACGCCTTAGCTGTGCTCGTTGAGGCGAATTGGCAACTGGGACTCGATGACTCCGCCCACGACGCCTTGGCGGTGCTCGCGCTCAACTTCCCCGACTACTACGCCTTCGACGGGCAAGGCCAGCTTGTGCTCCGCAAGGTCATCGACAACCGGCAACGAAACTGGCTGAACATGGTGACCTTCGGCCTGCTCGGTCGACCCGAGGCGCCGCCACCTCTCACGATCCGGCGTAGCGGTACCGTTGCCAAAAACCCATCGTAGCGCGCCAGTGACTGCCCGACCGCGCCGGGGACGACGCGCCTTCGCTCCCCTGTGCATCGGGCCGCCTCGGGCCCAGCCCCGCCGTCGAATCGCGCGCGAAATTCTCGTCGAGGCGCTGGTCGTTCAGGGCCAGAATTGAGAGAACGGACCGTATACTGGGCTGTCTGCGGGCTTCCGCCGGATCGGTCGCATGCCACGACGGCCCGCACCCGTCGTCCCCGGATGGGGTTCCATGTCGCAGCGGTCGCCGCCATATTCGCAGTACTCTCGGATGGCGCGGCCGCCGGCGAAATCACCATGCAAATGCCAGCGGGTATCGAGTGGACCGGGCTTCCCAAGGAGACCATGGGCGAGTCGTACGAGCGCCAGTGGATTCCCGCAGGATCGAATATTCTGGACGCGGAGTGGGTCATCGTCGAACAGCGCCTGAGCGTGGCGAAACCGATGACCGCGGAGGCGGTCATGGCGCTCATGCGAGAGCTGTCCCGCGAGGGCTGCGCGGCGGTCAAGTTCGATGGCCCCTACCGCATCGACTCGGCTATCGGCCAAGGCGTTCGGGGTCGGACCTATTGCACCCACGATCTGGATTCCCCTTACGGGACCGTGAGCGACCTGCGCATCGTCGTGGACGGAACTGTCGTGTTCATAGTTACGAGTGCACTGCGCACGCGGCCGCACTCCGTACCGGGGGGGTTCACGTTCGGATCGGGCGCCGAATCCGAAGCGTTCAGAGAGCGTATGGCGCGTTCGGCGGACTTCGTGGCCGAGTCGGTGCGAATCGCGGAGCCGTCAAGCGAACCTGCGAACGGCGTGCACATCGAAGTCCCAGGTAATCTGGCTGCAACGAATGCGCTGGATTGCGTGGCGGCGGAGACCGTTTCCAATTCGTTCACGGCCGCTGACATCACCTCCGGCGCTCGGGCATGTCTCGACATGGGAAACTACGATCGCATGGCCGACCTGCTGCTGGTCGCGAACGCCTTCGCGTACTACGACACTCTGCGGGTCACCGATACGAGCGCCCACGCTGCACTCTCCGCCCTGTTCGCGGAACAATTCGCGGACATCTCCTCGGCGCAACGTGATCGGGCCGGGACGGCTATCGACGCGCTGGCCGGGGACGACGCGCGGGTGGGCGCTCTATGTGCGAACCTGGCTGACTTGGAGCCGCCAGAGTACTTGCCGACCTACATGCTCGCACACGGCCTGGCGCATTTGATCGGGGACGAGAAGGAACCACCCCTACGGGAGATCGACCGCGCGGCGGGCTGGAGGGAAGCGCTGACGTTCACCAAGTGCCCTGAGTCTCGGTCCGGCGACCGCCTCTGAAGGTCCAATGCGTCTTCCCCGGCGTCCCCGTCCCGCCGAGGGTGTTCACGAGCAAGTCGATCGATAGCAGGCGCCCATCGGGCAGCGTCCCGTCTCAAGGTCGGCGGTGATCGAACCGGCATTGGGTGATTTCTCACTCGCAAGTCAGACGACGCCCATAGCGGCGACTGGCCGCAGGCGCGCACCATTGCCCACCTATCCGCGGATGGAGCAGAACGATGGCTGGCGAGCGATTCGCGCAAACGGGGTTGACGTTGAGCGAACTGCTCGCCGTATTGGCCGTCGCCGCGGTGCTCGCAGGCGCTGCCGTTGCGGGGATGTCGCCCTTGATAGCCCGCGCCAAGGCCGATGCCGCCATCGAGCAAATGTCCCGCGCGATACAGTTCACGCGCTACCAGGCGATCACCCGACGGAGTACCGCGACGTTGTGCCCGGCCCGAGAGACCTCGTGCGGACGTCGGGACTCCTGGCATGAAGGGGCCATGGTCTTCCTGGATGCCAACGCCGACGGTGACCGCGACAGTGGCGAGGAAGTCCTGCAGCGCCTGCCCCCGATCGCAGGGTACCGCGTGCGCTGGCGATCTTTCCGCAACCGAAAGTCGTTGTCGATGCGGCCCGACGGCACCACCGATTGGCAGCCCGGCAACATGGTGGTATGCCCGACCAACGGCGATGCGCGGCACGCACGCCAACTCATCGTCAACGCCCAGGGTCGCCTGCGCCTCAGCCGCGATCACGACGGAGACGGCGTCGTGGAGGATGCCCGCGGGCGGCCAGTCTCCTGTTGATGCTCGATCGCCGCAGACACTACGAGCGCACATTCCTCACAACTCCAACTCTACCCACGACAAGCGCGTGACCGCGGCGTCGGGGGCGCCGCGCGTTCGGGCGAGGGTGCTTTGCAGCCGCACCACGGTCGCCGGGCGACTCCCGACTCCCGTCGCCGTGACGCGGAACACATCGACGAGCGTCCCCGTTGGCGCATCGATGCCCGTGTCGTACGTAGTAACCCACTCGATGAGGAAACGCGGGGCCTCGAACACGCCGCGCAACGGCGTTGCGGCGGTTTGGCCGTAGGTAGTCCATGCGGTTTGGTCGCGCCAAGCCGAGACCATGCCGTAGGGCCTGCCTCGCGGGTAGACCTGCGGATCGGTTGCGTCGCCACCGGCTCCCAGCCATGCCTCGGCCTCCGCAAGCGCCGCATCCGCGGCATGGAACGCAAGTGCGGCGTCATGACTGCTGCGGGACATCAGAAGTTCCAGGCTTGTCGTCTGCGCCGCCGACAACGCGCCCGCCGTGATCGCCAGCAACAGCGCCAAGCCCAAGAACAATACCGCCCCGCCCTGGGCGGTCCGCGTGCACGTACAGCGGAACAACCCTCGGCGAGTCACGTGTTTCGCAACGCCACTATCCATGGAAAGCTCCGTCGCATCACGGCCTGATCCCGCCCTACCGCGTCGACGCTCGAAACCGTAGCGACAAAATGAACGGCCATGACCGGATTCGTGCCAACCTGCCCCGCGGGCACGTAGCGGTTAGGCGCTTCGATTCCGTCCCCGGGTGTGAGGTCGATGCCGAACAGCACCTGCAGGTCATCCACGCCCTGCACCATTTCGGCCGCCCGGGCCGCGCCCGTCT
Source organism: Gammaproteobacteria bacterium (assembly GCA_009846005.1). Classification (GTDB taxonomy): domain Bacteria; phylum Pseudomonadota; class Gammaproteobacteria; order Pseudomonadales; family Azotimanducaceae; genus VXYL01. Next base: position 68,118 of record VXYL01000059.1, on the reverse strand, counting down.
TCCGCCACAGCGACCACACGGTTTCGCTGCGGTTGTTGACGCCTGCACCCCGGGCGACGAAGTAGACTTCAGTGATTACACGCCCCACTCCGGCACCTTCGGGGCCGACCGCGCCACCGAAAGGCTGCTCGTCGTCGGACAACGAAAGCTCGGCTAGATTCGCGAACGGATCGCGGCCCGGCGGCCGGGTCAGCGCCGCGACGCGGCCGACCTCGTTGATCGCGCCGATTCGGAATAGGGCCGCTTGCCTGCAGTCGCTGATCACGACGAAATCGTCGGCGACGAAAGCGAACTCGTCGTCGAACGCCACCAAGGGGTCCGCGCGCTTGCCGGTCAACGGATCCTGGGTCGTGGCCAGGGAACGTGCCAGTGGCCGCCCGGGGGCCTCGAGGCGTCGGAACACGACGATATCGCTGCCGCGGCGCAGTTCGGTGGGATCGATACGGTTACCCGAGAAAGCGAGCGCGGAACCGCCGACGGTGGGTAGGACGACGATGTCCGGCGTCCAGCCCGTATCCGTGCCGTCGAAGCCCTCGACCGGTCGGGATACGTCGAACTCGACGATCTCTCGCCACGTGGCGTTCACGGTGTTCACAAGCCGGTCGCCGCCGCCGCATCCAAGGTATCCGGCACTGCGTGCCGAGCGAGACAACAGGGCCACCGCATGACGGGCGGACTCCTGCAACCGGGCCTGGCCCGCCAAGGCGGCATTGCCCCGTCCACTGCCGGCGAATAGCTGGATGACGGCGGCGATCAAGACGATGCCGAGTGCCGCCGCGATGAGCAGTTCGAGCATCGAGAAACCACGTTGTCTAGGCACGACCATTCCGTTACCGGCGTCCGGACACCGCGACGCGATGCGGCCCGGTGCCACTCCAGGTCACGATGACCGTGAACTTGCCCTCCCCGTCCCAGGCAATCGCACCGTCGCCCATGGGTAGGCCCGGTCGCCGTTGCGCGGGTGGAAGGACGCCCGTTTCCCGAGCCTCTCGGCACGCGGCGTCGTCACGCCAGCGACCGAGGGAACACTTCCACAGCGTGACGTCGAAGGACGCCAGTTGAGCCGCAGAACACCTCGCTGCCAGGCAGTCCACGAACCCCGGCGGGGCACTGCCGTCGCTCACACCGACATACGCGCCCTGCGGGTTGGCACGGAGTCTCTCGGCCATGTCCTGGGCGAGGATCACCGCCGTTGTTCCCTGCAACGCGGTTCGGGTGTTCTTCGAGCTCGCCAACTGCAGACCAGCGGCACCAAGCGCGCCTACGCCGATTACCACGATGGCCACCAACACCTCCATCAACGAGTACCCGCGCATCGCCGTCACGAGCCCCACCCGCGCTCGCCGTCGTCGCCGAAGTCGCCGTCGTTGTTACGGTCCCAGCGCCGTTCGCCGACGGCATCGAGCTCCAACACGCCGTCCGCAGCGACCGGATTGCCTGCCCCGGACGCCTCCGCACGCAGCACGAAGTGCGCTGCATCCGCGCTGCGCACCGATATGCTGTAGTGGATGGAGGCGACCTTGCAGAGATTCTCGGATACCGGTCCCGTGGACTGGTCCCCCAGACCGTCGCCGTCCACGTCCACCGCACCGCCATAGCCCATGGTCGACGCCGCATGGCGTTCCATCCCCTGGGCGCACTGCAACAGGTCCGCCTGCGCCTGCGTCCGGTAGGCGCGCACGCTGTAGGTTTGGTAGACCGGCACCGCCAGCGCCACCACGACAGCCACGATGGCCAGCGAGACCATGATCTCAAGCAGCGAGAACGCGACCGCATTGTGGAGCGATGCGCCATCACGTAGCGCGGCGTTATGGCAATGCGAGGCGCCTTCGCAAGCGCCTAGGTGGTTGTGTAGATGCACGGCCGTCCTCTCCAGGCACGGCGCGCGGGAGCTTCTTCTATGCGGCTTCCACCCCGAGGATAGTCACATCGAACACCAGGTCCCGTCCCGCCAGTGGATGGTTGAAGTCCACCTCCACGGTGTCCGCTCGGACCGTTGTCACCACCCCTGGGAGTTCGCCCGTCGATCCCGCTGCCGCAAACGCGATCATCATCCCTTCAACCAGGTCGGCAGCGTTAGGGAAGTCGGCCCGGGGAAGCGTGCGAATGTTCGCTTTTTCGCGTAGGCCAAAGCCGTCGGCCGGCGCGATGGGGATTCGTTCGTCGTCCCCGGAGCGCAGCCCGTAGATCGCCTTCTCGAACCCCGTGGGAAGATTGCCGTCGCCGACGACGAATACCGCCGGCTTGCCGCGTCGGGTGGAGTCAACTTCCTCGCCGCTTGCGAGATGTATCGAGAAGTGCAGCGTGACCCGGGTTCCGGCGCCAACCGCGAGGTCGCCTTGGCGGGCGATGAGCCCGCTCACGTTGATTCGCTTCGCGAGGATCGACGCCGCAGCAGGTCTACCGCGAGCAGCCCAATCCATCCAGCCGCGCCGACGGTGATGGCGCTATCGGCGACGTTGAACACCGGGAAATTGAACCACCCGTAGTGCACGTGAATGAAGTCCACGACGCATTCGTGGATCAAGCGGTCGGTGAGGTTGCCCAGTGCACCGGCGAGGACGAGTCCATACGACGCCCCCTCGAGCCAACCCGACTTCAAGCGCCAGATCTCGAAGATCAGGAACGCCGAGACGGCAACGGCCGCGACCGCGAACACCCAACTGTAGCCCTGAAACATGCTGAACGCGGCGCCCGTGTTGCAGGTCAGCGTCCAGCTTAGGAACGGCAGCACGTCGATGGACGCCCCATGCCGGAGCAAGCCGAGCGCGGTCCATTTGGTCGCCTGGTCTAGCGCGAGCACACCCGTGGCAAGGAAATACCAGCGAATCATGTAGCCGCCGTGTCCTCGGCGAAGAACGCCCGCGTCTTGTGGATGTCTTTCTCGATCTCGGTCCGTAGCGCGTCGAGGGACGGAAACCAGCGCTCTTCGCGGATCTTCCGGCGCAGGGTCACGGTCAACAGCCGGCCATAGACTTCCTGGTCGAAATCCAGGATGTGCACCTCGAGCAGCGGTTCCTTGCCGCCCACGGTGGGCCGAATCCCGATGTTCGCGGCACCCTGCCGCGTCGGACCCAGTCCATCCACAGTCACCGCGAACACGCCGGTGAGCGCCGTCTTGTACCGTTGCAGGCGGATATTGACCGTGGGCACGCCCATCTCGCGGCCGATGCGGCGCCCATACACGACGCGACCCATCATGAAGTACGGCCGTCCGAGGAGCTTTTCCGCGAGTGGGAAGTCACCGGCCGCCAACGCCTCCCGAACCCGCGTACTGCTCACCCGTTCGTGGTCGAAGGTGAGCGTGCCCATGTGGCTGACTCCGAAGCCAAAGCGGTCTCCAGCCTCCTTCAGCATGTCGTAGTCGCCTTCGCGGTCCCGACCGAAATGGAAATCGTCGCCCACCACCACGTACCGAACGCCCAGCATGTCCACCAGGAAGCGTTCGATGACCTCCCCCGCCGGGATCAGGCGCGTGCGTTCGTTGAACGGAATGCAAAGCACCCGGTCGATGCCGGTGTCCGAAAGTAGGCTGACCTTCTCACGGAACCGGGTCAGGCGCGCGGGGACCGGCGTGCGCTGGAAGTACTCGCGAGGCTGCGGCTCGAAGGTGACGAGCACGCTGGGCTGGCCGAGTTCGTGGCTCTTGGCGACCAGGTGGGCGAGCAGCATCTGGTGGCCGTGGTGGACGCCGTCGAAGGTGCCGATGGTCGCGACACAACCGGCGTGGCGGGGCCGGATATTGTGCAGGCCGCGGATGATCTCCATGCGCGTGAGTCTGTCGGATTTTCGGGGGTTTAGGTAGGTGACATTCGCCCGACGCGACGCGAGCGTCGGAGCGAACCCCGCACAGTGACGGGCTTGTCCCGTCCCGCCTCGAATCTGCTCCATCCTCCGTAGGCGACGGCGCGCCCTGTGGGCGTGCCGTCGCCCCTACGCGCGATGTCGAAGGTCGCGCGGGCGGATACCGCCGACAAGCACCACGCCCGAATAGACGACGAGCCCCGCGACGACAGCCAACGCAAGCCAACCGACCCGCAGCCAGTGACCGGCCTCCGTCCACGAGGCCTCGTCGGGCACGCCGAACACCAGCGCAGCCGCCATGCCGGCGGTGCCAAGCAGCGCGACGAGTGTCGTTCGTGCCAAGCGCCGGCTCGGCCGATAGTGGCGCCCCGCGACGAGCGCGCCGAGCAACAGTCCCGCGTTGACGATTCCGGCAACGCTGGTCGCCAAGGCCAGGCCAACATGACCGAGCCACCAGAACGTCGCCAGGCTGATTGCGATGTTCGCCACCGTGGCGGCAACGGCGAACTTGAGCGGCGTTTTCGAGTCCTGCCGGGAAAAGAACCCGGGGACGGCGACCTTGACCAGAATGAGCGGAACGAGGCCGACGGCGAAGGCGCGCAGGGCCGCTGCCGACCGGTCCGCATCGTACGGGCGCATCTCGCCGTGCAGGAAGATCGTCGCGACCAGCGGATAGGCGAGCACCCAGAGCGCGACGGCTGCGGGAATACCCAGCAGGAGCCCGGTGCGCACGCCCCAGTCGAGCGTGTCGTTGAAGCGTGCCGAGTCGCCAGCGGTATGCAGCCGCGACAGGTTGGGCAGGAGTACCGTGCCGAGCGCGATCGCGACGATTCCGATGGGAACTTCCCAAAGCCGGTCGGCGTAGTAGAGCCAAGATGCACTGCCTTCTTCGAGCACCGACGCCAACATGGTGCCGATCAAGGCGTTCACCTGGTAAGCGGAACCCGCGAACACCGCCGGCACCAGGAGTTTGAAGACCTTCGCCACGCCTTCGTGGCGCCAGTTCGGTCGTGGCGCAACGAGCAGACCGGTCCGCGCCACCGACGGGAGGTTGAACAGCAGTTGCGCCGCACCTCCGGCAAGCACACCCCACGCCAATGCATAGGCGATGCCCGAGACGCCCTGGGTCGCACCCGATGCCGCCCACAACGCCGCCGCAATCAACGACACGTTGAGCAGCACGGGCGTGAACGCCGGGATGGCGAACCGGTTGGCGCTGTTGAGAGTCGCACCGGCAAAGGCGGTGAGCGATATCAACGCCATGTAGGGGAACATGATCCGCGTCAAATCCGTGGCGAGCGCGAAGCGCTCCGGATCGCCGAGGAACCCGGGCATGAACACCGCAGCGAGCAACCACGCGCCCGCAACGCCGGCCACCGTCACCACTAACAACACAATGAGGAAGTTGCCGGATAGGGCCGCGACGAACGCCCGCAGCGCGGCGTGGCTGCCGCGTTCGCGGTACTCGGAAAGCACGGGGACGAAGGCGAGCGCGAACGTCGATTCGGCGAACAGGCGCCGGAAGAAATTCGGGATCCGAAACGCCAGGTAGAAGGTATCGGCGGCACCCGTCGCGCCCACCACATGCGCAAGCGCCCAATCCCGAGCCAGCCCGGACAGCCTCGACAGCACGGTCATGCCAGCGAACACGCCGCCCTGCGCAGCGACGTCGCTTCCCTCGGAACCGCTGCGGGCGGCGATGTCGTCGCTATCGCTCACGATTGCCCCGTGCCCAAACCCCTCGCGCAATTGACACGCCTGCGATCGGTGGGCATATTACGCCGCCTTCCGCCACCGACCGCAGGAACGTTTTGGCAAATAGCCCGCAAGCCCGCAAACGCGCACGTCAGGCCGAACGCCACCGCACGCGCAATGTCAGCCACCGCTCGAAGGTACGCACGTACATCAAGAAGGTCGTCGCGGCCGTCGATGCCGGCGACGCCGAGGCGGCAAGAACGGCGCTGACCGAAGCGATCCCGGTGATCGACAAGATGGCCAGCAAGGGCATCATGCATCGCAACAAGGCCGCTCGGCACAAGTCTCGCCTGTCTGCCAAGGTCAACGCGCTCACCTGAAACGAACCGAAAGGGACGGGCTTGTCCCGTCCCGTTTCCGTGGCAACGACAATGTCCAGGCGCGGGCGGGGACGAGCCCAGCCCCTACGGGGTTCCGCCGCTGCCGTAGCGGACGGGCCAAGGCGTTTGGGCCCAGCTGGCGACCGCACGCCGTGGGGCGTTAGGGCCCCGCCGAACGGCCCTCCCTCAAAGCAGGACCAGGTTGTCTCGGTGGATGAGCTCCGGTTCGTCGACGTAGCCGAGAATCGACTCGATCTGGCTTGACTTGCAGCCCGCAAGCTTGCGCGCTTCCTCCACAGCGTAGTTCGCCAGACCCTTGGCCACGGCATGTCCTTCAAGATCCACGACCCGGACCATGTCCCCGCGCCGAAACGCGCCGGTCGCGTCGGTGACACCCGCAGGCAGCACGCTCACGCCCCGGTTCGCGATGGCGTCCGCCGCACCGGGATCCACGACCAGATCGCCCTTGGCTCGGCGTTGGCCGGCAAGCCAGCGCTTGCGCGCATCGAGAGGCGCGAGGTCGGCTGTCAGCAACGTGCCGCGATCCTCCCCCCGGGCTAGTCGACCCAGGATGTCGGGCGTCCGCCCGTCGGCTATCACGGTATGCGCTCCCGAGAGGGCGGCTAGCCGGGCCGCCGCCAGCTTGGTCACCATCCCACCGCGTCCCAAGCGGCCTGCGCCGCCGCCTGCCATGGCATCGAGCTTGGGATCCGCGGCGGCGGCCTGCCTGACGACGGGCGCATTCGGTTCAAAACGGGGATCCGACTCGTGCAGGCCATCCTGGTCGGTGAGCAGCACGAGCACGTCGGCGGAGAGCAGGCTGGCCACCATGCCCGCCAAGGTGTCGTTGTCGCCCAGTTTGATCTCCTCGGTGGCCACCGAGTCGTTCTCGTTGATGACCGGCACCACACCGAGATCAAGCAGTGTCGCGAGCGTTGTCCGGGCATTCAGGTAGCGCTCCCGATCCGAGAGATCGTCATGAGTCAAGAGCACCATCGCGATCCGCCTGTCGCGCCGCCGGAACGCCCGCTCGTAGGCCTCGATCAGTCCTGACTGGCCCACCGCCGCAGCGGCCTGCAGCTCGTGGACCGTCGTTGGCCGGCTATCGAATCCGAGCTGTCGGCAACCTTCCGCCACGGCCCCGCTCGACACAAGGACGACACGCCTTCCCGACGCCAGGAGCGCTGCGATCTGCCCGCACCAGGCGTCGAGCCCATGCTCATCGAGTCCCTGACCGTCCCCGGTCAGCAGGGCACTGCCTACCTTGATCACCCACGTCCTGGCCCCCGCAAGCATCTCCCGACTCGAACCCCGTTCAGCCAACTGACGACTCCCTCAACGGGGACGCGACCCGTCGCCCGAGCGAGTGGCGGCGTACGTCGTCGGCCACGATGTCGTTGAGTTCCCGCTCGTGTCGCGCGAACTCGGCGTCATCCTCCAACCGGGTGCGGTAGCGCGAGACCCAAGCCATCACGGCACGGGTCAAATCGTCGAGCCCCAGCCCGGTAGCTGCGGATATCCCGAAACGCCGACGATCCGGAAACGCCTCGGCCAACCTTCCCAGCACGTGTTCAGAGCCGGTCAGGTCCATCTTGGTCGCCACCATCCAGACATCACGTTCCCGGAAGACGCCGCTATACGCAAAGAGTTCCTCCTCGATCTGACGGCAGTTGCCGACAGGATCGGAACCATCCAGGGGCGCGGCGTCGACGAGATGCAGCAAGAGCCGTGTCCTTGTGAGGTGCTTCAGGAATCGGTAGCCGAGTCCCGCGCCGCTCGACGCGCCGGGAATCAACCCCGGCACATCGGCCATCACGAAGCTCGCGTCCTCGCCGACCCGGACCACGCCCAGATTCGGGACCAAGGTGGTAAACGGATAGTCCGCGATCTTGGGTTTGGACGCCGACACCCGGGCAATCAGCGTCGATTTGCCCGCATTGGGCATACCGAGCAAACCGACGTCAGCGATGACATTCAGTGTCAGGCGCAGCCGGCGGCTCTCTCCCGCCGAACCCGGCGTGGTCTGCCGCGGCGCCCGGTTCGTACTGGACTTGAAGTGCGCGTTGCCGAAACCGCGGACGCCGCCCTTTGCGACCGTTACCGCCTGCTCCGGTGCGGCGACATCGCCCATGGTCGTGCCTGTCTCTTCGTCGATGATCCGCGTCCCGACCGGGACACGTACGTCTAGCGTAGCGCCCCCGGCACCGGTCTTGTCGCGCCCGCCACCGGCGCGGCCGCTTTGCGCCCGGCAGCGTGGCATGAACCGGAAGTCGACCAGCGTATTCAACGCCGCATCTCCGACGAGCCTGACGTCACCGCCGTTGCCGCCGTTGCCCCCGTCGGGCCCGCCCTTGGGCAGGTTGGGGCCGCGATGGAAGCTCAAGCACCCGTCGCCGCCCTTACCGGCCTCGACCTCGATCACCGCTTCGTCGACGAATTGCATGGCTTCGCCCGCCCGGTTTCGACCCGCCGGCGCGACGGGCCTCCTAGGTCAGGACGCCGGGGCGCCGCCCGCGGACACGACGCTCACGTACTTACGCCCGAGCACACCCCTCGCCTCGAACTTCACCGTGCCGTCGGCCGTGGCGAATAGCGTGTGGTCTCGCCCGCAACCGACGTTGGACCCTGGATGGAACCGAGTGCCGCGCTGCCGAACGAGGATGTTCCCCGCCACGACGTTTTCGCCGCCGAACTTCTTGACGCCAAGCCGCTTCGAATGGGAGTCGCGCCCGTTGCGGGTGCTGCCCCCTGCTTTCTTATGTGCCATTCGGTCTCCTCTTTGCCTGCCAACGATGCAACGCGCACGACACGCTGTCACTCGAGGCGCATCTTTATGCCCTCGAGGTTCGTCTCAGGTACCGCCTACGCTACCGGTTTATCGCGGTGATCCTGACGTCGGTGAAGGCCTGGCGATGGCCCTTCTTGCGGAGGTAGTTCTTGCGCCGCTTGAACTTGATGACGCGGATCTTCTTGCCGCGCCCCTGCCCTACCACCTCACCGGTAACCTGGCCGCCCTCGACAAGCGGCTCGCCGATGGCCACGTCGTCGCCTTCGGCGATCATCAATACGCGGTCGAACACGATCGTGTCGCCAGGCGCCCCGTCGAGACGTTCCAAGCGCACCACTTCGCCCTCGGCAACCCGGTGCTGCTTGCCGCCGCTTTCGAATACCGCAAACATGGAACCGTCCTAAGCCAATCTCTTAAGCCTCGACCGCGCCGAACAGCAGTCGCGGGGATTGCATCGTGTATTACAATTCGCCCGCGACCTGACCGGTCGTACAAAAAGCGCGTCATTCTATAGGACACGACGCGACCGTGACAACGCGCCGAAAGGCCTAAGACCAGGAACGATCCGAGCCCATCCTCCAAGCCATGGTATTCACCACCGCAGCCGCCGAAGCGACCTCCCGCGACGCCCCGCAAATGGCGCTGGAGGCGGTCTTCGACCTGGTGGCAGACGACTTCGCGCGGGTCAACGCGTTGATACCGAGGCAGCTTTCCTCCGGTGTCGAGATGGTCGAGGAAATCGGCCACTACATCGTCGAAGGCGGTGGCAAGCGTCTGCGCCCCCTGATCGTGCTGCTCACCGCCCGGGCTTGTTCATACACGGGTACCGACCACATCCGGCTGGCGACCATCATCGAGTTCCTGCACACGGCCACCCTCCTGCACGACGATGTCGTCGACAACAGCTCGCGCCGCCGCGGCCGGGCGACCGCCAATGCCCTCTGGGGCAACGCCCCCAGCGTTCTCGTCGGCGACTTCCTGTATTCCCGCGGTTTTCAGCTCATGGTGGAACTCGACAGCATGGACATCATGGCGATCATCTCCGACGCCACGAACCTCATCGCGGAAGGCGAGGTCATGCAGCTAGCCAGTATCGGCCGCACGAGCATGACCGAGGACGAGTACCTGGAGGTCGTGCGCCGCAAGACCGCGATGCTGTTCCAGGCTGCCGCCCACACCGGCGCCGTTCTGTGCTCGGACGATCCCGACCTCATCGCCGCCATGCGGCGCTACGGACTCCACTTCGGCATGGCCTATCAGCTTGTCGACGACTGGCTGGACTACGCCGGCGATAGCAGCGTCATGGGCAAGAACCCCGGCGACGACTTGGCCGAAGGCAAGGTCACGCTGCCCCTGATCCATACCATCGCCAACGGCCACGGCAACCAGTCGGCCGTCGTCCGCCGCGCCATCGACAACCGCTCCGCCGTGGACTTCCACAATGTCGCCCACGCCGTATATCGCAGCGGCGGTCTCGCCTACACAAAGAACCGGGCGCTCGAAGAAGCCTACTTGGCCGCCGAGGAAGTACTCGCGCTACCGCCGAGCCGCTATCGCGATGCCCTGGAGGCCTTGGCGATGGTGGCGGTATCCCGGATGGCTTAACGCTGCAGGCAGGAAGGCACGGCCCCGGTTGTGGCGCACCGGCCGCACCGGACTTACAATAGCCGCCCCGCGACGGGATCTAGGCCGATCCGCGTCAAACGTTCGGAGTGTAGCTCAGTCTGGTAGAGCACCGTCTTCGGGAGGCGGGGGCCGCCGGTTCAAGTCCGGCCACTCCGACCAAATTTGCGATCAGCCACGCGCGCAGCAGTCTTTATTCGACCACCGCCGCATCGCCTTCCGAGGGCGCGAGGGAGACGGTTGCCCGGGTCAAGTAGATCTCCGTGCGACCCTCGAAACCCGAGTCGACGCCGAACAAAACCCATGTCCGGCCACTCGACGAGGCTGTGATCGGCGCGGGTATCGATTGGATCGGAAGGGACTTGAGCTCCCATTCACGCGACTCTTCGCACTGCCGGGAATTGGCGACGTCGCCGAGCACTGCCGCGTTTTCGCCGCCGTTGGATTGCCTCCCGATGTCGATGTTCATCCGCAGGTAGTTGCCTTCGAGGACGGGGACCGGTTCGGCCTGCGACGCGCCGGCCTTGACGTAGACGCTCTCGCCCGGCGCGCCGCCGATGCCGACACAGCCGGCAGGCACATCGGTGGCGATCTCCACGCCGACGCTGACGGCGTAGCGGGCGTCGGGGACGAGACCCCCGACTTGCCCCTTGAAGAACATGAAGAGGTCGTCGCTGTGGTTGTCGCCGCCGATGAACAGGGCCGACTGCGACTCGAAAGGGGGCGGAAGCGCACGGTAGTCGGACGCCAGGTCGTATTCCTCCCGGTCGGCGGGCGGAAAGTCGGCGAAATCCGCCACGAAGCCGTGTTCGCCACGGTCGAAGACGAAACTGATGGTCGAAGCGTCCGTCCCATCGCTCGATAGGTTCGTGAGATGGCCAGCGGGATTCGACAGCAGGTTCATCACGACGAGGGCCTGATCCGAACGGACGTCTAGCTGCCACTTGCCCGCGCCATCCCCCAGCGATCCGGTGAGTCCCGTTGCGCTCGCCGACTCCAGTGCCGCCGCCGAGTAGGTTCTTGCAGCTCCGGCCGGGATCTCCACAGTCACCGTGCCGACGCCCGCGTCACCCGCGTCGTCGATGCCCTCGATGCTCACCGTGGCGGTGGCTTCCCCGATATTGGCTACCCGAATGAGGCTTTGCTGCTCCTTGTTGCTGCCAGGATTGAAGGCCGCTACGCGATACGCGCCCTCCCGCCAAGGGACCGTGTCGTGCATCGACGCCAAGGTGCCATCGCTGGTGCGGAGATAGGACAAGACCTCGATGTGAAGATCGCTACCGAGCGCGAGGCGCCAGTCCCCTTGGCCTGCGCCGGTGTTACCCGTCAACGCCTTTCCGACGTTGCCGTCCTCCAAGTCCCCAGAGTTGAAGTGAACGGTCGCGCCAGCCTCGATGGCGAGCGTCGCCGGTCCGTACGCTGCACCCTCATCGTCAATCGCCATGATCTTGACCTCCCCCGGCTCGTCGGAGTGGTTCATCACCCGCACGAATCCCTGGCGGCCAAGATCGTCGGATGCCGAGGGGAAGAACGGCACCATGTGGACCGATTCGGCCGCCCATGACATAAGTGCGGGGACGATCCCGACCGTGGCGATCAGCGCAAAGATCAACGGCGTGACCGAGAGGCTGCCCGGCACTCTCGCCACAACCGACCACGGCAGGCCGCGCGACAGACGGAGGGGCAGACTCAGTTCAGCCATTTCCTAGGTACGTCATACTCTCGGTCGAGGAGGTTGGGGGGAGGCACCATGAAGATAGCCGAGATCAAGACGTTCTGCTGCCACGATGGCACACGGAAGTACTTCATCGTCAAGGTGGAGACGGATGCCGGAATCACGGGTCTGGGCGAGGCGGGCATCGACAACTGGGGCGCTGCCGTCGACCAGGCCGTCAAGCACCTGGCAGAGGTGCTTGTCGGCGAAGACCCGATCGCGATCGAACGGCACTGGCAACGCATGTTCCGCGGCGCGTACTTTCCGGCGGACAAGGTGTACGGGAGCGCCATCAGCGCCATCGACATCGCGCTCTGGGACATCAAGGGCAAGGCGCTCGGGTTGCCGGTGTACCGGCTGCTCGGCGGACCGGTCCGGGACAAGGTCGTGTGCTACCCGCATGTCCGGGAACGCGACCTCGACGAACTCATCGCTGACTGCCGCGCCCACGTAGCGGCGGGGTGGAAGTTCCTGCGCTGGGCCGTTGGCACCCGGGCCGGCGAGAACGACGTTCTGGAGCCGTCGGAAGCCGTGCGCGACGCCGTTCGCCACATGGCCGCGGTGCGCGATGCCGTTGGCGACGAGCCAGGGCTTTGCCTCGACGTGCACACCCGGCTCGATACTGCGCACACCATCGACCTGTGCCGGCGCCTCGAGCCTTTCCACCCCTTCTTCATCGAGGATCCGCTGCGCTCGGAGAATGCCGCCAGCTACCGGACACTGGCCCGCCATGTCCACCTGCCGATCGCGGCCGGCGAACAGTGGTCGTCGAAATGGGCGTTTCGGGAGGTCGTCGAAGAGGAACTCATCAACTATGCCCGCATCGATCTATGCATAGTCGGCGGCCTTACCGAGGCGTTGAAGATCGCGCATTGGTGCGAGACTCACTACATCGACATCGTCCCCCACAATCCGCTGGGGCCGGTGAGCGCCGCGGCCGGGGTCGCGCTTTGCATGGCCACCACCAACGTTGGTGTGCAGGAGATGCCGCGCGCCCCGGGCACATTCGCCAACGACCTGTTTCCGCAGCAGATCCTTTGGGAAGACGGCTACGCCCGCTGCCGGGACGTGCCGGGGCTCGGCGTCGAGTTCGACGAGGCGCTCGCCAAGGCGCAGCCCGCGCCGTTGAACAGTTGGCCCCCGCAACTGCGTCGGCCCGACGGCGCTTTCACCAATTGGTGAGGGCAAACGGATCCCCAGATCGACGGCAGGCACCGTAGGACGGGCTTGTCCCGTCCCATCGCGATTTGGACTACCGCCGCGACAGCCGTAGAGGACGGGCTTCAGGGAAAGTCCCGGGTTCCGCGGGACAGATCTTCGCACAAGCTTCCATAACCCAGTTCGAGGTTCGGAGCCAATCCCGTTGATATTCCATGGATTTTTTGTAATCCTCGCGGGAAAAATGGATCAGGGCAAGGCTCTCGTTACTGATGTCGCGATCCCATGGCGGCACTGTCGCCCCCATGCCGAGGATCCGCTCGTAGACCGCCGAGGCCGCCGTGTAGTCGCGCTTGCCGACGTACGCTCTCGCCAGCGTCTGATACATGGCCGCCCGCTCGGCCGGCCGGAGCCGGAACACGCCGAGGCTTCGGGCGGCCTGGGGGTTGACTCGTGGGGAGGACTCGGCGCCCGGGTCGCCCATCAGGTCGGTCAGCATTTCGATGGCGTAGTCGAAGTCGCCGTAGTAGATCTCGTCCTGTACGGCCGCGATGAACTCGTACAAAGCCGGGCGTATCGGGTTGAAGTGACGCCGCCTGTCCGCTGTCCGACCCATCGTTTCCGGCGAACAGACATTCGCACACGCCGTTCCGACAACGTGGTTGAAGGCACCCATGGCCTGCCGATCATCGGATTGCGCGAAGTGGCCCAGCGCGAGCAAGGTGTAGATCCGCGCGGCAGCCAATGCGCCCAAGTCCTCGCCGTCGTCGAGGATCGAGCTCAACATGCCAATCGCCGCCTCGACGTTCCCGGCGCGGATTTCCTCCTTGGCGTCCGATGTCCGCCTTTCCACACGACTATTGGGCGTCATGCTCGACACCGCCGCCACCGACTGCGCCAACGGATCGACGGCCGGTTGCCCTAGCCCCTCGCCCACCGCCTGCCCGGGCGAGGACGGCGACGGGGAGTCGGGCCCGCCGAACTCCTCCCGGTACAGGCGACCAAGGATCACGCGCAGTCGGTCGTAGGCCGAGTCGACGCCCTGTTGCAGTCTCGCGGTTCGGTTCTCCAGGGCCGTGGTATGCGGCAGCAGGTTCGCTTGTGTCGAGGAACCGACTTCACGCAGCGAGTCGGCATTGGCGCGCAGCAGTCCCTCGCTGGTCTCGGCGCCCCGAATCAGCCCGAGGCCCCGGGTTACCCAATCGAAGCCCAGACGGCCCGGCATGTCGTGGTCCATCCGAGCAAGTCCGGCGATGATCCTCGCCGAACCCAGCAACACCTGGGCGTCCGCTTTCAGCCTGAGTTCGCGCATGGCCCGCCGACTGCGGTACGCCTTCCGGCGCCATTCGTCGTAGGGCCCTAGGATGTTCGCCGTGAAGTCCTCGTAGTAGTCGTTGGCCCGGTCGATGAAGAGGTGCTCCCGCTGGCGCACTTCCCGGACACGCGCCAGCGTGGGATCGTCGTCGGCCGGCAGGCGGCGCAGTTCGTGGCCCCCGTCCGGCTTCGGCGTTACGTGCCGCGCGAACGCTTCGGGCACGAGAGAACGGGCGAAGGCGACCTCCGCGACGGCGCGGATGCGCGCGCGGTCTTCCGCAGTGAGTTCACGAAGACCGGCCGCCATGTCCGCGGCCACCGCCGCGTAGGCGCGGGCGAACGGATCCTTCGAGTCATCGCCGCCTTCATACGCGCCGGCTTCCGCGACGGCCCGGTATTCCTTGTCGAACCAATCGACCCCTCTTGCGTCGGTCGCCTTGGCCCGAAAAGTGAGCGACTCGCCATCGGAGCGCATGACGGCCCCGGTCACGGTTACATCGATCACGGCCGACGGGCGCGGGAGGACCCGAACGGCACCCCAGGTCTGTGCCGCCTGAAGGCGCTTTCCGATGACATAGGGCACATAGTTGCGTTCAACTCTCAGCACCTCGTCGTTCTGGAACACGGACTCGTCATCGTCGCCGTCGAGGCCGTCTCCCGGGACGTCGAATACCGCGATCCCCACGTCGAGCAGCAACGCCTCAGGAATCGGCGACGCGGGCGCGGAACGCCCCGCCGTCGCCGCGGTGTCGCCGTGCATCGTCGAACGCGCGCAGCCCGTCAAGATGCAGCAGACGGCTACGAGCACCGACCACCGGGCAACGAAAAGCGCGCTTGTTTCGGGGAGGCGCGGGTCAGGCATCGATGAGTGCTACCTTGTTCACGGACAAGACCTCACAACTGGCAAGCGTATTCCCCAGGACGCTCGCGGACAACTCGCCCGGCGCGGTCGCGGATCTCGGATCGCCATACAACGTTACAATCCGGACCGTGAACAGCCAACAGCGCTTCCTTGCCGCGTTCCGCGACGGCGACGTTGAAAGTGCGAAGGCCACCCTCGCGCAGGAACCCGCGCTGCACGCCCACGACGGGTACGCGGCACACCCGCTTCTGCGCGCGGGCGTAGCCCAGAACAACGGCCACTGCTACCGGCAGGCTCACCTCGAGATCGCCGAGTTGCTGCTCGAACGCGGTGCCGACCCCAACCTCGGTCCGATCAAGTTCATGCCGTCGGCGGCAATGGCCGAGGCGATTCCCCTGTTGCTCCGTCACGGCTGGGACATTGACCAAGGCGCTGGGGACCGGACGCTCCTGCACCACGACGCCAACCACGGCCACGGCGCGAAAGTCCGCATCCTGCTCGCGCACGGCGCCGACCCGAATGTCCTGGACGCCGCCGGGCGAACACCGCTGCACCTGCTCGGCGCTCGCGGCACCGGTCGCGACGCGATTCGCGCATTGGCCCGTGCGGGTGCCGACCTCCATGTCCGCGACGACGCGGGACACACGCCGCTTGACTATGCCCGGCGCGCCGGGCAACGCAGCGCCGAGCGAGAGCTGCTGCGCCTCGACAGACCTTGAGAGGGACGCGCCCCGCGATCCGACCCCGGTTCAAACGAGGAGCGCCTCGCTGCGGTACCGATGCACCGTTGCCAGGGCGCATGCAACGCCAACCGCCACGGTGGTCACGGCCGACACGGCGACGTGCAGCGGATCGAACACCTCGCCCTTCACAAGTTCGGTCACGAGCAAGTGCTGGGAGAGGCTCGGCACCAGCATCAGCGGGATGGACGGTTGCACCGGGTTGAGGATAACGAGAATGATCGGCAGCGGCGGCGCGACCATGGCGATGCTGGTGTAGGTCTGCGCCTCCCGGAACGACTTCGTGTAGGACGCGACGATGGTCATCACGCCGGCGCCCAACGCCGCGAACGGCAGCATCGACACGTAGATTCCGCCGCACACCAACGGGGTCAGGTTCGCGGTCATGCCTATCTTCGGAAGCGGCAGGAACCGCACGGCGATGGCGAAGGACACGATGCAGATCGCCAGCGACACCGCCATGAACACGAAGGTCACCCCAATCTTGCCCCAGACCAGCTCGGACCGCGACACGGCAAGCGCCAGCAGCGGCTCAAGCGAACCCCGCTCGCGCTCGCCCGCCGTGGTGTCGATGGCAACCTGGGTTCCGCCGAGGAGCGTGGAGAACAACAGGAAGTACGTCATCATTCCGAGGAGCATCACGGCGCGACCGGAAGGCGTCGAGACGTCGTCGGTGAGTACCGCCACGGGGATGGCGAGATTAGGATCGATGCCCCTGAGCGCAAGCCGGTGCAGACCGATTACCTTGCCGTAGTCGCCGAGCGCCGAACTCAATCGCGAGACAGAACGGCGCGCCGTATTGTTCGCCGTGTCGGTTACGATCCACAGCCGCGCCGGCTCGCCCGTCTGCAGCGCCTCGGTGAAACCCGGATCGACCACCAGACCCACATCGACGTTGCCTGTGCGCACCGCGTCCCGCAACGAGTCGACATCCGCGAAACGTTCTTGGTCCACGTCGATCTGTCGGCGGAACAGGTGGGACATGAGGTTTTCCGCGAGGTCCCCGCCGATGACCGGCACGTCGATCGGTTGTTCGGCCTCGTCGATCTGCAGGTTGACCGCATAGCTCGTCAGGAGCACGAACAACACCGGACCAAGGAGCGGCCCGAACACCAGCGCCGACACCATGGAGCGCCGCTCCCGAAGGCTGTCGACGAACTCCTTGCGGAAAACCACCGCGAGGCCCGACGGCCGCCGCGACACGGCCTGCGAGACAGACGCCAGCACGTCAGGCGCGGTCGTCGCCGGCCCGGCGTTTCGAATCCGCCACCTGGACCGCCTCGACGAAAGCGTCTTCGAGGTCGTCGCACCCGGTGGCGGCACGAATCTCATCGGCGGTCCCGTCGACCACCACCTTGCCTTCGGCGACGATGGCGATGCGGTCGCAAAGCACGGCCACCTCTTGCATGATGTGGCTTGAGAACAGTACGCAGCACCCGCTGTCGCGCCGCTCCCGGATTACTTCGCGCAGCACCCGCGTCGCCATCACATCGAGACCATTGGTGGGTTCGTCCAGGATCAACGTGTCCGGGTCGTGGACCAGGGCGCGTGCCAGGGCCACGCGCAGTCGCTGTCCTTGTGAGAACCCCTTGGCGCGGCGGTCGGCGAAGGGTCCGATGCCCAGACGCTCGACGTTGACCTCGACCGCGCACGTAAGGGGCGGCCCGGCGAGACCCTGCAACGCGGCGTAGTACGCGATGTTCTCGCGGGCCGTCAGGTTGGGGTAGAGATTGGAGTTGTGCGGCAGTACGCCGATCCGCCGCCGCACCGCCATGGGATCGTCCCGAACCTCGATGCCGCCGACCCGTGCGCTTCCGGCCCCGGCTTTCAGCACGCCACAGAGAATACGCAGCGTCGTGGATTTACCGGCACCGTTCGGTCCCAACAAACCCGTTATGCGGCCGTCCGCCGCCGTGAAATCGACGCCGCGCAGCGCCTCCACCTTGCCGAACCGCTTGACCAGACCCTCGACTTCGATCACGGCCCCGGACCCATTCGCGAGATGAACAGCGGAAACGGTCGGATACGTTCCACGCAGTCGAGATCGAGGGCGCCCGCGTCGTCGACGTCGAGGAACTCGGCCATCAGGCGCTGGGCACAGCGCACCATGAGCATGCCGTGTCCCTGACCGCGACCGACGACCCTGATTGCGTTGCTGAGCCCGACCGATGCCCGCTGCGCGTAACGTGGCGGGGTGATGGGGTCGAGTTCGCCCGAGAGCAAGAGGATCGGTCGATCACTGATGAGCGGTTCCCGCAGGTCCTCGTCCATTAGACCGCGCGGCCAGTGTTCGCAGATACCGACGACGATCTCCATGAATGCCGTACCCATGTACGTCGAAGCCTGCGCAGCGAGATTCACATCGCCCGTGAAGGGCACGTCCTCCGTGCACACCACCGCGTTGTTGAGTCCAACGGCGAGATCCTCGATGCCTTCGGTGACAACAAACGCCTGGGTGACCAACGACCGATAGTCGCCGCCGTGGATGGCGTCGATCAGAACCGGCAATAGGCTCGCCGTCGCGGGGTGGTACACGAGCAGCCGGACGACGCCGACGAGCATCCAGTGATCGACCAGAACGTCCACCGGATCGCCCGTTCGGGGATGGTCCAAGGCGACCTCGACGGGTGCCGTCGTGAGCCTTTCGAGTACCGTAAGGAACTGCTGCTCGAGTTCGGGGAACGCGGCCCGGCATGCGGCATCGGATTCGCATCGATCGAACAACGCGTCAAGAGCCGCTTGACTCGCCAACGCCACGTCCGGTCCCAAGGCGACATCCGGCGGCACGACGCCGTCGAGCACGAGGCGACGGACCCGGTCGGGAAACCTGCGCAGGTAGTGCTGGGCAACTCGCGTCCCGTAGGAGACGCCGTAGAGGTTCATTCGCTCGTAGCCGAGAGCCTGACGAACCGCTTCGAGGTCGCGCACGGCCACGCTGGTCGTGAAGAAACGGGGATCGTGGTCGAGGCCCTCGAGACACTCCACGCTGGCCTCGACCATGCCCGCAACGCCCCCCGCCGTCAGAAACGGGTCGTCCTGGCTCGCGTCGCAACGCAATGCGGCGGATCGACCCGTGCCACGCTGATCCACCAGAACGATGTCGCGATTGCGGACAATCCGCGAAAAAGCCTGCTCGGTCGTCACGTAGAACCGTGTCGCGGCTTCCCCCGGCCCCCCCGCGATCACCGCCAGCGGATCCGGTGCCGGTTGCTCGGCGAGCGCCTCGACCACGGCGACAAAGAGTTCAATCGTCTCGCCGCCGGGCTCGTGCGGGTTCAGCGGCACGGCGAGGGTGCCGCATTGCGCGTCCACTTCCTGACGGCCGTGCCGGGCGGAAAGGTCGCATGGCGACAGCTCGATCGCGGCATGATGATCTAGGCAGGTGGCGATCAGGCCAAGTGCCGCTACGTACCGCATAGATAGCACGGAGCCGAGGCTACACGACACCTGATTCACGAAGCGCCTCGACCTCGTGCTCCTGGTAGCCAAGCTCCTTCAGAATGTCGCCGGTGTCCTCGCCAAGGCGGGGACCCGGGCGGCTCGGCAGGGACTCGTCGAGACGGAAAGGACTCGCGATCAGCTTGAAACCGGGTCGGGATGGGTGCCCCACGTCGCGTATCCCGCCCCGGTCTCGAAAGAACGGGCTCTCCAAGGCATCCGCGACATCGTTGACCGGCGCACACGGCACGCGGCCACCCAAGATGTCGATCCAGTCGGCTGTATCCCGGGTGCCTAGGTGCTCGTCCAGCACCGCAGTCAGGGCATCGCGGTTTTCGTAGCGGCCATCCGTGGCCCGGAAGCGCGCATCGGTCTTGAGGTCCGCCCGGTCGATCAGGTCACAGAACAACTCCCAGAACTTCGGACTCTGTGCCATCACCATCATCCAACCGTCACGGGTACGGAAGAGCTGGGACGGGACTGTGTAGGGATGTCCCGAGCGGGGGATGCGTGGCGTCACGAACGCCTCGTTGAGATACCACGCTCCCGGATAGGTGAGCTGATACATCGCGACATCGAAAAGCGTCACGTCGATGTCCCGTCCCCTGCCCGTATCCCGGGCGCCCAGGATGCCGGCAAGAATGGCTGTCGAGGTTGTCGCACCTGTCATGTAGTCGATCATCGACAGCCCGAACCGCGTCGGCGGACCATCGGGTTCGCCGGTGAGCGAGAAGAAGCCGGCCTCCGCCTGCATCAGGTAGTCGAATCCGGGCCAGTCGCTGCGCGTCCCTTCCCGTCCGTACGCCGAGATGTGGGCGCAGACGACCTTCGGGTTGGCCGCGGCCAGATCCGAATAGCTAAAGCCCAGCTTGGCAGCCTGGTCGCCGCGCAGGTTGTGCATGAAGGCATCGGCGGTCGCGACGAGCCGGTGCAGCACCGCCTGTCCGTCGGGATGCTTGAGATCCAGTGTCAGCGACCGCTTGTTGCGGTTGAAGGCTTGGAAGACGTGGGAGTCCGCCTCGCCGAGGAAGTACGGGCCCAAGGTGCGGCAGGCATCCCCGCCCTGGTTGCGGTTTTCTATCTTGATCACGTCCGCCCCGAGGTCGGCGAGATAACCCGTGGCGTAGGGGCCGGCCGCCCAATGTTCCACCGCGACGATGCGAACGCCTGCGAGGGGGAGCGTCATACCGGGTTCCTGGCGACAAGCTGCCGGGCGATGATAATCCGTTGCATCTCGTTGGTGCCCTCGCCGATGCACAACAGCGGCGCATCCCGGTAGAGCCTTTCCACCGGAAACTCGGTCGAGTAGCCGTAGCCGCCGTGGATCCGCATGCACTCCTGGGCGTTCTCCATCGCGGCTTCGGAGGCGAAGAGCTTCGCCATGCCCGCCTCCATGTCGCAGCGTTCGCCGCGGTCGTATGCCGACGCGGCGTATTCGGTCAGCAGCCTGGCGGCTTGGCATCGCGTGGCCATGTCCGCCAGCTTGATCTGGATCGCCTGGTGCTCGCAGATCGGCTGGCCCATCGTCTCCCGAACCTGCGAGTAGGACGTTGCCTCTGCGAGCGCGGCATTGGCGACTCCCACGCCGCGGGCGGCGACGTTGATGCGGCCAAGTTCCAGTCCGCCCACGGTCTGGTAGAAGCCCTGGCCCTCCGCTGCGCCAATCAGGTTGTCCGCCGACACCTGGTAGTTGTCGAACACCAGCTCCCCCGAGTCGATGCCCTTGTAGCCGAGTTTGCCGAGTCGTCGACCGACCGAGAGGCCGTTGCCCTTCTCGGCGAGAAACAGGCTCATGCCCCGATGCCGCGGTTCGACCTCCGGGTCGGTCTTGACGAGCACCGCGAAACAGTCGCCCTCGATGGCGTTGGAGATCCAGGTCTTGGTGCCGTTGATCGTGAAGTCGTCGCCCTGGCGTATGGCGGTGGTGCGAATCGCCTGCAGATCGGTACCGCAATTCGGCTCGGTCAACGCCAGACCGCCGCGAATCTCGCCGCTGGCGAACCGCGGCAGGAAACGGTCCTTCTGGGCATCGGTACCGAAACGCTCCACCGCTTTCGCCATGATGAGGTGGGAGTTGAAGATGCCCGTCAAGGACATCCAAACCTCCGAAATCCGCGTAACGACCTTCGCGTATGTGCAAGCCGGCAACCCAAGACCCCCGTACCGCGCGGGGATCGTCGCCCCGAACAGCCCGAGTTCCCGCATCTGTTCGACCATCTCGTGGGGATACTCGTCGGCTTGTTCGAGCGCCATGACCCTGTCGCAAACGTCACGCTCGAGCCAGCGGTCGACGGCACCGAGCATTTGCTTCTCTTCCTCGGCGGAGATGGGTTCGTTCGGCATATTCGACCTCCTTCATGCCACGGGCGTGGCGCCGGTGAGCGGTGTGGACGCATTGTCCCACACGGACACCCAACGGCATGGCCATGCAAGCGAAACGTCGCCGGACCAGCGTAAATGCATAGGGCGACACTTACGGTTGCCCACCGCGCACCCGACTCGGCTCGCCGATCCGGGGCGGGCGGGGACAAGCCAGCCGTTAAGAGAGGGGTGTGGGACTCAGGATCGAGCCTGGACGATCTCGATGCTGACGCCGTCCGGCGCGGCCACATAGCACAGCAGGCCACCCGGCGAGAACTCCCACGGCTCCACCGCGAAAGTCGCGCCCTTGGCCCGGATCGACTCGCAGAACGCCTTCAGGTCTCCGTGGTAGGTGTATCCGAAGTGATCCGTACCCCACTCGTTGTGGCTTGAATACCGTTCCGACTCCACCCCGAAGTCGGCCATCGACCGGGTCGAGACCGGTTGCTCCCCGGGCCGCCGACCGCGAATGATCACGGTCATTCCGCCAAGCCGCACATTGATCTGCGGTGCGCCGCGCAGGGTGTAGTCAGCCCCGATCTCGCCACCGAGAATGTCCTCGTACCACGCCGCCGCTGCCTTCGGATCGGCGCTGATGAGGTGGATATGGTCGAAAGTGAGCGACACGGTCCGCGTCCGGTCAACTGCCGAAGCGATAGCGCAGCTTGATGGCGAGGTTCTCGCCGATTGTCTCATCGACGGTGTCCGAGAACAGATCGCCGAAGCTCCTGTTGTCGATCCCGGCCAGCGAGGCGCGATTCTGGTACACGACGAACAGGTCAGACAGCGGCGCGATCTCCCACCGGTAGCGCAGCTGCAGACTCATCCGGGAAAGCGAAAAGTCGTCACGCGCCGTCGGTGCCCTTTCCATCGGCACGAGGAAGTCACGGGTGTTCGCCACTCGGTAGAAACGCCGCGCCTGGGCATTGATGGCCACCCATTGAAACGCCATCAGCAACTGCTGGCGGGCATTGACGAAATAGCTCAACGTGGCGAACGGCGTCAGGCCCTTCGCCTCGAAGGTTGCGAACACGCCATTGGCGCGGTGCAGCAGCCACGCCTCCCGGTCGCTGTAGTTCAAGGCCAGCGCCATGGTCATGCGATCCGTGGGCCGCCAACGCACATTGGCCTCGCTGCGCCGGTAGTACCCGTAGCCGATCTCCTGGTCCTCGACGCTATGCCGCACCGTATAGGAGAACCGACGCGCGGAGTCCGAGTAGTAGCGGGCCTCCATGCCCCGCACGCCTTCGACGCGGTAGGTGCCGTTGCCGAAACTGCCCCGGTCGTCGTACCGCTCGGGCTCGTATTCCACTTCGAAGCGCAACTGGGTGAGGTTGTGCAGCGTCACCCGGTGGTCGTACGACACCTTGGCGGAAACCGTCTCGCCGGCGGTGTTCCAGCCGCGATAGACCCGGAAGTTGCCCCGGGACTCGCGGAACCGCTCTAGATCGGACTCCGAGATCCACAGGCTGTATGAAGCGCGCCGGTAGTCGTTGCGGCGCAGGTAGCCCATGTCGCTGATGTGGATCGCATCGTCAAACGCGTCAAACGACAGGTAGTGGGATAGACCCTGGCGTGGCGTGTAGCCGAGGTCGAAGATCCCCCCGACGCCATTCTGACCGACGCCCGTGGTGTCCGACGTGATGACCTGACCTGCAGCCCTCAGGCGCCCATCCGAACTCGTGAATCGGCCATCGACGGCGTTGACGTAGGCCTCGCGACGGGCATGCCGCACCGCGGTGGAAAGGAACCCCAGCGACCGGTAGCCGCCATTGGAATGTTCGTACAGAACTCGCACGGCGCCGAAGTCGCGACCAGCTTCGAGCAGGGTCAACGACTCCGAGTCCCCAACGGCTTCGAACCGCGCCTCGTCCTCCGCGACCCCGAGGAAACCGTAGCGCACCGAGCCCTGTTGTCCCGTGGCCTTAACCGCGCCGAGCAGATCGGCCGGGCGGCCTAGTGACGTCCGCGACAGCGCGAACCCTTCCGGCACCTCCGGGCGCACCGCCGGGCCGCCGATGCGCCGCGTGTGCAGAACGGAGAGGCCGCCCGACATGCGACCGTTGGTCGTGAAAATCTCCTGTCCCTCCTGGAAGAACGGCCGCTTCTCCGGGAAGAACGTCTCGTAATTCGAAAGGTTGATAATCACGTCGTCCGCTTCGACATTGCCGAAGTCGGGATTCAAGGTGCTGGTCAACTGGAAGTTGCTGGAC
The DNA here is from genome assembly GCA_009846005.1 of Gammaproteobacteria bacterium. Taxonomy (GTDB): domain Bacteria; phylum Pseudomonadota; class Gammaproteobacteria; order Pseudomonadales; family Azotimanducaceae; genus VXYL01. Next base: position 44,028 of record VXYL01000059.1, on the reverse strand, counting down.
GGACGCCAGAACACGTCGACGCCGGTCCGGCGTGCCGTTTCGTCCCCAAAGCGATCATAGCCCGCCGAGACGTAGGGGATGATCCCGTACTGCTGTCGCGGGTCTACCTTCGTCAGCGCAAGCTGCTGGAACGCCGACATGAACTTCGGCTTGGTCCAGGGCAGCGGTGGCCAGGCGTGGTTCTCGTCCAGGTGGGCGACCTTGCGCTGCGCGAAGATGCCCATCGTCCGGGTGCCGTTCCCCTTTGGCATGTTCACCAGCGACCAGGGCACGAAGAACTCGGCGGTCCAACCTTTTTCGGTGCGCGCCGTGGCACCCCACCAGGCCCCGTCCCAACTGAAGTCGTACTGGCGTTCCGGCAGGATCGTGCCGTCGGACTTGGCATCCCCCAGGTTGAGCTGGAACCAGAAGCCGTAGCGACCCTCCCCGGACGTATCCAGGGTGAACGAGAAGTAGTCCCGGTTGAGAAAACCCTGGTCGCGCCCGCTCAGGTACTCGACCAGCGTGTCGGGATCCTGCGTCATCCGCGCCCCGACGTAGAGACCTCGTTCGGTGTAGAAGATCAACACTTCCGTCGGCAGAGTCGCCGGCTCCAGAGTGTCGGGGTCAATCAGGCGGAAGTCGCCGTGGGCTTCAAGGCCCTGCCAGGCTTGCTCGTCCAGACGCCCATCGATGTCCATGCGGATGTCGTCGCCGCGCCTCGTGAGCAGAACGTGGCCGGTGCCGGGATGGCGGTCGTACGAGGCGAGCTTCGGTTCCTCGGCCTCGATCTCGACCGGTACGCCAACCGGCTGTAGCGGTTCCGCCTCCGCCGCGTCCACGGTTTCCGGGTGGAAGTCCGCCAAGGCGGTCGGGATGATAGGGCTGAACGGGCCTAGGAAGGCTGCGCAAAGGGCCGAAACGGCAACGGCGCAGGGGCGGGAACGGCCCGGTGGGCGACTCAAAACGAATCCGGAGCAACGAAAGCACGCGATCATACACTTTTTCGGTTCCGCTTGGCGGCCGACGCACGTACGGCCGGCGCTTCGACCCTGGGTCGGGGTCGGTCGCCAAGCGTCGCAGGACCGCACGAACCGGTTTCTCGCAGGTTGTTGAGCCGCTAGAATACGGCCCACGTCGCTCCGATGGCCAAACTGGACAAGGCATCGGCCTACGAAGCCGGGGATTGCAGGTTCGAATCCTGCTCGGAGCGCCAGTCAGACGATTCGCGCGGCCCAACACGGACGCTGGGCCACGGAGAGGTGGCCGAGCGGCTGAAGGCGCTCCCCTGCTAAGGGAGTATGGGCTAAACACCCATCGAGGGTTCGAATCCCTCCCTCTCCGCCAAAATACTCAATAAAATTCAACAAATACAACTGTTTGCATGGAAGCTAATGGTTCGGGTATCACTTCAAGTACCACAATTCTTGTGACTGCTTCGGACGCCTTCTGATCCGTGGCAACGGAGCGAGGGAGTAACCGTTCCGTCGTCCCGTGACGGAAAGGTCTAACGGTTGAGCGGGCTGATCTTTGCATTTCGGAAGAAATCTCCTTGGCCCAGGCAATCGAATGACGCAACATCGACATCGACATGAGCTTCCAGGTAGCGAATAGCGCAGTCGAAGCCGATTGGCTTTCCAGGGCGCTCGGCGCCGGTGAATGGGGCCATGTGTCCGGTATCGTCCCAAGAGGATTCGAGGCCTACGTGGCGGTGCGCCATCCGGCTTGGCGTTGCGACTGCACGGAGGAGAATCTCCCGGTTCTCCAATCGGGACACGAACGCGGTCGTCCTGTCCGTTGGGTCGAGGTTGCCGAGTCGGACGTACCCGTCGTCTACGGTTTTGTTCTCTACACCAAGCGCCGGATCACGCGAAGTCGCAACACTCTGTATCGACGCCTGAAAGACGGCGACTGGGTTGTCGATGAACTGCCCGGAGTTGGACTGCTCCCGGTGCTGCGGCCAGGGGATGCCTGGATCACGGGGCCAAGGAAGGGATCTCTCGAACCTGATCTGGCTCGAACGCTCCAAGGCGTGCTCGCACGTGCGACTGAGGATTCTGTGCCTTGCTGGTTCGGCATCTGGGAGGGTTTCGGCTACCTTACCGAGGCGCAGCGCGCCGCCCCCGCGGTCGAAGCGCCCGGCCGGCGATGGCACCTGTTCCGCGCGCCCCTCGACCAATTCGAACGGTCTTTTGGTGAAGACTGGTTCGAGCACCAGACGGCAAACCTGGCCTGGCCCGAGAACCGGAGCTGGTGCCTCGCCACGGAGATCGATGCGGAGGTGACCTATGTTGGCGGCACCAAGGATCTCATTTCGGCCATCCTCGACGAGCCGGGCCTGGAAGCCGTCCCCGCGCGTCTCGACGAGCGTCTGGCCGGTCTCCGTGACGTTCTCACCCCGGTTGTGGACCAGCCGGCTGGCGTCGCGTTGCCGCCGGGATTCGAGTCTCGCGAGTATCCGCCCGACCGAAATCCACTTGGGTGGAAGCGTCGACTCGGAATCCTCATGGGCTGGATGTATCGATTGGTCGTTTGGCTGAGTCCGTCATTGCGAAAGGAGCACGATGAGATGCTCCGTAGCGGCCTGTTCGTTTCGACCTGGGGGCTAAAGCGGCGGGGAAAGTCCGATTGACGTTCAACAGCTTACCGAACTCGGCAGTTGGTGCGTCAGCAACAGCGAGCTCTAGTGCCAATCTCACGCGACGACGGAACGGTTACGCGACGGCGCGTCGACGCTTCGAGGATCGACAAGCTGCTGCAGTACGACGACCCCGCTTCGCCGGAACATGCAATGGCTCGATTCGCAGCGGAGACGGTGGTTGCGCAGGTTCCTGGCGCGACCCTCGAAGAGCACGAGGCGCTGATGGACGCGAGGCTGCAGAACGCACTGGTGGCGCAGGATGCTGCGGAGGCCCTGGCCAAGACCGGTGCGGCGATCCAAGCGGACGCCGAGGCTGCGGCAAACGCATTGCGCGAGGCGCGTTTCGCCGATGCGGACACCGTTCTGGCGGCAGCGGAGGAGTCGACGGTAGACGGGCCGACCCGGGCTCGCATCCGATCCGTACGCGCGCAGGCGGCACTTGTGCGAGGCGATGCACTGGCAGCGGCGGGGCATTACGTCGCCGGGGCCGGGTACCTGGAGGCGGAGGGGCCCGAGACGGAAGAGACCATGCTGTTCCGCAGTCGCGGCGTCGGCCATTTGATACGGCATGCCGACCTGTTTGGCGGCGACGGCGGCTGGATCGGCGACGCCATGGAACTGTGCAACGCGAACATCCGCCGCCGCGATAGCGATACATGGAATAAGGGGGCGCGCCAGATGGATGCGGGATCGGCGCAGCTGTCGGCGGGTAGGCTCAAGGCGGCACCCGAAGCGCTCGATCTTCTCATGGGCGCGGAGTATTCGTTTCGCATCGCGTCGAGGCATTTCGACCAGGGCGGGTTTGCGAGCGACTGGGCCGCGGCACAGAACGCACGCGGGCTGGCGCAGGCGCACTTCTGCTTTCGGTACGAGGAGGCAACGGGCAAGCCGCCGCCCGAGGGAAGCTGGACCGGCGCGGAGGACTGCTATCGTGCGGCCATGGATGTCCGTGTGAACGAGAGTCCGGTGCAGTGGGCCAAGACCCGCATCAATCTGGGTTACCTGCAACTCCACCGCGGGCAGACCGAGGGAGGCGAAGCCGGGGCGAAACGGCTGCGCCAGGCGGTTGAAGACTGCCGCGGCGCACAGGAAGTGTTGAGGGCCGATGTCGAAACGGAGGTGTGGGTGGATGCGCAGCAGATCCTTGCGGAGGCGTTGCTCGAGCTTGCGGGGATGGTGCCTCCGGAAGAGGCGATGAGTCACCTGTTGCGGGCCATGGCGGAGTTGACGACGGCGAAGGATGTGCTCGCCGATGCCGAGGACTTGCCGTTCGAGAAGGCTGGCATCGACCGTTTGTTGGCGCGCCTGGAGCGCCAGACTGCGCGGCTGGGCGGAGCTTAGGCTCGGTGGCCGGTGTTCCCGATACTGCCGGCGTCGCCCGGCCAAGTCGCGGTCGAGTACTGCGAACACGCTGGCCTAGGCCCTGAAGCGCCGGGCAATCGTGGCAGATTCGTCGCGGGGTGCGTTCAGGTAACGCATCAGTTACCATGCGTTGATGTTCGAGATCGGGGAGTTCGTCGATGCCCGCGGCAACAGCCCGTTCGGTCGCTGGGTCGACGGGCTTGACCGTCATGCCAGCGCGCGGGTGGCGATGGCCCTGTACCGCATGGAGATGGGCAACCTGTCGAACGCGAAGGGCGTGGGCGGCGGCGTGCTGGAGTACCGAATCGACTTCGGTCCCGGCTACCGGATCTACTTCGGACGGGACGGCGACGCCTTGATCATTCTCCTCGGGGGTGGAACGAAGGCGCGCCAGCAGCGCGACATCGAGGCTGCGGTGGCGCTGTGGCGAGAGTACAGGCGGAACAAGCGGCGGGAGGGTTGAGAACCATGCCATTGACGCGTGATTTCAGGATAACGATCCGGGAGCGGCTGGCGCGCGATCCGGGCTTTCGCGAGGCGATGCTCGAAGAAGGCGTGCAGTGCCTTCTGGCGGGCGAGGTCGACGTCGGCAAGTCGGTCCTGCGCGACTACGTCAACGCGACCATCGGGTTTCAGGAACTCGGGGGGCTGACCGAGAAGTCGCCCAAGAGCCTGATGCGCATGCTCGGTCCGAACGGCAATCCGCAGGCGCGCAATCTCTTCGAGATCATCAGCTGCCTTCAGGAACGGGAGGGCCTGCACCTCAAGGTGCAGGCGGTTCGATGACCGGCGGCGCGTTGTGAACGGCGAGCAGGCCAGGATGGACTTCGGCGGCAAGCAGACCGCCGGCGAGGTTCTGGACAGGATCCGCCGGGAGAGCCGCGACGAGTCGGAAAAGGGACGGTGGTTCGAGCAGCTGTTCATGCGGCTGGCGCTGCAGGAGCCCGAGTTCGAGATCGATGAGGTGTGGCGCTGGCCCGACTGGCCCGATCGAGAGGAACTGACGGGGCGCGATGGGCGCGACATCGGCATAGACCTGGTCGCGAGGCGGACCTCGGGCGAGTGGGTCGCCATCCAGTGCAAGTGCTACGACGAGAGCCGCACCGTGCCGAAGAGCGGGATCGACAAGTTCCTCGGCGCGTCGCAGCAGAAGGTCTACGGTCTCCGCTTGATCGTGGCGACCTGCGGCTGGGGCAGGAACGCGGAGGTCGCGATCCAGGGCATCGATCCGCCCGTGAGGCAGATCGACTTCCGCCAGTACCTTCACGTCGAGGTGGAGGAACGGGACGCGGCGCGGCCGGTGCAGGAGCCGTGGGAGCTTCAGGCGGACGCGATCGAGGACGTGGTTGGCGGACTTGCGAACCACGACCGCGGCAGGCTCGTGATGGCGTGCGGCACGGGCAAGACGTTCACCTCCCTTCGCATCGCGGCACAGATCGTCGAGGACGGCCAGCGGATTCTCTTCGCGGCGCCGACTATCGCGCTGGTCTCCCAGGCGCGGCGCGAATGGCTCCGCCAGACCACGCGCGCGCTCTCGTGCATCGTGGTGTGTTCGGATTCGACGGCGGGCGGGCGCAACGAGAACGAGGACATCCGCGTTTCGGAACTCGAGTGTCCCGTTTCCACGGACCCGGCGGAGATCGCGTATGCGCTGGCTGGCGAAGGGCCGACTCGCGTGGTGTTCTGCACCTACCACTCGCTCGGTCGCGTGACCGAGGCCCAGGCCGAACACGGCGCGCCTGCGTTCGACCTGGCGATCGCCGACGAAGCGCATCGCACGACCGGGGCGATCCTCGACGGAGGCCGAAGGGGCGCGAGAAAGGTGGACTTCCAGGGGTTCCACGACGAGCGGCGCTTGCACGCCCGCAAGCGCCTGTACATGACGGCGACGCCGCGCATCTACACCGAGAGTTCGAAGCGTAGGCTCGCCGAACGCGGCATCGACGTGGTCGACATGGAGGACCAGGCGGTCTACGGGCCGGAACTGCATCGGCTCCCGTTCAAGAAGGCCGTGGAACAACAGATGCTGTCGGACTACCGGGTGATCGTGCTCGGGGTCAGCGACGTACCGCGCGGAGTGCGCCGGAGTCTGGAGAGGATCGAGACCCCGTCGAGTCGCGGACAGGCGTTGACGTCCAACGACCAGACCCGCGTCTTCGGGGTGTCGCTCGCGGTGAATGGGGTCACCGAAGGACACGCGCTGGAGCGGCCGGGCAAGCTTCCACGGACGATGGCGTTCTCGAACAGCATCGCGCGTTCGAAGTGGTACGCGGAGGCATTGAAGGACAGCGAACTGCTGCGGGCGACGACGCGGCGGATGGACTCGGGCCAGGCGATGAAGGTCGTCGCGCAGCATCTGGATGCCTCGGCCAGCGCGCTCCAGCGCAATCAGGAACTACGGGCCCTCGCGCACGCGGACGGCGAGGGCGAATGCCGGATAGTCTGCAACGTCAAGCTGTTCACGGAAGGCGTGGACGTGCCGTCGCTCGACGCCGTCGCCTTCCTCGACCCCCGCGACAGCCAGGTCGATGTCGTGCAGGCCGTGGGGCGCGTGATGCGGAAGGCGGAAGGGAAGCGCTTCGGCTACATCGTCGTGCCCGTCGTGGTCGAGCCCGGGAGCGACGTGGCGGGCGCGCTGGAGCGCGGCACGGAAGGCTACCGGACCGTCGGCAGGGTTCTGAGGGCGCTTCAGTCCCACGACGGGCGTCTCGCCGAATCGCCCGCGACGTTCGTGCGCGTCTACGAGCAGAAGAGAAAGGCTCCCGGCGACGAGCGGGGCGACGCGGAGGTCCGCGACGGGGACGGCGGCATTCAGACGCACCTCGACCTCGAGGAGGCGGAACAGGGCATCTACGCGCACGTTGCCGCTGCGTCCGGACTCGGCAGGCCCGGCCAGCTGGTAGCGGACGAGATAGCGGATGCGGTGAGGCGGGCAAGCGCGGTTCTGCAGGACGAAGCGCTGGAAGGGCCGCTTGCCGAAGCCCTTGGCCTCGTTCCCGAGGACGACGGCGGCGCCAAGGGGGTCTGCACGGTGGCGGCGCTCATGCTGTGCAACGCCTGCCTGCTTCAGCGCCGCCTGCGGGACGAGCCGGAGATGAGGACGATCCTGCGCCTCGACAAGGTCGCCGGCGCGAGCAATCCCCGCGAGGTTCTCGGCATCGCCTGGGAGGCGATCCTCGAGAAGGACTACGCGCCGGTGTTCCGCCCGGCGCTGCAGGTGCTTGGCGCGTTGCGCGACGGCGGTGCCGTCAACGATGCGATCCGCACGCTGGCGGAGTGCGCGAACCGGGTGGCGGACTCGCTGAGCGAACTCGGCTACGACCACGCGGGACCGTTGTACCACCGCATTCTGGGATCGGCGAAGAGCGACGGCGCGTACTACACGAACAACCTTTCGGCCATCATGCTTGCGCGGCTCGCGCTCGGCGCCGACTTCGTGGACTGGTCGGATGCTGAGTCCGTCGCGCGGCTGAGGATCATCGATCCGGCGTGCGGCACGGGTACCCTCCTGATGGCGGCACTGCGGACGATCACGGGGCGAGTTGCGGAGTCGGGGACGTTCGCGCGGAATCCGAACCATCTGCACCGGCGGCTCGTGGAGGACGTTCTCTGCGGCCTCGACATCAACCAGCACGCGGTGCAGCTCGCGGCCTGCAACCTGACGCTCGGCGCGCCGACCGTGGACTATGCGCGCATGAACCTGCTGACGATGCCGCACGGTCCGCAGGCGGACGGCACGTTCAAGGCGGGTTCGCTCGAGATTCTGAACGCCAACGCGGAGGATCTCGACCTGTTCGAGGTCGCGCCCCCGAGGCGGACGTTCGACGACTTCGACGCCGAGCAGGTGAACGACGCCGAGGAGATCCACTTTCCGCTGCGCGACTTGGACGCGGTGATCATGAACGCGCCGTTCACGGACAACCGCAAGCGCGGGCGGAAGTTCAGCGCCGAAGCGGTCAGGGGCATGCAGGAGAACGAGATCGGCATCCGCGACCGGCTGCAGAAGTCCGACGCGGCGGCAGGTGCCGTCATCACGACGAACAGCATCAGCACGTTCTTCACGCCGCTGGCGGATCAGCTTCTAGCGCGCGATCGCGGAGTCCTGGCGAAGGTGATTCCGGCCACAGCCTGCATCGGGGCGTCGGGTCTCAACGAACGGAAGTTCCTCGCGGAACGCTTCCACATCGAGCGCATCGTGACCACGCACGACCCGAGGCGGATCAACTTCTCGGAGAACACGAGCATCCACGAGTGCCTGCTGATCTGTCGCCGCTGGCCGGGCGGCAGGCGGCCTCCGACGAAGTTCGTCTCCCTGCGGCAGATGCCCGCGACTCTCGCGGACGCGGGGGAAGCTTCAGACGTGATCGCGTCCGGCTCCCCCGGAACGTGGGGCAGCGTTCAGGACTGGCCCGCCAGCCGCGTGCGTGCCGGCGACTGGACGCCGGTTCAGTGGTACGACGGGACGCTGGCGAAAGCGGCGGCGGAACTGGAAGCGAGCGGCCGTTTGGAACCCACCGGGGTGCGCTTCGATGTAGGCCCTGCAGGCCGGCGCATTCAGGACGCGTACGAGATTTGCATGGAACAAACGAGTGACGCGGTTCCTGGATTCCACTCGGTCTCCAGCGGCTTGCGGCGTACCGTGGCGGGGGAGCCCGACGTATGGTACCGGCCCCGACCGGCCAAACGCGGACTCGCTGAGCGTTACGCGGCGCAGAAAGGCCACCTGCTCGTGCCGATGCGACTCAATACGGTCAGCGGTCGGCTGACCGGTCTGTGGACGGATCAGCCATCGTTCGGGTGGTGGGTGCCCATCGCAGTGCCCGACAACGACAGGCAGAAAGCGCTCGCCGTATGGTGGAATTCCACGCCGGTGCGGCTGATGCTCCTGAACAAACGGGCTCAAACGCTCACGTACCCGACGTGGCAACTGGCGCATCTCCGCGAGATACGCATCCCCAACCCGGACAACCCGGCTTGGTCCTCATTGAGGGAAGCGTTCGACGAGGTTTCCGATGTCGAACTGCTGCCGATGAAGCAGGCCGAGGAATGCGAAGCACGGAAGGTCATCGACGAGGCGGCGGCGTTGGCGTGTGGTATCGAGATTGAGCTCCTGGCGGAGTGGCGGCGACGACTGGCCGCGGAGCCGACGATCACCAATCGCCAAGCCAAGACAGTCTGATGGAGGCAGGCGCACGGCACGCAGGCACAGCGAGAGATGCAGGGGAGCAAGCGACGGCGATGAGTTAGAAAGTTCTCGCATTCGACCGATGCTTGCGATCTGTCGATGCTGAGCGGAATCGCGGGTCACTACTCCGGTAATCCGATTCGCACCCGTTCCGTCCTCGCGGACGACGCCGGCACTGCTCACGCGCTGTTCCTTTGGCCAGTGGAACCTCTGCGACGCGTTGCGCGTCTTCCCGTATTGTTCAGCCGGGGTCCGACGAATCGAGGCGTCTCGCTGGGTTGCCTGCGGTCTGCCCGATTCGCTGCTCCGGTGTGTCAGCGGGGTTGATGCTGAAAGGCCGCTCCCGGCGGCTGCGCTCGTTGATTCAGCTGGGGTAGGACTGGGGCCGCACACTGTCGGCTCTTCCCGATGATTCGCATGGTGGGGAAGCCATGTCCGGGTCGCAGATCCCGGCGTCTGTTCGCCCCGAAGGGCTGAGGTTGGCGCGGACTCTATAGACCACCGGACCACGTGGCAAGCAGCGTTTTCGGTTGTGCGTGGCGCGTGTTAGCGGCCAATTGTGCGCGAATGGACGGAAGGCGAGCCCGGACGCTGGGAACAGGCGTCCGCCAGGACCCTTTCCCAGCGTCCGGGCGAGCAGCGGCTTCGACGAGGCGTTCGGGGGCATTCGGACACGTTGCGCCAGGAGCGCCATCGAAGCGGCACCGGACCGCGCCGGGCGGCGATTCGCGAATCCGTCGGACGATGGACGGCTTTAGCGGTCGGGCGCGTCGGGCATCGCGAAGCCGGCGGCGCGCAGCGCGCGGGCGAGGCGGCCTTCGAGGTCGCCGAGGTCCCTGCGCGGCTGCGTGCGCTCCAGCGCCGCCTCGACCCGCAGCGCGAGATCGCGGTACGTGGCGCGGGACTCGGCCAGACGCTGGAGCGCGTTGCGTGCACCGCGCAGACGCTCGCGGGTCCTGGCGTGCCGCTCGCGGTCGCGGCGGCGGGTGGCGCGCTCGGCGTCGAGCGCCTTGCGGACGGCGTCCCGTTCGCGGACGACGACGTCGAGCTGGTCGCGGAGCGCCTGCTGCGCCGCGTCCGCCTCGCCCTTGCGGTCTTCGCGCTCGCCGAGCAGGTGGTGGTGCTTGAGCAGGATCTCGCCGATGGCGTAGCCGCGGCCGGTGTCGTCCGTCCGGTAGTCGCGCCTGCCGCCCATGATCTCGTCGAGGACTTCGATCTGGATCTGGCTGAGATGGATCGTGAGCGTGGTCACCTGAGGTACGTCTCGGTGATCTCCGGGCGGAAGTGCCCGAGTTCCTGGCTGACGGTCTCCAACGCGTCGGCGCGGACGAGGCTGCGCTGCAGTTCGTCCATGCGCTCCTGGGCGTATGCATGGCGAGCGCCGTGGGCGCCGGCTGTCCAGCCCAGGGCGCGCTTGGAGGCGCCGGAGAAGCTGACGCTCCACGGCGTGCCGCCGGCCACGTCGTACCGGGAGAGGTAGTGGATGCCGCGGTCGGTGACGCGCAACGGCTCGTCGCGGCGGCGTTCCTCGAGACGGTCGACAAGCTGGTCCGGAAGCCGGACCAGGCGGACGAGGCCGCCCTTGCCGATCACCGTGTAGTCGCGTCCCGGTCTGCCGGCGAACTTCTCCGGACGCGCGGGGCGTCGGTCTGGCGGCTGTTCTTCGGGACGGGCGAGCGTCAGCAGCTCGTGGGAACGTAGTCCGGCGGCGTGGGCGATCAGAGTCGAAAGGCCGTTCCGAGGGTTCTGGGCGGCGGCGACCATGCGGATCTGTTCCGGCCGGTAGGCCCGTCCGCCCGTGCGGCGCGGCTTCGCCGAGCGGACCACGGTGAGGCGTTCGCCTTCGGGGAGCCGCCGGGAGACGTGGACGAGCATCGCCTGCAGCGACTGGCGGTGCATGTCGAGCGCCTTCTGGCCGAGGTCGGCGGTGCGGCTGCGCAGGTACTCGACGGCGGTCTCGGGCGTGAGGTCCCGGAGTTCGCGCCCGTCCGGGGCGATGCGGCGGGCGATCTGGAGCAGGCAGTCGCGGTAGTTGGCGACGGTGCGCACGGAAGCGGGACGCTTCGGGTTGCGACGCAGCGCGCCGAGGTTGACGAGGCGTCCCACCACGGCCTGCGCCTGCCGTTCCGGCGGCGGGATGGAGCGGAACTTCGGCATCCGGTCAGCCCTCGTGGCGCCGCAGCCAGCGGGCGACGGTGGCGTGCTGGACACGGATGCGGTGCGCGAGCAGCCAGCGCTGCAGTTCGGCGGCGGTGCACCCCTCTTCGCGCAGGGCGAGCAGCTCGCCCTTGTAGCGGTCGAGGCGCGAGCGGCGGTAGCGGGGACGGCGGCGGGCGCGGGTCTGGGCTTTCAGACGCGCGGCCTCGGCGGTCGCGTCGAAGGCTTCTTCGGGGGTGGATTCCGGATGCATCGGGGCATGGTGTACACCCCCACGGCGCTGCTACGCAAACCCGCGTGCTTAGCATTCCGCTAACCGCGTTTCAGGGGGGCTCGGGAGACTCCGGCGCGTTCGCCGGACGAGGCGTTCGACATCGCCATTTGCGCTCGCCGCGCGGCAGGGATGGCGTCCGGGGCGCGCCGACGCGCGGGAACATCGGCAGCATGGCGGGCAACATGATGGCGAGGATCACGGACGCCAACCTGCCGCCAAGCGTTGCGACGTGTCGCGGCCTGTCAAGGGTTCGCTGCGCCGACGGTTACCCGTCGCCCTTGACGGCCCGCAACACGCCGGGAGCGGCCTCTGATGTCGTCTGGGAGGCCGAGGCGCGCCGACCGGAGCCGACGCGCCTCGACTGCCGCGAGGAACGGTCAGTGGCGGCTCAGGCGCCACCCCGTGTCGTCCAGCGAGTGCCGCCACAACTGCTTGGACTTCGGCTCGGGATCGGGCAGCGGCGACCAGTACGCGGCGCTCGGTTCCTTCTTGGGCCTGGAGTTCCATGGCGAGACTCCACAGTCCAGATTCGAGGGTTCGTGCGCCTTGTCCGGACTGGCGGCGAACTCGTCAATCACCGCCGCGTCGAGGGCGTCCTGCCGCTTCTGCGCGCGCTCAATGTCGCGGTCCTCGCGGCACCGTTCGCAGAGGAAGTCGCCCTCCGTCCTCTTCCGGTACCCGCACCTGCGGCAGCCGCCCTCCGCGACCAGCGCGGCCCTGCGACGCTTGCACGACGCCGCCCTCCGCGTTCTGCAGGAGTCGCAGCTCTTCCAGAACCCGCCGTCGGGCTTGCGCGAGGCAGGCTTTGTGCATCTCGGCTGCGAACACCGAGGCGGCTCGTCGCGCAGGACGGCCTGCGGCACGAAGCCCGGCGGGAGCTTGCCGGACCACTGGGCGATGAGGGTTGAGAGTTCCATGTCGTTCTCCGTTTCAGGGTTGCGACGCGGTGTGCGTCGGTGCCTGAACGGGCGGCACGCGCGCGGAGCGCGGTCACCTCGCGCCAGCGAGGTCGGAGCGGAGCGGAGAACCCGGGACGCGGTCGGTTGGTGTTGGCGCGTATGGGTTGACCGCCCGAGCACGCGTGCGAGGCTGGGTGGAAACGACGGACGGAAGGACATCAGTTGCGGCGGTCGGAAATGGGGGCGGGAGCGGCGCGCGTTCCTACCGCGCGGAGCGCGGAAGCGTTGACGGCCGTCACCCGTATGGACCTCCTGCGGGTTCGGTTCGCCGTAGGCGGGATGGGACGCGGGCCGAAGGCAACGCAATCCGACGCTGGATCTACGGTCGTGTAGAGAACGGCCCGCAACAGAGCGTCTGCTAAGCTGTATGGTTGGCTATAGGTTTCGCTTGCTGCGATGAAAGAGATTTACAGTTGGGTTCCGTGGTTCGCGGAGCTTTGCGCTGGGATCGCGAACAACGGCCCTGACTTCCTGGCGGAACGGGCACGACGGATTCCGTGGAAGGAAGGAGGCGAGGAACCGGCGCTACTGCGCCAGGGTGATGAGAACATCGATCCGTTCTCGTTCGTGTATTCGCTGGCCGCCTACAACTACAACGTTGCCCGGCGACGGGTCTACCCGAGGGTCGGCGAGGAGTTCGAGTTGAGCAGCGAACTCCCAGTGGAGCTCGACGACGCGTTCATATTTCCGACGCCACCGGGGGTGACGGCACTGTTCCCCACCCAGGGAAGCGGCGACCTCGCCTTGCTGTGGCGTCTGTTCCGCAGCGCAGTGGAGGGCATGGACGCCGTGTCGGGCGAGGACTTCGAGGCGGCTCAGGGACTGACCGGGGTGGCGGCGGCGAAGCTGACGCAGGCGCTGTTCTTGGTGAACGGACGTGAGTTCCTGCCATACGACGGCGCCACGCAGTCGCTACGGGACGAAGCAAGTCGGCGCGAACACCGTATCGCATGGGACGACTATCGGCACGCGACCATAGCGCTTGGCGACGCTTTTCCGGGTTGTCAGCCTTTCGAGATCAACCTGCTCGCGTATGAGACGAGCAAGAGCGAAGACGCGCTGAAACCGAATCCGGCCAGTCTGTGGCAGATCAGCACCCGCGTGTACGGCCACGACCATCCCGTGGACATGTGGGAGGATTTCGAACGCGGAAACTGGGCGTACACAGGCGGTCCTGGCACAGGGAGCTGGGATGAGTACGACCAGGTGACCACCGAGCTAACTTACGAAGTCGCGGCGCCCCAAAGGGGCGACGTTCTCTTGGTTCGCCACGGCCGCGTTGGACACGGGATCGGGGTGGTGTACAGGAACGACTACGCCCAGGCGCTGACCAGCGATGCGCGGCTGCACCTACTGTGGCTGAGCAAAAGGGACAGAGACCTCCCGGGGAACTGGGGGCAACTCAAGGCGTTCACGCGCGCACACAGGATCGGAACCGCGTTCCGCGATGCGTATCCGCAGGCGTTCGCGTACCTGGACCGGGTGGCAGCGCAGCCCGTTGACGGCGAGGCGCGGGGTGCCGCGGCGAGAGAGGGGGGCGTTTCGCCGCCGGACCCGCTGAACACGATCCTCTTCGGGCCGCCGGGCACAGGAAAGACCTGGCGGACGGTCGCTCGGAGTGTCGAGATCTGCGACGGTGCCGCGCCGGAGGGCGAGGAGCTTCGCGTGCGGTACGAAGAGCTAGTGGCGGCGGGCCGCATCGAATTCGTGACCTTCCATCAGTCTTTCGGCTATGAGGAGTTCGTCGAAGGGATACGGCCCGTTGTCGAGGACGGCGAGGTCGCGTACCGAGTACAGGACGGCGTCCTCAAGCGGCTCGCTGCGGCCGCAAGGACTCGACAGCGCGCTGAGCCGTTCGTGCTGGTGATCGACGAGATCAACCGCGCGAATATCTCGAAGGTCATGGGAGAGCTCATCACGGTGCTGGAGGAGGACAAGAGGCAGGACGCCGAGAACGAGGTGGAAGTGACCCTTCCGTACTCGCGTGAACGGTTCACGCTGCCAGCGAACCTGCACATTCTCGGCACAATGAACACTGCCGACCGGTCGATCGCGTTGCTCGACACGGCGCTGCGGCGACGCTTCGAGTTCGAGGAGATGGCGCCCGACTCGAGCGTGCTGGGCGAAGCGGCGGAGCACACCGGCGTGGATCTGCCGCGTGTGCTCACCGCGATTAACGAGCGCCTGGAGTACCTGGTCGATCGGGACCACTTGCTCGGGCATGCATGGCTGATGCGAGCAAGGAACCGTGGGGAGCTTGACACGATCATGCGGCGGAAGGTCATCCCGCTGATCGCGGAGTATTTCTACGACGACTGGAACAAGGTCCAAAGCGTATTGGGTGGTACGGATGACTTCGTCGGGCGTCACGACCTTCCGGAACCACCGGGGCTCGATCCCGACATGGTCGAGGGACGATACCGATGGGTCGTTCGGCAGGAGTTCGGCGAGGAGGCATACGAGGCGCTTCTCAGAGGGGGTCGGATCCTGCCAGCGGCTGAATGACGGTGGCGTCCTTCACCGTCCACGAGTGGAAGGAGCTAGCCATCGGGACGGGTGGCGTGCCGCACTCCGTAGCGCGGAGGCTCCACGGGCTCGCGGAGCGCGAGACCCGGCGCCTGCGGGTGCCTCAGCCGGTGCTCAGTCGCACCGCCCGGCCCGGGTTGCGGGCCGGACAAGTGGTCGGCGTGTTAACCGTGCCGGGGGCGAGCGTGGAAATCCTGCCGAAGGTAGGTGGCGAGCAGCATGAAGCGGGGCGACATGCGCTTACCCGCATGCTCGCGGTCGCCTGGGATCTTCCCACCGTGGCCAGCGACCCGGCGCTGATGGCAACGCAGAGCGGCGACGTTCTTGAAATCCTCGTGCGTGTCTTCGCGGACAACCTGCTTAAGGCGGTGAGGCGGGGATTGCCGCACCGCTACCAGCGGCGGGAGGATGACCTTCCCCTGCTGCGGGGGAAGCTGGACGTACGTCGGCAGATCACGCGTCACGCTTCGCAGGCCGACCGGCTGGCGTGCGCCTTCGACGAACTGTCGGTTGACACGCCCCTGAACCGGGTGTTGAGAGCTGCGGTGCGGCGGCTCGTGACGGTGGCCCGCACCTCGGCCAATCGCCGGAAACTGCAGGAGATGACCGCACGCTTCGAGTCCGTAGGCGACAGCGCGGACCCCCTGGGCGAACCGGTGCGGCTGGATCGGACGAACAGGGCATTCCACCGCCTGCATGCGATGGCGAAGCTCTTTCTGGCGGCAGACTGGCAGGGCACGTCGGCCGGCCGATCGGAAGGATTCGGGCTGCTGTTCCCCATGAACGAACTATTCGAAGCCTTTGTCGGACGAAGCATGCAGCATGCCTTGGTGCGGAGGAATGTCCGGCTCCAGCACCGGGGGCGCTACGCCTTGGAAAACTGTGGAGCGGGCCTGTTCGCCCTTAGACCGGACATAGTGGTCGACGATGACATCGTGATCGACACGAAGTGGAAACGTCTGAATCCCAGCCATCCGAGACTGGGCGTGTCGGAGTCGGACGTCTACCAGATGCTAGCGTATTCTCAGGCCTATCGGGCTCGGCGGCTCGTGCTGCTGTATCCGTGGCATGAGGACTTGGACCAAGCGGGGGTATGTCGAAGTTGGCGCGTTTAAGGGACATCGACGATGTTCGACATCGCGACAGTCGATGTTCGCAAACCGGAGGACGTGCGTTGTTCGCTTCGGAAGATCGTCGGCGGTGATGGTGACCGCTCCCCTCCTGCAGTGGCACGCGGTCTGCTTTAGGCAGCGATCAGGTAGTCGGACCAGTGCTGCATGAGTTGACGGCGGCGCTCAAACAGATCGCTGCGCCGGTAGGCAGCTTCGACTCGATCGCTGTTGACGTGGGCCAAGGCCAGTTCGCAGACCTCGCGCGGCACGTCCGTCCTCTCCGCGGCCCAGTCCCGGAAGCTGGAGCGGAACCCGTGCGGGACGGCGCCGACGCCCAGTTCGCGCAGCAGCTTGGAGAGCGTGCTGTCGCTCAGGACGCGGCCGGTCGGCGACGGGAAGACGAGTCCGCTCTTGTCGGCGATCTCGTGCGCCTCGTCGAGGACGGCCACCGCGCGGCTGGAAAGGGGTACCCGGTGCTCGAGCTTCGCCTTCATGCGGGCCGGCGGCACCGTCCAGGTGGCCGCGGCGTCGTCCACTTCGTCCCACTGCGCGCCGCGGACCTCGCCGGAGCGGCAGGCGGTGAGCACGAGGAACTCGAAAGCGAGCGCTGTAGCCCGGTGCGCCTTTGAAGCGCGCACCCGGCCGAGTGCTTCCGCGACCTGCGCGTGCGGTAGCGCCCGCTGGTGCTGCCGGCGAACGCTGTTCTTCGGCAGCGCAGCGGAGATCGCGTCCCCGGCGGGGTTGTCCTCGCGGTAGCCCTGCGCCACCGCCCACTTCATGATCGCGCCGATCCGTTGCCGGACGCGCCGCGCGGTTTCGCGCTTGGTGGCCCAGATCGGCAGTAGCACTTCCATTACGTCGGCGGTGCTGATGCGGTCCACGCGCTTGCCGCCGATCTTCGGGACGGCGTAGTCCCGCAGGCTCGCACGCCATTGGGCGGCGGACTTGCCACCGTCCTTCCAGTTCTCGGCGTGGATCCCGATGACCGTCTCGACGGCCTGCTCGAAGGTCGGCGCACGGCTGGCGCGGTCTCGGGGGTCGCGGCCCTCGGAGACGATCCGCGCATTGGCCAGGGCCTTCTGCCGGGCGCGGGCGAGCGTGACCACAGGGTACGCGCCGAGACCGACGTTGGCGGCCTTGCCGTCGAGGCGTATCCTCTGCGCCCAGGACTTGGAGAAGCCGCCGGTAGAGGCTGGCTTCACAAGAAGGCTCAGGCCGTGACCGCCGCGCCCATCGCCGTAGCGGCCGGGAACGTTGACGGTGTTGACGAAGGTGGCTGAGAGTCGCTTGGGGCGCTTCATCGGAGCAGGTGCTATCACTTCCGTTATCACATTTACGGGAAGTATGCGCGCACCGGCGCGAGACGTCAAGGAACGGAAAACGTATACTTATCATACTGTTAAGTCAACTCCGGGAGGTCTAGAGAAACCACCGAAATCGGTGTTCTGGCGGTCTCCCTCTCCGCCAATAATTGCTGTTAAAGCAACGGGTTACGACTCGATACCACCAAGCGCGACGACGCTCGATCGGCTCAGGTGACCTGACCATTCCCCCTCGCAGTAGCCGGACGAAGACTAAGATCTCCCTTTCCGGCTCGGCTCCCCCATCGCATACCGTTTGCGGCATGAGCGTGTTTTGAGATTGCGGCACGGGCATGGCAGTATTGACTGACTGTTCAATCAGTTAGCCAAATCTGCAAGGAGTGAGCGAATGTCCGGTCAACATGGCGCGGGCTTAGCGTCCGTACCACGCGGGAAGGTACACACGGATCCAACCGGTCAAACGTCGAGCGTCCGGTTGGGCGAGGTGCGGGGCGGCGCTGTCTCACGACCCCCGACCGCCGAGAACGTCCACATCGAGGCATTCGACCCCGAAACCGTTCGCCCTTGGCGGTTCCACAACCGGGCGGGCTCCGGTATGGACGAGGTGTCACTGTCCGACCTTGCGGCGTCGATTGCCCGCGACGGACAGCAGCAGCCGGGGCTCGCGCGACAGCTGCCGCCAGGCGACAGTCACGTTGCCGAGGCGATCTTCGGCGTACGACGCCTCGAAGCCTGTCGGCGAGCCGGCAAATTGTGGCGTGCCGAAGTCCGCGATGCATCTTTCCCGGACACCCAGTGCGCGGCGCTGATGCACGGCGAGAACGCGTGGAGCGAGGGCGTGTCGCCGCTTGAGAATGCGGTGCAATGGAAAGCCATGCTCGACGCCGGTGTGTTCAAAAGCCAGACGGCCCTAGCGGCGCAGCTCGGCTGTGCCCGCAATACGGTGTCGCGCGCCATCATCACCGCGACGGCCTTGTTCGCGGAGGAGTGGCTTGCGCGGCTCGTCCGCCCGGTCATGCACGAATTCACCGGCCGCTCCGCCGAGCGCCTCGCACAAGCCTATGCGGAGGGGTCGCGCCGAAGAGCGGCGCGCAAGCGCGCAGACGTACTCGACCCCGGACAGGTCTCGGCGCAACGGCTCTACGACGTGTTGTTCGCGCCGCCGTCGCGGCCCAGCCCATGGAAGACGGTGTTCTCCCGGCGCCGGCGCGGACGAACGGGCGGGGGCACGACGGTGGCCAAGATAGAACGCAACGACGCTGGCGGCTGGTCGGTGACCGTGCGTCCGCATGAGCAGTCGCCGTTGGAAATGGCCGAACTCGCGGAGCAGGTGCACGCGCTCGTGGATTCGGAAACAGCCGAAGCCGCTGCCGTGCGCCTCGGTCGCCGTCTCACGACCATGTTGACCGCGGAGGAGGCGAAAAGCGCCGAACGATCCTGGCTGGAAGGATGCGTGTGGACCGCAGCGCATGACAACGGGCTCGACTGGGACCGGTGGCAGAGTGCCGCGGCGGCCGACATTCTCCGCGCCCAGCCCCACGGTTGGGAACGGGCGGTTGCGAGGGCCGTCGGTGGACGCGGGGCAGACCCTAGCGGTGCGTAGCCCTGCCACAGCTCTGAGAAACGGCTGCTAGTCTGGGGGCATCGGCGTTTTTCGTCGTGATGACGCCTAGACAGTTCCGTAGCGCCCCGAATCGGCCTCCGTCGGTCGGCGCGGGACGGGACAACCCCATACCCTAGGGACGCAGCACTAGTCGCGCGCGGCGTCCTCGGCTGGCGCGAAACCGTTCGACGAATCGATGTGCGTGAGCGGGCCGAAGACGTCGCCCAATGTGGTGCCGCGACCAATGACGAGCGCTCCGTAGCTGGTCGCAACGATCGACTGCGCGAGCGCGTGTTTGTCCAAAGGCGGCATCCAGCCCGCGCTTTCTAGGCTAGTCAACGTGGCATGCCACGAGTCGACCAGAGTTTCATTCAACAGTCGCTCGGGGTGGCCGTTCAGCGCGGGATCCTTGGCGTCGCCCCCTAGCCCTGTCAGGAGGCCCGGTACGTCCGGATCTTCGTGCAGGAAATCCAACCATGCCTTCAGAACCCCGGCAAGGGAGGTCGTGCGGGGCGTCTGTTCGCGCATCGCCGCCGCAACGTGCTGGCCGACATGCCGGATGACCTCTTCGTACAACCGCGATTTGCTGTCGAAGTGCCAGAACACCGTTCCGTGTGCAACGCCCGCTTCAGCCGCGATCGTTTTGGCCGAAGCCCCGGCAAAACCACACGCAGCGAACTGACGCAACGCCGCCTTTATGATCAGCGTCCTCGTCCGGGATCTGCGTTCACTCCTAGTTGCCACGGTGGAGTTCATCACTAGCCACGCACGGTAAGCCAACTCAGGCTGCACGTTACACAATAGTATGTGTACTGTGTGTGCGCTTCATGATCGTTTTCGTTCGTTTTACGTGCGTTTTGGATCCTGTCGCGCTAACATTGCTGCACGGAGCTTGATTCGGTCGCCGAGTTCGAACCCAGCCGCATGCACAGGAAGCGCCGATGAACGGTCACGACGCCCGCCCCGATGCCGGGGCACCGGGGGAACGCATCGCCGCACTGTGCTCGGCCATCCTACGCATCGGCGCGAGCCTCGACCCCGATACCGTGCTGCGCGCAGCCGTCGACGGCGCCCGCGACCTGACCGGCGCCCGCCTCGGCATGATCGCCACCGTCGACGAGGCAGGCACGCCGGACGGCTTCGTGGAGTCCGGCTTCACGCCCGAGGAGGCGGCGGAACTCGCCATTTGGCCGGACCGCGGGCACCTACCTGTTCGAGCACCTGCGCTCGCTGACGGCGACGCTGCGCGTGGACGATCTGGGAGCCTATACGCGCAGCTTGGGGCTTGCGCCGACGCCGGCGCTGTCTCGAACGTTCCAAGGCACGCCGATGCTCCACCGCGGCGTCAACGTCGGTAGCTTCTTCCTCGCCGAGAAGCCGGCCGGCGCCCCGTTTACCGACGCCGACGAAGCGCTTCTGGGGCTGTTCGCGTCCCAGGCCGCTACGGCGATCGCCAACGCCCGCACCCACCGTGCCGAGCGGCGCGCGCGGGCGCGGGTGGAGGCCTTGGTCGAGACCTCGCCTGTGGGCGTGGTGGAGTTCGACGCCCGCAGCGGCCGACCGGCCTCGTTCAACCGTGAAGCGCGCCGCATCGTAGCGGAACTGCTCGAACCGGATGCGCCGCCGGAGGCCGTACTCGAGGTATTGACCTGCCGCTTCGCCGACGGCGCCGAGGTGACGCTGGACGGGGTGCGGCTCGCCCGCGCGCTCGGCGACGCCACCACCCTGCGCGCCGAGGAGGTCGAACTGTCGATGCCGGACGGTCGCAGCGTTCGCACGCTCATCAACGTGACCCCGATTCGCGCCGAGGACGGGGCTGTCCTCTCGGTGGTGGTCACGCTCCAGGATCTCGGTCCGCTCGAAGAGCTGGAGCGGCTGCGCTCCGAGTTCCTGGCCATGGTCAGCCACGAACTGCGCGCGCCGCTCACTTCCATAAAAGGCTCCGCGGCGACCGCCCTCAGCGCCACGCCGCCGCTGCCGCGCGCAGAGCTCCTGCAGTTCCTGCGCATCGTCGACACCCAGGCGGACCACATGCGGGAGCTGATCGGCAACCTGCTGGACGCCGGTCGCATCGAAGCCGGCACGCTTTCCGTCGATCCGGCGCCCACCGACGTCGCGACGCTCGTCGACCAGGCCAGGAGCACCTTCGCCAGCGGCGGCGCCCGGCATCCGGTCGGCATCGACCTGCCGCCGGACCTCCCGCAGGTAATGGCTGACCGCGAGCGTGTGGCGCAGGTGCTGAACAATCTGCTCTCCAACGCCGCCCGGCACTCGTCGGGGTCGTCGCCAATCCGCGTCGAAGCTGCCCGCGATGGCGTTCACGTCGCCGTGTCGGTCGTTGACCAAGGTCGCGGCCTGGCACCAGAGACCCTGCGACGCCTGTTCCGCAAGCACGTCGCGCTCAGCGGCGAGGGCACCGCGTCCCGCTCCACGGGGCTCGGGCTCGCCATCTGCAAAGGCTTGATCGAGGCGCACGGCGGGCGCATCCGCGCCGAAAGCGCAGGACTCGGGCACGGCGCGCGGTTTACGTTCACGCTGCCCGTCGCCGAGACAGGGCGGGCCGTGCACGCTTCGCACAAGCCCAAGGCGGCGCACGAGGCTGGCGCAGCGCCCGACCAACCCCGCGTCCTGATAGTCGACGACGACCCGAATACGCTGCGCCTCGTGCGCAACGCCCTCGCCCAAGCGGGCTACGCACCGTTGACGACCGCAGAGCCCGACGAGATCGCCGACCTCGTCCGCGGCGAACGGCCACAGCTCGTGCTTCTCGACCTCGTGCTGCCCGGCGCGGACGGCATCGAGATCCTGCAAACGGTCCCCGAACTGTCCGACGTCCCGGTCATCTTCATCTCCGGCTACGACCGAGACGAGACCATCGCCCGCGCCTTCGATGCCGGCGCCGCCGACTACATCGTCAAGCCATTCTCGCCGACCGAACTCATCGCACGGGTCGGGGCGCAACTTCGCCGCAGCGCGGGTCCGGCGCCGTTCGTACTCGGCGAACTCGCCATCGACTACCGCCAGCGCACGGTCACCGTCGCGGGTCGCGCGGTGCCGTTCACGCCCACCGAGTACGACCTGCTGCGCATTCTCTCCGTCAACGCAGGCCGCGTGGTGACCGCCGAGGCATTGCTGCGCCAGGCGTGGGGCACTCGCGAACCGGGCAGCGACCCCGGCCGCGTGCGAGCGTTCGTCAAGCAGGTCCGGGCGAAGCTCGGCGACGACGCCGCGAACCCCGGCTATATCTTCAACGAGCGTGGCGTCGGATACCGCATGCCGAAGCCCGGCGACACCTGAGGGCGTCCGTGGCGACTTTGAGCCACGCCGCGTGCGCCTCGGCGGTCACTCGTCGCGTACAACCACCCGGAATCCGGCGATGTTCCCGCGAACCGTGGCGTTGCCGCTCAAGCGCGCCGCGGACCGTGCGAACGCGGACGAATTGAACCAAGACCCGCCGCGTAGCGGGCGACGCCCGCAGTCGCCTCGCACCCACGCGCTGCCGTCGGCCGGCGCATCGCCGTAGCTCTCGTTCCAGCAGTCCTCGACCCACTCCCAAACATTGCCGTGCATGTCGTGGAGCCCCCAAGCGTTGGCGCGGAACGACCCCGTCGCGACCGTGCGATCCAAGCTACGGCGTCCGCACCCGGTGCAGTTCGCGTCGCCGGGCTCAAGCGTCTCGCCCCACGCGTAGGCGGTCTCGGTGCCTGCGCGGGCGGCGTACTCCCACTCCGCCTCCGTCGGCAGCCGGTAGCGTCTACCCGTTTCGGCCGACAGCCAGGACGCATAGTCATTCGCGTCCTGCCAGGAGACGTTGATAACCGGGCGGCGGCCCCGACCCCAGCCGGTGTCGTCCGGTCGTTCGCGGCCAGTCGCCCGAACATAGCGGTCGAAATGCTCGAAAGTGACCTCGTGCTTGGACATCGAGAAAGGCGAGGCGATGGTCACGCTGCGCACCGGTTGCTCGGATTCGGCGCAGGCGTTCGCGGACAGGCAACCCATGCGGAAGCTACCTGCCGGAATGACAGTCATCTCGGGACCGTTGCCGCCGGAACGCAACGGGTCGGCGTACTCGGCCGACACGAACTCCAAGGATACTGCGTACATGGTGGGCGACGCGCTGTGGCGAACCGTCCCCTGCCACGCCGCGTATCCGAGCAGGCTCGCCTCGAGCCGGTATTCGCCCGGCGGCAGCAACACACCCGGCGAATAGGCGACGTCCCCGTCGACCAAAGCCACCGATGCGCCCGCCGGGTTGGTGGTCACCGTCAAAGGATGCCACTGCGCCTCAAGACTGATCTCGTGGCGGGTGTCGCCTGCCACGTCCACCGTCCGCTCGACGGTCCGCCATCCGGTTCTGGACACCGAGACCCGATGGGGGCCCTCGGCTAGCCGCACGCCCGGACGGTAGTCGGTTTCCGCGTCCAGCAGCGCGACGTCTGCATCGGCGGGCGACAGGAGAAGCGTCAGCGTACCCAAAGCGGGCTCGAGGCTGAACGCCACCGATGCGGTGTCGTTCTTCGGAACCACTGCGGTCAGTTCGGCGGCAACGTGGCGAGGTGCCCCGAGCGTCAAGGTGATTGGCCCGGCTGGCAGGTCGGCAAGCGTTGCGGGGGAACCGTCGGCCAGTCGCTCCCCGTCCCATTCGATCCATGCGCCCGGCGGCGTCGTGGTCACGAGCAGTGCACCCGTCGCCCGGTCCAGCTCCCTTTCGAAACGTGTGGACTCGGTCGCCGACAAATCCAGTTCGGTCTCGACGGTGTCGTAGTGGGGATGCCGCAACGCGAGAGCGTAAACACGCGCCGCGAGATCGTCGACTTCGAACGGCGTCACGCCCACCGGCTCGTCGTCGAGCAGCACCTCCGCACCAGGCGGTTGGGTGACCACGACCAGCGATGCAGTCCGAGGCGGCGGCACTTCGACAGGCGCAACGGGTGTCGGCGCAGGCGCATCCACGAGCGCCGGGCCGTCCTCCTCAGGCACGGTTTCCGACGCTGACGCGTCAGGCGGTTCTCTACCCTGCGCGGTCCGAGGCGCCGCGCCGGACTCCGAAGGTGTGGACACGATCGGCTGGTTCTCACGTTCGTCGACGGTGTCCCAATCGCCTCGTTGTAGGACGAAGATGCTCGCGACGATTCCGACCAGCCCGACGGCTGCAGTCGTCAACGCGACCTTGTACCGTCGCCGTCGCCCGTGTCGCGCCGCGGCCTCGGGCGCGGGACCGCTCCGTCGCGATCCCCTGTTTCTGTCGGGTGGCACATCCACGAGCGCATCCAGCAGCGCCTGGACACCATCCGGACGGTTCGCAGGATCCAGCGTGAGCGCCGCGTCGATGGCCTCGAGAAGCTCTGGGCTGTAGGCGCGCCTGCCTTTGGCCGCACGGACAGCGGGCACCAGCGTATCCCGTTCGGCACGGATCGGCGCTTCCGGCGGAACGACGCCGGTTACGCAGCGGTACAGCACGGCAGCCAGGGAGTAGGCATCGGCGCGAGAACTGACCAGGTCGGCCCGGGCCGAGTAATGTTCGATCGGTGCATAGCCGGGCATGCGCACCGCACCGAACTCGTCCTGCGCCGATACAGCCAGGCCCAGCAACACGGAAGAGCCGTCTTCGCGGACGAAAATGCTGCCGAGACCGAGACTTCCATGGGCGGTCCCGGCCCCGTGCATCGCCGCCAGTCCCTCCGCCACCGGTCGAATACGACTCGCCAGTTCAGCACTGGAAAGCGTGCCGCCCGGAGGCAACAGGACGGCGAGTGGACGCCCCTCCACGTAGTCCATCGCAACGCCCGCGGTGCCGTTGGCCTCGAGCACGCCAAGGATGCGCACCACGTTGGGGTGCTCGACGGACATCATCCGTCGGGCGCGTCCGACGAAGCGCTCGAGACCGGCGCGGAACGCCGCCTCGGCGGCGGGCGACACCGCTCGCACCTGCAGGTCGTCGCTGCGCACGGCGAGGCCGTGCGGCATGTATTCGCGTACGGCAACTGTGGCGCCGTTCTGGTCGAGGCAAAGGTAGACGTTGCCGAACGTTCCCGAACCGAGCACCCGGCGAACCTCATAGTCGCCGAGTCGGTGTCCCGCCGTTAGTGTCTGCAGATCATCCGTCATCGTGGGTCTCTACGCTGGCGACGACCCGTAGCGGCGACCCTCGTGGTCGCCCGTCGGACCTCGTCGTCGCCCATCGGGCCTTGGAGTCGCCCCTCGGCCCCGGTGGCCGTCCGACGAGTACCGCATCGTCGCCGCCCGGTACGATCACGCCGGCAGGTGTCGAGACGGGACACGCCCCGTCCCTTACATATCGGCTCCGATCGCTTCCCCGTGCTGACTGTAGTCCAGACCCTCGGCCTCTTCCTCCACCGATACCCGCAGGCCGATGAATCGCTTAAGCAAATAGAGAATGCCCACCGTGCCGAGCGCACTCCAGCCGCTCACCGCCAAGACGCCCTCGAACTGCACCCAGATCTGCCAGAAGTTGCCATCGACGGCACCGGCGGCGTTGCCGATTTCCTCCAGTGCGAACACGCCTGTCAAGACCGCGCCCAGCAAACCGCCGATACCGTGGATCCCAAACACGTCCAAGGCGTCGTCGTAGCCGAGGCTGTACTTCAACCACGCACACGCCCAGCAGCATGTGAAACCAGCGACGACACCGATGGCCAGGGCGCCTACCGGCGACACGTAGCCGGCCGCGGGCGTGATCGCCACCAGACCGGCGACGGCCCCGGACACGAGCCCCAGAACGCTCGGCTTCTTTAGCACCGCCCACTCGTAGAACATCCAGGTCAACGCCCCGGCCGCGGCAGAGGTCTGGGTGACAAGCATCGCGTACGCCGCATTGCCGCCCGCCGTCAGCGACGAACCCGCGCTGAACCCGAACCAGCCGATCCAGAGCAGCGAAACGCCGATGACGCTGAACAACGGATTGTGGGGCGCCATGTTCTCGGCGCCGTACCCGGTTCGTTTGCCAACGACGAGGCAGGCCACCAGTCCGGCCACCCCCGCATTGATGTGGACGATCGTCCCACCCGCGTAGTCGAGTACCCCCTGCTCCTTCAGGAAGCCGCCGCCCCATATCCAGTGCACAACGGGCGCGTACACGACAATGGACCAAAGCCCGATGAAGAACAGCAGTGCCGAGAATTTCATCCGGTCCGCCACGGCACCCGTGATCAACGCGGCGGCGACGACACCGAACCCGAGTTGGAAGACCACGTACAGCGACTCCGGGAACGAGCCGCGTAGGGAATCGAGATCGAGATTGGCGAGGAACAGCATGCCGAGGTCGCCGATGTATTCGTTGTCGCCCGAGAACGCCAGGCTGTACCCCACGAGGATCCAAAGCACCGACACCAGACAGCAAATCCCGAAACACTGCCCCGAGATCGAGAGCATGTTCTTGCGGCGCACCATTCCGCCATAGAACATGGCGATGCCGGGCACGGTCATCATCAGACCGAGAACAGCCGCAGTCAGCATCCAAGCCGTCGTGCCGCTGTCGAGCGCGGGCGGCGCCTCCTGCCCCCAGGCAGGCACGGCGAACGCCGCAAGCAGCGCACACGTGGCGGCAAGTGTTTTGTTCATCGCGAGCTAACTCCAAGCAGTTCTATGTTATTCGAGCGTCTACCCGGAACGAGAACCGGACGTAGACGGGTACCGTCCGTGCCGAAACCTTGCCCCACGGAATCCGAGCGGTTTCCCGGATCCAATCCGGCCATCGGCGCCTCCACGGACTACAGGTGCACGCACCTAGGAACGCCGCGACTTCGACCCGAACACCGGCCGCGCACCCATCCTGCCGACTTCCGTCTTGGCGTCCTCCTCAACGGGCGGCGGTGCCGGTTTCTTGCCCGCCGCCGAAATCGGCGACGGCGCGCTGGGACGCACTTTCGGCGCTTGCCGTCCCGTTCGCTGCTCGCGGGCTTCGGGTGTGGCCAGCGTCGGCGGTTCAGCACTGCCGGATGCCGGAACCGACTCCGTCGATTTCCGCGGGCCGCCCCTGCCGACCGCGGGAGGAGCGCTGTCGGGAGAGTCAACCGGGAGCGGTGGGGGCTTTGTAACGGGCGGGGGCGCGTCGCGCCTTGGTGCAGGCGGCGGCGCGTGACGCCACGGGGTCTGCGCGGCGGGCATCGCCGGGCGCGGCGGGTGGTCACCGATACGAGAGGTCGCTGCGGGACCTACGCCGCGCTGGGGATCGGGCCGTGCTGCCGACGGCGGCGGGTCCTGTCGTGCCGCAGGGGGCGGTGTCCGCGGTTCTGGTTCCGTTTCGGGCGCAGCCGCGCCGGGACGGGCTTGCAGCACACGATCATAAGCCTGGTGAACAGCCATCCACCCCAATCCGATGCTGACCGCCTTGTCGGTCACGAACACCAAGAGCGCACTGCTCCACCCCGGGATGGTGGCCATGAAGTGGTAGGTGTTTTCAAACGTCACCTGGGCCTCTCTGACCAGACCCCCTGCGTGCTTCGGATTGGGCAACGTCAGCGACTTGCTGCGAAAAAGGCCGCCCAGACGGCGCGTGGCGGCGCCGACCGCCGCAGACTCCGTACCCTCACGGCATGAAGTCGCCAGCGTCAACCCGTGTCGAGATCCACGACAACGCAGGCAAGAAGACCGTCCGTCTCCTCTACCAAACTATCGCAAACGTTCTGAAGCCCCATGCCATCGCCTCCCCGCGCCGAACAGCCGCACGAATCCGCTAATCCCGGCAACCTACTGATGTGTCCGGGGAAATCTATACAACCCGAACACCCAAAGGTCAAGCCTGCACGGGGTTGTGGGGTTGTGCGTCAGTTTGAATCTGACGAATTAGGCAAGCAAAACGCTATTGTCCTCATCGCGTCTCGGCCATGAAAGCTCGCCGACTAGGTGTTGATGCGGATGCCGATATGGAGCCGGTGCATGTCACGCGCGCGTGACAAACCGGCGGCCTAGACCCTCTCCTGCGACGTCCGACACGGGCTTAGGGAACCCTTGTCGCTTTTGACCGCCTCCCCGATGACGGTACACAGTTGCGCGCGCCCAGTCGCAGGCGCGGCGTCAGAGCTTGTATCGGAAGCCAATGCTGTAGCGCGGGCCCGCTTGCCCAGCGAAGAGCGTCTGCAGCCGGTCGCGCCCGTACAAATGCGTCGTCTCGTCCGTGACGTTGATCGCGTCGACGTACACCTGCATGGTATCCGTAATCCAGTAGCTCGCGCTCATGTCGAGCTGCTGGTAGGCCCCGACGTAGGTCGGCGGCCCCGCACCCACGTTCGACTGTCCCGTTCCCGCCAAGAAGTCATCGCGCCAGTTGTATGCCAACCGTACGTTGATGTCGTTCTTGTCATAGAAGACGATCAGATTGGCGGAGTCACTCAACCCCGTGAGCACGAACTGCTGCTCCAGGCTGAAATCGTCGTAGCCGACATCGGCGTCGACGATGGTCGCATTGGCGATGAAGCCGAATCCCGTCTCGCCGAAGTTGTGCTGCACGACGAACTCCCAGCCGCGCATCGTCGCCTGCTCGATGTTGACGGGGACGGTGAGGATGAACGGGGAGGCCGGGTCGCGTCCCGAGACGCCCGAAATCACGCCGTTCGCCGCATCGACGCCGGGCGAATCCGCGCGGTTGGCGAGAATCCACCGGTACAGGGTTGCCGAGTCCGAACTGCCCGTCGCCGCCCGGGCGTCGTCGGCCAGCGGACCGAGCCCCGGATGCGGCAGGCCGAAGGTCTCCTCAACGACCGAGGATGTGCCGATGAAGTTCTCCACGTCCTTGAGGAAGTAGCCGGCCGCCGCATAGCTGCCCTCGCCGTAGTAGTACTCCAGCGACAGGTCGTAGTTCTGCGATTGGAACGGGAGCAGTGCCGGATTGCCCCGGTTGCCCCGCCCGCCGTCGACTCGCACCAGCGACTCGACCGTCTGGCCGCCTTGGATGTCCCCGTAGTTCGGGCGCGTCATGGTCTCGCTGTAGGAGAACCGGCTGACGATTGCGGGCGTCAGGTCGATCTTGAAATCGAAACTCGGCAACAGCAGGTCGTAGCTGCCGCTAAGATTGGTGAAGGCGGTATCCGCCTGGATCGCGGTGAGTTCGTTGTCGGAGATCCAGTTGATGCCCGTAAAGGCGGGCGAAAGCGCTTCGGAATCGACATCGGTTGCCTCGTACCGGAGTCCGACGCGTACCGCGACCGGCCGGGTCCCCAAGTCGCCGCTCATATTCGCCTGCACGTAGAAAGCCTCGGACGCCTCGAGCGTACGCCGGTCCGCCGTGAAACGGCTCGACAGGCAGAGCCCAGTGCCGCAATCGCCCATGTCGTTGATCACGAACGTGGTGGCTGCGCCGGATCGCATGAGTTCTTCGGTACGCGCCACGAGTTCCCCCATGTCGAATCGGTAGTACACCGTCTGCCGACGCGCGTCGTCGCCCCCGGGGACCTGGTCGAAGGCATCGCCGGCATCCGACGGGACCAGGAGATCCGCGATCGCACCTGGCTGGGTCACGCCACCCCAGGCGTCGCGTTGCACCACCGAGCCCGCAGCCCGGTTGTCGACATCCGTGAGCTGGATCCCGAAGTCGATGCTGTCGATGAAACCGAAGTCCATCTCGTAGATGCCGGCGAACCTTGTCTGGGCAATGTCCATTTCCGAAAAGTTGTTGGTGAACACGCTGCCGGTGACGATCATGTCGTCGGGCGAGAGCGGGTCCGAAAGTGTGAGTTCGAGCACCGGCAGGTCGGCACCGAAGTGCCCGGTGGTCCGCGAGCGCGTGAACGCCGCGGTGGAGAGCAGAGCGGAGTCGCCGAACCGGCTGTCCGGCTCGCGCGTTGCCGTCGAGTTGTGGTGATCGAACTCCAGCGTCAGACGGTCGGAAACGTCCCACAGGAGATTCAAGCCGGTCGCCCCGTTTTGGGTGCGCCACGCGTCCTGGCCGCCAGCCATGGAATAGTCCGCGTTGGTCGTGTTCTCGGTGTAGGCAAGCGGGGTCGCCTGCGGGCCATCGGTCCACAGCGTCTCCTGACCACCGAAGTTGAACCATGCCGAGAGGTTGCTGTAGGTGCGCTCGAGTTCGACTTCGGAATAGGTGTAGTCGAGGGTGGCGACCACGACATCGGAAGGCTGCACCTGCAAGGTGAGCTGGCCGTTGGTTCGCACGCGGTCGAACTCCGCGATTTCGTAGCCGATCGCCTGTGGCACCGAGTAGAGGTCTCCCTCCCCTGGACGGTTCTGCTGGTTGGGGTCGGTGTGCGGCGGGATGCCGCCCCATTCGGACGGGCCAATGCCACACCAGCAGTTGTCCACCTCGCCGGGAAACGTCCGCCAGCCGCCGACGTTCGCCGTATTGGCACCATTGTCGCGATCCTGTCGGACGACGCTCAGCGCAATGCCGGCGCGGTCGTTGGCAAACGTATTGGAGAACAACGCCGAGATCTCCGGAGTCACTTCGCTGCCCTCGTCCGTGGAGAGGTCGCGAAGCGCGCTGCCGGTCGCGGTGAAGGACGGACCCGGGTTCTCGAGCGGTCTGATTGTGCGAATGCTCATCGTGGCCCCGATGCCGCCGGTAGGCATTTGCGCCTGTCCGCTCTTGTAGACCTCCACCGTGCTGATGCCTTCAGACGCGAGGTTTCCGAAATCGAACGACCGGCCAAGTCCGGACGCCGTCGGCATCTGTCGGCCGTTCAAGAGCACAAGGTTGAAATCCGGCCCGAAGCCGCGGACGGTGACGCGGGCGCCTTCACCGCGCTCGCGGTCGATCGAGACGCCCGTGATTCGTTGCAGCGACTCCGCGAGATTGCTGTCCGGGAAATCGCCGATGTCCTCCGCAGTGATCAGATCCACCACGCCGATAGCGGCGCGTTTGAGATCCATCGACCGCTTCAGACTCTCCCGAATGCCGACCGCAACGATCAGCTCCTCGAGCGTGACCGCCTCGGCGTCCCCCTGCTCCGCCTCCTGTGCGGTCGCCATGCCAGCCACGGCAAGCGACACGGCCGCTGCGAGCGGTGTCTTCCGCCAACGTTTCTCAAGCATGCGTCCCCTCCCCCGGGCACAGCTAACGTACGACCGCGACAAACACGCCCCACCTGCGTGATTCGACGTCGCAACCGTTGCATCGAATATAGTGCTTCGCGACCTCGACGGCAACTACACATACAAGCGTCGGCGCGTCGGCTTGCGTCCGACCGCACCCACCAAACTGCAGACCAATCCCGTGGCCGCAGGAAACAAACGAAAACCTATGGGATTGGCGGCGTATGCCCCGGCGCACAGCACCAAGCGCCCGGAGGACACGACACTGGATCCTCGCAGCATGCATTGCAGCAAACCATGATGTTGCCGTTGTCGCACGAACACCGTGTGCAGTGGTGGTTATAGGGACCCGGTTCAGGTCCGAATTTCTGCAGGAGGCCCTCGTCGATGGGGCAGCCACCGCATGGATCGTTGGCGCGCATGTCGTCGAGAGTCAGTATGTCATGGCGTGGTGTGAGCGCGACGGAGATGACGAAACGGCGACCGTCGGCAGCGACAAGGTCCATTGATGCGTTTGGCTCATGCTCGTCGAGAATGAAGGTGGGGCTAGCCAGCGCGATCCAGGCACCGCGCTTGCCGTGCGAGTATTGAGTCTCAACGACAAAGCCGCCACTTGCGACGCGGTCGACGTTGGCGGTGATGCGCTGGCCAAGGTTGAAGAAGTGCGCGGTCCGTGACCCGGCAGACGTGTCACCGGCCTCTACGAGGGATCCGCGGATGTCTGCCGTCTGAGCCTTCTCGACGAGAAAGCGCGGCTGGAAGACGGCGAGATCGTCGGCATGGACTTTGACGGCGACTTCAAAGACCTCGGTGCCGCATACTGCGGGTGCCACACCGATCATCACTGCGAGCAAGCAGGCGTACATCCGGGAAACGTCTACAAAGTGCATAGTGGGACACCTTGGGAGTTCGACCAACCTCAGAGCCTTTCAACTCGCTGGCTAGTTGTCAATAGCAAAGCAAGATACGCGCAGACACGAGCTTGTCTCGTCCCGCAGCAGTCAGCCCCACAATGCAACCCGCAACACGGTGCGGGCCCTAGCGGGCGCAATAGCACCGCTCCTGCGGTGGAATCCCGATCTATGGTGGATCGCTAGTCCACGAGAAAGGCAACCCGGAAGCCCGTATCGGGGGCGCGGCGTTCCGGGTCGCCGGGAATCCGCAAACCGGCCGGACCGGCTTCGGGCACCGACGCGTCCCATAGTCCGCGCCGGCGCACTCGGCTTTCGCACCCCTCCTGCACCCAAGCCGTGCCGTCTTCCGGCGCCAGTGTCCGGTCGGTGCCCGCACAGTCGAATACCCACTCAGATACGTTGTCGAACATGCCGTGGAATCCCCACGCATTGGCGGCACCGACTCCCGCCGGCGCAACTGCCGCCGAAGGCGCGGCAAAGTCGGCGCGGTCGCCGCCGACGTCCCCGGCACGCGCTGCATACTCCCACTCCGCTTCGCTCGGCACGCGGTATTCGCGCCCGGTCTGCTCGGACAGCCATGCCGCGTATGCCACCGCGTCGTACCACGATACGTTCACCACCGGGCGTCGAGCACCACCCTCCGCGACGTCCGGCGGCGATGGTCGACCAGTGGCGACGGCGAAAGGCGCATAGTCGTTGTCGGTCACTTCGTACTTTGAAACCGCAAACGCACCCTTGAATATCACCTGCCGTCCCGGAGCATCCGGACTTGTGCAGTCGGCCCCGAAACAGCCGAGACGCATGCGACCCGCCGGCAGCATGACCATGGTCGGTCCGGTGCCTCCCGCGCGCAACGCGTCTGCCAGTTCGTTGCGTCGGACCGATCCGTCCCCGTGTGGCGGCGGCATACCCGCCGACACGTCGGCGTTGCCCCGCAGGATCCCGGTGTCGACCCAGGTGATGACCGCGATCATGCCGGTCGCGGCCAAGGCCGGCACGACCCACCGCAGTGCTCGCCGACCGGCGGTGGCGTCCTCGGGTCCTTGGCGTACGGCGACGCGGGTCACCTGTCGCGACACGGCGATCGGCGACGGACCGACCGACGCCGCGCGCCCGAAGCCGCGTGCGGATGTCCGGGCGGCCCGGCTCGCGAGCGTGGTCTGCGGCGCATCCCGGAACAGCATGGCCCGCCACACCGGCAGGCTTTGGGGCCGCGACGCTATGTGGAGGGCCATGCCGGCGTCGATTGCGGCCAGCATGTCGCCGTCGCGGCCATCGCCGACGTGGGCGGCCGGCGTCAGATCCCCGCCGGCAGCTCGGAAGGGTGCATCCGCCGGCGTCGTTCCCGTCGCGCAGCGGTACATCACGGCGCCGAGTGCGTAGATGTCGGTCCACGGACCTTCGCGCCCGCTGGGGGAGTACTGTTCGAGCGCCGCATAACCCGGCGCGATCTCCGCGAGGTTCCCTGCGTGGGCGTCGAAGGCTTGGCGGGCACCGCCGACAACCTTCGTGCCAATACCGAAGTTGCGCAGCACCGGCGTGCCGTCAGGACGAATTACGATCGCTTCGGGGTTGACCTGCCGATGCAGTATGCCGACCGCGTGCGCGGTGCCCAAGCCTCTCATCAGCGGATGTATCAGATCCCTCAACTCGCTGTCGGTCAATCCCGACTGCCGTTCGAGCCGCACGCTTAGGGCTTCCCCCGGGACTGCCTCGGACACGGCATAGCCCGTACCGTTCGCATCCACCCAATGGTGCATGGCGGCGATGCTGTCGTCGCGCAGCCCCGCAAGTGTTCTCGACGTGGCGAGAAAGGCCGACAGCCCGGCGGCGAACTCATCGACCACGCGGTCGCTCTCGGGAGCGACCTCGACACCGTCCCGGCGCTTCGCCAAACGGGCCGGGAAGTACTCCTCCACGACCACGGGCACGTCGTCCGCGGTTGCCGCGTACCGCACGCTCGCAACGCCGAGCTGCAAAACCGTGCGGATCTCGTACGCATCTAGAAGCCGGTAGCCGGTGGGCAGGGTATGCGAGTTGATGGTTGCCAATTCCCCTAAGCCACTTCCACCCGAGCCGCCGTTCGAACTTCGTGGGCAGGTCGAACGGTCAAACACGTCGGCAGCATGGCGAACTCGCGAGTACAGCCGAACGGGACTCGGTGCGGAACTCTACGCGGATGCGTAGCCATTGTGAAGGTCAGTCTTGTACGGAACGGACAGCCTTGGAGTCGCGGAGGCGTCACCCGCCTCCGGCTGGAGCACCAACGCCGCCTTGAGCGGGGGCTAGCGGCCCGTCCAGCGCACGACCCGGACGAGACTTGAGTAGTCGTCGCGCCATAGGTACTCATTGCCTGCGGGTTCGAGGGTCGACCAGCCATTTCCCAAGCCGTCTAGCGTCGACCGGTCCGCCGCCACGGCCACCCAAACCGATGGGGCACAGATCGGATCGTCACCTTCGCACGGATTTCCGGAACGCCCGATGGTGGTCGACAAGCCCAAGTCGGCCGTCACCGCAGCCACAACCGGTTCCAGTTCCAAGAGACGGTTCGAAATGTGCAGCAGGAGCACCCCGCCAACGGCAAGCTTGCGCAGGTACATCTCGACGGCCTCGCGAGTCAGCATATGCACGGGAATGGCGTCGGAAGAGAACGCGTCGACGATCAACACCTCGAAACTCCGATCCGGTTCTCGCGCAAGGGTTACGCGGGCATCGCCGATGACAACGGCCGGGGCCGGATCATGCTGCGGGATCATCTGGAAATAGCCGCTTTCCACCGCCAGCCAAACGATCCGCGGGTCGATCTCGAAGTAGCGCCAGAGGTCGCGTTCGCGCCGATAGTAGGCCAGGGCGCCGGTGCCCAAACCGACTACACCGACGCGTTGTCGCTCGGCAAGCGCCTGGGTGGCGCGCAATGCCTTGGCTACTGGACTTGCCGTCGTGTAGTAGGCGGTCGGCTGCAGCCCATCCGCGGCTGACGTCTGGCCGCCGTGATTGGTCGTGCCGTGCATCAGGCTGCGCACGGGCGGATCCGCCGAGTCCGTCACCCGGTAGACACCAAAGAAACTCCTACCCCGCCAGACCGTGTCGCTGTCTGGCCACGGATCGGCAAACCCCGCCATCACGAACGCCAGGATGCACAGGGCGAAACCGACGGGCCTAACCTGGCGGGACAGCGCGAATGCGCCGAGAACGCCGTACATGCACGCGACGATGAACACCGGTCGCGGCCAGCCCAGCCAAATGAACAATGCGGCACCGCCGACAATCGTCGCCAGGATGACAGCCGCCATCACGATGTCGGCGGTCTTGACGCCGGGCGAGCGACCGGGAAGCAGGGCGGCGGCCAGCACCAGGGCGAGCGGGTATTCCAGCATGGCATCGAACACCAACGGTGCCAGGAGCGCCACGAACGCGCCGCCAACCAAGCCGCCCAGAGACACCCACAGGAAGTACTCCGTGAGGAACTCGGGCGGTGGCCGTCGTCCGGCAAGCTCCAAATGGCATGCTGCGGCGACGATGCAGAACACCCCGAGATGTAGCGGCAGAAACACCACTGCGGGTTCACGCCAGGGCAGTACGACGGCCAGCAACACCAGCGCCCATGCCATGCCCCGAGTCGCAGGGACGAGTCGCAACAACGGTCGACGGGCGAACGCGTTGACGAAACCGAGCAGGTAAAGGACAAGCGGTGCCACCCAAAGCAGCGGTGCCGACGCGATATCGGTGGTGATATGGCCCGTGACGCCGAGCAGTAGGGCCGCAGGCACCGCGCTGTAGGCGAGCCAGCCGAGACGCTGGCGAGCGCCCAGCGACGGGCCAATCGAGGTGGCCGCAACCCGCGCC
Organism: Gammaproteobacteria bacterium; assembly: GCA_009846005.1. Lineage (GTDB taxonomy): Bacteria > Pseudomonadota > Gammaproteobacteria > Pseudomonadales > Azotimanducaceae > VXYL01. The sequence continues at coordinate 8,145 of VXYL01000059.1, read as the reverse complement.
GGCCGGTTCCACACCATGGTGCCGCAACCGACGACGCACACCGCCAGCAGAGCGAAGCCGAACGCCCAGGCCAACGCTTGCATGCGCAAGCCCAGCGCCGGTTCAAGAATGAACGGGAAAGCGATCAGTACGGTGATGCTTCCCACATTGCTCGCCGCGTACAGAAAGTAGGGGTCGCGAGCGTGCGGGTGGCGGGTATGCGAGAACCAGCGCAGGATCAGCGGGGCGGTCGCCGACACGGCCAGGAACGGCGCCCCGATCAGCATCGCCATAAGCCCGAGCAACCACAGTGCCGGTGCCTCGCCGACTTCCGGCAGCCCGGCCTCGGATGCGTCGAATGGCAGCCCCAATGCGGCGAGGCCGAGACACGCGGCATGGGCGACCACCTGGAGCCGCGGTGCTAGCCGCGCAAGGAGATGGGCATAGGCGTAGCCGCCGAGCAGCGCGGCTTGGAAGAACACAATCGCCGTGCTCCAGACAGCGGGCGAACCGCCAAGCACCGGGAGGACCATCTTGGCGAACAGTGGCTGTATCCAGAACAACATGGCAGCGCCGACGAACGCGGTCCCGGCGAACCAAGCCACAAGCAATCCGCGAGCCGTTGCGTCGACCGCTGGGTCAGTCGTCATGGGGCGGCGTCTTCTCGGCGCTCAAGGCAGGGGTTGCGTGCGTCGAACATTAGCAATCCGCCTACGGCGAGGGCAAACCGCGCAGTGGGCCACCGGCGGCCGGGCAGTCTCGTTGAACCAGGGCGCCCCTACATCCCTCGGGGGTTCCCATGTTGGCGAGGTGCCAGCCGGTTTGCGGGGTTTCCGGGGTTGGGCAAACGACAACCAGGCGCTCTAACGTTCGTCTCTTGGATTGTGTAGGGTAGAAAAAACCCACGTCGACTTGGGAGGTGATGTGACACCCAACAGAATCCGCGCGGCGTATCTGGGCGTCGCCTTGTTGGCTCTTGCGATGCCATCGAGGACCCTAGCCGAGGATGGCATCTACGTTGGCGTCGCCGTGGTCGGTGCGCAATACGGCGCCACCTACGACAAAACGGTCGACAATACCTTGGCCAACAACGCGTCGATGCTGTTCGCAGGTCAGCGGCTGAACTCGAACGACTCGACGAACGGCATCACCTACGAAGCGGGGGTGGTGTTCGGCCTACGCGGCTCGCGCGGCGCGCTCTTCTACGGTATCGAAGTCGATTGGACGACCCATCAGGGCGACGTCTCGGGCCATCTCGACGGCGTGGGTACAACCCCCCTGCGCAACCAGGTCGGCGAGAACTGGCCGGAGGATTGGGAACTCGCCAAGGACCAGAGCTACGGCCTCACGGCGCGAATCGGCACCGGAATGCCGTTCGCCGGTGCGACGGGATACGTCCTCGCCGGAGTCCGGCGCGTGGCAGCAGACTTCACACGCTCCTACACCGGCTGCCTGCGGCCAGGCGAGATCTGCGGACCGACCCAGTTCCAGACCGCCAGCGAGTCCTTCGACGAGGACTTCAACGCCTTCGTGCTCGGCGTGGGGATGGAGCAGCCGTTGGCCAGCGTCCTGCTGCGGAGCGAAATCCGCTACGTTGACCACGGCAGCGCGTCGCAGCTCGTGCTTTTCGACGACTTGGGGGTCAGCGTGTCCACGAGCCTCGAAGCCAGCGAAGTCGGCCTCGGCGTCAGCGTGCTCTGGACCTTCTGAGCGCTCGGCAGGACAAGGTCGGAAATCGCGGATCCCCAACGCCATTGACTCACCGGCGGTCCCGGATCCGGAACTTGATGGTAGTGGTCGCGCAGTAGCCGTCGTCCGATTGAATGGTCACGGTGATCCTTTCGATTTCGTCCGACCAGACCTGCGGCACCCGATAGACGAGATCCGAATTAACAGAGTCCGGCTGATCTTCGGAAGTCGCATCGTGCCAGCGACCCCGAGAGACCCGCCAGTACGCCGACCATTCGTTGCCGGGAGGGAAGTGGGCGGCAAATGCCCGGAACGATCTTGTCTCGCCTTCGAATGCACCCACGGAATACAGATCGTCGACCAACCAATCGTTTGTTGTTCCCGCGATGTAGGCATGCCACGGCGCTTCGCCCGCCGGGCAGTCCGCCTCCGCTACGTGTTCCCTGTCGGGGCAGGCGCCGTCCTCGCTGGCGGGGCGGCAGTCGCCCCACCCCGTCGCAATTCCGTCGTACGGCACCCCAACCATGCCGATATTCTGCAACGTCGTCGTCTCGCGCGAAACCGCCGCGCCCTCGGGGCGGACTCGATGTTCTACAACGCCCACAACCCTCGCCGCCCCCGCAATATGCAGTCCACATGCCAACCTGGCGTCGCGAATCCAAGGGGTTGCGAATGCAGCGCCACCGGCCAGGATTTCCAACAGATCGAAGTCGTCCGGCGCGTGGACATCGATCCAGTTGGACGGCGCGAGGCAAAGCTGGCTCACCGTGCATCCACCCGGGTCGACGCAGTCCACCGTAGCTCTGACGGCGACCTCTTCGCTTGATCGCGGCAGTTCGAATACCTCCCCCGCAACAACGCTTGCGGCGGCGAGCGCTGCCGCGAACGCCAGGGAAGCTCTCGAAGGGGCGCTTGGGGATGGCGAAGTCTTCGCACGATATCGGCGCATTGCACCCCTACCGTGCCCGACGGCCACAGGCGCATCGCGGCGAGTTCTCCACGGGTGAACCCTCATTGCACGCCTTGTATCACCGTCGTTCCTCAATCGTCGTCCACGACGGTGAACTCGACCGAGGTGGTCGCGCAGTACCTCGGGCTATCCCCGTAGAACACCGTGGCGGTGACTACCACGCGAAGATCCCCGCGGATCAGAGGAGCACGGTAGACGGCCTCGTCGGAGCCACTCAATGACGCTTCGACAATACCGTGCGAAGCGAACCAAGCGGTCGTCTGACCGGTTTCCCATTGTCCGGCGACATCGTACAGCCGGCTAGCGACGGCCAGCGACTGACCTTCGGCGACCGTGGTGGCGACTTCGTAGGTCGGCTGACCCGGCGGGACGCCGTGGCTGCCGCGTATCACCGCGTAGCCTACCGAGTCCCGGCAGGTCCGCCGGACATGCCTGGAGTCCGGGCAGGGCGACCCGATTCGTGCAGGACGGCAGTCCCCCCACCCGGGCGCAACGTCGAAGGGATACTCCGCCTGCAGCTCCGGGCCGCCAAACTGCCCGATCACCGATCCATTGCGCCGCACGATGTAGGTTTCTCGCGACGCGGCAGCCGATTCGCCGTTCTCGTCGACAACCCGGTGCTCGCGATTAACCGAGACATTGGCCCTGCCTTCGACCGTTGCCGCACAGGCCTGACTTGCATCGGCCTGCCAAGGTGTCCACAACTGGCCGCCGAACTCCACTTCGCTCCAGCTGTCGAGGTCGGCGGCATCGATGGTCCCCTGTGCATCGGGTTCCGAACACGAGAGGCCGAGTCCGCAGCCGTCGTCGTCAAGACACTCCATTGCGGCACGCACCGCTGTCGCGTGATCCGACCGGGGAAGATCGAAGGTGTAGACGGCTGCAGCCGTCGCGGGCGAGACGGCCAGCGCCGCCAATACGGCCCAGGTAGTCCGGAACTTCAACGCTTTCCGTGCGCCATTGAATGCGGGTGTGGATCGCGCGGACCGTGAGGCCCGGAACGTGCTCCTACTCCACGCGGTTCCTTCGCTTGGTGCCATCGGTATCAACATGCGTAGGGCGTACAACCCGCCGAACCTGCCGTTGAGCGGCGCGGCAGCTGAAGTCGCGCGACCACCGTTCACCTGATCTGTGGGTTTCTGTTTGACCACGATCATACCCAACAACCGGCGTTCTGCAAGGGAACCGGGCTCGGCGTTGGAGCGATCCTGGACACCAACGATCCGCTGCGCCTGCGACGATACTGAATCCTTGGCCTTCGACCAACACAGGCGAGCCCCGGCCGAGCGACGTGGTTCACCAGTCTCGTTGGGCCCCGCTAGGTCCCTTGGACAACGAACGGCGGGCGAGTTTAATATCGGCGGTGATCGTCGAACAACGAACGTCCGGCCATCCGGGGGGAGACCAGATGCCACCGGCCCGAAACACGCCACGCGGTCGACCGTCCCGCGAACGGGCACGGTACGGCCTGTTCGTGGCTCTTGGACTGGCGGTCATCGTGCTACCCGTCGTGGTGCTCTCGTTCCTAGATAGCGGCGAAGGCGACCCGGTCGAACTCGACGCCAGCCTCTGCCCGGTCGACGCAACCGCCATCGCCGAACGCACCGTGCTGCTGCTCGACGTCGGCAAGCCTGTCAGCAACGCCACGGCTGGTCTGGCCTCCGAACTGCTGCATGGCGTGACGCTCGACATGGCCGCCAACGCGGAACTGCAGGTGTTCCTGGTGGCTGGCAACCCGTTGGCGCCTCGGATCCTCGTGGAACGAATCTGCAAACCCTACGCCAGCAATGACCTGGCCGTTGCCACGGCCAAGGATCGGTCCGGCGAGACCCGCGACTGCGATGACCTGCCGGCCCAGCTCTCGCGCCACGTTCGCAATCGTGCCGCGCAGTTCTGCGAGCGGCGCGATGCCCTCAGGTGGCGCATCGACGACATCATCGCTGCGCAACGGCCACAGGACGTGGCTACCGCCTATCTGGTGGAAGCCATCGAAGATACGCGTCTGGCCCTCGCCCAGTTCGCCAAGTCCTCTCTGTACATCCTCTCCGACATGCTGCAGCACGCGGAGTGGTACTCCCATGCGGAACGCGGTCCGAACCGGTGGAGCTACGACGATTTCGCCGACGCCCGCGAGCAACAGACCGGCCTACTGTCGGAAGCGGCTCCCGCCGATCCCGACCTCGCCGTGACCGTCTACTACGTGCCCAGACGCGGCCTTACAGAGCATCCGCGCGTGGCGCAAGCACATCAGCGGTTCTGGCGCCGGTACTTTGTCGACGTCGGTTCGCTCACCTTCAAGGAACAGCCCGTGCACGTCGGCTACGAAGTTCTGCCCTTTGCCGGTTGGGCGGATCCTGCCGGTCCCGAGCCTGTCGACGAGGTCGAGCAGGGGGATGCGCCGGTGGGGAGCGAGGCGGAGATACCCCCCGAACCCGTGCCAGCCGCCGAACCAGCCTCCCCTGTGGAGGATAGCGGTACGGTTGCGGCAACGCTCCCGGAGCCCGACAACGACGTGCCTGGGACCAATGACGTCCAGGCCGGGGCGGCACAAGACGCCCGTGCGGCCGATGGCGAGCCCGCTGCGGACGTACTGCTCACGGACCCGGCCGCCGAGCCGGAGCAATCCATCGGGGATGCGCCACCGCTCGTCGCCGAGAGCGACCCCGAAGATCCCCCGCAGCCTGCCTCCGGCGACGCATCACCTACGGACGCCGCTCCTGCCACCGAGAATGCCGGACCCGAAGAGGACGCGGCATCCGCCAGCGATGTGCCCCAGAGTTCCGCGCCACCGCCGCCGGAAGGCGACGAAGACGACGGGACGGAACCCGATGCGCCGTCTCCCCGGAATGTCTTGCCGACACCAGTCGCCACCGAACCGCCGGACGATACAAGCCGCGAATCGGCAACGGACGCGGTGGAGAACTTCTGCCCAGCGACTCTTAAGCCCGAGTTCGCAGGCGTGGACGTCTATCCGCTCGGCGGCAATACCCGAGGCCGACGAGTCAACTACGGCTCGGCGGAAATCGTCGTTGCGTTCACCATCAACGAGGACGGCGACACGGTGGACAGCGGCGTGGCCGTCCAATCGGCTGGATCGACTGTGGAACTGCCGCGCTACACGGATCTGTTCACACGACGTGCCGAGCAGGTCGTGCGGGGATGGTCGTACGACTTCGCTTCGGAGGATGGCTGCGAGAAACGCCAGCGGCGCGTCGTCCGGCTCCAATTCCGCTATCGCCGCTGAGTGTATTTGGTCCACTTGCGCGCTCCGGCCCCGGCGGGCGTCCCCGCTGTCCAATGAGAAAGTGAGGGTGAAATCGACCGAACCGTGACGCCGGTCGGATCTCGGATGCCCTCGATGGCGATGGGGCGATGTTCGGGCCGCGTCCGGCACGGGTCAAGTGTCGCGGGACCCGCCGATTCGCTCCCGATGCGGCGGGGGAGAGAGAAGTGAAAAAGCCGGTCAGTGACGACCGGAAGTACCCTTCCGGTCGTCGTCAACCTCTTCGACTCGGGCACCGCCGTGTCACCCGAAGGGCCGCAGCGAAGCGGAGGACCCGCGAAGCGGGTTGACACGGCGGGGACCGAGGCGTTCCCGGCGTCCTCCTGCGGTTTTCGCTGCCGGCGGCCGGGCTCTCAGCCGGCGGCGCGGACGGTGGCCATGCCGTCGCCGATGCGGCGGAACAGCGCCCGGCGTTCGGCCTGGACGCGGCGGGCGGCCTCGAGGTCGGTCTCCGCGGCGGCGACCGCGTCGAGCAGGGCGAAGTCGATTCCGGGCTTGAGGAACCGCCCGGCGTCGGGCAGCGAGCGCAGCCGGTCGTAGGGGGTCATGACGTCGCCGGCGAGGTACTTGCGCCGGATCCGGCCGTTGCCGTCGCGGTACTCGGTGGCGAACAGGCAGGGCCGGTGGAAGTTGAGGAACGGCGACAGCGTGCCCTGGGCGAAGCGGTTGACCTCGGGCGCGAAGCAGCTGCGGGATGTGGTCGTGGCCGAACCACTTGCGGACGACGTTGGCGTTCTTGCCCTCGACCAGCGCGTTGTCGTTGGAGCGGCGGGCGCGGGACTTGGTGAAGCGCTCGACGCGCAGCTTCTCGAGCAGCGCGGCGACGCGGTGGTTGATGTACTCGCTGCCGTTGTCGGCGTGGAAGCCGAGGATCGGGAACGGGAAGGACAGCAGCAGGCCCTCGAGCAGCGGCACCAGGAAGCGCTCGGAGATGCCGACCACGGCGCCGACGAACTCGAACTGGGTGACCTCGTCGACCAGGTTGATCAGGTAGATGCCCTTGACGCCGTCGCGGTCGCCCTGGTGGACCGTGTCGACCCGGACGTGGCCCGGCATCCCCTCCGGCTCGGGCGCCTGGCGCAGGCCGATGCTCACGCCGGAGCCCTTCGTCTTCGTCCACGCGGTGCGCGCGGCGCGGTAGGTCGCCGAGCCGCGCAGGTTGTAGACGTGGCCGTTGGAGATCGCCGCGAGCCGCTCGTACGCCGCCTCGCCGAACACCTCGCACTGGCGCCGCAGCACCTCGCGCGTGGCCAGCCCGGACATCTGGTCGAACGCCTCGTCCACCTCCGCCAGCAGCCGGATGTCCGCCGCCGTGTACTTGCGCGCGAACGGCCGGCCCCGGCCGCCGCCGCGCCGGTCCCGGACCGAGCCGGTATCCCGCCACTGGCGCACCAGGCGCTCCATCTGCTGGCGCGAGATGCCCGTGGCGGCGACCAGGAAGCGCAGCACCACGCCCTTGTCGCGCTTGCCGAGACCCCGTTAGCCGAACCGGTCCAAGGTGTCCCGCACGAAGCCGTACGCCTCGTCGCGGCTCTCGGGTTGGAAGTCCACCGCCTCGTTGCCTTCGACGAAGGCCCGAAGCTGCCCCATTGTGCGTAGCCGCCGCGTCTGGATGTCCACGATCATCCCTGGATGATGCCCCGGACACCCGTTCACCCTCACTTCGCGTTGGAATCGGCCTTTTGCTTCACCCTCACTTCGCGTTGGAATCGGCCTTTTGCTTCACCCTCACTTCGCGTTGGACAGTACGGCGTCTTGATAACCATTGATGTTGCACATATGATCGAGCGCTGGGTTCGGACAGACCCTTTCCGGAGGTCCCGATGAGACTCGGTAGTCTGCAGGACTTGTGCGAAGACATTGTCGCTGGCGTGGAAGGCGCATTGGGATGCGCGCTGGTGGATTTGACGACCGGTCTGCCGGTGACGCTCAAAGTTCGCAACGGCGGATTGCTAGATTCCAGCGCGATGGAGCTTCTGGCCGCTACAGGCGTGGCGTACTTCGCCGGCAGCGCGGGCAACGGCCCCGCCGATGCGCTGTCCGACGACGAGATCGAAGAGATCCAGACGACGACGGACGACGCCTACTTTTTCATGTCGCGCGTGCCCGGTGGGTCACAGGGACTGTTGATCTTGGTCACCGACCGAAAGAGCACCAATCTCGGATTGGGCTGGATGTCCATGCGCCAGGCTCTTGGGCACATCCGGACCTTGAACGTAGACAC
>VXYL01000061.1 GCA_009846005.1 Gammaproteobacteria bacterium | reverse complement strand
GTTGGTGGCCTGCTCCATGATCTGGGCGGCGCTCTGCGGCGTATCCGCCTTGTATACACCCTGCTCGGCCCCCTCGGGTGCCGTCTGTTGCACCGATCCGAAGGCGCCGAACAGCACGTTCAGGTAGGACCGGTTCATTGCCTTGCACATGATGATGGAGAGGATCAAACCGCTCGACCCGTCGAGCGCTCCGGCCGTGATGAGCAGGTTGTTCTCGAGCACGAATCCCATGGCCACCGCCGCGAGGCCGGCATACGAGTTGAGTATGGCGATGACCGTCGGCATGTCGGCACCGCCGATGGGGACGATGAGCAGGATGCCGAACATCAGGGCGATGACGATTATCGCGGGAAAGAGCAGTGCCGCCACCGGTGCGGCCGGATTGAGCACGAGCCACGCGCCGATGCCGATGGCGAGGAGCAGCAGGGCGATGTTGAACACGTTCTGCAGCGGATAGGTCACCGCCCGCTGGGGCACCCACTTCAGTTCCTGGAGCTTGCCCGCAGCGAACAGGCTGCCGGTGAACGTGATGCACCCGAGAATCACCTCCGCGATGATCGCGACCATCCGAAAGGTGGTCAGTTCCTCCGGGCCCTCGCCGAGCCACAGGTAGTACTTGGCGGTGCCGACGAGCGCCGCCGCGAGGCCGCCGAAGGCGTGCGACAGGGCGGTCCGCTGCGGTGCCGCCGTGAGTGCGACCCGCGACAGCGGATAGCCCACGGCGATGCCAAGAACGACAGCGAGAACCATCCAGCCGTGGTTGACCACGAACGGCTGCGCCCAGGTGGCGGCCACGCCGAGCAGCATGGCCAGGGCACCGGCTCCGACGCCCCGGCGTGCGGTCTTGGGATCGTTCATCCAATGCAGGGAGAAGATGAACAGCGCCGTCGCCACGAGATAGAAGAGTTCGACCCATCCCGCGCTCATGACGTTCTTTTCCCTTGTCCGTCGGGCAACGTTTTCACTCGAATCAGATCCTCATGCCGTCAAAGCGTCTTTCGCTTGTCGATCCCCGGTGCACCTCGCTCGTCCCGTTTGAACATCTTCAACATGCGGTCGGTGATGAGGAACCCGCTGACGATGTTGGTGACCGAGGCAAACAGGGCGATGCCGCCGAGCAGTAGGATCGTTGGCGGAACATCGGGCCCGGCGACGAGAATCGCCCCCACGACGGCGATCGCCGAGATTGCGTTGGTGAGGGACATCAACGGCGTATGGAGCAGCCGCGACACGCGCCGGATGACGCCGAGACCGATGAACGTGGACAGCAGAAAGACGAACACCATCGGCAAGTAGTCGACGTCACCTGCAGCGTCGCCGGCGGACGAGGTAGTGGCGGCAACGGATGCCGCGTCGGATTGGGCCACCAGGGCGATCCCGGCGACGCCGACAGCCGCGGAGAGGGCCGCGATCACCCATCGGGGCAGGTAACGATCCCGCTTCATGACGTGGCCTCGGCAACCAATGCGCGCAAGGCGTCGCGGGTGCGCTCGTGGACGACTTCGCCGTCCTTGGCGATGAGGCAACCGGCCTGGATCTCGTCGTCGGTGTCGATCTCGAATTCGCCCTCCTTCGAAAACGCCTCGACGAAGTTCGTGAGGTTTCTCGAGAACAGCAGGCTGGCGTGTTCGGGCATCGTCGCCGGCAGGTTCAGGGGCGCCATGACCCGCACCCCCGCGGTTTCGACGTCTTGGCCCGGGACCGAGAGCTCGCAGTTGCCGCCGCCGTCCGCAGCGAGATCGACGATGATCGAGCCGGGACGCATCGACCGGACCATCTCCGCGGTGATGATCCTCGGCGCAAAGACGCCCCCGATCAATGCGGTGGTGATGACGACGTCCGACTTGGCCAACTCATCGATGAGCATCTCGCGCTGACGCTCACGGTCCTCCGCGCTGAGTTCCCCGGCATAGCCGCCGCCGGCCGACGCGTCCTGCGCTAGTTCGACGCCAACGTACCTCGCCCCGACGCTCTCGATCTGCTCCTGGACTTCGGGGCGCACGTCGGTCGCCGACACGGTCGCGCCGAGTCGCTTGGCGGTTGCCAGCGCCTGCAGGCCGGCCACCGCCGCGCCGATGACGAAGACCTTCGCGGGAAACACGGTGCCGGCTGCCGAACTCAGCATCGGCAGATACTTGGGAAGCGCCACGGCGGCGAGCAGCACGCCCTTGTAGCCGCTGATGCTGCTCATGGACGACAGCGTGTCCATCGCCTGGGCGCGCGTGGTGCGCGGGATGGCGTCGGTAGAGAAGGCCGTGGCCTCGCGCTTGGCGAGGTGCTCCATTTCCCGGGGACTTCGCAGCGGCATCAAGGACCCCACGACGATCGTCGAGGGCCTGATCCAGTCCATCTCGGCCCGGCCATCGCGATTGGCGGGCGGATTCACCTTGAGAAGGATGTCGGCCGACTGCGCGAGCGCCGCAGGATCGGATTCGACTTCGGCACCTGCCGCCCGGTAGGCGTCGTCGGCGTACCCTGCGGCCTCTCCGGCACCGGACTCGATGGCAATGTCGAACCCGGCCCGGCACAGCTTTTCGCACGACTCCGGAACCAGGGCGACCCGGTGTTCCCCCGGGCGCGTTTCCCGCACCACGGCTATTTTCACGTGCTTGCCTCCCTACCGACGCCGCCGGTTCCGTTGGCGACGCCAAACGATCCACAGTAGCCGAAGCTGGGGAAATCGACAAACGCGATCGGCGGTTCGCTGTCATCGACCGTGGGAGAGTGTGCTACGGTCGTACGGTTTGAGGAAACCTGCGGGGAAGAAGTGGCATACGTGATTGACATGTCCACCTTGAAGAAGGAGGGCGAATTCGGCTCGAAGGCGTGGGGTGAAGCCTGCGCCGCAGCCGCGGTGAAAATCCTCAAGGCGGCCGATCTGCCGAAGGACTTCGAATGGGCGTTCACGGAGTGCTACACGCATCCCCCGGCCCGCCTCATGGATGGGGGCCGGGAAAAGGCCGGCTACTACATCATCGTCAAGGACGGCGATGCCTGGGGCGGCGACGGCGAACCGGAAGAGGCCCTGGCCATTCGGGGATTCCACATCCGCGCGCGGTGGGCGGCGATCTGCAACCAGTCCGGCGCGTTCTACGGTCGGGAAGGGGGTCGCAAGCGGCGCGAGGGTCAACAAGCGCTGCTCGCGGCGATCGAGGAATACGTCGGACGGAAAAACCCCTATGGCGAGGAGCAACCCTCCGAGATGTACTGGCCCGACGAGGTGAGCGGTCCGCTGATGGCAGGCTCCGAGGAAGGCAACGGGCTACACAACATCGCCGCGGCGATGCAGACCCAGTCGCCTGAGTTCGTGGATCTGCCCGTCACGGAAATGCTGGTGCCGATCTTCGAAGAGATGACCGACCAGCAGAAGGACGACTTCCTCAAGCTGCTTGCGGTCGAGGTGTGACGAGGCAGGGAACAACGTTCCGCTGGCGGGACGGGACACGCCCGTCCCCTACGCCTTGACGCGGTTCGCCAGATCCGATGGAAGCCCGACTGCGTTTCGCCGGGGCGGTGACGCGCGACCCGGATGTTGAGGCCTGGTTCGCCACGCGCAACGACGCGCTGGGCGTGCTCGCGCGCGCCTGGTTCGAGCGGATGCGCGATTGCGGTCAGGATGTCGTCGAACTGGTTCACGACGGCTGTCCCGTCGCCTGTGTGCAGGACGTCCCCTTTGCCTACGCGAACGCATTCACCAAGCACGTCAACGTCGGCTTCTTCATGGGGGCGTTTCTTCCGGATCCCTCGGCGCTGCTTAAGGGCACCGGCAAGCGAATGCGTCACGTCAAGCTGTTCCCCGGCGAACAGACCGACGCTTCCGGCTTGGCCGCGTTGATCGACGCAGCCTACCGGGACGCACGGAATTTCGTGGCGGAAGAACCTCCTTTCGGTTGAGGACCGCAAATGGACCTTAGACGACTAGCCACCATCGGTACCGGCGGAACCTCCCGGGCATCTTCCTGGGATACCACCGGCCGCAACGACGACGCCTGGAATATCGAGCCCGGCGAGCGGCGCGTTCTCGCCGACATCGAGGGCCCGGGGACGATTACGCACCTTTGGATGACCCAGCGCAGCCACTACCGCGAATGCCTGCTGCTCTTCACCTGGGACCATGCCGATCAACCCAGCATCGTCTGTCCGCTGGGCGACTTCTTCGGGCTCGGACACGACATCGTGAACTCCTACCAGTCGCTCTTGTTCTCCGCCTCAACGCGCGCCAACAACCGCTTCAACCAGGGCTGCGCGCTCAACGCCTACCTGCCCATGCCGTTCCGAAAACACGTCCGGGTGGAGCTTCAGAACGAAAGCGCCGAGACGCACCGCCAGTACTTCTACGTCGACTACGAGCGTGGTGACGTGGCAGCGGACGCCGGGTACCTGCACGCCGAATTCCGCCGCACGAACCCGTTCCCGGGCTGGGGCGGCGACGTTCGGGTCAATACGCCTGCCGCGAACATCGCCAACAAGGAACGCCTGGCCTGGGACAACAACTACGTGATCCTGGACACCACCGGCCGGGGCCACTACGTCGGCTGCAACCTGTCGGTGACCAACTTCCAGGGCACCTGGTGGGGCGAGGGCGACGACATGATCTGGGTCGACGGCTACAAGTGGCCGCCGGACCTGCACGGCACAGGCTCCGAGGACTACCTGAACCAGGCGTGGGGCATGCAGGACAACGCGTTCCTGCGCAACGGCTCGTCGATCTTCGAGCACAACACCCGCGGCTACCAGACGAGCTATGTGCATCACGTCGAGAATCCCGTGCGATTCGAACGCGAGATCAAGGTCACCATCGAGCACGGCCACGGCAACCACCTGGCCAACGAAATGTCGAGCGTGGCGTACTGGTACGCGGACACCCCGGGTCCGGTGCGCGATTGCCCACCCGTGCGGCAACGCTTCGCGGTCAGACGCGACAATCTGACGGGCGATTGGCTGCAGGATCCGGCCGGCCAAACGCCTGCCTCGGAAATCCGCCTCAGTGACGAGATGCGTGCATTGCGGGAGTCAACGCCGCGGAGTTGACGCTTCGGAGCTAGCCCGCGCCGGACTCCAATCCGCGCCGGGTCGTAAGGTACGCTGCGAACGTGGCCAACCAGTGCGCCCCGGCATAGGTCAGGGTGTCCAACGCGGCGAGGCCAGCAGCATGGTGGCTCGCCGCCATCGCGGTGAGCTTCTCCGATGCCGCGACCGAGGCGATGCCCTCGAGCATCCATGCGCGGCTAAAGTTGAGTCCGGCGAGATGCACCAAGTGCCCGTCGTCGCGGTCGGGAACGGTTACCGGATCAAGATTGAACGTCCCCAGGAACGCCGCGAGCCAGCCGCGGTAGGCGTCGCGTCGCAGGATGCGCCGCATCAAGTCCGCTTCCGCGAGGCTCGGCGACAGGAAGTCGTGGCCGGACGGCTCGTACGCCAACGGTGCGTCGCGGTCTCCACCGTAGAAGACCAGACAGCGGTGCTCGACGAGGCCCTTCAGTTCCGACGCGCCCGTGATCCTTGCCCAGTCATGCACCAAGCCCAGGGAGAAGGCGGTCTGGTCGTGCGTTCCACTGCGAACCGGGTGTGCGAGCTTGGGAAGCCAATTCGCGAAGACCGCCGCAGCATGGCGTTCCAATGGGCGGATCGTCTCGCGCCAGCTCTGCGCCTCGGAGTCGTCCCACTCGTGAAGCTCGGCGGCCAGTTGCAGCAGCCATGCCATGCCGTAGGGCCGCTCAAACGCAGGTCGCGCCGTCGCGTAGCTCAACTCGGCAGTCATGTTCCCGGGCGTGAGTGCTCGCGCCAGCGCATCCCTGGCCCCGGGCGCGTAGTCCGCGGAGGGATCCAATCGGCACATCCGCGCCAGCAGCCAGTGCGAGTGGACCGCGCTGTGCCAGTCGAAACACCCGAAGAAGGCCGGCGTGAGGCGGCGTGGCGGAAGCGCGTCCGCGTCGGACTTCATGGCGTGGCTTAGGTGGTTCGGGTACTCCCGACCCACGCATGCGAGGGCCAAACGCACGAGGCGCGTGCGCAGCGCCGTGGTGCCCAGAGCGTCCGTTGGCGATGCCCCGCTCAAGGCTCGAACTCCTCGACTGCCGTTTCTGTCAGGGCGCGAAGGACGTCATGGAGCGTCTCGACTCGCGCCGTGTCGAGCAGCGGACCAACCATCTCGATAATCAACGCGTCGGGGGCGGACGACGTTCGGACGAGGCCATGATCAGTGCCTTAGGCGATGTCCGCCGTCCAGGTTGAGCACCTCGCCCGTGAAGTAGGATCCGGCCCGACTGCACAACATGACCGCCACGCCGGCCATGTCTTCGAGCCCCCCGTAGCGGTGGGCCGGGATTTGCTCAAGGCTTCGTTTGAACGACTCGGACTCGGGGTCCTGCCAGGCGCCCCGTGTCATTTCCGAATAGAACCTTCCCGGTGCGATGGCGTTCACCAGGATGTTGTCGTCGCACAGCGCTAGGGCGAGTTGTGGGGTCAAGTGTTCAAGGCCCTTCTTGCTCGTGGAATAGGCCATGACATGCTTGAAGACCTCGCTGGCGGCGACGGAGCTGATGAAGATGACCCGGGCGGGATCTTCGTGGGTCGCGTTCTCCTTCAGGAGGTCGAACAAGGCCTGGGTGAGAAACAGCGGCGACCTTAGGTTGAGGTCCATCGTCTTGTCCCAGTCCTCCACCGTCATGTGCTCGAAGTAGCCCCCGGTACCGATGCCTGCGTTGTTGACCAACACATCGATGTGGCTTTCCTTGTCGTGGAGGGTCGCTGACAAGGCGGCGACGCCATCGAGCGTGGCGAGGTCGCCGGTGATCGCGACGCACTCGCCATCGCTCATTGCGGTGAGTTCGGCCGCCTTGGCTTGCAGCGTTTCTTCCGACCTCGCCGTGATGTACACCCGTGCCGCCCCCGCAGCGAGGAAACCCTCGGCCATGTAGCTGCCAAGGCCGGTGGAGCCGCCCGTTACGACGCAGATTTTCCCTCGCATCGAATAAAGGTCTTCTATGTTGATCATGTTCGTCCTCGCTACTGACCGGAAGATGGCCGCACGCAGTATTCCGACGTGGTTCGTGGTGTACGGTGCCTCGGGTCTCGAGGATCGTCAATCACGCCGCCGCCGCGGTGTACCTTTCGCGGAGATGTGATCGATCCGTCATAGGCGGGCCGGCGAGGTACAAGGACATGGACTTTCGGCCTGGTTTTGCAAACCGATCCGCCCGCGCGTCGGGTGGTGGAACTTGCTCAACGTGCCGAGGTGTACGGCTTCACCCATGTCTGGGTCTACGACTCCCCGGTTCTGTGGCAGGAACCGTTCGTGATCCTCGCCCGGATTCTTGCCGAGACGGAGAAGGTCACGCTCACGCATACGTGGCGGCGCAGAGGGGAGTGGACAACTGTTTCCAGATCGGTTGGGACGGTGCCCATGAGCGTGCAGCACCAAGATCGCTACAATGGGCGACATGACCGGCACCGCCCCGCGATCAACCTTCGTGGTCCCCGCGCGCTACGTCGATGGCTATGAGACGGCGCGGGCACGGGATCCGGACATGGCGGAGCGCTACATCCGCCACACGACCGTGGGCGATCCGCTGGCCGACCAGGCCGTCGAACAACTGGCGAGGGTGGTAGCGCCCGAGCACGTTCACCGGGTCATCGCGAGCACCGTGGACCGCTACGACGATCCGCCGAAGGACACGCCCGAAGCCCTCCGGGAACTCATCCGGTCGGCAGCCTTCGTGCCCGACTGGTTCGACCCCGAGATCGCCATGAAGGCCACCAGGGCCTTCCTTCGCAACTCGGACATGGTCCTCGGGGGCCTCGTGGGCGGTGCCATCGTCGAAGGGTTTTCCACCCTGATCAGCAAGTCGTTCCGCATCCGCGGCCGGATCACCCTGAACGGTGTCCGGCGCCTCAAGCAGAACACGCTCCAGTTGACAGAGCAGTTCATGCCGGGCGGACTGGAGCCCGGCGGCGACGCCTGGAAGCTGAGCCTGCGCATCCGCCTGGTGCATGCCCAGGCCCGGATGCTGATCAGGCAGTCGGACGAATGGGACGCGCCGGAAGTCGGGATGCCGCTCAGCATGGCGCACATGCTGTTGGGCGCGGCCGCCTTTTCGGGCCGGCTGATGCAGCACGTCAGGCGCCTGGGAGGCGACTTCAGCCGGGAAGAGCGGGAAGCCTACGTTCATGTGTGGCGATACACCGGGCTGGTCATGGGGATACCCGAATCCATCATGTTTCGAGACCAGGCTTCTGCGATACGGACCTTCCAGGTCGCCGCGATGTGCGAGCCGCCGCCGGACGACGACGCCATCATCATGGCCAATAGCATCGTCAACAGCGCACCCCTCCTGCTTGGATTCAAGGAGATAAAGGAACGCCGAAAGATGGCGGCGTTTATCTACCAGGTGTCGCGGGAACTGATCGGCAACGACTTGGCGGACTCCTTCAGATTCCCGAAGTCGAGGTTCGTCAGGCAATTGCCCTTGCTTTTCCTGAGGAACAAAGCGGGGATGGTGGCCGTGAAAGCGTCCCCGCGTCTGCTGGCATATCGGTCGACAGCGCGGTTCAACGCGCTCCTGGATGCATCGGATCTCGGCGAGCTCGAGCACTCATACGCGCTGCCGACTACGCTTCACGACGAGGATTCGCGGGACTGGTAGCTGCGGCGCGAGGTCCGGGTTTCTACCTCGGGGGTGAAACCGGTCAACGAGCTGCGCTCAGCCCTGGGCGTTTTCGATGTGGCGTTTGATCGCTTCGAAGTCGTTCTTCGTGCTCTCCTGAAGGGGAGCCTTCATCAACTGCGGCAGCCATCTGCCGAGCAGGTTCTTCGGGCGTATCTCGAGCCGGAGTTCGACTCGCGTCCGACCCTCGCCCGCGGGGGCGAGCGTGTAGATCGAATGCCACCGCGCCCCGGCGCCGTTGGACATGTACCGCACTCGCCGGTTGGGCTCGTACTCGATGCACTCGATGACGTTCTTGTGCAGCTTGGCGAACTTCGCGAACATCACCTGGACCGCGTTCCAGTCCCGGTTTTCCCGGAACTGGGCGCCGACTCCCATGGTCTTCTCGGAAACGAAGTCCACGCTTAGCACTTCGGGAATCGCCTCCCCGTGGCGGCCGCCGTGGGCGAGTGTCGCGAACACGGCCTTGGAGTCGGCGTCCATCGTGTCCGTCATCCGGGCCACGAGCACCGGCTTGGAGTCGCCGACTTCGACCGCTTCGGGGTCGGATTGTCGAGAAGGTGCATCTGAATCAGGCATGTGTTTGCTCCCTTGGCTTGGGGTGGGTCTATTCCTGCCTTTCGTGAACGTCCGCTGTCCAAGGCCCGACGACGCCGACGGCGGTGTCGTTGCGGTTCGGCGGATCAGCGGACCGGGGCTCCAACCGCAGCCGCTTGGCCAGAGCCGCCATGGCGAACACGAAGAGTCTCCTGGCGACGTCCATGCCCTGACAGAAGTGCGGGCCTAGGCCGAAAGGTATGTACGCATCGGCTGGACAAGGTGGGCGCGGATTCTCGAGCCACCGCTCCGGACTGAAGTCCGATGCACGCTCCCAGTACTCGGATGTGTGATGCAATGCCCTCATCGCCACATGGACGAGCGTACCCTTGGGAATCAGGTAGCCGCCCAGTACGCGGTCCTCCGTCGCCTCCTTCGGCAACATGACGGGGGTGGGAGGATCGATCCGGAGGACTTCGTCGAGCACGGCCCCGGTGTACGGGAGTCGGTCGAAGTCGGCTGGGTCGATGTTCCCGCCATTCAGGACGGTGTCCGCCTCCTGCTCCAGCTTCAGCTGCACATCGGGATTCCGGGCCAGGTAGTGAACACCGAAGGCGAGGGCGCTGGTCGGCGCGTCGATGAACCCGGTGAGCAGGATGATCAACTCGTCCCGGATCGCCTGGTCGTTGTCCAACCCTCCCGCGGTCCCATCGAGATCCCTGGCCCGCACGTATTTCCCGACGACGTCCCTGCCGGAGTATCCGGAGTCGCGGGCCCGCTGCATGGCGGCGTAGATCGCGTCGTCGACGAGCTTGAGGCTCTTGCGTCCGCGTCGGAGGGTCGGCAGAGGCAGCGACTTGAACAGCTTCGGTCCGGGCATGATGTCGAGCATCAGGTACATCTTCTGCAGCGAGAGGGTGTCTTCGCCCAGTTGACGGGGCAGTTCGACGTCGCGGCCGAGGACGATCCCGACGACGGCATCCCAGGCGAACCGCTCGAACTCCTTGACAAGGTCGACGTCCTTGCGGGAGAGCAGT
This sequence comes from Gammaproteobacteria bacterium, assembly GCA_009846005.1. Classification (GTDB taxonomy): domain Bacteria; phylum Pseudomonadota; class Gammaproteobacteria; order Pseudomonadales; family Azotimanducaceae; genus VXYL01. Next base: position 18,326 of record VXYL01000061.1, on the reverse strand, counting down.
CTGTCCCTAAGGAGTAGCGCCTTCTCGGCGACGACCTCTGCGTAGGCACCCGATGCGTCCTCGGCGAAGACCGACGCCATGAACTCGGCTCTGCGCCGGTGTTCTTCGCCCTGGTGCAAGGAGATCGAGCCGTACTTCCAGTCGTCCGTCACATCGCCGGGGAACCATGGTCGATAGTACGGTTGCTGCGTGACGAGGACCTCGCGAACGAGCTCGAGGTCGAAGACGATGCAGCACTTCATGAAGGGCAGTTCGTAGGAGACGATTTCGCCGTACTCGCGGCGCAGTCGATCCGCAAACTCCGTGTAGTTCTGCGTCCGTTCCCGAAGGTTGCCGAGCCGGCCACCCTTCGGTCCGGGCGGCATGGGTGCCGTCGCGTCGGCTGACGCCTTCATTGCGCCCCCCTCTCCGGGGAAAGGCGGGCCGCGAACCTCCGCCGGCGGTGTGCCGCGTCGCCAGCGCGCGCAAGCGCGTCATCGATAGATTCGTCTCGAAATGGCCAGCGGTTCATAGCCAGACCTCGTGGGTTCATGTTCCACCGACTAGGTAGGAGCCCAATGCCCGCAGCATCTCGGCCAGACATTTGCTCAATCGCCCCAGAGATGAAAAAATGACTGAACAGTCAGTCAATACTGCCATGCCGGCGATACGATCTCAAAACACCGAGGTGCTTGTGCCCAGCTCAGTCCATATGCCACTGAGGGTCCGTCCGAGCCGGGTCGACCTCGCAGTCGCGTTCCGGCCATGAAACAGACGTCAACCGCATCGGGCCGCCAACACCCACCGGGCCCGGCGGGCAAGAAGCTCAAGAACATGCGCCGGCTGGCAACCGACTACACGGGCTTCTTCCACTGGCTCCACGAACACTGGGGCGGCATCGTCTATTTCAACATGCCCGACGGCGGGCACTGCGCGATCTTCGACCCGGACCTCGCCGAGGAGGTCCTCGTGCGCCAGCCCGAGTTGTTTCAGAAAGACTGTCCGGCGAGCGCCTTCGAAGTCATTCAGTGTCCGGCGCTCGCCAGGACGCCGTACGGCGACGACCACGGACGCCTCACGGATCTGATCGTTACCGCGTTTACTCCCGAGCGGATCGCCGCGTTCAAGCGGGTCGCGGTCTCGGAAGCATCCTCCTTCGCCGACGAGCTCACCGCGGGAAGCACCGTCGACTTCCGGGCCGAGGTGGAGCGCTTCACATGGAACGCCCTGACGACGACGATACTCGGTGCCGGGCGCGACCTCGGCCCGGGTCCCGGTCTGGCCATGCTGAAAGCAGCCAAGCTCGGTTTCATCGTGTTCGCCCTGCCCGGATACAAGCTGATCAGGAAACTGCCCCTCCCGCACGATCTGAAGGCGCGAAAGACCATCAAACCGCTCGACGAGGCCGTGTACGAGGCGATCCGGAACGCCAGGGATCCCGCCAGCGAGGATTCGAGCCTGATCGCGCACCTTGTCCAGGCCACGGAGCAGGGAGAGTCGAACTGGTCGTTCAGCAACGATTCGGAGATTCGCGACGAGGCCTATGCGATTTTCGTCGGCGCTTGGGATTCGGCAGTCCACGTGTTGGCCTATGTCCCGCACTTCCTGAGCCGCAATCCGCACGTTCAGGCGCGGCTCGAGGAGGAAGTGGATCGCGTCGCCGGCGACCGGCCGTTGTCTGCCGAGGATCTCGAGCGGCTCCCTTACGCCGAAGCCGTCGTCAACGAACTGCTCCGCCTGCAACCGCCGGCCCCGCTTCTGGTACCCCGCCGGGCGATGTCGGACGCCGAGGTTGGCGGTTTCCTGATACCGGAAGGAACGCTCGTTGAAGTCGTCCCGCATGTGATGCACCGCCGGGTCGACTACTGGGAGGACGGCGAGGAGTTCAAGCCCGAGCGCTGGTTGGCAGGAGAGGCGTGCCCCCGGCATGCGCACAGCTATCTGCCTTACGGCGCGGAACCCAGGGCCTGTAGGGGTATCCCCCTGGCTGCTGCCGTCACGGTGTCCGGACTCGCCGGTCTGGCCCGGAAATGGCGCCTGGAACCCGAATCCGACGAACTGCCGGCCGACGGCCTGGAGGTCGGGACTTTGAGCGGGCCCATCCTCACCAAGGTGGTATCTCGAGTCGAGTGACCGCGGCGCGGAACGGCGCCGCCGAATGCGAGCGGTTCACTGCTGCAAGCTGACGCCAAAGTTGCAGGTACCCGAGGTGAGTTCCAGACGACGTGCTTGACCCCACGTTCGACCCCCCAAACACTTTCATTCGGTTGAGTTTCGGAACGGTTCACGCGACTTCGCATAAATTGCCTAGGAGTTCTTGTATAGAACTGTTTTTGCACCATTTTCGAGTCGTCAAAAGGCTTCATGAAACCCCATGATGCTGCATGAACCTGGCGGAAGAGGTAGGAGTGAGGCCCGCTTGTAAGTTACTGTTATACAAAAGGTACTTCCATTCGTAGATTTGGCAACCCCACACTTGACCCACCACAAAGCGTAGGACTTGGAGCGACGTCAAGAGACGAAGTCTAGCGAGGTTGCGGTGAGAGAAGGGAACCCGGGGCGGAGGATGGGGAAGTAGAGCATGGGAGCGCGCTGATTGGCAGGCGGTGTGCAGCGAGATATTGCTGCCGGTTCTCGCGTTGTCGAGCCGCTCTCACGCGGCGGGCCCCTGCATCTGAGATTCCATGTAGCGTTCAGGTCAATCGGCGCTGAGTGCCTTGAGGTAGCGGCTGCCTTTCTCCTCGATGAACTGGTTGAACATGGGCGTGTCGTTGTGGGACCGCGCGCGACAACGAGTTAGCCAGTCGTGGCGTGCCCGTAGGGGTCCGCGAGGATGTAGTCACCGTTTCGGAGTCAGCGTTCCATGCTTCGGAGGACGGCGCGAGCGAAAGTGGGGTCTCGCCTCGCGCCGGTGGTGCGAGCAGCGGCGGACCTTGACTGTTGTCGGCGTCGACTTGCCGGCTTGTGGAAGTGTCAGGAAGTGTGACGGTGCGGCGTGTCAGGCAACTGAGACCGGAGCGGCGAAGCGGTATCATGGGGTCGGGTTCGGAGGCGCCCGTCGCCAGTGGCCCTTGGCGAGAAGATGCGCCGCCGCCAAGCCCGAAGGGATCGCCCAGCAACGGGGAAGGCGGTGGTACGTGTTCGCCGTGGTGGACCATCCCTGCGGGGAGCGGGCAGCCGAGAACGGTGAGGAGGACCATGTTCAATCTGTTGGTGTCGAGCAACGAGAACGACTGGAACGGCGAACCGTTCGTGCTGGAGCGGTCGCGTTGCGTGTCCGAGTACACCGATCCGGAGATCGCGGCCCGTTTCGGTGAGTTGAACGCCGAACAGGTCCGTGAACTCTGTTCCCTGCCGTGCGTATTCGCCTACGAGAACCAGTGCGCGAAGGATCCAAAGTTCGGTGTCCTCCGGTCCGTCAAGGCGAGGGCCGCGCGCGACGTGCGCATCGAGTACTCGATCATGCCCTGCGAACAGTTCGCGACTGCGCCGGATCTTGAGTCGATGGGCAGGCTGCTCGACATCCACGGATTCGAGATGAATCGGGCTCATTGGGCGGTAAAGGACGTGGATCTCGCCCGCGAACTGGCCCTCAAGGGGATGACGCTGCCCGGCTGGGCGAGCGCGCCGAGGAGGAGCGTCGACATCGAGCGGCACACCTTTGACGTAGCGCTCTCGTTCCCGGGGGAACATCGTAGCTATGTGGACCGGGTGGCCGAGGAACTGGATTACGTGCTCGGCGCAGAGGCCTGTTTCTACGACCGGTTCTACGAAGCCCAGCTCGCCCGGCCCAACCTGGACGTGCTGCTGCAGGAAATCTACGGCGAGCGGTCGGGTCTCGTAGTCGTGTTCGTCTGTGGGGAATACGACGCGAAGCTCTGGTGCGGTATCGAGTGGCGGAAGATCCGCGAACGGGGCGCGGCCGGCATAGACAGGGAGATCATGTACGTTCGGCTCGGCGAGGGCGAGGTGGCCGGCATGACCCGCGTCGACGGCTATCTGGACGCACGCGAGCGGTCGCCGGAGGAGGTGGCGCGGATGATCGTGGAGCGAGTCAGACTGGGCAGTGGGGGCGTGCGCGGCACTGGTCAGGTAGAAACGGAACGTCCGTCACCCGGACGCGGCGGTGAAGGGGTGCGAACCAGCCTCGGCGGCGCGGCGCTGGGGGAGCCGAGGTCGGCAGACCTGATGATCTCCGGGACGGTCACCGACGCGATGCGGCAGCGGTTTCTGACGGCCGCGTTCGACTTCATTGCCGACAATGTAGAGAACTCGGCGAAGGCGCTGCAGGCGGCGCATGTGGGGTCGGTCGAGTACATCGCCTCGCGTATCGACGCGACGAGTTTCGAGGCGACGCTCTTCGTCGGCGGGAGGCGGAGGGGTCATTGCGGGATCTGGCTGACGACGGGCGGGGAGCCGGGGCTCGGCGTCGGCATTTGCTACTCGGCCCAGGGCGTGGGGAACAGGAACGCGTTCAACGAGATGCTGACCGTTGGAGACGATGCGGGAGAGATGTTCCTTCGAGCGACGATTGGGGACTGGGCGGGCCGGATGGAAGACCAGCTATCGGCAGAGGCGGCGGCGGAGTACCTGTGGCAGAGGTTGAAGGGGCCGTTGGGGTGACATTGGAGGTCTTCGCGGCAACGATGCACCAGGCGAGAGCGCTGAGCCCGAGGCTAGAAGGGCGGGGGATCTGAGGGCTTCGTGGAGCGAGTCCGTTAATCGGGCGGTTAGGCCCGGATGGTCTTCGCGGGGCAACCGAATAATCGCGCTGGAAGGTGGGGACGCACGGCTCGGTATGGGTATGTAGATGGGAGTGCTGAGGCGACAGAATTTGATTCATCGCTACAACCAGCGACAGAGCACATTGCTATCTGACGCTGGCGAAGTGCGGTACGCGAAGCGCAGCTTGTTTGAAGCGAGCTCGAGTTTCTCTGCATCCGAAGCCTATGATGTATTCCTTTCGCACTCATATGAGGACGCTCGAATCGTCAAGCTCATAAAAGAGATGCTTGAGGAGAGCGGGCTCCAGGTCTATGTGGACTGGATCGAGGACGAGCACTTGGACCGCGGAAGGGTGACCTCGAACACGGCGTCAATACTCCGGCGTAGGATGGATCGGTGTTCATCACTGATCTATCTGACGTCGCAATCGGCCGAAGGGTCGGTATGGATGCCTTGGGAGCTTGGGTATATGGATGCAAGAACCGGCAAGGTCGTTGTAGCCCCAATCTTGGGGGAAGACGAGAGTTTCGAGGGGCGAGAATACTTGGGCCTATATCCGTATCTGGATCTGACGAGCACTTCCTTTTACATCCACAAGAGTGATACGGAGTGGGTGGATATCAATGGGTGGATGCAAGGGCAACAACCGGGAGCCTAAATTAAGGGCAACGACATGGCGAAGAGAGTTTTTTTCAGCTTTCACTACGAAGACGTGGCGAACTTCCGAGCGAACGTTGTTCGAAACCATTGGATAACGAAGCCGAATCGCGAGATCTGCGGTTACTATGACGCTTCGATTTGGGAGGCCGCACGGAAGAAGGGGGACGTAGCCTTAAAGCGCCTCATCAATGGTGGTCTAGATCAGACGTCAAACACCTGCGTACTGATCGGGTCGAGGACTTACCAAAGACCGTGGGTAAGATACGAGCTGCTCAAGAGCTTCAAAAAAGGAAACCACCTGTTCGGTGTTCACATTAACTCCATCGAGGACAAAAGCGGTAACACAAAAAGACGCGGACCCAACCCGCTAGAGTATGTTGGTGTTACTTTCTCGGAGTCGGGAAAACAAGCTACTATCTGGGAAAAGATTGGAGACAGCTGGAAGAAGTATGAAAAAATAGGCAGTTCTGCTACCTATCGAGTAAATGTTGGGGGCGAATATAGAGGCAACGGATACAACCTGAGCCGATTCTATTCGACGTACGACTGGGTGGCTGACGACGGATACGAGAACTTTTCGGCCTGGGTAGGATGAAAGGTGGTGGCCGGGAGATCGGGTGGTCGGCTTGCGGGACCAGCCGCCGTCCGACGGAACTGCGCAAGGATGGTCAGGTTTGGATTGGCCTGAAAGTGGCCGAATGGGACGTGCTGGCTCTCGAGGACGACTCTGAACGGTAGGGGGCTGATCCGCGGACTCGCGGTGGAGATTTTCAGCGGCGCCGGCCGGATTCCCAGTGGGCTCGCTGTAGGACGCTGGGGCGGCCAGGCGCCTGGCTCTGTCATCACCGGATCGGGTGGGGAAATCTCTTGGGCAATGAATCGGCGGTGGCGCGTGAACGTTAGACGCGCCCGGCCCGACTGGCCGCCTCTTCAACCCAGACGCCCAGATCATTGCTACCGAAGAGGTTCCCGAAAGAACCGGTGGGTTCCCAAGTGTGCGTCTCGTATCGATCGCTGGCTCGATCGGCGAACATCCGCGAGATCGCATCGTCGCCAGCCGGCATCGTGTGATCGTCCAAGGGATTGCGTGGCGTAAACAACGTGCCGAACTGACTGCTCTGCCCGGGGGCCTTGAGCTTGTGGACGTACACGCCGACCAGCCCCATGCCGCTGCTGATGGACTCCTGTATCTCGAAGTGGACCCACTTGCTTTCGTGGGTCGCCGAGCCGATTAGGACGCACGTCACTGAACATCCCAGCATTTGCTCACGGATCCACCGCTTGATCGCAGCATCGCCTCGTCGCTTGACCTGCTCGTATTCCGCTTTGTCCCTGAATCCCGACCGCCTTTCTCCGACAAACTTCCCGGAGTTGCGGACCTGGTTGACTCGCCAGACGTCGTCGTAGTCGAAGCTGAAGAACACCACCCGCGCCATCCGTGCGCCCTTACGCTGTCTCAGCGAGCCTGTTGACAAGGAACGAGGCAAGGAACGGATAGCGCCTCGATTCGACATGCTTGCCCAGGACGCTCCGTGTCTCGTCCATGGGGAGCCTGGCGGCTGCGCCTCCGGGGCCTGCCAGGGACACACGCGGCACGAGGGGCTGGAATCGTCGGAACAGATCGAACTCCTCTCTCACGCCTTCCATGCCGCCGACAAAAACCCCAGCAATCAACTTCCGGTCGTGGGCAAGCATGACCTCTCGCATCGTCTCAAGACTCTGTTCCCGTGTCGCCCGTTCGGGTGTCCAGTGGATCTCGCCGAAGCCGGCCTCTTCCAACGTCCGCGTCTCGCGCGTGATCTGGCCCGCGAACCACTGCGATTGGAACACGTCGACGGCACCCTCGATCTCCAGTTCGCTCGCCACCATCAGGACTAGGGGCGTGATAGTTGGATGGCCGCCGAAAAGTAGTCTGCCTTTTGCCAGCAGCACGGCGCGGGCGACCGCCGTCACGGCATCTGCGATTGCCCCCGGATCGAACGGCTCGAATCTGGTCCCGCGCTTCCCTGACGGGAAGCTCGCCGAGAGGAATATACGTCGATGTCTCAACGCGGTCATGCTGCTGTCTCGAGACCGGACTCGAGGATACGCCCAAGGGCGAGACCGCGGGGAGCGCCGACCCACTGCAGAAGGTCGGCATGATCTTGGGCCATGTGCTCCACGTCGTGCACGAGCGAAGCGGCGATGTCGCCGATGCCGGCGGAACCCCGCGCGCGGTCTCGTTCCCGCTCCAACGTGCGAAGTTCCTCTACGAGTGGCCTTCTGGGTGCCACCTTGAATGCACTAGGAACGCGGCCTGCCGCGCTGGCGACGATCGACCACTCGGCCAAAGGGTCGCACGAGTATCCGGAGGCCTCCAGATGGTCGATCAGGCTGCCCAGTAGCTGTTCTCGCCGCCTCCGAAGCGCACTCGCGTGGGAGAGCTCGATTCTGTCTAGTAACACACGCAGGGCCGCCGCCGACAGTTTCCCATCCTGCAGGTCGCTGGCGGAGAGCCTGAACCTGAACGCTTCGTCGATGGGCGCTTCGCGGCCCATGGCCAGGTTGGGCATCGCTACTGCGAGCGTGCCGATTCGGTGGGAGAGCGCGTAGTCGATCTCGTGCTGGACCCACCTGGAGTCTCGGATCCCGTCGCTCTCCAACAGCAGCAGGAACGCCCTGTCCGCCAGGTCTTCCGTCAAGCGGCGCTGGAAGTCGGCCCCGGGTGGCACTGTGAACCGGTCCAGGAACACATCGAACTGCCGTTCCTGCAACTCTCGATGCAGCTGTTCGGCGACATCGGCGGAGTCCCGCCGCACGTAGGAAAGAAAAAGTCGCCGTTCGTCCGCGACCAGACCTAGCAGGCGCAGTATCGTCGCCAGCGCAAGAGAGCGGCTGTGGACCCAGTCGACCGCGTTCAGATGCTCAATTCGGTCAGGGAGCATGTCCCTCACGTTGTCTGGCTCAGACGACTGGAAGACCGGGAGAACGGCAAGGCCATTCGCCAACGCCTGCGCGATTTGCGCGTCCACATCGGCGTCCTGTGCGCCAGCTCGACTTGCCGCATAGACCACGACGACGTGCGTACTGGACGTTGCGTCCGGAACCCGCTCGAGTACATCGACTAGGCCTGTGCGGCCCACGACCTCCGCCGCAGCAGCGCGGACTGCGTCTCCGATTTCCCGAGCGAGTTCCTCGCACTCGCTGTGGACGATAGGCAGTAAGTAGGTTGGGTTCGTCGCCGCCATGACTGCGAAAGCGTAGCGCATAAGGCCGAATCTGCAAGTTTCGAGTTTCGGCGGCTGTCCGTCAGTTCAAGCGGCCCGCGCCACACTACAGTGATTGGGATTGGTAACTAGGAGAGGTCTGCGCAGTTAGGGGGAGGAGGTTGGCGGCGATTCGGGCGGGACGCAGGTAAGATTGAAGTTGGTTCAGCGTACGTGAGGCCAGACCTTCCGCTCGAAGGGGAGTAATCCGCTCGCGGGTGGACGAGTCGTAGCCGCGAACAGGGAGTTCGCCAAGGGACTCGGGCTGCTGAGGCTCGGTACCTAGTAGCAACAGCCCGGTCGGAGAGATCATGCGGCGCCCAATGCGATTTGGCGATGGTGTCGGTGGTGCGTTGTCCGCTTGCGGTTTGTGGGGTGGTGCGCGTCGGTAGGGGTGGTTTCCTTCGCGGTTGGCGCGGCCCGGCGTCGTCGTGCGGGTGTTGGGCGCCGCCGAGCTGGCGATGGACGCACGCGCAGGCGGCGCCGGTGCGGCGACGGGTGAGGGGGAGTCGTGTGTGGGCCGAGTGTGTCGCCAGTGAAGCAGAGACTTGGGGGCGGGTAGGAGACGACATGGCGGCCGGTTGGAGCGTGGGACGGGGAAGATGAGGAGATGATTGAGAGTGTGGTGACGACTGTCGGCGGTTTCCTGAATCGTGGGCCGATCACGGCTAGGAAGCTGGTGATCGTGCTGGTGCTCGCATTGGCGGGAGGAGTTGGCGTGGTGGTCTACGAAATCGAGACCTCTAACTTCGCGATGGCGAAGTACGCGAAGGCCGCGGCGGTGCTGAAGGATCTCGAGGCGAGTTCGGCGTCGACGAACGAGGGGATTGCCGCTGCGGCGAATCTGATTGTGGAAAGAGTCGGGGAACTGCTGGAGGAGACAGGAGCGGACCCGGGGCTCTCGGAGAGCGGGCACCGCATAGCGCTGGCGATGACCGTTGGCCTGCCGTGGCTGGTCTTTGCGGTGACCGGGGTGGTCGAGGCAGTGCGGAGGGAACCGGATTGGCAGTATGGCCTATTCGGTTGCCTGGCGCTTGCGGTCTTGCTTGGTGGGGTGGCGTACTCGATCCCGACCCAGGTGCATTGGTTCTACCGCTACGTCGTGTTTCCGTTTGTCGTCTATTCCGGGTTGCTGGGGCTGTTCTTCGCGGCGGGTGATGAGGATCGGGCAACTGAGGCGTAGGAACATGGCAGTGTGGGCGAAGGTGCAAGTGGTGCTTGGTCGTTGCGATCAGAGCAGGCTGGCAACATCGTCGCGCAGCGGGGCAAGCACGTCCTTGTCCTGCCAGTACCGGCCGTGCGAGAGGGGATTCCAGCTGGCGAGCAGCCAGGCTAGCCAACCGCCGGAGGCATTGACTTGGTGGTCGGAAACGAGCTTGGCGTAGGACGGAGAGAGGATACTCAAGGGCCAGCCCAGGGGATCGTCCTTGTCGTAGAAGTTGTGCCATTTGAAGTTGGCGTTGGGCGGGGAGATCGGTTCGATGGCGGACTGGTCGTGTCCGGCAACAAACATGGGGATGTTACAGCCGGTGGTGTAGAGGTAGCGCAATGTGTGGCCGGCCATGAAAGCGAGTTCGTCGTGGGACAGCGTGCCGGAGTCTGTGATGTCGCTTGCGTATTGCTTGGGGTCGGTCCAGATGCCGACGTTGCTTCGGCCGTGTTTAAGGTACTTCTGCGCGTCCCACAGGTAGTTGGACAGGATTTGGCAGCCTAATGAGTGCGCGATCAGGACGAGCGGCGAGTTCGGGCCCGTTGTCCGGCAAGCCTCGTAGAGCGTTTGCGCGATGCGGATCTGGACGCGCGTGTAGGCACTGTCCGGTTCGGATTTCCGGCTCTCCAAGGCACCGGCGTCGGCAAGGAAAAAAAGCCCGAAACGCCGCAGCCGCGTCCACCTTAGGGTGCGTGAGCAGGCCTTCCAGACGCGGGACTGGTTGGGACTGAGCAGGTTCTCGTAGTAGACAGGCGCGAAGTGCAGGGCGGGACCGGCCTCATCGAGGCGCTCGAATAGGGCCTTCTGGAGTCGATCGGCGTAGGTCGGGCTGGCCCGGCCCATGCCGTGAATGGCCACCAACGCAGCCTTGGCGGACCATTGGGTTGCCGCATGTGAGGTTGAACCAGTCACCGGCCGGCCGGGGGCTCTTGTCGATGGGGGGGTTCGTCGCGGGTCGGGCATTGGTTACATAAAAAAGCGAAAGTCGTAGACGTTGTCGACGATGTACGGGTTTTGCTGGACGATGTCCGCGAAAGCCTTCGAGTAGACGAGTGTGACGGGCAGCTTCTTGTAGAGGGTGTTGTTGTTCCAGTCCATCTTTGTGAGACCGAGGATGCCCGCGCAGGTTTCGTGCCAGCCGCCCTGTCCAGAGAAGCGGCGCAGCAGCACGGGAGAGGGCGTCGGCGCGAGGGCGCCTTCCTTGTAGACGTCAAGGCCGTCGCCGCGCATGTGAACGCCGCGGACGCTACCCTGCGACCAGAGAAGTGCTTCGTGGCGATCGATGGGGATGTAGGTGCCCCGGTCGACGGGGTACCCGTGGGGAACGGGTGGGGTGCCGGCTTGGTAGCGGATCCCTTTCCAGTCGACGCGCTTGACGATTTGGACGAGTTCGACCTCGGTGGTCTCGCTGAAGGCGTCGAGGGCACCGAGGATCTCGTCGTCTCGGAACGGTGTGTTCTTGTGCACGGTGACCTTGCCGGGCGTATGTCCGGAATGGCCGGTCTGGTAGACCTCAAGACTGCGGGACAGGACAGATTGCATTTCGTAGTAGGAGAGGTAGGGGTTGCGGCTGCGGTCCTGTGTGAACTCCTTGGCGTCGTAGGCGACGAAGCGGAAACCGGTGCCGTCAGGGTCGAACACTTGGCTACAGCAGGTCGTGTACTGGGTGCCGTCTGGACCGTCCTTCATGGCGTAGCTGATGCCGATGAAGACCTCGTCCCGGCCTAGGCCGTTGAGTTTCCACGGTACCCCGCCGGCTTTGGCGTAGAGGGCAACGCTCAAGCCCCACATGACGTTGGCCCGGCAGGCCCGGTCGAAGCTGGACTTGCGGAGAATCTGGATGGGCAGGTTCGCCGGGGCACAGTACGCCTTGAGGTAGTCGTGGAAGTCGAAGTTCTCGCCCTCGAAGCAGGCGGCCCAATGGGGTGGCAGGTAGACCAGTGCGACATCGAACTCGGTACGGAGCGTCTCGAGCTGTTCGATTGTCTGGAAAAGGCCGCGGGCGAGGCCGACCTTGTCCTCGGCGCGGGCAAGGGCGTCGAGGGCGGCCGGGAAGGGCCTGATGAGGCGCCTGTCCTGCGCGGCCACGGGAATGCGGAACAGTTGCTCGAACCCGGGGTACACGGGGTAGTAGTTTGTGGCCTCGCGGGGCTTTGCCGGACGCTGTAGTTCGTCCACGAGGCCAGTGAGCCGGGCGGATTCAGCCGCGGGCGCGAGAAGCGCGAAACGCAGCTGTGACGGCGTACCGAAGCGCGAGCCGTAGGGTCCGTGTTCGATGAGGCCGCGTAGAGGGTGGGTGTCGGTGCGCCTGTCGTGGAAGAGTAGGTGAGGCTCCGGCAGCGTCGTGTAGCTGGGTAGAGCGGCGGGATCGGCGGTCATCGGCGGAGCCTGCGGCTGTAGGCTGTGCGCGTGCTGAGGACGAAGCGCGGATTTTCAGGCTCGGCGCCGGAGTCGAAAGGGGACACTTGGACCTCTGCGCCGCGGTCGTGGGGCCCGAGTACTACTTGGAGCCACGCGTCGAGAAGGTGGTTGTACTGTTGGTTGAGGAGTCGGCGGCGGCGGTGCGCGATGAAGTCCTGTGCATCGCGTCGTGCGCGGGGCGGCCAGATCCAGATGTCGGGATGCAGCAGGAGCCGCAGTTGGCCGTGGGACTCGTGGACGACGAGGCGCAGTGCCTCGGCCCAGTGGACGGGTTCGGGATCCGGAAACTCCGGCGTGGGGGAGGTGTTGAGTCCGGCGATGGCGCCGGTGGTCTGTCCGACCAGTTGGGCGAGCGGGTCCAGCTCCCGCAGGGAAGACGCGTGGCGGTCGGCGATAACGTAGGCGGCGTGGCCGCGAGTCCGGCTGAGGAGGGGACGACCACGGGCGAGTGATATGACGAGCGCGCGCTCGAAGAACCCCTTGAGGAACTGACCGCCCGGCGCGTGCAAGCCGGTAGGGAGTTGAGTCTCGCCGACGGCTGTAAGTTCCGGCCCGATGGCTGCGCGGGCGGCGTGCGGCGATCCCCAGGCCCAGACATCTTCATACTTGCCCAGGATCAGCGCGCCGTCGGATGAGGCCATGGTCCGGCGCAGGTCGGCCCAATCTTTGGGGGTGGTGAAGGACAGGGTCTGGCAATGGCTGGGCACTTCGAGGATGGGCAGCGCGGTGGTACGAATGGGCGGGCCGACGACGCCGGGCGGCGGCAAGGGTATGTCTACGGTGACGAGCGCTGAGCGTCGGACGCGGTTGTCGAGTTCGGCAGGTCTGGAATCCAGATTCCGCCAGATGTGGAGCATGAAGGCGTCGAAGGTCTGCGTCTCGACGATGTGCGCTTCGACGCCCTGGCTGGACGCGCGCGAAATGAGCTCTGCGACCGGGGCAGGCGCGGGCGAGGTGCGCATAACCGTCCAGTACAGACCGTGTGGAAACGGGTTGGGGGCGTCGAGAGCGCGGTGGAAGAGTTCCATGATGCTGTCGTCGCGCCCGCTGTAGCCGGCGACGACGAAGCCGAAACGCCCGGTCGCGTTCACGAGGCAGCGCGCTAGGTCGTCGTTCTGGCGCTGGAGGTCAGCGGAGAGGTTCTTCAGGCTGTCGTGCCGGAAGTCACCATGTAGCTTGCAGTAGAGGGGGTAATCCTCGTTGTCGAGGGCGGTATTTGCGGCCCGCGCACCCTCCAAGTGGTAGGGTGCCACGGGCCGGTGGCCGACTTCAGCGGCGGCCTTCTCGACGACGTTGTCGAAGTTGGTCGTGAAGGCGACGCGCAAGAGATCTGCGGCGAGCATGGCGCCAAAGACGCGGTTGCCTGCGGCGAGGGAGGCGCGGTCCTCGGAGAGGACGGCACGGATGTAGTTGCGCTGACGCTCTCTGTCTTCGCCGAACACGCGCTCGAAATAGGCCGTGTATTCGTCGGGGGCTCCTAGGGGCGGAAAGCCGCGGGCGTCGAAGTAGGCCTGTAGCCGGTCCCTGACCGCCTGGTTCTGTAAATCCTGTCTGGAGATGTCTTGGTTCTCTTCGCGGCAATAGTTGCGACGTTTAATGTCCCAGATGATGTCGGTGGCAGTCGGCAGTCCGGTGGCGCGTGAAGCGCCGGCGCCGAGGAACCAAGCGTAGTGTGGCGAACGCTGGCATATGCGGCCGACTAGATCGGATTGGGTCAGGGGGACAGACACGTGTAGGCAGAGCGCAGGCTTGGGAGGATCGCGAAGGCGAGGGTACGGGAAATGGAAGGAGGTGGTCGACGGCGGAGTTTCGCTGGGTCTGGGGCGTGCAGGGCTTCGAGACGCAAGGCCTGCCGAACCTGAATCGGCGGATCGGGAGGTTGGGGGCGCGCGTATCGCATTTGGACCGTGGAGCCGAGGCAAAGGCCCGGATGATGCCGAAGCGTGAGGCTAGGCTCAACTGGCGAAGGAGACTGGCACGCGCGTGGCGGCGGGGCAGCCCGTTGCCAGATGAAACGGTCGGCGAGTAAGTGATAGCCGTGCGGTGAGACGCCCGGAGAGGATCGATATAATGGTGGTTGGCTTCGTTGGCACCGTTGCCAGTGGCCGTTGGCCGGCGCGACGTGGCGCCGCGGAGCCACCAAACGCGCCCGCGATAGGGATGGAAGCCCGCAGGGCCGAGACTCAGGTTGCCGAGGCTCGGTACGCAGTAGGACAGCCCGGCCCGAAGGGATCGCCCATCAAACGGAACGGCGGCGGTTGGGTCGTGGACTGCGGCTGGGGCATGGGCATGCGACAAGGCGAGGACGAAGATGTACAACCTGCTGGTTTCGGCGGACGAGGACGATTGGACCGGCAGGCCTGTCGACCTGGAACGATCGCGGTGCGTGGCCGAGTACACGGACCCGGAGATTGCGGCCCGGTTCGGTGAACTGAAACCTGATCAGGTGCGGGAACTGTGCGCCCTGCCGTGTGTGTTCGCCTACGAGAAGCCATGCGCGAAGGACCCGAGGTTCGGCGTGTTGCGGACGGTGCGGCGTCTGGCGTCCGGGCACGTACGAATCGAGTACTCGATCCTGCCGTGCGAACCGTTCGTGACGGCCGGGGACCTCGAGTCGCTTGGTCGCGAGCTAGACATCACCCGGTTCGAACTCAATCGGACCCATTGGGCGGTGAAGGACGTCGACCTGGCCCTGGAGCTCGGTCGACGAGGGGTCGCGCTGCCCGGCTGGGCAAGTGGGCGGCGCCAGGACGTGGACATCGAGCGCCATCGTTTCCGCGTGGCGTTGTCGTTTCCAGGCGAGCAACGGGCGTATGTGGAAAAGGTGGCGGGGATCTTGACCACCTGCTCGGTCCGGACGCCTGCTTCTACGACCATTTCTACGAAGCGCAGTTGGCCCGGCCGAACCTGGACGGGTTGCTGCAGGGCATCTACGGCGAGAGGTCGGACCTGGTGGTCGTGTTCGTGTCAGCGGAGTACGACGGGAAGCTCTGGCCCGACGTCGAATGGCGCAAGATCCGCGAACGGGGCGCGACGGGAGAGGACCGCGAGATCATGTACGTCAGACTCGGGGAAGGCGACGTGACCGGTATGACGCGGCTCGACGGCTACGTGGACGGTCGGGTGCGGAAATCGGAAGAGGTCGCGCGGATGATCGCTGATCGGGTGCGGCTGGGGGAATCCGCAGGGCGCAGGGAGCCGGAGAACGGTCTAGGCGTCGAACGAACGGCGGTCGGGCAGCCGTCGGTGAGGCTTCATCTGGTGGACCGCGATACCGGCGAGGGTCTAGGCGAGAACGTGGTCGTGGAGGACAGCACTTGGTTCGATGTTCCGAGTCCGGAGGAGATCCCGGACTACCGGCCGGGTACTCCGGTGGGAAGCGGGATGGTGAGGGTCATCCAACACGAGCCGCTTGCGAATTCGAGCTACTACCGGGACTTGGCAGAGTACCTTCAGACGGACGCGTGCTTCCGGGCCACGCTGGAACTGGAGAACACGAGCGGAAGCGTGATCCACGATGCCAGGCTAGCGATAGAGTTGTCCGATCCGGACAGGGGCTACGAGCTGCTCGGTTCTACGGACAGGCCGAGCTGGCCGGAGCGGAGCACGATGGCGATTCTGACTCGCGTGCCGCAGGTGGTTGCGCACGGCGCCGTGTACGTCAGGAGGGAAGGCGACTCGTGGAAGGTGGATTGTCATTTCGGCAAGCTCCAGCCGCGCGCGCGCGTGCGCCTGGAGGAGGATCTGCTCATCGGGTGTCGATCGGCGAAGGACGTCGAGATACACGGTCACGTATACGGAGACAACGTCGTCACGCCTATTGCTGTGGGTTTCAACGTGTCCTTTGCGTCGGGGTCACGTCGTCTATCGGTCCGGGAGATCAAGGAAATAGCGAAGTCGCTAAAGGGGCAAGACTAGCTTGGCCCAATACTGGCCGGGTTTCGAATCACTCGAACTGAGGTTCCAGCGGCGATGACTGCTTGATAAGCCCGTCGAAAGGACGAGACGCGGCACTCGCGATCCGCCGACTCGCTGACGAGGCTGGTTGCGAACGGCCCAGAATGGTCGCTTACACACAGTTGCGCTCGAGTGGGTGAAGCGGTAGTTGGGCGAAGGGAAGTGCGGTTGGTAGTTGCCGCCTGCCACTACCCCGTTGGCGGCGAAGTGCTTTGGAAAAGGGTAGTGACAGGCGGCGAAATCGGCCTCCAGGCCAGTGACGCTAAGGGGTCAGACCGACGCGGGCGTCCAAGTGCCCAAACCCTCGCGGGCCGGCTGTATCAGTGTCCGCCGAAAGCGTCCGGTTTCTGACAACTGAAAATACCCGGGCTGCGGGCCAACGGTGCGTGGACGCTGGAATGCCACTCACCTCGGGTTTTGGGTAACCGGCTGCCGCCTTGGCGAACTGGCTTCACCCCGATCACTCTTAGCAGCGTGCTAAGCACTTTCCTGGTGTCGCCTTGGTGACGCGGTGGTATGGTGACTGCGATTCGCTGCAACTGCCAGCGTGGCCGATGGAAGTAGGTGGGCGTGGCCTCGTCGATGGGGTGGACCGCGATCCCAATTCGCGGATTTCGCGGAGACGCGTACGGTCCGTTGCGGTCCTGTTGTTTACTCCGATAGGGGGACCAATAGGGGGAACGACATCGCGCTTCCTGCCGTGATCCACCGGTCCTCGCGGAAGGAGCGAGATGGACCCGAAAGCAACGCGGAACCGATCAAGCAGACGGCTCTCCAACGCTAAGCTACGCAACGCGGTAGCTCCCGGGAAATACCGGGACGGGGATGGCCTGTTCTTGCTTGTGAAGGCGTCCGGTCGACGCACCTGGGTGCAGCGCATTACTGTCGACGGTCGACGCCGCGACATCGGCTTGGGTCCGTACCCACTGGTCTCACTCGCCGAGGCCCGGCGGGCCGTAGCAGACAACCGGCGGCTGGTGCGGGCGGGCGAGAGTCCATTGACGCGCCGGGGGAGCGAGCAGGAGCCGACGTTCCGCGAAGCGGCCACTACCGTCATTGATCTCTATGCGGAGACTTGGCGGAACGCCGTCAAGTCGCGGCAGCAGTGGGAGCACTCGCTCTCGGCGTACGCATTTTCCGTCATCGGCGGGATGAAGCTCTCAGCTGTCGAGACCTCGGACGTCCTGCGCTGTCTGACGCCGATCTGGAACGACAAGCGCGAGACCGCGATGCGCGTCCGACAGCGTATCCGGGCCGTAATGCAATGGGCGATCGCCAGCGGATACCGCACGGACAACCCTGCGGGTGATGTGCTGCAGGCTGCCCTCCCGAAGCGCGAAGCCAGGAGGCGGAAGCACCATGCCGCGCTGCCCCACTCTGCGGTCGCTGGTGCCCTTGCCAAGGTTCGCGCGAGTAAGTCTCGGCGTTCTACGATCGCGGCTTTCGAGTTTCTAGTCCTCACCGCATGCCGCAGTGGGGAAGTGCGCAACGCGCGGTGGGACGATGTGGACATGGAGGGGCGTGTCTGGACGGTGCCTGACACAGCCACGAAGTCCGGCAGGATGCATCGGGTTCCCCTCGCGGACCGGACGGTGGAGATCCTTGAGGAGATGACCGAGGTCAAGGATGGCTCCGGGCTCGTGTTTCCCAGCGCGACTGGCAAGGTCTTGTCGGACAACACGCTGAGCAAGATGCTGCGGGACCTTGGTGTGCCTGCCGTTCCGCACGGTTTTCGATCGAGCTTCCGTGACTGGTGCAGCGAGTACGCGCAGGTGCCGCGCGAGGTTGCAGAAGCGGCGCTCGCCCACGTTGTGAAGGACAGTGCGGAGGCGGCGTATGCGCGGTCGACGATGTTCGAGCGACGTGCCGTGTTAATGCAGGGTTGGGCGGACTATCTCAATCAGGCACGGGATTCGGGTGGGGGAACGTTAGGGGGAACAAAGGCGAATTTGTTCAAAAAATTTCACATAAAACAATTAATTAGATCAAAAAGTGGCGGAAGAGGTAGGAGTCGAACCCACCGGACGCTTATCGAGCGTCCCGACGGCTTTGAAGGCCGCGCGCCCCACCGGAGACGATGCTCTTCCACTCGTGATTCTATGCGATCACCTTCGCGGCGTGGTGGCGGG
>VXYL01000036.1 GCA_009846005.1 Gammaproteobacteria bacterium | reverse complement strand
CCCTGCGCGCAGGAGCGCTTGACGTGTGGACCGAGACCGACTCGCGGCACTGGCTGGCATCCTACGACGTTCCCGCCCGCAGGGCCGGCTGGCTAGTGCTGGGCCGACTCCGGTCAGGCGATCTGAGCGGTGCCCGGTATCGTCTGGCAATGAATACGGGGCGCAAACCATTCGACGATCTTCGCGTACGCGAAGCACTGTTCCATGCATTGGACTTCGAATGGCAAATCCGGGTGTTGCACGGGGGCGAACTGACCCGGGCCAACAGCTTCTTTGCCGGCTCCATGTTCGCTTCTTCGGGATTGCCGGACGAAACGGAAACAGCGCTGCTCGAACCACATCGTGCGCGGTTGCCCGCCAGGGTATTCACCCACCCCTTTTCCTTTCCCAGTACCAATGGCGTGGGCGTCGATCGTGACGGTTTGTTGAGGGCGCAGGCACTCCTTGCGAAAGCCGGTTATCGGGTCGTAGACGGCATAATGGTCGACCCTGTAGGCGAACCCTTTGTGATCGAGTTTCTGTCCTTTTCGCGGGCAGACGAGCGTATTCTCCTTCCCTATATGAGTTCGCTGTCGATACTCGGTATCCAGGCGGATATCCGCATGATCGATCGCACCAGTTACCAAAGTCGGATGCGCGACGCTGACTACGACGCTACTCTGGTCGGCGGCGGAATGCAGGTACCGCCCTCCTGGGAGTTACGGCCCTTTTTTCATTCCTCATCAACCCGCCTCAATGCGTCCAGCCTCAACGACCCGGCGGTCGATGCCCTGGTCGAGGCAGCGCTCAATACAACACATCTCGATCAGTTTGTGAGCGCCTGCCGGGCGCTTGATCGCGTTCTGCTATGGAACTACTACCAGTTCCCGCTGGATGCCAGGGGGGACACCCGCATCGTTTATTGGGACAAGTTCGGCCGGCCCGACCTGCCCGAGGAGATGTATATCGCGCCGTTCCCGGACGGCTGGTGGTTCAACGAGGAAAAGGCAGCGCGAATAAGATGACTGGCTCTTCGATTAGACCGATTGCAGACCTGCATGGTTGGCCGCATGGTCCAGTACGCGGCTGAACTCCGACGGCAGTTCGCCCATGCCGTTCAGATTCATCACCAGGACACAAGCCCTTGCCGGCACCACGCAACACCACAACCCGAACCGACGCATCGCCCGCACACTGCTCCAGGGCATGGAGCAATTCAGCGACTGTGATATAGTCTCTCGCCACCGAAGTTTGACTTCTAGGGGGGAGTCAACTCGTGGACTGACTGTGCATGGCACATGGGTCGTCGCCCACTACCCCCCCCCACCAGACAAGCTACGGCGTAAACGGAGGAACTCCGGATTGCGTCGGCCCTCCGTCCATATCATCGGATGAGGGGAATACCATGTCCATAAGACTACTAAATCGTGCTGCCGCCGCGGCACTGGCCGCGGCCGTATTCGCCACTTCCGGTGGGGCGGCCATCGCGGCCGAGGCAGCAGAAGCCGCAGATGATCAAGCAATCGAAGAAATTGTTGTCACCGGTATCCGCGGCAGCTTGCGCCGGGCGATCGACATGAAGCGCAACGCGGACAACATCATCGATACCATGGTCGCCGAGGACATCGGCAAGTTTCCGGACCAGAACCTGGCCGAGTCGATGCAACGCATAACCGGCGTTGCCATCGACCGGATGCGCGGCGAGGGCTCGATGGTCTCGATCCGGGGCTTAGGTCCGGAGTTTACGCGCGTGCTGATCAACGGCCGCACGGCGCTGTCGGGCGGTAGCGAATCGTGCGCCGGATCCTGCCCAGACGCCCAACGCACCCAGACTCGGGTATTCCGCTTCGAGTCCATGCAGGCCGAGCTCGTACAGGCGGTCGAAGTACATAAGTCGGCAAAGGCGAATCTGCTCGAGGCCGGTTTGGGTGGCACCATCAACATCCGTACGCGGCGGCCGTTCGACAACGGCGGGGAACGGATTCTCGCGGCCAACGCGATCGTCACCGACGACGGGCTGGCCGACGACAACGGCTATAATTTCGCGGCGGTCTACAGCGACGCGTGGAACGACGAGCTCGGCTTTCTCGTCAGCGTCGCGGGCGACGAACGCACCTTGCGCGAGGACTGGTTCCGCATCGGGGGCTATCAGCCGAGGGTGTTCAACAACGCCGTCGATTTGAACGGCGCTCCGTTGCCGAGGTGCACGTTGATCGAAGGCATAGGCACGGCGTGCGCGTATGCGCCCAGTGGCCTCGCCCAGGGTACGCTCATCGAGGACAACCAACGGCTCAACCTGAGTGCCGCGCTGCAGTGGCGCCCGAACGAGCAATGGGACATCACCGTCGACGTTAGCCACTCGGATCTGGATCGCGACTACGAAGACTACCACTCGATGTGGATGTACTTTATTGGGGTCGCCAACGCCGCCTCGATCGTGCAGACGGACCAGAACAACATGGTGACGTATCTCCGCACGGAGAACTCGCAGGTGTGGAGCTTCTCGCGGCCCCGGACGGATACGGTCCAAAACCAGACGTTCGCCGTAAACGCGCAGTTCACGCCATCGGAAAAGTGGACCCTCTCGTTCGATGTGTCTCACTCCATTGGGGACAGGGAGCAGGTTAGACCTGACACTTACTACTTCCAAACGGGCGTGCCCGGTGTCTACGATGCGCGTGACAGGTACCTGCCTTCAATCACCCTCGAAACCGACCTCTTAGACCCGGCGCTCTACCATTTCGCCATTTTTGCGGACGCATTGAACATATCGGGAGACAATGAGAACGCGTACCGCTTCGACGCCACGTATCACTTCGACGATGGTCTGGCGATCAATGCCGGTATCAGCTTCCGAGACCGAGAGCGTGACTGGCGCCGCTGTTGTGAGTGGGTGGTCGGTCCCCGCGCCCGCCACTTTGGCCCTATCGGCAGCGAGGGCCTGGGCATGGTCGATATCGAATACACTGTCTTACCGGTCGACGACCTCCTCTCCGGCATTAGCGGCATCCAGTCGCCCCGAAGCTTCTTGATGCCGATTGCCGACTCGGTCAGGGATGTGTACCTCATCGGCCGTGCGGACGAGCTTCCGCCTTCGGTCGCGGCAAGGGCGTCACGCTCGCACGATGAGGACTTCGACTTCTGGGAGGAAACCCTGTCCGTCTACTTCATGATGGATGTGGCCGGCAGCATCGGGGACATACCCTGGTCCGGCAACGTCGGCGTCCGCTGGATCTCAATCGACCGCGCCTCGAGCGGCAACGTGCAGCCCGTTACCCGGATCTTCTTAAATGACACGGTAGGTATATGGGAGTTCGAGCTCGGGCCCTCCGAGTTTCAGGAGCACGGCAACGGGTTCGCCGAGCTCTTGCCGTCGCTGAATCTGAAGTTCGATATAACCGACGACCTTGTCGGTCGTTTCTCCTGGGGCAAAACGATGACGCAGCCTTCATTCACGCAGCTGAATCCCGGCGGCGAGAAGGACAACAATCCGATGGTTGTCGAAGAGGGCGACCCGAAGCTCAAACCGTACATCGCCGAGCAGATAGACATCGGGCTTGAGTGGTACCCGATGGACGACGCGATCTTCGCCGTGCATGCCTTCGGCAAGGAAGTGGATGGGTTCATCATCAATGTTTCGGAGCTTAGGGACTGGATCGACCCGGCCACCGGTGGGACGGTGTGTTGTGAGAACGGCTCGAACGTTACGGTGTTGTTCCAGGGACCGGCTAACAGCGACGATGTGTTCATCGGCGGATTCGAGGTCGCAGCACAGTACCTCTTCACGAACCTGCCCGCGCCGTTCGACGGTTTAGGCGTACAGTACAACCACACCTGGGTCACCACCGACGCTGACTTAAGCAACACGCTGAGGACCGCCACGTTCACCGTGCCGGGCCTGTCCGAGAACACCACCAACATGGTGCTCTTCTACGAGAAGGACAGGATCAGCACGCGGCTCGCATGGAACAAGTCAACCTCAACCGTGATTCCTACCGAACCGGCGAGGGTCAAGGCGTTTCTCTAAACCCGTCAAGTGTCTATTTATCAGCATGTTAAGTAACATTTTACGCCCCTGATCCGTTATCAATCTGGCCTCATTAGGCACCCCCGGATACCTCCAAGTCCCCTTGTTTTTGTGGGAACGGTTGTTTGATCCAGCGGGGCCATTCGGGTAGAATTGTCCCACATTCCACGACCCGAATCGACCGCCCATGCCCCGCCTCGTCCGCAACGCCCTCACCGCCGCGCGCGTGCGCGCCGCCTCCGAACCCGGCGTCCTCGTGGACGGCAACGGACTCATGCTGCGCGTACAACACTCGGGCGCCAAGTCGTGGGTGCAGCGCATCACCATCCACGGCAAGCGCCGCGACATCGGCCTCGGCGCCGCCAGCCTGGTGAGCCTCTCCGACGCGCGAGAGACCGCGGCGCGCAACCGGGCCATCGCCAGGAACGGCGGCGATCCCCGCCGTCCCAGAGTGCCCAGCTTCGCGGTCGCGGAGCGGGTAGCCTTCGAGCAGGCCGCCTGCGACTGGAAGGGCGGGACCGCCTCGCCCACGGCGCGCGACTGGCAGGCGCGGATGGAGACCTACGTGCTGCCGCGCATCGGCGACCTCCCCGTCGACCAGGTCGGCACCGCAGCCATCGACGACGTGCTGCGTCCCCTGGCGCTCGCCGGCAAGCACCCCACCGCGCGGGCGGTCGGAACCCACATCGCGACCGTGCTCCGCTACGCGGCGCTGCGCGAGTTCCGGCCGAACGACAACCCCGTCTCGGTCGTGCTCGCGAACCTCCCCAAGCGCACCAAGGCGATCCGCCATCACGCGGCACTGCACTTCTCCGAGGTCGGCGCCGCGCTGCGGCGGATCGACTCGGGCACCTCGTTCGCCAAGCTCGCCGTGCGGCTCACCGTGCTGACCGCCGCGCGGCAGGCCGAGATCCGCCGCGCCACCCCGGACCAGTTCGACCTCGAGGACGCCA
>VXYL01000104.1 GCA_009846005.1 Gammaproteobacteria bacterium | reverse complement strand
ACAGCCGCGCAAGGCGGCTACGTAGGCGGGACGGAGAATAGCACCTGGCACCAATGCGGCACCACCGCCGCGTGTTTAGCATTCCGCACCGACGCTGCGCTCCAGCGCCGTTTCGCGCGCTGTCACTACCTACTTTCACGCCGTGCGCATCCGTTCCTCGCTAGGCGCTGAGAAGTTCTGCGACAAGTCTGGAGGTAGTGACAGCGCGAAGGTTGCGTCAGATGCCGCTGCCGCCGAACACGAATACGCCGAGCAGCCGAGCAGCATGGTCTCTTTGTGCTCGTCCAGCACGAGATCGGGCACGTCACCGCTCAGCGCCCGTGCGCCCGCTGCATGCGGTGACCGTCCTCGGGCCTAACGAACAGCGCGAGATCAGGGCCGGCGTCATCCGCGAGGACGAAACAGGGTGCGAATGGGATGACCGGGTTGACCACCCGCGATTCCGCTCAGCATCGACCGATCGCAAGCATCGGTCGCATGCAAGGGACTTTCTTACTCACAACCCGACCGCTTGCCCCGCCAGCCCGCCACCAGCTGCCGCCCCGCGACGACCGCCCGTACCTCCTCCGGACGATCCCAGGGCGACGGCGCGCCCTGTCCGGCGTCGCCCACTAGCACTCGCGGTGCGTCCCTCGACGCCGAACCCAAGCGAAGCCCGGCGCGTGAAAATCAGCACGACCTCAGGCCGGGGCCCGTCTACACTGCACCTCGAACGACTCGACAGGCCCAAGACAGCAGGAAAGGAACCCCTCATGACGAAGGAAGACACCACCGGCGGGCAGATGGAACTGAGAATGCCCATAGAAGTCTTGAAGGCCATCCCGAACGGGGAAGACGCCATCGTCCCCCTGACCATCAAAGTCACGGGCGGGGATGCGCGCGTTACGGCGGTCGCCTCGGACGAACCATCCGCCATCCGCATCGCCAAGAGCGCGAACGGCAGGATCACACTATCGTCCCCGGACGCCGACCAGCCGGGAACTGGCGACGCCCAGGCAACGCCGGCCACGGCCGACGAGCAGCCGAGCTTGGACCGCCCGATTGGGCAGGACGTGCAGGGCACTTTCGAGGAACACTGGGTCGCCCGGGATGCCGGCGACAGGCGAAACCATGTGGTCCGGTCATTCCGGTCGGAAGCCGGAAAGCTGTTCGCTGAGTGGCACCTGATGCGCGCCGACCTGTCGCGGTGTCTGGAGACGATCCGGCTGTGGGAGCAGCGCGTCGAGGGCCAGCAGGGTGCCGACCTCGTAGCGGACAGCATGTTCCGCGATGTCGTCGTCAGCTTCGTGGCCTGTTTCGACGACAATCAGCAACCGGTCCGGATAGACCCCGACGAACTCTACGGACCGTTCGAGGACAGGAACGCGCTGTCGTACTTTCGATGGGTGGAAGCGCTCCGCCATAGCTGGGTGGCCCATCGTACGGGTTCGTTGCGGCAAGCCCACTGCACCGTCGGCGTCCATGAGGGAAGCGGCGACGTGGTCTTTTTCGGGGCCTACAGCGCCTACATGACCGGATTCAACCTAGAATCCGGCGAGGGACTGACCAAGTTGATCGAGCTCGCTCTCGCCTACACGAACGGCGAATACACGAAGGCCGAGGAAGCCGCGCGCCGGGAAGTGCGGGCCTTGCACTCCAGCCAGAGGCTTCGCCTGCCCGTCGCGGCCGTGAAAGTGCCGGGGCCGGAGTCTACGCGCACGGGGCGTCGCAAATACGGCAACATGAACAGGATGCTCAGGCGGGACGTCAAACTGGGACCCGACGAAACGACCTCGAAGTAACCAGGCAGCGCCTATGGCGCCGGCCACGGCTCGCACGAAAACTCCGCCAGCAGACCACCCGACCGTCTCCGTCCGAACATCGCGAGACCCGTCCCTGCAGCAACTGCCCCTCGCAACCCTTCGCGCCGGAACTTTGCCGAAAACCGGGCCGGCGAGGCAACTCTCGGCCAACTTCCGCCCGGGATCCGCGACCCGGGCATGGACTCCTCTAGGCAGAACAACGGAGAGACGGTCCCACAAGGGACCATCGGTTCAAGCATGCCACCGGTGATCCAGCGCCGGCGACGACTCCCAAGCGACCCCGCCTGACCGGAACGGGAGACACCTACGAGGCTTTGCAGTCGTTCCACCGCGCAAATGGGACCGCCGCCCGCGACAAGGGCAAGCGCGAGAACAGTGCCGGCGCCGTCCGCGAGGCCGAAACGGGTGCGAATAGGATGACCGGACTAGTGACCCGCGATTCCGCTCAGCGTCGACAGATCGCAAGCATCGATCGAATGCGAGTCATTACTTACAGCCCACATCGCCGACGCTTGAGCCGCCCTTTCGGGCGCAACCCTCATCCTGTGCTCACGGCGGGACTGGTGCCGCTCGTGCTTGAAGCGGCGCAGGTCGTTCGCTTCGCACTCTGTCCCGGTATCCGATCTATCGCCATCAGAACTTGTCTCCGAAGTACGACGACTCCTGATTCTTGTACTCCGCCTCCTCCGTGGCAGGCAGGTGGTTCATTGCCGCCAATTTCGCCGCTTGCTCGACGATCCGCACAATGGGACGATTCTCGGCGGTCTCTGGACTTGCTGATGCGAGCACACTGCCTGTCAGAACCTCACTCAACTGCACCTTGTCCAGCTTGCTTCCGGTCCGATTCCGGTACAGACGCTTCAAGGCGGCGCCAGGGCTTTCATCGGTCCTAGCCGTCGAAACATCCTCTTCCGAGAAAGCCGCTCCCGTCTCCGCTTGCTCGTTCAAAGCAGCGGCGATCTCCGCATCCGAGAAGTTGTCGAATTCGAACGTGGCATCGCAAACGTGCACGTACTCCGGTCGCGTCACGTACCGCGTGTGGTGAATCGACTTCATCTTCTTCGTGTGCGCTTCCAGCTGCCTCGCGTCCCGTTCGTCGTCCAGAACGAGAATCGCGATGGTCTGGTGGTGGTGCAGGTAATCGATCAAGCGCAAGATCATCTTGAAGCGGCCATCCCTTCCCCCGGTCGCATGATCGACGCCACCCAGTGTCACGATCTCGACTCCGTACTTCCCTGGATGGGCACCGACCCAGCGCTCGAAAATCCGTGTTACGGCCACCTCTTCGCTTCGCCCTTCCACGATAAGCGACAACCGCGGCTGCGGATTGACCCCGAACCTGTTGGCTACGAACTCCAGGTGACGGCGCACGTCGCGACGCACCTCAAGCTCCGGCATGTGCTGCAGGACCGTGCCTGCCACCTCGTTTGGATGCCGAAGCTCGTCACCATAGAGATCGTGGTAGAAGCGGCGCAGCATGTAGGCAGCGCCACGTAGAGTCTCCGCTCTCAACGCCGCGCCCTTGAGCCGGTCCCGCTCCGAGACCGAAATGAACTGAGTGAGTTCATACCAGCGCTCGATTGGGTCGCAGTGAGCCTGCGCGATCGCGAGTCCCTCGTACGCGTGGCGCAGCTTCTCCGGCGTCAACCCATAGAATGACGCAGCCGCTTCCGCATTCCACCCACGCGAGGCGCTCCTCCAGTCCCACCCATGTCCGTCCACAATGGTCCAATGATCCGAGGACGACGTCGCTCCGTGAAGGACCGTACGCATGTTGCCCCGCGCATACGGATAGTAACGATTCGAGATGTGCTGGCAGAGGAGGGCCACAGCGCGACGATATGCGTGGTCGCGGAAGCTCTCCACGCCGCGCCGCGTCCATTCCATCCAACGATCACCCGCCGTCGCCCAGTCGACTGTCGTCGAGTCATCCCTCGCCACGTAGGAGTCCAACTGAACTTCGAGCGTGACCGCGCTTAGGACCGCTTCCAGGTGGTCAATCTGAAAGATCGAGTAGTACGCCTCGTGACTCTCGTCGGCGTGGTCCGGCACCGGATAGCTGGCTGGCACTGCCGTGGTGTCCACGGCCCAGCCCCTCTCGAACCAGATGTCGTCGGCGCTAAGTGGAATCCGCAGCGGCTCCTCCGCTTCGGCGGCCGTACGCACCCGGAATACTGGCGCGAACATCCGCAGCTTCTCGAGGCGCACCAGCCGCTCGCGGGAGATCCGCAACCCACGCCGCTCGCAGTACTGCACGAACCGGCTGGTCCCGAGCAACCCACGCGCCAGGACCGCGCCATGCTCAAGGATCGCCTTGCCGGCACCGTCCGGTATTACCCAATCTGTGTCGCCCATAGCTCCCCTCGTACGCACCGTGCCGCTGGAGTCGCTGGCACGACCTGTTTGCACCAGACCAGCCATAGACGCCTAGCCATGTCTGTTGCGGTACGTCTCAAGCGCTGACAGTCGCCCAGGCGTTCCTTACCTCGGCGAACTCGTTGGGGTCGCTGCAAATCTCTTGCCACCGCCGTACGGTCTCAGGTTCTTTCACCCCCAACTTCTGGTAGTGCCTGAACAACTCGAACGCCAAGGACGCCGCCGACGCACGGGTCAAGATCACCCCATCACCATCGTTGCCGCTGACGCGCTCCGAGCCTTCGCCCTGGATGCATGCGAGACCACGGAGTAGGCTCGCCTCCGTTACGGGCGCGACAAACCACCGATGCTCTCGTACCAAGCCGGCCGCCACGCGGAGCCTGTCCACGAGTGCCGGACGATGCCGCCACTCGACCCCTTCGGCGAGCTTGGTGCTGACCTGCTCGAAGTCTCTCCGCGACTCTTCGTCCGTCGCCGCGGTCGCCAGAAACCTCGCCGCCAGCAGCGCATCCACGACGTTGTCGTGGACGCTGTCCGACATCCCCGCCGCGATTCGGTCAATCAACTGCTTCCGACCGTCGCCTCCCTTGGTCAACGCCAGTTCCAGCCTCAACGCAGGAATCCCGTGGACTGTCAGGTCTGAGATGAAGTCGCGCAACGCATCCTTGCTCCCGCGATCCTCAACTACCGTGCCTTTTGCCAGCACTGCGGCCAGTGCGCTGACCATCCTCCAGATCGTTCGCCTCGTAAGTTCCGCCGGCGACCCGAACGGCATTGGCAAATCCCAGTGCAACCGAGGTTTGTGCTCGTCCCACCACGCCCGGAACTGTGCCAGGAGTTCGAAAGCGTCAGCCGCCGACCAGCTGACCTCACCGGCCGACTGGCGGAGTTCGTCTAGGACATCGGCCAGGCCGCTGCTGCCCATCTTTGCACCGATCTCTGATCTCAAGTGCTCCTTCACGCGAGGTTCCGGGTCAATCCCCGGCGGTCGCGGCAGCCTCATGCACGCAAAGCTGTAGAAGCCAGGGACAGTGGGCACACCCGACGCTCCCATCCCCTCCCACAACAAGCTCGCTAAGCGCTGGGACTGCGGCCCGTCCAGCTTGCCCTGTTCGTGAAGCCACACAAGCGACGTCGCTGCCCAATCATGATCCGTCCCTCGATCGGCCAGCCGTACAAGCAACTCATCGACACTGCCATCTGGCACGTCGAGCACCTCGGGTCCAACCTCCGGGGGTAGATTCACCAACGACAGCGGGTTGACAAACTCACGCTTTTCCATGTCGCCCAGTTGCTCCCGCACCGGGAACTCGATCAGCAACGGCACCGCACGAGTACGTTCCTCGACCGACATGCTGTCCAAAAGGCGCCGGGCGAAACGGTGGACATTCTGGAACACCCCCCTTCGCCTTGAACCGTAGATCCTGCGGAGTGCGGTGACCAACCGTTCGCGGCAAGCTGGCGAGCACTTGTAGCACAACCTCGAGAACACCTCCGGGAGCGTCTTCGCCAGCGACTCGAAGTCTTCGCTTCCGACAAGTCCGGCCCGTCTATAGCGGCTACGGTTCGCTCCAAGGCGGACAGATACACGTCGAAATAGCGATCCGCATGGTCTTGTCCAAGACCGGCCACGTACTCGCGATTGAACAGCCAGTCCGCTGCTTTCGCATCGCCAAGACGCACGACGTTCGCCAACGCCCAATGTGGGGAGTACGGACCCACGCGAGGCAACGTCGCCTTGACAGGATCGCTGACGAAGGTCGCGTTCTCCATGCGATACGGCATGCCGATGTCTTCGTAAAGCCGCAGCAGGCCGTAGGCTGCGACCGCCTCTTCGTCGTACCCGAAGTGAATGGTCCTGGACACGAGCCCAAGGTCGAACTCGTGCGAGGTGGTTTCCTCCCGCCGGGCCGCCGGCTCGTGCCTAAGCCGAGCGGTGAACGACTCGATTTCGCGTCTAGGGTCGCATTTGTGCCGCGTGAGTTCGTTCCACCGGTCGGACAGCTCATCCAAGATGTTGCTCGCACCCGAGTCCGGTTCCGACGCGACCATCCCGTTTTCGACCGCCCAGAGCAGCAGCATCACCAACGATTCCTGCGACACCAGAGTGTAGTCTTCGCCGACTGGGTTCAGGCTTTGCTGCGCGCGTATTGCGGACAGACTCGATTCCAAGATCGAGCGCGCAGCCTCCGCCTCTCCGAGCTCCGCCATTACGGCGGCGCGTTTCGCCTCCCAGAAGGGCAGGTTTTCGTTGCTCTGCCATTCGACGACCAGTCGCTTCCCTTCGGCAGGATCGAACCGGTACAGCGCTTGAAGCGCCTCTTCCAGCCGGAGTCTGGCCTTATGCTCCGGTAGCAGCCTTTCGGCACTCTCGTCGATGGCCCTTCTCACCTGTTCCCACTTCTCTTCCAGACCCTCTTCGCGGTAATGGCGCAATAGCCACAGTCGGATGTTGGCGACAGCCTCGAACACGCCCGATTTGCTCCAATGCGACTTTTCCAGCAATGGTGCGGTCGCGTCTCCGTACTTCTCCGCGACGTCTTCAAGCAATGCGGCCAATTCTCCGGTCAGAGGGAACAGGCACCGATCCAGACGCCACGCCAGTTCGAAGGCAAGATCCAGATCCAGGGGTGTTTCCAGCGTGTCGCGTTCGTCGGAGGACATCTGCGACACAGTCGAAAGCCAGTCCTGCGTGTGGAGCCACAGCGAGCGGCGTCGGTCCTCCGGCACCACCACCCAGCCGGGATATCGACTTCGTTGCCGCCGCCACTCCACAGCGGCCTCGCGGTACTTGCCGTGGTCGCTCCCCTCCGCCCACAGCGGCGCATCTCCCGAATCGCTGGGCCACTCCAGAGCGCGCGTTCTACGCTTTTCCAGATACACCAGGAAACGCCCTAGCGCCCTCCCGGGATCCGAGCTGAACCCCGAAAGGTCCAACGGGACGATGCCCCTACCGTTCAGGAGCTTCCTGTCGGCCTCACTCATTGCGTCGAACACCCCGATCAAGAAGATCTTCGGCGCGGTTTCCATCCCAACTTGGTCGCGCAGCCAACCGATCCATCGTAGGAAATTGGGGTCGTCACCCGAGAAGCCGACGAGACACAGCGTCTTCTCCAGTAGTGATTGCCGAACCGTATTCACGAACGGTGCATAGTCACCGGGATAGCGTCGATAGTCCTCCTCGGTGATCACGAACGGCGGCGACGGAAAACTCCCGTGCAGCTTGACGATCCTCGGTGCCTTCGCATAGAGCAGATCCTCGGTCGTCGCTACGACATCGTAGTGGCTGAATGTCACCGATGCGCGCGCCCGTTCGAGGAGGGTGTCGTAGTTGGTGGTGAACACATCCTGCCAGGGCAAGCGCAGCAGGTCGCTATGCAGCCGCGAAGGCTCATACCGGAGATCCGGGATCGCGTGCCGCAGCATCCGGTCCAGCGCCGGGCGTCCGAACGCCGCTTGAACTTGCTCGGCCAGCTTGAGCAGGCTCAAGTACCTCGCTTCCTCCCCCGGGGGTCGTCCGTGCAACTTCCTGTAGAAGATGTCCCCGAGCATCTCCCAACTGGGGAACGGCTCCGACACCGGGCCCACCGGCTCCGCGTTGTAGCTAAAGCCAGCGCCAACCATCACGACGGCGCTGTAGGACCAAAGACGGTCCGCGATTTCGTCCAGATACGGCTTCACTTCCTGGGGCGCGTCGTCAGACATCCTAGCGACCTCAGCCTGAGCAGCGGCTATCCTAGCCCCGCTGCCGGCCCAAGAGATACTTCAACTCTACCGGCCGCATCCGGGTACTGTTCTCTGCGGGTCGCGCTCTGTACTTCAACCAGCGCGGGCTCTTCCAGACGAGGCACCGATAAGGCCAGCGTCCGACGATACCGTGTCGTCAGATGCCAAGTCGCGGCTTGCCTTCCTAGTAGGAGCGCGCCTATTTGTTGGACTTCCTGCGATTGCAGGGCCTGCACAGCAGTTGACAGTTGTCGTCGACTGTCTTGCCGCCTTTCGACCAGGGCGTGATGTGGTCGGCGTCCATCTCCGAAATCTCGAACGCCTCATCGCATGACCCGCAAACGCCGTTCTGAATCTCGAACGCCTTCTGCTTCATGGCGTCGGAGAAGGCTCGGATGTTGAGGTGCTTCTCCTCGCCAGTGAGGAGATACGGGTAGATGCCCGCCTTCCTCGTCACATCGTCGTCGATCATCAGACGCGCGACCGCCGCCTCAAGCTCGTCGGGATCCAGGCTCTCGTCCATAAGTCGCCCGTAGAGCCCGCCCCAATCCACGCCCTTCATCTGCCTGCGGTAGTTCGGGAAGACCGCCTCAACCCGGTTGATGATCGCCTGGAAGTGGCTCCACAAGGCGGTTGCGGTCATGTCGTGCTGGTGCCCTGCCATGTACTCCTCGACCGTCTGGCCGTCGTCTTTGATCCACTCGATCGCGGTTTCGAGGTACTCCTGTCGCTCCGCCCGTCGATTCACGTAACGGCTGCCGATCGCATAGGCCGGACAGGCGGCTCCTTTCCGGCTGAAGTGCCGCTTTGCATCGGACACCCACGGGCCGGCATAGACGGCGTTCCGCAGCTCCTGGGCGGTCAGCCTCTCGCCCGCGATGTTGATGATCCTGAACCAAGCCAGCTTCTCGCTGGCGGTACCCTCGCAGACGTAGACGTGCAGCAGGTAGTCGAGAATCCGCTCCTGTTCGTCGTCCTGCAAGTTGTTGAAATAGAGACCGTCGAGGGAGTAGTCGCCCTCCACGTACTGCGCGGCCGAAATAGTCCGCTGCTGGCCGTCAATGACCTCGTAAGTTCCGTCATCGCGCAACGCCCAATACATCACATTGAGCGGAAAGCCCTTGTTGATCGTCTCGATCACCGCGTCGCGCTGCTTGTCCTTGTAGACGAACTCACGCTGAAACGGCGGGCGGATGTCGAGCTTGCCGCCATAGCCGCGCACGCCGCCTTCGCCGTCGTCGTGGTAGTCCTCCACGAGGTCCCGGACCGTGATCTCCTTCAGATCAATCCTCATTGCGCCAACGTTCTCTTGATCAGAAGGCGTCTATAGGTGCTCCTGTACCTCCCTCCCACTCTGATGACCCCACCTTCTCGGCTATTCAAATAGCTGTAGTTGGGCGCATCTGCCATCGTGTACTTCCTCGTCTTTAAACCGTAGCGGTCGGCACTGGCCGTTATCCCTATGATCTCAAACTGCTCCGGGTTGTGCTTGTCCAGGAACGTGACCGGCACGCCCATCGCCCCTTCCCAATCCATCGGGATCTCCGCGATCCTGTCCACGTTGATGGCGTCGTAGTTGTCGTAGGCCGGGTACTCCTCCGGCGAGTAGCGCTTGTAGAGGATCAACTCTTCGTGGCGTTTGTCGTGGTCGAGATTGGTGAACCACGCCGCGTTTCCCAACCGTCCCTTGACAACCCCCTCGACGACTCTGTAGGCACTCCCCTCCTTGGCGTTCTCCACCAACTCCTGAGCGTAAGCCTCCGGCACATCGAACAGCATGTCTTGCCCCTTCGGGGTGACGCCGAGCCACATCCTGTTGTCCTTGATCAGGGGGAAGACCTCCTTGTACGTAACGGCGTTCTGACTCCCGACAATGAGGAACTTCTTGCCGTACTCGACCAGTTGGGCGACGTATTCGCGGAACAGCGAGAACGGCGGGTTGGTCACGACGATGTCCGCCTGCATCAGGAGTTCGATGCACTCCGCGCTGCGGAAGTCCCCGTCTCGTTCAAACTCTCGGATTCCTATGTCCCCAACGTCCGGCACCCGGCCGCCCTTCGCGTTCCCCGCGTACTCGAGCCAAATCGCTCGCTCCGAATCGTGGCGGCTGAACATGTCGCGGTCCTGGTTCCGGTAGCAGGCGGTTACGAGCTTCTTCAGACCCAAGCGCTCGAAGTTGTACGAGAAGTAGTGGAAGAAGTTGGAGATGCGGGGATCGTCGCAGTTGCAGTACACGATCTTCCCGGCGAAGTGTCCGGTGTAGTGGCGTAGTTCGTTCTCGATGTCGGACAGCTGCGTGTAGAACTCGTCGTTCCTGTGCCGCCTGGCTTTGCGCAAGTTCTCGTTCAGAAACAATGCTCGCCCCGAACTTCGCTAGGTTTGGTCGTCCGGCTTGGCCTCAAGCGCGATCCCCAATGCCTCTCGCGCAGACCGGATCGGGATGCCCTCGACGTCGCCCAGCGCCAGCATGTCGTCCCTGTCACCGGAGACCACCAGCCCCACGCGACCGGCGACCGCCACAGCCAGAATGGGGTCGTCCTTGGGGTCCGGAGACCTCCTGGTTACTGGAATCTCGGTGAGCACGGTCGCGCGTTGGTGGATCGCAGCGACCATCTGCGTCGCTTCTTCGGAATCCACGTACCTGCGCAACCGGGGCCGCGCCAGGACGTCCGCGACCTCGTCGATCTGTGCGGTAGACGTGACCAGTTCTATCTCGCCACGGAGCCACGCCTGATACAACTGATCGGGCGGAGTTCCCTTGGTGATGAGTGCGCTGACGAGAATGTTCGTGTCAAGGACGACCCGCACGCGCGGCGTTCACCTCTCCGTCGACCAGATCCATGACTCCCTGCTGGTCTAGGTCGGCGTTCCGCTCCTTGGCGCGCTGGATCGCCGCAGCCGAGCCCAGGATTGCCAACACGGCTGATCCGACATCGTCCGGCAAATCGGAACGTCCCGGATTGAGTGCGGCCAAACGGGAGTGCTCTGCTTGCGCCAATGCCCTCGCTGTCGATTCGCTCAT
This sequence comes from Gammaproteobacteria bacterium, assembly GCA_009846005.1. Lineage (GTDB taxonomy): Bacteria > Pseudomonadota > Gammaproteobacteria > Pseudomonadales > Azotimanducaceae > VXYL01. Next base: position 19,908 of record VXYL01000104.1, on the reverse strand, counting down.
CTTGACCTCCACCGTCACTTCGCTTTTCGAAGTGGATGCGAGGTGAACGACCCAATGAGTTGGTGAGTGTCGCAGTACTGATGCCATCTGACCCGGCCACGATCCCAAATCCAACCCCGATTGTGGACGCCGCAGACCTTCCCGGCAAGTCTGAACTGCCGTCTTGGCGCTACACCGGTGTTCGTAGCGAGCCCTACAAGCCGGTCTTGCGGCCTTCGCCGCATGATCTTCCGTGCTTGGAAACGCCGCTGCCAGCCGCATGTGCCCCTCGCGTCGCGCGCCATCGCCACGTATCAAAGAGTGTCCCAAGTAGCCAGTGATTTAGTGATACTTCAAGTGATAACCAAAGGCGATAATATTACATAAATTATTGTAAAAAAAGGAATATTTAGGATTTTATGGCGGAGAGGGAGGGATTCGAACCCTCGATGGGCTATCAACCCATACACACTTTCCAGGCGTGCTCCTTCGGCCGCTCGGACACCTCTCCGGGAGGTCGATGGAGGTGGCGTACCAGCCACACCCCGGCGCCCGAAGCCGCTGCGACCGCTGCTCCCTTCCGGGCCTGACGGGGTTGACAACGGTTCGCCGCGAGGGGGCCGATACGGCCACCATCGACTCGATCACCGAGGCGGCGATGCTACTGGGTTTGGCGGTGGATTGACAGACGCCGCGACCGTCGTCGGGCTCTCATGCTGATCTACTGCCTGGGCAGTCGAACCACCGGCGCTCGTGACCGCGCTGTTGACCGGTACGGGTTGATGTCAATCCCGCCCCGGCGCAGGAACCTTGCATCCACTGTCAGTTCCGTGGCGTCGGTCGTCCGGTTCAGGTCGATGAAGATTCGCTCGGTGACCGACTCATGGAAGTCCGCAGCCTCCCGGTAGGACACGAGGTATCGGAGGACGGAAGTACGGTCCAGCAGGCGGCCCCGGTAGGCGATGGCGATGGAACCCCAGTCCGGCTGGCCGGTGACGGGGCAGACGCTGCGAAACAGATGCGTGTGGACAGCATCGCGTCCGATGTTGCCCGTGGCAGCAAGGAGCTCGGGCGATGGCTCGTGGCAGTGCACCGAAATCGGCAGATGGTCTAGGCGGAAAGTCGTGAAATCCCCGAGATGTCGGACATCGTCTAGGTCGCCTACGGTGACTTCCACCGCTGAACCCGTCTTCCGGGACAGGTCGTCTTTGATCGTGGAACCTACGGCTGCCGAGTCCTCGAACTTCGATCCGCTGAACCCACCGAGGTAGAGCTTCACCGACTTGCTCTCCACGATCCGCAGCGAATCCACCGGGAAGCGGAGCGTCAGGACGCCGACGCGGGGCAGGCCGGAGGGTTCCAGCCAGGAAAGCTCGTAGCAATTCCAGACGTCCTCGCCAAGGAACGGCAACGGGTCGCCGATGCCGATTCGCTCGCGGGCCGTGCGTCGCTCGATCGTGCGCAGGACGGACGGGTCGTAGCTGCCGAGATAGGCTACCCGCCGTCCCAGAGGTAGATCGTCGTTCATACGGTGGCCGTCGCCGGTCTATGCGGCGACACCCTCCCCTTCAGCCGCCCAGCATCCGCTCGCGCCGGTTGGCGCGCATGAAGGCGAGGCCGATGATCAGTGCGATCGCGATGGCAACGCCGATGCGGTTGTCGACCATCATGACCTGGATCGTCTCCGGGTCCGGGTTCTGGATGGCCAGCGGATTCCAGAACGGCGATGCGCGCACGCCGTTGTTGCCGAGGATCAGGAGGTCGAAAACCAGCACGGCGGCGGTGGCCATGGCACCGGCGACTTCGCTGCGGAACAGCGTGGCGAAAGCCATCGACAGGGCCAGGTAGAACACCGCGCCCTGCAAGGCGCCGTAGAGGGCGACAAGGGGGAACTTCGTGAACAGGAAGTAGGTGACCAGGGCGAGCAGCGCCTCGGCGGCGATCAGGATCAGGGCCGACGCGGCGAGCTTCGCCCACCAAACGCGCTGGCAGCCGCCGGGGACGGTGTAGGCGATCTCGAGACTTCTGCCGTCCATTTCGCCGGCGATGATGCGCAGTCCCAGGATGACCGCGAGGATCGCCATGGGGATGCCCATGAGGCCGACCTGGGCGTTGACGGGGTCGAACCCGCCCGAGGGGCTGATCAGGGTCTCGAGCGCCCGCGCGGCGAGCCAGAGCAAGGGCAGGAAGATAAGCAGCCAGACCCAATGGCCCGCGATGGCGAGTCCGGCGAGCCGGAACAACTGGAATTGCGCCCCGAGGCGGCGGAGTCGACCGCTCATTGGGCGACCTCCGCAGCGGGCCCGCGGTTCGAGCGGCCGTGGGTGATCAGCCAGAGGTAGCCGTCCTGCAGTTGCGCTTCAAGGGGTGTGGCGTCGGTGGCGGGTGCTGCGTCGGCAAGGATCCGCCGCACGTTGCCGCCGTCGAGCGTCGGCGTCTCCTCGGCGAGGATCGCGCCGTTGGGCAGTTCGAAGTGCTCGTCGGGAGCGAACCGGCATTCCCACACCCTGCCCTCGGCCGCGCTGGCGAGGTCGGATGGCGCGCCGTCGAAGACGAGGCGGCCGGTGGACAGCACCAGCACGCGGTCGCAGGCGACGGCGACATCCTCCACGACATGCGTGGAGAACAGCACGATCCGGTCGCGCGCGAGCCTTCCCAACAGGTTGCGGAAGCGGATGCGCTCGCGCGGGTCGAGGCCGACGGTGGGCTCGTCCACGATAATCACCGACGGCAGGCGCAGCAGCGTGCGCGCCACGGCGACGCGCTGGCGCATGCCGCCGGACAGCGTCTTGATCTTGTCGCCCGCTTTCTCGGCAAGTCCCACCTCGGCGAGGAGGCTCTCGACGCGTTCGCGGCGAATCTCGACCGGCAATTCGTAGAGAGCCGCGAAGTAGCCGAGATACTCGCGCGGGGAGAGGCCGCCGGGCAGTCCCGCGTCCTGGGGCAGGTAGCCCACCCATCGCGCCAGCACGCGCTGGATCTTGCTGAGCCGAACGCCGCCGAGGTTGATAACGCCCCGGGTGGGGTCGAGGATGCCCGCCAACTGGCGCAGCAGCGTGGTTTTGCCGGCCCCGTTCGGACCGAGGATGCCGACCATGCCGCGTTCGACCCGGAAGGTCACCTCGGTGAGGGCAAGCACTGGTTCGATGGGCAGATCGAAGCCGCCAATCCGGCGCGCGAGTCGGCGCAGCAGGGTGCGGGGGTGGCGGAACGGGCCCGAGGTCGCCCGTTCGCCGATTTGTCCGCGCTGCTGACGCACTGCGCTGTGGCGGATGATCTGGCCGACAAGAATCAAGACACCGGCGAGAATCGGGAGCAGCAGGACAACCTGGGGTTCGCTGCCCTCCAGCCGGGGGATGACGATCATCCAGGCGACGAAGGCCCCGAGAACGCCCCAAGGCAGCAGCACGCGGAATGCCGCTTCCAGTCGACCCGGTCTCGCATCGTCCTCGCCCGGGCGGCGGGCGCGTCGGACCTCGGTGCCTAGCCGGGCCAGGAAGGCTGCCGCCAGCAGCCACAGGATGAGCTTCCAGCCGGTGCCTTGTACCTGGGAGGCCAGGAGGAGCGGCGCGGCAGTGAGGATCAGGTACGGCCCGAACCGTCCCATGGCGTCCCGCCAGTCGAATTCCGTGTGGGTCAGGGAACCGCCTTCGCGGCGGATGCGGTCGGCGAAGTCGCGGGGCGCGCGGATTGCCTGGCGGATCGGTCCGGGCATGCCGTAGACCTTCTTCAGGTTGCGCACATCGAGCACGGGCGGCCCCCCGGCGGTCTCGGGTTCGGCCAACTCCGGACGACGGAACGCCAACACGATGATGACCAGCAGGCCGGCAAGAATCAGCCAGAACGTGAGGAACAGCCGGAACAGGGACTCAACCGTCTCGGTCTGGTAGAGCCACGCGGTCGAACCGATGGTGGCAGCCAGCAGGGCGACGACGAGCCAAGGCCCGACCCGACCGAACAGTTGATCGAGACGCTGGAAGAACAGGTAGGAGACCGGGATCACGAGAAGCGTCAACAACGTCGCGGTCAGCAGGCCGCCGATGATCAGAGTGGCAAAGGGCGGCCAGGTCTCGTTCTCCATGCCGCGCGACAGCGCCAGCGGCCAAAGCGCGGCAATGGTCGTGGTGGCGGTCATCAGCACGGGGCGCGTGCGTTCGCGCACTGACCCGAGCGCCGCCGCGCCCGGCGGCCAGCCGTTCCTGACCCGATGCTGCATCCGGTCGACGATGAGGATCGCGGGGTTGATCGCGAGCCCCACCAATACGACCGCGCCCACGACCGCGATCGGCTCGAGGGGCGTATCCGTCAGGACCATCAGCCAGGCAGCCCCTATGACAGCGAGGAACACCGACAGCAAGACCAACCACGGCAGGGTCAGGGATTCGAAGGTCACCGCAAGAACCAGCAACACCAGCAGGACCGCCCACAGCAGGTACTCGGCAAAGGCGCCGAGCGACTCGTCCTGTTCCTGGAGCTCCACTGCATAGCCCTGGGCGCGAGGCGTCGAGCGGATGGCCGTGGCGATCTTCTCGTCGAGCGCGTCGCGCGCCGGTCCGGACTCCGGCGCAGACGCGTCGAGCCGGTAGTAGACACTGGCTTCGCGGCGACCATTGTGATGCTCGATGGCCGCCGGCGGCGGCATCTGGCGGATCGACGCGAGCGCCGAAACCGTCGCCACCCCGGATTCCGTGTGCACGCGGAGCCGGCGCAGATCCTTCAGTCCGTCCGGTTCGCGGCCGTTCACGCGCTCGACGTACACCGGGATCTCGCGACCCGAAGGCAGCACGTAGGGGCCTGCGTTCATGCCGCCGAGACCCGCGAAGCGCAAGCCCGGCAGCACTTCGTCGACAGTGAGTTCGAACGCCTCGAAGCCGCGGCGGTCCGGCTCTACCCAGATCTCTTCACGCCCGCGCGGCGCGGACTGCCACGCGCGCCCTACTTGGTCGACGGCTTCGAGACGCATGACCAGATCGTCGGCCAAGCGCTCGAGAACCCGGCTTTCGGGGCCCGAGATCAGGATTTCGTCCGCGCCGCCACCAGCCAACGGCGGTCCCCTGCCGCCCGGGCCTTCCACGCGTCCCCGACCGCCCCTCTCCTCGCCCGGCCGGGACACGTCGATGCCCCTGGCTCGGTTCGCCGCCTCGGCGACTATCTGCCGCACGCGGGATACGGTGAGGTCAGGCGGGCGCTCGTCTAGATCCACCAGGTCGACCCGCATTGTCGCGCCTTCCTCGTTGATGTCCGAGGTGACCCGATCGACGCCCTCGATGGCCATGGCCGCCCGTTCCAGTTCCGCGACGGCGTCGGCAACCGCATCGATGGACGCGGTGCCCTTGAGCGCTTGGGCACTAAAGGCAACGCTGTCCGCGTGTTCCGGATCCGCAGGTGCCTGGTTGGAGATGGCGACGGGCACCGCGAACAGCATGGTGGCGACGATCGCAATCCCCGTCCCCGTCAGCCAGGCGGACGGTCGTCGCATGGCATTGCCGACCAGGCCGCCGAACAGGATTCGCGATGGGTCGGGAGCACGCTGCCCACCCGCCTTCGCCCGGGTTTCGCGTTGCCGGGCCACGGCACGCAAGGCTGCGGGGGCCGCCAAACGATGGGTCAGCACGGGCACCAACCCAACAGCCACGAGCATCGATGCGCCGAGCGGAAGCAAGAACGCCGGAATGAACTCGCCGATCATCGACCGAAACGACACCGGGATGTCCAGAATGCCCGCCGGAAGCATCACGATCGCGGTCGTTCCGGTCGCCGCCACGATAGCCCGCAACGTGCGTTTGAGGCCGATGCGCGCCGCCTCGGCGGGATCGAGGCCCCGTTCGAGGCGCCGCAGGACCGCCTCGTAGACAACGATGCTGTTGTCGATCAGCAGACCGACGGACAGCCAAAGGCCGCCCATCGTGAGCATGTTCAACGAAAGACCCATCAGGTAGAGCAGCGCCAGTGCACCGAGCAGGCTGACCGGTACGGCAACCCCCACCACGGCGACGGCGCGCCACTGGCGCAGGAAGAGGAACAGCACGGCCAGCGCGATCAGATAGCCCGAGAAGCCCAGGCGCGCCAGCCGGCCCAGTCCCTCCTCGATGTCTTCGGCGCGATCGTCGCCGATCACGAGATCGACCCCCATGGGCGCGACTTCCGCCCTGAGTTCGTCCACGCGTTCCCGGAGCTCCCTGCCGAGGCGCACCAGGTTCGCGGTCTGTTCCTTGAAGACCACGATGCCGACGGCTTCTTCGCCGTTGACTCGGAACGACGACTGCCACGGCGCGAACCCGAGCGAGATGTCGCTGACGTGCTTTAGCTGTACGGGACGGTCCGGGGTTATGCGGGTTTCCGCGAACGCATTGACGTCCGAGGGCCTGCCATCCACGATGACCTCAAGCCGCCCGGCCTCCGACTCGAGGTTGCCGACGTGGCGCATGTCGCCCGCCCGCCGGGACACCGCCTCGATGACCTGGGCCGGCGTGACGCCCACCGCCGCCGCCCGCGCCAGATCGACGTTGACGATCAATCGGCGTCGTGATCCGCCTGTCGCGTTGGCCTCGCCGACGCCGGACACGGCAGCGAGACGCGGCGCGAGGAGTTGGTCCGCCAGGTCGTAGAGGGTGTCCCGATCCGCATCTCCCAGGACGTGGATTTCCATCACCAAGCTACCGTATTGGGCGGTTCCCGACTGCATCGAACCGACCCCCACCGAAGTCCCCCTGGGCTGACTGCGCTGGATGTCGGACGCAATGCGCCGAAGTTCGAGCTCGCGCACCTTCATGTTGGTGCGCGGTTCGAAACGCACACGGTAGTTGCCGCCTCCGCCCTGCACGCGTCCCCAGCTCTCCGCCACGTCGGGCATTGCGGAGACCCGGGCGTGCAGCGGCAACAGGATTTCCCGCTCAACGACTTCCTGTTCGCTGTTCGGGCGGAAGAACCCGACGTAGATCTGGTCGCCTTCCAACGGCGGAATGAATTCCAGGGGAATGCGTTGGTAGGCGACGATGCCGAGCACGACGAAGCCCACGAAGATCATGCTCACCGCCATGGGACGGCGAACGGGCAGATCGAGGAGACTCACCCTGCGGACCTTGCCGACAAACCGGACGGTTCACGGGACGGGGCAACGCCGCCAGACGCCTCGAACGCGCCCGCGAGGGCGCGCACTCGCCGTCTGGCCCCAGCCCCCACCGCCCAAGGACTCTGCACCTTGCACCGGCACTTCGTGCCGCTGCCGCGGCGCTTACTCCTTGGCCCGTCCCCTACGGTCGTGACCTCCTGACTCACCGATCACCTCCCCGGTTCCAAGCGAGCCGGTCGAGCACGAGGTACAAGCACGGCAGAACGAGCAGCGAACCCAAGGTGGACGCGACGATGCCGCCGATGATCGTGAGCGCCATCGGTGCGCGGAGCTGGGCGCCCTCCCCGCCCGCGAGGACCAGCGGTGCCAGGGCAAGCGCCGTCGTGAGGGTCGTCATCACGATCGGTCGAAGCCGGATGCCGGCGGCGGCGGCCAAGGCCGAGACGCGATCCTGGCCTTCGGCCATGAGCTGCCGGGCGGTGGCCAGCAGCAAGACGGCATCGTTGACCGCGATTCCCGACAGGACGATCAGACCGAGCATGGCCATCACGCCGATTGGCTGCCCGCCCGGCACCAGCGCCACGGCAACGCCGACCAATGCCAGCGGGACTGCTGCGAGGACGGTGATCGGCTGCAGGAGCGACTCGAAGGTGCCGGCCAGCACCATCAGCACGAGGACCAGGGCTAGGATGCCGGCAAGGCGCAGTTCGTCGAAGGTCTGCGCTCGTTCCTCTTCCTGCCCGCGCAGACGCACGTGCGTGCCCGGCGGGATGGGCGCATCGGCGATTGCGGCGGTGACCGCAGCCACGGCCTGGGCCTGTGTGAAGCCGTCGGCAAGCTGTGCGGTGATCTGCCCGACCCGCCGCTGGTCCCGCCGGAAAATCTCCCTGGCACCCTCCGTCTCCTCGAATCGGGCGACCTCGCCCAGCGCCACCGGACGCCCGCCGCCGCTCAGGAATTCCACGTCAGGCAACTGTTCCCGGCGCGGCGACGGCAGGCGCACGTTGACCACACGTTCCTCATCGCCTAGGGACAGCCGGGTCACCTCCAGGCCGTCGAGATTCGCTGCCAATACCTGCGCCACGGTGTTGAGATCGATGCCGAGCGCATCGGCCATGGCCGGATCGAGGGTGACACGCAATTCCCTCGGCCCGCCTTCGAAGGAGGACTTGATGTTCCAGAGCGCCGGTATGCCGGCCAGACGAGCCTTGATCTCGTCGGCGCCCCGGCGCAGGTCGTCCACGGACTCGCCGGCAATCTCCACCACGATGGGCGGCCCGCTTGCGCCCAGCGCGTCCGTGAGTGCCGAACGCGCGATCTCCCACTGCACCTCCGTCTCCGGCAACGTGTCGAGTTCGCCCCCGAGCCACGAAGCCACTTGGCGTCCCGTCGGACCTTCGGAGGTCATTCGGGCGATGACCCGGGCAGTGTTCTCCTCGGTCAGCTCGGTGCGAATCGAACGGCCGTCCTCGGGGAGTCGACCTACCTCCGACAGGGTCGCAGCGAGGGCACCGCCGTCCGCGGCGGGGCCGCCGCCGGCTTGGGCGATCAGGTTCTCGACGCTGGCCGCCGCGCGTGCCGTGGACTCCACCCGCTGGGCTGCGGGGCCGACTATACGCACGGAGAACTGGCGCGGATCCGATGGGGCCAGGAGTTCGGTGCCGAGTTGCAGCAGAAAGCTCGCGGCGACAGCCACGATGCCGATCGCCAGCAACACGACGGTCCCGGGTCGCTTGAGCAGCCTTCCGACGAAGTTCTGCAGTGCCGTGCGTGCCCTGGATGCCGCCCGTTCGGTGACCATGCCGGAACGCGAAGCCCGAGGCAGGAACCAGCGGCCCAGCGCCGGGATCAGGAACACCGCCACCGCAAGCGATGCCAAGAGCGAGACGACGACGGTGAAGGCGATGCCGTCGATGAGTCGCGCTGCGAGTCCCTCCACGAACAGCACCGGGAGGAACACCACGCAGGTCGTCAACGTGCTGGCGGTGATCGCGCCCGCGACCTGTCCGGTTCCCCTCGACGCGGCGAGATCCGGGCTGTCGCCAAGTCCTAGGCGACGGTACATCGACTCCACGACGACGATGGCGTTGTCCACCAGCATGCCCGCACCCAGGGCGAGGCCCCCAAGGGTGACGATGTTCAGGCTGTGTTCCGCGAAGTTCATGGCGAACAGGGCGGCGAGGATCGAGACCGGGACGGCGGCCGTCACGATAAGCGTTGCCCCGGCGGAGCGCAGGAACAGCGCCAGCACCAGCACGGCCAGGGCGACCCCGGCGCCGGCCGCGATCTTCAGGTCGTCCAGCGCGTCCGTGACCAGCTTGGCGTCGTCGGCAATCTCCCGCACGTCGACGCCCGGGAGATCGTCGCCGAGGCCCTCGAGCGCTTCGCGGACCTCGGCCGAGACTTCCACCGTGTTGGCCCCGGCTTCCTTGTAGACGGCGACCCCGACGCCTTCGACGCCATCGACCAGCACCAGGTGGTCGATCTCGGCGTCCACCGCCTCCACGGTGGCAAGGTCCGAAACGCGCACGGCCTTGCTGGCGCCGGTGGGATCGGTGGTGTAGCGGACCACGACATCCGCGACGTCCTGGGCGTTGCGGTAGCGTGCCACGCCTCGAACCTGGAAAACCTGGTCGCCCTCCTCCAGGGTTCCGGCTTCGATGTCGACATTCTGGGCAGCCACTCGGCCCCGGAGCAGGTTGAGCGACACGCCGAACGCTTCGAGACGGTACCGGTCCGCCGAGACGCGGATCTCGATGTCGCGGCCGCCGGTGACGCGGGCTTCGGCGACCCCGGCGAGTTGTTCTAGCGCCGGCGCCACCTGGCGACGCGCCAATTGCCGAAGCTCGGCAAGATCGGGCTTACCGGACGGGGCGACGAGACCCAGGGTCAGGATCGGCGATTGGCGCGGGTCGAAGCGACGCACGACCACCTCGTCCACTTCCGGGTCGCCTTCGATGCCGCCCACGGCTTTCTGGACATCCACCAGCGCCAGATCGAGATCGGCGTCCCAATCGAAGGTGACGGTCGTGACGAGCCGCCCGGTGCGTGCCACCTGGGAGACGTTACGGCTGCCCCGGACGGTGGTCAGCATGCGCTCCACGTTCTGGCCGTAGACGCGCTCCATCTCGGTCGGCGGTCGGTTGCCGGACTGGATCGATACGACGACGGTGGGGCTTTGCAGGTCGGGCAGGAGGTCCACCGGCAACTCGCGCCAGGACAGGCCGCCGACGAGCGCCACGGCCACGGCGACCACGGTCACGGCGACGGGGCGGCGGACGGCAAACGCGGCGGCGGACTCGAACGCCGACATGTCAGTGTTTCTCTACCCGCAAGGTCTTGGGCCGGACGAACCGACCGATCAAGTTCCGACGACCCGGATCCGGGCGCCGTCGGTCAAGGTCTCGAGACCGCGCACCGCGACCCGGTCGCCCTCGGCGACACCCTCGAGAATCTGGACTTTGTCGTCGTCCCCCAATCCCAAGCGCAGATCCCGGCGGCTGACCCGCTGGCCGTCGAGCACGAACGCAACCGACTTCCCGGCCCGGTTGGCGATGGCGTCCCGGGGCACCACGACCACGTCGGGGCGCTGCTCCACCACCACGATCACTTCCACGAACATGCCAGGGCGCAGCAGCCGTTCATCGTTGGCCACCGTCAACTCGGCGCGGAACGTGTGCTTGTCGGGGTCGAGCACCGGCGACAGCCGGATCACCTCGCCCGAGAACGACTCCTCGAAGGCGTAGTGGCGGATTCGGGCCGCGAGGCCGACCTCGACCCGGGCGAGTTCCGGCCCGATCAGGTCGATGTCGGCGATGAGTTCGTCGAGCGCGGCGACCTCCGCGACCGTGAACCCGGCACGGACCAGTTGCCCGTCCGCCTGCGGGCGACCGTCGGTGTCCCGGGCGAGGCGGAGGATGGTGCCGTCGATCGGTGTGGTCAGCGTCGCCTTCGCGGCGTCCAGCGTGCTGCGCTCGAAGTTGTAGAGCGCGGTCTCGTAGCGCTCCTGCGCTTGCTGGAGTTCCTCGTCGTGGGCGAGGTTCGCGGCGCGGAGTTCGCGGCGCCGCTCAAGGTGGGCCTCGGCTGCCTCCAAGGCTTGGCGCGTCGTCTCAAGCCGGGCATGCAGCCGGGCATCCTCGCCGGTGACCCGCGCCACCACATCGCCCGCCGAGACGCGCATCCCCTCCGCCAGGCGCTGGCCATCGGCGTTTCGGGCGATCTGCAGCAGTCCCGGCGTCTCGATGTCCAACGTGACGATTCCGGCCGGACGCAGGTTGCCCGTGGCGACGACCAGATCTTCGACCGTGCCCTTGCCGACGTCCTCCACCTCCACGGGAATGCGGAACTCGGTTTCAGGGGCGTTCACGGGCGGTGCGCATCCGCTCGCTAAGGAGAGCACGCCAATCGCCGCGACGAGCGAGGCTAGGGCATGGATCGTTTGCTTCATCTTTCCTCCACGGGCCGCCAGCGTACCGCATCCGCCACCACCCGCGACCCGGATGTGCTGTTGGAGACCACGAGGCTGACCTCGCCGGCGGGCAACGAGAACTCGCCGAGGTCGTTCCAGCCGATGGATGCCACCGCGGCGTCGAACTCCACCGGCGTTTCTTCGCCGTCTGCGACGATCTTCAAATCGAAGGTGCCGCGGCGCTGCGTCAACATGCTGGTTTGGACCTGGACGCGGACCGTGACGCCGGCCGGTCCTCTCGGTCGCGATGGTTCAGGCAAGTAATAGTCGACCCGCCAACGTCCCGCATGCGGCAGCCGCGTCGCGAAACGCGCCGATGCATCGCCCCCGCCGGGGCTCGCGGTGGCTGCCGTATGGCGGTAGCGGCCCCAGGTGCCGGCCACCTCCAAACGCATCCAACCCCGCGCCGGCGGCGCGAACGGATTGAACACCGGCAAGCCCTGGTCGATATCCACGTCGCCCATCCACCAGCTACTCGACGGGGCGTAGCGGGCTTCGTCGTCCGGCGTGGCGTAGACGATGGAGAAGCCCGGATCAAGGTCGTCGACGACGATGCCCGGCTCGGGCGGCGGTCGCCACTCGCTGGGCAGGCTGCCGTTCAAGGGTTCGGCGGCGTCGGCATCCTTGGGATGCTCCTCGGGAACCTCGACTCGGAAGTCGTTGCGATTCAAGGACAGGTAGGGCGAGATCCAGATCTCCCCCGGCGGCGCCTCGGCGACAAGCCCTATCTCTACGGCGGTCTCGCCGCCCACTTGAATCGGATCGCTCCACGACCGTATCGGCTGCTCGCTTTCCGAAACCGCCCCGAGGCGAACCAACCCAGGTGTCGACTCGCCGTTGTAGAGGTGAACGCGAACTTGGTAGCGCGGTGCGCCGCCCTCGTCGTCCTGCAAGCGCGTCAGTTGGGCGGCCGAGGCGACGAACCCGGGCAACTGCGCGTCGCCCAGCCAGTCGCCGAGCAGCGCGTCGAGATCCAACCCCGTGTCCGTCGCCACGGCGTTGAAGTCCTCAACCGTGAAATTCGAACCCGCGTAGCGGTTGCGAAGTTCCGCCAGAAACCGTGCCACCGACTCCCGTCCCAGCCCATCGACCATCGATTTCGCGACTGCGGGCGCCTTGAGCGATAGCACGTCCAACGCGCCGAGTCCGTCCTCCGCCGGGTCCAGCGTCACCAGAGGCGCACCCAGCGCCCGGCTCCAGACGCCGGCGGGTTTGGGGCCGCTGCCCGCACCCACGGAGATGGACAGGCTTCCGCCGCCGGAGACGAACCCGCCCATCAACTGGGCCATGGTCTCGTTCATGCCCGAGACGGTGGCGAACGTCCGCGGCGAGAAGTAGTCGGCGACTTCCTGGTTGTAGAGCAGGCGGACCACCAGTTCGTGGCAGACGTAGTCGAGCGCGATGGCACCCTCGCCCTCGGCGCCGGTCTGGAACTTCAGGAAGTTCCGCGCCACGCCATCCTGCAGCTTGCCGCCGCTGAAGTCGGCTGCGAAGAACTGCTCCAGAAGCGCTACCTTGGTTCTAGCCACGTCGCCGTCGGCATCGTCCGTCTCCTCCGGAAGCTGGCCGAGCTGCCGCAGAATGCGCAAGGCGGTGTCGAAACGCGCCGTCGGCAAGCCGTACTCGCGCAGCAGCACGACGCCAGGCAGCGCCTGCACGGTGTCCATCCGCCAGCCGCCACCGAACGTGCGCAGCCGCGCGGGCACCTCGACCAGACTCAGGCCATCGTACGGATAGGTCAATCCCGCCTTCCCGGCATCGCCCAGCACCTCCTCGACGCGCTCCTTGAGTTGCTCCAAGGCGTTGCCGAAATGGGCAAGGTAGTCGCCGTGCCCCGGGTACAGCAGCAGCTCGAAGGCGATGCCCGCGACCTCCAGGTGGCGGCGTTCGAACCGCGATGCCATCAAGGCGACCTCGGGCACCGGCGCCGCGGGCGCGAATCGGAAACGCCCCGGTGCGGTCTCCTGCCGTCGGCCCGGCCCGGCGACCAGCCACTCCGGCGGGGTCTCCACGTCGAGCTCGACGGTGAAGAAGTCGCGGCGGTAGCGCGATGGGTCGTCGTTTCCCGTCGACGGTCCCGGAACGGGCATCCAGCGCACGGTGGGCATGAGGGCGACAAAGCGCGAGTCGAACACGGACGCCTCGGTGCCAAGCAGGACGACGTTGCCCTGTTCGCCCTGCACTTCGTCCAGGTCGATGGCGCTGTCCAGGTACCCGAACGCCGGGTCCGGCACGCCAGACGCAACCACGGCCAACTCGACCCGCTCACCGGGGGACAGCGACTCGGCGAGCGGCACGCGCAGCAGCCCCGCGTCGTGCGTCGACTCCGCAGGTGTTCCGTCCAGTAGCAGTTCCGTGACTTCGACGCCCGGATTGAAACTGAACATCAGCTCGTCGAGAGGTTCCACCGCATGAAGTCCGTAGACCAGGTCGAGACCGATCCGTCTCCCCGGTTCGATGGCGATGCTTCCCCGGACGTATTCGAGATCGGCGCGGGGTTCGGCCTGCGCGGCCACTTGGGCTTCTATCCACGCCGTTCGTTGCGAGCGCGCGCTCGCCGCATCGATCAGGATCGCAGCAATGCCCGCGCCGGCAAGCCCCGCCAAACCGGCCGCAATGCCCAAGGTGCGAACGCGCTCCTGGCCGTCGCTGCGGGGATGCAGGGCAGCGGCGAGGACGATAAATGCAGCCGCCAACAACATCGTGGCAAGCCGTTGCAGAATGAGCACGCCGCTCGCGAACTCCGGCAGCACCTCGGATCCGGTGGCGAGATACGCCTGGAAATTCACCAGGGCCGGGGCCAGGTAGAACGGCGTTTCCCACGTCGCCCAGAAAGTCAGTCCGAACAACCCCAAGCCCGCAAGGGCGACGATCAGCCGGTTGCGGATGGCGACCGCGAGCAGGATCACAAGCGAACCCCACAGCGCCAGGACGGGTATGGCGTCCAGGAGCAGGAAACTCACCATCGACACCGGTTCGAGGGTGTCGCCGCCCCACCAGTCAAACGCCTTTGCCATCGCGCCGATCGCCTGGATGAGGCCCATCACGACCACCACCGTGATCCACAGCACCAACACCAACCCCGTCAGACGTCCGGCAAGCAGGCTCACCGTGCCGATCGGCCGCGCGTCGAGGACTTCCGCCATGCGTTCGCGCTGATCGCGCGAACGAACATCGAAGGCAAGAAAGACCATGCCGACGATCAGCACGACGGCCATGATCATGCCGATGGAGGTCACCAGCACCTTGGGCCCGAACGACCCGAGGGTGGACGCGAACCCGGACATGGCGTGCATGGCGGCGTACTGCACATAGGTCAGAATCCCCAACAGCATGGTCAAGGCTACGAAAACCCACGTTCGCGCCAACCGCCGTGCGGCACGCATCTCCGCCACGGCGACGGCGAGGAACTCCTGAACCGCGTTGTGTCCGGCTTTTCCGTCTGGCATAGCTGCTCCTTGACTACTCCTTGTTGACCGCGACGACGCCGGTAGTCGTACCGTGCCCTAGCGCCAGTCCGGACGTGGGACGCCAGCGCACCGCATCGGCAAGCACGAGGTCGCCCGAAGAGCGGTTGGACACGACGAGGCGCACGGTGCCCTCCGGCAGATCAAACCTGCCGAGGTCGTTCCAGCCGTTTTCGGACCCGGACGCATCGAAAGCCACTGCGTGTTCCTCGCCGTTCCCGAACTGCAGGACCATGTCGTAGTCGCCGAGCGTGGCGAGCATCCCCCGCGGTTGGCCCCGGATCGTCAGTTTTCCCTTCCGCGGCCGTTGGACGAAAGGCATGTGGTAGTCAAGACGCCATTCCCCCGCCTCGGGCAACTCGGTCGAGAACACCGCCCTGGAATACCCGTCCGCAGCACCGGCCCGCGCCACCGTGTGCCGGTACCTGCCAAAACTCGACGGCACGTCCTGACGGCGCCATTCGCCGTCGTACCGGACACTGTATAGCAAGGACGCCGAGTCGTAGTTCGGAATGCCGTGGTCCATCTCGCCGGTCAATCGCCGGGTCGCCAGCCCGATATCGCCGATCCGGAATCCACTGCGGCGCGCACTGCGCTCCACGACAAACCCCGCGTCGAGATCGTCGACCACGATTCCGGGCAGCGGCGGCGGCGCCCAGTCGCTAGGCCGTGTCCCGGTGAATCCTTCACGCTCGGTTTCGTCGGCGGTTTCCACGGCCAGTTGAAAATCCGTGCGGTTCAGCGACAGGTACGGAGCCAGCCACACATGGGTCACCGGACTCGGCGTCACCAGAGAGACTTCCATCGACGAATGGGCGGGCACGCGCACCGGCTCGCTCAACAGCGCGCCGCGCTCCTTCGTCCTGTTAATCCTGCGCCAGCGCGCCGTGGCGTAGCGCAGCCGCACCAGGCCGGGTACCGGCTCGTCGTTGCGGACATTGACCCGGGTCTCGAAGCGCGGCTCGCCGCGAGCGGTATCGGGCAAGCGGCGCACGATCGCCGACGATGCCACGAAACCCGGTAGTCCGGCGTCGTTCAGCCAGTCGCCAAGCAGCGGCCTCAAGTCCGTGCCAGCCTGCTCCGCAGCCTCGTAGAACGTGTCCACGTCGTAGCTGCCCCGGTGCCGCAGTTCACGGAGCAGCGCGGCGGTCTGCTGCCGTCCCATGGCGTCGAAGATGGAACGCGCCACGGCACCGCCCCGCAGCAACAGCAGGTCCGATACGCCGACCGGGTCGGCGACAGGATCCAAGCCCGCGAGCGAGGTGCCGAGCGCCACGTCCCAAACCGCCGGTCGGTCCGCGACGACGTCCCTAAAACCGCGTTGCCCAGTGTCGAATGTCCACGATATCCCGAAAGCGACCCGGTCCAGCGAGGTACCGCCATGTGGCGTGAACACGTGCGCAGAGAAAAAGCCCGGTGCGCCGCTCAGCACGAGATTGGCCAGTTCCTCCACGACGAACTCCAGCGCGGTGCCGGCCATGCCATTTGCAGCCACACCCGTCTGGAATTGCACAAGGTTTCGCCCCAAGCCCACGAACGGATCGCCGCCTGCGTAGTCGTTTCTAAAATAACGCTCCAACGCCTTGATTTTGAACTCTTCTGGATCCGTACCGTCTTCCAGTTTCCTAGTCCTGCGAAACACGTGGTCGAACCGAGCCGTGGGAAACCCGCGCTCGTTCAGGAGCAGAATCCCCGGCAGCGCCTGCACGGTGTCCATGCGCCAGCCGCCACCGCACCGGCGTAAGGTCGCGGGTACCTCGACCACACTGAGGCCGCGGTAGGGGTAGTCGAGACCGGCGCTCGTCGCCTCGTGGAACAGTTCACGAAGGCGTTCGCCGAGGGGCTCGACGGCGTCCTCGAACACCGCCAGGCTATCGACATGCTCGGGGCTCATCAGGATTTCGAGTTCGACGCCGGCCACTTCCATGTCCCGCCGCTCGAATCTCGATGCGATCAGGGCGACTGCGGGGACCGGCGAACGGGGATTGAAGCGGAACTCGCCGCCTCCAACCCCCTGGCGTAGTCCCGGACCGGCGACCAGCCAGCCGTGGGGCACCTCGACGGCTAGATCAACGGTGTGCAGATCCCGTTCGGCACTTCCCGGATCTTCCAAGCCGACATTGGCACCGGGACGGGGCAGCCAGTGCACGCCGGGCATAAGCGCGACGTAGTCGGCGTCGTAGATCGAAGCATCCCGGCCGAGATACAGCGGCGCGTTCCGCCGACCGTTGCGGTCGCTGGCGAAGTCGAAGGCGCTGTCGAGATAGCCGAACGACGGATCCGGTACGCCGTCGGCGCGCAGTCCAAGGTTGAATGCGCCATCGGCGAGAGGCGGTTCGAAGCGGAGCAGGCCGTCCCGGTGCACTGCAGTCGCGGGTGCGCCGTTTATGTGCAGTTCCCGGACCGTCATGCCGGGGTTGAAGCTCATCACCAGTTCCCCGCCGGCGCGGGATTGGGCCGGCGCGACGAGCCGCATAACGACATCGATCGCGAGTTCCCGGCCCGGGTCGATTCGGACGGTGCCCGCAACATGCTCGATGTCGGCCCTGTTCCCCGACGAGGCGTCCTGGTGAACGGCCAACCAATGTTCGCGATTCTCGATCCGACTCCTCGCATCCATGAACAGGCCGGCCATTGCCGCCGCGGCGACGCCGATCAGCACCGCCGCCACCGCAACCCGCGCGGGGCGCGGCCGGCTGTCCAATCGCGGGTGCAGCGCCGCCGCCGCGTACAGCACGCCGACGGCCGCAATAACGAGGGCAAGTCGATGCAGTGCCGTTGCGGGTTCGGCGATACGAGGCAGAAGGTCCGACGCCAGGTTGCCGTACACCGTCAGACCGACCAGCGACGACAGGTAGAGCGGCTGCGACTGGGCCCATTGGACCCAGGCCGCCAACAAACCGAGGGCGGCAACCGCGACGAGGAGGCGGTTCTTGAGCAGAACGGCGAGCAGCACCACCACCGACACCCACGCCAGGAGGATGGGGAACGCGTCCACGAACAGAAACGTAGCTAGGGAAGTGACCTGCACTGGCTCCGTCGGCGCACCCAAGGCACCGGCGACACCGCCAAGCATCTGCACCAGGGCGACGAGCGTCAGCGCCGCCAGGAAAGCGGTGCCAACCAACCCGACGATCCGTCCCAAGAGCAGTTCTACATTAGAGACCGGTCGCGTATCGAGGACCTCCACCATGCGCTCGCGCTGGTCCCGCGCCCGGACATCGAACGCCAGGAAGACTGCACCGAAGAGGAACGCCAGAAGCAGCAGCATCCCCGCAGCCGACATGGCGAACCGGGGCGCGGGAAATTCCGTAACCGGCGTGATCCAACCGAGATCCGCGTGCTGCACGCCCGTGTTTATGAAGAAGACCAACGAACCGCCAACGGCGAGCACGCTGAAGACCCACGTACGTACCTGGCGCCGGGCCGAGCGCATCTCGGCAAGGGCCACGGCCCAGACGGCAGCGCAAGTCGAAACCCGCACCACCAGCTACTGCCTGTTGGTCGTTTGTGGGAACGCGCTCGGCGGAATCAGGCCGTGCCCTCCCCGCCCGTGCTCGCCTCAACGGGCGATTCGTCGTCCTGGCGCGCCGCTTCGGATCGGCCGCGCGCCGCCATGAATGCGAGATACGCCTCCTCCAAGGTCGGCGCGTCCACCGGGTTTGCGCCGTCGGGCATGCCGTTGGCACTGACACCGCGCAAGGTAATCTCGGTGCCGCTCACGGCGCGCGATACGATTTCGTAGTCGCCTTCGATCCGTTCGGCCGCCGCCGCGTCGGCGGAAACCTCGAACACCCGGCCGACGGCCCGCTGCAGCAGATTCTCCGGGGTGCCCTGGAACTCCACGCGACCGCTGTCCAGCAACGCCATTTCCCGGCAGCCGCCGCCTAAATCGGCAACGATGTGCGTGGAAAGCAGGATCGTGCGATCCCGGCCCAGTTGGTTCATGAGCTGCCGGAATCGCATCCGTTCCTCGGGATCGAGTCCCACCGTGGGCTCGTCGACGATCAACACCTGCGGTTCGTGGACCAAGGCCTGCGCCACGCCGAGGCGGCGCACCATGCCGCCGGAGAGCTTTTTCACTTTCCGGTCCGCGACACCGTCCAAGCCCACCATCTCCAGCGTCTCCGCGACGCGACGGCGCCGCTCCTTGCGGTTCGACAGCCCCGAGAGGCGCGCCAAGGTGTCGAGAACCTCCTCGGTGCGATGATGCCGCCACGCGCCGAATTCCTGGGGCAGATAGCCGATCAGTTCCCTCACCTCGCGGCGCTCACGGGTGACGTCGTAGCCGTAGACCTTGGCCGTGCCCGCCGTCGGCACAAGCAAGGTGCAGATGATTCGCATCAGCGTGCTCTTGCCGGCACCGTTGGGTCCAAGCAGGCCGAAGAGCCCGGTACCGAGAGACAGATCAACGCCGTCGAGGGCGGTATGGCCCCCCTTGTAGGTGTGCCCGAGACCCTTGGCCTCGATAGCAGGATCGCCGGTACTCGGCACTGCGGATTCAACCATCGTCGTGGTTTCCTTGACTTGAGCTTCGGGAGGACCCTTTTATGCCAGACGGCTGACACGCCGGGGGCTTAACAGTCGATCAATAATTGAGCAATTCGCGGGATCGACGGCGAAGCGTTGGCGACAGACCTTAGGACATATTATGTCTGCCGTCAACGCCTGCGGCCGAGCCGATCATGCGCATGACCAAGCGGTTACCTCAATGGGCAACTTTAAACACACTGGTCAAAAAAGCGCAATTTTTCCGGCGGAGGCATCGCTTGGGACGCGCAGCCCCCCCGGCAGCTATGCGGCCACGTATGCGGATCCACCGCGATAGAGCGGCTTCATGCCATCGCGAATGACGTTCGCCAACCCGGGCACGCCCTTCAGCTTGTAGCCGGGCAATCCGGTGTTCAGACGTTGCATCTCCA
>VXYL01000022.1 GCA_009846005.1 Gammaproteobacteria bacterium | reverse complement strand
CCCTTTTTTTTTTAATCATCCGCCGACCCCCGATATCTACACCTCTCTATTCGTCGCCAGCGCCAGATGTGTAAACCCCACCGGTTCGGGGGCGGGGGGGGCTGGGGCCGGATGGCGAGTATGCGAGCCGTCTGGCGGCGTTGTACCGTCCCTTTCCATCGAAACGGCGCGTCCCTATGCGGGCGACCGCAAGAGTCGCCTCTACGGGGACGGTGTTATAGGAGAAAAGCATGAAGATGCGACGCCTTGCTAGGGTCGGGTTGTTGATGATTGTCGGCTGCGCCGCAACGGTCCACGCGGCAGCCCCGCCGGAACTGATTCCGATGTGGAACGCGAGCGACGAATCGAATACGGCGACCATAGACCACGGGCCCTGGCAGGAGCTGTTGGACGCCCACCTGCAGGAGCATCCGTCCGGGGTCAACCGCTTCGACTACGCGGGCCTAAAGGCCAACGCGGAACACCGGCAGAAGCTCTCTGCCTATCTGCTTGGCCTGACCGGGCTCGATCCCCGGACCTATTCCCGCAACGAACAGATGGCTTACTGGATCAACCTTTACAACGCCTTGACCGTGTTCGTGATTGTCGGTCGGTACCCGGTGGACTCGATTAGGGACATCAAGAGCGGCCTACTCACGCCCGGGCCCTGGGAACTCGAGCTGATCACCATCGCTGACCAGAAGCTTACGCTCGACAACATCGAGCACGGCATCCTGCGCCCGATCTGGAAGGATCCCCGAATCCACTACGCGGTCAACTGCGCAAGCATCGGCTGCCCGAACCTCGCGCCCCAAGCCTACCGGTCCGACAACCTCGAACGGCTCCTGGACGACGGCGCCCGGGCGTACGTCAACCATCCGCGGGGAATGAGCGTGGACGACGGCGACTTGGTGGTGTCGAGCATCTACGACTGGTTCAAGGTGGATTTCGGCGACACCGACGAAGGCGTTTTCGCCCATCTACGCCAGTACGCAACGCCGGAGAACGCCGAGATGCTGAGGGGCCACGACGACTTCGACGACGACTACGACTGGGCGCTAAACGCGCCGGACTCGTAATCGTGAAACGCAACCAGATCATCCTGCTCGGCGCCATCATCGGCCTGGTGGCGCTGTTCTTCGTCTTCGACCTAGGCCGCTACCTCAACCTCGAGTACTTTCAGGAGCAACGATCCGCGGTCGTCGACATCTACCAGCAAAACACGCTGCTGTTCATCGTGGCGTTCATGGCGATCTACATCGCCATGGCCGCCTTGTCGCTCCCCGGCGCCACGATCATGACGCTTGCGGCCGGTGCGGTATTCGGCCTGGCGGTCGGCCTCGTGCTGGTGTCGTTCGCCAGCACGATCGGCGCGACACTGGCCTGTCTGCTGGCCCGGTACTTGTTCCGGGACGCGGTGCAGAGCCGCTTCGGGAAGTACCTCGGCAGAATCAACGAGGGGGTGGAGAAGGACGGAGCGTTCTACCTCTTCGCCATGCGACTCGTTCCAGCGATCCCCTTCTTCGCCATAAACCTCGTCATGGCCTTGACGCCGATACGGCTCTGGACGTTCTACTGGGTGAGCCAGATCGGCATGCTTGCCGGGACCGCCGTGTACGTGAATGCCGGCAAGGAGATCGGCCAGTTGGAGTCGCTCGCGGGAATCCTGTCGCCCACGCTCGTCATTTCGTTCGTCCTGCTCGGCGTGTTCCCGTTCGTCGCCAAGAAAGTGCTCAATCTGATCTCGAAGCGGTTCGGAAAAGGCGAAGCGGGCTAGACTCCTTCAGCGCTCTTGGTGCTCACACTGAGGCTCTGTTGATCGGGCTGCAGAATCTGCCCGGAGGGTTCAATGCCTGGCGGGAACTCGCCGCCGCGCGGGTTCGCACCGCCAAGGGCGTTCTGCTCATGTCGACGCGCCAGCTCATCGACGGTGTACGCCGCCACGCGAACGAATGAGTCCAACGAGCCCCATCGGGGACGATCTTGACGGTAGCGGTTCTGGCACTCAAGTCCTAAGCTACGCCTCGTCGTGTGAACAAGGGGCAATACCCGTCTGCTGATGAACATAGAGCCGGTCGAAGACAAGGTGTTCGGTGCCGTGGTCACGAACGTATCGCTCGGGAGCGTGACGGACGAACAGTTCGCGACCCTCAAGGCGGCATTCCTGGAGTTCGGGTTCCTCTTCTTCCCCGCTCAATTCCTCTCCGATGAAGAGAACGTCGCCTTCGGCAAGCGCTTCGGCGAGCTCGAGTTCGGCGCCAACCCGATGTCCAACCAGGAGAAGCTAGGCGACGGCCGTTTCGGCAGGATCTTCGGCATCGATACCCAGCGCATGCGCTCGAATGTGGGCAACGAGGCCTGGCACACAGATTCCACGTACAAGCCGATCAGCAGCAAGTGCGGCATGCTTTCCGCCGTAGCGGTTCCCAGCGTCGGCGGCGAGACGGAGCTTGCCGACCTGCGCGCCGGCTACGCGGCCCTCGACCAAGGAAGGAAGGATCGCATCGAAGGCTTGAGCGCCTACCACTCTACCCAATACTCCCAGGCCAACGACGTCGGCGACTTCCCGCCCCAGAACCCGGACGGCATCTACCACGGCGAGGCCTATCTGCGGCCCTTGGTCAAACAGCATCCGGACACGGGCGTCAAGAACCTGTTTGTCGGCCGCCACGCGTTCGGCATACCGGGGCTCGAACGCGACGAGAGCAAACGGCTGATCAAGTCGCTCGTGGAATTCACCGTTTCGGATCCGTCGCGCGTCTACACCCACCACTGGCGGCCGGGCGACACGCTGCTCTGGGACAACCGCGCGATCCTGCATCGAGCCCAGCCCTACGACTACGCGGAGCCACGCGTACTGATCGGAACCCGCGTCGCCGGCGAGCCGGAGAGCGAACTCGCCTACTACCCCTCGGATCCCGAGGCCGAGGCTGGCCGAGAAGCGCTCAAGTCGGAACTGGATTTGCTGCGGCGGGAAACCGCCGACCGGCGATACGGCGGGACAACCGCCACGCGGGTTGCCTAGGGTCGACTTAGCGGCTTTAGCCGATCCTGACGTCGGTCACGACGTTCAGGAAACTCAACTCGTCAAGTGTTAGGCTCAACAGCACTGTCCAGCGCCAAGCCCACGGCGTTGTCGTTGATCGGGGAGAGCGTCATGCCATTCGTAGGACGCGCAATTGGAGTTTTCGGTATCGGCGTAGCCGTCGTCCTCTGTCGCAGCGGGGTTTGCGAAACCGCAAGCGATACAACATCGGCTGAGCCCCTCTCAACGGCGGACTCGGAGATACTGCCGGAGGCGGGCTACACCGCTGCACAATGGAAGGACAAGCAGTCGCCGAGATATCCACGACGGCAATTCAGACATTCCAGGGAAGGTTGGGTCCAACTGAACTTCAGCGTCGATCAGGCTGGCAAAGCGCATGAAGTCGCAGTCGTGGCATCGAAGGGGCACAAGGCGTTCCAACGCGCTGCGATCGACGCTCTACATCGATCCACCTTCGAACCCGCTGCATCCGGAGAACCGTCGCGCCATACCACGAGATACGATTTCGAAATCAAGCGCCCGCGCATCGGCGCGGCGGCCGTCCAAACCCGGTCGGTCGTGCGTCTGAGACCGGTACCTCGCATGAGGTACGACCTGCGCCAAGAACACCGGCGGATTCCGCATTAGACACCGACGATTTAGACTCGTCGATCAAATGTGCCTGACGGTGTCGACCTCGTATTCCCGGTTGCCCTGAGGCGTTTCTACAACCAGTGTGTCGCCTTCGGCCTTGCCAATCATGGCCCGGGCCAGGGGCGACATGATCGAGATCTTGTTTTCCTTCAGGTCCGCCTCGTCCTCGCCGACGATCTTGTAGCGGACTTCGCCGTCCGTCTCCAGGTCGACCAGCGTGACCGTCGCGCCGAACACGACGTTCCCGGTCGGCGGAATCTTGACGATGTCGATGATCTGGGCATCGCCGAGCCGATTTTCGATTAGCCGGATGCGGGCCTCCGTCAATCCTTGTTGATCCTTCGCGGCGTGGTACTCGGCGTTCTCGCGCAGATCGCCGTGCTCGCGGGCTTCGGAAATCGCCTTGACGATGCTCGGCCGCACCACTTTCTTCAAGTGCGTCAATTCCTCGCGCAGCGCTTCAGCACCTTCGACGGTCATGGGCGTCGGCATAGTCAGACTTCCGCTATCGACTCTTGGGAGACCAGGGCACGCGAGATGCGCCTCCTAACGGACGACGCAAACGACATCCAACTGGCCGGCCAAACGTGGTGTAGCACACTTTGGGACGAAGCGCACTTATCCTCGGCGCGTGGCCGCGTCGAATCGTAGGGGACGGGCTTGTCCCGTCCCCTGCACGACGAAACCGCAGATCCCGGCGCGTGCGACCGCGCGCCTTTCGCGGCGCGTTAGCATCGCCCCTACGGGCCGTTGTTCTGGGCGACGCGGCGAAGGATTGCGGCACCAACGGCGGCATGGCGCGGATGGTCCACCAAGCCCGTATCGAGCAGTATGGCGCCGAACAGGATCGCCCAACCCATCGCCCGCGCTCGCATGGCGTTGTCAACATGCCCGTAGGCTGCGAGCGCCCGTTCCCGTGCGGGCTCGTCGAACAGCATCCAGAACACCGCCAGATCCGTGGCCACGTCGCCAGCGGTCAGGTCGCCCCAATCGACGACGCCGGTGATCCGACCACGCCAGACTAAGATGTTCAATGGATGCAGGTCGCCATGCAGCCACAGCCGCTCGGTGCTTGGTGCGGCCGCCAAGGCCTCGTGCCAAGCCGTTCGAACCCTTGGCGTGATGGCATCCGTCGTCCGGGCAAGTCGTTCCATGCGTTCGCCAACCTGGTCGGCGCGCGTTGCCAATGGAACCCCGCGGACCGGATTGACCCGTACGCCTTCCGGTGCCGCTTGATGCAGGCAAGACAGGAACGAGGCCAACCGGCAGCCTTGATCCGCACTTGGCGGCGATCGGTCGGCACCTTCTCCCGGCAGCCAACGGACGATGCTCCAAGGCCAAGGATAGTCCTTGGACGGTCGGCCAATGTGGATCGGCACGGGCACGTCGATCGGTAGCCGCGAGGACAATTCGGGCAGCCAGCGCTGCTCCTCTTCGATCAGCACGGCAGCAATCGCCCGGCGCGGAAGACGTACCAGCAAATCGGTACCCAACCGCATCATCACGTTGTCCCAGCCGCTGCCCATGGGTTGCAGCCGGCGCGACGCGTACTGTGGAAACTGTGTGCGCACGAGCGGCCGGACGAGCGCCGTGTCGATGCGTACTTCCGCAGGCGGCGTACCGACTGGATTGTCGGGCATTTAGACCGCAGTGCTGGTTTCAGTCGTCGCGTGCAGGGCCGAGTGCAGGCTCTGCAGCCGGCGGACCTTGTCCGATTGGCCCTCGCGTATGGCGGTACAGAAGGCTTCGCCGCCGGACAGGGTCGTGGTGTAGCAGACCTTGTGCTGCAGCGCGAGCCGCCGGATCGCAGCCGAGTCGGCGATTGCCTGGCGACCCTCGGTACTGTTGACGATGAGATCGATGTCGTCGTTTCGCAATCGATCGGTGATGTCCGGGCGCCCCTCCCGGACCTTGTCGACGATTTCGCAGGCGACGCCGGCCTCTTCCAGGCAGCGGGCGGTCCCGCGGGTCGCCACGATCCGGAAGCCGAGATCAGCGAGCGCGCGGCCGACCTCCCCGACATAGGGTCGATCCGACGGCTTGACGCTGACGAACGCGGTGCCGCCTTTCGGCAGGACGTCGCCCGCGCCGAGGGAGGCTTTCGCAAACGCCTCCGCGAAGGTGTCGCCGACGCCCATGACCTCGCCCGTGGACTTCATCTCGGGACCCAGAATGGGATCCACGCCCGGGAACTTGGGAAACGGAAAGACCGACTCCTTGACACTGATGTAGTCGGGAACGATCTCCGCCGTGAACCCCTGTTCGGCGAGCGTCGTTCCGGCCATGCAGCGTGCCGCCACCTTGGCCAGGGACACGCCGATGCACTTGGAGACGAACGGCACGGTACGCGATGCGCGCGGGTTCACCTCCAGCACGTAGACGTCGTTGTCTTGGATCGCGAGTTGCACGTTCATGAGCCCGACGACACCGAGTTCCACCGCCATCGCCCTCACCTGGCGCCGGATCTCATCCTGCAGCGCCGACGACAGGGAGAACGGCGGCAGCGCACACGCGGAGTCGCCGGAATGGACGCCCGCCTGCTCGATGTGCTGCATGATGGCGCCGATCACCACCTCGTCGCCGTCCGAGACCGCATCAACATCCACCTCCACGGCCTGCTCCAGGAACCGGTCGAGCAGCACCGGCGAGTCGAACGATACGTCCACCGCATGGGCGAAGTAGCGTGTCAACTCCGCCGCGTTGTAGACGATCTCCATGGCGCGACCGCCGAGTACGTAGGACGGCCTAACCACGATCGGGTAGCCGATTTCCGCCGCCGCGGCGACGGCGTCGTCGACGTTCACGGCGGTCCGGTTCGACGGCTGCCGCAACCCCACCTTGTCGATCACTGCCTGGAAGCGCTCGCGGTCCTCGGCCCGGTCGATGGCGTCCGGACTGGTGCCGATGATCGGCACACCCGCAGCATGCAGGCGATCAACCAGTTTGAGGGGCGTCTGGCCGCCGAACTGCACGATCAGCCCTTCGGGCTGCTCGACTTCCACGATGGCCAGCACATCTTCCAACGTCACCGGCTCGAAGTAGAGCCGGTCCGAGATGTCGTAGTCGGTGGAGACCGTCTCCGGGTTGCAGTTCACCATGATGGTCTCGTAGCCGTCCTCGCGCATGGCGAGTGCGGCGTGAACGCAGCAGTAGTCGAACTCGATGCCCTGGCCGATGCGGTTCGGACCGCCGCCCAGCACCATGATCTTCGGCTTCCCCGACGGCGCGGCCTCGCACTCCTCCTCGTAGGTCGAGTACATGTACGCCGTAGCAGCCTGGAACTCCGCCGCGCAGGTGTCGACGCGCTTGAACACCGGCTTTATACCGTGGACGAGTCGCCTTCGCCGGATCTCGTGCTCCTCGCACTCAAGTAGCGTGGCAAGGCGGGCGTCGGAAAAACCGTCGCGTTTCAGGCGGCGCCAGTCCGCCGCATCCAGATCCGCGACCTTGCGTCCAAGCAGCGTTGCTTCGGTCCGCACCAGTTCGTCGACCTGAGAGAGGAACCACGGATCGATGCCCGTCGTCTCGTAGATCGCTTCGACCTCGTACCCCGTGCGCAGGGCATCCGCCACATAGAGGATCCGGTCCGCGCCGGCCCGGCTCAGCTCGTGGGTGAGTTCCACGCCGCCGTTCCGCCCGTCCGGCACAAGGCGCGGATCGAGCCCGGCGATTCCCGTCTCCAAGCTCCTAAGCGCTTTCTGTAGCGACTCCTTAAAGGTCCGGCCGATGGCCATCGCCTCGCCCACCGACTTCATCTGCGTGGTCAGGCGGTCGTCCGCCTGTTCGAACTTCTCGAAGGTGAAGCGGGGCACCTTGGTCACCACGTAGTCGATGGCTGGTTCGAAGGACGCCGGCGTCACGCCCGTGATGTCGTTGTCGAGTTCGTCCAGGGTGTAGCCGACGGCGAGTTTCGCCGCCACCTTGGCGATCGGGAAGCCGGTTGCCTTGGATGCCAGTGCCGACGAGCGCGAGACCCGGGGGTTCATTTCGATGACGACCATCCGGCCCGTTTCGGGGTCGATGGCGAACTGGACATTGGATCCCCCGGTTTCCACGCCGATCTCCCGCAGGACGGCTATGGAGGCATTGCGCAGCAGCTGATACTCCTTGTCGGTGAGCGTCTGCGCCGGTGCCACGGTGATGGAGTCGCCGGTGTGGATTCCCATGGGGTCGAGGTTCTCGATGGAGCAGACGATGATGCAGTTGTCGCGCTTGTCGCGGATCACCTCCATCTCGAACTCCTTCCAACCGAGCAGGGACTCGTCGATCAAGAGTTCGCTGGTCGGCGAGAGGTCGAGTCCGCGTCGGCAGATCTCGATGAACTCGTCCCGGTTGTAGGCGACGCCGCCGCCGCTGCCGCCGAGGGTGAAGGACGGTCGGATGATGCACGGGAACCCGATCCGGCTTTGCACCTGTAGCGCTTCCTCGAGGCTGTGGGCGATGGCCGAGCGCGGCGTGGCGAGCCCGATGCGGTCCATGGCCCGGATGAACCGTTCCCGGTCCTCGGCCTTGTCGATAGCGTCCTGGCTGGCACCGATCAGTTCGACGCCGTAGTGCGAGGTGACGCCTTCCCGGACCAGATCCAGCGCGCAGTTCAGCGCAGTCTGGCCGCCCATCGTCGGCAGCATGGCATCGGGACGTTCAGCCTCGATGATCTTCGCCACCGTGCGCCATTCCACGGGCTCGATGTAGGTCGCGTCGGCCATGGCGGGGTCGGTCATGATCGTCGCCGGATTGGAGTTGACCAGCACCACCCGGTAGCCCTCATCCGTCAACGCCTTGCACGCTTGGGCGCCGGAATAGTCGAACTCGCAGGCCTGGCCGATGACGATCGGACCCGCGCCCAAAATCAGCACGGATTCGATGTCGGTACGCTTGCCCGTGTCTGCCATCAGGCGTCGTCCGATTGACCCATCATCGCGACGAAGCGGTCGAACAGATAGCCGCAATCATGCGGCCCGGGGCTCGCTTCCGGGTGCCCCTGGAAACCGAACGCGGGCATGTCCGTACAGCGAACACCTTGGACGGTCCCGTCGAAAAGAGACCGGTGCGTGACCTCGACGTTGTTCGGGAGGGACTCGCCGTCCACGGCGAAACCGTGGTTCTGGCTGGTGATGACGACCGCGCCGGTGGTGACGTCCTTGACCGGATGATTGGCGCCATGGTGGCCGAATGGCATCTTCACCGTCCGCCCGCCGCAGGCCAGCGCGAGTAGCTGGTGGCCTAAACAGATGCCGAACACCGGCAAACCCTCTCCCAATACCGCGCGGATCGCGTCGATGGCGTAGTCGCAGGGTTCCGGGTCGCCGGGTCCGTTGGACAGAAACACGCCGTCCGGCGACAGCGCGAGGGCTTCCTCGGCGGGGGTTTGCGCGGGGACGACCGTCACTTTGCAGCCCCGGTCCACGAGCATTCTCAAGATGTTGCGTTTGACGCCGAAGTCGTAGGCAACGACGTGCAGGGCCTGCCCCCCGTTCGCGGCGCCGTAGCCGCTTCCCAACGTCCAGCCGCCGCCATCCCACGCTCCGACCTCGGACCGGCTAACGACCTTTGCCAGGTCCATGCCCGCCAGACCGGGGAACGCCCGGGCCTGGGCCAACGCCGCATCCGGGTCGATGTCCCCCGTGGCGATGCACCCTGCCATCGCGCCCTTCTCCCGGATCAGCCGCGTCAGGCGTCGCGTGTCCAGGTCCGCTATGGCCACGACTCCCGAGTCGCGCAGGTATTGCGGTAGTGGCACCTCCGCCCGCCAATTCGAGTGCGCTGTAGGGCAGTCCCGGATCACCAAACCGGCCGCCCAGACCTGCGCCGACTCGGTGTCCTCGACGTTGACGCCGGTGTTGCCGATGTGGGGATAGGTGAGCGTCACGATCTGCTGCGCATAGGAGGGATCCGTCAGGATTTCCTGGTAGCCGGTCATCGCGGTGTTGAACACTACCTCGCCAACTGCGGTACCCGGCGCACCGATGGCAGCGCCACGGAACACGCTGCCGTCCGCCAGCACCAATAGCGCAGTCATGCCATTCCTACCCGACACGCCCTAGGGGCGAACGCGTACAACAGGCCCCAAATCGTGAAAAAGCCGCGACACTGCCGCGGCTTCAGCCCGGACGAGAAAGCAACGCGCCAGACGGCAGCGCGGTAGACAATCGAAACGAAAACTGACTTGCCCAAGTCCGGGAACTTGAGCGGCGATTCTAGCAGACTGCCCGGCCTCTGACGTCAGCCGATGACGTGCGGCGCAAGCACAGCCGAAGTTCAGACCTGAAGCGCCGCCTGCTGCTGGAGGACGGCGACCGACAGCTCGATGTCGCTGATGGCCTGGGACATCGCTTGGCCGATAAGGTCGAGCTTGCGAACCTGCTCGATCCGCGCCGCAGCTTGTTCATGTTCGCGCCGGGACAACAGTTCCTTCAGGATGCCGCAGGCGTCGGCCAGACAGATGATCACGACGTCCCGGGGCTCGGGGATGTCGTCGCTGAACAGGACGCCCATGATCCTCAACTTGACCTCGCGCTCGGCCCGACCATCGACAATTGGATAGCGGCGCGACCGGAACACCCAAAGGAAACGGTCGTCGCGGCGTTCAAGGATTCCGCGCTCGATCAACCGCCCAAGCGCCCTTTCGCGGATGTCCTCCGCATAGCCCGCCGTGCGCTCCACCCAGAACCGGGCATCGCGCCGGTCCTCCGCCTTGGCGATATCGGCAAGCGTTGTGTCGAGCAGCGGATCGCCGGTCGGCGCATCGTCTATGAGGAGGAGGTGGGTGAGATCCGTGTCGATGCGGTTCAAGAGCGCCAAATCCATCAGCACACCCCCCGCAAGGGCGTAGTCGAGGGACCAGCCGGGAACACGGGCGAACTTGCCCTCGTGGTCGTGGAGGAGCAGCAGCATGATCTCCTCCGCGAATCGCAACGCTGTGTCGTTGCCGCCTTCAGCCGTGTCCACGTTGCTCACCCGCCCCCCCGCGATCTGTCACCGAGTGTAGCGGACAACAATCGTCGGTGCGCGAACGAATCCGACCATTTGCGCTCCACCGTTGGCTAGCCATCGAACAGGTCCCGTTGCGCTGGCTGTCTCGACGTCTCGGGCACGGCAAGTATCGCTGGCAACTGGTCACGGTCGGGATTCGGCCATGGCATGGCTCCTTTCTCCCGCAAGGCGTCGAGCCCGGCGGACGGCGCCCCCGTGGATCGTACGTACACCGGCGTTGGGTATTTGCGCAACTGCTCGACGGCGCCCGCCCAGGTTCCTCCGCCGTCGACGGTGGCGTCCACGATCAACGCCGCGTCCGCCAACGCGTAGATCGTCTTGTTGCGTTGCATCGCGTGGCCGACGTTGAACCTCGCGCCCGGATCGAAGGGCGAAACCAGCGCCAGCCGCCCATCCATGAGCAAGTCGCGGTGTTCCCGGTGCACGACCGCCCTCTCCAGATCGCCGGCAAGAACGCCTGCGACCACGCCGCCGGACTCCAAAGCGCCGTTCATCGCGGCGCGGTCGACGCCCCGCGCCCCACCTGAGATCACCGCGAGGTCGGCGGCTGCCGCCTGTGATGCCACGCATCGGGAGTATTCAAGCAACGGTTCGTCGACATCCCGCGAGCCGACGATCGCGAGGCCCTGTGCCTCGAGTAGGGAACGTTGGCCGCAACCGTAGAGAACCGCCGGCGAGTCGTGTTTGAGTCGCTGTTTCAGCCGCTTCGGGTAGTTGTCGTCGGCTCGGCTGATCACCCAGATCGCTCGCTTTGCCCAACGCTCGACGGCTTGTGCCAGCAGGAACCCCCTGCCTAGGAGCGTTCTTAGTCGCCTTGAATCAACCGTGTCACCGCACGCGTCGACGAGTCCGTCCGTCCGCGACGCGAGCAGGTCTTGGGGCTCGGCACCAAGATGCCGAAGTCGCGCCGCCAGACTCCGGTACTCGCCGGGTGAGAGAATGGGTGCTTCGCGTCGCTTGCCGTCGACAATGAGGGGTGCCGACAACAGCAGGATCGCCTGGGTGTTGGGAGAGGGGTCGCTCACCGCGTTCCCGCCGTGTCGGCCAGCGCGAACGGCCAGACCACGCCGCTTCCCGATAGGCGCAACAGCCGGGCGGCGACCGTGAAGGTCCACCGGGAGTCCACCATGTCGTCCACGAGCAGCACCGGTGTCGGCAGGATAGCGTTTCGGTTCACGGCCAGCGAACCGATCACGTTGCGGGCCTGCTGATCGCTGTTCTGCATGTCCTTCTGTTCGGGGCGGTCTTGCTTTTTCGCGAGCGCATCGACATAGGGCAGACCGAGAGCGAAGGCCAGCCTACGCGCGAAGTCCGGTACCAGGCTGGCGTGCCGACGCGATGGAATGGCGGTTACCCACGCCGGTGACGGTTCCTGCTGCCATTCCCGGACGGCGGAAGCGGATGCCTCGACAAGCGCATCGGAGAAACGACCGTCTTGGTATTTGCCGCGGTGTACGTCCTCTCCCCAGCCGGCATCGCCCCACACGCTTAAGGCCATGCCCGGTTGGGCCAGCTCGTCCTTGTCGATCCGCTTCCCCGTTGGCCATGCCTTGCGCGGCTCGATTGGCCGATGCGAGCGACGGAGAAAGGTAACCGCTTCGCGAACCCGTTCGGGCACCAGTGATGTCGGCAAATCAGGCAGGTCGGGAGCCGAAAGCCCCTCGGGATCACCATCGAGGGACCGAATCAGGAACTCCATGTGGCCCGACCGAAGACCGACATATTCCTGCATCTGCGCCTGTTCGACCCGGCGCAGGGCGGTAAGCCTGTCGGCGCGTTCCCAAAATGCATCCGCCAAGGTCGCGGCCGTCAATTGCCACTTCGGCCCATCCTTGACGACCGGCGCCGGAGATTCCAGCGACAGCAGTTGCAGGGCCTTGTCGATGCGTCCAAAGCTGATGTTGACACGCGCTTGGATTTGACGAACGGACAATCCGGCGGGCTCCGACTCCAATGCGGCGACTACCTCCCGCACGTCGGCGCGAGAAGGAAACGCCGTGCGGATGAAGTGGTCGGTGATATCGGTTTCTTCATAGCCACTCAGCAACACCCCGTAGGCGGCATTGAGCGCTCGGCCGGCGCGGCCGACCTGCTGATAGTAGGCGACGGCCGAACCGGGTGTCTGATAATGGATCACAAATGCGAGATCGGGCTTGTCGTAGCCCATGCCCAACGCGGTCGTCGCCACCAGCGCCTTGACCCGGTTCTCGAGCAACGCCTGTTCGAGTTCCTCGCGGCCTTTCCCCGTCTCGCTCGTATAGGCTTCTGCGTTGATACCTTGGGATTTCAACCAAGCGGCGACCTGCTCCGCATCGCGAACCGTCAGCGTGTAGACGATGCCGCTGCCGGCCAGCTTCGGAAGTTGATCGGCGAGCCAGGCAAGTCGCTCAGCCTGACTCGGCAGACGAATCGTCTGCAATGCCAACGACGGACGGTGCAGGTCGCCCCGCGAGATCGTGAGGTCCGGCCCGAGTATGTCCCCCAAGTCCTCCGTCACCCGGTCGTTCGCGGTGGCAGTCGTCGCCAGCAAACGGAGATTCGGCGGCAACAGCCGGATGGTCCGTTCGATCAACCGGTAGTGGGGGCGGAAGTCGTGTCCCCAATCGGAGATGCAGTGGGCTTCGTCGATCACCAACAACGCGATGCGATCCGCGATGTCCGCCAGAATCCCGTTCCGGAACCGGTCGTTGGCGAGACGTTCCGGGGCGATCAACAGGATGTCGACTTCATCCCGCCGAAGTGCTTGCTCAATTCCGTACCAGTTGTCTGGATTATCGGAGTTGATGGTCTCGGCGTTGACCCCCATGCGCCCCGCGGCCGCTATCTGATTGCGCATCAGGGCCAGCAACGGGCTGACCAGCAATGTAGGGCCCAATTGGGCTTCGCGGAGCATTCTCGTGGCAATGAAGTAAACGAAGCTTTTGCCCCAACCGGTCTTTTGGACGACGAGCAGCCGCCCTGCGCCGGTCACGACATGCTCGATGGCTCCTTCCTGACCGGGGCGGAAACCCGCGTGCGGATCGCCAACGCCGGCGCACAACAACTTGAGAGCACGGTTTCGGTCAAACGCCGCCATGGGAGTAGCCACTACTGAGGATCCTTGGCGACTAGACTATTTCGACTATCACTGAGTGAGTACAACGATGGCCATGCGCAATCCTCCCCACCCAGGCGGGATCGTAAGGCGACAGTGTCTCGAGCCCCTCGGACTGTCCGTGACTAGGGCTGCGGCGCATCTCGGAGTCTCCCGGCAGTCCCTTTCCGAACTCGTGAACGAGCACGGCGGGGTTTCCGTCGACATGGCGATCCGGCTGTCTAAGGCTTTCGGATCGACGCCCGAGGCGTGGCTCGGCATGCAGATGGCCTTCGATCTCTGGCAGGCGCGTAGCCGCATCGACCACATCAAGATCGAGCGGTTCGAGGTGGCCTGACCGCCGCGAGTACCTGCACGCATTAATCGCTTGGTTCCGTTACTGGGACTCCCTGACGGGTCTCGGCAATGACAAGATCGACCACGGACCGAAGGGCTTCCTCGTCCGTGTCCCCCTCCAGCCGACGCAGGCGGTAGTGGTCGACCTGGCGGTCCGCGCCGCTCCCGTCACTGATGATCGAGAGCACGTGGCGCAACTCGGCTTCGCAATCCAAGGCGGCTGCGTCGTGGCGAAGCGTCTCGACAAGACGCTCGGCCTCGTCGGCGATGTCCACGCGTCCGCCGCCACGCAGGTCGCCGAAGAACGCCAGCACGCCGTAGCGCTGGGCAAGCCAGCGGTTCTCGCCAATGAGTTCGGTCGCCGGCTCCGGCGGGAGTTCCCCGGCCGCGTCCTGCCGCGACAGCCAGCGGAGGAGTGAAGCGTAGAGCGCGACAAGGCCGACGGCGTCGTCGATGCGGGTACAAGTGTCGCAGATCCGCATCTCTACGGTGGGATAGGCCTTGGACGGGCGGATGTCCCACCAGATCTCGCTGGCATCCTCGATGAACGCCATGCGCTGGTATTGGCGCACTAGATCCTCGTACTCGGCTTCGGACCACAGCGCCTGGGGAAGCCCCGTGCGGTGCAGCGCGCCGAACAGGTTCATGCGCTGGGATTTGAAGCCTGTCAGGCGGCCCACGAAAAACGGCGACGATGTCGACAGGGCGTGCAGCAGGGGCAGGTAGCGGCGGATCGCGGTCATCACTCGGATGCGCGAGTCCGCATCGCCGAAACCGGCGTGCACGTGCATGCCGCCGGCGACGAAGCGCCGCAGGCTGTCCTGGAACGAGACCGCGAAACGTTCGTAGCGTTCCTTCGGAGTCGTCAACTGCGTGTCCCACGCCGCGAACGGATGAGTGGATGCGGCCATCACCGCTGCGCCGTGCTTAGCTGCAGCATCGATCACCAGGGCCCGGGTTTCGAGCAGGGCTTCGCGTATCTCGGCAACCGAACCGCATACGCGGGAATTGGTCTCGACCTGGGCTCGCAGAAACTCGGGCACCACCTTGTGGGGTGCCGCACGGCGCTGGCAGTCGGCGATTATCTCGGGGTCCGGATCCCGAAGAAGGTCGCGACTGTCCGGGTCGACCAGGAAAAGCTCCTCCTCAATGCCGAGCGTCATACCGGCGCTGTAAGCACCCATCGGTCGTCTCCTTCGCTGAACGGAAAGTAAACAAGCTGTCCGCGATCATGGAATCGCGACGCGGCGGTGAGTCTAATGGAACGCGTCACCAGCGCGCCCGCCGGCGCATCACCAGCAGGGGATCTCCAATGAACAATCCAAGTCCAAGACAGGTATTGCGCGCCCTTTGTTGGGCAGCCGTGTTCGGTGCGGCGACCACCAGTGCCCAGAGTCTCGACAAGACCGAGGAGGGCCGCGTCGCGGTCGGACAGTGCTACGCGGCGTGCATGGAAAAGGCATTCCAGTCGGCGTCGACAACCCAGGAGAAATCCACCCGATTGACCGAACTGATGATCTCCGACGACTTCTTCCAATTGACGGACGACTCCCAGGACGAGTTCATCCGGCTCTACCGGCTCGATGTCTGCCTGCTCGCCCAGAACCATGTCCGCGGGGTCGATGCGTGCTACGCCGGCTGCGTGGACCTCGAACGGGCCTATGGCGTCGGCGGCACCAACGCGCGCAGCCGTTTCTACCGTCTGCTGCGCGATGATCGCCAGGCGCTGCAGGATGTCGGGTTGTGGCAGGACTACCGGACGTTCCCGGTGTTCGGGTCAGCCGAGTTCGAAGATGCCTGCGAGGGTCTCTACGAGAACGGTGCGGTCGTGGCCGAGTCCCAAGCCTCCCCGACCCATGCCCCGTCGTCGCTGGTCAATCGTCTGGTCCGGCTTGAGACAAAGCTCGAACGAAGGCCTGACGGGAAGAGGCCGGGCAAGTCTCCTACCGTCCCGTAGCGCCAGCGGGCGCAACATCGTCCGTGTTCCGGTCATTTGGCACGCGGCGAATCACCTGGGATGGGACGCCACGAGGGCGTCCCCTACAGGCCCAGCACCTCGTCCATACCGTAGAGTCCGGGTTCCCGGGCGGCGACGAACCGAACCGCTCTGACGGCCCCCGCCGCAAAGTTCTCCCGGCTGCCGGCGCGGTGGGTGATCTCGATGCGCTCGCCGGTACCCGCGAAGGTGACCGTGTGTTCGCCGACGATGTCGCCGCCGCGCAGGCTGTGGAAGCCGATGGTGCGGCCTTCCCGTTCGCCGGTTATGCCTTCGCGACCATAGACGGCGTCGGTGGCGATGTCGCGCTCCAACGTCCGGGCAAGGATCTCGCCCATGCGTACCGCCGTGCCGGACGGCGCATCGATCTTGTGGCGGTGGTGCGCCTCGAACACCTCGACGTCGACATCGTCGCGTAGAGCACGGGCGGCGAATTCGATCAGCTTGAAGGCGACGTTGACGCCGACGCTCATGTTGGGCGCCATAACGATGGGTACCGACTGCGCAGCCTGGCGGATCGCATCGAGACCGGCTTCTTCGAATCCCGTCGTACCGATGACCATCGCCTTGCCGTTGCCCGTGCAGAAATCCAGCTTGTCCAGGGTGGCGGTGGCAACGCTGAAATCCACGAGGACGTCGAACTCGGCCAGCTCTGCGATGTTGCCGACGATGGGCACACCGAGACGACCCACGCCGGCGAGTTCCCCGGCGTCGGCGCCCTTTTCCGCCGCATCCGGATGATCCACCGCACCGGTCGGGCGCAGGTCGTCCGCGCGGGTGATGGCGGAGACCAACATCCGGCCCATGCGCCCAGCGGCACCCGCTACCGCTACGCGATGCGCCGATGCGTTCCTCATCGGGTTAGCCCGTCGAAGAAATTCTTGACGGACTGGAACCAGCTTGTCTCCTTGGGCGAATGGGTGGTGCCATTGGCCTCGAGGGTGGCCTTGAACTCACGCAATAGCTCCTTCTGATGCTCGGACAGCCGCACCGGCGTCTCGATCACCATGCGGCAAAGCAGATCGCCGGTGGCGCCGCCGCGGGCGCTGGGGCAGCCTCGGCCGCGCAACCGGAACAACCTGCCGGTCTGTGTCTCCGCGGGCACCTTGAGCTTGACGCGGCCGTCCAGCGTCGGCACATCGATCTCGCCGCCGAGCACCGCGTCGACGAACGACAGCGGCACGTCGCAGTAGAGGTTCCTGCCGTCGCGTTCGAAGATGGGATGTTCGGCAACGCTGAACTGTACGTACAGATCCCCCGGCGGTCCGCCGTGCATCCCCGCGTCGCCCTTGCCCGTGAGGCGCAGGCGGTCGCCGTCGTCGATGCCCGGCGGCACCTTGACGGACAGGGTTTCCCGGCGCTCGACGCGCCCGCCGCCGTTGCAGGCCCGGCACGGATCCTTGATGACCTTGCCGACGCCGCGGCAGCGCGGGCACGTCTGCTGGAACGCCATGAAGCCTTGAGAGACGCGAAGCTGGCCCGTGCCGCCGCACGACGGGCAATCGACCGGCGAGGTTCCGGCCGTCGCACCCGTACCGTCGCAGTCGCCGCATAAGTGCAGGGATGGCACGCGGATCTCGACCGTGTCGCCCACAACCGCCTGCTCGAGGGTGATTTCCAGCGAATAGCGCAGGTCGCCGCCACGCTGGACCGAACTCCGTGAGCGTCCACGCCCAGCCGAGAACAGGTCGCCGAAGACATCGCTGAAGATGTCGCTGAAATTGCCCGAGAACCCGTCGAAGCCGCTGGCCATGCCCTCGACGCCGGCATGGCCGTAGCGGTCGTAGCGCTCCCGCTTCTCCGTATCGGCGAGGATCTCGTAGGCTTCGGAGGCTTCCTTGAAACGCTCCTCGGCGTCCGCATCGTCCGGATTCCGGTCCGGGTGGTACTTCATGGCCAAGCGGCGGTACGCCTTCTTGACGTCCGCTTCCGAGGCACCGTGATCGACGCCTAGGACTTCGTAGTAGTCGCGCTTGGCCATATCTTAAGCGTTCGCCTCGCGGTTTGTGTCCCGCAATACGCGCCCGGTCGTTGCGGTGCCATGGCTATCGGTCGACCGCGCGCCCTACCGGGCGCGATAGGGTCGCCCCTACGATGCCTGCCGTGTGGGCGCCCCGTTAGCTATCCTTCTTCGGGTCCTTGTCGTCGACTTCCTCGAACTCGGCTTCCACCGCGTCGTCCCCGGCGCCGCCAGGGGTTGCGCCGGCTTCGGCGGCGTCCGGACCCGCGTTCTGTGCCTGGTCAGCATACATCTTTTGCGCCAATCCACCGGTGGCTTCGCTCAAGGCCTGGATCTTCGCCTCGATTGCGCTCTTGTCGTCGCCCTTGATGGCCTCCT
The DNA here is from genome assembly GCA_009846005.1 of Gammaproteobacteria bacterium. Lineage (GTDB taxonomy): Bacteria > Pseudomonadota > Gammaproteobacteria > Pseudomonadales > Azotimanducaceae > VXYL01. Next base: position 12,868 of record VXYL01000022.1, on the reverse strand, counting down.
CGAGATCCTTGGCGGCGTTCTCGATGCTCGACTTCTCGTCGGCGGTGGCCTTGTCGCCGGCTTCGGTGACCATCTTGCGCGCGGCGTGGACGAGGCCGTCCGCCTGGTTGCGCAGGTTCGCCAGTTCCTCGAACTTCGCATCCTCGTCGGCGTGGGCTTCGGCGTCCTTGACCATCTGCTCGATCTCGTCCTCGGACAGGCCGCTCGACGCCTTGATGACGATGGACTGTTCCTTGCCAGTGGCCTTGTCCTTGGCGGAGACGTTGAGGATGCCGTTGGCGTCGATGTCGAAGCTGACCTCGATCTGCGGTACTCCACGTGGCGCCGGCGGTATGTCGGTGAGGTCGAAGCGACCGAGGGATTTGTTCTGGGCGGCCTGCTTGCGTTCGCCTTGCAGCACGTGGATTGTCACCGCGGTCTGGTTGTCGTCCGCGGTGGAGTAGACCTGCTGCTTCTTGGCCGGGATCGTGGTGTTCTTCTCGATCAGCACGTTCATCACCTGGCCCAAGGTCTCGATGCCGAGCGACAGCGGCGTGACGTCGAGGAGCAGCACGTCCTTCACGTCGCCCGACAGCACGGCGGCCTGGATGGCGGCACCCATGGCCACGGCTTCGTCCGGATTGACGTCCCGACGCGCTTCGCGGCCGAAGAAGGCATTGACCTTCTCCTGGACCAGCGGCATGCGGGTCTGGCCACCGACCAAGATCACCTCGTTGATGTCGCCAACGGCGAGGCCCGCATCGGTCAGCGCGATCCGGCATGGTCCCATGGTGCGTTCCACGAGATCCTCGACGAGCGCCTCGACCTTGGCCCGGGTAAGTTTGATGACCAGGTGCTTCGGACCCGTGTTGTCGGCCGTGATGTAAGGCAGGTTCACTTCCGTCTGGGTGCTGGAGGAGAGTTCGATCTTGGCCTTTTCCGCGGCCTCCTTGAGGCGCTGTAGGGCGATCGGATCCGTGTTGAGATCGATGCCGTTCTCCTGTCTGAACTCGTCGGCAAGGTACTCGATGATCTTCAGGTCGAAGTCCTCGCCGCCGAGGAACGTGTCGCCGTTGGTGGACAACACCTCGAACTGGTGCTCCCCGTCCACCTCGGCGATCTCGATGATCGAGATGTCGAACGTTCCCCCGCCGAGGTCGAACACGGCGATCTTGGAATCGCCGCGCTGCTTGTCCATGCCGTAGGCCAGCGCGGCCGCGGTCGGCTCGTTGATGATGCGCTTGACGTCGAGGCCCGCGATCCTGCCGGCATCCTTGGTCGCCTGGCGTTGGGAGTCGTCGAAGTAGGCGGGCACGGTGATGACGGCTTCTGCGACATCCTCGCCAAGGTATTCCTCCGCCGTGCGCTTCATCTTCTTCAGCACTTCCGCCGAGACCTGCGGCGGGGCTAGCTGCTCGCCATTGCCCTCCACCCAGGCATCGCCGTTGTTTGCCTTGACGATGTTGTACGGGACCATCGACAGGTCGCGCTGCACCACGTCGTCCGCGTACTTGCGCCCGATCAGGCGCTTAACAGCGAACAGGGTGTTCGCGGGGTTGGTGACGGCCTGACGCTTGGCGCTCTGGCCAACGAGTACTTCGCCGTCGGTGAAGGCAACGATGGACGGCGTGGTACGGTCGCCCTCGGAGTTCTCGATGACGCGCGGATCGCGCCCGTCCAGGACCGCAACACACGAGTTCGTCGTGCCGAGATCGATGCCGATGATTCTGCCCATGATGGCCTCTCTGTCTTAGTGTGTTTCCGAACTCGCGACCGGCGCGGGTTCACTGGGTTGGATTTGGTGGCGAAGGCCCGCCGATTCAAGCCTTACGGGTCGGCCTGGGGCGCGGGTTCCTTGGCGATGATGACCCGTGCCGGACGCGCGAGGCGGCCGTTGACCGTGTAGCCCTTCTGGAACACCTCGATCACCGACCCGGGCTCCGCCTGGGGGTTCTCGATCATGCTCATGGCCTCGTGCAGGTTCGGATCGAACGGTGCGCCGATCGGATCGACCACCTCGATGCCCTGGCGCTGCATGGCTTCCACCAGGAGCTTCAATGACAGTTCCATGCCCTCGGCCATCGAGGACACCGCCTCGCCACCGGACGCCTTCAACTCCGCAGCGGCATCCACGGCCCGCTCGAAACTGTCCACTGCGGGCAGCAGGTCGTTGACGAAGCGTTCCAGCGCGTACTTGTGGGCGTTCTCGATGCTGCGGTCGGCACGTTTGCGCACGTTGTCCGCCTCCGCGACGGCCCGCAAGGCTTGATCCTTCAAGGCCCCCGCTTCGGCTCGACTCTCCTCGAGCGCGGATTGTGCCTCTGCCAGCGCAGTGTGCAGGGAGTCGATCGATTCCTCGACTTCGTGGGCATCGTCCGATGTTGCGCTAGGTGCGCCATCTTCGACCTCGACCGACGACTCGGTTGCCGCTTCGATATCCGGCTCCGCTTCGACCGTCGCGTCGTCCTCTGGCTGCGCCGACGACAGCCGTTCGCCGTCTGACGCGTCCGCTTTCTTCGCCATTCGCTCGACCCTTCCCCTCTAGAAACGGCATCCGCGCCGTTAGATGGCGTCGCCTCCGGGAATTTTCAACCGTTGGCCGCGCCGTTCGTGTCCCACGCACGCATCAGCCGTGAGGTGTCACGCCGCATCGCCGCCGGGCGGGTGCGCGAACTCGCAACGCGACTCTACACGCGCAACCTCCGAGATGCGTCCCGGCGTTTCGTACCGAGAAACCCCTCGGCTTCGACCGGCACGGACGACCACGAGCGTCGCCCCAGGGTCGCCCCTACGGCACCTCGTCGGCCTGAGATTGGGTTTCGCTAGTGATCGTAGTCGATCGCCGACCCCAACAGCCGTGCAGTGACATCCACCACCGGGATCACCTTCTCGTAGGCCATCCGCGTCGGCCCGATCACGCCGAGGACGCCGGCGACGTCGCCGCTCACTTCGTACCGCGCCGTGATCAGGCTGTAGTCGTCGAACGGCCGGTAGCCGGATTCCTCGCCGATGAACAACTGGATGCCATCGGTCTCCAGGCAACGGTCGAGCAGGTGCACGATCGCGCCTTTGCGCGTGAACGCGTCGAACAGGTCACGGACATCGTCGACGCTGGCCAGGGACTCGACAAGGTTGGACTCTCCCGTGACCACGTACTCCGCCTCTTCGTCGGACTCGGCGAACGTCTTGGAAGCGACGTCGAGCGCCGTCTGCATGAGGGCATCGAGGCGGTCCTTGTCGTTCTGCATGCTATCGAGCACACCCGTACGAATCGCCAACAGCGACTTGCCGCCGAACTCGCGGTTGATGTAGTTCGCGGCCTGGGTGAGCTCGGTGTCTTCGTATTCGCGGTCGGTGTGGATCACACGGTTTTGGACTTCCCGGTCGTTGACCACCAGGATCGCTAGCACCCGCTTTCCGGAAAGCGGCAGGAACTCCACCTGGCGCAGCGACAACTGCTCCGGGCGGGGCACGGTGACGAGGCCGGCCATGTGCGTAACCCGGGACAGCATGCGCGATGCGGCTTCGACGAGTTGGTGCGGGGTCATGTCCGGGTTCAGCGTGCCGCGCATCCTTCCGACGGTACGCGCGTCCATCGGCTGGACGGAGATCAGGCTGTCCACGAAGAAACGCAGTCCACGGTGTGTGGGAACGCGTCCCGCCGACGTGTGGGGACTGGATACCAGACCTCGGTCTTCGAGGTCGGCCATGATGTTGCGCACGGTTGCGGGACTGACGGCAAGATCGGTCGTTGACGCCAAGGTCTTGGAGCCAACGGGGTCGCCCGCCGCCAAGTAGTGCTCGACGAGCATCTTGAAGAGATGCTGGGCCCGCTCACCGACCTCGGCGCCAAGGGTTTGCTTGCGCCGTGCCGCCGCCGGGCGGGGGCGCCCCGAACCGCCGGTCTTGCTGGTTCTCGGGCTTGACGACATGGCGTTGCTACGGCTTTGCCGCGACCTTCGATATCGACCCTGCTCTTGGCTTACTCTACACCCAAAGAAACGGTGCTCGCCCCTCCCATCTCCGATGCGGTACCTGCCGTGCTGAAAGCGCTCAACATTCGCAACTTCGCCTTGGTGGCGGAACTCGACATCGAGTTTGGGGACGGCCTGACGGTCATCACCGGCGAGTCGGGCGCAGGCAAATCCATCCTCCTCGACGCGCTCGGTTTGGTGCTCGGCGCCCGCGCCCGACGCGCCGCTATCCGGCCCGGCACAAACGGATGCGACGTCAGCGCGGAATTCGACATCGGCGGCCAACCCGGCGTCCGCGACACCCTCGATGCGCTCGACATGCTCCTCGAACGCGACGAGGCCACCTGTTTGGTTCGACGCCACGCCGGCGAGAATCGAACGCGGTCATTCGTCAACGGCGTGCCGACCACCCTTGCGACACTGCAGTCGATCACCGGTCCGCTGGTCGACGTGCACGGCCAGCACGAACATCGCCAACTGCTCGTCCGGGATGTTCAACGGCGTCTTCTCGACGAATTCGGCGTCGATCCCAAGCTCGTCTCGGCGACGGCCACGGGGTTCCGCGAACGCGAGACGGCAAAGCGCGAATTCCACGCGTGCCGCACCGAGGTCGCTCGCACCCGCGAACACCAGAGCCTCGTCAGCTACCAGGTCGAAGAACTCACCGCGCTCGGCGACTCCATCCACCGTTTTGACGAGCTCACTGCAACGTACAAGCGTCTGACCCGGGCTCGGGAACTCATCGAGACCGTCGCTGGCGCAAGCAACGAGCTCGATGAGGAACTGATCGCACGCACGTCCCGGCTGGAAGGCATACTCGACGGCATCGACGATCCCCACCCCAATCTGCGTGCCGCCGTCGACCTCGCGGCAGCGGCGCGCACGCATCTCGAAGAGACATTGAACGAGCTGCGGCGCTACCTCGACTCGTTCCCGGAGGACGATCGCGAACTCGCCAACATCGACGCCGAACTGGCGGCATTGCACGACCTCGCCCGCAAGCATCGCGTCCCCGCGCACGACTTGGCTGCTCACCTAGCCGGGCTCGAGGAGGAGCTCAAGTCCCTGACGGTCAACGAACACCGACTCGCTGACCTCGAGACTCGAGCCGCAACCGCAGAAGCCAAGTTCCAGGCCGCCGGCGAATTGCTCTCCCGGGCACGGCGACGCGCCGCGGCGACGTTCGCGAAGGCAGTCACCGCCCGGTTCGCGGAACTCGGTATCGGCGACGCTTCCCTCGACGTGGAGTTCCACGATGCCGAGTCCGCTGCCGGCCTCGAGACCGTCGAGTTCAAGGTGACCACCAATCCCAAGTACCCGGGCGGAAGCCTCGCCGAGATCGCCTCCGGTGGAGAACTCTCCCGCATCAGCCTCGCCATCGAAATCGTGGCCGCCGAACGTTCCCGCCTGCCGTGCCTGATCCTCGACGAAGCGGACGTCGGGGTGGGCGGGGTCGCGGCCGACGTGCTCGGGCGAATGCTGAAAAGGCTATCCGGGAACACCCAAGTGATCGCGATTACCCATGCGCCGCAGATCGCGGCCTTGGGAGACGCGCACCTCAAGGTCACCAAGACCACGGCGCAGGACACCGTGATCCGCGTCCTGTCGCACGCCGAACGCCTAGAGGAACTTGCTCGAATGCTCGGCGGTCGAACCGTTACCGGTGCCACGCGCGACTTTGCCCGAACCCTCCTCGCGGAGGCCGATGACTCCGCCGCGAAAACCGTCCCCGCAGAGCCCCCGCTTTCGCGGGATGTGGCAAGCAGCTAGTATGCGCGCGACCTAGAAGGATGAACTCCGTGACCAGACCGATCGCCACGTTGGCCGTCGCCCTCGCCCTTTCCACGATCCTGACTTCCTGCGCGCTGCCGCGCGTCTACAAGGTCACCGTGCAGCAGGGCAACGTGATCACCCAGCAGATGGTGGACCGCTTGAAGCCCGGCATGACCCGGGAGCAGGTGGCGTACGTCATGGGCGAGCCGGTGATCAGAAATCCGTTCGACCAGGATCGTTGGGACTACGTCTACACGCTGCGGGTTCCGGGCGTGGTCCAGGATCACATGAAGATGTCGTTGTTCTTCACCGACGGACTGCTGTCGCACTTCGTCGGCGACTTGGCACCGTCAGATCAACAGGCCGAGGCGCGGGACCGGGAGCAGGCCTCGGCCGAGTAGCCAAGCCGCTTCGCAGGTGGTAGGTTCCGGCGCGCGAGTCAGAGCGCATCCGATCCGCGGGCAGGGGGTCAGCCCCATCTGACGATTTGACCGACATAGCCTCTTTTCAGTCCAAGGGCGCGGATACTGGACACGAACGAAAGGAGGTCTGCCGTGGCCACTAGACCGTTCCCCATCGGACTCCCGAGCGGAATCCGTCTCGAAAGCCTGAAAGAACAGGCCAAGGATCTGTTGAAGTCCGTCCGAGCCGGGGAAGCCAACGGCCTCGACCGCGCTAGGCCATATTTCCGCGACAGTGACGACCTGACTCTGCAACGGACCCAGCTGGAGCTGTGCGTGAAGATCATGCCGAGAGGACGCAAGCCGATTCAAGCTGATCGACGATCCGAATGCGCCTGGGATTCAGATTCCGTTATTGCCTGCTACTCGCGGCGTCATCGGCTCGTAACCGGCGCGCATTCTTCGGATCGATCACGAGTTCGCGCAGCAGTTCGATGCGATCACCGTCTTCGAGCACCCGGTCCGCGTTAGCGACCTTGCCGAACACCGCATAGGCGGCAGCAGGCGTCGACGCGAACCGAGACGCCCTCACGGCCTCGCCAAGCGGGGTGCCCTCGGGTAGGTCGAGGATCTCGGCGCTCACGGCTTCTGCCGTCGCGCATATCACTTCGACCTTCAACTGAGAACCTCGCGGGCACGCACCGCAAAGGCGTCGACGACCCGATCCGCGATGCGCTGGAGGATCGGCGCGGCGAAGGCACCGACAAGCCGGTTCGCCAACTCGAAGGACACGCCGAGGTCGACCCGACAACCCGCGTCTCCCACCGCGGTGAACCGCCACCCGCCCCGAAAACGCCGGAACGGTCCTTCGACCATTTCCAAGGCGATGGCGCTTGTTGGCGTCAGCCGATTGCGTGTCACGAGCGTTTCCCGCCGACCCCGGACGGCGATGTCGATTCGAGCGACGACCTCTGCCTCGGATTTCGACAGGATCTCGGCATGCGCGCACCACGGCAGGAACACCGGATAATGCTCGATGTCATTGACGAGTGCGTAGACGTCCGCCGCCGGTGAGGCGATCAGCGCCGAGCGCTCGATGCTCGGCACCGCCTCAGCCGAACGACTGGTAGATCGTGTAGCCGAACACGACGAGCACGCCCGCCGGTGCAACGAAGCGGATCACCAGATCCCAGACGTCGCGTCTCCAGCCTTCGAACCCGAGCTGATCGTCGGTGATGCGCCGATTCAGCACCCACCCGGCGAACACGGCAATGAGCAAGCCACCCAGCGGGAGCATGATCTTGCCCGAGACGTAGTCGACCAAATCGAAGAACGTCAAACCAAAGAGTTTGGCATCCGCCCAGACGTTGAACGACAACACCGTGCCGATGCCGAGGAGCCAGCACACCGCCCCGAGCGAAATGGCGACGCGCCACCGTTTCGCGTTGTACTCCTCCACTAGGAACGCAAGCGCCGGCTCCGTCAGGGAGATCGCCGATGTGATGGCGGCGAAGCTGACGAGCAGGAAGAAGATGGTACCCAGGATGGCCCCAAAGGGCAGGTTGCCAAAGGCCACGGGGAGCGTCTCGAACATCAACCCCGGACCGGAACCGGGAACCAGGCCTTCGACGAAGACGATGGGGAAAATGGCGAGCCCCGCTGCCAAGGCGACGACGGTGTCGAGAACCCCGATGGTCACGACCGTGGTCGAGATCGAAGCCTTCGACGGCATGTAGGCGCCGTAGGCCATGATGGCGCCCATTCCCAGGCTCAGGGTGAAGAAGGCGTGTCCCATCGCCGTCAACGTGCCATCCCAGGTCAACTTGCTGGCGTCGAAACTGAACAGGAAGGCGAAGCCCTGGCCGAAGTCTCCGTAGACGGCCGCGTAACCGACCAATCCCACGAGCAGCAGCAGCAGGATCGGCATCAACCACCGAACCGCCACTTCGAGCCCGCGGGCCACGCCCCGGGCAACGATGACGATCGTCGCAACCATGAATAACGTTTGCCAAAGCAAGACCGCCCACGGGTTGCTCAGGAACTCCCCGAAAAGCGCCGACGAACGGCTGCCGTCGACACCATCGAAGACGCCGCTGGCCAATCGAAAGACGTAGAACACCGCCCAACCGGCGATCACGGCATAGAAGGACAGGATCAAGACGCCGGCGAGAACCCCCATCCAGCCGATCACCGACCAGGATCGCTGCCCTCCGCTCTCCCCGATCAAGGACCGCATGGAGTTGATGGGACTCTGCCGGCCCGATCGACCGAGCATGACTTCCGCCATCATGATCGGAATGCCGATCGCGGCGATGCACAGGAGGTACACGACGACGAAGGCGCCGCCGCCGTTCTCTCCGGTGATGTAGGGGAACTTCCAGATATTGCCAAGACCTACTGCGGACCCCGTGGCGGCCAGCACGAACAACCAGCGGCTCGACCACATACCGTGTCTCGAAACGTCGTCCGGCACGTTGCCCCCTTCACCAACGGAATGTGTGCGCCAATCTTTACACGGAACCGACAGCATCGAAAGCACACGGGGGGCGCTGATCCTTATACTCCGCCGATGGCAAAGACCAAGGACAACCCGCGGCCGCCGATCGCCGTGAACCGGCGCGCCCGGTTCGACTATGAACTGGGTCAGCGTTTCGAAGCGGGGCTCGTGCTCGCCGGCTGGGAACTCAAGAGCATCCGCGCCAACCAGGCGCAGCTCGCGGACAGCTACGTGTTGGTACGCGACGGCGAGGCGTGGCTTCTCGGTGCGCACATTGCGCCGCTGCCGAGCGCGTCGACCCACGTCGACGCTGATCCACTGCGAACCCGCAAGCTACTGCTGCATGCCAACGAGATCTCGCGCATCTTCATCGCCGTTCAGACCAAGGGTCAGACCTGCGTCGCGACATCGCTGTATTGGAAAGGGCAACGCGTGAAATGCGAGATCGCGCTCGGCAAGGGCAAGCGTTCGGAGGACAAGCGGGCGAGCATCCGCGAGCGGGAGTGGAAGCGGGAACAGGCGCGGCTTGTCAAGCAGGCCGCGCAGTAGGAGACATGGGGCGCACCGAGCGGTCGCCGAAGCCGGTCGGCGCACCCGACAAGGAGTTGCCCATCGCCGGCCTCGGCGGGCGGAGCTATGCGTTCGTGCTTGACTGGCACTTCCGGGCCATCGCGGGTCTCGCCTGGTATGCCGTTAGCACATTGGCGTTGGACCGGGACTTCATTCCAGCAGACACGGATTCCGGCTTCTGGTGGGCCGCGGTCGCACCCGCCGTGGCCATCTACCTCCTTTACCACGCCGGTTTCGAGATCCTGACGGGCGGCACACCCGGGAAGAGACGTGCGGGAGTGCGCATCGTGGACCGAAACGGCAACACTCCCGGTGTCGGGGCCTTGGTGGTTCGCAATTTGCTGCGGCCGATCGACTCCCTCGTCCTTTACGCAGTGGGGCTTGCCAGCGTGTTGCTGACCCGGCAGTCGGTGCGGATCGGAGATCTGGCGGCAGGCACGCTACTGATCTACGCAAACGCAAGCGAAGCCCGGCGCGACGGTCGTTCTCACTGAGTTCAACGACTTGGTCGGGCTGGCCTAGCGACGATCCGCTCAGCCGGCCGAGACAGATCCTGGGTTGCTCGCCACTTCCTTGGACCCAACACGTTACCCGCCCCAATGCAACAGCCTAGGGCGATTTCCTACGCCACTTTCAGACGCAAATCGCGTGTGTCCCCGTCCCGATGAGAACACCCCCGCACATCTTGAAACCGGTTTCAATAGACAAAGGCAATGTCTTACAGTGATTTCAGCCCGAAATCGTGTGTGTCCGGATTCCGAGGGAGGCATGAGCAACGAGACCACCTACCGAGAAGCGTACCGACCGTATCCGTTCGAGGTGCCGGAGACTCGGTTGGCGTTCGATCTGCGCGACGACGAGACTGTCGTGACGAGCGCGCTCGTCGTCGAGCGGAAGCCGGGAACGACCGATCCGCTGGTCCTTGATGGCGTCGGGCTGGACTTGCGCCGGATCGCCGTCGACGGGGTGCCCCTGCAGGGGAACGAGTACGCGGTCGATGAGGAGTCGCTCACCGTCTTCGAGGTCGGCGAACGCTGCCTCGTCGAGGTCGCGGTGGCCATCAAGCCCGAGGAAAACGAGGCGCTCGAAGGACTATACAAGTCGAAGTCGCTGTATTGCACGCAGTGCGAAGCCGAGGGGTTTCGGCACATCACGTACTACCCCGACCGGCCCGACGTGCTGTCTCGGTTCACCACGACGATCGCCGCGGATGCCGAACGCTTCCCGGTCCTGTTGTCCAATGGCAACCGCACGGCGACCGGCACCGAGCCGGACGGGCGTCACCGGGCCACCTGGCACGACCCGTTCCCGAAACCCGCCTACCTGTTCGCCCTCGTGGCGGGCGACCTCGCCGTGCTGGAGGACGAGTTCGCTACCCTGTCGGGGCGCACCGTCGCGCTGCGGATCTTCTCCGAGCCCCACAACATCGGCAAATGCGAGTTTCCGATGGCGGCGCTCAAGCGCGCCATGCGCTGGGACGAGGAACGCTTCGGCCGGGAGTACGACCTCGACGTGTTCATGATCGTCGCCGTGGAGGACTTCAACGCCGGCGCCATGGAGAACAAGGGGCTCAACATCTTCAACATCGCAGCATTCCTCGCTCACAAGGACACCGCCACCGACGACCGCTTCGCGTTCGTGGAGGCCGTGGTCGCCCACGAGTACTTCCACAACTGGTCCGGCAACCGCGTTACCTGCCGGGACTGGTTTCAGCTCAGTCTCAAGGAAGGCTTCACCGTCTACCGCGACCAGGAATTCTCCGCCGACATGAACCGGCCCGCACTGTGCCGGATCAAGGACGTGGAACTGCTGCGCAACGAACAGTTCGTTGAGGACGCCGGGCCGCTTGCCCACCCGGTTCGGCCGGACAGCTACGTCGAGATCTCGAACTTCTACACCCGCACGGTGTACGAGAAAGGCGCCGAAGTCGTGCGCATGTTGGCCACCCTTCTCGGCCCGGATCGGTTCCGGGCCGGCTGCGATCGGTACTTCGACCGCCACGACGGGAATGCCGTCACCATCGAGGACTTCGTCAAAGCGATGGAGGATGCCTCGGGATTCGACCTATCCCTGTTCCGACGCTGGTACGCCCAAGCGGGAACACCCACGCTTAGCGTGCGCGAACGACGCTTTGGCGAGACGTTGGAGCTCGTTGTTCGGCAGACCTGCGATCCCACGCCGGGCCAGCCCACCAAGCAGCCGCTGCCTGTTCCGTTGGCGCTGGGCCTGGTCAGCGGCGGAAACGACACCCTGGGCGCAGCGGGCGCCGCCAACGGTTTCGACGTTAGTTGCGAAACCGCCGCCGCAGTGGACAACCCGAATGCCGACGGCACCCTGGTGGTTCGCCTGGACAAGCCCGAAACGACCGTCTCGTTTCGCAACTCGCCGCCCGAGGCGGAAGTAAGCCTGCTGCGCGGCCTATCGGCACCCGTCAAGGTCGATCATCCGCGACGACCGGGTGCCTTGCGCCAGCTCGCGGTGCACGACACCGAGCTGTTTTCGCGCTGGGATGCAGCGCAAACACTGCTCGGCAACGCGGTCCTGGCAACCGTCGCTGGTACCCACGGTGCGACCGATGAAGCGCTGTCAATGGTGCGCGCGTTGGCCGAGGCGGCACATTCGGCCCCGGACGACGGCGAGGCCAAGGCACTGATCGCCGCCAGCCTCGCATTGCCCAAAGAACCCTGGCTGCTGGAACTTGCCCCGGGAACGGACATTCTTGCCATCGTTCGCGCTCGGGAGGCCATGACCGAACGGATCGCGGACGCCGTCGACTGGCTCGCGCTCGTCCACGCCAATACGGCTGAGACGTACAAGCCGGAACCGCCGGACATCGCCCGGCGCCGACTCAAGCACTTAGCGCTGCACTACGCCTTAGGCCGTCTCGACCGCACCGAACCGGGCAGAGCGCGCGATCTGGTCACCTCCATGCTCACCGACGCCGACAATCTCACGGACCGCGCCGCCGCACTGCGTGGTGTTGTCGGCTTGGAGTCGCTCGGCGAACACGAGAAGGCACGCCAACTCGAGGCGTTCTACCGGGAATGGTCCGCCGAGGCCCTGGTCGTCGACCAGTGGTTCACCGTGCAAGCGCAGAATCCTCTCCCGGGCGGGCTGGACCGCGTCCGTGCATTGCAGGCGCACGCGGCGTTCAACTTGAAGAACCCGAACAAGGTTCGGGCACTCGTAGCCGCGTTTGCGAACGGCAACCCGCGCAATTTCCACGACGGAGACGAAGGCTATCGCTGGTTTGCGGAAACGGTCGCCGAGATCGACGCGTTCAACCCCAATATGGCCGCTCGGCTTGCGAGGACCCTGATCGTCTGGCGCCGACACGACCCAGCGAGGGGCCAGGCCATGCGCGGAGCCCTCGCATCGCTGCAAGCTCACTGCCTGTCGACCGACACCGCAGAGATCGTCGACAAGGGCCTCCGAGCGGCATGATCTCGTCGATGCGGCCACGACTTCGCCTTTCCGCGCGCGAAGCGCGGCTTGGAGGGGTTCTCATTGCCCTGCTCTGGTGCGCCTCGGGACAGGCTGCCGAGTGGAGCAACACCGAGGTTCATCTCCAGATCGGCGATCTCGACGTTCCCTCGTTCGCCGGTGGCGGCAGTGCCGACCACGTGATCTACACGCTCCAACACGCCAGCGGCTGGAAGTACGGCGACAACTTT
>VXYL01000049.1 GCA_009846005.1 Gammaproteobacteria bacterium | reverse complement strand
CCACCCACACCGCACCCCCCGTCCCCGACGCAGCCGTCCCCGTCCACGCCGACCGGCGCCGCCGATCCCGTCACGTAGACGCCGTGATCGATCAGATCCTGGGTCAGGCGGTTCCAGCCACCGATCTCGTTGCCGTCGTAGTCATGCACCATGACGCCGAACTGCAGTTGCGCCGCAGCGGCGTTGAGATCGAAGGACGCTTGCAGGATCGTCTGTTCAGTTGGGCTGTTCCGGTAGTAGCTACCCGAGTCCTCGACTTCGGCATAGAGCCAATAGCCGAAATCCTCACCCCACAAGTCGCCGGGACCGCCGATCTCCGCGGTCACGATGCGCCGGTCCCAAGATCCCAAGTCGATGCCTACGGACCCCGTGGGCGCGGCAATGAACTCGCCGGTCTCCTCGATGCGTGCCGACTTGGGATTGAAGTTCAGGTAGCCGCCGATCTTTGCCGGTCCGTGGATGGGGGACGCCGGTCCCCGCACGATGTCGATCCGGCTGGAGGCGGCGATAGGGGTCGGGTAGTTCCCGGCGTTCCCGAGGCGACGCATTCCCCGGAAGTAGGACTCGCCGGTTGTGCCGCGCAGATCCAGCGTGCCCGCGACACCGAAGAACGATTGCGTGAAGCTGCCCGGCGCCAGCGCGATCAACTCGTCGATGTCGCGCACGATGAATCGTTCCATCATCTCGTCGCTCACCGTGGACACCGACCTCGGCGTCTCGAGCAGCGATTTGCCGAATCCGAACACGGAGCGGACCGCGTCACCGGGAAGGCTGTCGAGGTCGCCGGTGACGACGAGTTCCTCGATGTCGTCGTCCTGATCGTCGGATTCAGCGTGCGCCGCTTGCAGAGCCAGGACTACGACCAGCAAAGCAGCGCTCTCGTGCGTCATGGTTGTGGGTTGGCCAACATTGTGCGCGGCAAGTCTACCGAACAAGCGGCAAGACCCTAGGCGGTTTGATGTCAAACCGCCCCGCCGCCACGTCGGCGGATCCGGTGCAGGTGCTATGCTTGCCGGCTACGCTTCTGGGGTGTCGCCTTCGCACACCGCTGCGAAGGCCTATGAATTCGACCCTCGCCCGTATCGATCACGTCATCCGCCCGCGCGGCCACGTCTTCCACGGCTGGTGGATCGCATCCGGCGCCGCCGGTATACAGTTCCTCTCCGGCATCCTCTGGATGCAGTCCTTCGGCGCCTACAACGCGCTCCTGCAGGCCGATTTCGGGTGGAGCAGCGCGGTGATCGGCGGAGCGTTCGCCCTGACCCGGATGGAGAGCGGCTTGCTAGGCCCTTTGCAGGGCTGGCTCGTGGACCGGTTCGGGCCGCGTCTGATTCTGCGCATCGGGCTCGTCGTGTTCGCCGCCGGGTTCGTGCTGTTCGGCTTCATCAACACGATCCTGATGTTCTACCTCGCGTTCGCCCTGATCGCGCTCGGCTCGAGCTTGGGCGGGTTCGCGACCTTGATGGTACCAATCGTGAATTGGTTCAACCGTCACCGCGCCAAGGCCGTCGCCGTGTCACAACTCGGCTACTCGCTCGGCGGCTTGTGCGTCCCGATCGTCATACTCTCCCTGGAGCTGTTCGGATGGCGGGCCACGGCGATCGGTTCCGGGTTGGTGATCCTTCTGATCGGGATGCCGCTGGTGGAACTCGTGCATCACCGTCCGGAGGCGAAGGGCGAGCTGCCTGACGGCGTCGCGGCGCCGGCCTATGCCGTTACGGCTCACGGCTACGAGGGTACCGACTTTACGCCGACACAGGCCATGAGAACGCGGGCGTTCTGGTTCATGTCCGTCGGACACGCCCTCGCGCTATTGACCGTATCCGCGGTGATGGTGCACATGGTGCCCCACCTCACCGCCAGCGACGGACTCGGCTTCAGCCTTGCAGAGGCTGGCCTGGTGGTTGCACTGATGACCGCATGCCAGATGGCTGGTCAGCTCGCCGGGGGCTGGCTGGGCGACCACATGGAGAAACGCCTCGTGTGCGTCGGTTGCATGGTCGCCCACGGCACGGGCTTCCTGTTTCTCGCGTTCGCCTCGAATCTCGGCATGGTCGTGGCATTCGCCGTTCTGCACGGGCTCGGCTGGGGCGTCCGCGGACCCTTGATGGTGGCCCTGCGGGCCGACTACTTCGGAGCCACCTCGTTCGGCACGATCATGGGACTGTCTTCCCTGATCGTGATGCTGGGCATGATGGTGGGACCGGTCGTCGCCGGCTTCATGGCAGACTACACGGGCAACCATGTGGCCGGGTTCGCCATGCTGGCGTGCGGTTCTTTGCTGGGGGCGTTCCTGTTCGCGGCGTCAACGCGGCCAGAGCCACCCGCGCGACATGCCTGACGCACACCGCCAAAGGCCACGCCCAGGGATTAGGACGGATGGAACGACAGAGACCCGCAACGCGCCGCATCGTGAGTTGGAACGTGAATGGCCTCCGGGCGTGCATAAAGAAAGGCTTCCTCGCATTCCTGGAGGGAAGCGGTGCCGATGTGGTCGGCATCCAGGAACTACGCGCCCTGCCCGGGCAACTGCCAGACGAAGGGCGCGCGCCGGCGGGTTGGCACGCCTTCTTCTCGCCTGCCGTCCGCAAGGGATACAGCGGCGTCGCGCTCTATGCGCGGCAGGCCCCGACCCGCATCGAGACGTCACTGGGAATCGACGCGTACGATGTCGAGGGGCGGCTGATCATCGCCCACTTCGGGCGGGTTGCCATCGCCAACGCCTATTTCCCCAAGGGTAGCGGCAAGGACCGCGACAACAGCCGGGTACCGTACAAGTTCGGGTTCTACGAGGCCCTGTTCGAACGCCTTCAGCGTCTACGGCGACGAGGACCGGTGCTGATGATGGGCGACTACAACACGGCGCATACCGAACTGGACCTTGCGCGACCCAAGACCAACGCCAAGACCAGCGGCTTCCTCCCGGAGGAGCGCGCCGAGCTTACGCGCTGGATCGACGCGGGCTGGTCCGACACGTTCCGCAAGCAGCACCCCGTGCAAGGTGGCCACTACACCTGGTGGCGGCAATGGGGAAATGCCCGAGCCGACAACGTGGGCTGGCGGATCGACTACGTGCTGGCGTCGCCATCAGCGCAACGGCGCGTCGAGGATGCATTCATCTGGCCCCACGTCACCGGCTCGGACCACTGTCCCGTGGGCGTGGACGCGCGGCTTTAACGGCACGGCGTGCCCCCGACCCAGCGCCGGCGCAACGTGCAGGGAACACGGATCGTAGGGGACGGGCTCGTCCCGTCCCCGGGCGCCCTGCGGGCGCGATCGAGAACGCTGCCGCTTTCTCGTACCCGGATCCACGCCGTGCGGAACCCCAGCGGGCGACCACAAGGTCGCCGCTACAGGTTTTTCTCGTGGGGCATGCCGAGTTAGGCTGTTGGGCTCGCGGTTCGTCGAGAACGACAATGGACAAGACTTCCCAACACCTGCTTTGGATCATGGCTGCCGTCGCGCTTATCGGCACCTGCGCAGGGCTATGGCTCGCCGTGCTCATTCAGAGGGAGTGGGTTCTGTACACGGTCATCGCGATGTTCATCGCGCCATTCTGGTGCGCATTGGCAATCTCAACCGAGCGCATCCGCCGGACGCCGAGTCGACACCACGCTTAGTCACCCACAATCATCCACAAGCGCGTTGTAAAACGTCGGCGTTCGTAGCAGTCTATGGGGCTGACGCCCGCACAAGGAGACTGCCCCGTGGCGCAACCACAAACCAACCGCCGTTCGTTCCTCGAATTCCTCACCATGGTCGGCGTCGGCAGCCAAGTGCTGCTGCAGACGCGCAACGTCCAAGCCGCGACCGCCGCTGCCCAGGAATCCGGCGACTCGGAACCGTGGCCGGGCATGACCTACCGCAAACTGGGACGGACCGGATTCCGCGCCAGCCGCCTTGTATACGGTTGCGGCGCTGCGCTCTCCCGCGATCCCAACGATCACCTGCTCAACATCGCGTTCGAAGCCGGCGTCAATGTCTACGATGTGGGCTATAGCGGCTACTACCGCAACGCGGAACGAAACCTGGCCGCTTTCGCCAAGGCGCACGCCGATGAGATCTTCCTCATCTCGAAGGCAACGGTCCCGGTCGGTGCCGACGACGAAGTGGACACGGAGACGGCGCAGCGGGCCGCCAAGGCATGGACCAAGCTGCTCAACCAGAGCTTGACCGAACTCGATACGGAGCACGTGGACGCCTACTACCAGATGGCCGCCAACAACCCGGACATGGTCCGCGCCGAGGAGATGAACCGCGCCTTTGAGGACGCCAAGGCCGCGGGCAAGGTGAGCTACCTGGGCATCTCGACCCATGAGAACGCGCAGGAGTGCCTGGAGGCGGCGATCGAAACCGGCTGGTACGACCTCGCCATGATCGCCATCACGCCAGCGGGTTGGTACGACTGGAACAAACGTCAGATCCTAGAAGGCAGCCACGACATGACGCACCTGTCGCCGTTGCTGCAGCGGGCTAGGGATGCCGGAATCGGACTCGTCGCCATGAAGACCGGTCGTCTGCTCGCAGGACGCCGCTGGGGCGGCGGCGCCAACGGCAAGGTCTTCGACCGCTTCTACGACCAATCCGTTCTGGATCAGGACCTGACCGATTTCCAGCGCAGCTATGCCTTCGTGCTGGCGCATGGCATGGACGTGGTCAATGCCGACATCCAGAACTACGGCATCCTGAAGGAGAACTTCATCGCCGCGGCCACCGCGGACAAGGTGTTCGCGTCGACCGCGTAGGAATTCGAGAGGGCCAGGGGCCGCTTTAGCGCGGGGCGGCTCCGCTAACGGGGGAAGGCGACGCGGGCGATAGCGATTCCGCTCTCGCCCGCGACCGCGTACAACAGGTACACCTGGTCCCCTTCCTCGTACACGGCCGGATCCCGTAGCTGATTGACCATGCCGTAGGCAACGCTCCGCACGGAGGGGTCTAGAGGCGCATCGGCGCCTTCCCAAGCTCTTTCGGGGCGCAACACCTCCACGGGGTCCGATGCCGTCCACGCCAACCAGTCGCCGCGAAGGTCGACCGTGGACAGCAGGATGCGCTCCGGCGCATCTCCCACCTGCGTCCAGAACACGAAGAGCGTATCGCCGCGACGCATGACGGCAGCGTGGCGCATGTCGGGGTTGAACAGCCGCGGCCCTTCCTCGAAACCACCCAACGGATCGGTAGAGCGGTAGAACTGGCCCGGCATGGCCAAGGCGTGGGTCATGCCCCGGTGGCGGAATACACGCATGTAAGTGCGACCTAGAATTTCCGTGCCTGACTCGAACGCCACCCCGTCGCCGGATACGGCGGCCCGCGAAACCTGTCGTCCCGGTCCTTCCAAGCCGTGGTAGTACATGACGAAACGGCGATTGGCCGTGTCGACATGCACGTCCGGGGATGCGATGTGCGGCGTCGACATTTCGTAGAACGCGCTGTGCAGAATCGGCCGCCCCGACACTTCACGAAGGTTCTCGGCGATGCGCAACTGCTCCGTCGAAAGCTCGGGCGGCTCGTGGGGAAACGGCGTGTCCTCGAGACGCAGGGACCCCGGAACGTGTATGGCCCAGGGTCCAGTGAGCCGATCCGCGTACGCGAGACGGATGTAGCGTCCCTTGTGATCGGCGAAGTACAAGTAGTAGCGCCCAAGCCGCGCTTCGACCCAATCCGGGACGCGCACCAGCGACGGCCCCTGGATGTTGACCCCGATGCTCGGATGCGAGGCCGGGGATACGATGGGGCCGTCCACGAGACGTTCGACGACGGGTCTGTTCGGTGTCATCGTGCGCCCTAGGTGATTCGTGCCGCCACGTCTGCGCGGGAAATCCCGTGGCGCTTGAGGTGGTCCGCCACGGTGACGTTGCGTTCCCCGCCAAGCGCCCACAAGGCATCGAGGGTGTTGGCCCGCAAGCGTTTGCGCGACCGGGCCTTCCCCACGGCCATTTGCATCACGCGGTTGAATGGCCGCGTGGGCTGCGGGCCGAGGCCGTTCTCGGCGGCGACGGGTGTCGCCGTGCGGATGTATGTCGCCACGTCGCCCTGCAGGGCACGGATATCTGCGCCGGCCGATCGAACCGCGTCAGACACCAAGTCACTGTCCAGCACGGCCCGCAGCAGGTGC
This sequence comes from Gammaproteobacteria bacterium, assembly GCA_009846005.1. Lineage (GTDB taxonomy): Bacteria > Pseudomonadota > Gammaproteobacteria > Pseudomonadales > Azotimanducaceae > VXYL01. Next base: position 25,353 of record VXYL01000049.1, on the reverse strand, counting down.
TCGATGGTTAGGTATTCGTGGCGCGACGACTGCGCGAACACGAACGCGTGGTGCACGGCCCGCTCGAGATCCGGTTCCAATACCGAGGCGGCGGCCTTGGGATGATCTACGAGATCCGTGGCAATGCCGTGGCTGACATAGTTCACGAGATTCCGCTCGGAGACGCCATGCCTGTCAAGGACTTTGGCCGCATCGCCTCTCTCGCCGGCGATCCCCGCCAGCAGGGCGCCCGCATTGGTTCCTATGCGACCCAAGGCGTTCACGAAGTTCGCCCGATAGACGGCCCCGCAAACCGATTTGGACACTTGGATCTCACCCTCAAACGCTTCAACCGGAAGCGCCGCGAGTAGCGCGTCGATCGCCGACGGCAGTTCATCGAACTTGCATCCCACGGAACGCAGCACATGGTCTGCGATCCCATTGTCCAACAGGGCCAAGAGCAGGTGCTCCCCGGCAAGCGAACGGTGTCCCCGGGACCTGACGTGCGCCACGGCGTCCTTCAACGACGCGATCACATCGTCATTGAAATTCCCCGTGAACTCGATCAACTGCTCAATCGAGAACGACTCGCTGTAGCGCTCGCTCGCTCTGGCGAAGAACAGGTCCACGCCGCGCGTACCCCGTTGCGGCAACCAAACCGGTGTCCAGGCGACGTGTGACTTGAGCGTGGCCCAGTCGTTGAAGCCGTATTCGAGCGCCGTCACCCCGCACGCCGTTTCCAGGCTGAGGCTTCCAGGCTCGACATCGTGTCCTGCGAGCCGTTCGCGCGCCGACGCATCTCCTTCCCGTGCGCCCCGGAACAGTTGCTCAGCATGCCGGTTCAGATGTTCGAACCCGGCGTCGCCCGGCAGGGCCAGGATTGGCGCGGCGGAGTCGGTCGTGTCGTAGCGGACCGTCAACTTCGCGGACGCCGCGTTCTCGTCATCGAAATTGGTGACGTGGAGCATCCAGTATCGGTGTCGTACAGCCCGGTTGGATGCCGCGCTGATGTTGGCGGCGATGGTCAGCGTCTTGCCGTCCTCGGTGTCGACTCGCGTCCAGTGCAGGCGTTTCTTGCCGCCCATGAACAGCAGCATCATCGCCTTGGATCCCGAGTGCTCAAGGGTCGCGGTGAACACCGTAGGACGATCAAAGCGGAAGTGGAAGGTCCGCGAGTACGCGCTCTCATGGTGCCCGACCGGTTCCAAGTCGAACCCGGCGGTCCCCGGCGGGTGGATCTGCCGTTCGATGACGACCGGCTTGAGGTCGACCACGGGACGTTCGGCAAGCGCCAGCGCCACCCGTTGCATCAGACCGCGATACTCCATGGACCACTCGTCCGGGTGGGCGCAGACGCCCGCGTACAGGAAGTTGGCTTGGCACATGACCACGGCGCATTTTGGGCGATGCTCCGCGACGAGGACGTAGTCTACGCTTGGCCGGTACTCGTCGATGTTGGCTCCACCGTGGCAGACCAACGGGGTTTGCGCGGTCCTGTCAAACGTCCGCTCCTGCTGTTTCGCGAACGGCATGATCGGCATCGTGGTCGATGGTTCGCCGAGGAGGTCACTATCGACGGGGAGCGTCGGCAGATTCCCCTGGGCGATCATTCCGCCTCCGACCTCTAGGTCATCGAGTTGCTGGCACAGCCAGTCGACCCCAGGAGCCATACCGATAACCCTGCGCTGTTCGAGCAGCCGGACCTGTTCGGGCGGGAGTTTCTCGTCGTTCCGCAGGCCCAGGTTGAGGACCAGAACATCCGCGTCGCCGGTCAAGGCGACTTCAAGGGTGTCCGCGATGTCGACGTCGACCGAAGGTCCATCGCGGAGCAGGTCGGCGAAGGCGTCGGCCCAGCCCGGACTGTCCGCATCGGAGAAGATCGTAAAGGTCGTTTCGCCCACCGCATCGGGTCGCCAGCAAGATACCGAGAGCGTACCAGCGGCTGAAGTGCCGTTCACCACGCCGACCCGCGGAGAAGCGTCCGCCCCGTGCGCATTGCGGGACACGCGCCCATCGGCTAACGTGCCGCGTTGTCCGGGACTGAAGCGAGCGATGGGTCGGTCCCGCAAAGCCATGGAGACCCCGTGAAGAAACTCCTCGTTTCCTGTTGTGCCGTCCTGGTCGCATCGTGCTCTACGATTCAGCAGAACAACGACTCGGCAATCGCGGCCCTCACCATCGATGGCGAGGTCGAGAAATCGATGATCTGCAACCGCTGCATCGATTTCCGGCGGCTCGTCATCGTCAAACGCCCTAGAGGTCGCTGCGAAGTCTTCTACGCGAAGGGCGGCCACGCCGAGAAAGTGGCGGAAGGCGACGATCCCGGTGCGTGCGAGTCCGTGTACGAACGGATGGGCATCGACCTCGCGTCTTCTGGATTCGACTGCCGGTAGCGCGACGCCGTGGGCAAGAACATCAAGGCGGCGGTGCGGGAAATCTGCCTCTCGTTCCCCGACGCGGAGGAACGCTCGGGCCACGGCATGCCGGACTACCGGGTCGACGGCAAGGTATTCGCGACGCTCGCCGTCAACCATCACGGCGATGGACGCATCGCGCTATGGGTCCATTCCCCGCCGGGCGCCCAGCACCTCCACGTCGAAGGCGAACCGGACTACTACTTCGTGCCGCCCTACGTGGGACCCCGGGGCTGGCTCGGGGTGCATCTCGATCAGGGCAACGACTGGTACGCGATCGCCGTGCGGGTGCGGGAAGCGTACGTCAACATCGCGCCCATGGGATTGACGGAACAACTGGGGGATCTCATCGACATCGAGCCGCCGACCGAGACCGTGGATCCCGAGGAATTCGATCCCCTGACGGCACCCCACGCGCAGCGGAAACTCGACGATCTCCGGGCCTTCGTGGCGACACTCCCGGAGACGTCCGAGGGCCGGCAGTTCGGAACACCCGCATTCAAGGCGGGCAAGAAGACGTTCCTGACGGTGTTTCGACACGGCGGGCGGATGCGTCTCGAGTTCTGGGTAGGACCGGAACTCCAGGCGACCCTCACCGACGACCCGCGCTTCGTCATCCCCCGCTACATCGGTCACCGGGGCTGGATCGATCTCGACGTGGAAGACGCCATCGACTGGGACGAAGTGCGGGAACTCGCGCTGGGAAGCTATCGGCACTTCGCCTTGAAGCGCATGCTGAAAGCTATTCCGGACCCGTAGGGGACGGGCTTGGCCCGTTTTCATCTAAAAGGAAGCGGGCGGGGGCGCGCCCTTCGGGCACGATAGCCCCGCCCCTACGGTTTCGTGCCGGTAACCGTGGTGTTCACGGAACGGATCATTGCCGCTGACAACGGTGCGAAGTAGAGTCTTGGTCGGGATTCGATACCGGGGGAACAAATGGGAGTCAAACTCAACGTGAACGGCGACGTCGTCGATGTCGACGTGTCGGGCGACACGCCTCTGCTTTGGGTGTTGCGGGATCATCTCGGGCTGACCGGCACGAAGTACGGTTGCGGAGGCGGCTACTGCGGCGCCTGCACCGTCCATCTCGACGGTGCCGCCACCCGGTCCTGCCAACTGCCCGTGTCGACGCTGCAAGGCAGGGCCATCCAGACGATCGAATCGCTGGACCAACGCCATCCGGCGCTCGTCGACACCTGGACCAACAACAACGTCGCCCAGTGTGGCTACTGCCAGTCCGGCCAGCTCATGTCGGCGGCCGCCCTGCTCGACGGCAATCCGAAGCCGACCGACGCCGACATCGACGCCGCCATGACCGGCAACATCTGTCGGTGCGGAACATACGTTCGCATCCGCGCCGCCATCCACCAGGCGGCCGGGCACCAAGCCACCGGGAGCGCCGAATGATGAATACGATCACCAATCTATCTCCCGAGTTCTCGCGGCGCCGGTTTCTCGGCGTGTCCGGCGTCCTCGTTCTGGGCGCATCCCTGCCGGTGCGCCGCGCCCTGGCGCAAACGCCCGCAGGAACCTTCGAGCCGAGCTTGTTTCTCGCCATGGACGGCCAAGGTACCGTTCGGGTGACGGTCCACCGTTCGGAGATGGGCCAGGGAATCCGTACCGCACTCACGCAGATCGTTGCCGACGAGTTGGACGCCGACTGGTCCCGCGTCGAGGTCGTCCAGGCCCAGGGCGACGTCAAGTACGGGGATCAGAACACCGACGGCTCGAGGAGCATCACCCAGAACTACGATCGCCTGCGCGCCGCCGGGGCCTCCGCGCGGCTGATGCTGCGCCAGGCTGCGGCCAATCGATGGAACGTCAAGGTTGACGACGTAGCCGCCGCCAACCACGAAGTCGTCCACGCCGCGAGCAGCCGTCGCCTCGGCTACGGCGAACTCGCGACCGAAGCGGGACTGCTGCCGGTGCCCGAGAACGCGCCTTTGAAGAAGGAATCCGAGCATCGCTACATCGGCAAACCCGTGATCCATGTCGACGCGGGCGACATCGCCCGGGGCAAAGGCACGTTCGGGGCCGACTACGCCGTGCCGAACATGGCCACCGCGGTCGTGATCCGTTGTCCCTGGCTAGGCGGCGGCGTCAAGTCCATAGCCAACAAACCCATGAACGAACCCGGCCTCGTGGCAATCGAGACGCTGGATGCGGCCCCGAGTGCCGGCCCGCTGTTCGCACCCTTGGGCGGGGTCGGGGTCGTCGCGGAAGACACCTGGACGGCGATGCGCATCGCCCAAGGTCTGGACATCGAGTGGACCGGGAGTCCGAACCAGACCTTCAACAGCGACGAGTTGCGCCAAGCCCTGCGCGATGCCGTGGCGAAACCCGGCACGCCGGTGCCGGGCTCGGAGAAGGGCGACGTGGACGCGGTGTTCGCCGCCGGCGGCACCGAACTGTCGGCGACCTACGAAACACCGTTCCTTTCCCACGCCCCCATGGAGCCCCCGGTTGCCGTGGCGGACGTGACCGAGGAACGTTGCGTCCTGCATGCGCCTTTGCAGGATCCGCAGTCGGCGCGACCGTTGATCGCCGCCCAAGCGGGCTTGACGCCTGACAAGGTGGAAGTGACGCCGACATTGCTCGGCGGCGCGTTCGGGCGCAAGTCGAAGCCGGACTTCGCGTTGGAAGCCGTCGAACTATCCAAGCGCGTCAAGCGTCCGGTGCGCGTGCAGTGGCTGCGCGAGGACGACATCCGCCACGACTACCTGCACGCGTCGAGCGCGCAGCATCACCGCGCGGTGATCGACGACGAGGGCAAGCCCACGGCTTGGCTGCAACGCTCTGCGTTCCCGTCCATCACGACCGTATTCGCGGCCCAAGCGGTGCAGCCCGCACCCTGGGAACTGGAGATGGGCTTCTCCAACCTCCCCTACTCGGTCGAAAACCAGCGCATGGAGTCCACCGGAATCCGCCCCGGCGCCCGGGTCGGCTGGCTGCGTTCGGTGTGCAACATCTTCCACGCCTTCTCCGCGAACGTGTTCGCCGACGAGATGGCGTCGGCCGTCGGGCGGGATTCCATCGAGCATCGGCTGGCGTTGATCCCCGCGAGCGGCAAGTTGAAGCAACCGGGGCAACCAGCGCCGCCGGGCCACGAACTCGACTTCGGGAGGCTGCGGCACGTCATTGAACGGGTTCGAAAGCTCTCGGACTGGGACAAGCCGCGACCGGAGGGCGTCGGGCTCGGGTTCGCCGTACATCACAGTTTTCGGTCCTACGTGGCGACGGTCCTGGAAGCGAGCATGGACAACGGTCGGCCAAGCGTATCGAACGCTTACGTGGTCCTGGACTGCGGCACCTACGTGAACCCCGACACCTGCGTGGCACAGATGGAAGGTGCGGTGGTGTTCGGCCTGTCGCTGTCGCTCTACGGCGATATCTCGATGAAGGATGGCGCGGTGGTGCAGAGCAACTTCCACGACTACCCGATGCTGCGCATCGCCGAAGCGCCGGCCACCAAGGTCGAACTCGTACCCTCCCAGGGACGCCTGCCGGCCGGCGTCGGCGAGCCCGGCGTACCGCCCGTGGCACCGGCGTTGTCCAACGCGTTGTTCGCCGCAACCGGGACGCGGCACCGCACGTTGCCGATCCGCACCTGATCCGTCGAACGGGAGCCGACGCCGCGGTATCCATGCGCAAAATCCCCGCGGCGGTCCTCGTCCTCGCAATCCTGTTGACGGGTTGCGAGGAACCCGCGCCCCGTTTCGAGGCGCCACTGGCATCCGGTGTCGTCACGCTGCCGCTGCTGGACACCCAGCGGTTCGACGCGATGATGTCGGCCGCAGGGCTCGTTGCCGCCTTCCAGGGCAGCGGCACCGCCGTAGCCGTCCACGCGCCGGGAGCGGGCAACTCGCTGGTCGTCGCTCACGTGATGCGTTCCCGCTTCGAACCGGTGATTCTCGGTGCCAATACCATCGCGTTGGACGCGCTGATGGACGGCGGCTACACGCTGGTCGTGGGCAGCGGCTTCGTATCCGTCTTCGACCCCGTCTCGCCCCTTGGCCTTCTCCAACTCGACGGCGAAGTGCAGAGCGAACTCACGCCCCACGGCTACACGCGGATCCTCGGCGTAGGCGACGGCGAACTCAGCATCATCGGACGCCGCGACTACCACCCGGGACTCTTCGAATCGGCCATTCAGGTCGGTCCGGGCGTCGTCGAGCGGGGCAAACTCGACATCCGGCCTCAAGAGCGCGAGTTGCCGCCCTACATCCGTGCCTTCGTCGCCACCTGCGACGACCGCTGGCTTGCCGGTATCGCGCAGGCTCCGATGCACCTCTACGATGTCGGTGAGTCCCTGGTGACCTATTTCGCAAGCAACTCACTTGCCTGCGATGAAGTCGTGAACCTGTCCGGCGACCGGGAGGCCTTGCTCGCGCTCATCAGCGACGACCGGGAGAGCATCGCCTATTTCGGAAATCCCACGCTGCCGAAGGCATCCGTCGTGGCGTTTCGGGCACGCCGCGCGCAACCCAATTAGCAAACTCACCGGAGCCCTCCATGGACATCGGCCTCTGTGTCGCCTCCCACATAAACGACATCGACTACGTGGTGCGAGCCGAACAGCTTGGCTACTCCCACGCCTGGCTCGCAGACAGCCAGATGCTGTGGTCCGACTGCTACGCCGCGCTCGCCCTCACCGCGACCCGCACGAGTCGCATCAATCTCGGAACCGGCGTCGCGATTACCGGGACACGACCGGCCCCCAACAACGCGTCGGGCATCGCCACCGTCAATGCACTGGCGCCCGGACGCACGTTCTTCGGCGTTGGCGCCGGCAACACCGCCATGCGGGTGATGGGCCTGCCGCCGCAGCGGATTGCCGACTTCGACCGGTATCTCGAGACCATCGGCCCGCTGCTACGCGGCGACGAGGCCATCTACCACCACGGCGACCAGGCACTCCCCATCCGCCACGTCATGCCCGACGACGGCTTCGTGAACTTCAAGGATCCCATCCCCATGTACGTTTCGGGGTTCGGGCCCAAATCACTAGGCCTTGCTGGCAAGCACGGCGACGGGGCAGTGCTAGCCCTGCCCGCCAATCCGGCGGTGATGGCAAACATCTGGCGCATGATCGAAACCGGCGCCGAGCGAGCGGGCCGCGACATCGACCGCGACGCCTACTACACCACCGCGCTCACCACGATGGTCGTGCTGGACCCCGGGGAAGCCGTTGACTCGCCGCGTGTCAAGTCTGAATGCGGCGCCATGGCGATGGCCGCCGTGCACTTCGCCTACGACCAGTTCCGCAACTTCGGCCGCCGGCCGTCCGGCTACCTGCTCGGCATCTGGGACGACTACCGCGCGATGATCGAGTCGTACCCCGCCGAACGCCGCCACCAGCGCATCCACGGCGGCCACAACTGCTGGGTGCTGCCGGAGGAGGAGAAGTTCCTGACGCCGGAGATCCTTCAGGCGACATCGATGATCGGCGAACGCGACGTACTCATCGAACGCCTCTCCGCGCTCGCAGGCGCCGGCTTGGACCAGGTCATGATCCTGCCCAACTTCGACACTCGGTTCGATGTTCTCGAACGGGTCGCCAGAGACATCATCCCGAACGTGTGAGGAGGACCAGCCATGCTGACCGGAAGCTGCTTATGCGGCGACATCGCCTTCGAGATCGACGGTCCCGTCGACCTCATCGCCCATTGCCACTGCTCCATGTGCCGCAAGTTCCACGGCTCGGCCTTCGCCACCTACACGGGCACGGCTCCCGAACACTTCCATTGGCGCCAAGGGGAAGACAAGGTCGTGCACTTCCGTTCATCCGAGAACGGCTGGCGCAACTTCTGCCCACGTTGCGGCTCCGCGGTTCCCGCGTGTCCAGAGGGTGGCCCGCTCGCCGCCGTGCCCCTCGGAAACGTCGCCGAGGACCCGGGCAAACGGCCTAGCGCGCACTGGTTCGTGGGTTCCAAAGCAGCCTGGCACGACATCCCTGACGACGTTGGGCAACACGATACCTATCCGCCGGAGTTCGGTGACGCCCCGGCAACCACCCGTCCGCAACGCACCGCAATGACGCCGGGCGCCACGGGCGGGAGTTGCCTATGCGGTGCGGTGACCTTCGAGTTCGACGGCCAACCCGCGCGCATGGTCAACTGCCATTGCTCGCGCTGCCGCCGAGCCATGAGCGCCGCCTACGCGACCATGACAATGGTGCCTGTCGACGCCTTCCGCTGGCTAGGCGGGGAAGACTACCTCGTCAACTACAAGATGCCCGAGGCAAAGGTAAAGGGGACTGCTTTCTGCCGAGTCTGCGGCTCGCAAATGCCGCGCCTGAGAACCGAGGACCAGATGCAGATCCCAACCGGCTGTCTGGACGACGACCCCGGCCTGCGCCCTGCGGCGAACATCTTCACGGCATCGAAGGCGGCCTGGTCGGTCGTCGACGAACGCCTGCCCGGGTTTGCCGACGCGCCTCCTTGAGCCAACCGACGCCCTGAGACTCGCCGCGGCCAATCACGGCAAGCTGGGGCGCCTTACGGGTATTGCAGAGGCCACCGTCCTCAACTTCATACTTCTGCCATTACGTCGGTAGCCGCATGTGCCAGATGATTCGTCCCCCGAAAGCACGATCAGAGCATGTGGCTCGTGGCCAGCGGTACCGCTACGAACGACTCGCAATCGCGAAACCCGCTGACCGCACGCGTTGGCGTTACTGCGCCTCCCCCTCGTCGATGTACCAGGTCGCCGGGTGGTAGGCGAGGGTCCAGCGGTTGTCCGCACCCCAGATGCCCATCGGCGTGACGTTCTTGAGGCGCGCCGAAACCACCACCGGATGGGGTGCGTTGCCCACCGTGCCGATCGCCCAGAGGTTCTCCGCCGCCGCGGTGAGCAGCGCCTTGGCGGCCATAGTGCGGTGCGCCTCGGTCGTGGCCGTACGAAGTTCGTCGCCCCAATACTGAATGGTGCGGATGATCTCGGGCGGTTTCTCGCCTAGCTCGCCGCCGGTCTGATAGTACCGCGCCCAGTGGTTCCACATGGTCATGTCCCAGGCGGATCGGTGGGGATAGAACCAATCGGGCCACAGCGGAAACAGGATGTCGGTGACCTTGTCGGCATGCCACGCTGTCATCTGCATCTTGTTGGCCTGAGCGCGTTCCGCTTGGAGACCTCGCTCGATTGACTTCAAGCGCAAGTCGATGCCGACCTCTCGCCAGTAGTTCCGCACCAGTTCCAAGCTGATTCCCTTCGGCGTCTCGAAGTCCAGGAACTCCAGGGTGATGGTCAGCCGCGATCCGTCCGGGTATTCACGGAGCCCGTCGCCATCGACGTCATGAAGATCAAGGTCGTCCAAGAGCTGGCGGGCGTAGTCCGGGTCATAGCGAATGTGCGCTTGGGCGAAGCGCTTCTCGTACCAGCGGCTCGACGGGTGCGCGGTCACTTGGCTCGGAGTGCCTCGGCCGAAGTAGATCGCCGTGTTCATCTGGTCGCGGTCGATGGCGTGGGAAAGCGCCCGCACGAACCGCCGCTCCGCCGTTCCCCACACCAGCTCGCGGTACTTGGAGTCGGGATGGTTGTAGTTAGGCTGGATGGCCACGTCGGCAACGTGAAGGCGGCGCCAGATGTGGACCTTGTTGAGACCCTTCGACTCGCCGAGCTTGAGCAACGGGATGTTCTGGGTCTCCATCGCGAAGGCGGCGAAATCGAGTTGGCCGGTGGCGGCCTGGAAGGTGATCATCTGCGAGTTCTCGAGCTGGATAGCCGCGTCGATCTCGTCGATATACGGCAGCTGCTGCCCCTCGGGGTCGACCTTGAAGTAGTAGGGATTGCGTTCCAGCCGCATCTTGGTCGGCGTGCGCTGCACTACCTTGTAGGCACGCAGGGTCGGCACTTGCGCGGCGTCCTCGTTGCCCCACCCGCGCAGCGCGTCGTACATGGCCATCCACGTTCCGAAGCCCTTTTCCTTCAACACCTCGTTGAGTTCCTTCCGGTCGCGGTAGGCGGGGTGGTACTGCTTGAAGAAATGCATGGGATCCACGAAGTGGCTGCCGTAGAAGGCGATGTAGTTGGCGAACAGCGGATTGGGTTCCGGGAAGACGTACTGGAAGGTCAGATCGTCGATCACGACGAACTCCGCCCCCCGCACGGACCGATTCGTTTGCGGCGACTTCTCGGGGTCCAGCCAGATGTGGTTGAGCCGGAACATGAAGTCGTCGGAGGTCAGCGGTACGCCGTCGGACCACTTGATGCCCCGCCGCAATCGAATGGTCGTCACCCGACCGTCTTCGCTCAAATGCCACGACTCGGCGAGATTCGGGAGAACGTTGCGCAGGTCCGCGGAGATCGTCAGTGCGTGTTCCCAATTGAAGAACTGCCAGCTGTCCCAATGGGTGATGCGCGCCCTGCCGCCGTATTTGCCGATGTTCTTGTAGGGATGGCTGACCACCGGATCGTCCGGCAGGCGCTGCTCCACCGGCGGCAGGTCCCTGTCGTCTAGGAACGGGCTCTGGGTGAAGCGTGTGATGGCGAGTTCGCTCGCGGTCTTCGGCGGTGCGAACCACTCGGGCGGCATCGGTGCGACGTCCTCTTCGGCACCGCCGACCGCCGCGACCAATGCGGCGCATGCTCCTACGCCGGCAAGGCTCAGCTTCATGACGGCATCATGGCGACGGATTCGTACGGGCGTCAACAACGCAATTCCGGGTCTAACCACCCACAGCGGATCGATACCCGCAGACGGTGCACGGTTGGTGGATTCGTCAGGTCCCGACCAAGGTCACTAGGCGCGTTCGCGCCCCTCCGCGACGCGCAGCACGGTGACGGCGAGATGCTCATCGACATCCGTTTCACCCACGCATTCCGCGATGTGCCGTTTGCAGTGTGCCTGGTCGAGGACGTGCCATTGTGTTCCGCGGGAGACCAAGCGGCTCCGGAACCCTGATTTCCGTAGCGGCGTACAATCGCCATCGACCCGGCGACCCAAGGGGACAAGGCAATGACCACAGCGACCGTATGGCAGTCGGACTACGGCGAGCACGAGGCGGCGATGGTCACGTATCGCGAAGCAGGCACGGCCCGGGCACGGGCCTTGGACAACCGCGGCCCGATCCACTACCACGCGGACGGCGCGCTGCACAAGGATATCGTCGAATCCTATTGGCGGCACGGCTTCTACGTGTTCGAAGGCGTCATCGGTGAGGATGAATTGGCCGACATCGAGCGCGACGTGATGGCGATCCTCGACCGGGCACCGACCGTGCCGCGCGGTAAGCTCGACCGGGTCGGCCGCCCTGCTCTCGGCGCCGACGGCAAGGGCGGCAGCATCGCCATGGTGCGGCCGCTGTCAGACCCCATCGGCGGTACTGCCGGCAACAACGGTCGCCATCCGGCCAAGATGATCGAACCTGCCGTACCCCAAGGCGCACCGGAGTGGGTGCCGCAAGTGGTCGGCGGCTCCCTGCAATTCTCCGACGCCGCGCTACGGCTCTATGCGCATCCCGACCTGCTGCGCGTGGCGGAGGCCATGAACGGCCCGGACTTCTCGCCCTTCAACGAGGTGATCTGGATCAAGCATCCGCGGCTTGGCGGCAGCGTCGCCTGGCATCAGGACGGCACCACGCACTGGGAAACGCCGAAGTTCCACCAAGGCAGCCACGGCTTCAACTTCATGGCACAGCTCTACGGCTGCGACGCGGCCAACGGGCTGTGGGTGGTGCCCGGTTCGCATCTGGCCAAGGCGGACATCAAGGGCTGGTGCGCGACGGCCGGCTCGGACCGTTTGCCGGATGCCGTGCCGCTCCTGTGCGCACCCGGCGACGTAGCCATCACTAACCGCCAAGCGGTTCACGGCTCGTTCGCCAACACCAGCGACGCCTGCCGCGTCACCCTCAACTTCGGCTTCCATCCGCGCGCGAGCGTAGTCGGCGCCCGCGGCAACGGCATTCACGCCCCTGGAAGCGACAAGATCATCTACGACGAGGACCGCGTCCGCCGCCGCTCCCGGGTGCTGGGACTGGCGATCGAGGCGCGCCGGCAGCGCTTCCCGGACGAGACGTCCTACCAGTACCGGCCGTTCGCCGGGCAGTCGTTCGAGTGGAACGACGCGGCAAGGAAGAGCCTGCGGGGCTACAACAAGCTTGATCTCGGTATCTGAGCCAGCGCGCCAGCGCCACGATCAGACCGATGTCTGCGGGCGTATTCCAGTCCCGTCCGAGAATCGACCGAGACGGAACGCGCTGACGTCCAAGCCGACGTCGTCGCCCGTCAGGAGTCCCGCGATCGCCTTGCCCGCGCCCGGGCCGATGCCGAAGCCGTGGCCGCTGAATCCGGTGGCGATATGGAAACCCGGCAACCCCGGCGCTTCGTCGATCACGGGCACGACATCCGGGGTCGTCTCGATCATGCCCGCCCAACTCTCGACGATGGGCGTGCCGGCGAGTTCGGGGAACGTCGCGTCGAACTGCGCTCGGATATGGCGAAGGATCTTGGGGTTGGGTTTCGGACTCAGTACGCGGCATTTCTCGAACGGCGACTCCCGCTCGAGAGACCACCTCGTCGGCGTCGCCAGTTCGTCGAAGAATTCCCGACCCAGCGACAGCCGCATGCTCCGCGCGTCCATCATCAACGCCCGGACGAACTGGATCCCGAAGCGAAGCGTCGACGGCGTCAGCGGATGGTCGATGGTCGAGCCGTGGGCCAGGGTGTAGCCGCCGTCCAACCGGCGGCGCAACGCCAGGTTGCGGTCGGACATGGCGCCGTCACACACCACCTTGGCCGGCGCCGTCCGGCAGACCGTGCCGCGCACGCGTAGTTGCGGCACGCGGATGCCAAGCGAGCGGCAGAACATCGAGGTCCAGGCGCCGGCGGCGCAGAGCACCGTCGAAGTGCGGATGGCACCGTGCTCGGTGACCACCGCCGATACCCGTCCAGCATTGGTTTCAATGCCGCGAACAGCGCAGCCGGTGAGGATCGTGCCGCCGCGGCGCGCTACGGCACGCGCCAGCGCGGGCGCCGCTCGGTGCGGCTCCGCGCGACCGTCGGTCGGGGTATAGAGCGCACCGCGCCACTCAACGGCATTGCCGCGTACGAACCGGGGCAACTCGTTGCGATCGATCAGGCGCGTGCCCGTCTTGTAGTCCTCGGCGAACTTGGCCCACGCCGCATAACGTTCGAGCTGCTTGTCGTCGTTGATCAGATACAGGATGCCGTGTTGACGGTACCCCAGATCCTCGCCGGTCTCGGTGCCGAGTTCGCGCCAGATGCGCAGCGACTCGACGATCATCGGCATTTCGCGCGGATCCCTGCCCTGCTGCCGCACCCAACCCCAGTTGCGGCCGGATTGCTCGCCGGCGATATGGCCTTTCTCGCAGACCACGACGTCTATGCCGCGTTTGGCGAGGAACCAGGCGGTGGCTACGCCGATGATGCCGCCGCCGATGACCACCACGTCGGCGGAGGAGGGAACCTCGATGGGTGGTTCCAGGTCGCGAAACCAGGTTTGCGACACCGAGTCGGCGGGCGCGGAGTCCGACATTTCTCAGCGCCCCGGCCAACGCCAAGCGGGCGAGTCGAAGGGTCCGAAGCCAAGTGCCGAGGTCTCGCCGAGTTCCTTGCCGAGTTCCAAGTGGTTGCAGCCATCGGCTTCGGTGAGCGCTCCGATCAGGCTTTCGGCGTGCGTGGTCACCCAAAGCTGGGTGTTCTCCGCGCAGCGCTTCATCAACCGCCCAAGCGCCGGCAGGAGATCGGGGTGCAGACTGGTCTCCGGTTCGTTCAGCACCATGAGATTCGGCGGGCGCGGCGTCAGCAGGGCGGCGATCCACAGCAGGTAGCGCAGCGTCCCGTCGGACAGTTCCGCCTGGGAAAGCGGTCGCAGCAGGCCGTGCTGACTGAACCGCAGGCTGAACCGGCCGCCGGCGTCCACCACGTCCACGGTGGCCCCGGGAAAGGCGTCGGCGACCGCGTCGTTCAGGGCATCGACGTCGCCGGTCTCCACGATCGTCTGCCAGGCAGCGGCAAGGTCGCGACCGTCGTTGGCGAGTACCGGCGTCCGGGTACCGACCTGGGGAACTCGCGCTGGCGAGGAGGCGTCGCTGCGGAAGTGGTCGTAGAACCGCCACGAGCGGATGCGCTCGCGGAGCATCAGGACTTCGGGGGCTCGCACCGGGTCCGCGAGTCTCGAAAGCATGCTGTCGTAGGTCGGCAGGTGCTTCTCGATCACCCGCCAGTGCCCGTCGGCGTCCCGGGCGCGTACCAACGGGCCCCGCCGGTCCACGATGCCGCGGCGCTCGTGCCACGGTCCGCCGTGCCAGATCACTTCCCGCTTGATCACGGGATCCTTGCCGAACAACGTCCGCATGGGTTCCGGAAGCCCGTAGTCGATGGCGTAGCTGAAATCGTCGCCGGCGAATCCGAAGCGCAGGTTCACGGGCTTCCTTCGCGGCCCACCCTGAACGGCGTAGTCGCCACGCTTGACCCCCTTCGAGAACTGCTCGGGCCCGGCCCAGAGTACCGACTCGATCCCGCCTTCCGCCGCCAGCGACTCGACTGCGGTGCCAAACGCGGTCTCAGATAGTAACCGCAAGCCTTTGTATAAATTGGACTTACCGCTGCCATTAGGACCCGTGACCAAGTTCAGGGACTCGAGCGGCAGCACGAGATCGCGCAATGACCGGTAGTTGGCGACAGCTAGGGTGTGGAGCATGGATAGGTCGCCGCTTCAATGACCTAGCAGACAACGAATGTCGCGCCTCACGGTCACGCGGCAAAACCATCGTTTGACGATCGATCCCAAACTCCGTCGGCCTGCTCGTCCGATTCCGTCCACGCCGGCGCGTACTCATCCGGCAACTCCAACTTGCGAGTAGCGGCAAACGACACAAGACGTGCGTCCCCGAGAAACGCGGCGACGAATCCGTTCTCCACTGCCTCGAAGGTGTCCTCTTCAATGATCGGACGGGCGCCAGCCACACACTTGTAGCTCTCCGTCACGACAAAGAACGGCGTTGACGATTCCCGTGCCGCCTGTGCGAGCGCACGCGTTCCCACCTTGTTTACAAAGGCCTCGCTGCCAACCGCATCTGCCCCGACGACCACCGCAGCGACATCGGCGACGCGTGAGGGCGCATCTGTGTCCTCAACGCAGGTGACCCCAAGCTCCCGGGCCATGCGCCGCCCCTCCCCGCCCGGTTCCGATGCGGTCACCAAGAGGCGAAACGGCAAGCCGTCGATGACCGAGCGCACCGTGGAGGAAGCACTGTGGGTGAGGAACACGCTGTCGGGCGGGAACTCGGCAAGACGATTGCGTGCATTGCGCACCGTCTCGGCCAATGCTCGATCCGCCCTCGCGAGGATGGATTCGCAATGGGCCATGGCGCGGCGCCGGAAGTCGTCGTGCGGCCAACTAAAGGACTCCATCCAGAACCGCACTAGGTTCCCAACCGCTGCCATCGTTGGTCTAGCGTTCCGCATCTGTTCGGCGCAACGCCGCGTAACCGCCGGCAGGTCGTCATCATCCACCGCCGCCACGAACGACGAAAGCAGCGAGATCGCACGACGGGCCAACACCGCCGCCCCGTCGGTCGTGTTCTCGCGCAGTTCGCGGGTCGCGGATTCCGGGGTCACCATCGGGGCGATGCTACCATCCACACCACCCATGACGGATTCTCTCGGACGCGGCAATAAGCTCGCACCCGCCTCGACTTCCGATGACGTATCGTTCCCGTCACCCGTCGGGCCGCCGTACCACCGCTAGGCTGGTGTACGACGGCGACTGCGGTTTCTGCCGCTACACCGTCGACTACGCCCATGCCGTCACCGGGGATGCCGTCGAATACCTGCCGTACCAGACGGTCGCCGAGGAATACCCCGACCGTTCCGAGGCGGACTTCGCGGCATCCATCTGGTTCTTCGCACCCGGCACTACCGCGAGCGGCGCCGACGCGGCCTTCCGCACCCTCGCCGTGGGCGGTCGGGGACGTTGGCTGTGGGTCTACCGTCGAATTCCGGGGTTCGCGTGGGTCTTCGAGCAACTCTACGGGTGGGTGTCCCGTCACCGGGAGTTGTGCCTGCGGATCGCCCGCCCGCTGTTCGGGCGCGAGTTGCGGCCTGCGCGTTTCGACGTCACGGCGGATGTCGTCTATCGCGGCATAGCCGCCGCCGCGCTGATGGCCCTCGGCTCGCTGTGGCTGCAGGCCCAGGCACTCTTCGGCGACAACGGCGTCCTGCCGGCTTCCGAGTTCCTGGAAGCGGTCCATGCCACCTTCGAGTCGGACAGCTACTGGGCCGTCCCCACGGTGCTGTGGTTCGGCATGTCGTTCCATTGGGTATTCGCCTTCGGGACGCTATGTGCCTTGGTGGGGCTGGCAGGGAAGTTGCGGACCAGCGCGGCGCTCGGGGGCTACGTCGCCTACCTGTCGATCGTGGGCGTCGGACAGACCTTCACGGCCTACCAGTGGGACATGTTTCTCATCGAGTGCCTGTTCGCCGCAGCGATCCTCGGGCGGTCGCCGGCCGTCGGAGTCTGGGTGCTGAGACTGCTCGCGTTCCGCTTCATGTTCCTCTCGGGCGCCGTGAAACTGCTATCCGGCGATCCGGTGTGGGCGGACCTTACGGCGCTCGAGTACCACTTCGAAACGCAGCCGTTGCCGACGTTGCTGTCCCCGTTCGCACACGACCTGCCCTCCTCCGCGTTGACACTCGCCGTCGCGGCAACATTCGCCATCGAACTCGTGCTGCCGTTCCTGATCTTCGGCCCCCGCAAACTCCGGGCCGCGGCCGCGTGGGCGTTCATCGCATTCGAAGTGCTGATTCTCGTCACCGGCAACTACAACTTCTTCAACCTGTTGACCATCGTTGTTTGCCTGGCGCTCTTCGATGACCGCCTCTTTCGGGTAAAGCGGGCACCGAAACCCCGTGTCCGCCGGATCGGCGCGCAGTCCTTGGCGGCGGTCGTGATCGCGCTCGGTCTATGCCAGACGGCGGCCGGCTTCGCCAGGTTCCCCAACCCCGCAGAGCTGGTGCAACCGCTGCGGATCGTCAACCGCTACGGGCTGTTCGCGGTGATGACCACCGAGCGGCGGGAACTGGTCATCGAAGGTTCAATGGATGGCGACAACTGGTTCGAGTACGAGTTCCCCTTCAAACCCGGCGACGTCGACCGGGTACCCGGCTGGGCCACCCCGCATCAGCCACGTCTCGATTGGCAGATGTGGTTCGCCGCACTGACGAGGCCCGAATACGCGCCCTGGACCTACAGCCTGGTGTTCCGGCTGCTGGATGCCGAACCCGCGGTACTGGATTGGATCGTCGATCCGTTCGACGGAGAACAACCACGGTTCGTGCGAATCGTCTCCTACCGCTACGAGTTCACCAGGTGGAACGGGATGGAGGCGGTTGGCGACAACCCGGATGAAGCCGGACGATGGTGGACCCGTTCGGATCGGCGGCTGTGGCTTCCGCAGATGGTGCGCCGTGTGCCGAAAGTAACCCACGAGCCGCTGGAGACGCCGTAGGGGACGGGCTGGCCCCGTCCCCGTGCCTCACTGATTGATCACATAGTACTCTTGAGTTGCTAAAGACCGGACGAGGGACCGCACGGCCCGATTCACTGCCCGACGGCTGGGCCCGAATGCTTGATGGGCCGCGACCGTTAACGTCCCGTGAAGTTCGGCTTGCGGCGCTCCAGGAACGCCTTCACACCCTCTTGGAAGTCCTCGGAGGCGAACATGCCGTTCAAGTGCACCATCAGGTGGTCGACGGCCGTGTCGTAGGACTCCTCGAGCCCCATGCGCATCATCCGCTTGGTGGTCTGCACCGCCATCGGGGCGTTGTCGGCGATCTCCTGGGCCCACTGCAGGGCCGTCGGCATCAGCTCGTCGTTGGGCACCACGGCGTTGACCAGACCGATTTCTAAGCATTCCGCAGCGTCTATGGTACGCGCCCGGTAGTACAACTCCGCGGCCTTGCCCCAGCCGATGAGCCGCGGCAGGAGCCAGGTACCGCCGCTCTCCGGGACGACGTTTCGCTTCGCCGTCACTGCGGCCATCTTCGCCGACTCCGACGCGACACGCATGTCGGCAAGCAGGGTCAGGTCCATGCCGTAGCCGGCGGCGGCGCCGTTGACCGCACAGATCACCGGCGTGTCGATGTTCCACATGACGTTGATCGGCGCGTCGCGCAGGTCGAACAACTGGCGCGGGGGCCGGTTGTCGCCGTCGCCGCGTCCGCGGCTGCCGATTCCTCCCTGGCCAACGTCGACGAGGTCGAGTCCGGCGCAGAACCCGCGCCCCGCTCCGGTCAGCACGATGCAACGCGTGTCCGGATCCTTGTTGGCCTCCACGAGTTTCGCGGAGAGTTCGCCGAGCATGGCACCGCTGATGGCGTTCAGGCGTTCGGGGCGGTTGAGGGTCAGGACGGCAACACGGCCTTCCTGGCTAACGAGCAGGTCCTCGGTGCTCGACGGCGAGATTGGCATGGCGACTCCTCTGGATTGGTCTTCGACCGGCTAGTCTAACGTGGCAGCGAGCTGGGCAAGCCCCGGCGCGAAGCGTTCGCCCATGCGCCGGTAGCCTGCCGGGTTGGGGTGCAGGTCGTCGGGCAGGTCGTGGGCGTCCTCGGCACCGAACAGGGTAAGCCCGTCGACGTAGTGCAACGCCGGGTCGCCCGCCGTACGGCGCTTATCCACCACGTCGGCGATGATTTCGCGGATGCGCACCAGGGACAAACAGCCGTTGCGGAACTGTTCGAAGCCGTCGATCGTCACGAACCTGCCTTGTCCGTCGGGGATCGTCGGTCCGGGACGGGTCTCCGCGCTCGGGCAGTAGATCGGCGAAATCACCGTGATCGGCACATCGGGCTTCGCCTCGCGGATCGTGTCGAGGAAACCATGCAAGGCCGGGGCGAACACCCGTTCGCGCATTGAGTCCATGTTGACGATGTTTATGCCGGTCTTGATGCTGACGATGTCGACGTCCGGGAGGTCGCGGATGGTGCGGGCCACGAACGGGTCCAAGTGGCATTGCCCGCCGATCCGAAGTTGCGAAGGGATACGCCCGCGAGTCGCGCGGCCACCGCTGGCCAGGTCCCCGCCGGTTCCGATGCCTCTACGCAATGGCTGATGGAACTGCCGTAGTGCACCCACCGGCGACGCGTATCCGCCGGTGCGGCAATGATCGTGGCCCCATCCTCCACCTCGAGAGCGTGCAGTTCGATGAAGGCGTTGTGCGGAAGCCACAACTCGCAGATCTTGTCTCCGGAGGCCAGGCCGTCGAACAGCAACGTGTCGGGTTCGCCGCGCACGAGTTCGAAGCCGCCGGGTGCTTCGGGCTTCACGACAATGACATTGCCCGATCTGGACTCCGCGCGCAGCAAGCCACCGTCGGTCTCAAGATTGAACACGATCGGCCGGCGCTCCCGACCGGGCATCGTCATGTTGGTGGCGAGGAACGAGATGCCGACCGTGGTCGATTCGGTGGCGAAGCGCAGGCGAACGCCCGACGGCATGCGCACCATTGCGTCCATGGGCTGGGGCAACTGGGCACGGGTCCAGTCCGGCAACCGCCGCGGAGCCACCCCCGTGCCGCGGTCGTCGAAGTCGAGCGCACCGTGGTCGATTGCCGCCGCCGCAATCAGGTCCTTGATGGGTAGCGAGTGCATGGTTTTCCTCCGGGTGTCGCTCAGTAAAACGCCAATCGCTTTCCCATAGTAGCTCCACTTTCCGTCCACGATTGGCCGTTAGAGTTTGCGCACGTCTTGCGAAGTACCTGCATCGTCTCGATCAACCCCTCTCCCTTCGCAAGACGTGACATTTCGATCCCCTTTTCGCCTACGACTTGGTGACCCCGACCTTCCCGGTCGGGGTTTTTTTCAATCTACGTCTCGGGCTGTGTGGGGGCATCCGCCGCCCGCTGACCCCCGCTGTCCGGTATGCTTCACGGGCTTCGCACGCTGGGACGAACGTCATGAAATATCTGCACACGATGGTTCGAGTCGCCGATCTCGATGCATCGCTCGACTTCTACTGCAACAAGCTGGGACTTAACGAACTGCGCCGCATCGACAACGAGGGCGGCAGGTTCACCCTGGTCTTCCTCGCCGCGCCCGGAGATAGCGAAGCGCAAGTGGAACTCACCCACAACTGGGATCCCGAGACGCTCTCCGGGGGTCGAAACTTCGGGCACCTGGCCTACCACGTGGACGACATCTACGCCCTCTGCCAGCGCTTGATGGATGGCGGCGTCACCATCAATCGCCCGCCCCGGGACGGCCACATGGCATTCGTGCGATCCCCCGACAACATCTCCGTGGAGCTTCTGCAGGCGGGAAAACCGCTGCCGCCCAAGGAACCGTGGGCGTCCATGCCGAACACCGGGGAGTGGTAGGAGCACCCGGCCGCGCGGCCCGTGCAAGCGTCGTCGGGGTGACTTGACGCACGTCGCGAGACGCCTAGTCGGCATGTGTTGATTGCCCGGGCGCCACGTATCGCGCGCCGTGGCATTGGTGTGCTACTTTCCGGGCACGCTTATCTGCGGGGTGGCGGCATGCGGAAGACGCACCTCACCGCACTCCTGATCGTCGTTGCGACGGCTATCTGGCTGATGACCGGCTACCTCGGTGGCGTCGACGCCGTCGCCGACCACCCATCGATCAGCGACCTAAACGCCCGCACCACCGCGAACGGCGACGACCGCGAACCCACCGTCGTGCGCGCCCGGACCATTACCGCCTCTGCGTATTCAGAGCAGGTCAAGATTCGAGGGCATACCGAGAACAAGCGGACCGTGGAAGTTCGGGCCGAGACCCAAGGTCGCGTCGTCGAGAGACCGGTCGAGCGGGGCACCGCGGTGGACGCCGGAGATTTGCTGTGCAGGCTCGCGGTCGAGGACCGTCAAGCACAGGTTAACCAGGCCCAAGAGGCCGTGAACCAGGCACGAATCGAACACGAAGGCAGCCTACGTCTCAAGGACGGCGGCTTCCAATCCAGGACTGCAATCGCCCAGGCGAAGTCGCGCTTGGCCTCCGCCGAAGCGCAACTCGAAGCCGCCGCCTTGGACTATGAGCGCACGTTCATCCGGGCACCGTTCGGGGGTGTTGTCGAACAGACCCTGCTTGAGATCGGTGACTACGCACAGCCCGCAACGCCTTGTGCACGTGTCGTCGACCTCGATCCGATGCTGCTCGTCGGCCAGGTCTCCGAACGCGACGTCGCCCGCCTTGCCAATGGCGGGACCGCAACCGGTGTTTTGGTTTCCGGCGAAACCGCAACGGGAATCATCAGTTTCATCGGCCACCAAGCCGATCCGTCAACGCGCACGTATCGCGTGGAGGCAACCGTCCCCAATCCACATCATCGGCTCTTGAGCGGCGCCACCGCCGACATCGCCATCGTGGTCGGCGAGGTGGACGCCCATCAGATCAGCCCCGCCGTCCTCGCGTTGGACGACGGCGGCCAATCCGGCGTGCACACCGTGGAGGCGGACGGACGAGTACGCTTCCGTCCCGTGACAATCGTCGCCGACGGTGGGGAAGGCGTTTGGGTGACGGGTCTTCCAGAGACTGTGACGTTGATCACCGTCGGCCATCAACTCGTCGTTGATGGCGAGCGCGTGGAGGTGCGTCTTGAGCGCGGCTCCGACACGGCTCCCCAGGCTTCCCAAGCCCCTAGCAACGTCTCCAACCGCATCGCGGACCGTTCTTGAAGAACTTCATCATCGCGGCGGCCGTCGACCGGCCCCATGCCACGCTCGCCGTGATGGCACTGCTGCTCCTTGCCGGCGTCGGCGCTCGAATCGCCATCCCCATCGAATCCGAACCCAATATCGATGTCCCGTACTTCATGGTCTCGGTGGCGCACGAGGGAATCTCGCCCGAAGACGCCGCGCGTCTGCTTCTCAAGCCCTTGGAATCCGAATTGCGCATTATCGGCGGCGTCGAGGAAGTCCGTGCACTTGCATACGAGGGGTCCGTGCGTGTCCTGGTCGAGTTCGACGCCAGCCACGACCTCGAAGAAGCCTTGGCCGACGTGCGCGAAGCCGTCGACCGGGCGAAGCCCAACTTCCCCGCCACGGCAGAAGAACCGGTCGTACTTGAACAGTCGGCGAGCGACTTTCCAATCATCCAAGTGAACCTCGTCGGCGGCTCGGAGGGCGGCGTCTCCGAACGGGTCGTGTTCAATCTCGCGCAAGATCTCAAGGATGCCGTCGAGGCACTGCCAACCGTATTGGAGGCCGAAATGCAGGGCCACCGCGAGGAAATGCTCGAGGTGGTCATAAACCCCGCCGTTCTCGAGTCGTACCAGGTGTCCACGGAGCAGTTGATCACGACCGTCATCCGCAACAACCGGCTGATACCTGCCGGATCCCTCGATACCGGGAGCGGGCGCATGGCGGTGAAGGTGCCGGGGCTGATCAAGACCGCGGACGACCTCCGCGAGCTACCGGTCAAGGCGGACGGCGACTCCGTCGTCACGCTGGCCAAGGTGGCTACGATCCGGCGGACGTTCAAGGACCGCCAGCGCTATGCCCGGGTAAACGGCAGGCAAGCGATATCGCTCAATGTCTACCGACGCCAGAACGCCAACGTGGTCGACACGGTCGACGCCGTGAAGGGGGTCGTCGAGGCGTTCCGACCCAAGCTTCCCGCTAGGCTCGATTTGATCTACACCCAGGACCAGGCGCCGTTCGCGCGATCCCAGGTCACGGAGTTGCAGGGCAACATCATCACCACGCTGATTCTCGTGATGGTGTTGGTGGTGGCGGCCATCGGCGTGCGCAGCGGGGTCATCGTCGGCACGGCCATTCCGGTGTCCTTCCTGTTCGCGCTGCTATGCCTTTGGGCATTCGGGTTCACGTTCAACTTCATGGTGATGTTCGGGATGCTGCTAGGGCTCGGCATGCTGATCGATGGCGCGATCGTGGTGGTCGAGTTCGCCGACCGCAAGATGGCTGAAGGCATGGCCCCGAGAGATGCCTACGTGACTGCCGCCAAGCGGATGTTCTGGCCTGTCTCGGCATCCATCGGGACGACACTGGCGGCCTTCCTGCCGCTGCTGTTCTGGCCTGGCATGTCGGGCAAGTTCATGAGCTTCCTGCCGGTGACGGTGTTCTTCGTACTCGCCGGATCACTTGCCTACGCCTTGCTGTTCGGCCCCACCATCGGCGCGTTGGCTGGACATGCGCGTATGCGCGACGACCGCGCCCGACGCGTGCTGGTTCAACTCGAGGACGGCGATCCGCGCGATCTGTCGGGCTTTACCGGCGCGTATGCGCGACTGTTGGGCGGCGTGTGTCGCCATGCCGGCTTGACCCTGATCATCGTGGCACTTGTGCTCGGCGGCGTGTATTTCGCGTACGGTCAGTTCGGTCGGGGGATGGTGTTTTTCTCCGATGGTGACCCCGTGCGAGCGCGGATCGCTGTTCGTGCCCGGGGCAACCTGTCCGCCGCCGAAGCCTACGAGTTGGTGAGGGAAGCCGAAGCACCCATCCTCGGCATCCCGGGCATCAAGAATGTGGTCCTGCAGACCCAGGTCGGCAGCGGCGGCGCGGGAAGCCCCGGGCTCGCGGACGCCAACGACACGATCGGTCGGATGTACGTCCAGATGCACGACGAGAGCGAACGCTCGATGAGCGGTCGAGAGATCCTGGAGCGAGCCCGCGAGGCGACGGCCGACCTCGCCGGCGTTACCGTGGAGGTCCGCGAAGCCGAGCGCGGCCCACCGGTCGGCAAACCGATCCAGATCCAGTTCTCCGCAGATGAAAAGGAACTGCTCGACCCGGTCGTGGCCGCAGTCCGGACGCACATGGACGCCGAAATGACCGGATTGCGCGACATCGACGACACGCGGTCGTTGCCCGGCATCGAGTGGCAACTGGCCGTGGACCGTGCCCAGGCCGCTCTCTACAATGCCGACGTCTCACTGGTCGGCATCGCGGTGCGGCTTGTCACCAACGGCGTCAAGGTCGGTGAATACCGCCCCGACACCGCCGACGAAGTCGTGGACATCCGGCTGCGGTATCCGTCGACTGCGCGGGGGCTAAGCGCTCTCGACGACTTGAAGATCACGACCCCGAACGGTCGCGTGCCCATCTCCAACTTCGTCAAGCGCACCGCCGTCCCCAACGTGGACGTCATTGAGCGTATCGACGGCAAGGTCGTGGAATTTATCCGGGCCGACGTGCAACCCGGCGTCTTGGCGGGCCGTAAACTGGCCGAGCTCAAAGCCTGGCTTGACCAGGCAGGGCTCGACCCCAAGGTCGCGATCGCCTTCCGAGGTGCCGACGAAGAACAGACCCGCTCCTTCGATTTCATGCTCCTCGCGTTGTCGGCCGCCCTGCTCCTGATGTTCGTGCTGCTCGTGATTCAGTTCAACAACACCTACCAGAGCGTGTTGATTCTCGCCGCGGTTGCCATGTCCACCGGGGGCGTCCTGCTCGGACTGCTAGTCACCAACAGCACGTTCAGCGCGATCTTGACCGGGGTGGGCGTGGTAGCGCTCGCAGGAATCGTCGTCAACAACAACATCGTATTCATCGACACCTTCAACCACCTCCGCAGCCAGCATCCGCAGCTGGACTACGTGTCGCTCATCGTCCGCACCGGTGCCCAACGGCTGCGGCCGGTGTTGCTCACCACGGCGACGACGATCCTGGGACTACTCCCGCTAGCCAGCCATTTCTCCATCGATTTCATCAATCGCTCCATCGTCTACGGCGGCCTGCTCTCGAGTTTCTGGGTTCCCCTGGCGCAGGCCATCGTGTCCGGACTCACCTTCGCCACGCTGTTGACCCTCATCGCAACCCCGGCGGCACTAGCCATGCCGTATCGGGCCAGCATGCGCAACCTAGCCGCACTGGCGGCGCGAGCCAAGACGACTGTGCGCCGGATCTGGGCAAACGCGCGACGTCGCTGGGAACGCGTCGATGCGGGCGCCGTGCCGCTCGTCGTATCAGCGCGGGGCAGTCAGCGTGGAAAAAAAGAGCCCCGGCGATAAAGAGGGGATTTGGGG
>VXYL01000013.1 GCA_009846005.1 Gammaproteobacteria bacterium | reverse complement strand
GCATCTGGCCGCTCGTGCTCAGCATGCGCAAGGCCAAGGAGTACTACTACACCGGCGACAACATGACCGGCGCCGAGGCGGCCGAAGTCGAGATGATCAACTACGCCTGGCCGAAGGAAGACCTCGACGCCAACACCATCGAGTTCGCCGAACGCATCGCCAACGGTTCCGCAGACCACCTCGCCGTGCTGAAGCTCACCATGAACCGCTTCTACGAGAACATGGGGATCTACTCGTCGGTGCGCAGCGCCACCGAGCAGGACGCCCTGGCGCAGATGACCGAGTGGACCTACAGCTTCGGCGAGTCGATTCGCGAAGGGGGCCTGAAGCACGCCTTCACGACCCGGGACGCACCCTACCAGGGCAACGAGGGATTCCGCGGCAAAGCCGACTGACTGCTCAATCTTCCCGACCGGGAACATTCTGATGACGCATTGAGCTCACCCCCACGGATATTCCCGAACGGTAACATCTCGGTTGCGTTTCGATGTGCACGCAGCTAATGTTCCCGTTCGGTAACATCAAGTGCCTCGCGGGGTGTAGTTGTGTCAGTGGATGAAGTCGGCAAGACCGTCAGGAGCACCCGCCGTTCGCTGGGCGTCACCCAGCGGGAACTCGCCATGGCGGCGGGTACCGGGTTGCGATTCGTCATCGATCTGGAAAAAGGCAAGGCGACCTGCGAGCTAGGCAAGACCCTCGCTGTCCTGAGCACGTTGGGTGTCGAGGTTGCGTTCGAAAAACGTGATGCGCGTGGCGCTTGATCGTGCGCTCCCTCGACGTCTACCTGCATGGGCATCTCGCAGGCCGATTGGTTCTCACGGACAGTGGCCTCACGTCCTTCCAGTACGTCCACGGTTGGCTCGCACGCCCTGACGCGGTGCCGCTTTCGCTGTCGCTGCCGCTTCGGGAGCAGCGATTTCCGCACCGAGATTGCATGCCGTTCTTCGGTGGCGTGCTGCCGGAGGGCCGCAGTCGGGAGTTGATCAGCCGGATTCTTGGCGTCAGCGAGTCGAACGACTTCGCGCTCTTGGAACGGATTGGCGGCGAGTGCGCCGGGGCCGTGACGCTGCTGCCCGAAGGAACGCCGCACGGTGCGCACGACGAGCGAACGCAAGTGCTGGACGATGAGGAACTCGCCGGAACGTTGCGCGAACTGAGGCGACGACCGCTGCTCGCCGGTTCGCGGGGTCTGCGACTGTCGTTGGCGGGCGCCCAGGACAAATTGCCGGTACGGATCGTCGACGGACGAACGGCGCTACCGCTGGGTAGAGCGGCCAGTACGCACATCGTCAAGCCGGCGGTTTCAGATTTCGACGGCCTTGTCCACAACGAGGCGTTCTGTCTCGCGCTTGCCGCGGCGGTCGGATTGCCGACGACCGCATTCAGCGTGGGCCGGGCGGACGACATCGACTACCTTGTCGTCGAGCGTTTTGATCGTAGCGTCGAAGGCGAACGTGTCGTCAGAATCCATCAGGAGGATTTCTGCCAAGCTCTAGGCGTTCCTCCCGAGCGCAAATATCAAGCCGAGGGAGGACCATCTCTCGGACGGTGTATCGAGCTTCTCCGCACGATGTCGGCGGCACCTGTCTTGGATCTCGGCGCGCTAATCGATGCGGTCGTCTTCAATCTTGCCATCGGCAACAACGATGCCCATGCCAAGAACTTCGCGTTGCTCCACCGCACCGATGGGACGACTCGTCTCGCGCCGTTCTACGACCTCGTTAGTACGGTTTCCTATCCGGAGCTCGCCGGCGAGATGGCGATGCGCCTAGGCGGACAGCGCATTGCGGATCGGGTCGCACCGAATGACCTACGTCGACTGTCAAAAGAAGCGGGACTCGGGGCGCCGTTGGTCGTGCGCCGTGCAGTCGAACTGCTGGAGGCCGTTCTCGTGAGAATCGATGAAATCGAGAAGCCGCATCCTGTCTCGGAGCGCGTCGCAGCGTTGATTCGTGACCGCGTTCAAGCGCTCTTGGGTCGTTTCGGCAGTCGGTCGTAGCCCTATCGCGCAAAACAGGGCGCGCGGTCGCCCGCGATCACGTTTTCGCCAGGGATTGTTTGTGCACCCACGAACGCACGAACCCGCCGGAGCCCGGAACCCGAATAGCATTGCTGCCCGAGTGGTGGCACTCTTGAGGGTCGGCATGGTGGACGCCGGAGCTTGGCCGCGAGGGAGGTCGACGATGGGTTGTAGACGGGACGCGAAAGCGGCGTCAATCCGCCTGGCCGCCGCACTTGCCGGGCTGGCGTCGGTCGCTTCGGTCCACGCCTTCGAGGCCGAGGTCTCGCCACTCGTCCAGAAGCACTGCATCGCCTGTCACACCGGCACGATCTTGGCACCCCTCGACCTGGCGGGCCTTGGATACGATCTCACGGACTCTGCCACCTTCGGCGCTTGGGCAAGGGTCTATGAACGACTCGAGACCGGCGAGATGCCGCCCGCCGGCGCGCCAATGCCCGAACCCGACGAACTGGCGACGGTACTCGCGTCGATGAAGGAATCGCTGCTCGAAGCGAATCTTGCGTCCCGCGACGGCCAGCGCACGCCCCTTCGACGCCTGACTCGGCTCGAATACGCCTACACCATTGCGGATCTACTTGGGCTCGACGAGGCCCAGGGGCTCGATCTCATTCAGAACCTGCCGGCCGAAGCCGATACCGGCGGTTTCGACACGGTGGCGGCCAAGCAGGGGATCTCCGCGCTGCACGTGCGCAGCTATCTCGATGCCGCGGACAGGGCCTTGGATGCCGCACTTGCCCTCGGTACCCGACCTCAGACCACACGGCGCAACATCCAATATGCCAAGTCCGGCTACATGAACTTCATGCACACGGCAAAGATCCTCGGTGGCGGCATCACGAAACGGGTCGACGACCGCGTCGTCATGTTCTACGACACCGGCTCGACGTACATGCTGCACACGGAAGCCGAGGGCTACGCCGTGCCGTATCCCGGTCGCTACCGCGTCACCATGGACGCAATGCCCTACCAGGCGGACACGCCGGTGGTGCTGACTCTCTACCAGGGCGTTAAGCAGGGAACGGTGGCATCGCTCGATGACCTGATCGGGACGTTCGATCTCCTGGACGACACGCCGAGGACCGTGGAGGTGACCACGTTCATGCGCCCGGGCGATCTGCTGGCGCCTTCGGTGGCCGAACTCGACCGTCCGCCCGGTGACTATGTCAACTATTTCGCCCCCGACAAGACCGTCGCGAACTACCAGGGCGAGGGCGTTGCGATCAAATCCCTGACCGTGGAGGGTCCTCTGATCGACGAATGGCCACCCCGGAGCACGCGACGTTTGCTACCGGGGCTCGATTTCGACGAGACGGGACAGGTTTCTTCGACAAAGACGTCCGAGGAGCATGTCCTCGACATCGTCCGGGCATTCGCAACGCGCGCCTTTCGGCGACCGCTCAAGGATGGCGAGGCGGAGGCCTATGCCAGCTTGGCGGAGCCGTCGTTGGCCGCCGGCGCTCCGCTCGTCGAGGCGGTCCGCGTCCCGATGCGGGCGATCCTGAGCGCACCGCCGTTCCTCTATCAGACGGCTTCCGCCGGTCCCTTGGACGACTTCGCGCTGGCCGCGAGGCTCTCGTATTTCCTGTGGCGCAGCATGCCGGACGACGAACTGTTCGAACTCGCCGGCCGTGGAAAACTCTCGGAACCGGATGTGCTGGCGACCCAGGTCGACCGGATGCTCGACGACGACCGGTCGAAGCGCTTCGTAAAGGATTTCGCCGGCCAAGCGTTCCGGCTCTACGAAATGAACCAGACCACGCCGGACGGCGGGCTTTATCCGGAATACGACGACCGCCTGGGCAAGGCGATGGCGGCGGAGACTGAACTCTTCCTTGAGGAACTCATCGACGAGAACCACGGCGTCGGCGGTCTGGTCGACGCCGACTTCACCTACGTCAACCGCCGGCTGGCAGAGCACTACGGGATCCCGGGAATCAAGGGGCAGCAAATGCGCCGCGTCGAGTTGGCGGCGGATAGCCCGCGCGGTGGACTGCTGACCCACGCCAGCATCCACAAGATCACCGCCAACGGGACGGTAACCTCGCCGGTACCGCGGGGCAACTTCGTGCTTGCCAACATCCTGGGCCGCCCCGCGCCCCCACCCCCGCCGGGGGTGGAAGGTCTGGAGCCGGATATCCGCGGAACCACGACGATCCGCGAGCAGTTGACCGCCCACCGCGCCAACGCGGTATGCAATAGCTGCCACCAATCCATCGATCCGCCGGGCTTTGCGCTGGAGTCCTTCGACCCCATCGGGGGATTCCGCGAACACTACCGGGCGTCGCGCGGCGAGAAGGACTACGGCGGAGTCCTGGTACCGCTGCCGTATGGCAAGGGTCCGGCGGTCGATCCCAGCGGCGTCACGCCAAGGGGTGATGCGTTCGCCGATATCGAGGAGTACAAGGTCCTGCTCGACAAGGAAATCCGCCAGATCGCCCGTCACTTCGCTTCGCAACTGATCACGCTGGCGACGGGTGCCGAGGTCGAGTTCGCGGACCGGGACGAAGTGCACCGCATTGTGGCTTCCGTGGCGGACAGTGGCTACCCCGTTCGATCCATCATTCACGAGGTCGTGCAGAGCGACCTGTTCCGGAGCCTCTAGATGGCCATCTTCCGACCCATCGACCGCCGCACCTTTCTGCGCGCCACAGGGGTGGCCCTGGCCTTGCCGCTGCTGGAATCGATGCGACCGGCGTTTGCCAACACGACGCAGCCGCCTCGGCGAATGGTCAATATCTGCGCGACCCTCGGGCTCTACTCGGACTACTGGTTTCCGAAGGCTGCAGGGGCGGGCTACGAAGCCTCCGACTACCTCGCGCTCATCGACGAGCACCGGGACCACTACACGCTGTTCTCGGGCCTCTGCCACGAGGAGCAGACCGGTCGCCAGGCCCACAACTCCGAGATCACCTGGCTCACCTCCGCGCGGCACCCGGGCCTGGACGGGTTTCAGAACACCATCTCCGTCGATCAGGTGGCGGCGAACCACTACGGGTACGTGACACGGTTTCCGTCGATCATCCTCGGCACGTACTCCCCCCAGAGCCAGTCGTACACCCAGAACGGCGTGATGGTTCCCGCCGAGACCAGCCCGGCCCGGCTGTTCGGCAAGCTGTTCCTGCAGGGCAAGCCGGAGGAGGTCGAGCGGGAGACCCGGCGCCTGAG
Organism: Gammaproteobacteria bacterium; assembly: GCA_009846005.1. Taxonomy (GTDB): domain Bacteria; phylum Pseudomonadota; class Gammaproteobacteria; order Pseudomonadales; family Azotimanducaceae; genus VXYL01. The sequence continues at coordinate 152,113 of VXYL01000013.1, read as the reverse complement.
CGACGGCCGCAGCATCCTCGACACGCTCTCGGAACAGACCACGGCATTGGGCAAGCGCGCCAGCGTCACCGATCGGGAGGTCCTGGATGCCTATTTCGACGCCGTCCGCATCGCCGAACGCGATCTCGTCGAGGTGCAGGCGTGGACCAGGCGTCCCAAACCGGTCGTCGACGCAGAGCCCCCGACGGACATCGGCGACAGCACCGACATCATCGGTCGCGTGAGACTGCTGTTCGATCTGATCCCGCTCATTCTCGCCACCGACTCGTCACGGGTGGTCAGCGTGATGATCCAGGATCACCAGACCGTCCCCAAGGTCGAAGGCGTCACGGCGGACCAGCACAACCTGTCCCACCACGGCCGGGACCAGGGCAAGATCGACCAGTTGAAGATCGTCGAGACCGAGATCGTGCGGCGTTTCGGTGAGCTGCTCACAGCCCTTCGCGCACAGAACGAAGGAGAAGGGTCTCTTCTCGACCACACCACGCTGCTGTTCGGAAGCAACCTCGGCAACGCCAACTCGCACGTCGCGGTGAATCTGCCGATCCTCCTCGCCGGCGGCGGCTTCAGCCACGGCAAGCACATCGTCCACGAAGGCGAAGACAACGGACCGCTGTGCAACCTGTTCGTGACGATGCTGCGTTCGGTGGGCGTCGCGGCGGATTCCTTCGGCCAGAGTACGGGCGCGCTAGCCTGGAGTTGATGTCGGCTTGGCCTGAACACGGGACGGGACAAGCCCATCCCCTACGGACCGCATCCAATCGCCGATCCGCATCGTAGGGGCGACCCTTGTGGTCGCCCGCTCAACGCTGGCCAACGGGACGGGGCAAGTCCGTCCCCACGGTCCGTTGTTCCTTGCGCGTCCGCGGTCGGGCGCTACCAGTTCTCCACCCAGGGGCGCAGCACGATCTCGAAGGCCCAGGTCGAACGGTGCTGCCGATGCAGTTGCAGGTAGGTTTCGGCGATGCGGTCGGGATCGGCCATGTTGTCGTCGACCGAGGTGCCGGCCATGCGGTGAGCCCGCGTGCCGTCCGGTTGCGTCCACCCGATGGCGGCGTCGATCGGCACCTGGGCGACGTGGATGCCTTGTCCCATGAGTTCCCGCGCCATGCTTTGCGCGAGTCCCGCCTTGGCCTGGCAAGCCATCGCGAAGGCGCCGCTTCGGGGGTAGCCCTTCATCGCGGCGCTGGCGTTGGTGAAGATGATCGTGCCTCGATGCCCGGCGCTGGCGGCGTCCGGCGGTCCGTCGAGCATCTGCCTCGCCGCTTGCTGCGCGACAAGAAAGGCGCTGTAGGCCGAGTTCATCACCGTATCGCGAACAAGGTCCGGATCCGCTTCTGTGATGCCCTTGCGAAAGATGCCCGCCATGCGCCCGTCGATGTTGTGCACCACGAGCGTCGGGCTGCCGAGTTCCGCCGTGACCGACTCGAACAAACCTCGGACCGCTACCGGGTTGGCGGCGTCGCAGGCGTAGTTCCTCACGCCGAGTTGAGCTGCTAAGTCAACGAGCACAGGCTTGTTCGGCGTACGCGCCGCGATTGCCACGCGCATGCCGTTTTCTGTGAACAGACGCGCGCAGCTTGCGCTGATGCCGGGACCGCCCCCGACGATCAGTGCGGTCTCTCCGTTCTCGGCGTTACCTGGTGTTGGCACGGAGTCAACCTCCTTGAGTTGAACTACGCGAGTGTATTGTAGCGTGGTCAAAAATACACGCGAGTAATTTTGACACTCATTAAAAATACTCGTATCGTTCGCTTCGTGGCTGTCTCTACGCGATACTTGGCGTCCCAAGTCCAAGACGACTTGGCGACCAAGATGGTGTTCGTTGCCGGGCCGCGGCAGGTCGGCAAGACGACGCTGGCGCTCGAGGTGCCGGGCGCACGCGCTGGATACCTGAACTGGGATGTGGCCGAAGACCGGGAACGCATCCTGCGCCGGGAGTTGCCTGCAACCGTGTTTTGGGTCTTCGACGAACTGCACAAGTACCGGCCGTGGCGGAACTTCCTCAAGGGTCTCTACGATGCGCGGCGTGAAGGCCAGCGGATATTGGTGACGGGAAGCGGCAGGCTGGAGCTCTTCTCGTTCGGCGGCGATTCGCTTCAGGGCCGCTACCACCTGCTCCGCCTGCATCCGTTTTCCGTCGCCGAGGTGGGCATTGACGATGCCGGGGGTCTGGCGGACCTGTTGCGCCTCGGCGGCTTTCCCGAGCCATACCTGGGTGGCAGCGAGATCAACGCGCGGCGATGGTCGAGACAACACCGAACCCGTCTGATCGAGGAGGACGTGACGGGGATGACCAGCATTCGTGATCTCGGGCGGTTGGAGGAAATGATGCTCCGGCTACCGGACCTCGTCGGCTCGCCGTTGTCCATAAACGCGCTGCGCGAGGATCTGCAGGTCGCCCACAAGACAGTCGCGGCGTGGCTCGACACGTTGGAACGTCTGTTCGCCCTCTTTCGGCTTCCGCCATTCGGCGCGCCGCGTATCCGCGCGGTGAAGCAGGAGCGCAAGCACTACCACTTCGACTGGTCGGTGGTTGCCGATCCCGCCGCCCGGTTCGAAAACCTGGTTGCGTGCCACTTGCTGAAGTGGGTCCACTTCGAGCAGGACACACAAGGACGCGACCTCGAACTCCGCTTCTTCCGCGACATCGACGGTCGCGAAGTCGACTTCGTGGTCCTAGAGGATCGACAACCGGCGATGCTCGTGGAATGCAAGCTCGGGGATCGCGACATTGACCGTGGCCTGCGCTACCTAAAAACACGGTTCCCCAACGCGGATGCTTACCAGATTGCCCTGTCGGGACAACGCGACTACGTGTCTCCACAGGGCATCAGGGCCATGCCCGCACTGGCTTTTCTGAGGACGCTATCGTAGGGGCGGGGCTTGTCCCCGCCCGCGCCGGACCTGCCGATGCCACGGGAACGGGACGGGACAAGCCCGTCCCCTACGGACGGTCCTGGCTGGGTCCGTAGGGGCGACCCTCGTGGTCGCCCGCTGGGTACGGTGTGGCGGGACGGGACAAGCCCGTCCCCTACGGTCCGTGTTCCCGGCGCGTCCGCAGCCCGACCCGCGGCTGGACGCCACGCGTTTGGTCGCTGACAGTCAGATCTCGAGTTTCGAAGCCTGCGCCACGCGCTGGGGCTCCTGCTTCCACACCTCCGAGACATCCACGTACAACTCGACCTGGTTCCCGTCCGGATCCGCGAAGTACAACGACTGCGTGACTTCGTGATCGATGGGCGCACACGGGATGCCGGCGTCGTCCAAGTGCCGCTTGGCGTCCTTCAGCTCGTCGAGCGAATTACCGATCTTGAACGCGACGTGGGCGAGACCCACCGTCTTGTCGGTCGGGGACTCCGCATCGTCGCCGAGACCCGCGATGGCGAAGTCGTGGTGGTCGCCGAGGGAGAAGAACGTCATCGGCGAGCGGGTGCTGCGCGCGACGATGGGCAGACCGAGCACGCCGTTGTAGAACGCTTCGGACCGCTTGACGTCCCGGACCTTGATGACCACGTGGCCAAGTGACTCAATCTGCATGGGACCCTCTGGGCAGGCGTTGGCGATAATAGCCGAAGACCGAGGGTGATCGGGAAGAACGTGGAGGCTGACAAAGAGCGACAACTCGCCGGGTATTGGCTCGGCATCGAAATCCTGGATCGACTCGCCAATGCCGGGGATCGATTGACGAGCGCGGAAGTTGCCGCGCTACTCGGGGTGAGGACCGTAAAAGGCATCGGACGGGCGCTTTTGCAGACCCGGGAGTCGCTCGCGCTGTCGGGAATTCGTTTCGACGAAGTGGTGCACCGACGCACCGTGGGCGGTCGCACGGAGTGGTTCGCGGGACCCCGCATTCGCCAGGCACGGCACGTTCTTGAACACCAGCGCCGATTCTGGACAGGCGATCCGGCGGAGGTGCCGGTTACGGATGTGGGATCGGGCCATGCCGGGGGCGTGCTTGTGCTTCGCGCACTGACAACCAACGGCACGGTGTACCGGATCGACGGGGGCATGGCGGAACTGGATGCCATCCTCGACGACGATTGGTTCGATCGGGACGACGAGGGGCTGTGGTCCATCGGCGAGGTGTTCATTCGCCGCATCGAGGCGGATGGTGGCGGTAGTCGCCCGGTGCCCGAAGGGTACGGCGAGAACGGAATCTGGATACGCGGGCACCACGACTACGTGGATACGCGCGTTCCCGGCGCGATCGGGACCGGGCGCAACCCATCCATGCTGGCCTGGATCGGCAACGCCCGGTGGGTCGAACGTCGGATTGCGCTTGTTGATGCCGTCGAACAGGTCGAGGCTGTTCGTGCCGGACGACTCTTCCTAGACGAACAGGGGCGTGACGGGTGGCGGAATGTTCACGGGGACCGGCGCTACCGTCACGTACGATGGATCGGCGGGTTGCGCGACGGCCTCGCCCCGAGGCGCACGCCCCCGCTTCGCATGCGGCTTCGATGTTGGTACGAGATCGTGGTCTCGAACGCGAGGGGCGAGCGGACGGTCCTTCGGGAAGAGGGCCTGCGGGGTGATACGGCGCGCACAACGGATCGAGCCCTCGACCGTTGGCGAAGTACGCGGGCAGAGAACAGCAGCGAACTGTTGCTGGTCAACGAGGTCCGGATCGCGAAGCGCCAACCGCGGCCGATGCCTCCGAAATAGGGACACGTCTCGTTGGCGCAGCGCGGGCTAGGCGCCTGTCCCCCCGGCCTTCCGCCCCGGCCTTCCGCCTCACCTCAGTTGATTCTCGAGGTGGAGCAGCGGTCGCTGTAGGTCTACCCATCGCTCCATGAGTACCGTTGGGACGGCGCCCGGTCCCTCGATGAAGGATCCGAGAACGATGTCGATGTCGTCGTCGCCGTCCATGTCGCCGATGTCCATGGCGACCCATCGGCCGTCGGCAGCTTCGGGCGCGTAGGCGGCATCGAACTGCAGATTGCCCTGGTTCTCCAAGTAGACGAAACCCGCCTCGGGGCGGCGCATGAAGTCGGCGAACATGGCGATCCCGGCGATGTCGAGATCGCCATCCGCATCGAAATCCGCCGCGAGCGCTTTGCTGGCGCCATACATCGGGAAGAAAACCCGCTCGACAAAGGCATTGTTGCCGTCGTTCAGGTAGATCCGGATCCCGTGATGGCGCTTCGGAAACTCGCTGACGTAGTCACCGTTGTCCCCGTTCGTGGCCAGGATGTCGGCGAATCCGTCGTCGTTGAAGTCGTGAAGCGCGAAGAAATTGGTGCCGTAGGTGGGTGGCAGCGGCAGGGCATAGGAGTGACGGAACGCGCCGCCGCCGAGGTTGTAGAAGATGTGGATGCCCTCGCGGTTCTGCCCGAACGCCACCGCGACGTCTCGCCTTCCGTCGCCATCCAGATCGTGCAGATACGACGTGAGGGCGCCCGGTTCGTCGAGCAGGACATGGGGCGTATGGCCGCCTTCCGGTCGACCCTCGTACCACACCAGTCGGCCCACACGGTGGCCGAACTCGGACACGACGAGATCCTCGACCCCATCCTGGTTGACGTCCCCGAACGTGGTGTGAGTCGGTCGTCGAAGGTTGGTGAGCCGTGCCTCCGATGGACCGTACTGCCCGTCCGTCTCGCGAAATAGGAGCAGACTGCCGCTGGGCATGTCCGACGGGAAGACGCTGCCGATATCGGTGACCCACAGTTCGCGTCCGCGACGGCGCAGGGCAATCGGGGCATGGGGGGTGGTGAGTTCCTCGACGATGCGTCCAGCACCATCGAACACCGTCAGACCGGAACGCTCGAAATCACCCACGAACAGCCGGCCGTTGTCGATTTGAACCAACGTGGTCGCCGGGGTCTTCCGGGAAAGCCCGGACTCGACGACACGGAACTGGTTGAGGCCCATCCGGGCTTCGGGTTCGTGTTCTCGGGGCGCGGGTGTTGCGGGTGCCTGGTTCAGAAAATACGCAACGAGCGCGTCCCACTCGGACACCGGGACCTGGGCTTCATCCGGGTAGACGTTGGCGCGGGCAATGATCTCCCGTTCCGTGGGGGACCGGCCGGGGAACACCTCGTAGTCGTATCCCGCGTTGTGCATGCCGAGAAAGGCACCCATGTTGGGGATGACGTAGTCCTTCCAAACTTGCCTCGGCAGCATCTGTGGTTCCACGAAGAGGTGGCATGTCTGGCAATGCTGCAGCGCGTAGGCTCGTCCCGGGTGCTCGTCTGGCATGGACGCCGCTGTGGCAACGTCGCAGATCGGCGAGGTCGCGATGTCCTCCCTGTGCCGGTTCAAAGCCTGCACGACCTGGGTTTGCCCGACCGGTCCCGGCACCCAGGGATGTTGCCAGTCCGCCTGGGCCAAGTTGATCGCTCGCTGCATCCAGTCGAGCGCGTCTTCGCAGTGTCCGGCCTCGGCATGTGACACGGCGACCAGCCGTGCGGTGACATAGGCCGTCTCGATCTCGAACAGGCGCTCGGCCACCTCCACCGCGCGCTCGCCGTCACGGATGGTTTCATCCCCCGATGCCGCCAGGCTGAACACCAGCCTCGCGAGAATCCTGGGTTCGTCGGGAAGTACCCGGACGGCGCGTTCGCTGGTTTCGAGGGCTCGCCGGTGCTGGGACACCTCCGTCAGCAGCAGGATCAACTCGAGCCAGGCATCGACGAGGGAGGAGTCGAGGTCGAGGGATCGTTCGTAGGTGGCGATGGCATCGTCGATCTTGCCGGCCTCGCGAAAACCCCGGGCGCGATCCATCGCTTCGGCGCCCTCGGGATTGGCCGTTGCTGGCGCGTCGTTGGAATCGGACGCTCTGAGAACCGGGAACGTGGCAAGCGACACCAGCACTACGGCGAGCAACCGCTTCGCACATGGCACTCGAGCGGTCATCTTCGGACTAGGGACGCGGGGCTTGTGGCCGATTCCGGGCTTGCCGTCGCCCTGCCGCAGGTGCCGCAGGGCCGCCGCTCGGACCCGTGAGTTTGAAATACACGAACAGTAGCGCTTGGTAGAACGCTGCCTTGAACGGTCGCAGCAGCAGCCCGAGCAGACGCTCTCTCGCCGAGTGTTCAAATGGCAACGGGGTGGCCAGGCCGATGAATCGGGTGTTGTCGGCCACGGCGGGAGCCGAACGACCGGTTCGGCGACGAGCCGTCGACATCGGGGGAACCGTGCGCCCGCCCTCGATGGTGACCGTGCCGGCGTCTCCGTCGAGGGTGATTGCCTGTCCGCTCGACAGCCGCTTGGTGATGTCGCCGAGACCCAGCACGGCGGGGATGCCGTATTCGCGGGCGACGATGGAGCCATGCGCGGTGATGCCGCCAACATCCGTCACCAAGCCCACAGCGTGTGGGAACAACTGCGTCCAGGCGGGCGTCGTCAACGGACACACGAGAATGCTGCGTGGCCGCATCTGATCGAAATCGGCGAGCGAGAGGATGACGCTGACTTCGGCGGTGACCTTGCCGGGGCTGACCGGGACACCCGTGATGATGTTCTGCGCGTCTTCCGTAGGGACGGACGAAGGCTCTCGTTGGGGGATGGCCGGCGGCGGGGAGAGTCGTTTGCGCGCTTCCCGCAGTTCGCGGCGTTCCATGGCTAGGTGTTTGAGGTCCGAGAGCGGCAGCTCGTCGCAGCGGACTTCGATGGCCCGGTCCAGTTCGCTCGCATTGAGGTAGTACACGTCATCCGGTTGCGTGAGCGTGCCGACCGCCACGAGGCGCCGGCCAAGCTCCAGCGCGAGTCGCTGCAGCACCGGCCATGCCGCGCCGAGGTAGAACTGGCTCTCGTCGCGGTTTGGATAGTAGTGCTGCGCCCAGAACAACCGCCAACGGAACCGCCACCAGAGTCGACCGCGGAAGTGCCGGGAGGCGTCGCGCAGCGCTCTGCGACGCGTGGCCTGGGTTTCGGCCTGCTGTGCCGCGGGATCGTAGTCGTCGTCGAGAACGAGGCACTTCAACAGCGACAAGACCTGAGTCGGGTCTTGGGATGGGGTCGGCTCGGCGTAGTCTAGGGAATAGATCTGATGACCGTACTTGGCAAGGTAGTCGGCTATCTCCCGCACCACTGCTTGACCCTCGGCGAACGCGTCCAGGGCGCTGAGCAGCCGATGCGCCGGCGTCGTCACGACGAGTCCCTGGAGGGCCGGTGTCGACCGAATCCGCTGGGCGATGTGCCACAGGTCGATTGGAGCCTGCATGGTCGGCGAGCCGGACCCGTCGAGCAGCATGCCGCTGGTGAGATTGGCGCCCGGGACGTGCTCGCCGAGGAACTGCTGCAAGGCCTCATCGGCGCGGCGGGGAAACGCGAGCACCTCGTCGACGAATCGCCAGTAGTGCGCGTCGGCCCAGCTCAGCGTCCGTATTCCGGCCATCAGACGCTCGTCTTCGGCCGCTGCCGGGTCGAGCTGGCGCCAAAGCTCGACGGTTTTGAGGTACTTTGGAAGTTCCTCGTGACGCCACCGTCGCGGCGTCTCGTGGTAGCCGTGGCTGACGGTGCGGACGTTGAAGCGACTCCGTCGCCTGTGCCGGCCCTGGGGGCGCAGCACGAACGGATTGCCCGGCGCTGGAAAGTGCCGGTAGGCGTAGCCGTTCACGACAGATTGGCCGGCATGCTGGCCCCCGAGCACTTTCGCGAGCTGCCGATAGGTCGCGCCGCCGGCCTCGTTACCGCCTTGCGTCACTCTCATGAGGTAGTACGCCACGTCGAGGGCTGGGAGATACAGGTCTTGAAACAGCGGCGACAACGGGCCGGGCATGAATTCCACGACCTGGTCGCGCTCGAGCCTGGAGCCGGGTTCAGTCAACTCCCACCGTACATCCTTGAGTGGCACCGGCGGCAGGTTGGTCATGGGCCGCGACTGCAGCAACGACAACTCGCCGCCAGATACCGCCCACTCGATGTCCTGCGGAACACCGTCGAAGTGCTGCTCGACTTTCGTCGCCAGCCGTGCGAGTTCCTTTAGGGCGGGGGCATCCAGCGACAGTTGTTGCCGCTCTTCCGGGCTCGATTCCCGGCTGCGGGTGCCCTGGCCATCAGCGTAGACGACCGTGAGTTCCTTCGTCCCGACGGCGGTCTCCTTCGTCGTCAGCGCATCCTTGTCGACAATGAACGTGTCCGGTGTCACCTCGCCGCCAACAATGGCCTCCCCGAGACCGAAGCTGGCATTGACGACGATCTCAGTTCGATCGCCCGTTGTCGGGTTGGCGGTGAACAGGACGCCCGATACCTCCGAGGCCACCATGCGCTGTACGACCACCGCCATGGCAACCGCTTGGTGGTCGATTCCGTTCTCGTGCCGGTAACCGATAGCCCGTTCGGTCCACAGAGACGCCCAACAGTTGCACACTGCCTTGATGACGGCCTCGACGCCGCGAACGTTGAGGTAGGTATCGTGTTGACCGGCAAAGGACAGGTCGGGCAGATCTTCCGCATTTGCGGAGGACCGAACTGCCACCGGTTCGCCGCGGCCGAGGGCCGCGTAGGCCGCCCCGATCTCGTTTGCCAGTTCCTCGCTCGGCGCGGTCCCGGCGAACAACGCCTGAAGGCGTTCCGACGCTGTCTTGAAGGATGCGGTTTGGCCAACGACTTGAGGCCGGGCATGTTCGAGGACGGCCTGCTGCAGGTCTTTGCCGGCGACGAACTTCCGGTAGGCCGAGGTTGCCACGGTGAATCCGGGCGGTACCGGGAGGCCTGCAGTCGCCATTCTCGCCAGTGACAGACCCTTGCCGCCGAGGGTATCGAGGTCGCCCGGCGTTTTGTCGCTGGCTGCGGCGAAGGGAAATACGTAACTCGCGGTCGCAATGGGCATCACCTAGAGACACCGTGCCCCACGATTCGGGCCGCTTTGTCCGTGTCGTACCACCAGCCGTCGGGGTATGCGGGCTGATACTTGGGCTCGTAGTCCGGTCTGCCGAACTTGCCCCAATGCACCGTGGTCCGCCGATCGACCGCGTAGAGCGGAATCTGGTAGTACTGCCAGAGAAGAACCCGGTCGAGTGCACGGCAGGCTGCGATCATCTGCGGCAACGCGGTGGCGGAGACGGCCTTCTCGATCAGGAAGTCCACCACGGGATTGCTGATGCCGGATCGGTTGGCAGATGTCGGTACCGTCGCCGAGTCGGAATGGAACCTGTCCACCAATCCGATGACGGGCGGCATCTGGATACGCATGCTGACCAAGGCGGCATCGTATCCGAACCTCCGAAGCCGATTGATCCACTCGCTGTCCCCCGAAGCCGGTGCCATCCTGGCGCGAATGCCGAGTTGTTCCAGGCGCTGGAAATACGGCAAGAGCGTGCGTGCCTCGCTGGGACTTCGGGTTAGGAACTCAATCTCGAAGATATCGCCCGCCGAATTGGTAAGGACGCCATCCACGATGAACCAACCGGCTTCGCGGAGAAGCTCGCGAGCCCGCGAAACGAGGGTGCGATAATCCTCTTCGTTTTCGATCTCGGGGAAGCGAAACGGCTTCTCGAATAGCACCGCCGGCAACTGATCGCGGTAGGGGCGGAGCAGGACTAGCTCGTCTGCACTCGGCATACCCGTCGCAGCCAGTATCGTGTCCGGCCAGTAGCTGTGTGCCCGTTTGTGATAGCCGTAATGCAACGTCCTGTTCTGCCACTCGAAATCCACAGCCAGGGTGAGTGCCTCACGGATTCTTCGATCCTTGAATCTCTCGCGGCGGTTGTTGAGGACGATGCCTTCCCGAATACCCACCTCAAGGCCCGAGTTGCGCCGTATTTTCCTGATCCAGCCTCGTTGCAATGCGGGTATGTCGAAGCCGCTATGCCAATACCGCGCATCCGACTCGTCCCAGATATCGATCAGTCCCTTGCGAAAGGCTTCCCGGGTCACACTGGCGTCGCGGTAGACCTCGAACCGTATGGTGTCGAAGTTGTAGCGACCCTTGTTGACGGGGATGTCCCGCCCCCAGTAGTCGGGGTCGCGCTGGTAGACGACGAACCGGCCCTGTCTGAACCCGGAGACAAAATAGGGGCCGCTGGTCAGTGGCGGTGTGAGGGTGGATGCAGATGGATCCCTGTCGCGCCAATAGTGTTCGGGCATGATCGGCAGGTAGTCGAAGGACATGAGCGTCGGCAACTGCAAGGGCTCGTTTAAGTGAAAGGCCACGTGGCGGTCGTCGATTCTCTCTACCGAGTCGATAACACGGTAGTACAGGCGCCCCGCGATCCGGCTCCGTAGGCTCTCAACGGAGAACGCGACGTCGCGGGAAGTGATGGGGACGCCGTCCCGCCATCTCGCCCGCGGATGAATTCTGAAGACGACCGTCGACCGGTCGTCGGTGATGGCGATGCCGTCCGCGATCCGCCCGTAGAACGCGCTGAGCTCATCGCCGGATCGGATGATCAGCGAGTCGTTTTGGAAACGCCTTCCGGGGGCCCCGGTCCCGCGCTCGGCTATGGGTGCAAACGTATCGAAATTGGTTCCTGTGGGCAGTACTAGCATGCCGCCCCTTGGGGCATTGGGGTCTAGGTACTCGAGATGCGAGTAGTCTGGGGGATACTTGAGATCGTGATACAACGCGATGCCGTGTTTGAATTCCAGGCCATCAAGGCTCGTGGCCGGTCGCTGCTCGACGACGGGATTTCCCGATCTGTCCACCAATTGGCCTCGGTCTCGGTCGTCCCGTTCGGCGAGCACAGGGACAGATGCCAGCGCCGCTAGAATCGCGGCGAGTTTGCGAGTGCTTGTCATCCTCCTGAATGCCTGTGCCGTCTCTTCCGCCTTCCATGAAACGGTCGAATCGTAGGGGCGACCCTTGCGGTCGCCCGCACCGACCCTGGCGAACGCCCGTGCCCGACGGACCGGTGCCCTTGGCTACGGGACGGGACAAGCCCGTCCCCTACGATCTGTGTTCCCAGCACGTCCGCGCCCGGCCCGGATGGCCGGGTCATGCGTTCATCGAAGCCTACGGACTACATGAACTCGTAGATCAACTCCACGCCAAGGGTTCGCGGCGGTGCCCACATTGAGAATGAACCACTGTCCTTGCGCAGGTTGACATCCTCGTTCCTCAGGTTCTTGACGAACACCGAAGCTCGCCAGCGGTTGTCTACGGGTTCGCGCACGGTAAACCGCGCATTGCCGAGTTCGTAGTCCTCGTTCAAGTGGATGTTTCGATAGAACGCCCTTGACCAACTCTTCGCCGAAGCGAACCAGTCGACACGTACCTCGCCTTGGAAGGGTCCAACGGGGAACGAGTAGGCCGCTGCAGCGTTCCATGTCCACTCCGGCGAGTTCGGAATCGGGATGCACTCGCAGGCGATCTGTGCCTCCGTGGCATCCCGATGCTGCCGTGCGTAGCGACGGTTTGGCGGACCGTTGTCGTCGATCAGCGACTCCGAGTACGCATAACCCGCCGACAGCAAGAGGCTGTCCGTCGGCGTCCACGCGATATCCAGCGTCCAACCGTCGCTATAGGCATGACCGGCATTGGCCCTGACACTCGACCCGGAAATGCACGGCCGGGTGATGATGATCTCGTCGGGCAAGCAGCCGGCGACAATGATGTCCTGCCAGTCCATTTGATAGACCGTGGCGATCACCCTCAACCGGTTGTCGAACAGACTGAGCTTGGTGCCGATCTCGAGATTCTCGATCGTGTCGCCGGCGAAGTACAGGTGATCGGTTAGGCCGGCACGGACATCATCGTAGTTCCGTGTTTCCTCGAGTCCTATCGGGCATGTCCTGAACTGGCCGCCGGCCGACAGGCTGCCTACGACGAGGTTGGGTGTGAAGTCGTCACACGTGTAGACACTCGGGGTCGGATCGTTGTTTTGGATGTAATCGAGAATGCCCAATTCGGTGTACATGTTGCTGTTGACGCCGCCGGGGCGAAAGCCGGTGCTGTAGACGGCATAGACCATTAGGCGGTCCATTGGCCGCCAGGTTAGTCCGATTCGGGGTGTTATCTCTTCAACGGACGTATCGCCCCTTTGGTTGGAACCGAATGAATTGACTACCTCGCGGGTATTCAGATCCCAATGTACCTCCACCTCGTTCCAACGAACGCCGAGGTTCACTTCGAGAGAGTCGGTGACGGCGTAGTCGGCGGTGGCGTAGACTGCCCGCTCGGTGCTGCCGTTGAGCGTATTGTCACCATCGACTGCCCGGGTCTGCGTCAGGTAGTCCTCCCGCAGATGGGCGAATTCCGGAAACAGGGAGAACTGAACCTCGCGTTGAATGACGCTTTGCTCCTTCTTGTAGAACGTGCCTGCCACCCAATTGAGACGGCTTTCCTGGTTTGAAGTGAGCCGGAATTCCTGCACGTCTGCATCGAAGAAAATCCTCGAACCCTGCGCGATGCCATTGAAGTGCTGGTCGCTGACGGTGACGAAACCCGGCTCCGTGCAGTTCCTGCCGTCGAGTATTCGCCAGCAGATGTCGCCGGTCTTGGCGTAGTTGAGGTCCGCGGAAATCTGGTTGTCGCGATTGACGTAGGACCACAGTCGATCCCAGAAGACCGCCACGCCTTCCCGTTTCGTCGTTGACGTGCTCGATAGGAAATCCGCGAACGGCAACTCGTACTCGACGGTCACGCTGAGCTGGTCGGTGTCGTCGAACGAACCGGGCGGTGTGTCGGCGTCCACGGGCTCCGGGGCAAAATCACAGCGCTCCGAGGGCGCGGCGATCTTGCATTCTTCGTTGGACAGATACGTGTGTGGCACGGCGGTGCTGGCCCGGGCATCGCCGACCACATGGCTCCTTGAATTCGCCCATGACGCTCTCAGGCGCAGTTCGTCGGTGGGTGCCCATTTGCCCGTTATCCTGCCGCCGCGGATTTCCTTGGTGTTGCGGTCGTAGTCGTCGAATTCCGGTCGATCGATCCATCCCGGCGTGTCCGTGGTGAATGCCAGGACCCGCAGTGCGAGCGTGTCCTCGACAACGGGGACGTTGACCATGGCATCGATGCGGTAGCCCTTGCCGCCGCTATTGATGGATTGGAAATTGGTTTGGACTTTTGCTCGCCACGCGTTCAGCTCGGGCTTCTTGGTCACGAAACGAACCAGACCGGCGATGTTGCCGGCACCGCCCAAGACGCCCTGCGGTCCCATCAGCACTTCAACTCGTTCCATGTCGAAAGCAGTACCGCTGCCGTGCCTTCCCGGCGAGGTAACCCCGCTCACCGGTGCGTCGTCATAGTAGACGCTCGTGACCGAGTAGGACTCGCCTCTGACACTGCCGTCGGAGACGCCGCGAATGCTGATGGCGTTCTCGGACTCGTTCTGCCCGGAATACGACAGTCCGGACACCAGGTGCGCGATGTCGTTGAAGTCCAGTGCGCCCGTCTCTTCGATCAGGTCGCCGCTGACCGTTCCCATGGAAACGGGGGTGTCCAACTCCGCAGTTTCACGATAGGTTGCCGTGACCACGATCTCCTCGATGTGGTCGTCATCGTCATCGGCTTCGTTTGCTTCCTCCGTCGCGCCGGTGGTCGCGACGACGGTCATTGCAGTAGCCAAGCCCGCGCCAATACAGCGGAACCATGGCCTCCTCGCCCTCAACTGCGGGTTGTTCATGTTGCACCCCCCTTATAGGCTGCCCTTAATGCTCCCAGAGATGAGTTCAATCGTACTCCCCTTGCCTGTGCCTGTCATATTGAGGAGCTAGGACTAGAAATACTCACTAAAACAGTTAGTTAGTGCCTGCACACTTGATGTCTACGCGGGTGCGTGGCGGCGCTGAAAACCAGCGGGTTAAGATCGGGGCATGACCCCGTCCGCCGGGCATGAAGGGATGTCAAAGGACCAGCTAGGGCAGAACGGTATTACCGGCCCGTTCGATCTGGCAGATCGGTCGGTCGCCGGGGCGTTGTCCGAGGTCGTTCTACGCTTGAACGCGTCAAAGAAGGATGATCGGCACGTCAACCCGGAGCTCGTCGACAGACACCGGGATTTCACGGTCATTAGGAAGGTGTTTTCGGACGCCAATCTGCAGTCTGCGACCACGACCAGCTTCGGTGCCGGTCTGTTGCTGTGGCGATCCACTTTCATCGTCAAAGACGTGCATTCAAGGGAAGCCTCGTGGCAGCACTCCCGCCTCTTCGAAAACGGGGATGCCCCGCTGGACATCTACAATGGCGACAATCACTTCACCGTCCTGCTCGCGGTCAGCGGTATGGGATTCGCGTACATCCGTGGTTCGCATTTGCCGATCGAGGGATTTGACCGCGCCGGGCTGGAACGTCACGTTGGTGGATTCCCGGACTCTGTCCAGGAGAGGGAGCGGGAGATGACTTTTGAACCCGGGCAGTTCGCCCTCTTCCATTCGTCGTTGCTGCACCGCAACCAGCCGATCCTGCGGGCGGATCCGCCGGGCATCCTGATGGTCGGAAGACTCGTGCGGGATGGCACCAAGATCCCCGACCGCTTTCTGTCCCCGGGAACCGTGTTGCGGCTCGGGTAGTCGATCGCGGGGCGCTACGAGTCCAAACGACCCCAGTCGAAGACGGCGGCAAGGTATTCGTCGTGCTTTTGAGTGAGGCCGACGTAGATATCCTGACAATCCGCGGGGGATGCCAGGTGTGTCAGCAACGGTCGAACCTCGAGCCGGGAGTCGGCGATCCAGTTGGCCACGTTCGTAAAGTTCCCGACCAGGCTGTGGCGTACTCGGTCGACTTCCTGGGGTGGCCATCGCGCTGATAGCGAACCGATCAAACGGATGCACTGGGAGTGGATCTTGCGGAGCATCGGCGTGACATCGAAGACGGCGGATGCATAGGGGCTGCCCAGCGAAATCGTTTCCCCGTAGGCGCGAGTCAAGAGGACCGCTTGGGCCAGTAGTTCGCTGCGGCCGGCTGCCTCGACCGCAATCTGAACGCCCTTGCCCCCGGTCCACGCCATCACCTGTTCTTGAAGGTCAGTCTCGTTTGGATTTACGACCTGGATGCCGCAGGCCTTCGCCTTCTTGACGCGAAACGGACTGATCTCCGAGCCGATGACATCGGCGCCGGCAAGCTGAAACAACTGCGCCGCCAAGTTCCCGATGACACCCAATCCCATGACCAGGACGGTGTCGCCTGGCTTGACGGACGAGGAGTAGATTGCCGTGACGGAGATTCCGGCCATTCTTGCGAAGATCAGTTCTTCGCCGGGGAAGTCCTCGGGCAGCGGCACGGCGAACCGCCCGGCGTTCGCCTTGACCATCGATGCGTGGGGCGAACGCGTCAACACGCGGTCGCCGGGTTTGCAGAGGGTGACGTCGGCACCGACCTCCAGCACCTTGCCGATCTGTCCGTAGCCGGTGATTTGCGGGTACGGGGGGTCGCTTCGTCTAGGCCTGCGGTTGTCCGTACTCTCGGGGTCGTTGGTAGCACCCCGTGGCGTTTGGGCGCTGCCGTCGAAGCCGACGCCGGGAAGTCCCATGAACCCTCGCCCTTCCGTGCCCGGGCTGACGATGGTGAATTCGGTCTCGACGAGGGCCTGGTGCGGTTTCAGTTCGTCGCTGATTTCCCGTTCGAGCAACTCGGCGCGTTCGACACCGGTGAATATGATCTGGCGCATCTTCATGGTTTGCTCCCCTCGGAACGCTCGAGCGACGTCGCCGCGGCCGCCAGCTCGCCCAATAGTCGCGTCCTTTCCGCTTCGTCGAGCAGCGAAGCGTCGATGGAGTTGCGGGCTAGCTTGACGATATCCGCTTCGCCTAGACCGAGAGCCTTGGCGACGGCGATGTAGTTGTCGTTGACATAGCCTCCGAAATACGCCGGATCGTCGGAGTTCACGGTGACGACGAGGCCAAGTTCAAGCATCCGTTTCAGAGGATGCGAGGCCATGTCGTCGACGACGCAGAGCTTTAGGTTGCTCAACGGGCAGACGGTTAACGGAATACGACGTCGCACGAGTTCTGCGACCAGGTCGGGGTCCTCGAGGGCGTTGTTGCCGTGGTCGATGCGCACCGCTTCGAGGCTGTCCAAGGCTTCGCGGACGTACTCTGCCGGACCTTCCTCTCCAGCGTGCGCGACGGGGACGAAACCAGCCTCTCGAGCGCGCTCGAATACCCGCTCGAACTTGCGCGGGGGGTTGCCGCGTTCGCCGGAGTCTAGGCCGACGCCGACGATCCGGTCCCGGTACGGCATGGCCGCCGCCAGCGTATCGAACGCCTCGGATTCGTCGAGGTGACGCAGCAAGCACAGGATCAGACGCGACGACAGCCCGAACTCCCGCCGGCCATCGTCCAACGCTGCGCAGATTCCTTCCACGACCGTCGCGAAATCGATTCCCCGGCCGGTGTGGGTCTGAGGGTCGAAGAAAACCTCGGCGTGGCGGACGTTGTCGGCGTGAGCGCGTTCAAGGTAGGCCCAGGTCAGGTCGTAGAAATCCCGGGATTCGATCAACACGCCGGCGCAGGCGTAGTAGACATCCAGGAACGCCTGCAGGTCGGCAAAACGGTACGCGGCGCGCAGTTCGTCAACCGACCGATACGGCAGCGGGACGTCGTTGCGCTCGGCGAAGGCGAACGCCAACTCCGGTTCCAGGGTGCCCTCGATGTGCAGATGCAGTTCCGCTTTCGGCAGCTTGGCAACGAAACTCGCGATGTCAGTCATCGCCAAACGTTACGCCGATCGAACACTGCCTTCAGCCTTGTGACTTGATCGCTCATGATGCCGTCCACGCCGAGGTCGAGGAAGCGTTCCATCTCCGCTTCTTCATCCACTGTCCAGACCTGCACCGGCATGCCGCGCGCGTGGGCGGCACGGACGAACGCGGCGTCGACCACCGGAATCGACAAATCCCCAAGGAGTGGTTGTCGCGGGGGCACCTGTGCGCAGTCCGCGTGCAGCGGGCCCATCCGGACACTCCACGACTCTGCACGCAATCGTATGACTTCGAAGGGGCTGCAAGACGTGTAGCCCGGAGCGTCGGTGCGGATCCACCGCAGACGGTGGGCCGAGAAAGACCCGACGCAGACGCGGTCTCGGGCATTGGTGCGTCGCAATGCCTCGATCAGCGGACCCACGGCATCGTCGGTTTTCGGATCAACGACGAGTCGGAGGTCCGGCCACGTGCCGAGTACGTCCTCGAGTCGGGGGATCGGCTCGGTGCCGTTGACGCGAAAGGTGGAAAGCTCACGCCAGTCGCGAGCCGCCAGGGGTCCCGGGTGGCCGGTAAGTCGATCAAGGTCGTCGTCGTGGTAGATCACGGCCACCCGGTCGCGGCTGGCATGGACGTCGGTCTCGGCGCAGCGGTAGCCGAGACCCACGGCGTGTTCGAACGCGGCCATGGTGTTTTCGCACCGCTCGGCACCGCCGCCACGATGGGCGATGGCAAGCGGGCCTTCGAGACCGAGGAAGGGGCGCACGCTTGTGTGA
Source organism: Gammaproteobacteria bacterium (assembly GCA_009846005.1). Taxonomy (GTDB): domain Bacteria; phylum Pseudomonadota; class Gammaproteobacteria; order Pseudomonadales; family Azotimanducaceae; genus VXYL01. The sequence goes on along the minus strand of VXYL01000013.1, from coordinate 133,812 downwards.
GAATCTGCCATCCACCGGATCATAGCGCCAGGGCACATGTCCGTCCCCTACACGCCTGCATGGCACAATCCGTTTTTTCGGCGGTGAGTTCCAATGACGATTTCCCCCGTCCTCGACCAGTTGAACCTGGTCGTCGACGACATGGATCGGTCGGTCGACTTCTACCGGGCGATCGGCTTGGACGTTCCGGATGAAGCGGTGTGGCGAACCGAAACCGGTGGCCACCATGTCGAGATGGAAATGCCGGGTGGATTCGAGCTCGCGCTGGACAGCAAGCCGCTCGCCGAGGTCTACAACGCCGGCTGGCGCCCATTCAAGGGCGAAGGCAACCGGACGATCATGAGTTTCCGGTACCGCGACGCCGCCGAAGTCGACGCCACCTACAAACGCGTCACGGCGATGGGCTACCGCAGTTCGCAGCCGCCGTACTACACCTTCTGGGGGTCGCGGTTCGCCATCGTCGTCGACCCGGACGGCAACCACGTGGGCCTGATGAGCCCGCCCGACCCGGCGCATCGAGGTCAACCCCCGAACATCTGATCCCACCCCCGGCGCGATTGCCGCCGGGCGAGTGCCGCGTGTATGTTCCCGCTCTTGCTTTTCGCGGCAATTTCCGGAGTACGCCATGCCGGACCTGCAGCCCATGGGCAAGCTGCTCATCGCCAACCGCGGCGAGATCGCGGTTCGCATCCACCGTACCGCCCGGGAAATGGCTATCGACACGGTGGGCGTCCATCCCGCAGACGACCGCGAGTCGCTGCATGTTCGGACGGTGGACGAGTCGGTGGAACTCGCGGGGACCGGCGCGGCGGCGTATCTCGACATCGAGCAGATCGTGGACATCGCCAGGGACCGGGGTTGCGACGCGATCCATCCCGGCTATGGCTTCCTGGCGGAAAACGCGGAGTTCGCCCTGGCCTGCGAAGCGGCGGGAATCGCATTCGTAGGGCCAAGTGCCGAGGTGCTGCGCCTGTTCGGCGACAAGGTCAGGGCGCGCGACCTCGCCGCCGCCCATGGGCTGCCGGTGCTGCCGGGATCCGCCGTGATCGTAGGCGCCGAACAGGCCGAAGCGTTCTACGAGGCTTTGCAGCCGAACGGCACGATGATCCTGAAAGCCGTAGCCGGCGGTGGCGGACGCGGGATGCGGGTCATCGAACGCAAGGAGGATATCGCCGAGGCGCTCGTGCGCGGCGGCGCCGAGGCGCAGGCGGCATTCGGCTCGGACGCGCTCTACGCCGAGCGGCTGATCGAACGCGCGCTGCACATCGAGGTGCAGGTGCTCGGCGACCGCCACGGCAACGTGGGTCATCTGGGCGAGCGCGATTGCAGCATTCAGCGGCGACATCAGAAAGTCGTGGAAGTGGCGCCGTCTCCGCAACTGCACCCGGCGTTGCGGAAACGGATACTCGAGGCGGCCGTCACGCTCGCGCAAGCGGCCGGCTACGACAACATCGGCACGTTCGAGTTCCTCGTGGACGGCGCGGACCTGAGCGATGCATCGCCGTTCTATTTCATCGAGGCCAACCCCCGGATTCAGGTCGAGCACACGGTCACGGAGGCGGTCACCGGTGTGGATCTGGTGCGCGTTCAGCTTGCGATTGCGCGCGGCGCCGGTTTGCATGACCTGGGCTTGGGAAACGGCAACGCCCCATCGCCCCGCGGCCATGCCATCCAATTGCGGATCAACATGGAGAAGCTTGGGGAGGACGGGGTTGCCCTACCGCGCACCGGCACGTTGACCGCGTTCCGTCCACCGGACGGTCCGGGCGTTCGCGTCGACACCTTCGGCTACGAAGGCTACCGGACGAGCGGATTGTACGACTCGCTGCTGGCGAAGCTGATTGTTCACAGCGGTGGGCCGGGCTTTGCCGACACGGTCAGCCGCGCGCGCCGGGCGTTGTCCGAATTCGTCATCGCCGGGGTCGACACGAACCTCGGCGTGCTGATGAACGTGATGGACGACCCCGATGTGGCGGCCGGGACCATGTACACGCGTTACGTTGACGACCACCTCCCGGCGCTGCTCCAGGAGCGCGAACTCGTCGGCGTACACGCCCAAACGAAGGTCGCCTTGGCCGGTGCCCGGGTCGATGCGGCCGACCCGCTCGCCGTACTCGGCGAGGGACGACGCATCAGAGAGGAGGAACGTGCCGAGACCGTGCAGGACTACCCGGACGGATTGGTGCCGGTTCGCGCCGCCATGCCCTCGACAATGGTCTCCGTCGCGCTGGCCGTCGGTGATGACGTGCTGACCGGACAGGAGTTGATCGTCTTGAACGCCATGAAGATGGAACACGTCGTCAAGGCGCCGGTCAGCGGCACGGTCTTTGAACTCAACGTTGCCGAAGGCGACACCGTGCCGGAGGGGACGGTGCTGCTGGTCATCGAGGAGGGCACGGTGCAGGGCGAGGCGGCCCGGTCGGACCTCGACCTCGACCTGGATACGCCCCGGCCCGACCTCGCCGAAGTCATCCGACGCAGAACGCTGACCACGGACGCCTCGCGCAGGAAACAGGTCGCCAGGCGACATGCCCAGGGTGGTCGCACGGCGCGGGAGAACATCCACGACCTGGCCGACGAGGGTACCTTCGTCCAGTACGGTTCCCTCGCCGTCGGCATGGGCCTGCACGGCACGGTGGACGAACTGCTCGACTACGCGCCTTCCGACGGACTGGTCATGGGGCTCGGTCACGTCAATGGCGAGGTGTTCGACGAGAGCCGGTCGCGCTGCGTGCTGATGTCCTACGACTACTCGGTGCTTGCCGGCTCCCAGGGCGGCATGAACCATAAGATGATGGACCGCATGTTCCAGACGGCAGCGAAACTCTCCTCGCCGCTGGTGCTGTTCACGGAAGGCGGTGGCGGTCGTGCTGGCGGCGGCAGCCGAAACGCCAGACCGGGAAGGGGTGGTTCGCCGCAGATCTCGGGTGGCGGCGGACTCAATACGCCGTCGTGGACGCTGCTCAGCAAGCTCTCCGGTCGGGTGCCCGTGGTCGGCGTCAACGCAGGGTTCTGCTTCGCCGGCAACGCCGTTCTGCTGGGCTGCTGCGACGCCATCATCGCCACCGCCAACTCCAGCATCGGCATCGGCGGCCCCGCGATGATCGAGGGTGGCGGCTTGGGCGTCTACAGCCCGGAGGAAGTCGGTCCGATGTCGGTGCAGATACCAAGCGGTGTCGTGGACATTGCGGTCGAGGACGAAGCCGAAGCCGTTCAGGCCACGAAGAAGTACCTGTCCTATTTCCAGGGCCCCATCGACGACTGGGTAGCGAACGACCAGCGCATGCTCCGTCACGTCATTCCCGAGAACCGACTTCGGGTCTACGACATCCGCGAGTTGATCGACATCCTCGCCGACAAGGACTCCGTGCTTGACCTGCGTCCCGAATTCGGAACGGCGATGATCACCGCGCTGATCCGCATCGAGGGCCGGCCGATGGGCGTCATCGCCAACAACCCGGCGGTGATCTCGGGCGCCATCGACAGCGACGCGGCGGACAAGGCGGCGCGCTTCATGAAGACCTGCGACTCGTTCCAGATCCCGCTCCTTCTCCTGTGCGACTGCCCGGGCATCATGGTCGGGCCGGAAGTGGAAAAGACCGGGCTCGTCAGGCACGCCGCGCGGATGTTCGTGATCGGCGCGAACATCGAGGTGCCGTCCTACATGGTCATCCTGCGCAAGGCCTACGGGCTCGGCGCCCAGGCCATGGGCGGCGGCAACCAGCGGCTGCCGGCGTTCGTCGTGGCCTGGCCGACCAGCGAGTTCGGCGGCATGGGTCTCGAGGGCCAGGTCAAGCTCGGCCAGCGGGCGCGGCTCGAGGCGATCGAGGACTTGTCCGAACGGCAGGCCGCCTACGAGCGCATGGTCGAAGGCGCGTACAACCGGGGCAAGGGCTTGAACGCCGGCCACGTGTTCGAGGTCGACGACGTCATCGACCCGGCGGACACCCGGCGTTGGATCGTGGCGGGGATGAAAGCCAACGCCCCGCCGAGCCGGGAAGTCCAGACGCGCGTGCCGTTCATCGATGCTTGGTAGGTGTCGACGCTCGGCGCGAGTCAAACCCTAGGGGACGGTCCAGGAGTCTGCGCCGCAGCAACGGCACGAAGTGCCGCTGCAAGGCGCGGAGGTCTGGGCGGTGGGGGCTGGGGCCAGACGGCGAGAGCGCGCCATCACGGGCGCGTTCGAGTCGTCTGGCGGCGTTTTCCCGTCCCGTGTTTGCAATAGCATTCCGATATCACTTTCCCGAAATGTCTAGGAATTCGGGCCGAAATCCACTCTATCAATTGCGCCGCGCCTTAGATCTATCGCAAAGTCGCTCTCGTAGACGAGGAAATCCCTGATGTCGGCTGCGAGTCTTGATGCGGAAATCATCCGAACGGAATTCGATTCGGCGATCGAACGAGTCGTGGAGCGATTGACCGCCTTGGAGTCAAGCGTGTCACAATTGACTCGACCCGGGACGCGAGACGATGGTCACACAGCCGAGCCGTCGTCCGAGGTCGTCACGCAGAACGAATTCCGGCTGTTCAAATGGCTTGGGTCGTTTTCCCTCGCCGCCATGCTTGCCGGGTTCGGATTCCTCTACCAGCAGATCGCCGACCTGCGTGTCGACGTCGAGCGGCAGTTCGCCGATCTGCGCGTCGATGTCGAGCGACAGTTCGCCGACCTGCGTGTCGACATCGAGCGGCAGCACCGCGATCTCCTGCAGGAGATGAACGCTCGGTACGTGGACATCCGCGGGGAGATCGGATTGCTTCGCGAACGTGTCACGGGCGTCGAGACGCGCGCACCGACGTGACCCCGTTGCCTACGGGGCGTTGTCAAGCCGTCCAGGCATCGGTCGGCCGGGGACCGGCTCGGCTTGTCGAGGCGTCTTCGGGACGCAACTGCCGGCTCGATTGCCGCACGATCAGCTCGGGTGGAAGAAGCCGGGAAACCACGTCGTTTCCTCGCACTAGATCGAGCAGCGTTTGGACGAGCACGCGGCCGGCGGTTGCCGTGTCCTGGCGCACCGTGGTGAGTGCCGGTGTCGTGTAGGCGATCGACGGAAGGTCGTCGAAGCCGACCACCGAGACATCGGCGGGAACGTGGATACCGCGGTTCCGAAGAGCCCTTACCGCCCCGATCGCGTTCAGGTCGGTAGCGCAGAACACGGCGGTAAAGCCCGCGCCTCGGTCGATCAACCGCTCCGCGGCTTCGTAGCCGCCGCGTTCCGAAGGGTTTGCCCTCACCTGCAGCATGGGGTCCTGGGCCCGCCCCGACCCCTTGTGGGCATTTCGGTACCCCGCATAGCGGGCCTGGAACTCCGGGCAGTCGTCGGAGACGTCGCCGATGAACGCGATCTTCCGGTGGCCGAGATCGAGCAGGTGCCGGGTGGCGATGTAGCCGCCATGGACGTTGTCGCAGCCGACGAAGTGGCCGGGTTGTCCGTCGATTACCGGACCCCAGGTCACGCAATGGGCGGAGTCGAGCATCCTGATCTTCTGAATGTAGTCGGTATAGCCGCCGTAGCCCAGCATGATGACGCCTTCGGCCTTGTTGCTGTCCTCGTAGTCGGCGAACCAGTCGTCGCTGAACTGTTGGAACGAAAGCAGAATGTCGTAGTTTTTGTCCGCCGCCGCTTTCGTGATCGCCGCGATCATCGACAGGAAAAACGGGTTGATGTCCGATCCCATGTCGGAATCGTCGTGTACGAGGAGGGCCAGCGTGCGGCTCTGCCGGGACCGCAACCGGCTGGCGCTGGTATTGACCTTGTAGTGTTTTTCGTTGGCTATGCGAAGCACGCGTTCGCGCGTATCCGAATTGACCAGTGGACTCCCTCGCAGGGCACGCGACACCGTGGATTGAGATACGCCAGCCAGTGCCGCGATCTCGCCTGCCGTAACTCGGTTCATTGCAGTTCCAGGATCAGGAATGCACGTCCGGGAATCGTGAGCGATTGCCCCAATCCGTGGAGTTGACCGGTCAATACGTCGAAGCCGAGGTTTGCGCCGTAGAGCGATTCGGCGAAACGATCGAGATCCACCTCGGTGTCGTCGGCGTTCTTGTTGATCGCGACCATGACGCGATCGCTCAAGTCCTCGGTATGCCGAAAAAAGACGTAGATGCCGTCTGCGGGCGCGTAGTGGGTCAATCGACCGTCCGTCACCGCGTTGGACGTCTTGCGCCAATTGAGCAGCCGTCTCAGGAAGTCCTGGGTTGCCGCGACGTTTTCCGCGAGGCCTTCGCCCGTGAACCCGTTCACTGTATCGCCGGGCCAGCCGCCGGGGAAGTCGACCCGCATGACGCCGTGGGAGGCATCGGGCGGATGGTCCATCAGTATTTCCGTACCGTAGAGAAGCTGGGGAATGCCCCGGGTGGTCAGCACCAGCGCCATCGCCAGGCGGAACAGTTCGTCGTCGCCGTCGAACTGGCGGTAGATTCGATGCATGTCGTGGTTGTCGGCGAACACCAGCAGGTTGGACGGATCGGCGTAGAGGAAGTCCGCCACCAGCGCGCGGTAGAAGACCACGATGCCGGTATTCCACGTTTCGTCGTCCGCAAGGCCTGACCGGAGCGCGATCTGCAGCGGGAAGTCCATCAGGCTCGGCAGATGCGACTCGTATCCGTCGTCCCGCGCCTTGCCCCGCTGCCAATAGGCGATGATGCCGGGGTTGTTGTTCCACTCCTCGCCGACGACGTTGAAGTCGGGGTATTCGGTCATGACGCGCCGGGTCCAGTCGGACAGGAAGTCCTTGTCGGCGTACGACCAGGTGTCGACGCGGATCCCGGACAGGTCCGCGGTCTCGATCCACCAGATGGCGTTCTGGATCAGGTAGTTCGCGAGGAACGGGTTGCGCTGGTTGAGGTCGGGCATGCTCGGCACGAACCAGCCGTCGACGAACGTGGCCCGGTCGATCTCGGCGGCGTGGGGATCGTGCAGCGGCTCGCGGATGTGGTTGGTGGGCACGAACTCGCCGTGGTTGATCCAGTCCGTGGTGGGCGGATCGTCCACCCACCAGTGGCTGACGCCGCTGTGATTGGGGATCAGGTCCATGATGATGCCGATGCCGCGTTCCCGGGCTTCGGTGGCGAGCCGACGGTAGAGATCGTTGTCGCCGAAACGCGGATCGACTCGGTAGTAGTCGGTGGTGGAATAGCCGTGGTAGGAGAACGTGGGCTCGTTGTTCTCTAGGATCGGATTCAGCCAGATCTGGGTGTAGCCCATGTCGGCGATGTAGTCCAGATGATCGATCACGCCCTGCAGGTCACCGCCGTGGCGCCCGTCCGGGTTGATGCGGTCCGCCGTCTCGCGCATGCCGTCGACACTGTCGTTACTCGGGTCGCCGTTTGCGAAGCGGTCGGGCATCACGAGGTAGATGACGTCGGCGCTTGAGAATCCCTTGCGTGCGGACGATTCCGGGCGGCGCTCTTCGAACCGGTACCCGATTGATTCAAGGCGGCCTTCGGCCTTGAACCAGATGAGACAGGAACCGGGCGAAAGATCAGGCGCAAGGTCGAGGTCGAGAAACAGGTAGTTGGGACTATCGACGCGATGTGTCCCGACAAGCCGTACGCCGGGACAGTCGAGTTCTGCGTCGAATTCCGACACGGATTCGCCGCGCACCATGATCTGCAGGTTCGGATCCTTCATCCCGGCCCACCAGAACGGCGGTTCGAGAGCCTCGACGGTCGGCTCGGCGGCTAGGGCCTCGGTGCCGACGGCGAGGGTCGCGGTGCATAGGGCGGTCGTCGCAACGTGCCCGAATCGGGGAACGGAAACGCGGTCACGAGCGGCGACGGTCGGTCCGTGAGACGCCATCGGGCGAATTGCCAACAACTGTGCCTCTCCTAGATTCCTTGAGCGCGCTTGATGTTGATACTCAGGTTGCAAATGGAAAAGCGCGTCGAACTGCTCTTGAACGGCTCGTGTACCCACGAGACGCGCTCGTGTACCCACGAGACGCACTAGCAGTCGTCAACGTTCTCGTGAAGCCTAGCACAGCCCCCAACGGTACCCGCGGACAGGCTTGTCGGCTGAACGAGCGCCGAATTGACGATGCATACGTATGCAATCGTTTTCGCCTTGTGACGCGGAACCCTCCGTGCTAGATGTGCGCGATTGCGTTTCCGTGACGCCGATGGACACCCTGGTATGAGATTCGGACCCGCCCGGATACTGGGCCTCGCAATCCTGCTCGCGTCCTTCCTGGCTGCCGGTTGCGGCGGCGGTGGCGGAGCAGGGGGCGACCAGACGCCGCTGGTCGTCTGCGACGACGACGAGATCCTGCTGGACAACGGCCAATGCGGCCCGAAACCGGTGCTGGTATGCGATCCGCCGGAAGTCGCCGTCGACGGGCGTTGCATCATCCCCGACAAACCGACCCCGAAGTACACGCCTGGGCCGAACGAGGCCGTCATCTACTACAACCGCCGCGACAAGAACTTCGACGGCTGGGTTCTGCATCTTTGGAACAACGGCTGCGAAGCGGGGAGTTGGGACAACGAGAGGGTGACGCTGCGCGGTTCCGGCGGCGGCGTGGACTACAGCTACGACGGCACGGGAACGTCCTGGCCGGACGGTCCGCCGCCCAACTACCAATACTACGAAGACGGCGAGGTGGATCCCATCTACGGCGCCTACTGGGTGCTGCAACTCCAGGATGAGGCGGCGTGCGGCAACTTCATCATCCACGGCTTGGCGGGAGCGCCGCAGACGGTCGACCTACGGATCAACTTCTCCGAGGACACCGCGAATCCCTACCGCAACATGTATTGGGTGGTGGTCGACTCGACCCTCGCCGAGAACGAACTGCGCGAAGCGCGCACGGCCGCGGAGCCGATCTGCATCAACGACGTCTGCGAGGAATACGAGGCGCCGCCACTCGCCATCGAGGACCAGGCCGCGCACTGGATCGACGCGGGAACCATCGCGTGGAACCGATCGCTCGACAACGTCGAGCTCTACAGTTCCGTAGGCGGCACGCTCGAGGTCGAAGCCCAAGGCGAAGGCGAAGCTGCTGTCGGCGTCGTCACGGGGGGCGAGTTGGCGGCATCGCTGACCTTGAGCGGGATGACCGATGCCCAACGGGCGCGTTCCCCGCAGTTGGCGGACTACGATGCCTACGCGGTGGATCTCGACCTCGCGCGAGTCAAGGAATTGCTGACCCACCAGCTCTGGATCGTCGGCACCGATGCCGAAGGCAACCAGTTCGGCACGCAGTTGCAGCTTTCCGGGGTGCTCGACGACATCTACACGAGCGGCGCGGACGATGCGGACGAGGCCGCCCTGGGCCTGCGCTACGACGGCGGCTCCATCACGGCGAACGTCTGGGCGCCTACCGCGCAGGAGGTGAAGCTTTTGGTCTACGACGTCCGGCCGGACGGCCGGTTGGCGTACGACAGCGAGTCCGCGATGACGCTCGACGGCGACACCGGCATATGGAGCGTTGGCGGCAACGAGAGCGGCTGGGACCGGAAGTACTACCGCTTCCTGGTAACCGCCTACCACGCCAGCGAAGGCAAGGTTTTGAAGCGCGAGGCCCGGGATCCGTACTCGGTGAGCGCCTACACGGGTTCGCTCATGTCCCAGTTCGTGAACATCGACGACGCCGATCTCAAGCCCGCCGGCTGGGACTCACACGTAGCGCCAACGGCCGTGTCCCCCGAGAGCGCCATCATCTACGAAGGCCATGTACGCGATTTCAGTGCCCGGGATTCGAGCACGCCGGCCGACCACCGCGGCAAGTTCCTCGCCTTCACGGCAGGCAACTCCGCCCCGGTGTCGCACTTGAAGCGCCTCGCGGACGCGGGTGTCACCCACTTCCACGTGCTGCCGGCGTTCGACGTGCGCTCGATCCCGGAGGATCCCGAACGGCAGGTGAATCTCGACAACGCCATCTACGAGCTATGTCGGCTGGACGACTCCAACAAGGAACTCTGCCCGGGCGACGTCCGAGACACGACGGCCATTATCGACAAGCTCGAGGGGTTCGACCCGACCACCGACGAGGCGCGCAAGCTCGTCGACACCATCCGCGACCTCGACGCCTTCAACTGGGGCTACGACCCGGTGCTCTACAACGTGCCGGAAGGCAGCTACTCCACGGACCCCGAGGGACCCGCACGCATACGCGAAATGCGCGCCATGAACCAGGCGCTGCACGAAATGGGCCTGCGCGTGGTCCTCGACGTGGTCTACAACCACACTTCCGACGAGGGCGCCGACGGCGCGTTCTCCGTCTACGATCGCATCGTTCCGGGCTACTACTACCGGCGCAATCCCACGACGGGGGACGTCGAACGGGCCAGTTGCTGCAGCGACACGGCTGCGGAACACGCCATGATGGCGAAGTTCATCAAGGACTCGGCGGTGTTCTGGGCCACCCACTACAAGGTCGACGGCTTCCGCTTCGACTGGATGAGCCTCCATCCGAAATCCGTCATGCAGGACACGCTGGCCGCGGTCCAGGCGGTGGACCCGGACACGTACATCTACGGCGAGGGCTGGGGACCCGGAACGGGTACGGCCCCCGACACCTTCGAACTGTCGACCCAGGCCAACATGGCAGGTACAGGGATCGGCACGTTCAACGATCGCATGCGCGACCGGCTTCGCGATCTATCCATCTCGATCGGCGGCGATCTGACCCGCGTTCGCGCCGGGCTTGCCGGCAACCTCGCCGATTTCCAATTGGTTCTCGACTCGGGCGTGACCATCGCCGCAGGCAGCGACGGCGGCTACACGGCGGATCCGCAGGAGAGCATCAACTACGCGTCGGTCCATGACGGCATGACGCTTTGGGATGGGTTGAACCAGGGCGGCGTGCTGCCGAGCGGCATCGAACCGACATCGGACCGGGTCCGCATCGCGGCACAGGCGCAGTCGTTGGTGCTGCTGAGCCAGGGCGTGCCGTTCGTGCACATGGGCGGCGACATCCTGCGGTCGAAGTCGTTGAGCCACAACAGCTACAACGCCGGCGACTGGTTCAACTTCGTCGACTTCACGCTTGCCGACAACAACTGGAACGTCGGCCTGCCGCCGGAAGGACCGGCGGATGCCGACGTGCTCGCTGCCATCGACGACCCCAACGCCGACCCGACGGCGGACGACATCGCGACGTCTCTCGCGCTCTTCGAAGAGTTCGTCGAGATCGCCCAGGGCAGTCCGTTGTTCAGTCTCGGGAGCGCCGAGGAGGTCATCGACCGGGTCGGCTTCCACAACATCGGCAAGGAAGCCAAGGCCAACCTGATCGCCATGAGCGTCGACGACGGCATGGGCGTGGTCACCAACACCGACGATACACAACGCACCGACCTCGATCCCGCCAACGACGCCATCGTCGTGGTGTTCAACGGCGCGGCCGAGACGCAGTCCATCACCATTCGAACCGCAGCGGGCTTCGCCCTGCACGAGATCCAGCAAGACTCTGCGGACGATGTCGTCCACGACGCCACCTTCACGGAAGGCGTCGGCGGCGATGGCACGTTCACCGTGCCGGCGCGCACCACCGCGGTGTTCGTCAAGGCCCAGGGCGCCGCGCAGGGCGAGGGTCTGTCGGCGTTCGTCACGGCGGGCTTCGAGCCGCCTGTCCCCTACGGCGACACGGACATCTACCTGCGCGGCCAGTTCAACGGCTGGGGCACCGGCAACCGGATGGCCTACCTCGGCGGCGGCAGCTACGAAGGCTTCGTCACCCTGGACGCGGGCGACTACGCCTTCAAGATCGCGTCTGCGGACTGGAGCACGGTCGACGTCGCCGCCCCGGAAGGCCAGGGCGTGATCACGCTGGGCGAACCGGCCACGCTGTCGGCGGCCGGACGACTGCCGAACCTGTCGATCAGCATTGCGGCGTCGGGCGAGTACCGCTTCGTACTTGACGCACTCGATTCGGATGCGCCGATCCTGACGGTGACGAATGCCCGTGCCCTGCCGGTCGAGGCCTTCGTACGCGGCACCATCAACGGCTGGAGCACGGACGATCCGCTGCTCTACACGGGCAAGGGCGACTACCAGGCGTCGATCGACATCGAAGCCGGCGACCACTTGTTCAAGATCGCGTCTTCCGACTGGGCCACGGTGGATCTCAGTGCGCCGGGCGAAGGCAGCGCGCCGATCGAGCTCAATACCGGCATCGCCCTGTCCGGCCCGCGCAACCCGAACTTCTCGATCTCAATTCCGACGGCGGCGGACTACCTGTTCACGGTGGCCGCGGCGGGCTACGTGTCCGACGACGAAGGCCAGCGCGGCGCGACCCTGTGGGTCACTCCGGACGATCCACACGCCGGCACGTCGCTCTACCTGCGTGGCGGCATGAACGGGTGGGGCACCGACAACGAGATGGCATTCATCGGCCGGGCACGGTACCGCACGGCCATCGACCTCGAAGCCGGCGACTATCAGTTCAAGCTCGCGAGCGAAGACTGGTCGACCATCGACATCGGCGCGGGGGACACTGCCAACATCGAAGTCGGCATTCCGACCGTCGTCGATGCGGCGGGCCGGGCCCCCAACCTGATGACGAGCATCGCGGAGGCGGATTCCTACACCTTCACGCTGGACTGGAGCCGGGGCGTGGCGACGCTGACGATTCAGAAGACGGCGGACGTGCCACCTGATCCGATCAACCAGATGCCGGTGCTGGTCGAGCCCCTCGACTTCGAGGGCACCGCCTACGCGTTCGAAGACGATGCCATGATCTCGACGATGGTCGTCGCCGACCCGCAGGATGGCGCGAACATGGCGGCGCGGACCACGCGCAATGTCGGGGCTGACGCGAATGCGGGCACGCTGTATCGCGTCGGCGGTGCCATCGCGTTCACCGACGACGGCAACCACCTGGCCGTGGACGTCTACCGCGAAAGCGGTGCCGGGGTGGTGTCACTGTCGGTCGGCAGCGGCGACGCCGCCGCGAGCGTTCTGACGGCGACGGCGGAGTACGCCGGCAGCGGCGACTGGGAGACGCTCTACTTCGATTTCTCGGGTTTCGTGGCCGGCACGGTCTACGACTGGCTGAAGATCGTCTTCGACCAGGGCGTAGCCGGCGACGGCGGCGACTGGTATTGGGACAACGTCCGAGTCAGCGGCCCGCCGCCGGGTGCCGCGCCGCCCTACGGCTCGACAGAGATCTACGTTCGCGGATCGATGAACGGTTGGGGCACGGACAACGCGCTCACCTATATCGGCCGCGGCGTGTACCAAGCAGACCTGTCGCTTGACGCCCAAACCGACGGCTACCTGTTCAAGATCGCTTCCGAAGACTGGTCGGCGGTCAACTTCGGTGCGATGAGCGGCGACGACACCGCGGTGACCCTGGATGCCGAACGCACCCTGGCGGTGACGGATCACAACCTGACGATCGCCGTGTCGACGACGGCCAACCACCGGTTCCGGCTCGATGCCAGCGATCCAACCGCGCCGATCCTCGTAGTGACCGACCTCGATGCGGCACCCTACGGCTACGGCACCACGCAGTCGTCGATCTACATTCGCGGCGCCTTCAACGAGTGGGGTACGGCCAGCGAAGCGCACTATGCGGGCGGCGACGTGTACGAAGCGGTCATCGCCATCGATACAGGCAACTACGAGTTCAAGGTCGCCTCGGAGGACTGGGCGACGGTGAACCTCGGCGGCGGCGCCTCCAATACGGTTGCCGTCGGGATGGGCTTCGGCGACCTCGCGGACGGCGGCGGCAACCTGTCGATCTCCATCGCCGAGGCAGATGAGTACCTGTTCACGGTCGACGTCTCGGGGGACACCCCAACGCTTTGGGTAGTCCCGTTCGAGCCGTTCGGCGCCACTGAGGTGTTCGTGCGCGGCGGCATGAACGGGTGGGGAACCGACAACATGGTCGTGTTCAAGGGCACGGCGCGTTATGCGACGCACATCGCCCTCGAAGCCGGCGACTACGAGTTCAAGGTAGCCTCGGAGGACTGGTCGGCGGTGAACCTCGGTGCCGCGGAGGGTGCCGCGACCCAGGTGACGCCCGGTGAGGCGTACACCAGCCTGGCCCAGGGCGGAGGAAACCTGATGATTACCATCGACACCGCCGGCACCTATCGATTCCAAGTCGACGGTGCCAGGAATGTACCGCCAGCGCTGCTCATCGAGCAGACACCCGGCTCGTAGGAGGAAGTTGAAATGAACGATTCCAGACGAGTGCAAACAACCATCGCATGGCTGGGCTTCGCCGCGACCGCGCTCTCGGCGGCCGCCCAGGAAGCCGCCCCGGACGCGCCCGAGGAGGACGATTCGGCCATCGAGGAGGTCGTCGTCACGGGCTACCGCACCTCGCTCATGAGTTCCATCCAGAGCAAGCGGTCGGCGGATTCCATCGTCGAAGTCATCACCGCGGAGGACATCGGCGGTTTGCCGGACTTCTCCATCGCCGACAGCCTGTCGCGGGTGGCGGGGATCACCACGACCCGTTCCGGCGGCCAGGCGTCCGACATCCAGATCCGCGGCCTCGGCGACGAGTTCGTGTTCGCCACGATGAAGGGCCGGGAACAGGTTTCGCCGCATTTGAGGCGAACCATCGAGTTCAACCAGTACCCGTCGGAGCTCATCAACCGCGTCACCATCAACAAGACGCCCAAGGCCTCGCTGATCGAAGGGGGCGTGGCCGGCACCGTGGATCTCGACGTAGTGAACCCGCTAGACAACCGCGAAGACCGCAAGATCGCGACGAGTGTGCGCCGCACGTTCAACGACCGGGCGGGCGAGGTGTACGGCGCCGACGAGGGCGGTTACCGATTGACCCTTTCTTGGCAGGAGAAGCTCTTCGAGGACACCGTGGGGCTTTCGCTGGGCTACAGCAGGCTGTCCCAGCCGAGCGCCACGGTGCAGTACCACGGCGACACGCCCGGTCGGGCGCGGGATGTCTATCCGGCGACCGAGGCAGAGATCTACGTGCCGCAGACCATCCAGTTCTACCAGATCGGCGGCTTGGAGGTGCGCGATGCCTACTTAGGTTCGTTGCAGCTTCAACCGGTGGACGCGCTCACCATCCAGGCGGACGTGTTCTACACCGAGTTCAGCACCGACACCACGCGGGACGGGGTGTCGCTGCAGGGGTCGGCAAGCTATGCCATCGCGAACCCCCGCCTCGTCGAGGGCAACTACGCCGTGGGCGGGCTGTTCTACAACGGCACGAACATCTTCGTGGTGTCCGGCGACACCAGCGACGACGACGACGTGCTCTCCTCCGGTCTCAACATCGAGTATGCGGCCGGACGCTGGTCCGTCGCCCTCGACGCCTCCCATTCGTCGGCATCGGGCAACCAGGCCGATGGCTACCACTACGCCAACGTGTACCGCCGCTGCACCGAGGAAGACCCGGTCTGTACGCGCACGGGCTATACCCGCAACAACGGCCAAGTGCACTGGCAGAGCGACGGCCTGCGCCTCCCCAATGTCGCGTTCGGCGTGCGCATGGACGATTTCAACACCCTGCGCATGACCCAGTACGGCAAGTATCCTCGGCTCTCGGAGGACGAGGTGTCTGCCGTCAAGTTCGACATGGAGTTCGACTTGGCGAGCCCGGTCATCCCCGTCGTCCGATTCGGTGCCCGCCAGTCGCAACGGGACTACGCCTACGGCCGACAGGTCTTCCAGTACGGTCCCGGGTCGGGCTACATCCATGACATCGACATGCCCATCACCGAGGAGACCGGCGACGTGGTGTGCTGGGGCGGCGACTATTCGCATTTCCCGTGCTTCATCTCCTTCGACGCGGAAGCCATCCTGCGCCAGGCCGTCGAGCAGAATCTCGTGCTGCAGTGCGACCCGCAGGCCGTCTACCACTGCGACGAGGATCAACTCGGACCGGATGGCCGGCCGCTGCCTCGGTCAACCGAGACGATCGCGCGCTGGGGGCTCAACAACCGGTCGGCCTGGTCCGTCCGCCAGCGCGGCGACGTCGGAGAGGACGTCATGGCGTACTACCTGGAGGCGGACATCGAGACCGAGGTCATGGGGCGAACGCTCTCCGGCAACATCGGCGTGCGGGTCGTGGACAGCGAGCAGTCGTCGGTTGCCATCTACGACGTATTCGGGGATCCGGCGTTGAATGCGGAGCCCATCTGCGACGGCGACGGCCGCTGCCGGGACAACTTCGCCTTCGTCACCTTCACCGAGCAGTACCAGGACGTGTTCCCGTCGCTGAACCTCAACTACATGCTCTCGGAGGACGTCTACCTGCGGTTCGGTGCCGCGAAGGTCATGTCCCGCCCGCCCATCAACCGGCTGTCCAGCGACCAGCCCGTGGACGGGGGCGGCGGCAACTTCATCGACGACTCGACGGCGTCGGAGGGCTACGTCACGTTCAACTTCTCGAACACGAACTCGACGTCTCTGCGGCCCTTCGAGGCGGAGCAGGTCGATCTCTCCTTCGAGCGCTACTTCGGCGACACGGGGCTGTTCGCCATCGCCCTCTACCACAAGGACATCAAGTCCTTCATCCAGGATCTGACCATTCCGGAGTTCGATTTCCGCGCCAACGGCTTCGTGATTCCGGAGACCTACGAGGCGGTGGTACTCGATCCCGAGACCGGCGGTGCCGTGATCACGCCCGTGGAGGTCCGCGACGGCGCCTACACCTTCGCCATCAACAACAAGGAGGGCGGCTACATCCGCGGCGTGGAATTCTCGTGGACGCAAATGCTGGACGCTTGGCTGCCGGAGGCTCTCAACGGCTTCGGCTTCAACGCCAGCATCGCCTTCGTGGATAGCGAGATCACCATCAACAACCCGTTCTCGCAGTCGCCGAGTCCGACGTTCCCGTACCCGGGACTGGCTGACCAGTCCGGCAACCTGACCGTGTTCTTCGAGCGCGGCGGTTTCGAGGCGCGCCTCGGCACCAACTATCAAAGCGCCAAGGTGTCGAGCTTCGGGGTAGCCTTCGCCAAGGACACCGTGTTCGCGGAGGAGACCAAGATCGACGCGCAGATCTCCTATGCGTTCGACAACGGCCTCGAGATCCTCCTGCAGGCCTACAACCTCACCGACGAGCCGAACCGGAGCTACTGGGGCGAGGAATACCTGACCGGCTATGTGCAGAACTTCGGCCGCGAGGTCTACCTAGGCGTGGACTACTCGTTCTAGCGCCCGTTGGCGGGAACGGGTACGGACCGGCCGGGTGTGAGCGGGAAACCCCGTAGGGGCGGGGCTTGTCCCCGCCCGCGTCGGACGTTGTCGCTGCTACGGAAACGGGACGGGACAAGCCCGTCCCCTACGCGCCGTCCTCGCCTGCGCATCTGTGCCGCGGCCGGTTCGTTTCTCGTGTGGTTCGCGGCCGGCGCGGCGTCGATGGTCGGCGCGGAGCCGGCTCCCCGCACCATCGAGGTCTGGTACTCCTACACGGCCGACACGCGCGAGGAAGCCGTATTCCTCGACGCGGTGCAGTCCTTTCGGGACGCACACCCGCACCTGATGGTGAACGCCGAACGCATTCCCTACGTGGAGAACGTCGTGCAATTCATCACGGCTTCGCAAGGCGGCGAAGCGCCGGACCTCATCCGCATCTCCCACGACGATGTGGGCAAGATCGGCTACGTGCGCATCGAGGGGCTGCCCCTGCTCGAGGATCTCCGTCCCCACCTGACCTCGGCCCAGCGCCTCGACTACGATCCGCGGGGTTTGCAGGCGATGCGCTACGAGAACGCCCTTTACGGTATTCCATCGACCGGCAGCTGCCTGGCCCTCATCTACAACAGAACGCTGTTCGACGCCGCAACCGAGCCCTATCCCCATGACGAATGGACCACCGACGATCTGCTCGCGGCGGCTCGTCGGCTAACGCAGGACGAAATCCACGGCATGGCGGTGCCCGTCAAGACGTCGTATTGGTGGTTCGGTTTCCAGACCGGCTTCGGGGGGGCGCTGTTCGATGACGAACACAACCCGACGCTGGACTCGCCCGGCTCCGCCGACGCACTGGCGTACTTCCAGGCGTTGGAGAAGGAACACCGCGTGTCACCCCGGGGTATCAACCCCGAGAGCATGAAAACCCGCTTCAGCCAGAACCGGGTCGCCATGATCCTGGATGGCCCCTGGAACTGGGGCGACTACCTCGACGCCGGCATCGACATCGGTATTGCGACGCTGCCCGTGGTCGCGGAGACCGGGCTGCGCATGGCGCCGCAACTCAGCTACCACGGCTGGGCGATATCGAAACAGAGCGCGGTGAAGGTCGAGGCATTCGAGCTGGCGCTCTGGCTCAACTCGCCGGACGTCCAGCGCCGGTTCACGGAGGCGACCTACTCGCCCCCGACGCACCTCGCCTTGTCGTCGGATCCAACGACGTTCGACGATATCGCCGCCGCAGGCTTCCTGCGCCAGGCCGAGTCCTGCGTCCCGGCACCCACGATCCGCGGCGTGTCGCTCATCTTCGAGCCGCTCGACACGGCGCTTCAGCTTGTCTACGAAGGCGATATGGAACCGGCCGAGGCGCTCGCCGCCGCCAACGTCGAACTTGACGCCAAGATGCGCGAATGAAGATCCGACACCCAATTGTCGGCTTCGTGCTCGCGGCGCTAGCGGCTACGGCTGTTGCCCAGGAGACTCCTGACGTCGTGGTTCGCAGCGACCTCGCCGAGTACCGGCGCATCCACGTGGATGTCACGTTGCCGAGGTCAACCGAGCGCCGCGCGGTACAGGTGTGGACTGCGGGGGCGTCGTTCGACTCGCTTCGGGAAGCGGAACTGCACTCGACCATCCGAATCGGCGATACATCCGCGCTGCCCCGTACGCCGATCGAGGAAGCCTACGACGCCTGCTGGAGCGACGCGTTGCCCATGCATCGCGATGCGACCGGCGCCGCGGTGCTCGATGCGGCGACGGAGCGGTTCTCCTGTGCCCTGCCGGGGATGGTTCCCGGCGTCGAGCACTGGATCGCCGTGGTCTCGGTGAATGCACGGGGCGATCCGCTCCATCCCATCGTCCCGGTGCCGGGGCGCACCGATGCCCTGGACCAGCGCACGCCGCCGCCGGACACGCGTCCGGTGCTGTTCGCGCTCGGCGCCATCGTGTTGACCTTGGTCGTCCTGCTCGCCTACCTGCGCTGGCGCGATGCGACCCAGGGTCGACGCGGCGCGAGGCTGGCCCACCTCTACGTGGCCCCGGCGGTCATCGCGTTGGCCGTCTTGACCTTCTACCCCGTCGCTTACGGGATCTGGCTGGCGTTCACGGACGCGCACCAGTCCCATCTCGGCGAGCAGAGCTGGGTGGGGCTTGCGAATTTCGGGACGATCTTTGTCACGCCAGGCGTTGCACGGGTATCCCTGTTCACGTTGGTCTGGGCGGTTGCCAACGTGTCGATGCATGTCTGCCTGGGGCTGCTGATCGCCACCGCGCTCACCCGGCCGGGACTGAAGGGACGCACGGTCTACCGGACGTTGCTGCTCTTGCCCTGGGCCATACCCGGTTACATCTCGGTACTCGCCTGGCGCGGCATGCTTGAACCGGCTGGACTTCTCAATGCGGTTCTCGGCACTGATCTCGACTGGCTGACCCAGCCGGGCGCGGCGCGGACGCTGGTGATCCTGGTGAACATCTGGCTGGGCGTGCCGTTCATGATGATGGCGCTCTCGGGTGCATTGCAGAGCGTACCCCAGGAAATGATGGAGGCGGCGGAGGTGGACGGTGTCGGTCGCTGGCGCCAGTTCAGGCACCTCACCGTGCCGAGCTTGAAGAGCGTCGTGGTGCCGCTCTCACTGCTCGGCTTCATCTGGACCATCAACATGTTCCACGTCATCTACCTGATGACCCGCGGTGCCCCCTACGTGGGCTTCGGCGAGCCCGGTGCCACCGACATCCTTATCACCTACGTCTACGACGTGGCGTTCGAGTACGGCAACTACGGCGTGGCCGCCGCCTGGTCGGTGGCGATCTTCCTGATCCTGCTGGGCTTCTCGTGGTTCTATCTAAAGAAGACCCGCGCACTGGAGGCGATTTCGTGAGCGCTGCGAGAGACAGCTACGACGACATCGCTGTTCGCTGGTACCGGCCCGTGGCCGTGACGTTCCTGCGCCGCTGGCTGCCGTGCGCGGGCATCGTGAATCTGCTGGTTTTGGGCGGCGAATGGATCCGCGAAGACCTCGTCGCCACGATGCTTGCTTCGAGCGGCGTGGCCGCGCTCGTGACGCTCTCCGCTTTGGTCATTGGCTCCGAAGCACTCCCTGCCCGAAGCCGGCGGATCTGCTGGCTGGCGGCGGTGTTCGTGTCCGTGTCCGCGTTGGCCATCGGGCTGCTGTCGCTGGTGCGATCGTCCTTCTCGTTCTACGATCTCTTCTCAAGGGCGTGGCTGATCGGGCCCGGTGTTTTGACGCTCTTTTGGCTTCTTTCCCAAGAGGTCCGGGTTTGGTTCGCAGGCCAGGTCGACGGCGAAACCGCCGCCGTCGGACTCGCCCGGCATCGCCGCCTCGCGCCTCGGCTCGAGTCCTTCGGGACCCATCTCCTGCTATGGCACGCCGCCGCGCTGGTGGTCGTGCCCGTGGTCTGGATTGTCGACGTCGCCGTGTCCCCCGGCAACGCGCTCGGAGGTGCCATCGGCGATGCGTTCACCATGGAGCACTTCGAGCGGCTGATCGTCGGCGAGTCGTTCTGGCTCTGGACCCGGAACTCGCTCACCGTGGCCACGGGAACCACGATGCTCGGGCTTGCGTTTGCGATTCCCGCGGGCTACGCCTTCAGCCGTTTCAAGTTCTCGGGCCGCTCCCAGGCCATGTTCGCTGTGCTCCTGGTGCAGATGTTCCCGGGCGTCATCATCCTGGTTCCCTATTTCATGGTCATGAAGACGCTCGGACTCCTGAACACCAGCATCGGCCTGATCCTCGCCTACTCGGTGACCGCGCTGCCGCTCTGCGTGTGGATGCTGAAGGGGTTCTTCGACACCGTGCCCCGGGAACTGGAGGAAGCCGCGCTGCTCGACGGCTGCACCCAGGTGCAGGTATTCCGGCGCATCGTGTTGCCGCTGTCGTTGCCTGCGGTTGCGGTGACCGCCTTGTTTTCGTTTCTCGCGGCCTGGAACGAGTTCCTTCTCGCTCTGGTCTTCAACACGTCGAACGAGCAATACACGCTGCCGGTCGGCCTGGCGTCGATGATCCCCGCCAACGGCCAGCGCTGGGGTGATTTCGCGGCGGCCAGCATCCTGGTAAGCGTGCCGGTGGTGATCCTATTCGTCCTGTTCCAAAAGCCGCTGGTGCAGGGTTTGAGTTTCGGCGGAGTAAAGGGGTAGACCATGGCCACCGAGGCGAGTCGCGACGTTGTCTTCCAGGGTGTCACCAAACGCTACGACGATGGCACGTTGGCCGTGGATGCGCTCGATCTCACGGTGGACGCGGGGGAGTTCCTGGTTCTCCTGGGACCTTCCGGCTGTGGCAAATCCACCACCTTGCGCATGCTCGCCGGCCTCGAGGAGATCACCGAGGGGGAGATCCGCATCGGCGGCGCCAAGGTCAACGACCTGCCGCCGGGTGCCCGGGGCTTAGGCATGGTGTTCCAGTCCTACGCCCTCTATCCGCACATGACCGTCGCGGAGAACCTCTCATTCGGCCTGCGCATGGCACGACGCGGCGAACGTCTCGACCCCGCCGAGATCGCCGGGAGGGTCGACGAAGCGGTGGACATGCTCGGCCTCGCCACCGAACTCGGGAAGAAGCCCCGCGACCTTTCCGGCGGCCAGCGCCAGCGCGTCGCCATTGGGCGCGCACTCGTGCGTCGCCCGAAGGTGCTACTCATGGATGAGCCGCTATCCAACTTAGACGCCAAGCTGCGCGGCCAGATGCGCATCGAACTGCGACGCCTGCACGAACAGCACGGCACGACGACGATCTACGTCACCCACGACCAGGTGGAAGCGATGACCTTGGCGGATCGCATCGCGATCCTCGACGGCGGCCGGCTGCAGCAGCACGCGACACCGCTCACGGCCTACCACAACCCCGCCAACGCATTCGTGGCGTCCTTCCTCGGGACGCCACCGATGAATCTCATCGACGGTATCGTCCGCGACGGCCGATTCGTCGCAGGAGACCTCGCCTTCGCTCTCCCCGAACACCTCGATGTCGCGGATGGACCGTGCACCTTCGGCGTCCGCCCGGAAGAAGTCGCCATCGTGGACACGGGTGGCATCACCGCGGAGGTGGTTGGCATCGAACGGTTAGGTGGCGAGTCGGTATACCACCTCGCAGTCGCTGGCCATTCGATCAAGGCCCTTTGGCGGCGCGAGGACGTCGGGTCGTCGAATGTCGACCTCGCCGTGGACTCGGCGGTGGTCTTCTCGCGGAACGCTGAATGATGGCACCGCAATATTGATTACGTGAAAATACGTATCAGGTTGCCCGCATTTGCCGATTTGCCATTGCGCGGATACGGGAATACGCGCACAGTGGACGTCGAGAACGCTAGGCAACGGGACGATGGCGTCGACGGCGAACACCGGCGCGATTACGCGCACGGAATTCGAGCGGATGGCTTCTCGCTTGACCGCGTTGGAGTCAAACGCGCCCGGATCCGGGGCTCGGGTGGACCAGGAAGATCGTATCGTTTCGGGCCGGTCCGAAGCCGTCACCCAGAACGAGTTTCGGTTGTTCAAGTGGCTGGCAACGTTTGTTGTCGCGGCGGTGCTTGGCGCATTCGGTGTCATATACCAGCAGATTGCGGGCGTTCGCGTGGAGATGCGCGACCTGCACAACACGGTGCTCCGGGAACTCTACACGCAGTTGGATACGCAGATCGGCGGCTTGCGTAAGGAGATGAAGGCCGAGATCGGCGGTTTGCGTCAGGACATCGGGTCACTGCGGGAACGTGTTGTCCGGGTGGAGACCCTTCTAGTCGGGGAGAAATCTCGTACCGAGCGTTGACCCTGCTGCGAGAGCGTCACAACTCTAGGTGGGCCTTAAGTCGGCGTCCGGTCCGATCGAACGCGAAAGATCGACATGTGCCGAATCTCCGTCGCCACCGCGCCATCGACGAGATAGGCGATATCCAAGCTGACGAACTCGTGCCCTTTGCGCTGCCACTTCCGCGTCGGCACGGTGCGTACTTCGATCACATCGCCCACGCACAACAGCCTGCGGAATCTGACAGTCGACCCGACGTGGATCCAGGCTGGCAGGAGATAGCGCCGGGTGAAAGCGCGGTTGGCCGTGCCGAGGATCGCGTTGGGGTGGATCACACCGCTCTGGTAGCAGTCGAGGTCGTCTTCCACCTGCGCGGCGGACTCGGCGTTGGCGATGGCGTCGGACGACCAGGTCCAGGCGGGAAACGGTTCGCCGACCATCACGTTGTCCCAATGGATCTCGGGCCGTTCGTCGATCGCCGCTCCGGCACCGATGACGGTGAGGTTTGACTCGGCGGTCTCGCCTGGGGTCGACGTCAACTCGGCAAGCAGCACGCCCCGCGCATGGCATCGGACCGTGTGTTCGCCTCGGGTTTCCTCGTGGTGAATCGTCAACGCATCGCCGTGGTAGGCGGGCTTGAGGAACCGCACGTCGGCGGTCCAGTTCGTGAGCCAGTCGGTCCCCAGTGCCTCGACCAGCGGTCGCGTCATGTGTCCGAATACAGCCGCGCCGGCTACCAGCGCCCCCGCGAACCCGAACTGCGCCGCGACCTCGTCGCTGTGGATGCGGTTTTCGGTATCTCCGGCGAAATTACGAGCGGTGGTTTGGTAGACGCGCATCAATACGCCTGTGCGGGCAGCCACGTCACGAGTTCCTGCCAGTTGAAGATCAGAACGAGACCCAGCAACTGCAGGGCGATGAACGGCACGACGCCCTTGTAGATCGTCGGCGCATCGATGCCGGCGGGCGCCACGCCCTTCAGGTAGAAGATCGCGAAGCCCACCGGCGGCGTCAGGAAACTGGTCTGCAGGCAGACCGCGAACAGCACCGTGAACCACACGGGATCGAAGCCGAGATGCGCCACCACCGGCGCGACCAGGGGCAGGATGATGAGCGTCAGTTCGATCCAGTCGAGGAAGAAGCCGAGGATGAACGTGGCGAAGAGGATCGTGATGACGATGCCGGTGGGTCCGAACGGCAGGTCCAGCAGCGTGCGTTCGATCAGCGCGTCCCCGCCGAGACCGCGCAGCACCAGGGAGTACGCCGTGGCGCCGATCAGGATGCCGAAGATGAACGCCGTGGTCTTGGTGGTCTCGCGCAGCACCTCGGTTAGCACTTTGCGGTTCAAGGCCTTGTTCGCGACGGCGAGGAGCAGTGCACCGGCGGCGCCGACGCCAGCGGCCTCGGTGGGCGTCGCGACACCGAAGAAGATGCTGCCCAGCACCGCGAGAATGAGCCCGGCGGGCGGCAGGATGGCGAGGGCAAGGTCGCCGAGGGCGCGCAGATCGAGTGGCTCCCGGTCCCGGGCCGGCGGTGCGCTTTCGGGTTTCAGAATGCCGTAGCCGAAGAGATACGCCACGTACAGACCCGACAACACCAACCCGGGGAACACTGCGCCGAGAAACAGATCGCCCACGGACATGGACATGCGGTCGGCCATCAGCACCAGCATGATGCTCGGCGGAATCAGGATGCCGAGCGTCCCGACCGCGCACACCGTGCCCGCCGCCAGGTTGTTGTTGTAGCCCTGCTTCAGCATCACCGGCAGCCCGAGCAGGGCAAGCAGCACGACGGACGCGCCGATGATGCCGGTGGTCGCCGCCAGGAGGACGCCGATCAAGGTGATGGTGACCGCCAGTCCCCCGCCGATGCCGCCGAACAGCCGCGCGAAGCTCGTCATCAGCCGGTTGGCGATACCCGAGCGGTCGAGCATCAAACCCATGAAGACGAACATGGGCAAGGCCACCATCACCCAGTTCTCCATCACGTTCCAGATGCGCTCGACCGTGATCGACGCGTACGCCCAGTCGACGCCCACCGCAAGACCGAGATCGATCTCGAACACGATGGCGATCGCCGTAAACAGGATCGCCAACCCAGCCAACGTCCACGCGATGGGAAATCCCGCGAACACGAGGCCAATGAAGGCCAGGAACATGACGAGCGCGAGGACTTCGTTAGCGGGCATCGCCGCTCCGTGTTTCCAGGAACAGGAACTTCCACAGCCGCGTCAGACGCGACAATGCTGCAATCCCGAGCAGCGCGAATCCGAGGACGAGAACGGACTTGATGGCCCAGCGGTAGGGCAGCCCGCCCGGGGAACTCGATATCTCGCCGGTGACGAAGCTATCGACCACGAAGGGCACGCCGTAGATCAGCATCAAGGCGATGAACGGGAACAGGAACAGGACGATGCCGTAGAGATCGATCCAGGCTTGGGTGGTCGGCCGGAAACGCTCATGCAGTACATCGACGCGGACGTGCGCATCGTGCTGGAGCGCATAGCCCAACCCCAGCATGAAACCCACCGAGTAGAGGTGCCACTGGATCTCCTCGAACTCGATGCGGCCCTCGGCCAGCGCGTAGCGCAACACCACGTTGCAGACGATTACCGCGAGCAGCACAACCCAGATCCAGGATACGGCGTTGCCGATCCGGTCAAGGACCGGATCGACGAGTCGCGAGATAGGGGTCTCGGGAAGTTCCAACTATCTACCCTGTCCGCGTTGAAGCGTCGACCATTCGACTCGCATTGGGATGACGTATTGGGTCGTGCTTCCGTCGGCGCCTAGTCCCGCCGCTAGAAGTCCCGCGGCAGGTAGGCGAATCGCTTCCACTGCGCGTACTGCGCCCGAAACGCCAACTGGGACTCGTGGATGATGCGGAAATCCTCGTCGTTGGCGGCTTCCTCGGCCATCACTTCGTCGGCGACCTCCTGGAGTTGGCGCAGGATCGGCTCGGGCAGCACCACGGGTGTCACACCCTTGCCCGGGAAACCCGCCAGTATGGGCCCCTGCTTCGCCTCCGAATTGGCCAGGTTGCGGGTGACCCCGCCCGTGCAGGCGGTGTCGATGACCGCCTGTTGGGTGGCCGTAAGGGCGCGCCATTCCTCGATGTTCACGGCCAGATGTGCGGCCGTGAACGGCTGATGCCAACCCGGGTAGTAGTTCAGCTTCGCGATCCGGTCGAAGCCGAGTTGCTCGTCGACATTCGGCAGGGAGAACTCGGTGGCGTCGATGGCGCCTTTCTCCAGCGCCTGGAAGATCTCGCCGCCCGGCAGCATGGTGACGGATGCCCCGAGGCGTTCGATGACCTTGCCGCCGAGGCCGGCGAACCGGATCTTCAGACCCTCAAGGTCATCTAGGCTCTCAATGGGCGTGCGGAACCAACCAGCCGTCTCGGGACTGATCAGCCCGCATAACAGGGGATGGACGTCGTACTTGGCGTAGAGCGCCTCGGCGAGTTCGCGACCCCCGGCCTCGTACCACCAGGCGGTGTATTCCCAGGGCTCCATCCCGAACGGCACGGCCCCGAGCAATGGCGATGCGGGAATCTTGCCCTGGTCGTAGCCGAGCCAGGTGTATCCGGCTTGCACCTTGCCCTCGCGCACCGCATCGACGATGTTGAGCGGCGGCACAACTTCGCCGGGCTCGAAGGGTTCGAGGACGATCGCCCCGTTCGAACTTCGCCGGATGGCGTCGGTCACCCAAATGACGTTGTCGCCAAGCACTTCGAGGGTCGTGGCGAACGCAACGGGAACGCGCCAGCGAACCGCAACGGTCACGCCTTCATCGGTCTGCGCGACACTTCCCGTGCTCTCTCCGGGTGGACGAATGGCCAGCGTCGCCAGCATACCGACCAGAAAGGCGACGACGACGGCGATCAGGGCGGTCCTGTTGGTGATGTCAGGTTCCAGTCATGACGACAAGTAGAGAGCCATCATACGGCACGGCGTACGCGGTTGTGCCGAACGAGGGCCTTGATCTCGGCAGCTACCATGAGGCCGTCATCCGGCTGGCCGACGATGGCTGCGCCCGAGGGGTCGTTGTCCGGGGCAAGCTGGTTGATCTGCAACGAACGGCCAAGGGAGCGTTTGACGGCAGCCTTCACCATGCCGATGTCGAGCAGCGCGAAACGGCCGTTCGGCCGCAGGGGCGCTCCTTGTTCCAGGAGCACGTCTCGAACGCGGTTCACCGCCACCTCGACCCGCGGGTCGAAACACTCGAGCCAGTTCACGGGCAGATGGCCCTCGCCGTCGCGCGTGGCGAACGCACCGGTCATCGGTCGCCCGCTCTCGTCGACCGTCGAAGGCCGGCAGTAGCGTGCCACGTGGTCGGCGTCGGGAAGGGGGTTCATCCGGTGACAAGCCCCGCCGTGAACGCCCGCACAGCGCCGAACGTTTCCTCCGCCGGAAGGGTTCCATGCACCGTCAGCCGGGCAACGCCGGGGGAATAGGGTGCGGAAAGGGCCGCGAAGCGTACAAGCGGCGAGGGCGTGAACTCCATCGCCAACAAGCCGTTGCCAGCCTGGTCCGGGGAGGCGTCGGGCAGTATCCACTCCACCTGCGCGAGACCATTGGGCGACGTGCCGACCTCGGGATCCGGCAAGTCGCGATGGCGCAGCAGAAATAGTGCCATGCGACGTAACGACTCCAGGGCAATCGGCTGTTCTGCGGGGTCTTCGCTGGCGAGACCGTAGAGGTAGTCGATCCGGTCCGCCACCGTCTGCCGAGCCTGGGAGCGCAGGATCGCGACGATGGCGGATTCGGTCGCAGCCCGGTCCAGTTCGGACCGCCAGGGCTCGGAGGTACCGCTCGGAATCTCGGCCTGTGGAGGTTCAAAGCCCCGCCGGCTGGGGGTCGACCCGGGAGATGCCGCCCCCACGTACCGGTAGAAACCCGACCGGACCTTCTCGAACAGTGGCCCGGCCAACACTCTCTTGAGGGGAACGATGACGTCCTGGGCCGTGGTCGTCGCAGTGCCGCCAAGTTCGACGAACCGGTTCCGGAGTGCCTCGACGATCTCACGACGCCGGTAGATCGCGTCTGCGTCTAAGAGCCCGGACCGCAAGAGTTCCTCGACGGTCGCGGTTCCGATCGGCATTCCGAGTAGCTTTTCGTTCAGCAGGGACAGGGCGATCCATCCGTGAAGCCAGGGAACGTCAGTCTATTGTGGGTACAAAAGGTACGTCAAGGGATCTTAGAGACTGAGATATTCAAGGACTAAAAGGATAAAAGAGAACAAAAGGTGGCCTTTCCGACCGCACTACCGGGTTTCTGTGGCGCGCCAAATGGTGCTCGTCTATTCCTCCGGTCGGTAGACGCGAACCGCCGTATCGTGAAACAACGCGGCTTTTTCAGTGGCCGAGAAACCCGCCGTCAGACGCTTGAAGGAGTTCCAGAGCACCCGGTAGGAGCAACTCACCTTGTCCACCGGGAAGTTGCTCTCGAACATGCAACGCTCGACGCCGAAGCATTCGATCATGTGCAGGTGGTAGTCCCGTGTCGCGGCAACGAGTTCCTCCGACGTCGCGGGCCGGTCCCGCTTGTGGAAGCCGAACCCGTTGATCGCCATGACGAGGCCGCCGAGTTTCGCGACGACGTTCGCCGAGCGGGCAAGTTCGCGTACCGCCCCCTTCCAGTAGTCGAAGATCTCCGCGCGCTTCCCCGCGTACGGACCGATGCCGAGCGGGCCGCCGAAGTGGTCGAAGATGATCACCTGGTCTGGGAAAGCCCGGGCAAGGTCGGTCAACTCACCGATCTGCGGGTGGTAGAGCCAGCCGTCGAAGGTCATGCCGCGCTTGCCGAGTTCCGCGAATCCCTCGCGGAACTTCGCGGTAGCCAGCATCCCTTCCACCGGGGCGGTGTGCGAGTTGCGGATCTCGTCGTGGACGTCCCAACCCGCAGCGTGTCGGATTCCCCGAAACCGCGAACTGATCGCCGCGTGCCGATCCAGCACGTCCCCAACCGCCGTACCCAGGTTCAGGTCCGCGTACCCCGCGATCGCAGCACAGGCTCGGCAATCGCCGTATTGGCCGCTGGCGCTCATCGCCGCGATGCCGTTGACGAACTCCGTCTCGCCGACGGGCTTCATCGGGTCGGGTCCATCGGCGCGGTACATCGACCCGCACTCCATGAACACTGTCGAGGTGACCCGATGCCCGCTGCCGACATCGGCGAGCAACTCGTCGAGCAGGTAGCGGCTTCCCGGGTAGTCCCAGAGGTGGTGGTGCGGGTCGCAAATCGGCAATTCCGGCTCGATGACCTCTTCGGTCACCTGCGCGAGCCAAGCTTCTCTATCCATCGGCACGAATCCCGGTGTCTTCGCCAAGTGAGTACTCACTGTCCAACGCGATGACCGAGGCTACAAGCGGGTGCCTTGGCGAGCAAGTTCGACCGCCTTTGAGCCAGTAGGGTCACTGGGTTGAGTTGGCGCCAGGACGTCATCGAGGCGATATGTCAAGGTGCCTGTGAGCCGGGAACTCGGGGACGGGGACCTGCGATGAACCCGCAGCCGTGCCGACGAATCGGCAGCCCGAATAGCTGAACCTCCGCGTGAAGGAGTTGCCGACCTTTCTGACGTAGAACGCCCTCCCACGCGAAAAGAGGCGGAAGGACTTCACAAGGAGTGCCCCGGTAGCCGAGTCCACGACAAACGAACGGGATTCCCTGTACTCCGCGATCCGTACAGGCGGAACCGCAACTGCGACCGGTTCGGTGAGTTCGATCTCCATTCTGAGCGGCTGGAGGCCGGCCTTCGCGACGACTAGCCGACCGCGCATCTTTACGCCCATCTTTTGCAGCAGAACGTCCTCGCTCTCGGTCGTCGGTCGGGGCGAATAGACGATCGTCAGCACTTCGTCGGCACGGGAACCGCGAGTACGCGACCAACGAGGACAGGAATGTCGTCCTCGATCTGGAGAAGCCGGCGCTGGTCAAGGACCCGTACGTCGCGATGGCGCTGCGCCTCGAGGCGGAGTTCGGTCTGCGGCGCGAGGAGGCGGCCAAGTTCACCCCCGCGCGCGACGACCGGGGCGGAGGCAACCGGCTCTAGGGCTCGAGGACAAAGAGTGGCCGGTCGCGCGAAGTGCCGGTTGCAGAAGACAGCCAGCGGTGCGGTCTCTGCGGCCGCAGCTGTCGGCAAGATAGGCGGGAGACGCGGTGATGACAGGTGTAAAGTGGCGCCCAGTGCGGTAGTGGCGTCAGGGAATCACGGAGGGAGAGGGGAAAACCATGGAACAGGCCCGCGAGCCAGGCGAACCGGTCGGCGGCGAGCCGACGCTGCGGCGCAGCATCAGCCTGTGGCAGATGACGCTCTACGGTGCCGGGGGCATGCTCGGCGCCGGCATCTACGGCCTGATCGGGCAAGTCGCCGCAGAGATGGGGTCGGCGATCTGGCTGGCCTTCGCGCTGTCGCTGGTCGCTGCGGGACTGACCGGACTCTCGTATGCGTCGCTCGGCTCCCGCTATCCACGGGCGGGCGGCGCTGCCTACATCACGCAGCGTGCCTATCGTCGCAGCCTGCTGACCCATGTCGTCGGCCTGACCGTGGCGTGCTCGGGCCTGACCTCGATCGCCGCCGGCGCGCGCGTAGTCGGAGAGAATCTGCAGGCCCTGCCCGTTTTCGAGGGCCTGCCCACCGGGGCGTTGGCGTTTGTCTACGTGGCCATCGTGGGCGCGATCGCTTATCGCGGCATCCGCGAGTCGATGTGGGCCAATGTCGCCCTTACGCTCATGGAAGCGGGAGGGCTGCTGCTGGTGATCGCCGTGAGCCTGCCCTACTGGGGCTCGGCGAACCTGCTGGAGTTTCCCGCGCGGCCCGAAACCGAAGCGGGGCTTCCGCTGGTGTTCCTGGCGCAGGGAATCGTGCTGACCTTCTACGCCTTCATCGGTTTCGAGGACACGCTTAACGTCGCCGAGGAGTTGAAGAACCCGCGCCGCAACCTGCCTCTCGGCCTGGTGATGGCGCTCGTCCTGACCGTCGTCATCTACATGAGCGTAGCGATCGGGGCCGTGTCGGTCGTGCCGTGGCAGGAGTTGGCCGAAGCCAGCGCGCCGCTGGCCGAAGTCGTGGCGCGCGCGGCACCGTGGTTCCCCGCGTGGGTGTTCATCGTCATCACGGTGTTCGCGGTCGCCAACACCGGGCTGATCAACTACATCACCACGTCGCGTCTCTTCTTCGGCATGGCGCGCGACGGGCACCTGCCGCCCGTGCTCTCGAGAGTCCATCCGGTGCGGCGCACGCCGCATTTCGCGATCGGGCTGATTTTCGCGCTGATCGCGATTCTGATCCTAGCGGGCGACATCTCGGAACTGGCCTCGGCGACCGTGTTGCTGCTGCTGGTGGTGTTCCTGGTGGTGAACAGCGCACTGGTGGTTCTTAAGCTGCGGCCCGGCGAACCCCGGGGCGGTTTCGAACTGCCGATCGCGGTGCCCGCGCTCGGCGCCGTCGTCTGCGTCGTCATGTTCGCAACCCGCGTCGGGGCCGGGGACTGGCGCGCCCCGGCGATTGCCGGCGTTCTGTTGCTCGGGGTGGCCGCGCTTTACTTGGTGCTCCGGCGCCGACGCTCCACGGATAAGGGATAGCATCGGCAGGGAGGCGTACGCCACCGCCCACCGGCACTGGCCCTATCCCGTCCATTGCAGCCGAAGACCGAGCAGCCAGGCGGCCGAGGCTTCCGTCCGCACGTTGCGGCCGTCCTCCAGGCGGAAACGGAACGACCGTCGCACCTCCCGCTCGACGATTGCAGTCAACCGGTGCTTGGCGGTCGCGGCGACGGTCAGCCCGACACCGTATCGCCACCCCGACTGCCGGAACCGGCTGCGCCGGTCCAGCTCTTCCGAGAAAACCCGCCAACTGCCGCCCGATGGATGGATTCGGGCTTGGACCGCCCAGCGCGGGTGCGCTTCCCAAGTCAATGCCGACTCGGGAAAGCCAAGGGAAAGCTCGAAGCGCTCAAGGTGCCAATCGACGCCGACAACGGGTGCGAGGCGACGCCTGCCTAAGCGGTCGTCGCGGCAGACGCCCCAGACAACGGAGACGGATTTTCCGAGACGATGCGTTCGGCGGGCCACGCCATGCCATGCGACGGTGTCGCCGTCGATCACTCGCGGATGGCGTCCCGCATTGGACGACGCCGCGAGCCGCGGTGAGACTGCCCACTCCCAGGTGCCATGCTCCACGCGATATTCCAATCCAAGGTGATGCAGGTGGCCATTGGTTTCTAGCCGGGTGCCCCTGGATCCAAAGTCGTAGGCCCGGTAGTCGTGGATGAGGCGCAACGTCCGTCGGTCGGATTCAGACGCCTGCTTGTTCGCCCTGCGCCACAGCCGGACGCGCAACGACGACTCGGTTAGTTGCACGGAGTCCAATGCCGGTGAGGCAAGGGTCGATGTTTCGATGCGGGACCACTCGGCAAACAGCGCACTGTTGGCCGCGTCCGGTGCGCACACGGAACCGGCAGCCGGCCAGCCCGCGACGATCAACCACCAAGGCGCGGCCACGAGACGCATCGCGAGACCCTATCCGACCCCCGGAGAATCCTTCATCAAGTGTAAACCGTCCTAGCTTTCCATTACGCTTACCGCCCGTCACCAGACGGTGTTCTCTTACGGATGCGTATCGCCGTGCCAAGGGAGACGTGGCCCGGCGAACTGCGCGCCGCGTTGGTTCCAAGCAGCGCCAAAAAGCTCGTTGATCTTGGCTTCGACGTCATGGTCGAAACCGGCCTCGGCGTCGTGTCCGGGTTTCCGGATGGGGACTACGAAGCGGCGGGCGCGGACGTGGTCAAGGACATCGCCTCGGCGCTGGTGTCGTCGGAGGTCGTGCTCCGGGTCCGAAGGCCCGCCGAGGAGGATCTGGATTTCCTGGCGGAAGGCACCCTGCACATCAGCTTTCTCGATCCCTTCAACGAGAAACCCCTCATCGAGAAAATCGCCGCCCGGGGCGTGACGGCCGTGTCCATGGAAATGATCCCGAGAACCACGCGGGCGCAGAAGATGGACGCCCTGTCGTCCCAGGCCAGCTTGGCGGGTTACGTCACGGTAGTACTCGCCGCTTCGCACACACCGAAGGTCTTTCCCATGATGATGACGCCCGCTGGCACCATCGCGCCGGCGCGGGTATTCGTCATCGGCGCGGGTGTCGCCGGACTCCAGGCGATCGCGACGGCGAAGCGCTTGGGAGCACGGGTCGAAGCCTTCGACACCCGCCCGGTGGTTGCCGAGCAGGTGCAGTCCCTCGGCGCCCGGTTCGTGGAAATCGACATCGGCGAAATCGGCCAGACGGACCAGGGCTACGCCCGGGAACTCACGGCCGAGCAACTGGAGATGCAGCGCCAGGGCATGAAGCGGGTCATCGGCTACTCGGACGTGGTCATCACCACCGCCCAGGTGTTCGGTCGGCGCGCCCCACGGATCGTCACGCGCGACATGGTGGAGGCCATGCGCCCCGGGAGTGTCGTGGTGGACATGGCCGTGGAGTCCGGCGGCAACGTCGAAGGCTCGGTATTGGACGAGGTCGTGGACATCGACGGTGTCAAGCTGGTTGGCCTCGGTAACCTGCCCTCGGAGGTGGCGCACAACGCGAGCGATATGTATTCGTCGAATGTTACGCACTTCATCGACGAGTTCTACGACCCGGAGAACGGCCGATTCGACCTGGACCCAGCCGACGAGATCGTTGCCGGCTGTGTGCTGACGCGCGGCGGCGAAGTGGTTAGCGAGGCAGTGCGGACAACGTAGTCCCCGTGAACTGGAACATCGAGTGGAACTGATCCCCGTCTATCTCGCGTTCATACTGATCCTCGCGATCTTCCTCGGTTTCGAGTTGATCTCGAAGGTGCCGGCGACCCTGCACACGCCGCTGATGTCGGGTGCCAATGCCATTTCCGGCATCACCATCGTGGGCGCGTTGCTGGCAGCCGGCGCAGGTGGTCCGAGTTGGCTCGCGACCCTGCTCGGCGCCGCGGCGGTGTTCTTCGCCACCGTCAACGTCGTCGGCGGGTACCTAGTCACGGACCGGATGCTCGGGATGTTCAAGAGAAAGACCGACGATGCGCCGTAACGCCCGATGAGCGCGCTCTTCGTCAACCTCGCCTACATCGTCGCCGCCGTGATGTTCATCTTCGGCTTGCGGATGTTGAGTTCGCCCGCCACGGCCCGGTCGGGCAACGCCCTGTCGTCCGGCGGGATGTTGATCGCCATCGTGGTCACCTTGCTCTCGAAGGGCATCGTCGAATTCCACTGGATCGCCATCGCCGCGGCCGCGGGCGCATTGGTCGGCGCGTTGGCGTCGCGTTTGGTCGCCATGACCTCGATGCCGGAAATGGTCGCGCTGTTCAACGGTTCCGGCGGCATCGCGAGCCTGCTCGTGGGCTGGGCTGCGCTCTTCGGGGCGGATCCGAACAGCGCCGGAGCGGTGACCCCGTTCACCGCCGTCACGGTCTTCCTCTCGGTAATGATTGGCGGGGTGACCTTTTCGGGGAGCCTCGTCGCCTGGGCCAAGCTTGCGGAGGTGGTGCCGAGCGGTGCCATCGTGTTCGTCGGCCAGCGCGTCATCAACGCCGCGCTACTGGGCGGTCTGGTGCTTTGCGGCGTCCTTTTCGCCCTCCTTCCGGCGCCGGACTCCCCCCTCTTCTACGCCATCCTGGGGCTCGCGGTGCTGCTCGGCGTCATGGCGGTCATTCCGATCGGCGGGGCGGACATGCCGGTGGTGATCTCGCTCCTGAACAGCTACTCGGGACTTGCAGCCTGCGCGGCCGGTTTCGCCATCAACAACAACATCCTGATCGTCTCGGGATCGCTTGTCGGCGCCGCCGGCATCATTCTCACCAACATCATGTGCAAGGCGATGAACCGGTCGCTCACCAACGTCTTGTTCAGCGGCTTTGGGGCCGTTAAGACCGTCACGAAGGTGGAAGGCGACGTCAAGCCCATCGTCGCCGAGGACGCCTACCTGATCCTCGAAGCCGCATCGGCGGTCACCTTCGTTCCGGGCTACGGAATGGCAGTTGCCCAGGCCCAGCACGTGGTCCGCGAACTCGGCGAGATACTCGAGGCGAACGGTTGCGAGGTGAGCTACGCCATCCACCCGGTCGCCGGGCGCATGCCGGGGCACATGAACGTGCTGCTTGCGGAGGCGAACGTGCCCTACGATCAACTCGTCGAGTCGGATGACATCAATCCGCGCATGCCGAACGTGGATGTCGCCGTCGTGATCGGCGCCAACGACGTCGTGAATCCGGCGGCCAGGGATGACGACGCGAGCCCGATCTACGGCATGCCGATCGTCAACGTCGACCATGCGCGCACCGTATTCGTCCTCAAGCGTTCCATGGCCTCGGGCTTCGCGGGCGTCGACAACCCGCTGTTCTTCGGCACCAATACGCGGATGCTTTTCGGCGATGCCAAGGCGTCGATCTCGGCGCTGATCTCGGAGTTCAAATGAGGATTCCCGACGCGCTATTTCCGTTCATCAACCAGTTCATGCGGTTGCTGTTGAACTCGCCGCTGCACCGCCTGATGAGCGGCAGCGTAATGGTGGTCTACTTCACGGGACGCAAGACGGGCAGGCGCCGTTCGACACCTGTGCGTTACCTGCGGGAGGGCGAGTCTCGCGTGGTGTGCCTCACTGGTCGCGAGACCGGGTGGTGGCCGAATTTCCTCGAACCGCGCGACGTTCTGCTGCAGTTGGCCGGGCGTCGTGTCGCGGCCCGCGCCCAAGCCCGACCGGGTGACACCGAACACAAGGCGTCGGTACTCCGGGAGACGCTTGAGCGGTTCCCGGCTGATGCGCCGTACCACGGAATCGTCCTCAAGCGGGGACAGGAGATGACGCCGACCCAGTTCGAGCAGGCCGTGGCGCGAGACGTGGTGGTATCGTTCGACGTGCTCGACGGCTAGTCGCAGGCAGTAATCAACGGGGCGGGCCAGTCAGAGAGGGTAGGCGATCCACCCATGGAGGAACGCGTCGTGTTCAACCTGCTCGAATTCCTCGCCCAACTCTTTGTGCTCATGGTCGGCCTCGGCGTCCTGGTCGTCGCCGTCCTCTACGTCATCGACCGCACCCAGACCCGGCAGGCGGTGCGGCGCAACTTTCCGGTCATCGGTCGTTTCCGCTATCTCTTCGAGCGCCTCGGCGAGTTCTTCCGGCAGTACTTCTTCGCCATGGACCGGGAGGAGATGCCGTTCAACCGGGCCGAGCGTTCCTGGGTCTACCGGGCGGCCAAGGGCGAGGACACCATGGTCGCGTTCGGCTCGACCCGGGACATGCGGCCCGTCGGCTCGGTGATCTTCGTCAACTGTCCCTATCCGACCCTGGAGCAGGATGCGGTGGACACGACGGACGTGACCATCGGCCCGTATTGCGAGAAGCCCTACACGACGTCCTCCGTGTTCCACATTTCGGCCATGAGCTACGGGGCGGTCTCCCGACCGGCGGTCGAGGCCCTGTCGAACGGCGCGCGCATGGCCGGCGTTTGGCTGAACACGGGCGAAGGGGGCCTGTCGCCCTCGCATCTCGAAGGGGGTGCCGACATCTTCTTCCAGTTCGGCACGGCGAAGTACGGGGTTCGGGATTCCGACGGGGAACTCTCGGATGCGCGCTTGAAGGACGTCGCCGCACACGAGCAGGTGCGGATGTTCGAGATCAAGCTCTCCCAGGGCGCCAAGCCGGGCAAGGGCGGGATTCTGCCCGGCGCGAAGGTGACGGAGGAGGTCGCGGCGATCCGGCTCATCGATCGGGGCAAGGATTCCATCAGCCCCAACCGGCACCCGGAGATCAACTCCGAAGCGGATCTCCTCGACATGATCGAGCGGGTACGGCGCGTCACCGGCAAACCGACCGGTTTCAAGACGGTGATCGGTAGCTATGACTGGATCGACGACCTGTGCGACGAGATCCACCGGCGCGGCATCGAGTCGGCGCCGGACTTCATCACCGTCGACAGCGCCGACGCCGGTTCGGGTGCCGCGCCCATGAGCCTCATCGACTACATGGGCCTGCCGATCAAGGAAAGCCTGCCGCTGGTCGTGGACGTGCTGACGAAGCACGGCCTGCGCGACCGCATCAAGGTGATCGCGAGCGGCAAGATGGTCCTGCCGGGGCCGGTGGCCTGGGCGCTCTGCGCGGGCGCGGACTTCGTGGCCTCGGCCCGGGGCTTCATGTTCGCGCTGGGCTGCATCCAGGCGCTACAGTGCAACAAGAACACCTGCCCTACGGGTGTGACCACTCACGATCCCAGGCTTCAGCGCGGTCTCGACCCCGTTGACAAGGCTGAGCGGGTCAGGCGCTATGCCCTTTCGATCCGCACGGAGGTCGGCGTCATCGCCCACTCCTGCGGCGTGCCGGAACCGCGCCGGTTGAAACGGTTCCATTGCCGCATCGTGCAGGACGACGGAAAATCCGTGCCGTTGGACGAGCTTTACCCCGAGCAGCAAGCCGTGGCGCCGCCACACTAGGAGTCGAGGCAGTGGAACTCTACGATGTCATGCGCACCGCGTTCGCGGCCCGGGACTTCACGGCTGATCCGGTACCCGACGAGGTGCTCGCCCGGATCCTCGACAACGCCCGTTTCGCCCCCAGCGGCGGCAACCGGCAGGGCTGGCGCGTCATCGTGGTCCGCGACCTCGCCAAGCGCGCTGCCCTCGGGCCGCTGATCGAACCCACCTACCGGCGCTACTTGGCGGAGGTCAGGGCGGGTGCCAATCCCTGGAACACCATCGCCCCCGCCGCAGTCAGCCAAGCCGACGTCGACGCCGTCGCCATTCCCCCGGGGTTCATCGACCGGTTGATCCATGCGCCCGTGCTGTTGCTGGTGACCGTCGACCTCGCCGTCGTCGCGTCCATGGACCAGCACCTGCCGCGCATCGGCGTCATCTCCGGGGCCTCCATCTATCCCTTCGTCTGGAACATCCTGCTGGCGGCGCGCAGCGAAGGGCTCGGCGGCACCCTGACCACGTTCCTGGCTGCCGAGGAAGCCAAGGCCAAGGCGCTGTTCGGCATCCCGGAGAACCACGCGCTGGCCGCCATGCTTCCCATCGGCAAGCCGGTCAAGCAACTCACCCGTCTGCGCCGCAATCCAGTGGCCGCGTTCACCACGGTCGATGCCTTCGACGGCTCTCCCCTCGGCGACTGAACGGTGGTCGAGTCGTTTCCCGCAATTCAGCGTGTCGAGTCGTCCAGCATTGAGACCGTGAGTTACGACCACGACACCCGAAGGCTCTACCTGCGATTTATCGGTTCCGGCAAGGCCTATGTCTACTACGACGTCCCGTCGTCGGTCTTCGACGAACTGATGCGCGCCGAGTCCAAGGGTGGATTCGTGAATTCGATGATCAAGGGCAGCTACGACTACCGCCGGCTGTAGCATGGGAATTCCAACTCTTGGGCCGGGCTGCGGACGTGCACGGAACACGAACCGTAGGGGACGGGCTTGCCCCGTCCCGTGCCGACCAGTTGTCGCGTTTGGGCGGGCGACCGCAAGGGTCGCCCCTACGACGCTGCGTCCTTTGGGAACGGACCGTAGGGGACGGGCTTGTCCCGTCCCGTTCGTCCCGGTCATCCTCATGGCCGCTGCTTGGCTGGCCACTACAGGTTCCGGTTCCGAAGAAGAGCCCCTGAAAACGCCGACGCGATCGGTGCGCGACGGGGTCTACACCGAAGGCCAGGCGGCGCGCGGCAAGACCGTCTATCTCGAACAGTGCGTCGAATGCCACAAGGAGGATCTCCGCGGCGATCAGCAGATGACGCCCTCCCTCGTCGGCATCGCCTTCACGTTCCGCTGGAAGGACAAGAAGCTCTACGACTACTTCGTGGGTATGCGCAACACGATGCCCCAGAGCGCCCCGGGGAGTCTGAGCGAAGAGACCTACGCCGACCTCGTCGCCTACCTGCTCTCGGAGATGGGGTACCCGGCCGGCAAGGACGAACTGTCAACGAATCCGAAGGCTCTCAGTGAGATCGCAATTCAGCCGTCTGCAACTATGTAAATGTGACACGTTGAGTCACATTTACATGGTTCGTCATCCCTACGGCAACGCGAATACGTACAGGTTGTTCCCGAAGCTCGGCCTAATCTCCGGCGTCATCCGGAGAAAGCTCCCGGTAGTTGCCGAGAACCCCGTGCTCACCGCCACGTACTGCCGTCCGTCCACCGCGTAGGTAATCGGGAACCCGGTAACGGGAGAACCGAGTTCCACGCGCCACAGCACCGCGCCGTTTTCCTGGTCGAGAGCCATGAATCCGCCGCCGGTATCGCCGAAGAACAGCAGCCCGCCACCGGTCGCGACCACCGACGTCGTCGACGCGCGCTGCTCGTAGAGCCATGTCGTGGCCCCGGTTTCCGCCGAGACGGCATAGATGGTGCCGAGGTCCGTCTTGCCCGGCGAGAGTTCGAACCCGACGTTGAGCGCATAGTAGGAATGGGACGCATCGCGGTCGGTGGTGATCAAGGTCGGCATACAGGCGTTGCGGAGCGGAAAGTACATCGTGTTGGTCAGCGGACTGTACGCACCCGCCTCCCAATCCTTGCCGCCATGCATGGACGGGCAGATGTTGAGCGTCTGCCCCATTTCGGTCGGAATGGAATCGGCTTCCCCGGTCACCTTGCCGGTGCCGTCGATGTTGGCGACGACGTTCTGCTCGACGGTGGGTCTCGCCCAGAGGAACTCGCCCGTCTCCCGGTCGAGGGTGTAGATCAAGGCCGTCTTCCCGGGAATGCCAGTCATGACTTTGCGGGTCTCCCCCGGCTCGATGCCGGGATTGATCCACGGCACGTCCTCGGAATCCGGCGCGACCTTGGTGTCGAGCAGCATCCGCTCGAAGGGGTGGTCTAAGTCCCAGTGATCGACCAGGTGCTGGTAGTACCAGCGGATCTCCCCTGTGTCGCCGTCCAGCGCCAGGGTGGAGTTGTGGTAGAGATACTCCTTGTCGGACCCCTGCAGCAGGAACTTGGGGGTCGGCGCCGTGACGGACGTACCCACGAAGACCAGATCGAGTTCGTGGTCGTAGCTCGGCACCATCCAGGATCCGACGTGGCTGCGCGCTTCGAATGGCATGTCGCCCCAGGACTCGTCGCCGTGCTCGCCGGGCGCAGGGATCAACCGCCGCCGCCAGACCTCCTTGCCGGTCAAGGCATCGAGGGCGACGATGACGCAAGCGTGGGGTCCGGCGTACGGCAAACAGCTTCGTCCGGATACGGCCTTGCCGCCCGCAATGATCGGCCCGGCGCCCTGGATGGCGCGGTGCTTTGTGTAGTCGAGGACCGGGGTCTCCCAGACCATTTCGCCGGTCTCGGCATCGAGGGCGAACAGGTGGAGATCGACGCTGGTGTCGATGATCAGGTTGCCGTAGATGGCGATGTTCCGGTTGTTGCTGCCGAGCAGGCCGCCCATCCTGCGGGCCGCCTCCGGAGTCTCGCGCTCGTGTTCCCAGAGCAGGTCGCCCGTTGTCGCGTCCAACGCCTGGATCACGTCGTTGGGGTTCGGCATGTACATCACGCCGTCGTAGACCAGAGGTGTCGCCGTCTGGCTGCCCCGACGCAACGGTCGCGTCCAAACCTGTTCGAGCTTGGCGACGTTCTCGGCGGTGATCTGATCGAGCGGGCTGTAGCCCCACGCGTCGTTGGTGCGCCGCCAGGTCAGCCAGTCCTCGGCCGGCGGGTCGGCAAGCATGGCGTCAGTGACCGGGACGAAAGCAGACTCCTCGTCCGTGTAGCCTGCAAGCGGAAGTGCCGTGATTGCAATGAAGAGAGGGAGGAATGCCCTACGAGTTGATCGAACCATTGGTTGGGAACCTCGGAATCGTGCGCAACCCAGTATAGGCAATATGTCTTGGGACTCATTCTGATCGATCGGCTCGATTGTCCCAGCCGGGTCAGCGGGACGGGACAAGCCCGTCCCCTACGCCACTCCGCGACGCAGGCCCGTAGAGGCGGCCCGCCCGCGGTAGGCAGTTCGTAGGGGCGGGGCTTGTCCCCGCCCGTGCCGCAGCCAACTCAGCTTGCGGCCTCGCTCGACCGCCGCCGCAGCCACTCGACGGTGAACAGCACCAGCACCGCGAAGATGATCAGCAACGTCGCGACCGCGAGGATCGTCGGACTGATCTGCTCCCGGATGCCCGACCACATCTGGCGCGGAATGGTCCGTTGCTCCAAGCCGCCCATCAGCAGGACCACTACCACCTCGTCGAAGGACGCCGCGAACGCGAACAGGCCCCCGGAGAAGACCCCGGGCGCGATCAACGGCAACTGGACGCGCCGGAACCTCGTCAGCGGGCCCGCGCCAAGGCTGGCCGCGGCGCGCATGAACGTTTGGTCGAAACCGGCAAGGGTCGCGGTGACGGTGATCACGACGAACGGCGCGCCGAGGGCGGCGTGGGCAAGAATCAACCCCAGGTGGGTCTGGGCAAGTCCGAGCTTCGAGTAGAAGAAGAACACCCCCACGGCGACGATGATGACCGGGGTGATCATCGGCGAGATGAGAATGCCCATGGCCAATCGCCGAGCGGGCATGGCCGGGTTCGCGAGCCCCAGGGCGGCGACGGTGCCGAGGGTGGTGGCGAGCAGCGTGGCGGCCACGCCGATGATCATGCTGTTGACGAGCGCACGTCCCCATTGTTCGTCCTCGACGATGCTGCGGTACCACCTTAAGGACCAGGCATCGGCATCGAGGCGGAGCATGCCCTCCGTAAAGGTGAAGTACGGCTCGGCGTTGAAGCTCAGGGGCACGATGACGAGGATCGGCGCGACGAGAAAGACGAACGCGCAGGCGCAGAACCCGACGTAGGCGTAGCGGCCCAGCCTCCGTTGCGCGATTGTCGTCGCCGTGGTCATCCGAGGCGCATCCGGTCAATGCCGACGACGCGGTCGTAGAGCACGTAGAGCCCGATCACCGCCAGCAGCAGGATCGCCGCGAGCGCCGCCGCTAGGCCCCAGTTCAGGGACGTCTGCATGTGGTAGGCGATCATGTTGGAGATGAGCTGGCCGCTCTGCCCGCCCACCAGCGCCGGGGTGATGTAGTAGCCGATCGCCAGGATGAACACCAGCAGCGAGCCCGCTCCGACCCCCGGTAGGGTCTGCGGCCAGTAGACCCTTCGGAACGCCTGCATCGGCGTCGCCCCGAGAGAGGCCGCGGCGTCCATGTGGCGGGCCGGAATCGAGCGCATCACCGAATACAGCGGCAGCACCATGAACGGCAGCAGCACGTGGGTCATGGCGACGAACGTGCCGGTCATGTTGTAGATCATGGCGAGCCGTTCGTTGTCGGGGACGATGCCCAGTAAGACCAGGATGTCGTTGACGACGCCCTGGTTCTGCAGCAGCACGATCCAGGCCGTCGTGCGTACCAGGAGCGACGTCCAGAACGGCACGAGCACCAGCACCAGCAACGTCGTTGACCAGCGCGATCCCGCATGGGCGATGGCGTGGGCGATGGGGTAGCCGATGACGAGACACAGCGCGGTGACGCCGAGGCTCACCCACAGCGTCCTGAGATAGAGCGGCACGTAGATGCGCCGCGTTTCGGGCATGGCGCCGATGCTCCCGTCCGGCCGCGTCTCGAGATCCACCGCGTTCAGGAAGTGGCGCGCCGTGTACGGCTGTCCCGCCTCGCGGATCGCCCGCCAGGTGGCGGTTTCGGCCCAGGCATCGTCGATGTCGACAAGGGCTTCCCGCCAGGAACTTGGCGGATCGGCGTCGGCATCGCGTCCAAGGCGTCGTGGCGTCTTGACCACGACGCTGCGCAAACCGCTCTGAATCCGGTTGATGCGCGTCGCCGCGCGCCCCAGCGTGCGTTCGTCCCGGGCGCGCAGCAGTTCCCTCGCAACGGTCGCGTAGGTTGCTTCCGAGGGCGTTCCGCTACCGTCCCAATCCGCGAGAACCGCCAGGGTCTCGGGCAGGATCTCGGCGACTTCCGCGTCGTAGACGCTACGCGTCAACAACGTCCCGAGCGGCGCGATGAACGTCACCCCGATGAACGCGATCAACGGGATCGTCAGGCCCGCAGCCCGAATCCCGGGTGACCCAGCCGCGGCCATGCGCAGCCTCAAGCAACCTCGGCGATCGACGCTATCGGGCAAGCCACGCCGCGAAACGCTCGTTCATGTCGTCCCGGTTGTCGCTCCACCATTCCCAGTCGTTGTGCAACGCGCGCTTGGCGTTCTCGGGCGTGTTGGGCATGTGCGGGCGCATCGAAACGTGGGTTTCGGCGTGGGTGGAGATTAGCGCCTCGGCCGAGCGTCGCGTGGGGCTGTAGGAGATGTACCGGGCGGTACCGGCCATGGACGACGGCCGGGCCGCGAATTCCACGAAGCGTTGCGCGGCCTCGGCGTTCGGCGCGCCCTCGAGGATCGCGAGGAAGCCGGTGTCGAGGACCTGGCCGTCCCAGACGATGACGAAGGGCTGCTCCTCCAGCACCTGGGCGTTGAAGATGCGCCCGTTGTAGGCGGTGGACATGATGACTTCGCCGTCGGCCAGCATTTGCGGCGGCTGGGCACCGGCCTCCCACCAGACGACATGGTCCTTGATGGTGTCGAGCTTCGCGAATGCCCGTTCGACGCCCTCCTCCGTGTCCAGCAGCGCGTACACCTCCTCGGCCGGGACGCCGTCGCCCATGAGCGCGAACTCGAGGTTCACGACCGGCGAACGGCGCATGCCGCGGCGCCCGGGAAAGCGCTCGAGGTCGAAGAAGTCCTGCATCGTGGCCGGCTTCTCGCCGGGGATCTTCTCGGCGTTGTAGGCGTAGACGGTGGAGTAGTAGAGCGTGTTGGCGCCGCACTCGGTGATGGCGTCCGGGTAGTAGTCGTCCTCGGGCGCGGAGCCGTCGGCACCGGCAGGCAGGGCGGCGGGATCGAATACCTTGAACAGACCTTCGTCGCAGCCCCGCACGCCATCGGCGAGTTCGACGTCCACCACGTCCCAGTGCACCGAGCCGGAATCCACCTGGGCGCGTACCTCGGCCAGGCCGCCGTTGTAGTCCTCGAGCTTGATCTCGATGCCGGTCTCGGCGGTGAACGCCTTGTGGTATCCCT
This sequence comes from Gammaproteobacteria bacterium, assembly GCA_009846005.1. Lineage (GTDB taxonomy): Bacteria > Pseudomonadota > Gammaproteobacteria > Pseudomonadales > Azotimanducaceae > VXYL01. The sequence goes on along the minus strand of VXYL01000013.1, from coordinate 89,967 downwards.
CGACGCAGGCCCGCTCGTAGGACCCGCCCCAGGACACCACGGTGACGGACTCGGCAGCCGTTGCCGGAACGGCGCTAAGCACCAGCGCTGCCATTGCGACGGCGCAGGGGCGGGGCTTTTCCCCGCCCGCGCTGGCGAAGGCGTCGCCCACTTTGCTCGCAAACCTACTCGGTCGAGTCGTTCGGTTGGCTCGTTTCATCAATCGTTCTCCGTTTGCAGGACAGTTGGATCGGGGGGAAGCGCTCGACAGTCCAGCGTTGCCCAGCCGATACGCACGGTGTCGCCCGGCAGCACCCTGCCGTGGCCGACGATGTTGGGAATCTTGGCGATGAAGTCGTCGCGACTGCCCACTCTCAGGCGCACGCGGAGGTGGTCGCCGATGAACACGACATCGACGACGTCGGCGACCAACTCGTTTGCATACTGGCCCGTTTCCGGCGCGACGCCTACGCGCTCTGGTCGAATGGCAAGCAGCACCCCATCGCCAGGCGCGCTGCCCGCCACGTCGAAGGCGTGAACGGTGCTGCCGCCGGTATCGACTGCGCAGATGTCGCCGTCGGTACCGACAACGGTGCCTGCCACGAGATTGTTCTCGCCGATGAAGTGGGCAACGAAGGCGCGTTCGGGCTCTTCGTAGAGCGTCTCGGGAGAGGCCACCTGCTCGATCCGGCCGTCCCGGAACACGGCGACCCGATCCGACATCACCATCGCTTCCTGCTGGTCGTGGGTCACGTAGATCACGGTCACCCCCAGTTCACGCTGGATGCGGCGAATCTCGAACTGCATCTCTTCGCGCAGGCGCCGGTCCAAGGCACCGAGGGGTTCGTCCATCAGCACCAGGTCGGGCTCGAACACCAATGCGCGGGCGATGGCGACCCGTTGCTGCTGACCGCCGGACAACTGCCCGGGCCGGCGATCCTCGAAGCCCTCCAACTGCACGAGACGCAATGCCCTCTGCACGCGTTCGACCCGCTCCGTGGGGGGCATGCGGCGCACCTCCAGTGGGAACGACAGATTGCCGCCCACCGTCATGTGCGGGAACAGCGCGTAGTTCTGGAACACCACGCCGATGCCGCGCTTGTCCGGGGGGAGATCCTGTACCGAGACGCCGTCGACGAGGATCGTGCCGGCGGAGGTCTGCTCGAACCCGGCAAGCATCATGAGGCACGTCGTCTTGCCGGACCCCGAGGGACCGAGCAGGGTTAGGAATTCGCCCTTTTGCACGGCAAGGTTCAGGTCCTCGACGACCAGCGTCTGGCCGTCGTAGCTCTTCTGGACGTTCCGGTATTCGACGTGCGGCGCGGCGGTTCCCACGACTACCACCACTTGCCAAGGCGCACGGGGCGGTACTGCCCGAGGGCGTCGATCAGTCGACCCGGTTCGTCTTCAACGATGATTCCGTCGACGTGTTCACGCCGCACGAACCCTTCCCCTTGGACATGGCGCAGATACTGAAGGAGCGTGTCGAAATAGCCGGCGACATTCAACAGCCCCACCGGCTTGTCGTGCAGGCCGAGCTGATTCCAGGTCACGGCCTCGAAGAGTTCCTCGAGCGTGCCGAATCCACCTGGCAGGGCGACATAGCCGTCCGATAGGGCCTCGAAGCGCGCTTTGCGCTGGTGAATCGTGTCGACACGTTCGAGGCGGACGCCCTCGTGGCCGACGAGGTCCGCTAGGTCGGGCGTGATGACGCCGATGACTTCGCCCCCGGCCTCACAAGCGGCGTCTGCCAAGGCGCCCATCAAGCCCACGCCGGCCCCGCCATAGACGATGCCGATGCCACGCGCCGCGAGCGTCCGGCCGAGTTCCTGGGCAGACTCACCGTACGCGGGATTGCGGCCCTCGCTGGAACCGCACATGACGCAGATGCGTTTCAAGCCGCGCCCGCTGCTTTGAGCGCTTCGATGCTGGCGAGCTGCAAGGCCATGGCTCGGTCGCTGGGGAAAGGGCGGCATGGTACTTGAACACGGACTCGGCTGTTCCCGTTCAGACCGTTCGCCGAGCGCGTGTGGGCGCTTCGGGACGACCTGACCAGCTACGACGCATGGTACGTCGCGGTTGCCGAATCACTCGGCTGCCGGTTCTCAACCTTGGATCGAAAGCTCGCCGGCGCGGCTGGACCGGCGTGCGAAATCGTGGTTCCCTGACGCGGCGGCACGGGAAGCACGCTGCGATTTTCCCGTACGGTAAAAGGCTGGTTGGTTCCCCGATGATAGCGCTTGTTTTTCCCGTACGATAAAATTGGTCGCCATGGCCAAGTCAAGACCACGCTACGGCGTCGTTCGAAGCGCATCTGAATTGGGGCGCTTGGCGCGTGCGCATCGCCAGGACCGCTCGCTCAACCTGGAGAGGGTCTCCGCCATCGGAGGCTTCAGTATGCGTTTCCTCTCCGAATTCGAACGCGGCAAAGAGACTGCGGAACTCGGCAAGGCACTGGCGGCACTTGCCGCTTTGGGTTTGGAGGTGATCGTCAAGCCGCGGGCAGTCGTGATGCCGCCCCGCGACTACGCAGGCGGATCGCCGAGCGAAGGAGGCACTGCGGACGATAGGCGTGAACCGCCTGGTGGGGCGTGAGTAGCGCTGAGACTCTCCACGTCTGGTACCGGCCGGGGGGGTCGACCGCGCGGTTGGTCGGCCGACTGCACCGCGACGCCGTTGGCCGGATGGACTTCGAGTATTCCGCCGAGTGGCTTGGGGACGGATTCGCGATCTCGTGCTCCTTGCCACTGGGGGCCGGACGTAGTCGCGCAGGCGCCGACGCGGCACATCGCTTCTTCGCCAACCTGCTGCCCGAGGGCGAGGCGCGCGAACGCGTCGTGCGGACGCTGCGGATTCCGAACACGGACTTCGATCTGCTTCGCGCCGTTGGCGGAGAGTGTGCCGGTGCTCTGGCGGTGTCGACGTCGGGGTCGCCGTCCGTGACCAGTGCAGTTGGCCGGTACCGCGCCTTGCAGGAAGACGAGCTTGCCGAACTCGCCGCGCGACGGGGCTACGTCCATGCGGACCAGTCCGGGGAACAGCCACGGCTCTCCCTTGCCGGCGCTCAACACAAGTGCCCGGTGCGTGTGCAGGGCGGGACGTATCTCCTGCCCATCAACGACGCGCCAAGCACCCACATTCTCAAGTTCGAAGTCGCGGATTTCCGAAACGTGCCGGCATACGAGACATTCACGACCGCGTTGGCCAAGGCGGCGGGTTTGGCAACGGTGGATGTCGAATTGCGGCAGATCCGCAGGCGGCACTACGTCGAGATCGCCCGTTTTGACCGGATTGCGAAATCGGACGGGGCGATCCGGCGGCTGCACCAGGAGGACTTCTGCCAGGCGCTGGGATTTGGCCACGAACGAAAGTACGAGGCGGACGGCGGGCCTTCGCTTGCCGATTGCGTACGGCTTCTGCGCGACACCGTTGCGGACCCCGTGATCGACATCGAGCGGCTGATGGCTTGGCAGGCGTTCAACTGGCTGGCGGGGAACGCCGACGGCCATGCCAAGAACCTGGCGTTACTCCACTCGGGCCGGACGATTCGGCTTGCGCCGTTCTACGATCTGGTCTGCACGCGTGCGATCCCGCGGGTCGGTCGGCGGCTGGCCATGGGAGTAGGCGGTGAGACGGATCCGGGAAAGATCTCTGCGTCCCACTGGCAGGCGCTTGCCGTGGAATGCGGCATCCGACCCCGATTCCTGCAACCTTTGGTCCAAGCGCTTGCTGGGCGCATCCTGCAAAGCCTCCAGCCCGTTCGGTCCGAATTCGAACGTCGCTACGGACCGTGGCCAGCCCTACAGCGGATAGAGAGCGTTGTCGTCCGTCAGTGCCGTCGCGCGAACGCAGGACTCAACGGATGAGAGTCGCCAGCGAGGCTCCGCCTTAGACCGACGAGTGCGCCGTAGGGGCGACCCTTGTGGTCGCCCGCTTGGACCGATCCGAGACGTTCTTGGACGAACGCGGGCGAGGGCGCGCCCTTCGGGCGCGATAGCCTCGCCCCTACGGGGCCTTCGTCTCCCGCGGGCACCTCGCGAGAAACTCTGCTCAACTGTGCAGATGGCGCGGCCAAGAACGCTAGCGCGTCTCGCGAGTACCCGAGCGCGGCTCGTGGGTACACGAGCCGTCCAAGAGCGATTCGCAGCGCCTTGCATGAAACTTGGTTCAAATGTGCAGACAGGCGCCCGTCAAGAACGCTAGCGGGCGGCGGCCAGTCCCGCGTCGCCGATGCCGTGCTTTGCCCGGATCTGCGCCTGGACCTCTTGGAGCTTGTCCTCGGTTAGCGGATAGACCCACAACAGCGGCATGCTGGCGAACTTGATCAGCGCAGGAAGGACGGAGTAGGTAACCGCCAGCATCAGCAACGAAAACTGCGTGTTGGTGGTTTCCCGGGGTTCGGCCAGCGAGTCGAAACCCCAGTACACGACCAGGGCCAGACCGATGGTCGTTCCGAGCGCGTAGGCACCCTTCTTCACCATGGACCAGATCGCCATGTAGGCGCCGGCGCGGCGTTGGCCGGTCTCCACCGTGTCGACGTCGACCACGTCCGCGCACATCGCGAACGGTATGGCGGAGAGCGCGCCGATGGCGGACCCTTTGAGGCACATGACCACCAGGTAGACGGGGAGCTTGCCGCTTTCGACTCCTGTCAAGTAGGTCGTCGCGGTGACCTGGAAGTCCGCGGAGAGGAATCCCATGTATTTCTCAGGCGCGAACAGAGCGAACCAGTCCGAGGGCGCGATCATCACCAACGGGATAAAGCACGACCACAGCGAATACCAGCCAATGGCCCACATGATCGCCTTGTGCTTGCCGACCCGCCGCGACAGCTTGAACCAAAGCGGGATCGCGGCGATCTGGGAAACGAAATACGGCGCGAGGTAGGCACCGTACAACTCCCCGACCTGGATCACGTGCTTGACGAAGAACAGCGACAGGCTGTTGGTCATGGCCGATCCGATCGCCCCGAGCGCGAACACGATCACCAGGATCATGTAGGGCTTGTTCTTGATGACGATCTTCAGACCCTCGTACACGCCGATACGTTTGGGCCGTTCCACAACCCGCCACTCGGGTACGACCACCAGGCAGTTCGCGTTGACGATGGGCATCGTGATGCACATCACCAGCACCAGCCAGAAAACGGCATCGGTGGGTTTGACTTGGCCGTCGAAGAGGATGATCAGCGGGATGAAGGACGAGACCAGCGACCCGAAGGTGCCCAGGCCCTCCTTCCAGCTCATGATGAGGGTGCGTTCATGGTATTTGTCCGAGAGTTCAGCCCCCCACGCCGAGAACGGCAGATCCTTGATGGTCGACCCGATGTAGAACACCGTGAGCATGGCGAACATCCAGATGTAGCCGTTGGAGAACGTTGCGCCGAACACGGTGATGTCGCTGAACTCGAAAGGCGGCATGAACAGGAACCACATGCCGAGGGCGAAGATCGGGGTGCCGACCAACACCCACGGCTTGCGTCGTCCCCAGCGCGTCTTCCACTTGTCGGACAGGTAGCCGATCAATGGATCGGTGACCACATCCGACAGGCGTGACAGCCCGATCAACAGGCCGACGATGCCGAGCGACAGCGCGAACCCGTCGGAATCGGCGTAGATCACCGGCAGGTAGACGGCCATCGGCAAACCGGCGAGTGCCAATGGGGCCGCAGGCGCCCCGTAGGAGGCCAACGTGAAATTGGTTAGCGGTCGTCGATCCGATTTCGGTGCCGCCGAAGTGGTCAGTGCAGCTTCAGCCATGTGGTTCCACCCTCCGCCGCAAGCCTAGCAGCCCGTCGCACTCTTGGGCGACGCCGCCGAGTTCTTTCACCCATCATTGGATTGTGCGAGAGTTGACTCGGAACAGCCGCGTCCGGGGGAAGGCGTGGAGCAGGCCGGCGAGAGTCGTATCGGGCAGCCTAGGGACCGAGTTTGGCGGGCGCTGAACGATCCCGAGGTGCTCGCTCGCTGCCTGGACGGCTGCAAGTCAATGACCGCTGTGGGTGACGGCGAATACGAAGCCGAGGTCGGGGCCAAGGTGGGACCTGTCAAGGCGACCTTCAAAGCGGCGATCTCGCTCAATGACGTGGTCGAACCCGAGAGCTACCGTCTCGAAGTCGAGGTCAAGGGCGGTGCCGCCGGCTTCGCCAAGGGCAGCGCATCGGTGAACCTCGAGGAGGTCGCGGGCGACGACGGCGATGAGACCCTGCTCACCTACCGGATCAACGGCAATATCGGCGGCAAGCTCGCCCAGATCGGATCCCGGTTGGTCGATGTGGCGGCGCGCAAGATGGCGGCGCGGTTTTTCGAACGCTTCAAGGTGGACTTTGACACGGCGTAATGGTTGTAATCGGCATCACTCCTTGATGCATTCATTCGGAGGGATAGGACAGTGGAGATAACACTCACGGTGAACGGCGCGGCGAAAACCGTCGACGTAGCGGACAACGCGCTGCTCGTGGATGTGCTGCGCGAGTCGCTCGGACTCACCGGCACCCACGTCGGCTGCGACACCAGTCAATGCGGCGCTTGTGTCGTGCACATGAACGGCGACGCGGTCAAGTCGTGCACGGTGCTTGCCGGACAGGCCGATGGTGCCGATGTCACGACCATCGAAGGCATTGGCGACCCGGACGCGCTGCATCCGATGCAGGAGGCGTTCCGGGACAACCATGCCCTGCAGTGCGGATTCTGCACGCCGGGCATGATCATGAGCGCCATCGACCTCGTGCAGAAGGGCGGCGGCGCCCTGGACGAGGCGGCAGTCCGGGACGGCCTCGAGGGGAACCTGTGCCGCTGCACCGGCTACCACAACATCGTCAAGGCGGTCCTGGCCGCGCAGTCAAACGGCTAGGAGGAGAAGACCATGGCATCAGAAACAGGCATCGGCGCTTCCGTCAAGCGCAAGGAGGACGCCCGCTTCATCACCGGGGCGGGGAACTACACCGACGACATCAACGCGGCGGGCCAGACCTACGCCGTCTTCGTTCGCTCGCCCTACGCACGCGCCAAGATCAACGGCGTCGACACGGCGGCCGCGGCGGCGACCGACGGTGTGGTGGCGGTCTTCACAGGGGCCGATTTGGCCGCTGACGAGATCGGCGACCTGCCCTGCGGCTGGCTGGTGAAGTCGAAGGACGGCTCGGACATGGTCGCGCCGCCGCACCCGCCCATCGCGACGCAGGCCGTCAACTACGTGGGCGAACCGTACGCCGTGGTCATCGGCGAGACCCTGGAAGCCGCCAGGAACGGCGCGGAGGCCGTGGACGCGGACTTCGAGGAACTTCCCGCGGTCGTGGACCTATCGACTGCGGCCTCCGCGGACCAGATCCACGAATCCGTTCCGAACAACCAGGCCTACGACTGGGAACTCGGCGACAAGGCAGCCACCGACGCGGCCTTCGACAGTGCCGACCACGTGGCCACGGTGGACATCGTCAACAACCGCCTGATCCCCAACGCCATCGAGCCACGTGCGGCGCTCGGCGAGTACGACGCGGCGGCGGGTACCTACACGCTGCACACCACGTCGCAGAACCCGCATCTCGAACGACTCGTGCTGGCGGCCTTCGTCAACGTCGCCCCGGAAGCGCGCCTTCGGGTGATTTCTCCGGACGTCGGCGGCGGCTTCGGTTCCAAGATCTTCGTCTACGCCGAAGAAACCGCCGTCATCTGGGCCGCGGGCAAGGTACGCCGACCGGTCAAGTGGCGGGCCGAGAGATCGGAATCGTTCCTGGCGGACTGCCACGGACGTGACCACGTCACGACGGCGCAACTCGCCTTGGCCCAGGACGGCAAGTTCCTTGGCCTTCGCGTCAAGACCAAGGCGAACATGGGTGCCTATCTCTCGACCTTCGCCTCCTCCGTGCCGACCTACCTTTACGGCACGCTGATGGCGGGGCAGTACACGACGCCGGCCATCTACGTCGAAGTGCAGTCCCTCTACACCAACACCGCGCCGGTCGACGCCTACCGCGGCGCCGGGCGACCGGAGGCGACCTACGTGGTTGAGCGCTGCGTGGAGACGGCGGCCCGGGAGATGGGCATCGACCCGGCGGAGATCCGGCGCCGCAACTTCATCCAACCTGGCGACTTCCCGTACGACACGCCCGTCGCGCTCACCTACGACACGGGCGACTACGAGGCGAGTCTCGACAAGGCCCTCGAGCACATCGACTACGCCGGGTTCGGCACTCGGCGGGCGGCCTCGGAATCGGCCGGCAAGAAACGCGGCATCGGCTTCTCCTGCTACATCGAGGCATGCGGACTCGCGCCTTCCCAGGTGGCAATCTCGCTCGGTGCTGGCGTCGGGCTGTTCGAGGTCGGCGAGGTCCGCGTCGACGTCACGGGCTCGGTGACGGTGGTCACGGGCTCGCACAGCCACGGCCAGAGCCACGAGACGACGTTCGCGCAGATCATCTCCGACAAGCTCGGCGTGCCGTTCGAGAACGTCACGGTGCTGCACGGCGACACCGGACGCTCCGACTACGCTCTCGGCACCTACGGCTCGCGATCGCTGGCCGTGGGCGGCTCGGCCATCATCAAGGCGACCGACAAGATCATCGCCAAGGGCAAGAAGATTGCCGCGCACATGCTGGAGGCCGAGGAGGACCAGATGGAGTTTGCGGACGGTACGTTCACCGTCGCCGACTCCAACCAGTCCATCACGTTCGGTGAAGTGGCGTTTTCGGCCTACGTTCCGCAGAACTTCCCCTTGGAGGATCTCGAACCGGGACTCTCGGAGAAGGCGTTCTACGACCCGCCGAACTTTACCTACCCGGCGGGTGCCCACATCTGCGAGGTGGAGGTCGACCCGGACACCGGCGTCGTCGACATCGTCGACTTCGTGGCGGTGGACGATTTCGGCCACATCGTGAACCCGATGATCGTCGAAGGCCAGGTGCACGGCGGTCTCGCCCAGGGCATCGGCCAGGCGCTCTTCGAGCACGGCGTCTACGACGACACCGGGCAACTCGTCTCCGGCTCGTACATGGACTACACCATGCCGCGGGCCGACGACCTGCCGAGCTTCACCGTGGATACGACGGTGACGCCGTGTACGCACAATCCGCTCGGGGTAAAGGGTTGCGGTGAGGCGGGCGCGATCGGCTCCACCGCCGCAGTAATGAATGCCGTCACCGACGCGCTCGGCGTCGCCAGCGTGCCGATGCCGGCGACACCCGAAACCGTTTGGCGTGCAGGACGGGGGGAGTAAGACCAATGTACCAATTCAACTACCACAGACCTTCCACGCTGGACGAGGCCACTAGCCTCATGGCGGGTGCTGCGGACGGGGTCTACCTGTCCGGCGGCATGACGCTGATTCCCACTCTGAAGCAACGCCTGGCGAGCCCGAGCGATGTCATCGATCTCGGCGCGATTCCCGGGCTAACGGGCGTGACGGTGAACGACGGCACGGTTTCGGTGGGAGGCATGACGCGCCACGCGGAAGTGGCGGCCAGCGACGCGATACCGGCGCTGGCGGACTTGGCGAGCCGAATCGGCGATGCCCATGTCCGCAACCGCGGCACCATTGGGGGTTCCCTCGCCAACAGCGACCCGGCTGCGGATTACCCGGCGGCGTTGGTCGCGCTTTGCGGCACCGTGCACACCACGACGCGTTCCATCGCGGCCAGCGACTACTTCACGGGATTGTTCGAGACTGCGCTGCACGACGGCGAGATCGTGACCTCGGTCGACTTCTGCATGCCCGAGGCGGCGGCCTACGAGAAGTTCCCGAACCCCGCTTCCCGCTACGCCGTGGTCGGCGTCATGGTCGCGCGTTGCCCCGGCTGCATCTGCGTCGGTGTCACGGGTGCCGGGGCCTGCGCCTTCCGGGCAACGGCATTGGAGGAAGCCTTGGCGGCAGGCTTCTCGCCGGATGCCGTGGACGGGGTGGGAATCGACCACAGCGAGTTCAACTCGGATATCCACGCTTCCGCGGAGTTCCGGGGCCACTTGGTTGGCGTGCTGACGAAGCGGGCCGTGGCACGCATCGCGTAAGGCGCGACGATAAACACTGACCCGTTGAACCGCGCGAAATCGTAGGGGCGACCCTAACGCGCCCGAAGGGCGTGCGGTCGCCCGCTTCCCCTTGTGGTCGCCCGCATACGCGCCCCGTGGGTTGGCGGGACGGGACAAGCCCGTCCTACGGTCCGGTTATTCCTTGCGTCCGCGCGCCTTGCCACGCGTGATGCATTGGTGCTAATGTGCATCCACACCGTTACACAGGCGCATCATGGGACGCCTGACGATCACACTTGCAAGCCGTACGCATCGCGCATTGAAGGAAGCTGCTGCGCGGCAGAATCGCTCCATGGCCTCGATCATCGAGGAGAGCCTCGAGCTGCGGGGCATCCAACCGGCCGAGACGGTGCGGCAGATCGTGGCCAACGCGCGAGTTCGTTCCGGGCTGGATTCTGGTCAGGCGATGACGTTGGCTCTCGAGGAGACGCGTCGGTTTCGGCAGGGCAACTAGCGGAAACCCGTTTGGCGGCGAGTCCGGAGACGACGGCCGATGACGACCGTCTACATTGTCGATACGAACGTCGTTGTCTCCGGGGTGATCGCCAATGACTTGGACAGCCCGCCCGCGAGCATTGTCGACGCCATGCTGGATGGACGCTTCCTTTACTCCCTTTCCCCGGAGCTTCTCCATGAGTACGCCGGTGTCCTGCGTCGCTCCCGAATTGCGCGAATCCATGGCTGGACGGACGAGCAACTTGATCGTTTCCTGACCGATCTTGTTGCCAATAGCGTTTGGCGCGAGCCCGCCGCCGCCGAGCGAGCCCCGGATCCGGGTGACGATCACCTGTGGGCGCTCCTCGCCGCCCACCGGCAAGCGTGTCTCGTGACTGGAGATCAACTGTTGGTTTCGAACCCGCGGCCGCACTCGCGAGTGGTCACGCCCCGGCGGTTCGTGGAGGAGCTCCTCAAACCGCAAACGACAGGCCCACACCCATAATCCGTTTGGCGGGGATCTTTGCCACAATGGTCACTGGTTTGACGGATTGCTGACGCGGGATGCCTCGAATACACGCCGTGCGCTGCCATGCCATCAGCGAGGACATCGGCAGCGTAACCCTTGATGAATTGGACCTTCCCGACCCGGGACCCGGGGAGGTCCAGGTGCGTCTGAGGGCGTGCGCCGTCAACTTCCCGGATCTGCTGATGATCCAGGGAAAGTACCAGCACAAGCCACCGCTGCCGTTCGCGCCGGGTGGCGAAGCGTCCGGTGACATCGCGGCAATCGGGCCGGGAGTGACGGGCTGGAAGGAGGGCGATGCCGTGTGTTTCGGAGCCCGAGCCGGCGGTTTCGTGGAGGCGGCCAATATCCCGGCTGCCGGACTCAGGCCCATTCCGGGCAACATGAACTACGAGAAGGCGGCGTCGTACAGCACCGCGTACATGACGGCCTACGTGGCCCTGAAAGTCCGAGGCGATCTCAAGGCCGGCGAATGGCTACTGGTCCACGGTGCCACCGGTGGTGTCGGCATGGCCGCTGTCGATCTTGGCAAGCACTACGGAGCAAACGTAATCGGTACCGGCGGTCGAGACGACAAGCTCGCCGTGGTCAAGTCCCGGGGTGCCGACGCGGTCATCAACTACACGTTGCCGGACGGTTCGTTGGGCGGCTTTCGAGACGAGGTAAAGCGCATCACCGGCTCGGGCGGTGCCGATGTGATCTACGACCCGGTGGGCGGCAGCGTGTTCGACGAGTCCATGCGCTGCGTCAACTGGCGTGGACGCATCCTGACGATCGGCTTCACCAGCGGCCAATGGCCCACGGCACCCGTGAACCTGATCCTCATCAAGAGCATCTCTGTGATCGGGGTCCGCGCAGGGGAGATCGGCCGGCGCGACCCGGAACTGGGGCGCCGTAACCAGGAAGCGCTGTGGGAACTGGCCCAGGGCGGCGCGATCGATCCGTACGTTTGCGCGGGATTCCCCCTTGAGCGGGCCGTGGATGCGATGCGGATGCTGGAGCACCGCGACGTGGTCGGGAAATGCGTCGTGACCATGAACGGGTACGAGATCGAACCGCCGTGACCGTCACCGCCACCGAAGTGGACGACACGCCTGCCCGGTTGGCCGAGGAGACCTCGGCGCAACGATCGCGCCCGGGTTTCTCGATGCCTACCTATTTCTACCGCTCGCATCGGGTCTTTCGCAGGGAACAGGACGAGATCCTGTTCAAGAGCTGGCTCTACGCGGGGCATGTGAGCCAGATCGCCAATGCCGGCGACTATTTCCTTTTCGATCTCGGCGAAGACTCGATCGTCGTGGTGCGTGGCGTCGACGGGGACATCCACGCGCTCATGAACATCTGCCGGCACCGGGGCTCGCGTTTCTGCTCGCAACCGGAAGGATCCTGCCAAACCTTCGTCTGTCCCTATCACGGCTGGGTCTACGAACTCGACGGCACCCTGAAGGCCGCCCGGTCAATGGACGGCATTGCCGGTTTCGATCCCTCGGCGTACGCGCTCAAGGCGTGCCGCTGCACGGTGTTCGAGGGCTTGATATTCGTCAACTGCGACCCCGCTGCGGCACCCTTCGAGAGGGCTCTCCGGACCATCGAACCGGCCCTGCGTCCCTACGACCTGCCCACGGCCAGGGTCGCGCACCGCCGCAACTACGCGGTGGAGGCCAACTGGAAGCTGGCGCTGGAGAACTACCTGGAGTGCTACCACTGCGCGACGGCGCATCGGGCCTACGCGAAGCGGCACACCTTGGAAGCACCTGGCGACCAGGTGGCGGGCGACAACGCGAGGATGCTGGCGCGTGCCTAACAGAAGACCGGCGTGCGCGGAATAACGCTCGGCCACTCCCGGGTGTACGGTTCGTCGCCGGACTTCGGCTGCTGCGCACACACCAGGCGCTACGCCCTCTACGACGGCTTCAAGACGGGTAGCCAGGACGGCGGGCCGGTCGCTCCCCTGATGGGCGACTTCAAGGGCTACGACGGTGGTGCCGGCGATTTCCAGCTCGGGCCGCTGGCGTTCATGCTCAACTACCCCGACCACTGCGTTCTCTATCGCTTCACCCCGCGGGGCATCGGCAATACGGACATGGAGCTCGTCTGGTTCGTGCGCGGCGATGCGAAGGAGGGGCGGGACTACGAACGGGATGCGCTGACCTGGCTATGGGACCGCACGACCCGCGAAGACCAGACGATCATCACGCGCAACAGCGAAGGCGTGCTTTCGCGGTTCTTCGAGCCGGGTCCGTATCATCCGGAACAGGAGAGGCTGTGCATCGAGTTCGTCGACTGGTACCTCGACGCGATGGAGCGGAGCGCTTAGCCCTTCTTCAATACGGTTCGACCACGGCAGGTCGATGGCTTCGAAGTCCCGCGGGTTCTGGGTGGCGAGGGATGGATTGTGGTCGACCGAAGCGTACGGAGGACGCGAAGGGCCATTTTCGAGCGGAAAGGCGTCGGCTCAGGCGTACACAGGACACTGCCGTCACATCACGCCGGGATGGTGCGCGGGAGGCGGGTCCAGAGCGTGGCGAATCTCGCACAACCTTGCGAGGGATTTTCCTACGGGAATGCGGGCGAAACGCCGATACCCATGGGTTTGGCCGACCGATACGTTCACGGGCGATCACAACCCGTGGAGTTATCGATGGCACATCCCTACCTGCCGCTGTTCGCCTTTCCACCGATGGTCAAGGACCTGGTTCGTGGCTTCATCATGCGCAACAGCCCGGAAGTCGACAACCTGGACTACGACCACATGACGCGCATACCCGACGACTGGGTTCCCGACGGCCCGCGCTACGCCGACATGGTGTGGAGCATTCCCTTCCTCGCCGAGTCCGACGACGACGCCAACGAACCGACGCACATCATCCTGATCATCAAGTTCGCGTCGGAGGTCATTCAGGATGTCGGCGAACGCCTTGGCCGACACGCGGCATCGCTGCATCGCGAGATCAACCGGCGAAAGGTGTTCGGGGCGCCGGTGAAGCCACCGGTCATCGCGCCTATCGTAGTCTACGACGGCTCGCCCCCCTGGGATGCGCCGGGCGGGATAGCGGTGTGAATCCCGCGCAGCGAAGACACCAGCGAGGCTCTGCCTAGACGACGAGCCGTCGGGGACGGTCTTGTGTTCGCCACGCAAGCCCGGGCTGACAGCAAGCCCAGGCTGAGGGCAACTGCGTTTCTTTTGGTGTAGTCTCGCCCACTCGGAACGCGTCCAACTGGGGAGGGGTTGATGCAGAACCGATTCGCGATGCCATCGGGGGTGGCAGCGACCGTGGCCCTTTTGTTGACCGTATCCGCTGGGGCTTCGGAATCCGGCTACCAGGTGCCCAAAACGCCCGATGGCGTACCCGACTACAACGGCATCTGGCAAGCCATGGGGTCGGCGCACTGGGATCTCGAGGACCACAACGCCAGGCAGGGCCCCGCGCGGATTCTTGGTGCATTGGGCGCTATCCCCGCCGGACGCAGCGTCGTGGAGGGCGGCACTATCCCGTACCAGGAATGGGCGCTTGGGCAACGCGAAGCGAACCTTGCCGACTGGGTGAAGCTCGATCCCGCAGTGAAGTGCTTCATGCCCGGCATTCCGCGCGCGACCTATATGCCGTTCCCCTTCCAGTTCGTGCAGTCGAAGGACGCGATCCTCGTTGCCTACGAGTTCACCAGTTCGAGCCGCGTGATTCACCTGAACCGGCCGGGCAGCGAAGCCGAACTCGACTCCTGGATGGGGTATTCGCTCGGCAGCTTCGACGGCGACACCCTGGTCGTCGACGTCACCGCGCAGGTGCCGGACACCTGGTTCGACAGTTCGGGAAACTTCCACAGCGAGGAACTCCACGTGGTCGAGCGCTACACGCGCACCGGCCCCGACACGTTGCACTACGAGGCGACCATCGAAGACCCGAAGGTGTTCACCCGGCCGTGGAAGATCAGCATGCCCCTGTACCGGCGCATTGAACCCGGCGCACGGATACTCGAATTCAAATGCATCGAGTTCGGGGAGTACGCGACCTACGGTGAGTTCTACACCGAAGACGAACCGACGGAAGAGTAAGGAGCCATCATGACGACGTCACTGAAGACCTGCCTTGCCGTCACCGCCACGGCGCTTGCAGCACCTTTTGTCCTGGCGGAAGACGACACCCCAAAAACCTCCTGGGGAGTCCCCGACCTGACCGGTACGTGGGATTTCGCGACGATCACCCCGTTCAACCGTCCGGAACGCTTCGAAGGCCGCGAATACCTCACCGAGGAGGAATACAGCGGCTGGAACGAGGGCGCCAGACGGGGACGCGAGCAACGCGACCAGGCACCATCTCGACCGGCGCCGGAGAACCCGACCCAAGGCGACGTGGATGTCGGCTACAACTCGTTCTTCATCGATTCGGGCAAGCACCTGTCGCCCGGCCGCCGCACATCCATCGTCGTGGACCCGCCGAACGGGCGGATGCCAGGGATCACCGGGGCGGCCCGGATGCGCTACGCCGAGATGCGCGAGAAGTGGGAACATCCGCCGAGGACGCCTGCTGATCGTCCGCCGGCGACCCGCTGTCTGGTCGGGTTCAACGCCGGACCGCCCATGGCATCCGGCGCATACAACAACCTGGTGCGGATCTTCCAATCCCCGGGCCAGGTCGGAATCCTGAACGAGATGGTCAACGACCACCGGGTGATCGCCACCGACGGCGGCGAGCACATGCCTCGGAACGTGCGGTTCTGGAAGGGCGACTCGCGCGGCCGTTGGGAAGGCAACACCTTCGTCGTCGAGACGCGCAACTTCCGGCCGGAGACCAATTTCCGCGGCTCCGGACCGAACATGCACCTGACCGAGCGCTTTACACGGATCGACGAGAACACGCTCCGCTACGAGTACACGGTGGACGATCCCGAGATGTTCCACGGCACGTGGTCCACGGAGCAGGATTGGGTGCGCACCGATTCGGACATCTACGAGTACGCCTGCCACGAGGGCAACCGTTCGCTCCTGATGCAGATGCGGGCCGCCAAGCAGCAATACGACGCGGGCAACGCGGTCCCCGACGAAACGTGGCTGCCGACCTGGTACAAGTGGATGCCGAAGAAAGCGGACCTCCTGGCCCAGCAGGCCGGCGAGGAATGAGGCCGCGCCCGCGGTTTGCCATGAACGAAGGGAGGAGACACATGACCGTTCGTATTTCCGCTTTTGTCGCGGTGGCGTTGGCCCTGGCGGCACCGAACGCCAGCGCGCACCACGCGTTCTCCGCGGAGTTCGACGCCAATCTGCCGATCCGCGTCCAGGGCAAGATCGTCCAGGTGGATTGGATCAATCCGCATGCCTGGGTTCACGTCGAGGACGTCAAGGAGGACGGCACCAAACAGGTCTGGCAACTCGAGGCAGGAACACCCAACACGCTGCTCCGGCGTGGACTGACCAAGCGGCTCCTGCAACCCGGCACCGAAGTGGTGGTGCGCGGCTACCAGAGCAAGGACAAGGTCTGCGTGCCGATCTGCTCCGGCAGCGGCCGGGACATCACCTTCCCGGACGGCACCAAGATCTTCATGGGATCGTCGGGAACCGGCGCACCGCGGGACGGGGCCGATCCGACTGAGCCTGCCGCGGAAGAAGAACAGAAGCCGGAAGAGGACGAATAGGGAAGACCGGGCGGTCAGGCCCGGACATAGGCGGGCGACCGCGCGCCCTTGCGGGCGCGATAGGGTCGCCCCTACGAGGGGAATTACATGAAGACCATTGCAAGGGCAGCCGCTTTGATCGTCGCTGCGGCGTTGGGTTTGCTTGGCGGCCACGCCATCGCCCAGGACGAGGCAGACGATGGCGCCATCATCACCGACACGCACCGCTTCCAGCCGCTGGCCGACGGTGTCTATCTCGCGCTCTACACCGTGCCACGCTTCTTCAACAGCAACTCGCTCGTCGTGATCAACGACGATGGCGTACTGGTTGTCGACTCGCATATCACGCCGAACGCCGCCAAGGAGCTGATCGCCGGGATCGGCCAGATCACCGACAAGCCGATCACCACCCTCGTCTACACACACTTCCACTACGACCACGCCCACGGCACCCAGGCCTTCGGCGACGTGCAGATCATCGGCCACGAGTTCACCCACGCGACGATGGCCGGCGACCCGTTGAACGAACCGACTTTCCAGCAGTGGCTGTCCGGTCAGAACCGCGCCGTCCCATGGCTAGAGGGCCAGATCGAGTCCGCCGAGACCGACGAACAGCGCGAGCAGCTTGAAACGAGCCTTTCGGCGGCCAAAGCGCACTTGGCGCACGTCGGGGGAATCACCCCGGTGCCCCCTGACACCACGCTGAGCGACCGGCTCACCTTGTACCGTGGCGACCGCGAGATCCAGGTCATCTTCTGCGGCCGCGCCCACACAGGGGGCGATGTCGTGGTCTACCTGCCCGCGGACAAACTCGTCTACACGGGCGATATGGCGTTCCGCGGTCCCTCCTTCCTCGGCGACGGCTTCGTGGACGAGTGGCCGGCCACGCTGATGAAGCTCAAGGAACTCGATGTCGACATGTACGTACCCGGCCACGGCCCGCCGTTCACCGACTCCGAACGCCTCGACATCGTAGCCGCCTACTACCGCGACCTCTGGGATCAGGTGGTGGCGGTACGGGCAGATGGCGCAAATGCGGGCGAGGCGTTTCGCCGGGTCGATCTCACGGCCCATGCCGACACCCTAGGGATACGGCAACCCGGCGCCGATCCGACGGCGGTCGCCCGCATCTACCAATTGCTGAACGAACGCGGCGAGTAGGCAGCAGCTAGGGGCCGTCGAGTTCGGCACCGTCTCTGGAACCGAAGCAAATGCCATCGGCGACACCAACCCGACCGAGCCGACGTGTCCAACGTCGGAAAGGAAGCGACCTACAACGACGTTAGCGTAGCTGCACCAACTCGATACTCACCGAATCGGGCCCCTTCACGAACGCGATTCGTCCCTTGCCGTCCTGGGGTTTCATCAGGAACTCGGCACCCTTCGCTTCGAGATCGGCGATGGCGGCGTGCAGGTCGTCCACCGCGATGCCGATGTGGTCGAGACCTAGGCAGCTATGCGGCCCCGATGCCGTCTGGGTGACGTTCTCGAGCACGGTCGAGATCAGGATGATCTGATCGCCCAGCTTCATGTTGGCGCGCGGCAGTCCGTTGGCACCCTTGGAAGCCACGAGTTCCGCGCCGAACATCTTCTCGTAGTACGCCCCCGCCGCCATCGCGTCGTGGCTCATCAGGTGGACGTGATGCGGTCGGTACGTGGCCATCAGCCGAAAGCCGACAGAACGTCTTCGTCGATGCGCTGGAAGTACTCCGCCCGGGTGGGCACTGCGGAGAACATCATCTCGTCGCAGCCGGCGTCGACATAGCCGCCGATGACGTCGATCACGTAGGACGGCGGCCCGTACAGCACCCAACCGCCCCGGCGCGCCCGGAGTTCCGCAGCCTTGGCCTCGTCGTCCTCCAAGCGCATCGGAATCAGGACGGTCTTCTTGATCTCGGCGGGATCCCGCCCGATGGCCTCGCAGTGCTGCTCGAGGACGTTGATCTTGTGGCGGAACACGTCGGCGCCGCCGGGATTGTTGAAGTCGATGTTGCAGA
This sequence comes from Gammaproteobacteria bacterium, assembly GCA_009846005.1. Classification (GTDB taxonomy): domain Bacteria; phylum Pseudomonadota; class Gammaproteobacteria; order Pseudomonadales; family Azotimanducaceae; genus VXYL01. Next base: position 71,398 of record VXYL01000013.1, on the reverse strand, counting down.
TGTCCGCGTACTTCGCGCAGGACTTGAGCGTGCGTTTCTCGCCGTTGCCGCCGACGAGGATCGGCAGGTGCGGCTTCTGGTAGCAGGGCGGCGACAGCGGGCAGTGGTCAAGCTTGTAGTAGCGTCCATCGTAGTCCGCAAAGCCGCCGTTGCCTTCGGTGAAGAGCAGCTTGATGACCTCGAGCGCCTCTTCGAGCCGGTCGCAGCGCTCCTTCAACGACGGGAAGGTCCACCCGTAGGCTTCGTGCTCGCGTTTGAACCACGCCGCGCCGATGCCAAGGATCAACCGACCGTGGGAGATCTGGTCGATGGTCGCTGCCATCTTGGCGAGCAACGCTGGATTCCGGTAGGTGTTGCCGGTGACCAGAAGGCCAAGTTGCAAACGCTCGGTGACCGCGGCGGCGGCGGTCAGGAGAGACCACCCCTCCAAGGCGCGTTCGTGCTCCATGTCCGCCCTTCCCACCGGCGGCAGGAAGTGGTCGGACCACCAGAGGCTGTGCCACCGGCCGGCCTGTACGGTGTTCATGGCGGCGAGGGTGTCGTCCCACTCGCAGAAGTAGTTGACCAGTTGTGCCCCGAATTGCATGGATCCCCTCTCGTGTGCTGTTGAACGGCAAACGATTCTAAACGACGTTCGCTTATCATCCTCGCCATGAACCCCAACCAACCCTTCTCCGGCATCCGGGTCGTCGAGTTCGGACAGTTCGTGTCGGCCCCGTTCTGCGGGCAACTGCTAGCCGAAGGAGGCGCAGAGGTCGTCAAGGTGGAGCCGCTGACCGGCGACCCCACCCGCCAACTGCGCCAGATCGTCCCCGGCGAGACGCGGATCTTCCTGTCTCGCAACCGCGGCAAGCGATCACTGCCGCTCGCCATCCGCCACTCGGGCGCCCGCGCGATCATCGATCGACTCCTCAAGCGGGCGGACGTGGCGCTGATGAACTTCCGCCCCGGCCTCGCCGAGCAACTCGGACTCGATGCACCGACCCTCACCCGGCGGTTCAAACGCCTGATCGTCGGTTCGGTGACGGGATTCGGCAACGATGGTCCGGAAGCGTCGTTTGCGGCCATGGATCCCGTGGTCCAGGCGCGTACCGGGCTGATGGCGGCGAACGGACGCCTGCACGAGGGTCGTCCGACTTCCGGCGATCCCGTTGTCGCAGACTACATGTGCGCCATGTCCTTGGCGTTCGGTGTCTCGGCCGCGCTGCTGCGGCGGGAACGAACCGGTGTCGGCGGCAGCGTCGACGTCTCCCTCATGCAGGCGGCGATGACCTTGGCGAACAACCAGTTGGTCCGATCCGAGGACGAAGACGCGCCCCGTCACGAACGCATCTTGCGCGAACTCGCGAGCCTTCGACGCGACGGTGCCAGCTACGCCCAGCAGGCGGCCAGAATGACCAGCGCCCGCACCGCCCCGATGCTGAAGATCTATCTGCGCACCTTCGACACCGCCGACGCACCCATCGCCATCGCCTGCGGCAGCCATTCCCTACGGCGCAAGTTCCTCACCGTGCTCGACATCGAGGATTTGCTGCTCGACAAGCCGGAGAGCGAAGGACACCGAGACCACTACGACCAGTTGAAGTGCGAGGTGGAGGCGATCATCCGCGCCAAGCCGGCCGCCCATTGGATCGCGCGGTTGAACGAAGCCGGCATACCCGTCTCGCCCGTGAAATTCCCGGTTGAACTGTTCGACGACCCGCAGGCCAACGCGAACGGCATGTTTCACCGGCTCCGCCACCCCGAAGCCGGAGATTTCACGGTGCTTGCACCCCCGGTCGCCCTCGACGGCGACGGCTTCACGCCCGGCGAACCCACCGCGCCGTTCGCTAGCGAGACCCGAACGATCCTGCGGGAACTCGACTTCTCCGATGCCGAGATCGACGAGTTCGTCGCGACCGAGGTAACAAGAGACAGCGCGCCCTGAAAGGCGTAGCGCGCCCTGAAGGGCGTAGGCCACCCTCAAGAGTTCGGTTCAATGAAGGTCGATCAAACCACCATCGCGTCGGCGGCAACGCGAATGGGGTTTCGTAACAGCGCGTTGATGGTCCACAGCAGCCTCGCCTCTTTCGGCCCGGTACAGGGTGGTGCCCAGGCCGTCCTCAACGGGTTGCTTGAAGGTGGTCGGACGATCCTCGTGCCATCTTTTTCTTGGACATTCGGCATACCCCCACCCGATGACGAGACGCCGGTGGCCCGAAACGGGATCGAGGACGGCTTCCTAGGCCCAACGACCGGGATCGGTCGCGTCTACACGCCAACGTGCGGGGAGATCGACCGTGACATGGGCGCCATTGCAGCGGCGCTCCTCAACATGGATGGTGCCATGCGAGGCACGCACCCGCTCAACTCGTTCGCAGCTGTCGGCCCGGATGCCAGAACCCTCGTGGGCGGACAGACCGAGCTGGACGTCTATGCGCCGATCCGCGCGCTCGCACGGCGTGGCGGAGACATCCTCCTGATGGGAGTCGGCCTAGAAGCGATGACGGCGCTGCACGCAGCCGAGGAACTCGCGGGCCGACGGCTGTTTCGCCGCTGGGCCAATGGACCTGACGGTGATGCGACCGCCGTCGCCGTGGGCGGTTGCTCTCGGGGTTTCGGTGCATTCGACGAGGTACTGGCCGTCGTCGAACGGCGCGAATGCGTCGGCAACAGCGTCTGGCGCGCGTTTTCGGCTCAGGCGACCCTCGCCCTCGCGATCAAGGCGATCCGAGCGTCGCCCGACCGGACGCGGTGTGGCCGGGACCAGTGCGTTCGTTGTGCGGACGCCATCGCCGGAGGTCCCCTTCTGCCTTAACCGGTTCTTGATCGATACCCCGTCAGCTTGTACGTGACCATCGCCGTCGCGACTTCCTCGCCAGCGTCGTTTCGGACACTGACGTCACCAGTGCACAACGTACCACCGCGGCGCCGCACGGTCGCCGTGGCAATGAGGTCCGTCCTAACCGCAAGCTTCAGGAAGTTGATTGTGAACCCCACCGTCGCTCCTTGGGAGGCGGGTGTCACATCGGGACACGACCAGAAAGCGGCCGTGGCGGCGATGTCGACCAACGCGCTGATGGCGCCGCCGTGGATGCGGCCGACGCCGAGTTTGGACTGGTAGGGGAGTCTGACGACCACCCGGTCCTCGTCGTGTTCGACAAGCTCGACGCCGATCAGCGCGGCGAAGCTCTCCTTGGCGATGCGCTCGGCGGTTGGATGAAGGCTCACGAGATGATCTCCTCGGCGGCCCGTTCGCCGGACTCCATGGCGCCTTCCATGCCCCGGTCGATTCGGGCGAGATGTTCGCCGCAGAAGTGTATGCGACCGTGGGGTGCGGACATGTTGGAACCGAAGCGGGTGATCTGGCCCGGGCGGAAATAGGCCCAGCCGCCGCCCGCGAAAGGATCGGCCGACCAACTTTGGCGACCGATGTAGTCAAGCTGGCCGCGCGCGGCGGGCCGTGCCGACTCGATCTCGTCGACGACGATGGCGGCGGCCCGTTCGGATGGGACGCCGTCCAGACGCTGGGCGTTGCGTCCCATCACCCATGCCGTCAGGCCAGTCACCTGTTCGGGATCTTCGCCCCGTCGCGAAGCGGCGACCATCCCCGCTGGGCCGTCGGTGAAAAGGCTTGGCGCATAGCCGTCGTGCTCCCAGAAATCCGACTTCGTGGCGAAGTAGAACTGGGTCATCGGCTGGCTGGGTAGACCGGCCACCGCCTCCGCCTGCCTTCCCACCAACTCCGGCCGCATGGTTATCCTCCGTAGTGCCGGGAATGGAATTGCGCAGACGACGTGATCCGCACGGTAAGAGGTTCCATCGGCGCAGTGAATACTCACTTCGACCGATCCGTCCTCGATTCCCGTTACCGCTTTACCGAGTCGCACCTCGTTTGCCAACGCCCTGGCCATGGCTTCCGGGATCCGTTGCGCGCCGCCCCGCACCGTGTAGCCGACAACCCCTTCGGGAACCAGTCGGCGCTGCGCCGTGGAGAACGCGGCGCGGGCAAGCATCATCAAGGCGGAGATATCATGGGCGTCGTGACCGTAGCTGGTGTTCAGCCCGTAGCCCAAGGCCACCGTCTCGTTGTCGAAACCGAGTCCGGTCATCCACTCGTGCATCGACACGTCGAGATGTGCGGAGCCGGCTTCGAGCCATGTGCCCGGTTCGCGCAGCGGATTTTCCCGCGCCGTCAGCACACGGGAAAAGTTCCAAGGCATCAACGCCTTGTCCGATACCGGAAACGGATTGGCGGGGTGGGTCGGCCACTCGGATTGACGGATTATCTCCCCTCGCAACACGAGGTCCTGCTCGCGGAAGAAGGCGAGCATCGGCGTGGCGTCGATCAGTTCCTCGCCGTAGCGCGCCGCCGCATGGATCACCCGTCGATAGCCCCCGCCGATGGTCGTGCCGCCCGCTTCTTCCACACCGTCGCCGCGCCGGATGGAACGGATCCGGCCGCCGACCCGGGACTTCGCCTCCAACACCTCCACATCGCAGCCGCTTTCCTGCAGCCGCAGCGCGGCAGCAAGGCCGGCGAGTCCGGCACCGACAACCAATACGTCCCGGCGGCGATCCGCGGTCATCGCGGTAGGGGCTGTTCGTCGCCCAGACCGCCCACGGTTGGCAATGTCGTGCCAGGTCTTCCCGAGAGGCAGCAATCGGGCGCGCAGTAGTCCGGATTCGGACCGCGCTGGCCAAGATAGGGTCGTTCCGGGTTCGCGGACATCCGTTCGACGACCAATTGCCGCACCATGTCGACGTACGCCGGATGGGTGCCGACCGTGCGCGCGCGGAAGTAGCACAGCCCCAAGCCTTCGGCACAGGCCCGGGCCTCGACGTCGAGATCCATGACCACTTCCATGTGATCGCAGACGAAGCCGATGGGTGCGACGACGACCGACGAGCGGCCCGACGCCGCAATGGAAGCCAAGGCCTCCTCGACCGTTGGGGTGAGCCACGGATCGCCTGCCCGCGCGTTGTTGCTCTGAAATGCAAGCCGCCAGTTGTCGTCGCCGACCCTGTGCGCGAGCAGGGCGCATGCTTCGTCAAGTTGCGCCTCGTAGTCGGTCCGAGCGGCCATCGCGACAGGCAGACTGTGCGCCGTGAATAGCAGCGCCGCCCCCTCGGGTGCGATCGCTTGCGCCTCGCGCACACGGTCCGCCATGGCGGCGATGAAGCCGGGGTGGTTGTAGGCGACGCGCAGCTTGTCGATCCGAGGCGCACCCGCCTCTTGTTCCGCCGCCCGGAACAGGTCCTCCCGGTACTGGCGGCACCCGCTGTAGGAACTGAACACGCTCGTGACATAGGCGATGGCGTTCTTGATGCCATCGTCGGCCATGCGTCGTATCGCGTCGCCGAGCAACGGCGCCGAGTTCCGGTTGCCCCAATACACCGGCAGTTGGGGTCCCTTGGCGGCCAACCGGGCCTCGAGCGCCGCGATGAATTCGCGCGCGTGGGCATTGATGGGGCTGACGCCGCCGAACCGGGCGTAACGCTCGGCAATGCGAGCCTTGACCGGCGGCGGCACCGGCCGGCCCGCGAGCACGCGATCCAGAAAGGGCATCACTTCGTCGGGACCCTCCGGGCCGCCGAACGAGACCACGAGAACGGCATCGTAGTCGCGCGCCCCCTCGTCGAACCCCCCAAGCGTCATTTAAGAATACGGCGACTGCCAGACAACGTGTCCGACGAAAAACGGCCCTAAGCGGTCGAGATACTGCGAGGTCTGTTCCGTGGCGCGCATCTCGCGCACCAGGGCGGACAGCGGATGCAGCTCGCGACCCAACAAGCCGATCACGAAGTCGTTGTCGTTGCGGTCCAGGCCGTGGCAGGCGAGCCGTACATCGGCGGCGAGCCCCGCCTCGCCGTAGCGCCGGCCGATGCCGCCGTGTTCGCCGAGGATTGCACGCTGCCGCTCGTCGGACAGCCGGTAGAACGCCTTGCTGCGCTGCAGGGGATACCACACCGCCCAGCACAGGTCCGGATCGAGAATCCGACGCCGGGGCCGGTTGAAGAGCACCTCTTCGAGGTCGGGTTCGTAGCCGATGGAATAGGTCCGCCCGAGCATGTCGTATTCCGGCTGGTGTGCCATGATGCCAAACGGCCCCTCGTTGAAGCGGTCGCGCAGCGTCGTGACGAAGACCGCCGGATCCTCCGCCAGCACGATGGTTCCGATGCCCTTGGGATCGTTGACGTCGCGATAGACCGCGCCCTCGAACCCGGATCTCGCGAGCGCCCGGGCGGCTTCCGGCGCGGAACCCTTGAATGCCGTGAACTTCATGAACAAACGCCGGTCGAGGGAGATCTCCCGTCCCTGCCGGCGGCCCTTCTCGCTCAAATCGGGGAGCCGTTGTTCCTCGCTCATGGCACGACCTCGTTGTGCACGGCCTCGACAAGCGCGTCGATGCTCGTAAGCGGCGTCTCGGGCAGCAGGCCGTGGCCAAGGTTGACGATGTGGCCCCGTGGCTCGATACGCGCGAGCAGGTCTCGAGCGGCGCGACGCGTGGCGTCCTCCCCGCCGAGCAGCACCGCGGGATCGATATTGCCCTGCACCGCCCGATCCGGCCAACGCCTCCGGGCCTCGGCGATGTCGGTGCGCCAATCCACGCTGATCGCCTCCGCCGGGAGTTTGGCGTAGGCGTCCAACAGGTGCGGCGCGTTCTGCACGAACAGGATTCTTGGGACGCCGGTCTCGCCGACGGTATCGAGCAAGTTTTGAAGGTGCGGGCGGATCAATCGCTCCCAGTCGGCCAGCGAGAGGAGACCGGCCCAGGAATCGAACACCTGCACGGCATCCGCCCCCGCATTCGCCTGGGCGATGAGGTAGTCCGCCATCGCCGACGAAAGCTTGGCAAGCAGGCCATCGAGCACGGCGGGTTTCGCCGCCGCGAAGGCCCGCAACGTCGGGAAGTCCTTGACGCCGCGTCCTTCGACCAGGTACGCCGCCAACGTCCACGGCGCTCCGCAGAAGCCGAGCACGGCGACATCGCCCGGCGCGGCCTCACGCACCCGCGCGACGGTTTCGATCACCTCCGGCGCGAGGCACTCGATGTCCGGGTCATGCAGTGCATCGACCCCCGCCTGGCTGCGGATCGGTTCGGCCACCACCGGTCCCGGGGCGAAATCGAATTGGACGCCCAGCGCGGGAAGCGGGCTCATGATGTCGGCGAACACGATGGCCGCATCGAAGGGGTAGCGCCGTAGGGGGAGCAAGCTGACGTCGGCCGCCAGATTCGGACGGCCCGACAGCGCTTTGAAGGAATGGGTCTCGCGCATGGCCCGGTATTCCGGGAGGCAGCGCCCCGCCTGGCGCATGATCCACAGCGGCCGCCTCGGAACGTGATCGCGAGCGAGTGCCTTGAGCAACAGCCTGTCGCTCATGGTGCCACCCGATGCCGCCGGTCACCCTTGGCCGTGGTTTCCGGATCCCTTGTGAACCGGTAGCCGACACCCCGAACCGTGTGCAGGTGGGCGGGCGCGTCCGGGTTGCGTTCGAAGCGCCGACGTAGTCGCACGATGAAGTTGTCGATGGTGCGCGTGGACGGAAAGACCTCGTAGCCCCAGACCTGGTCAAGGATCTCCTCCCGTCCCACGACGCTGTCTCCGCGTTCGGCCAGGAGCTTCAGGATCATCGCCTCCTTGTGGGTGAGCGCATGTTCCGATCCGTCCCAGGCGTCGGCCCGGTACGTGCGAAAGTCGATCTGGTTGCCACCGAAGCGCAGCCTGGCCGTGGTTTCGTTGTACCACTTGGTGCGGCGCAGGATCGCGACGATCCTGAGCAGCAGTTCCTTCAAGTGGAAGGGTTTGACCAGGTAGTCGTCGCCGCCCGCCTCGAGACCGACGACGCGATCCTCCGGGGCACCGCGAACCGTGAGGAACAACACCGGCGTTTCGATGCCTTCCCGGCGTAGGCAACGACACATTTCAAGCCCATCCATCTCCGGCATGGCTACGTCCAGGACGATCAGGTCGTACGACGCGCCCCGTGCCGCGCGAAGGCCCTCGACCCCGTTGTGGGCCATCTCGGCGACGTAACCCTCCGCGACGAGGTTCTCGCGAATACCGGCAGCCAGGTGCGCCTCGTCATCGACGACGAGAATCCTTGCCGAAGGCTCGGGCGCGCTCATGGTCGAGCTGCTGGCCAAATGACGGTAACAGTCGCGCCCTTGCCCGGACCTTCGCTGCTCGCGACAACCCGGGCATCCGAGATCTCCGCAAGTCGACGCACCACGTACAGGCCCAGGCCCGTTCCGGGCATGGGGTTCGTCCCCGCCTCCCCCGATCGATAGAACTTCTCGAAGATCATTGCGGCATCCCTGGGCGCAAAGCCAATTCCATCGTCGCTGATGTCGATCACGACGTCGGGCCCGTCGCCGTGGGCTTCGATGGAGATCTGCCGGCCGTCCCCGGCGATGCAGGCCTTGACCGCGTTGTCGAGCAGGTTGCGCAACACGCTTTCGATGACCAGCGGATCCGCATCCACCGCGACCAGCGGGACGTCGGCGCGGATGGCAATCCCCTCCCGCGAAGCGCGGGCGGCGTGTCCAGCGGCGACCCCGTCGACGACCTCGCGCAACACGATGGGCTCGGGACGCAGGTTGATCCGGCCATCGTCGATCCGTGCCGTGTCGAGAAGGTTGTCCACCATGCGCAACAATCGATCGGCGTCTTCCACCAGGCGCTCGCCCAGTCGACGGCTGTCGGGTTCCGTGCTCCGCGTTGCCAACGTCTCGCCGGATAGCCGCATGCTGGCCAACGGGCTCTTGAACTCGTGCGAGACGGCGGCAATGAAGTTCTGCTGGCGCCGCCGCAACTGGGCGTCGTCCCGAATGGCCCGGGTCAGCACCGCCATGCCGAGGAGCAGCACGAGCAGGAAAAACCCGCCTTCCCATGCGTAGCGGTTGAGGCGGGACGCGACGTCGGCGGCCAATTCCTCGATCGCGTCCGCCCGGACCGACGCAACCCCGACGGCGGGGTCGAAGGCCAAATGGGGAAGGCGGGCGAGAACGTCCGACAAGGCACCCTGTTCCACCGCCGGCACACGACCGTCGGCATTCCACAACTCGACAAAGGCGGTAACTGCGGATGCGTCGGACTCGTAGAGCGCTACCACGCGATCCTGTTCCCCCCGCGCCAACGCGCGTTGGTCCGTTATCCACCAGGCCACTTGGGCCGTGGCGATGGCGAGTACCACGAGAAACCCCACTTGCAACGCCTTGGTTGGATCACGCCTTAGGATCATCGGCTTCCTCGCTCACGTCGGTGTGTCTCGCGTCACCATGGACCGCTCGGCGGAGCAGGCTACGGCGCTCCGGGTCAAGCCCCTTGAGGAACGCGTCCAGGGAGCCCTCGGGACCGTATCGCATGAGACCTTTGAGTCCAACGGTCGGCAAGTGCGCCATACGCCGCGCCAAGGATCCCGCCCAAGCGTCGATCTGTCCACGGGTCTCGGCGTCGAGTTCGCCTAGATCCTTAGCAAGACGTTGCACGGCGGTCGTGGCGGTCTCCTGGTAGTGCTTCTGCAGCGCCCCGAACAACGGCCCATAGACCCGATCGACGACCTTGTCGCGAAGTCGCGGCAGCGCCTCGTCCACCAGCGCCCGGGCATCCGCGGCCGCCAGAAGCCGCGCATCGCGGTTGGCTTCGGCTTGGCGCACGATCTCGTCCATGCCGATGCGCGCCATGCCGACGTGGCGGCAGCCGTCCGGGTCGATATCGGCGGGAACCGCCATGTCGATTCCAAGGGGTGGCTTCTCTCCCACGGTCGCGAGACGTTCAAGGACGACCGGATCGAGGACGGGCTCCGGGGATCCGGTTGCGGAAAGGATTACGGCCAATGCGGGCGGCGAGCGGCGGAACTCGTCAAGCGACAAGCAATCGGCGCCGAAACGTCGTGCGAGTTCGGTTGCCTTGGTGATCGTGCGGTTGACGACGACGAACGGAGCCCCGGCCTTGGCCAGCGACAGCGCTGCACGCTCGGTCATCGCCGACACGCCGATCAACGCCACGGTACCTGGCGTCTCGGCCAGGCGGCGGCGAACGTGGGTCATCGCCACCTCTGCCAAGGACACCGAACCCTCCCCCAAGGCGGTGCCGCCGCGAATCGCGCCGGCGATCCGTCCCGCCTCCTCGAATGCCAGCGACAGTCGCGGTCCGCAGAGCCCCGTCGCTTGGGCTCGTTCATGGGCAAGGCGGACCTGGCCAGCGATTTCCACTTCGCCAACCGCCGCGGAGTCGAGACCCGCTGCAACGAGGAAGAGATGCTCGCAGGCGCCCTCGCTACGCCAAGCCCTAAGCTTGCGTTCCGCCTCGCCCGGCGCTGGTTGGGCACCGGTCAACAATTCGAAAGCGGCTGCGCGAAGATCCCGGTCCGAGCCGTCGTCGGTGGCAAATACAAGCTCGACGCGGTTGCACGTCTCGACGTAGGCGAGTTCGACCAGCGCCTCGGCACGGGCAAACGCCCTAAGGCGTTCGTCGCGCTGCTCCACGGGAAGCGAATAGTCCGCCAGCGCCTCGCTGCCCACCTGGCGCCAGGAGATGCCAACTATGCCCAGTTCGTCCAGCATGGCATCAGAACATACGCCCCTGACGAGGGGTGTTTGTCATGGAACTGTCACCGACCGGGAGCGGTCGCCCGTCGGCGGTATCGGTCGCCGATCACCGGCTCAGCATTTCGCCCAGTTCATGGTGGTGAGAATCTTCATGCCGTGGTGGAACGCGCCTTCGGGCGTGTTGAGGAAGTCCTCGCGGCCGAGCAGCACGCGCAATTCGTAGGGCTTGCCCTCGAGCCATTCCTCGTCCAGGAAGTCGTAGCACTCCACCGGCCGTAGCGCCAGGCGGCTGTAGGTGACATGCAGGACCACCCGTTCGCCATCGGCGGTACGCGGATAGTTGGCATGCCAGGTCGAGCCGTCCCAGACCACGCAGTCACCCGGTGCGCACTCGGTGGCCACGGCACCCGGTTCCTCCCTCGTTTCCTGTTCGGTTGGATGACGACGCTGCAGATGGGATTTGGGAACGACCTTCGTGGAGCCGTTGGCCTCGTTGAACTCGTCGCAGGCCCAGCAGAACGTCACCAACTGGTTGTGGACGGGAAACGGCGCGGGGGTCCAGTTCTGGTCGGCATGCAAGCCAATGGCGCTGGCCCCCTTGGGTCGAATACTCGCAGCAATCTGGGAGATCATCGCGCCTTTGCCGCACATCACCTCCGCAACCGTCATCAGCTTCGGGTTGAGGATCACCTCCTCGAAGATCGGATCCTTGTGCAGCAGCATGTTGGCACCCCCGCCCAACGCGCGGCGATCTTCCGGAGTGTTCTCGTGGGCGATGCGGACGATGGTCTCGCGCAGCCGTGCGTTGAACTCGGGCGTGCCGGCGCGCCGAACGTAGCCGTAGCCGTTTTCCTCGAGTTCCTCGATCGTGTCGGCGACTTCGTTTGTCTCGACCCGAGCCTGCAACTCGTCCCCAAGATCGAACGGAGCACGGGTCTTGAAGATCTTCTCGAACTTGGGAGGAGGCGGCTGCGCGTTCGCCTCCTGCTCTTCAAGTGCTTCGGCTTCGCTCATGTCCTCGACTCCAGTCTTCGCGCGAACGGGAATCATGCAGAAACGCGCTCGGGCGGGCAAATTCGCCGAGCCCGACGACGCGGGCAAAGAAAAGGGCGCCGATTGGCGCCCTTCCCAAGTACGCGCTGGAAACTGTCAAGCGGCCTGCTGGAACTCCGGGTAGGCCTCGATGCCGGTCTCGGCAATGTCGACGCCGGACATCTCTTCTTCCTCGGAGACCCGGATGCCCATGGTCAGCTTGAGGACGTACCAGACGATCCCCGCCGCGATGAACACCCACAGGAAGATGCTGGCGATGCCGATCAACTGACCGAGTATCGTCGCGCCCTCGTTGAACGGAAACAGCGCCACCGCGAGGATGCCCCAGATGCCGCAGGTGCCGTGAACGCTGATGGCGCCGACCGGATCGTCGATCCGGATCTTGTCCAGTAGGACGATCGAGGCCACCACGATCACGCCGCCGACCGCGCCGATGATCATCGCCCAGAAGGCCGGGGGCGACAGCGGATCAGCCGTGATCGCGACCAATCCCGCGAGCGCGCCGTTCAAGGCCATCGTCAGGTCGGCCTTGCCGAACCACGCTCGCGCCAGGATGAGTGCCGCCACCAGGCCGCCGCAGGCGGCGATGTTGGTGTTGACGAATACCTGCGCGACCGCGTTGGCTTCATCCACGTTCGAGAGTTTGAGCTCGGAACCGCCATTGAACCCGAACCAGCCGAACCACAGGACGAACATGCCCAACGTGGCGAGCGGCATGTTGCAGCCCGGGATGGCATTGACATGGCCATTGGGCCCGTACTTCCCGGCCCGGGGTCCGAGCAGGAGGACGCCCGCGAGCGCCGCGGCCGCTCCGCACATGTGGACGATGCCCGAACCGGCGAAGTCCGAATAGCCTGCGGCGCTGAGCCAGCCGCCGCCCCAGGTCCACATGCCCTGCACGGGGTAGATCAATCCGGTCATGACGACCGCGAAAATCAGGAACGCCCACAGCTTCATCCGCTCGGCGACGGCACCCGAGACGATGGACATGGCCGTTGCGACGAACACCACCTGGAAGAAATAGTCCGATCGTTCGGAATGGTCGGTCGCCACCCCGCCCGCCGTGCCGGCGACGATCTCCTCGGTCGTGTTCTCCACGCCGATCAACCATCCGAAGCTCGGCAGCCACCCGCCTTCGGCGTTGTTCATGTACATGATGTAGTACCCGAACAGCAGGTACATGATGCAGGAGATCGAGTACAGCGCGACGTTCTTGGTGAGGATCTCCGAGGTGTTCTTCGCCCGGATCATCCCCGCCTCGAGCATCGAGAAGCCGCACGCCATGAACATCACGAGTACTCCCATCACCAGGAAGTAGAAGGTGTCGATGGCGTAGTTGGTTTGGGTTAGCAGATCTTCCACGATCAGTTGCTCCTTGTCTTACCCCAACGTCGGGCAACGTTGTCCCTTGAACCGACTTTGCTAGTCGGTCCGGTGCGCGTCGCTGGAGAGTGGGCTTAGGTCAAACGGCGTCGGTACCGCTCTCCCCGGTTCGAATGCGAACTGCCCCTTCGAGGGTGCTGTAGAAGATCTTTCCGTCTCCCACTTTCCCCGTGTTCGCGGCCTTGGTGATGGCTTCTAGACACTGGTCTAAGAGACCGTCGTCGATCGCCACCTCGATTTTGACTTTCGGTAGAAAGTCCACGACGTATTCCGCGCCGCGATAGAGTTCGGTGTGCCCCTTCTGCCGACCGAACCCTTTCACCTCCGTCACCGTCATGCCCTGGACGCCGATCTCCGAGAGCGCCTCCCGGACATCGTCGAGCTTGAACGGTTTGATGATTGCCGTGATGAGTTTCATTGCTGTTTCCTTCTCCTTAGCCGGACTCGGGCCGGCACTAGCGTGGGTCGCCGTGTCGACGCCCCGGCGGAAGCTGCCGGCGGCGACCCTGGGTTTTCGGGTCTACAAGTCTTTCGACAACGATACCAAGACCCTGGCTTCGCAGTCTCGACCGCAAGCGTCCTCGTCGAGATTCGTGCCGACGACGCCGATTCCGAAGTTCACGCCGCCGAGCGGCAGTGACGCCGTCGCCGAATAGTCGATGTACTCGCTGTCGTCGCCGAAGAAGTCGTCGCTTTTGGCGATGTTCAACCCCACGGAGAAGTCGAGGCTGATCTGCTCCGTCAGCGAATAGCTGTAGCTCGCGTATGGGTAGAAGAAGGTCTCATTAGGTGCCGCCAGATATTCCGGCGAATAGTTCACCCCCACCCCGAAGTCTCCGATGGCGAGACTTACGGCAAGCTCCTGGTAGTTCAGATCCGTGTCGTTGGGATACTGAAAGTGGATGAGCTGCACGCCGAGTTCCATGCCCTCGGATATCTCCCCGCTCCAACCGAAATAGAGATCCCACTCCATGGACGTGTCGCCGAAATTGACGTTGGACGCCCAAGTCCCCAACGAGAATCCACTCTCGAACGCGACGTCGAAACCGCCCTGTATGGCGGGGTCACGACTGGTCTGCGACCAGCCGCGGAACGAATAGTCCGAAGCCAGCGTCACGTTGCCGGCCACTTCCGCTGCCACGGCCGCGGGCACGGTTAGCGCCATTGCCACGACAGCCATGAGCATGGTGTGAAGCTTCTTCATTTCATTAGCCCCCTTGGTTGAACTCAATGTAAACGCGGCGCATCGGTGGATGCGTCAAGTGCACATATGATGCTGGAACAGCACGGACTGTGCCAGAAATTTTTGATAATGAATTCAATGGATTACAAATATCAACCGACCCGCGCGCTCTTTTGTTGGGCACGCCGAAGGGAAGGGGCACCGAATTGGTGCGCCCCGCTCGGTACCGGCGAGGGGCTCCGGGCGGCCATTGGCGGCAATCGCTGACATGAACCCGGGGCATTTTCCGCTGCCGCAGGTTAGCGCGGGTCCATACACTCCGGCCCATGTCAGTCTGTGTCCGAACCCGTGCCCAGGTGGGCATCGATGCGCCGCAGGTTCTCGTCGAGGCTCACTGCCAGCCGGGAACACCCTCATTCACGCTCGTCGGCATGGCGCAGACCGCCGTCCGGGAAGCCCGGGACCGGGTGCGCAGCGCCATCAGAAACGTCGGACTGAAGTACCCGCAAGGGCGGCTTGTCGTGAATCTCGCGCCGGCCGACCTCGCCAAGCATGGCGGGCGCTACGATCTAGCCATCGCGGTTGCCATTCTCGCTGCTACGGAACAGGTCAACCGCGGCCACGTCGACAGGCTGGAATTCCTGGGCGAACTTTCGCTCTACGGCGAGGTGCGCGGCGTACGCGGCGCGTTCTGCGCGGCATCCCGACTCAACGGTCGGGACGAAGGCCTTGTCGTCCCCGCGAGCAACCTAGACGAGCTTGCACCCCTTACCGGCGTCGCCGTCTACCCGGTCTCGACGCTCAAAGAGGTCGTTCGCCTGTTGCAGGCGCCCGGGTTGCCTGAACCCGGACCACAACGCTGTCCACCCAAACCGCGTGCGCGCCCCCGGCAATCTCTCTCGGATGTGCGCGGCCAAACGAAAGCGAAGCGCGCCCTTGCCGTCGCTGCCGCCGGCGGCCACCACCTGCTCATGACAGGGCCCCCCGGAACCGGCAAAACGATGCTCGCGCACCGCCTTGCCGCGCTGCTCCCGCCCTTAAGCGTCGACGAGGCAATCGAGGTGGCCAACATCTACTCGGTGTCGACGCGCAATGCGCCGGATTTCGGCAGCCGTCCCTTCCGTGACCCTCACCACACGGCGTCGCTGGCTGCGATCGTAGGCGGCGGCAACCCGATCACGCCCGGAGAGATCACCCTCGCCCACGGCGGCGTGCTGTTCCTCGACGAACTGCCGGAGTATCAACGCAACGTGCTCGAGGCGTTGCGCGAACCCCTGGAAGCCGGCGAGGTCGCCGTGGCCCGGGTCAGGCAGACCGTGCGCTTCCCGGCGCGGTTCCAGCTCGTGGCGGCCATGAATCCCTGTCCGGCGGGATACATCTGCGACGAGACCCACTGCCGTTGCACACCGCAACAGGTACGCCAGTACCGCAGTCGTATCTCCGGGCCTCTGCTCGACCGCATCGATATCCGGGTCGAGGTCGGACCTGTGCCGGAGCGGGATCTCTGGGGCGAACCGCCGCCCGCGAACGAGGATGCCGAGCTACGGGATATGGTGGCGGTCGCCCGGACGCGGCAGATGCAACGCGCCGGCAAGGTGAACGCCGCGTTGGCGGTCCGGGAAATCGAACACCACGGCAAGATGGCTCCCGCCGCGGCGGCACTGTTGCGTCGGGCTGCGAAGCGGTTCGGGCTGTCGGCGCGTGCGGTGCATCGACTCCGCAAGGTCAGTTTGACCATCGCCGATCTCGCCGACACCGACGAAATCGCCTCCGCGCATGTCGCCCAGGCACTGACGTATCGGGCGTTAGACGAGGAGCTGGCGGGTCGCGAGAGTGGCTAGTTACCGTCGCCGGGAACGCCCGTCATGTGCTCGATGGCGGCGCGTAGCTCCGCGTCCGTGCACGACATGCAGGTACCCATCGCGGGCATGAGGTTCAACCCTTCCTTGGTGGTCCGCAGCAGTTCGTCCATGCCCTTTTCAAGGCGGGGCTGCCACGCGTCGGCATCGCCGGTCTTGGGTGCATTGTTGAGCCCCCCCTCATGGCATACATGGCAGCGCAGCGTGTAGACCTCGGCGCCACTTCTGCCCGCAGCCTGAGCGACCACCGGAGCGGGTGCCTGGACGCCACCGCAGTCGTCGCCTTCGAGGCACAGCTCGCCGAATGGCCGCGTGCGTTCCTCGATATCCGCCACCGTGCCTGCGGGCACGCTGTCGCCCACGGCTGCAAAGGCAACGAGACCTAGGATGCCGACACATACGGCTTTCCTGATGGTGGACACCACGACCGGATTCTCCTGACGGGAAGGCGCGATTATACGCATCGGGAAGCGTAGCGACGCCAACATCGGACGACCATCGTCTACGCCGGTTCTTCCTCCCTAGCCCGTGCAGCGTGGCCGTTCGCTGATCGTGCAGAAACCTTTTCCGCCATGATGTCCGCCAGGTGTCGCGCCCGCTCGGCACGTGCCGCTCGGGCAGCGGCCTCTTTCACGGGCCCGAATCCCCGAACCCCGAAAGGTAGTTTGGCGAGTGCGACCCACGACTCGTAGTTGGTCTCGTCGAGCGAGTCAACCATCAGGACCATGTCGGCTTCGAAGGTTCGAACTAGCTCGCTTTCGAGCCGACGTTCCGCCGTGTGACGGAACGGGTCCAACGCCGTGCCGCGCAACCCACGTAGCTTCGCCAAGACCCGCAGGACCGGGGCAAACCAGCCGCCAAGGGCGATCTTCCTTGGCCGGACGTTGTCCCCCCGACGCGCCAGGAACGGCGGCGCGAAGTGGAACGTACTGTTGAACCCTGGATCGAACAGTCCACCGAGCTTGGCCGCGAAGTCCAAGCCCACACCTGCCGGGCGGTTGGAGAACAGTCGTGCCACCTCGTATTCGTCCTTGACCGCCAACAGCTTGAAGTAGCTCTCGGCAGCCGCCGCGACAAGCGCATCGCCGGTTGGGCGCACACGCAACGCGGCGGCGCGGACACGCTCGATCATGTCATCGTAGCGCCTTGCGAGTGCTTCGTTCTGGTAGTGGACGAGGAACTCCCGACGGACGGCGATGCGCTCGGCAAGCGTCCGCGACCTCTGTGGTTGCATTACTTCGGAACGCGCCATCGGCGCGGCGAGGCGTCCGTCTCCCTCGGTTTGCGCCTTCGATTCCAGATGCGCCGCCAAGCGACCGTGATGGAACGCGCCGAGATTGTCCGCGACCGCCACCCCGTTCTGCGAGATGGCCTGTTCCAGCGCTGCCACGGACACGGGAATCGCACCGGTCTGATAGGCATAGCCAAGCAGGAACACGTTGGCGGTGGCCGTCGAGGCGAAAAGCGCCCGACTGGCGGAGTCCGCGTCCACCGTCGCCATGTGCTTGGCCCGGTGACGAAGCCGGTCCGAAAGCCTGGCGAGGTCGACGCCGTCGCGCTGTCTCAGCACGAACTCCGCCGTCGGCGCGACATGGCTGTTTAGGACCACGGTGGTTCGTTGCGGGGAGGCCAACGGGAGTACATCGCGGCTCGCTGCAGTGACCGCGTCGGCGGCGATCAACACGTCGACGGAGACCGGCGGAATCCGCGTCGGGGGATGCGGCGCGCCTGCTGGCGAGATCCGCACATGGCTGAGAACAGCGCCCCCTTTCTGCGCCAGCCCTGTCATGTCGAGGGTAGATACATGTCGACCATCCAAGTGAGCGGCCGTGCCGAGCAGTTGAGAGACGGTGACTATGCCGGTTCCGCCGACGCCCGCGATCAGAATGTTCGCCGATTCACGCTCGATGTCGGGATCCGGCAACCTCTCGCGGACGTCATCCCGCACCGGCGCCCGCGCCTTCGGTCGGGTGCCGGAGACCGTGACCAGAGCTGGGCAAAAACCGTCGAGACAGGACAGATCCTTGTTGCAGGCGCTCTGGTTGATGGTGCGCTTCGTGCCGAATTCGGTCTCGAGCGGCTCCACCGCCACGCAATTGGACTGGACGGAACAGTCCCCGCAGCCTTCGCAGACGGCGTCGTTGATGACCACGCGCACATCGGGGTCCGGGGCGAGACCGCGCTTGCGACGCCGGCGCAGTTCCGCCGCGCAGGTTTGCTCGTAGACTAGGACCGTGCATCCGGGCACGGCCTTTAGCTCCCGTTGCACGGTGTCGAATTTGCGACGCGACACGACCGGGAAGGCGCTCCTTCGGTGGTGCCCGGGATCGTCGCTGACAACGCGCACCTCGGCGACGCCTTCGGCACGAACCTGGGCGACGATGTCCGCCGCGGTCAAACCGCCTTCGACCGGTTGCCCGCCGGTCATCGCCACGGCGTCGTTCAGGAGGATTTTGTAGGTGATGTTCACGCCGGCGGCGACGGCAGCGCGGATGGCCAGAATCCCCGAGTGGAAATAGGTGCCGTCTCCGAGATTGGCGAAGATGTGCTGTTCATCCGTGAATGGCGCCTGGCCGATCCAGTTGACACCCTCGGCGCCCATGTGGGTAACCGTCGCCGTGCTCCGATCCATCCACTGCGCCATGTAGTGGCAACCGATGCCCGCCGCCGCCCGGCTACCCTCCGGAACGCGGGTCGAGGTGCTGTGCGGGCAACCGGCGCAATAGAGAGGTTGGCGGGCCTCCTTGGCGTTCTTGGCATCGTCCGGCAAAGCGCCGGCCGTCACCGCGACTTCGCCCAGGTAGCCGGTGTCCGTCACACGCTTCAAGAGCGTCGCCAACGTCGACGCGATCATCGGCACGTCGAGTTCGCCCGACGCGGGAAACCCGGTATCCGTTGCGCAGTTTTGCAGTCCTGTCCAGGGGCGCTTGCCCACGATTTCCACCGGTTCACCGAACAGGATCGCCTTCAACTGTTCCTCGATGAAGGCGCGCTTTTCCTCGACCACGAGGATCCGGTCGGTCCCTTGGCAGAACTCCCGCACCCGTTCGTCGTCAAGCGGCCAGGTCATGCCCAGCTTGGCCAGCCGAATACCGGCTTGCGCGATCGCCGCCTCGGAGCGGAGTTCCAGCTTGTCCAACGCCTCCCGCACGTCCGCATACGCCTTGCCGGCCGTCACGACCACTAGGCGCGGGCGCGACGGCGCGGCGACGATTCGATCGATCGGATTCGCGGACGCGAACGCCCGGGCCAGGCGCAGTTTCGTCTCCGCGCGGGCTTCCTGCTCGACCGGCGAGTCGGCAAGCCGGATGTGGGGCGCATCGTTGTGGGGCGGCAGCACGAATTGGTGGCGGTCGAGATCGATTTCTACGCTGAGCGCGCTGTCCATGACGTCGGTCAACGCGATGAGGCCGGTCCAGCATCCGGCGTAGCGCGACAGCGCCCAGCCCGCGAGTCCGAAATCGAGGACATCCTGAACGTCGGCGGGCGCCAGTACCGGCACGCCCAAGTCGCGCAATTCGTACTCGCTTGCCGCGGGCAGGGTCGAGGACTTGCAGCCGTGGTCGTCGCCGACGACGGCCACCACGCCCCCCAACGGGCTCGTTCCCGCCGCATTGGCGTGGCGTATCGCGTCCGTGGAACGGTCGAGGCCCGGGGCCTTGCCGTACCACATCCCGAACACGCCGGCGTGCCGGGCACCGGAGAACAGGCCGACCTGCTGGCTGCCCCATACGGCGGTGGCCGCGAGATCCTCGTTGACGCCAGGCTGGAAGACGACGCGATGATCTTCGAGTTGCGCGGCGTTGCGCCACAACTCCTGGTCGAACCCGCCGAGCGGAGAGCCACGGTAGCCCGATACGAAACCGGCGGTATCGAGTCCGGCGCGAACGTCCAGACGACGCTGGTCCAAGGGCAGGCGGACGAGGGCTTGGATTCCGGTCAGGAACGCGGTACGCGCCTCCACGCCGTAGCGCGCCTCGGCGAGTGGGCGCGTCATGGCCATCGGACTGTCAGCGTGCATCCCGTGACCTCCTGGACCATGATCTTCATGAACAATCCTATGACGAACTAAAGAGGACATGTGTTGCTATTTTCATTTGAGACCCCCAAGTACTGAAAGAAGTTCCTAACAACAGCCTTCCATTAGGACGATAGTTCCAATACCGTAGACGTGTGGACCAAGAGGATCGGCCAATGAACAGCGAATCACCCGAAACCCGCCCGGCAACCGTCACAACACTGGATCCCATCGATCGCCGAATACTCGTGGAATTGCAGGAGTCGGCAGACATGTCCATGCAGGAGCTCGGCGAACGCGTCGGTCTCTCGCACACGCCGTGCTGGCGCCGCGTCCGTCGCCTGGAGCGAGACGGGATCATCACCCGACGCGTGGCCCTGCTCAACGCCAAACAGCTTGGGCTCGCCGTCGACGTCTTCGTCAACGTCAACCTAAGGCGCCACCAGGAGAATGCACTGAACCGCTTCGAGGAAGCCGTTCAGGACATACCGGAGATCGTCGAGTGCTACACCGTATCCGGCGAGACCGACTTCATGCTGCGCGTGGTGGTCTCCGACGTCAGCGCCTACGAGCGATTGCTGAAGGCGACGCTTGTGCACCTGCCCGAGGTCGGCAACCTGACATCGACGTTCGCACTACGACAGGTCAAGTACACGACGGCCTTGCCGCTATCGCGCCCGTAGGGGCGGTGGGGGCTGGGGCCAGACGGCGAGTGCGCGCCCTTTCGGGCGCGTGCGAGCGATCTGGCGGCGTTGTCCCGTCCCGTTGCCAGGCAACCCGGATGCTCGGCGGGGGCGACCGTAAGGGTCGAGCGGGCGACCGCAAGGTTCGCCCCTACGGGGTTGTTCGTTGCGAGGCCCCCATAGTCGGCCCGTCGACGCTAACCAGTTCGACGCCCTCTTCGACCCGCTCGCCCGGGGCGCAACGTACCGCGGCGACCGTCCCCGGACCGGACGCGCGAACCTCGTGCTCCATCTTCATGGCCTCGACGACCACCAGCACGTCACCGGGGCGTACCCGGTCGCCTTTGGACACGGCAACCGAAACAACCTGACCGGGCATCGGTGCGAGGACGCGCCCGCCCGCTTCGACGACCTCCGCGAACGCACCTGCGTCGGGCGCCACGAACGTGATGCGTTCCACGGACCCGTCGCGCATCACGAATACGTCGCCGTCAGCGACGACCGCCCGGGCGGACAAAACCTCGTCGTCCACCGCCGCCCGAAAGCGTCCGTCCGCCGCGAGCGTGGGTGTTTCGAGGCGTATCACGCCATCCGGTCCGGCAACTCGAAAATGCCCGTCACCCGACGTGACCCGTACCTCGAAATGGTCCCGTCCCCGACGCACCCGAAGGGCTTGCTCGTGCGGCAGGTTCACTTCGAAGGCGTCGCCCAGCGACCAGGGGTCTTGATGGCGGCGCTCAAGCAACGACGCGACCGCGGCGATGGCCAAGGCACGGGGATCCGGCTTCGGCACCAGAACATCGGCCGCCGCCTCGACCGTCCGCGTCGTATAGGTTCCGGCCACGAAAGCCGGATGGCCCAGCACGTTGGCGAGCCATGCGACATTGTGTTCCACGCCGGCGATCTCGACCGCTCGGAGCGCAGCGCGCAGTCTTGCGACGGCTTGTTGCCGGTCCGCGCCGTGGGCGACAACCTTGGCCATCATCGGATCGTAGTGCGCGGATACCTCCGAACCCGTACGAACACCGGTGTCGACCCGCACGGTTCCGGGGAACCGCACCCAATGCAGGGATCCCGTGGAAGGGAGAAAGTTGCGCCGGGGGTTTTCTGCGTAGATGCGCGCTTCGACGGCGTGACCGTCGAGGCTCGTCTCGTCCTGATCGAAGGGCAGCAGCTCGCCGGCGGCGATGCGCAACTGCCACTCCACAAGATCAAGGCCGGTCACGGCTTCGGTCACCGGGTGTTCGACCTGCAACCGCGTGTTCATCTCGAGGAAGTAGAACTTCCCCGCCTCGGTTACGAACTCGACGGTGCCGGCACCGACGTAGCCCACCGCTCGGGCCGCCCGGACCGCTGCTTGGCCCATGGCGCGTCGGGTGGCGGTGTCCATGCCCGGGGCCGGCGCCTCCTCGATGACCTTCTGATGGCGCCTCTGCACGGAACAATCGCGTTCGTTGAGGGACAGCGTGCGACCCGAATTGTCAGCAAGGATCTGGATTTCGATGTGTTTGGGTGCCGTGAGGTAGCGCTCGAGCAGCACCGTGTCGTCGCCGAACGAAGCCGCGGCCTCGCGCTTCGCCGCTGCCAAGGCCTGGTCGAAGGCCTCGTGTTCGGACACGATCCGCATGCCGCGACCGCCGCCGCCCATCGACGCCTTGATCAACAAGGGATAGCCGAGGCGAGCGGCGTGTTCGGCGAGACCGCGAGCGGACTGGTCCGCGCCTTCGTAGCCGGGAACCACCGGTGCGCCCGCGGACGCCACCAAGCGCTTCGCCTCGATCTTCGAACCCATGGCGCGGATGGCTTGGGGCGACGGACCGACGAATGTCATGCCCGCCTCGCCAACCGCGGTCGCGAAGTCGGGATTCTCAGACAGGAACCCGTAGCCTGGATGGACAGCCTCGGTGCCGCTTTCTGCAATCGCCGACAACAACGCCGCTTGATTGAGGTAGCTCTGGGCCCCTGGCCCCGGCCCGATGCGCAGGGCTTGGTCAGCTGCTTCGACGTGGAGAGCGCCGGCATCCGCATCCGAGTAGACGGCCGTCGTGCGGATGCCCATGCGTCGCGCCGTCCGAATCACGCGGACGGCGATCTCACCGCGATTGGCGACGAGCACCGAGTCGAACACGGCTACATCCGGAAGATGCCGAACCGAGCGCCCGGCGGCGTATCCAGTTCGCGTCCGGCGACGCCGAGGGCAAGTCCCAACACGCGACGGGTGTCCACGGGGTCGATGACACCATCGTCCCATAGCCGGGCGCTGGCGTAGTAGGGATGGCCCTCGGTCTCGTATTGCGCACGTATCTCGTCCATGAACGATTCCTGTTCCGGCCCCGGCCAATCCTCGCCGCGCGCGGCCAGGGAATCGCGGCGCACGGTGGCGAGCACGTGTGCGGCCTGTTCCCCGCCCATCACCGATACCCGGGCGTTCGGCCAGGTCCACAGCATTCGCGCCCCGTAGGCGCGGCCGCACATGGCGTAGTTGCCCGCACCGAACGAGCCGCCGATCACCAGGGTGAACTTCGGCACCCGGGCGCAGGCTACGGACGTGACCATCTTCGCCCCGTCCTTGGCAATGCCCGCGTTCTCGTACCGCCGACCCACCATGAACCCGGTGATGTTCTGCAGGAACAACAGCGGCACACCCCGTCGGTCGGCCAGTTGGATGAAGTGCGAGCCCTTGAGTGCGGATTCGGAGAACAGGATGCCGTTGTTGGCGAGAATCGCTACGGGTAAGCCGAAGATCCGCGCGAACCCGCACACCAGGGTGTCTGCGTAGAGTGCCTTGAACTCGTGGAAGTCCGAACCGTCCACCAGCCGGGCTATCACCTCGCGCACATCGTAGGGGGTTCGCGTGTCCGTGGGCAGCACGCCGTAGATCTCATCCGCCGGGTAGCGCGGTTCGACAATCTCGCGCGCCTCCAGCGTCGCGCGGTAGCGGACGGGACTTGCCGCGACGGCTTCGCGTGCGAGCGCCAGCGCATGCTCGTCGTCGAGGGCGAGATAGTCCGTGACGCCGGAACGCCGCGAATGCACATCGCCGCCGCCAAGGGTCTCGGCATCCACTTCCTCCCCGGTTGCCGCCTTTACCAACGGCGGTCCCCCAAGGAAGATCGTGCCTTGGTTCTGGACGATGATCGCCTGGTCGCACATCGCGGGAACGTAGGCGCCGCCCGCCGTGCACGATCCCATGACCACGGCGATCTGGGGGATTCCCGCGGCGGACAGGTTGGCCTGGTTGTAGAAGATGCGCCCGAAATGGTCCTTGTCCGGGAACACCCCCGCCTGCATTGGCAGAAAAGCACCTCCCGAGTCGACCAGGTAGATGCAGGGCAAGCCGTTCTCCTGCGCGATCTCCTGGGCACGGAGGTGCTTCTTGACGGTGATCGGGTAGTAGGTGCCACCTTTCACCGTGGCGTCGTTCGCGATGATCACGCATTCGGTGCCGGACACGCGTCCAATGCCAGCCACCAGGCCGGCCGCCGGAATGACATCGTCGTAGAGTTCGTGCCCGGCGAGCTGGCCGATCTCGAGGAACGGCGAGCCGGCGTCGAGCAGACCCCGCACCCGGTCCCGGGGCAGCAGCTTGCCGCGCCGGACATGCCGCTCGCGGGATCGTTCGTCTCCACCCAAGGCGATCCGCGCGGCCAGATTCCGGAGCTCCCCGGCGAGTGCCCGGTGGTGACGGGCGTTGTTCTCGAACGCCTCGCCACGGGTGTCCAGTTGGGATTCGAGAACGGCCATGGCACGAGTATAGGCGAGCGTGGCCGTGTGGCGATGTGGGGAATCGCTACGGGGCGATCCTGAGGTAGGGTTTCAGGACGAGCTCAATGCGGGCGACGCTCGCCGATTCGATTGCTTGGTCCGGCTCGTCGGCCATCACCCGATCCAGCACCGACGAATTGAGGATGGACTCGATTGCGGCGGCCATCTCATGCGTGTCGACATAGGCATCGAGATAGCCGCGCTGCTGCGCCGAGGCCAATAGATCGCGAAGGTACTCGCCGATGCCGGGGTCTAGGCATCGAACCGCCGACATTCCGCCCCGGATCGCTTCGGCGAGCGCCTCCAAGGCGAGCTCCCGCTCGGCGTGGCCGGCGCGCTGTGCGACCCAGCCCGCGAGCGCACGCAGTGCTTCC
Source organism: Gammaproteobacteria bacterium (assembly GCA_009846005.1). Taxonomy (GTDB): domain Bacteria; phylum Pseudomonadota; class Gammaproteobacteria; order Pseudomonadales; family Azotimanducaceae; genus VXYL01. Next base: position 46,545 of record VXYL01000013.1, on the reverse strand, counting down.
ACGAAGTCGGCGTCGGCGCCCGTTGCCCGATCGTCCGTCTCGTCGTCCCGGGCCAGCAGTGCGATCGCGATGCGTGCCTTCGAGGGGAAATAGTTGTAGAGCGTCTGGTAGGCGACATCGGCGGCGGCAGCGATGTCGCGCATGTTCGCGTTGCGGTAACCTTTGCGTTCGATGAAATCGGCCGCAGCAGCCAGGATATCGGCGCGCGTGCGGCGTTTTTTCTTCTCCCGGAGAGAGGCCAACATCTCAACCGTCGTACAGTACGTGCGGCAATATCGCACGGTCAGGGGGCACCAACAACGCGTAGCACGGCGTGTCCTAGGCACCGTCGCCGTCGCCTGCACGCTTCCCGCGTCCGCCGAGGTTAGCGCGCAGAGCCTTATCGAAGGCGCCCTCGACCTGACCCGCGGCACCTCCTCCTACACGGAGCTGTCGATGACCATCCACCGGCCAAGCTGGGAGCGCACGCTCAGCCTCGTGGCCTGGACCCGGGGCCGTGAAGACGCGCTCATACGCTTCACCGCCCCGCCCAAGGACGCCGGCACGGCAACGCTCAAGAAGGGCGAGCGCATGTGGACCTACGCCCCTAAGATCGGCCGCGAGATCCGCCTGCCCTCGAGCATGATGTCGCAGCAGTGGGCGGGGTCCGATTTCTCCTACAACGACCTGTCGCGCACGGACAACTACCTGCGCTACTACGACTTCGAAATCGTCCACGCGGAGCATCGCGACGGCCACACCATCTATACCCTGGACATGGTTCCACACGACGACGCGCCGGTGGTCTGGGGCAAGGAGACCCTGGTACTCCGCGACGACTACGTGACGCTCAGCCAGACCTTCTACGATCAGGAACTCGAGCCGGTCAAGCGCATGGAGACCCTCACGGTCGGCGAACTTGGCGGACGCACGTTCGCCCTGGCGATGCGCATGCAGACGGTGGACAAGCCGGACAGCTGGACCGAGATCCGCTACGTTGCCGCCGACTTCGACGCCGTCGTCGACGACAGCCGTTTCACCACGTTCGCCTTGCGGGGCCGTTGAGGTGGCCGATGCGCCACCCCGCGCCCGAGCGCTGTTCGTGCGCGTGGCGTGGCGGAATCTCTGGCGGCGACGCCTTCGGACCTGGATGTCTGCCGGCGGAATCGGCTTCGCGATCTTCCTCGTGACTGTCGGCATGTCGTGGCAGGCGGGAACCTACGACGCGTGGATCGACACCGCCACGGGCCTGATGTCCGGTCACGCGCAGGTGCAGCATCCGGCGTATTTCGACAACCCCGAGATGCGCCACAACCTGGCCGAGGGTTCCGACTTGACCAGGCGCCTGGAGGGGGTGCCGGGCGTCGTTGCCGTGGCTCCGAGGGCGGAGGCGTTCGCCCTAGTTTCCGCCGAGGAACGCAGCTTCGGTGCCATGGTGATGGGCGTCGACCCGGTGCGGGATGCCGCCCTTTCGGATCTGTCGACGCACCTTGCCGCGGGCGAGTATCTGCCTCGACCGGACAGTGCTTTGGTGGGCACCGCCCTTGCCACCAACCTCGGCATCGAACTCGGCGACGAGATCGTCGTGCTCGGCTCTGCCGCCGAGGGCGGCGTGGGCGCCCTCGTGTCCCGGGTCGACGGCCTGTTCGAGACCGGTCGGGCGGAGGTCGACCGCAGCGTCTTGCAGATAGGGCTCGCCGCCATGCAGGCCGGGTTCGACCTCGGCGATGCGGTTCATCGCGTGGTCATCAAGACCCGCGATGCCCGAGGCGTCACGGATATGCGCGCCACCCTGGAAGCTGCGATGCCTGCCGGCGGGCGTCTGCTGGACTGGAACGAGCTGTTGCCCGAACTGGAACAGGCCATCCAGATCGACAGGGCGACGGCTGCGATGACCTACTGGCTGCTACTGCTTGTTGTCGCCATGTCGGTCGTGAACGCGTTCATCATGACGGTCTTCGAACGTACACGCGAGTTCGGCATGCTGCTCGCCATCGGGATGCGCCCGAACGCCATCATCGCCATGCTGACGATCGAGGCCCTTTGCGTCTGGGCCATGGGAACGATCATCGGCATCGCGCTCTGCCTGGCCGTCGTCATGCCTTTGAGCGCGGTCGGCATCGACATCTCGGGGATCGAAGGCATGGATGCGATGGTGGGGCAACTCATGATGCCGGAGCGGCTCTATCCGGCCCTCAACGTCGAGGTCTTGGTCGAGTCGCCGGGATGGATGCTGCTTGGAACGCTGATCGCTGCCCTCATACCGGCGTTTCGTGTCCGGCGGATGGCGGTGGTCGAAGCGCTGCGGGAAGAAGAGTGACCCTTGCCGGGGGCATGCCGGCAAGGCTGTTGCTACAGCTGTCGTGGCGCAACATCTGGCGGCATCGCCGTCGCAACGCCATCCTGCTGTCCGCCATCGCGGTTGCCGTTGCGGGCGTCATGCTGCTCAACACGATGATGCGGGGCATGCAGCAGGACATGATGAACACGGCCATCGAGAACCTGACCGGGCATGCGAAGATTCTCGAGCCGTCGTACCTGGACGACCCCGGCATCGAGCGGGGATTCGCGGTGGACGATGGGTGGCAGCGCGCGCTGCCCGACCACGTGCAGGGCTGGGCCAGCCGCATCCGGATTCCCGCCGTGGTCATGAGCGAGCGCGAGACCCGGGGGATTCAGCTGGTCGGGGTCGACCCCGCTTTGGAATCCATTTCGTTCCTCGGTGACGCCGACGTGCAGGGCGAACGGCTATCAGGGCCGGACGACGCGCGGATCCTGGTTGGCGCTTTGCTTGCCGAAGCGCTCGACACCGCCACGGGACGGCGCCTCGTGCTGGTCACTCAAGGCGCGGACGGGCGTACCCGGGAAGCCGGATTCCGCATTGCCGGCATCTACCGGGCCGAAATAGCGGGACTCGAGAGAGCATTCGTGTTCACGGGCCTCACCGCCCTTCAGCGCCTGCTGGACACGGACAACGTTACCGAGATTTCCATACGCCTCGACGATGAAGACCGAGAGACATCCACCATCGAAGCGCTCGCGGGGAGTTTCGAGAACCTGTCCGTGGTGAGTTGGCGGCAGCTTGAACCCCAGGCCGCCGCGATGGTTGAGGTCAGCGGCGTGACCATCTACATCCTGTTCGTGATCGTGATGGGCGCGTTGATATTCGGTCTCGTCAACACGCTCGTGACCGCCGTCATGGAACGACTTCAGGAACTCGGCATGCTGCGCGCGATCGGCATGCGGCCCCGGGCGGTGGTGGCCCAGGTCGTGGTCGAATCGAGTGTCATCATGGCCATCGGCGTCGCCGCAGGGTTGGCGCTAGCACGGGCCGTATTCGCGTTCGTCGCCGACGGCATCGACCTGACGGCCTTCGACGACAGCTTGGCGTCGTTCGGCATGCGACCAACGTTCGTGCCGGTGTTCGACATCCGGGACGTCGTTCTGATTGCAGTGCTTAGCCTGGCACTCAGTGTTCTCGCCAGCTTCTACCCGGCGCGACGAGCGGTGAAGATCAAACCTCTGGAGGCACTCAGACGCTAGCGTTCTTGAGCGGTCCCATGTCGACAGTTGAGCAAAGTTCGGGCAAAGGCATAGGGGCGACCCTTGTGGTCGCCCGCGCAGATGCGTCGAGGTCCGGGCGCGGAACGGGACAAGCCCGTCCCCTAGGGCGAAGTCCCTTGCTCGCAAGACCTAAGAGCGAAGCAACAAACGGAGCACCTGTTCATGGTAGTGGAGTGTCGAAACGTGAGCCGGACCTACGACGACGACGCGGTGCCCGTGCACGCGCTTCGGGGCGTGGACTTCGACCTCGGTGCCGGCGAGTGGGTGAGCCTCGCGGGCCCTTCCGGCTCGGGCAAATCGACCCTGTTGCACGTCATCGGCGGCCTCGATCAGCCAACCGCCGGTTCGGTGGTCGTGGACGGCGTCGAGGTGACCACGCTGACGGCGGCGGAGTTGTCGGATCTGCGGCTTCACAAGATCGGCTTCGTATTCCAGGCCTACAACCTGATTCCGGTTCTATCTGCACTCGAGAACGTCGAGTTCATCCTGCAACTGCAGGGCGTGGACCGGGCCGAGCGCCGTTCGCGCAGCCAACATGCCCTGCGATCGCTGGGTATCGCCGATCTCGAGCACCGCCGACCCGGGGAGATGTCGGGGGGACAGCAGCAGCGCGTTGCCATCGCCCGCGCGATCGTGACCGAGCCCGTGCTTCTGCTGGCCGACGAACCGAGCGCAAATCTCGATACGTCAACCACGCGGGAGCTGCTCGAGGTGCTGCAGTCCTTGAACCGTGAACGGGGCGTGACCATCCTTACGGCGACACACGATCCGATGGTGATGGGTTACACGTCCCGGCAGGTGAACCTGCGAGACGGCAGCGTAGTCGGCGACGCTTGACCGATCGAGGACGACCAGTCAGCCCACTCGGTGCGGTGCAGCTCGCCGCCACCACCTTGTTCGCCCTGTTGGCCGCGAGCAGTGCCGATGCCGAGTTCAACGCCCGCATCAAGTGGCACACCACTGCGCAGTGGCTACCCGGGAGCGATGCGCAAAAGGATGCGACCGGCGAGGCGAGACCGCTCGACCACGGTGCCGACCTGCGCCTGCTTTGGCGCCAGCGCCTCGGTCTGTTCACGGTCGAGGTCGACCACGCTTCCACCTACCTCCTGGGCGATACCGTCGTGTCCGCTGGCTCCGGGCCGACCTTCGACCAAACACCCACGGGCGACGAACGGCGTCTCCTGGACTTGACTTGGGAGGTCGACGACGGCGAGCGCCACCGCCTGCTGAATCGCTTCGACCGTCTCGCGCTGAAATACCGCTCGCCACGATGGGCGGTGACGATCGGTCGCGAGGCGGTGAGTTGGGGTAGCGGCCTGGTGTTCCACCCCATGGACCTGTTCAATCCGTTTGCACCCACGACCGTGGACCAGGACTACAAGGCCGGCGACGACTTGATCCGCATCGAACGCCTGTTCGACGACGGTTCGGACTTGGAGCTTCTCGGCGTCGCACGACACGGCGGCATCGAGGACGACACGGCAAGCGTCGCGGTCAAATACCGAGCCCTCCTCGGTGACCACGAGTTGGAGTTGCTCGCAGCTCGACACCACGGGGATGGGGTTGGCGGGTTTGGCGTCCGCGTACCCATCGGCGGCGCCCTGGTCCGATCGGATCTCATCGCCGTCAACGACGCGGGCCGTTGGACGTTGTCGGGCGTCGTAAACGTCGACGTGAGCGTTCCGGTCGCCCAGAACGCCTTATATGTCTTCGCGGAGTTCTTCCACAACGGCTTCGGCGTCGGTCGACTGCCCGGTGACCTTGACCGCCTGCCCGAGACACTCACCGACCGCTTGGGGCGTGGCGAGGCGTTCACGCTGATGCGGGACTACGTCGCCCTCGGGACACAGTTCCGCTGGCACGCCCTGGTGAGTCAGAACGTCAGCGTCATTGCCAATCTGCATGACGCATCCAAGATCCTGCAGACGTCCATCGCCTACGACCTAAGCGATGCCGCCCGGCTTCAGGTCGGTGTGATCAAGACGTTGGGCGGCGAGGGCGACGAGTTCGGACGCCTAGATGTCGGCGACGGACTCACCGTCGGCGGCGGCTCCCGGGGCTACCTGCGCGCGGTGTACTTTTTCTAGGCGCGTAGTCGATGACTGCTTCCACATCAGCGCCGTTCGAAACGACCGTTGCGTGGGCTTGATCGCCTGTCCTCGCCCGACCGAGTGGAGTTTGTGGAGTCGCTCTGCTGCGCGTTGGACGGCGGGTGTTGCACCGCGCGTTGGGGCTGCGGTGTGGTTCTGGTAGGTGCCGCGCGTTGCGGTCGAACCGCCGGCCTCGAGGTCTCCCTTGGCGGGGCCGAACGAACCGGTTGCGTCGAGCGCACCGGCGCGGTCGATCGCGGCCGGCTTTGCATACGCGGTTGGGCTCGACTCCGTTGCGGTGTATTCACGCGCGGCTCCGGGCGGCGCTGGAACGCCCGCGTTCGCGCATTGCCCCGATCGCGCTCGGCAGAGGTTTGCCGGTTCACTGTGGATCGCGGCGTACCACGAGATTCGAGGGTCCGCCGTTCTGCGGATCGAGTCGTCGTCGGCGCCGCCGTTCGGGTGTCGGCTTCGCGTTGGAATGTCCGCGTTCTCGAGTTCGGCCGGCCGGCTTCCTCCCTCGCCGGCGTGACGTTCTCGCGTACGGCCGGCCTTTGCCGGACCGACGTCGTTCGCGGCGTGGTTTGCGCGGGTGGGCGTTGCTCCGGACGTCGTTGAAACGCTCGGGTACGAGCGTTGAGGGCGCGTTCACGCGGTTCGGATGTCTCGATACGATTCGCAGCCGCCGGCCCCTGGGTCGGTCGGCGGGGCGTTGCGGTCACCGTTGCCCGCGGTTCTCCTTGCCGCGCCTCGCGACGTTCGAATGTCCGGGTCCGGGCGTTGCGGTCGGTCCCGGAACGGGTGCCGGTCGCTGATCGGCGGGTGTTGTCGTCCTCGACACGCATCGGCGGCGCCACATTTCGAGCCGTCGTCCCGACGCCGGGATCCCGGCGCTGGAAGGACTGACGAGGTGTGTTCGTCGGCCGGTCCAACGGTTCCCCGCGGGAGGTGGCCCCCGCGTTGTTGCGTGGCTCAGCAGAGCCCCCCGAAGCGCTCAGCCGGGGGCTGGTTCGGCGACTCTCGTCGACACGAGGTTCCGCGCGGCGCTGGGTGGCGAGTTGGATCCGCGGGTGTCCCGGGTCCACGCGCCGCCAGAGCGCGCTGGGTCGTGAGACGACCGCTCGGCCATCGCTGACACGGGGCCGCACGCCGCGTCGATCGCGGTCTCGGTCGCTACCATCTCGTCGAATACCGCGGTCATGATCGCTGCGACGACGGTCCCGGTCACCGCGGTCGTCGCGGTCGCGGCGATCATAACGTCGACCGTCGTGTCGGTCGCCGCGATGCCGGGGTCTGTCGTGATGGTGATGACGGCTCGGCAAGCGGAAACTCAGGTTGTAGCACCGCCAATCCCAGGTCCCCGGGAAATAGCGGTACGTCCAGCCGCCGTAGTCGCGAAAGACGTAGTACCGCGCGGGGTCGTAGATCCACGACACGCGGTAGCTGTAGATCGGTCGATCCACGTAACGGTACACCGTCCTTGTGCGGTAGACGGGCTGTTCGACAACGGCAACCTCGTTGACCACGGTTGACGTCGCCACGGCGGGCTCGACCACCTCGACCGCTTGTACGACCTCGATGGAGGGATCCTCGATCGTCTCTCCTGGCGCATCGGCCGGCACTTCGTCCTCGACCACGACCTCGCGAACCGTGGCGGTGGCGGCGAGCAACGCCGAGCGCGGCTCGAGAACCGCCACGAGAAGGTTCAGATCCAGCGCGCCCGTGAAGTCGAGGATCCATTCAACACCCGCGTCGCCGACATCGGCCGCCGGGATGCGCACCTCGTACCAAGACTCGGCCTCGCCCAACGGGATATCGACGGCGCCGGATGCCCAGTCGTCGACCAGCAACTCGGCGCTACCGCCGCGGAGTGCCCGCGCGATGAGCACCACCTCGCGCAGATGGAAGTCGGCGGCGACGAACGCCGTCCGCTCGTCGAGCATCGCGTCCACGTCGAGATTCTCTCCCCGGCTGATCGTCACGTCGTCGACGGGGATCTCGACGCTGATCCGGTACTCTTCGGGGTCGGCCGCGCGCGGTGCACCGGGAACAGCTTCGGCTGCCGTCTCGGGGATGGCCTGGGCTACGACCTCGGCCTCCGTCTTCGCGTCGACGCTTTCGCAACCGGCGCATCCGGCCACGCAACCGGCGGCAATTGCGGTCCCAAGTGCGCTACTCCAATTCATGTCCACCTCCACGGGTAGTTCACTGCCCCAGCTTAGTCAGTGCTAGGTGAACCGAAACTGAACACGTCGTCGGAGACACGTCGTCGGACACGTTGTCGGACCCGCACGATGCCGCTAATGTGCGGCGCTTTGGAAATCGTCGGCGAACCCATGACAAGCATCGAATCGGACATGCGCCGTCAACGCCCCGCCGCGGCATTGGCCCTGTTCGCCGTTGTCGTCTGCACAGCCTTACCGTCATATGGATCCCAAGAGGCCAGCGGCCGAGAGGGTGCGGTTGCTTCGCGATCGCCGCTTGCGACACAGGTCGGCATCGGTGTGCTGCGCCAAGGCGGCAACGCCATCGACGCTGCGGTCGCCATGGGCTTCGCGCTGGCGGTGACCCATCCCTCCGCTGGCAACATCGGCGGCGGCGGATTCATGGTGATCCGGCTCGCCGACGGCGAACTCGTCGCCAACGACCACCGCGAGAAGGCCCCGCTCGAGGCCCGCCGCGACATGTTCCAGGACGACAACGGTGCGATCGTCGAGGGGTTGTCAACCGCGTCCCATCTGGCCGTCGGTGTCCCCGGGACCGTCGACGGCCTGCTCAACGTACTTCGGCGCCATGGCACGCTGACCCGGCAGCAGATCATCGCACCCGCCCTCGCCCTGGCCCGGGATGGCTTTCCACTGCCAGCGGACCTGGCCGCGCAGTTCGAACGCCTGCGCGGACGTTTCGAGCCCTATCCCGCCAGTCTCGCCAAGTTCACCCGCGATGACGGCAGCCCGTTGGCTGCCGGCGACGTGTTTCGTCAACCCGACCTGGCAGCGACCCTTGCCCGCATCGCGGAGCACGGCCGGGGTGGCTTCTACGAAGGCACCACTGCAGACCTGATCGTCACTGAAATGGCCCGCGGCGGCGGGCTGATCAGCCACCGTGACCTCGCCGAGTACCGGTCCGTGTGGCGCGACCCGGTGCGCGGCACCTATCGGGGCCACGAGATCGTCTCCATGCCGCCGCCATCATCCGGCGGCGCGCTGCTGATCCAGATGCTGAACATGCTCGAACCCTACGACCTCGCCAGCCTCGGTCGAGGCAGCCCGCCCACGGTTCATCTCATGGTGGAAGCGGAGCGACGGGCATACGCGGACCGAGCCGAGTACTTGGGCGACGCCGATTTCTACGACGTGCCCCTCGCCCGGCTCATGGACAAGGACTATGCGCGTAGCCGGTTCGCGGATTTCGACCCCGACGCCGCATCCCGTTCGGCAGACATCGGCGCGGGAACCTGGCCGACGGAGAGTCCCGAGACAACCCACGTCTCGGTGATGGACGCCCACGGCAACGCGGTGGCGTACACCACGACGCTGAACCTCGGCTACGGATCGAAGATCGTCGTGACCGGCGCCGGGTTCCTGCTCAACAACGAGATGGACGATTTCTCCAGCAAGCCGGGTGTTCCCAACTCCTTTGGCCTGGTTGGCGGCGAGGCCAATGCCATCGAGCCCGGCAAGCGCATGCTGAGTTCCATGACGCCGACGCTGGTACTGAAAGGCGGCGAGCCCGTGCTGGTCACCGGCTCACCGGGAGGCAGCACCATCATCACCACGGTTCTGCAGGTCGTTACCAACGTGATCGACCACGGCATGGATGTCGGGACCGCCGTGGCAACACCGCGCTTCCATCACCAGTGGCTGCCGAACCAGGTTCGCTACGAGCCGGGCGCGGTCTCTGCAGACACCCGCACGAGCCTAGAGAAGATTGGTCACGTCGGTTTCCGCGAGACGCCCGGCATCGGCGACGCCAACTCGGTGATGCGCGTCGGTGACGAAATCACCGCGCGCTCCGATCCGCGCAATGCGGGCGCGGCCGCCGCCTACTGAAGACACTGAGAACGCGCGTTTTTTCGACCGCGTGGGGCGAAAGTCGCGGTTTTCAAGGCCTTTTTTTTCTGTGTCTGAACCCAATCATTCGGTTCATCGACTGATTCAACACTGCAAAAACAGGAGAAGCCGACATGAACATCGTACGCTGGAACCCTTTCCGCGAACTCGACCAGGTCTTCGACCGCTACGTGACGCCGGTACCGGGATCGTTCGTTCCGAACGGCCACGACTGGCGACCGCTGGTCGACATCCGCGAGACGGAGGACGCCTACCGCGTCGACCTCGAACTGCCCGCGATCGATCCCAAGGACGTTAGCATCACGTTCAAGGATGGCGTCCTGAGCGTCTCCGGCGAGCGGCAGTTCGCCAACGACGACGATTCCGGACGAATCCACCGGAGCGAGCGTCGCTACGGCAAGTTCACGCGCAGTTTCCGGCTGCCCGAGGATGCCGACGCCGACGCCATCCGCGCCACGGCCAAGGACGGCGTCGTCTCCATCGCGGTTGCCAAGAGCGCGAAAGCGGCAGCCCGTGAGATCGAGGTCGAACTGGCTTGACCGAGCCCGTGCCGCACCCGGCGGTCAACCCGCCGGGTGCCGGTGCCGGATTCGCTTGCGTGTAAGATACCCACCCCTTCCCCGCACCTGTGGAGCCGAATGAGCCGCGATAGCTTCGCCACCCGCACCGTCCTGCATGTCGAGGGCATCGACTACGACTACTTCAGCCTGCCCAAGGCGGGCGAAGCGGGGGCGGGCGATGTGGGACGGCTACCGATGTCCCTGAAGATCCTGCTGGAAAACCTGCTCCGGTTCGAAGACGGGGTCACCGTGACCCGCAGGGACATCGAGGCATTGGGGAACTGGGCGGACGACGCACCCCAAGCGCGCGAAATAGCCTATCGGCCGGCGCGGGTGCTCATGCAGGACTTCACGGGCGTGCCGGGTGTCGCGGACCTGGCCGCAATGCGCAGCGCCGTTGTCGCCGCAGGCAAAGATCCGGCCATCATCAATCCGCTCTCCCCCGTGGACCTGGTGATCGACCACTCGGTGATGGTCGACCGGTTCGGCAACGCCGCCGCGTTCGCCGAAAACGTCGCCATCGAGATGGAACGCAACACCGAACGCTACCGGTTTCTGCGCTGGGGCCAGAGCGCTTTCGACAACTTCCGCCTTGTGCCGCCGGGCACCGGCATCTGCCACCAGGTGAACCTCGAATACCTGGCGAGGACGGTGTGGTCGAAGACCGAGAACGGCCGCACCGTCGCCTACCCCGATACGCTGGTGGGTACCGACAGCCACACCACCATGGTCAACGGCCTGGGGGTGCTCGGCTGGGGCGTCGGTGGCATCGAGGCCGAAGCGGCGATGCTCGGCCAGCCCATCTCCATGCTGATTCCCGACGTGGTCGGCTTTCGCCTGGACGGTGCGCTCGCGGAAGGCATCACCGCGACCGACCTGGTGTTGCGCGTGGTAGAGATGCTGCGCGAGCACGGCGTGGTCGGGAAGTTCGTGGAGTTCTACGGCGACGGTCTCGACCATCTGCCGCTGGCGGACCGGGCGACCATCGCCAACATGGCCCCGGAGTACGGGGCGACCTGCGGGTTCTTCCCCGTGGACGCCGAGACCGTACGCTATCTCGAGCTGTCCGGCCGCCCCGCCGAGACCGTAGCCCTCGTGGAGCAATACGCCAAGGCGCAGGGGTTGTGGCGCGACGCCGCCGTGGAAGCCGCTTTCTCGTCCACGCTGGAACTTGACTTGAGTGCCGTGCGGCCTTCGCTGGCGGGACCGAAGCGGCCGCAGGATCGGGTCGACCTCGCCGAAGTCGGCCGCGCGTTCGACGACGCGCTGGAACTCGCTGGCGGACGCGGCAACGCACGCGTACCGGTCGATGGCACAGACTACGATCTGGGTCACGGCGACGTCGTCATCGCCGCGATCACGTCGTGCACGAATACGTCGAACCCTGCAGTGATGCTGGGCGCGGGCCTGGTGGCCAAGAAGGCGGTGGAGCGTGGCCTCAAGGTGAAGCCATGGGTGAAGACTTCGTTGGCGCCGGGATCGAAGGTCGTCACCGAGTATCTCGAAGCCACGGGCCTGCGGGCGTATCTCGACGAAATCGGCTTCAACCTCGTCGGCTACGGCTGCACCACCTGCATCGGCAACTCCGGCCCGTTGCCGGCGCCCGTCTCGGACGCCATACGGGATGGCGACCTGGTGGTCGCCTCGGTGCTCTCCGGCAACCGCAACTTCGAAGGCCGCGTCCACCAGGAGGTGCGCACCAATTGGCTGGCGTCGCCGCCGCTGGTGGTTGCGTATGCGCTTGCAGGGACCACCCGCATCAACCTCGAAGCGGAACCCATCGGCCGGAATGGCGACGGCGACGATGTCTACCTACGGGACATCTGGCCAAGCAACGCGGAGATCCAGGATGCGGTGGCCACCGTTTCGCCCGCCATGTTCGACCGTCAATACGCCGATGTATTCACCGGTCCCGAGGCCTGGCGGGCCATCGAGGTGGACGAAGCCGCCACCTACGGCTGGGAGAACTCCTCCTACATCAAGGAGCCGCCGTTCTTCTCGGCGGGCGGCGACCTCGACCAGTCCGTCGAAGTGACCGGCGCGCGCATCCTGGCCCTGCTCGGCGACTCGGTGACCACCGACCACATCTCCCCCGCCGGCGCAATCCAACCCGCGAGCCCGGCCGGCGAGTACCTGCAGCAGCACGGCGTCGATGTCGCCGAGTTCAACTCCTACGGGTCGCGGCGCGGCAACCACGAAGTGATGATGCGCGGCACCTTCGGCAACATCCGCATCAGGAACGAGATGATCCCCGCACGGGAAGGCGGCTACACGCGTCATATCCCCACCGGCGACGAACTCGCGATCTACGATGCGGCCGTGCGCTACCAAGGTGTCGGTACGGCGCTAGTGGTGTTCGCCGGCAAGGAGTACGGCACGGGCTCGAGTCGCGACTGGGCCGCCAAGGGCACGCGCTTGCTCGGCGTAAAAGCCGTCATTGCCGAGAGCTTCGAGCGCATACACCGCTCCAACCTGATCGGCATGGGGGTACTGCCGCTGGTGTTTCAACCCGGCGAGAGCCGCGCGACGCTTGGGCTCACCGGGGACGAGATCGTCGACATCGCCTTGCCGGACGGTGTCGACGACCCCAAGCCGCGGCAGGATTTGATCCTCCGAGTCCGGCGCGCGGACGATTCGGTAATCGAGACCTCCGTGCGCTCCTGCCTCGACACGGCAACCGAGATCGACTACTTCAAGTGCGGTGGCATCCTGCAGTACGTACTGAACCGTCGCCTGGAGGCGGCGTAGCGGTGCGAGCCGGCGGCCGTGGCCGCCCGGTTGTCGGCTAGGGGATAACGGCGAGGGACGCGAGGCCGCCCAAGAACGCGATGCCGACCGCGCCGACCACGACGGCGAGGTAGATCAACAACAACACGCCTTGAATGACGAAGAACGTCTTGAGCTTTGCCAAGGATTCGCGCAACGACATCTCGTCGTCGGTCGCAAAGGCCAGCTCGATCCGTCCCGCAGCCTGGAACAGTAGCACGCCCAACCAGATCGGCAACCAGGCGATGATGAGGCCCACGATGGAGAGTGCGGTGAGAATCCCCGTGATCACCAGGACGACGCCGAGGAGTTTCATCCAGCCTCGCGCCTCGTAGAGCGGGAGTGCGACCAGCTTCAGGTCCATTTCTGTGCGTCCTCCAATCAGCGAACGATCATCCCCGATGCGATCTTCTCGGGGAGCACATTGCGAAGCTTCGCTAGAACCCCAGCATGCTTCCCACAATCAAGACTCCCAACACCCCGTAGGGGATCAGCGCGAGCCCGCTATACACGGCTAGCCCGGTGCGCATCGCCGAGATCTTACGCTTCTCGAGGGCTACGACCTCGTCAATTGGGATCTCCAACCCGTCGCCACGAATGGTTTCCTCGTCCACTTGGGTCACCACCAAGATGCGTTCGCCTTGGCTCACCGTGACCACCGCAATACGGTCGCCTGGCTGGACAAGCTCCCCGCTGCGAATGCTGTTGCGAAGCGTTTCGGGGGGCTGATGGACCTTTTGGACGGTCATGCAGCCGGACAAAGCGGCGAAGGTGAAGCCTACCGCCAGGAGTGCAAAAAACCGGTGTCGTTGGTTGATCGCCAGACTCCTAGTCAAGCTGCACCGAAAACGATGGTAAAGCCTATAAACACCCAAAGCAGCAAAGTCAGCGCGTACGACCCTCCGGCCACTGCAAACCCGGTGCGCACCGGATCAACCTGGTGGGTTCGCAACGCGACCAAGTCGTCGATGGCCACCGTTGCTTCCTCGCCGCCGGGCAACTCCCCTCGAATGACGGCGTCATCCACGTCGCGCGCCACTAGCACGAGCTCCGCCCCATCGACCGTGACGACGCTGATCTCGTCACCGGGTTGTACGAGGTCGCCGCTGCGGATCCCATAGCGCAATTCTTCGGGCGGCAGTTGGGTCGACTGCAGTGTTGTGCAACCGAAGCTGACCAACGCGACCACAAGCAGCGACCCGACGCCGAGGCACCCATGGAACGCGTGCCGTCGACGCAATGGTCGTTGCGGCGGTTGCCCGGCTCCCCCCATCACGATCGAATCTCGAGCTTCGGTGCGTCAACCCGATTCCTCGAAAAATAGCACCGGCGGCGCCTTCGCTCAAACTCCCGAAACCGCCTCCAACTCGAAAGCCGCCGCCATCAGCGCTTTTGTATAGTCCGTCTTCGGGGCCTCGAAGACCTGGTCGGCACTGCCCTGTTCGACGATCACGCCGTCCTTCATCACCACCAGTTCGTGCGCCAACGCACGCACAACCTTGAGGTCGTGACTGATGAACAGATAGGCGAGTCCGTGCCGTCGCTGTAGATCGCGCAACAGGTCGACGATCTGCGCCTGTACCGACAAATCGAGGGCCGAGGTGGGTTCGTCGAGCACCACGACCGCGGGATTGAGGATCACTGCCCGGGCGATGGCGACGCGCTGGCGCTGTCCCCCGGAGAACTCGTGGGGATAGCGGTCCTGGGCGTCGGGGTCTAGCCCGACGTCCACCAGCACGCGCGCGACCTCCTGGCGCCGGTCGCCGGCGGAAAGCTCCGGTCGATGGATCTTCAGCCCCGCTTCGATGATCTGGTTGACGGATGATCGCGGCGACAGGCTGCCGTAGGGATCCTGGAAGACGATCTGCATCTGGTGGCGCAACGGCCGCAGCGCCTTGGCCTTCCAGCCTTGGATGGAATCGTCGCCCAGGCGGATTCCGCCTTCACTCGCCGTTAGCCGCAGCATCGCCATCGCCAACGTGGTCTTCCCCGAGCCGGACTCGCCGACGATGCCGAGCGTCTGGCCGCGCCGGATTTGCACGGTGACGTCGTCCACGGCGGTCAGAAACCGTTTCGCCGAAAACCAGCCGCGCCCCAGGGGGTACTTGACCGTCAGTTGATCCGCATCCATGACCACCGGGGCATCGGCACGCGCGTCCACCGGGTCGCCGCTCGGCTCCGCCGCTAAGAGACCTCGCGTGTACTCGTGCCGCGGTTCGTTGAACACCCGCTCGGCGCGACCCTGCTCGACGATCTCGCCCTGGGTCATGACGCAGACCCGGTCCGCCATCTTGCGCACCACGCCGAGGTCGTGGGTGATCAACATGAGCGCCATGTTGAGACGCTCCTTGAGCTCGTTCAGAAGCTCGAGAATCTGTGCCTGCACCGTGACGTCCAAGGCCGTCGTGGGTTCGTCCGCGATGAGCAGATCCGGTTCGTTGGCAAGCGCCATCGCGATCATGACCCGTTGGCGTTGGCCACCGGAGAGTTCGTGGGGATAGGCGCCGAGGCGCTCGGTGGCGTTTGGCAGCGCCACCATGTCGAGCAGCTCCAGAGCGCGTTCGCGGCCGTCGTGCTTGCCCATGCCCCGATGAACGAACAGGATCTCGCCGAGCTGCTGTTCGATGGTGTGCAGGGGATTGAGCGACGTCATCGGCTCTTGGAACACCATGCCGACCCGTTCACCCCGGATCTTCAGCATGTCGTCCTCGGACGCGCCGATCACCTCCTGGCCATCGACCCGGACCGACCCCCGGGGATGGCTCGCGTACTGGTACGGCAACAGCTGCATCACCGACAGCGCGGTGACGGACTTGCCGGAACCGGACTCGCCGACAATCCCCATCGTCTCGCCCCGGTCGATGTGGAAACTCGCGCCGGTGACGACTTCCTCGTCGCGGAACGCCACCGCGAGATCGTCGACTTCGAGTATACGGCTCATACTGCGGACCGCCTCGGGTCGAAGGCGTCGCGAACGCCTTCGCCGACGAACACCAGCAACGTCAGCATGATGGCCAGGGTGAAGAAACCGGCGAGGCCCAGCCACGGCGCCTGGATATTGGCCTTGCCCTGGGCTAGCAGTTCGCCGAGCGAGGGATAGCCGGCAGGCAGCCCGAAGCCCAAGAAGTCCAGGGACGTCAACGTCGTGATGGAGCCGTTCAGGATGAACGGCAGATACGTCAACGTCGCCACCATGGCGTTCGGCAGCACGTAGCGGGTCATGATGGTCAGGTTCTTCTCGCCGAGGGCGCGGGCCGCGTTGACATAGTCGAAATTGCGCGTGCGCAGGAACTCGGCGCGCACTACCGCCACCAGCGCCATCCAGTTGAAGAGCAGCAACAGCAATAGAAGCGCGATGGGATTGGGTTCGATCAGGCTGGTCAGGATGATGATCACGAACAGCACCGGCAGCCCCGCCCAGATCTCCACCACGCGCTGGCCGATCAGGTCGATCAGGCCACCGAAATAGCCTTGGGTCGCTCCGACGGCGATGCCGATGATGGCCGAGAGGAACGTCAGGCCAAGGCCGAACAGGACCGACAGCCGGAACCCGTAGATGATCCTCGCGGTCACGTCCCGGGCGACATCGTCGGTGCCGAGCCAATGCCGCAGGCTCGGCGGTTCCGGCACCGCGCCTTCGGTGTAGAAGTCGATAGTGTCGTAGCTGAACGGGATCGGCGGCCACACCATCCAGCCGTCCCCGGCTTCGATCAGCTCCTTGACGTGGTGGGACGTGTACACCGCCTCCGTCTCGAACACGCCGCCGAATTCGGTCTCCGGATAGAAGAAGAACACCGGCGCGTACAGTTCGCCCTTGTAGCCCATGATGATCGGCTTGTCGTTGGCGATGAACTCCGCGAACAGGGACAGCACGATCAGGATGGAGATGATCCACAAGCTCACGTAGCCGCGACGGTTGGCCTTGAAGTTCGCCCAGCGTCGCCGCGTCAGCGGCGAGATCCGGCCCGGTTTCGGCGGCGACGTCCGTTCGTCCACGACGTAACCGTCCGTCGGCGCCATGGTTCCCGGCAAGGTGGTGGCCATCAGGTCTCTCGCGTCTCGAAGTCGATCCGGGGGTCGACCAGCGTGTAGACGATGTCGCCGACCAAGGTCATGGCCAGACCGACGAAGGTGAACACGAACAGCGTTCCGAACATGATCGGGTAGTCGCGCCGCAGCACCGCCTCGAACCCGAGCAGCCCCAAGCCGTCCAGCGAGAAGATCACCTCGATCAGGAGCGCGCCCGTGAACAGGATGCCGACCAGCGCGGCGGGGAATCCGGCGATCACGATCAGCATGGCGTTGCGGAACACGTGGCCGTAGAGCACGCGGCGCTGGTTGAGGCCCATCGCCCGGGCGGTCAGCACGTATTGCTTGGCGATCTCGTCTAAGAACGAGTTCTTCGTGAGCATCGTCAAGGTCGCGAAGCCGCCGATCGTCAGCGCCGTCACCGGCAGCGCCAGGTGCCAGAAGTAGTCGCCGACCTTGCCGATGAGGGACAGGTCGTCGAAGTTGTTGGAGGTCAGACCCTTCAACGGGAACAGGTCGAGATAGGACCCGCCGGCGAACAGCACGATCAGGAAGATCGCGAACAGGAAGCTCGGCACCGCGTAGCCGACGAATATGAGTCCGCTGGTCCAGGCGTCGAAGCGGGTCCCGTCGCGCACGGCCTTGGCGACGCCCAGCGGAATCGAGATCGAGTAGATGAGAAGCATGGACCACAGGCCCAGCGAGATGGACACCGGCAACCGCTCGATGATGAGATCGACTACCGGGCGGTCCTGGTAGTAGCTGGTTCCCAGGTCGAAGGTCAGGTAGTCGCCGATCATCTTGAAGTAGCGCTCGTGAAGGGGCCGGTCGAACCCGAACTGCTTCTCGATCATTTCGATCAGCTCGGGGTCGAGACCCTGGGCGCCGGCAAGCTGGCTCTCGGCGGTGGCCTCCATAGCCTGGGGTCCGGCATCTGCCCCGGCGATTCGACTCGCCGCGCCGGCATCCTGGCCGGTCAGCGTCGCGATCATCTGGTCGACGGGTCCGCCCGGCGCAAGCTGGACGATGAAGAAATTGATGGTGATGATCCCGATGAGGGTCGGGAAGATCAGCAGGATCCGGCGGGCAACGTACCTACCCACGTCGAACGCGTCCCTCTACCCCGACCATCCCCATACGATACCCGATAGCGAGGCGTAGGGGACGGGCTTGTCCCGTCCCGGCGCGCCCTGCGGGCGCGATCGAGAATGCTGCCGCATTCTCGTACCGTTGAACCGACGCTGCATTACTCGACAGACCACAAGGGTCGCCCCTACGAAAAGCGCCCGGGAGAGAACGGCGCGGGATCGATGTGGGTGGCTTCTTCCCCGATGATCTCGGCGACCAGCCTTCCCGTTGCTGGCGCCATGGTCATGCCCAACATATGGTGGCCGGTGGCCAGCAGCGCATTGTCGAGACCGGGGACTCGACCGATGAGGGGCAGGCTGTCCCAGGTCATGGGCCGCCAGCCGGACCATGTCTCGAGCACCTGATCACCCCCGGGTTCATGGAGGTAGTGCTTCGCCGAGTCGGCAAGCTGCCGAATCCGCCGGGGCGACGTCGTCGCGTCGTATCCCGCGAACTCCATCATGGAACCGAGGCGAAACCCGTCCTCGAAGGGCGTCACGGCGACGCGGTGCTCGGCGAACAGGAGAGCCTGACGTGGACAGTTCCGGGGACGGGTCGTGGTGACCGAATAGCCCTTTCCGGGTTCGACGGGAATCGGGCAATCGAGATCCGCGGCAAGCTGCGTGCTCCAGGCGCCAAGAGCGAACACGTAGTGATCGGCGGTCTCGTACCCGGCATTTGTAACGAGTCGCTCGACCTTCCCACCGGCGATCTCGACGCGTTGCAGGCGACGCCTTTCCTCGAAGCGCACACCACGCGCCTTGAGGCGACGCGCCCAATTCGCCGTCAGGGCGTCCGGCCGCAGGAAGGCGTCGCCTTCGTAGTGGAATCCCCCGGCGAGACCCGGGCGCAGTGCCGGGTCGAACTCCACCAACTCGCTGCCCTCAAGCCGCGTCGCGCCAACCCCGAAGGTGTCGCGCAGCATCGCGTCCTGGGCGGCGAACCGCTCCATGCCATGCCGGGTGCGAAGCACGTAGAGCAGTCCGAGGGGCTGCCACCCGGCCTCGAGCCCGCGCGCCAGGAACAACGCTTCGTATTCGCGGACCGAGGCATCGAGGATCGACTTCATCGCGCTTCCCGCCGACAACGCGTGGCGGTGGTTGCAGCGACGCGCGAACTCGTAGAACCACCGCAAGAGATCCGGTCGCCACTGCGGCTTGACCCGGAACGGCGCACGGGGATTGGCCAATGACAACAAGGCAGCGCGAAGATTCCCCGGCTCGTTCAAGGGCAGCACGTGGCTGGCGCAGATATGCCCGTTGTTGCCGTGCGAACAGCCTCCACCGATGCGGCCTTGGTCGATGACCGTCACCGCGTAGCCGGACTCCGCCAGGTAGTGGGCGCAGGCGATGCCGACGATGCCAGCGCCGACGATCACGACGTGTTCGGCCATGTCAGCCGATGCCGTTACGGAACGGATCGCGCGGATCGCGAATCAAGGTGCCTTCACTGCAAACGAACGCTTCGCCGGTGATGCTGGGCACGATCCCGTTGGCGCTGCCGCGGCGGTACCGGGCCACGAATCGCGAGCCGATGAGACTCTCCTGCACCCATTCCTCGCCGGGTCGAAGTTCGCCGTCGGCGGCCAGGCAGGCGAGCTTCGCGCTGGTGCCCGTGCCGCAGGGCGAGCGATCATAGGCACCGCCGGGACAGAGCACGAAGTTCCGGCCGTGGGCATCCCGAGAGACCGGGGGTCCGAACAATTCGATATGGTCGATCTCGGCACCGTCGCGACCCGTGACGCCTTCCCGTACCAGTGCCGCCTTGATGCGCCGAGCCGTTTGTGTGAGTTCGCCTTCGGCATCGAGCGTGATCGCCCCGAGGCCGGGGATCGAGGTCGCGTCGACGAGAAAGAACCAGTTGCCGCCCCAGGCGACATCGCCCCGCACCGTGCCCAGACCCTCGACGGCAACGGCGACAGCCGATCGGAACCGGTAGCTCGGGACGTTCTCGATGGTCGCTTCGTTGGGCGTCCGCAACACCACGGCAACCACGCCGACCGAGGTTTCGAGACGGAGCTCGCCAATCTCCACCCGCCCGAGGTAGGCGAGGGTGACGGCCACGCCGATCGCGCCGTGGCCGCACATGTTGAGGTAGCCCACGTTGTTGAAGAAGATCACCCCGGTCGCTGAGCCGGGGTCCATCGGTGCGCACAGCAGCGCCCCCACCAATGCGTCGGATCCGCGCGGTTCCAGGATCACGGAGCGCCGAAAGTCGTCGTGGTGCGTCTCGAACCGTCGAAGCCGTTCCGCGATCGGTCCGTCGCCAAGGTCCGGTCCCCCATCGACCACCACCCGCGTCGGTTCGCCGGCGGTGTGCGAGTCGATCACACGCGCCGAGTTCACCCGCCCCTTGCCCCGCGCCACTCATCCCACCAACGTCGAAACCGTTCCCAATGCGCCTCGACATACACCCGCTGGGACGGACTCAACGCGTCGTCGGGATTGAGGGCGTGGGCATATTCTGGATTCCCTTCGAGGACCATCAGGCGCTTGAAGTAGAGAACGAGATCGGGTCCTTCGTCGAACCTGGCCAGCACCGAGAGCGCGTCGTCGAGATCCCTGGCCCAGAGCAAGGCGTCTGTGTCGCCGTGCGCCGCCTCCCCGCAAAGCTCGATCAGACGAAGGACGGCCGCCGGGAACGCGTTGCCGATGCCGGTGATCACGCCGCTTGCACCGCAATGCACGATGCCGTGGACGACCTGCGTGTCGACACCGACAACCAGGTGAAGATCGTCGCGCCCCGAGGTGATGTGCTCCGCCGCGTAGTCCAGCGATGCCGCGCCGCCGAACTCCTTGAAGCCGACGAGGTTGTCGAACTCGTCGGCCAAATCGAAGAACAGGTCCGCCTTGGTCTCGAAGCCGTAGTAGGGGCTGTTGTAGATGACCGCCGGCAGGTCCCCGCCGGCCCGGAGTACCGCGCGGAAGTGGGCGCGTTGCGCCGCCGGGGAAGTGCCACGGGAAAGCACCCGTGGAATGATCATCAGTCCGTCCGCGCCGACTTCCAGTGCATGGCTCGCCAACGCCGCCGCTCGCGCGGTGCTCTGGGCTCCGGTGCCGACAACGACCGGGACATCCTCATCCAGCAACGCCTCGACGCCCTCCCGGCGCTGATCGTCGGAGAGGAGCGGCCACTCGCCCATGGACCCGCAATAGACGACCCCCGCCATGCCGGCATCGACGAGCTCCCCGCCCTTCTCCGCCAGTGCATCGAAATACGGTTCGCCGCCTGCATCGCATGGCGTCATCAGTGCCGGCAGGCAGCCTTCGAAAACGGATGTGTCGTCGGCCATGGTCACGCTCAAGTGTCACACCGCCGACAAACTAATGCGTCAGGCCAACGCCCTCAAGTCGGCGAGCAGGGCGTTCACGTCCATCGCTTCCACGCCACCGCCTTTGGGAAAACGACCCTCCCGACCGTGCACGACGATGGCGCGGTCGGGTTGGATGTCGTCGAACGCTATCCGAAGCGCCCGGTCCATCGTCGCGAGCCCACGCTTGATCTCGATGGCCCAGCGTTGTCCATTGGGCATTTCCAGCACGAGATCGACCTCGACCTTGGTCGCGGTGCCGTAGAAACTCGCCTCGGTGCGCTCCGGGACGCAGTGCAGCACGTTCTCGATGACGAAGCCCTCCCAACTGAATCCGGCAACCGGATGGCCGAGTACCGCCTCCTCGTCGTCCAGACGCAGCAACGTGTGAACGAGCCCACTGTCACGCACATAGATCTTCGGCGACTTGACCAGGCGCTTGGCCACGTTGGCATGGAATGGCGGCAAGCGGCGGACGAGCAGGAGGTCGACGAGGAGGTCCAGGTAGCGCGCCACCGTCTTGGCGTCCACGGCCAGACTTCGCCCGAGCCGGGCCGTGTTGCAGGGTGTTCCCTGGTCGTGGGCGAGCATGGTCCAGAATCGACGCAGCGTCTCTCGGGGGATCCGCGGGCCGAATTGGGGAATCTCGCGCTGCAGGTAGGTGTCGATGAAGTTCGCCCGCCAGATCGCACTGTCGCGGTCGCTCGCCGCCAACAGACTGCGCGGAAAGCCCCCACGCACCCAGACCCTTGAGGGCGGATTGGGGAACTCGGTCAGATCGAACGGCCCGAGCTCGACGGTGCCGAGGCGCCCGGCAAGCGACTCGCCAGCCTGGCGCAGGAGGTCGATGGAGGCAGAGCCCAACAATAGGAATTGCCCCGACTGCTCGCCACGACGGACGCGTTCATCGATGACACCGCGCAGGATCTCGAACAGAGCCGGTTTGCGGTGTATCTCGTCCAAGACCACCAAACGTCCCCTGTGGCGTGACAGGTACCCACCCGGGTCGTCGAGCTTCTCGAGATCGGCAGGGTTTTCCAGATCGAGATAGATTCCTCCGGCATCCTCTGACTCCCCCACCTGCGCAACGGAACGGGCCAGCGTGGTTTTGCCAACCTGGCGTGGTCCAATCAAGGCAACCGCCGGGAAAATCCGAAGATAGTCCCGGACGCGAGATTCCAGATGTCGCGAAACAGACATGGCCACCTAAAAGTTGCAAAACGGGAATTTCATGCCTGATTTGCAAGTTTACGCCCGCAATGAGGGTCTGCCAACTGGCCTTGGTGGCGTTCATGTCGACTGAACGAGGTCAGAAAGTCGAGCGTTGGTTCGCCTTGTGACACACTTGGCGAGACGGTTTGAGCATCGACGACGCCGCAAGGTTGAATCGCGAGCCAAGCCCCCCATGTAGACCAACACAGCCTTGAGGAGACCGCCGTGCTCGACACCCGCGTCGCGCAATCCACCATCGACCATGCCATCGCCCTGGGCGCCGACTTCGCCGAGGTGTTCGTGGAGCGCAATCAGGTCAACAACATCGCCACCCTCTCGAACCAGGTCCAGGACATCGCCTCGGGCATCGACTTCGGCGTCGGCGTGCGGCTGGTGTACGGCGCCAAGGTTCTCTACGGCTACACCAATCGGACGGATGCCGAGGAACTTAGGCGCATCGTCGCCGAACTCGCGGCCAAGGACCGGCGCCACCCGGCGGTCAGCGCGCAGGCGTTCGACTTCCGCACCGCTAGCGACGCCCACGGTGCCCAACGGACACTCACCCAGGACTCGGAAGTACGCGACAAGGTCGGCTACCTGTTCACCGCAGACCGGGCGGCGCGTGCAGCGAGCAATCTCATCTCCCAGACCCAAGGCGCCTGCGGTCAGCGCGAACAAGCGGTGGAGATCTTCAACAGCGACGGCTTGCACATCCGCGACACGCGCCACTACATCCGCGCGCGCCTCCAAGCCGTGGCGTCCAACGGATCCGACCAGGCCACCGGCATGCAGACCGCCGGCGGCCTGCTCGGTTGGGAAATCGTCGAGACCCTCGATCCCAAGGCGTGCGGCGCCGAAGCGGCGCGCCAAGCCCTCGTGAACCTGTCCGCCAAGCCGTGTCCTTCCGGCCGAATGCCGGTCGTGATCGGCAACGGCTTCGGCGGCGTGATCTTCCATGAGGCCTGCGGGCATCTCCTGGAGACCACGTCGGTCGCCAAGAAGGCGTCGGTGTTCCACGACAAGCTCGGCGAGATGATCGCGAACCCCGTAGTGAACGCCGTCGACGACGGCACACTGGTAAGGGAGTGGGGGTCCATCAACATCGACGACGAGGGCATGCCCACCGAGCGCACGCAACTCATCAAGGACGGCAAACTCGTCAGCTTTCTCGCCGACCGGGTGGGGGCCGAACAAACCGGTCTGCCGCGCACCGGGTCCGGTCGACGCCAAAGCTACCGGTTCGCACCGGCGTCGCGAATGCGCAACACCTTCATCGAACCGGGCACGGCGAGCTTCGACGACATGATCGCCTCCATCGACCGCGGGGTGTACGCCTCGCACATGGGCGGCGGCTCTGTGCAACCTGGCACCGGGGAGTTCAACTTCGCGGTGACCGAGGGCTACTACGTCGAGGACGGCAAGATCCGCTATCCGGTGAAGGCGGCAACATTGATCAGCACCGGCCCGGATGTGCTGAAGCAAATCTCCATGGTCGGCAGCGACTTCGCCTTGGCGACGGGCATGTGTGGCTCCGTCTCTGGCATGGTGCCGACCACCGTAGGTCAGGCAACGCTGAAGGTGGACGACATCCTGGTCGGAGGCAATGCCTGATGGTCGACACCGTCGAAGCCAACGCCCAACGGGTTCTCGACAAGGTTCTCGCCGCGGGCGCGCTCGGCGACCTCGTCGTTCAGGAGGAATCAGCGCTCTCGCTCAAGGCACACGACGGCGAACTCGAAGAGCACAAGGTGACATCGACGCGCGTCTACGGGGTGCGGGTGGTCAAGGACGACCGCGCCGGGATCGCCTACAGCGAGGCCGCCGATCCCGCGGCCCTGGACTCCATGGTCGAGCAAGCGCTCGTTAACGCAACATTCTCGCGTACCGATCCCGCCGAGTCGGTCGCGCCCGGCACTACCACGCTGGTCACCGACGACGCCATCCTCTGCCCGGCCGACCCGACGTCCGCGGAGGCGAAGATCGATGCGGCGCTTTACCTCGAGCGACAGCTCACCGCTCGTGACAAGGTCCGCAACGTGCCCTACAACGGCGTGCAGGACGCGACGGTTGAACGGCACGTCTTCGCGACGAGCGGTCGCACCGCGCACAGCAGGGACCGGGTATGCAGCGCCTTCGCCTACGCGTTGATGAGCGATGGCGACAAGGACGCCCTCGAAGGCGTGCAATGGCACACCCGACGATTCGACGAGATCGACACCGCGTGGATCGTCGACGAGACGTACCGGCGCTGCGTCGCGATGCTCGACGGCGAAGCGGTGCCGAGCAAACACTACGACGTCCTGTTCGACGTCGAACACCAGGCGGACCTGTTCGCCGTATTCCACGACATGTTTTCCGCGAAGACTGCGCGGGACGGAATCAACCCGCTGCGCGACAAGGTGGGCGAACGCATCGCGGTGGACGCGCTCACCATCCGGGACGCGCCGCTGCTTGCGGACGGGCTCGGCTACTCGCTATTCGACGACGAGGGCCTGCCCACCGCCACGACCACACTGATCGATGGCGGAGTGCTCCGCACGCTCGTCCACAACAGCGCGACCGCAACGCACTTCGACGCACCCAATACCCGCAACGCCAACCGCTCGCCGCGCGCTTCCCTCGGCGTCGGCGTACACCAACTCGAAGTTGCCTCCGGCGATGTCGACGAGACCTCGCTCACCAGTGGCGAATACCTCGAAATCGTCGATCTCGCCGGTTTGCACTCGGGTGGCAATCCGGTCTCCGGGGACTTCAGTTTCGGTGCCGCCGGCTTTCTCTGCCGCGACGGCGAACGCGTCCGCCCGGTGCGCAATATCACCGTGGCGGGGAACTTCTACGAGATGCTCAACAGGATCGCCGCCATCGGCGACACGCCGCACTGGAATCCCGAACGCTCGGCGCTAATGGCCCGCATCCGGTTCGCCGACGTGGCGATCTCGGGGTAGGCAAGCAGTCCAGTATCCAGCGAGGCACCACGTAGGGGACGGGCTTGTCCCGTCCCGCCGGTCCACGCGGTGCATTCGGCGGGGGCGACCGCGCGCCCTAGCGGGCGCGATGGGTCGCCCCGACGCGAAGTACGGCGTATCCGTAGTCCGGATCACTCCGTTGTCGGCGCGTCCGCAGTATCAGGCTCGGTCGGCACCGATTCTTCCTCGGCGTCGGTATCCGTCGCCTCCGGTTCGTCGGCCGCTCCCTTGGCCAACTTGGAGTTTGCCACACGGCCATCCGTCGCTGGCGCGTTGAGGGGCGGCTCAGTTTGAAATTCGCCGGAACAACGGAAGCACCACGCCCGCCGCAACCTCGTCGAAAACCACTTCGACGGGTGTGCCGATTGTCACGGCCTCGGGCGGCACATCGACCAGGTTCGACGTGACGTGAGGGCCCTCTGCCAACGCCACCTCCACGGTTGCCAGCGGGGTGTACCCGACCAGTGCCGGATGCACGGCTTGGTGGGTCACGACATAGGAATACACGCAGCCCTTGCCGCTCATCTCCTCCCAATGGAACGTCATGGACTGGCAACTGCCGCACATGGCCCGGGGCGGATGCTGAAGCGCTCCGCAGTCCGTGCAGCACTGGACGACGAGACGGCGCTCTTTGAGCGCTTCGAAGAATGGCTGCGCCTCCTCCGTGGGCTGGGGCAACGGTAGTTCCGGCGGCCGCTCGAAACGCCACTCGCTCACGACTCGCCCCGCTCGAGGATCACCGATCCGGTGCCGATGCCCGTATCGCAGAACGAAAACCGCACGTTCGATACCTGGGCGGTGGACTCGCCCCGCACCTGGCGGGTGGCTTCGATCAAGTGGTTGATGCCTTGCAGGTACGCCTCCGAGAGGTGGCCCCCGGCAGTGTTGACGGGGAGGCGGTCGCTGTCGAAGTCCGTGCCGCCCTCGTCCACTAGGGAAGCGGCGTCGTCGACGAACCCGTAGTCCTCGAGGGCGAACAGCACAAACGGTCCGAAGTGGTCGTAGATCTGGATGACGTCGACGTCGCCGCGACCGATGCGCGCCATGTCGAACAGTCGCTTGGCGCCGCGCGCCGCGGGAGATCCCACGCCCGGCCCGGATTGCGCGGCGGCGCGAATCAACACGATGGGTCTTCCGAGTTCCCGGGCCCGGTCAGCCGAGGCAAGCACAAGCGCGCCACCACCGTCGGTTTCCAGGCAGCAGTCGAACAGATGGAACGGATCGACGATCAGCCGCGACGCCTGGTGTTCCTCCAAACTCAGCGTCCGGTCGTAGAAGGTTGCCCGGGGATTGCGGTTGGCATGCCGACGCTGCGCGACCGCCTGCATCCCGAAATGTCGACTGGTGATGCCGGTCTCGTGCATCCGTCGTCGGGCGACCATGGCCAGGCCATGTTGCGGCGTCAGCAAACCATGGGGTTCCGTGAAAGCGCCGCCGCTCCGGCCTCCCTGTCCCGTCACGTCCCCACGGCCGTAGCGCCGCCCCGAGCGCCCGTTGACGCCCCGGTAGATGACGACCACCTTGGCGAGACCGGCATGGATCGCGGCCGCGGCATGGGCGACGAGCGGCGCCCCGACATTGCCCGCCTGGTTGACCTCGCCCCACCAGGCAAGGTCGCGAATGCCGAGATTCGCCGCCACCTCGGCCTCGGTGCTCGTGTCCACCCACCACTTCATCAAGCCGTCCACCTCGCGCGGCTCGATTCCGGCGTCGTCCAATGCGGCTCGAATCGCCTGCAAAGACAATGCGAGTTCGGTTCGCCCGCTGGCACGGGAGTAGTCGGTTTCGCCGACGCCGACAATGGCGACGGCATTGGAGAACGCAGTCACTATTGCTGCTTCACGAAGTATCCGACGACACCCCAGGAGCCATCGGCCTGGCGTTGCATCGATACCGACTCGTAGATGTTCCCGGCATCCCAACTCGACGTGTAGACGACGATCGTGTATTCGCCATCCGGCGCCCCCATCGGGTTGGTCTTGTACGTCGTGGTGTTCAGTTCCCGAAAGAGCAATTTGCCCAAGGGGTCCCGCGTCTCGCGGGCCTTCGCAATCCACATGTCCCGCGAGGAGATATTGTCCCGGAACCAGGGCGCCGCCTCGTCCCAGCACTTCTCGTATTCGCCCTCGTCCATCCACGCGATCCAGGGTTTCGTGGCCTCGTAGGCGGCCCGCTCCGCCTCGGGGTTGCTCTCCGAGCAGGCACCGAGCACGAGACCGAGCACCGCGAGCAACGCCGTAGTGCGCTTCCAGCCCAGTCCGCTTAGGCTTTTCGCTCGGAACAAGCCCGCAACCCGTTGAACCGGATGGTGAAATCGTAGGGGCGACCCTTGTGGTCGCCCGTGCCGAACGTACCGGCTCCCTTGGCAACGGGACGGGACAAGCCCGTCCCCTACGCTCCGTCTTCTCTGCACGCCGGCGCCCGGCTCCCTAGCTGAACTTGCATGGAGCACATTTTCAACCCGTTGAATCACGCGAAACAACCCGTAGGGGCGCGCTAGTCCGCCCGCGCGTGCCCGCTATGCCGGCTCTCGGCAACGGGACGGGACAACGCCCGTCCCCTACACAATCGGGCACGAAGACCGTATGATGCGCGTCGCTATGAATCCGATCGGACAAACGACGGCCACTACGACGACCACCACGACATGTGGAGGGGCGGCCTAGTATCGATGGAACAATGGCGGCCCACTTGAGAAGGCCGCCCTTCGAAGAACCCCGGAAGGCGACGGCCAACCGGGGTTTTTGTTGCACGCTCGAGAGGACATGAAGGACACGCCATGCGCAACCCAGAGGAATCCAAACCGGACGATCAGCTCCACCGGATCCGGCACAGTCTTGCCCATGTGCTGGCCCAGGCCGTGCTCGAGATGCGCAAAGGCTCGACCCTCGGATTCGGCCCCCCCATCGAGGATGGCTTCTACTACGACTTCATCCTCACCGAACCGCTCACCGAAGCCGACTTCCCGGAACTCGAGCGGCGCATGAAGAAGATCCTCAAGAAGGGCCAGCGCTTCTACCGGGAGGAAGTGCCACTTGCCGAAGCCTTCGCCCGCCTCGACGAGATGCGCGAGCCCTACAAGCGCGAGTACGCGGAGGAACTCGTGGAGAAGAACGGCCTTCTGTCCCTGTCGTTCTACCGCAACGGACCGTTCCTCGACATGTGCGAAGGCCCCCACGTGGAAACCACCCGCGACATCGGCCGGGATGCATTCAAGCTCCGCAGTGTCGCCGGCGCGTACTGGCGCGGGGACTCGAACAACGTGATGATGACCCGCATCTACGCGTGGGCGTTCGCGGACAGGGCGGCGCTCGACGAAGCTGTTCTTGCCTTCGAACTCGCCCAGGAACGCGACCACAAGAAACTCGGCCGCGAGCTCGAGTTGTTCACCTTCGACGACGCCATCGGCCGCGGCCTGCCGCTGTGGATGCCCCACGGCACGGTGATCCGGGACGAGTTGGAGAAGCTCGCCATCGAGCTCGAGTTCAAGGCCGGCTACCAGCGCGTCGCCACCCCGCACATCGCCAAGGGCAGCCTTTACAGGCAGACCGGTCACCTCGAGCATTACAAGGAAGCCATGTATCCGCCGATGGAGGTGGTGGAGGAGACACCGGATGGCAGTTCGATCCGCGAGACCTACATGCTCAAACCCATGAACTGCCCGCACCACCACAAGATCTACGCCGCGCGCCTGCGGAGCTACCGCGAGCTGCCGCTGCGGCTCGCCGAGTACGGCCAGGTCTATCGTTGGGAGGCATCCGGGGCGGTTTCGGGCCTCGCCCGGGTGCGCATGCTGTCGATGAACGACGCCCACATCTACTGCACGGAAGAACAGACAAAGGAGGTGTTCCGCGAAGTCATCGCCGAGTACGACGAGGCGTACCGCATCCTAGGCCTCAAGGACTACGTCATCCGTCTGTCGCGATGGGATCCGGACGATCCCAAAGGGCGCGAGAAGTACGTCGATGCGCCGGACGACTGGGCGCGAACCGAAGCCATCATCGCCAGTCTGCTGGACGAAATGGGCATCGACTACGAGGACGGACCCGGGGAGGCTGCGTTCTACGGCCCCAAGCTCGACGTCATGTTCCGAACCGTCACGGGCAAGGTCGAGCAGCTCTCCACCGTGCAACTCGACTTCGCGGTGCCGGGGCGGGTCGGCCTCACGTATGTCGGCGCCGATGGGGGCGAACACGTTCCGTATTGCGTCCACCGGGCGCCGTTGAGCACGCACGAGCGCATGGTGGCACTACTCATCGAGCACTTCGGCGGCGCCTTCCCGACGTGGCTCGCACCGGTGCAGGTCCAGGTGATCACAGTGTCCGAGCACTTCCATGACTATGCGCTAGGACTCGTCGATCGGCTGCGAGCGAGTTTCGTGCGCGCCGAACTCGCCTCCGAGAGCGATACCGTCTCGAAGAAGATCCGCGATGCGACAACGCGCAAGATTCCGAACCTCCTGATCGTGGGTGAACGCGAAGCGGCCGCCGGCACAGTGACCTTGCGTCGCTACGGGGTTGGACAGCAGGCCACGATGCCCTTTGACGAGTTCGAAGCCGCACTGGCGGTGACCGTGAAGACCCGCGCTCTCGAATTCACCCTCGGTTGAGCCGGCGCGGGACGACCGCTTCCCAGTCTACTGGACGGTTGACCGCGCGTCCCCGTCGACCATCGCGATCCCCTGCGTCAGGTCGAAATAGTCGATGAGTATGTTGGCGGTCTCCCGAACAAGGACGTCGTTCTCGGGATCATCCGGGTTGTAGAACGCCACTGGCATGCCGAAGCGCGACAACGCCGCGCCGCGGTCCAAGTCCTCAAGGCTTGCGACGGGTTCCTGGCCCTTGGCGATCAAGAGTTCGTTTTCCAGGCGCAATGCCGATGCGTCGTCCGCAGCCTTCTCCGCCAACCGCGCCGCTTCGGAGAGCGAAACCTCGGTCCGGGCCTGCAACCCTTCAAGGTACTCGCCTCGCGCGCGCAAGTAGGCAAAGTCCGGATCGTCCGCCACCCGTGCGTGGTGCCGGTGTTGCAGCGCCTCGACGTGCGAGCTGAACCGGTGTGCCGTGGCGTGGACGATTGGGGCCACGTCGGACCCCCGACCGCCGATGGCGCCGCCATCCCAGCGATCCCGATCCAGCAGGTCGTTGGGTGCCGGGTATTCGATATCGGGGACGATTCCGTTGTAGTGGGTGCTGGATCCGGAAACACGGTAGAACTTGCGCTCCGTTAGCTTCAACTGGCCGCGCCCGCGCGGGAGTCCGACGAGTGTCTGCACCGTGCCCTTGCCGAATGTGCGGCTGCCCACGACCACGCCGAGGTCGTAGTCCTGGATGGCACCAGCGAAAATCTCCGAGGCAGACGCGGAGCGGCCGTTGACCATGACCGCCAGGGGACCGTCCCAAACCGCGGCACCGTCATCGTCCCGAAGTACGCGGGTGCTGCCGCGCAGACTCTTGACTTGAACGACCGGACCCGAGTCCACGAATAGACCGGTCAGTTCCACGGCCTCCTGAAGTGAGCCGCCGCCGTTGTGGCGAAGGTCGATGATGAGCCCGTCCATGCCCTCCGCTTTTAGTTCCTCGATCAACTTCGCAACGTCGCGGGTGGTGCTCTTGTAGGTCGGATCGCCCAGCTCCATGGCACGGAAGTCGGCGTAGAACGTGGGCACCACGACGACGCCGATGCGGTGCGCCCGACCGTCACGGGTTATTGCGAGCAGCGACTTGCTGGCGGACTCGTCGACGAGACTGACCGATTCCCGCACGATCTCGACGACGCGAACATCCTCGTCCTTGGCGCCCGCGGGAATGACCTTGAGGCGTACCCGGGAGCCCTTGGGGCCGCGTATCAGTTGCACGACATCGTCGGTTCGCCGGCCGACGATGTCCACGAACGGCTGCTGGTTCTGGCTCACGGCGACGATACGATCGCCGGTCTTGAGTTCGCCGCCCTTCTCGGCGGGCCCGCCTTTGACGAGCCCCTGGACGACCGTGTACTCGTCAACGGTACCCAGTTCGGCCCCGATCCCCTGTAGGGACAACGACATGAAGATGTCGAAGTCCTCGGAGTCCCGGGGCGAGAAGTACTGCGTGTGCTCGTCGTAGGTCAGGGCGAAGGCGTTGACGAAACGTTGGAAGACATCCTCGCTGCGCGTTTGGCGTATCGAACGGGCGCGGTTGACGCCGCGCTTCGCCAACGCTTCGCCGATCGCCGCCATCGATTCGCCGGCGAGCTTGCCGGAGAGCACGCGGCCCTTCAGATCCAAGCGCCAAAGGTTCTCCAGGGCTTCGCGGGACTCCGGCCAGGGGGCGTCGGACCGGTCGACGTCGACCGACTCGTCCAACGTGAAGTCGAACAACCCCACGCCCTGTTCAATGAGGTTCGCCTCGTACGCGAGGCGTTCCAGGGCCCGTTGCCGATACCGGTTGTACATGTCGAACGCCGGTTCGAGGTCGCCGTCGTTGAGCGCCTCGTCGAGTTGATAGCGGTAGGTCTCGAACTCGGCGATGTCGTCCGCCAGGAAGTGCAGGCGCCGGAGATCGAGGAAATCGAGGTAGTTGTCGAAGGTCTGGCTCGACACGTCGTCGTCGAGCCCTTTCTTGACGAAGTGCCCGTCACGCAGCCGATCCACGATGTCCACGCTGGTCTGGCGATGGCTCGGTAGCGGCTCGAGTCCGTCCCAATCGCCGGGCCGTATCCCCGTGTCGGCGACCGCGGTGGCAGCGAATGCCGCAAGTGCCACACCGGTCGCAGTCCGGGAACCAAAGATGCGTCGCGTCATGGATATCCAACCTGTGCTCGTTCACGCACGCCGGTGGTTGGCGCACGGGTGTGCGAATGTAACCCATGCGTCCGAGCGCGGCCACCGGCCGATTCGGTGTCTCGAGCATCCCGCCGGGGCGCGCTTCGCCCGGCGGTTTGGCAGGGCCGCCGTTGGCGTAGAATCCGCCGACCTGTCATAGCAAGGACACCGCAGTAATGATAGAGATTGACACGCCAGCCAACCGTCTGCCGATGTGGTGGTGCGCCGCCGCGCTCGCCGTCTTTGTCGCGGGATGTGGGCCCGGCGGTGCGGCAACGGAAGACGCCGGCACCGAACAGTCCGAGACCGCCCCATCCGCCGAGACGGGGGAAGCGGACGTCTCAGAGTCTGCCGAAGCGGTCGAGACGACACGGCCAGCCAGCCAGGCTGCCGATTCTGACGTCGTTGAGACCGGCCAAGGTGAACAACCCAGCACCGTGACCGCGCCCCGTCGGGGGTTTCTCGCCGAGAACGCCGCACGTGAAGGCGTCGTCACGACGGCGTCCGGGTTGCAGTACGAAGTCCTGGCATCGGGCGATGGTGCGAGCCCCGGTCCGACCGACACCGTGACCACCCACTACCACGGCACTTTCGTGGATGGCCGCGTCTTCGACAGCTCGGTTCAGCGCGGCGTTCCCGCTTCTTTCCCCGTCGACCGTGTCATCGCGGGCTGGACGGAAGCCCTTCAGATGATGCAGGTCGGCGACAAGTGGAAGATCGTCTGTCCCCCCGACCTGGCATACGGGGAACGCGGCCGCTCAGGCATTCCGCCCAACTCGACGCTCATCTTCGAGGTCGAGTTGCTCGACGTCCAGCCGAGCGGCTGAGCGACCGGCGAACGATGACCCCACGTCGCGTCACCTTCGATTCCGGGGGAAGGCCGGAACGGCAGGGCCGAGACGCGTTTCCCGGCAGGGAAGCGGGTTCCTTGGCGCTCGCCCGCACGGTTGTGCTCGGTTGCATCGCCGCGGCGTTGGGGATCTGGTGGCTCGGCCGCGCCTACGAGGTGGACAACGAGGAGATGCTCGGCTATCTGTTGTCGAGCGTCGCCTTTGTCGCCCTGATGGCGATCCTCGGCGTTGCGGGCGCGGCCGCGCTCATGCTGTTGAGGCGGCGCCGAAAATAGCGCGCGTGCGCCGGCCCTCTGTGGGGTGCATCGGGGACGGGCGTGCCACGTCGTAGGGGACGGGCTTGTCCCGTCCCGTTGTTCAGGAAGGCACCGTGTCCCGTGTGGTCGACACCAAGGGTCGAGCGGGCGACCACAAGGGTCCCCTACGGTGCAAGCGTTTCGCCGAGATCGGCCGGCCAGTCCAGGGCCGTGAAGAACCGCTCGAAACGCGGCCAGTAGTAGTTGTCCGTATCGACGGAGAAGGCCACCGCGTGGGCGCGGCCGTAGATGCTTTGCCGGTCGACGAACCCGATCACCCGGGAGTCGCTGGAGTTGTCCCGGTTGTCACCCATCATCCAGTACTTGCCTTCAGGAACCGTAAACGCCGGGAACGTCGAGCACACGCCGGCGGCCTCGCATCGGCAAATGGCGTTCGTGACCGCTCGGCCGGTGCCCGCCGCTCGGGTCGCGTAGCGCTCGCAGTTCCGCGTTGCGGAACCAAGAAGGCGAGACATCACGTTTTCGTGGGGGTCGCGCGCCCCCGGATGATCGTCGAGCATCACTACGCGGGTGGTTCCGAGCAGCGACTCCCGGTAGAACCGATGCCGACCGGGGTCGTCAATGGGCAGGCCACCGACCTCACCGGCTTTCAGCGGCGCGTAGGTGGCCGCTTTGCCGTTGATCGTCAAGCGGTTGCGATTCCATTCCACCCGATCACCTGGCACGGCGACGACGCGCTTGATGAACAACCGGCCGTCAACGGGATTGTCGAAGGTAACGACATCGCCC
This sequence comes from Gammaproteobacteria bacterium, assembly GCA_009846005.1. Taxonomy (GTDB): domain Bacteria; phylum Pseudomonadota; class Gammaproteobacteria; order Pseudomonadales; family Azotimanducaceae; genus VXYL01. The sequence continues at coordinate 12,172 of VXYL01000013.1, read as the reverse complement.
CGGGCCGGGTCGGACCACTCGGCAACACGTACGGCGGTGAACGGCACCCGCAGGCCCCAGGCCAGCTTGTCGACCACGATACGGTCGCCGGCGAGAATGCCCGGTTTCATGCTGCCGCTAGGCACCTGGTTCCAGTCCGCCACGGCGGACCGGAACAGGATCATCACGGCGAAGAACACCAGCAGACCGCGCCAGTCCCGCCAGAATTTCAACAGTCGATCACGCATGGGGGGCGGATTTAATCGAAGCGCCGTGCGAAGCGCAACATGGTCGAGCGCTTGTCCGCCTCGTCCACATATACCGGTTGCAAACCACCTCGACGGCACTTAGAGTGCCATATTATGTCAACGGACGCGCCGATCCCGTCCACCGTACCCCTTACCGGGCAGCATTTTCTGATCGAGTGTTTCGGCGCTCACGCCGATCTCGGAGCCGAGGCGCTTGAGGCATTGCTCAAGGACTCGGCCAAGGCCGGCGGCGCCACGATCCTGTCCTGTCACCTGCACGGGTTCGGCAAGGGCGGCGGCGTCACGGGTGTTGCCTTGCTCGCGGAATCCCATATCACCGTTCATACCTGGCCCGAGCGCCGCTATGCCGCCTTCGACGTGTTCATGTGCGGCAACTGCGAAGCAATGCGCGCCGCCAAGGTCATCGAGGATGCCGTCCCGGGGGCGACGGTCGACATCCGCAAGGTGGACCGACCCGGCCTAAGGGGGGACGAATGAACCGGGGCCACGTGTGGTGGGCCATGCTGCCCATGCTCGTTCTCGTTGCAGCCTGCAGCGGGACCCAGCAGCGGATCGAGAAGAATCTGCCCGTGGCCGAGAGCGCGGTCTCAAGGCTCGGCGAGCAGTTGGACCTCGGTCGAATCCGCAATGCGGCCCTCATCAAGAGCTACGCGTCCACCGTCGCCGAGCGCAAGCCGGACCTCCGCCAACTCATCAGCGTTCTGGCGAAGGAAGGCACGCGCGACGGGAATCTCTACCAAGGCCTGGTCACCCGCGTCGACGATGCCAAGCGTCAAGCCCGGACGAGCACCTCGAACCAGGAGCGCGAGGTGTTGTTGATCGAACTCGGCCGCATCGTGCAGGCGGCGGACTTCGCGGAGTTCAACCGAGCCCTGAGCGATCCACTGAACGTCCTCGCCGACCTCTCCGACGGCTATCTGGCGCGGGTCGACGCGCTGAGCGCAAGTGCCTCCGCCCGCGCCAACAACGCCGAGAACGTCGGTGTTGGCAGCCAGCTTGTCGGCAACCCCCATTACGGGCATTGGCAGACCGGGTCCGGGGGGTCGTTCTGGGTCTGGTACGGGCAGTTCGCGCTGATGCGCGACCTGATGGGCGGGCCCCGGGTCGGCTACGGCTCCTGGGCGGGCGGGCGCGACTACAGCTACTACCACGACTGGGGGCGGGACAACTACACGTCACCGTCGGCTCGTCGCGAACAAACCCGGGTCGAGAACACCGCGCGGCAGAAGTTCTCACGGGAAGGCAGGACGTTCCAGAGCGCTTACGCCTCCAAACGCACGGGCGCCTCGCGCACGATAACGCGCCAGAAATCCGTCCGCACGACGAGCACGGCCTCAAGCCGCGGCAGCAGCCGCGGTTTCGGGGGATACCGCGGAGGCAAATAGGAGAACGCCATGCTGGATTCGTTGACCTGGTGGATGTGGGGCATCATTGCGCTGGACCTCGCGGTGGCCGCGGCGGCCATCTGCGTCATGCGCTACGGGGCCGGGCTGCTGTTCGGCGTCGACACCAAGGACGAGCTGGCGGAAAAGGACAACTACGCGTTCGGTATCGCCCTGGCCGGCGGAATGGCAGCCGTCGCGCTGATCCTTGCCGGGGTGGTTTCGGGCGAAGCGAGCGTCCAATGGTCGGCGGAACTTGGCACGGTCGTGATCTACGCGGTCGTGGGCCTGGCGCTTCTCAAGATCGGAATCCTGATCAACGACGCGATCATCTTTCATCGGTTTTCCATCCGCGACGCGCTCGGGGAGAAGAACATCGCGGCGGGGACGGTGCAGGCCGCCAATCTGCTTGCTCTCGGCGTCTTGATCAACGGCGCGATTGGCTGGGCGGAGGGCGTTGGCTGGCAGTCCCTGCTGTCGGTCGCGATCGTTTTCTTCCTATCGCAGATCGTGCTGCTCGGCGTGACCCGGCTGCGTTCTTCGATCTATGCAAGAAGACACGATGGCGCCAGGCTGCAACTCGCCATCGAAGGCGGCAACGCGGCGCTGGCCATTCGCTACGCCGGCCACTTGCTCGGCACGGCGCTGGCCGCGTCTTCAGCCAGCGGCATGGTGGGCTACCTGCCGGGCAACGCGTTGGAGTTCGCCATCCTTTACGGCACCTGGCTCGCGTGGGCGGTCGTCCTGGCCGTGGTGCTGAGCGCGTTGTCGATCATCGCGCAGCGCGTGGTTCTGCTTGGCATCGACGTGGTCGAGGAAGTGGACAACCAGCGGAACATCGGCGTCGCCGCCATCGAAGCCGCGATATTCATCGGTTTCGGGTTGATCATCACCGGCGTACTCGGCTGATGTAGAGGACGGGCTTGTCCCGTCCCGTGCCGACGAAACCGGCACTTGCCAAAAGCGGGCGACCGCGTGTCCAGGCGCGATAGGGTCGCCCTACGGATTCGTTACATGCAAGGTCCAACCATTGTCTCGCGGTCGGCCTAGGTGAGCGCCCGCCCCTCGAAGCACCCTGCCGTGAGTAACCGCGAACCCTCATCTGGCGGGTCACGATCGGCGGCCTCCGTGCGGCGCCATGACGTCGTGCTCATCGGCACGATGGGCGTGGTCGCGGGCTGCGGGCTGATCTACGAATACCTGATGGCGCACTTTGCCGGGCGCATCCTCGGCGCGGTGGAACCCACGATCTACGCGATGATCGGTTTGATGATCGTGGCCATGGGCATTGGTGCGTTCATGGCGAAGTGGATTTCGTCGATGTTCCGCGGCTTCGCCTGGCTCGAGGTCTCCATCGGATTGCTCGGCGGCTTCTCCGTGCTCGCTCTCTCCGCCGCCGTGGCTTTCGCGTACTCGCTGCCCGAGTGGATCCGCAGCGTCTACAACGTCGACGCCGGTGTGGTCATGGACGGCGGTCTGTTCGCCGTGCTGAAGACGTTCTCCGGCGTTCTGCCGTTCGTGCTCGGTTTCATACTCGGACTCCTAATCGGCATGGAGATCCCGCTGATAGCCCGCGTCCGAGAGCATGTTCACCAGACCCACCTGCCGCACAACCTCGGCACCATGTACGGCGCGGACTACATCGGGGCTGGCGTCGGTGCCGCGATCTGGATCCTGGTGTGCCTGAAACTGCCCGTCGTCTACGCTGCCGTGGGCACGGCGGCCGCGAATGTGCTTGCCGGCGTGGTGTTCCTCACCGTCTACCGGCGCGAGATCCGTCCTGCGGTAGCGCTCTGGACCGGCCATGCCTTGCTCGCCGGGCTGCTCGTCGTTCTGGCGCTGTTCGGACGGGAATGGATTGCGGGCTTGAGCGACAGCCTGTTCCGGGACCGCGTCGTCTATCACCTGCAGACCCCCTACCAGAACGTGGTCCTCACGAAACGACACGTCGCCGGCGGTCGAGAAGACATCCTGAGCCTCTACATCAACGGCCGCATCCAGTTCGCCAGCAACGACGAGCGCATCTACCACGCCTATCTGACCACGCCGCCGATGCTCGCCGCCTACCGGCGGGAACGCGTACTGATCCTCGGCGGCGGCGACGGGCTGGCGTTGCGGGATCTCTGGCGCTGGTCGCCGACGTCCGTCACGATGATCGACATCGATCCCGCCGTGGTGGACCTGTTCTCGGGGCGCGACGAAGATGCCCCGGACTGGTTGAGCCATGCCTTGGTCGACCAGAACCGCGCCGCGTTCGACGATCCCCGGTTGACGTTGATCCACGGCGACGCGTTCATCGAGGTCGAACGTCTCGCCGCAAGCGACGCACGCTTCGACGTGGTCGTCGTCGATCTGCCCGACCCCAACCACCCCGACCTGAATCGCCTCTACTCCGACTACTTCTACGCCCGGGTGAGGGCGATCATGTCGCCTGACGGCACCATTGCCGTCCAGTCTACATCGCCGTACCACGCCAAGGAGGCGTTCCTGTCGATCGGCAAGACCTTGGCCCACGCCGGATTCACGGTGTCCCGATACCATGCGAATGTGCCGAGTTTCGGGGAGTGGGGTTGGACTCTCGGTACGCCGACGGGAAAGTCTGCGGCGGAGCGGATCGATGCTATGGATGTAGGTGAAACCCCCGATGGCTGGCTCGACGGCGAGATCATAGCCGCCGCGTTCCGATTCCCGCCGCGCTACTTCGACGCGCTACCCGATATCGAGATCAACCGCCTTGGCAGCCACGTCGTGTTCAACTACCACCAGGAAGCCTGGGAGTCGCGCCGCGGCGCGTTCCACGTCCCCGATCCGGCTATGCGGGCATCCCCGGATCCTTCACCAAACCCCCAAGGTGACTCCATCGTCGGTCCATAGTGCCCGTTGACACACGACATAATATGTCATAACGTGCTTTACGTAGCGTCGACTGAGCGCAAGATCTCGGGGTCGACGGGGACGGCGAATCGCACTGATCGCCGCTTGAGGAGAACGGAGTTAGGCAATGACATTGGACGAACTTTCCTACCGGCTGAACGGCCATACGGGCGAAGAGGGCACCACCTTCGATGCGCTTGTGACCGACGACGGCATCCTGGAAGTCGTGTGTTCCAACAACGACGAGTTTCCGATCCACGTGACGCAGACGGACACCCAGTTGCTGTCGGTGACGGCCCTGTTCACCCAGGCGGAGGTCCAGCCGGGCAAGATCAACGAGGTGAACGAAGCGTTCCTGCGGTTGAGCCCGGCGGTGCCGCTGTCGTCGATCGGCCTGCAGGGTGGCACCTACATCCTGTTCGGCTCGATGGCGCTGTCCACCCGGTTCGAAGTCGTCGCCCACGAACTCGAGGTGCAGGCGGAAAACGCCGTCGATGTCCTCGAAGTCGTCGAGCATCTGCTCGCTTGAGACTCGTTTGAGACTCGTTTGGAAAAAGGAGCTTACGAAATGAGCGTATTGAGAGATTTGTTCACCACATTGCGCGGCGGCGCCAGCGAGGTTGGCGAAGCCGTCATCGACGCCAACGCCGTGCGCATCCTGGAACAGGAGATCCGCGACGCCGAGGCCGCCATCGGCAAGGCGAAGCAGAGCCTGACCCGCATGAAGGGCACCGAAATCCGTCTGAAACGGGAGATCGGCGTGCTCGATGCGGACATTGCGGACTACGAAAAGAAGGCGCTCTCGGCCCTGAACGGCGGCGAGGAAGCGCTCGCCACCGAGGTCGCCGAGCGCATCGCCGAGCTCGAGTCCGATCGCAACGACAAGGGCTCCGAGCAGGCATCGCTCGATGCGGAGATCAACAAGGTCCACGCCATGATCAAGGCTAGGGAGCGCACCATCCAGAAGAACAAGCGCGAACTGGACAAGGTACGCACCGTGCGGGAACTGCAGCGCGCCACCGAGAGCGTGTCCACGAATTTCGCCGCCACCGGTTCCAGCGAACACCGTGTCGCCAAAGCACTCGAACGTGTCAAGGCGAAGCAGCAGAACTGGCAGGACCGAATGCAGGCCGGCGAGTGGATGGCTGACAAGGAAGGCGGCGACGACCTGGACGCCAAGCTTCGCGAAAAGGGCATCGGCGACAGCGGAAGTCCGGCGGCAAGCGACGTGTTGGCGCGTCTCAAGGCCAAGACCGCGTAGGGCATCCTACGGTGTCCGATGCAAACGCCGCCGGGGACGGGCTTGTCCCGTCCCGGCCGAACCACGCGGTACATCGCTGGACGACGACACGGTCGAGGACGGGCGACGACAAGCGTCGCCCCTACGGGGCATAGACGGAGTCTCTGATGGTTTTCGGCAAGCTAGTCCGTAGCCGCTTTCGCCGTGACAAGGCGGAGGAGGGACGGCGTCTGGAACGGCCAGCGGATCTCCTCGCCGGTGACTTGGTATCGTTCAAGCACCGGCTCGCCCTGCCCGAGGAGGTCCAGGGCTGCACTTTCGAGGTCGCCTCGGTTGCGACCTACCAGTACGAGAGCGGTATCGAAGTGCAGTTCACGCTCGTCGGCGAAGACGGCGCCAAGTTCTACCTCGGCCTCGACCCCAAGGAGTCGCAGCCCGAGTTGTGCTTAAGTCGCGACTTGAGGCGCAAGGACGTCTTGAAACTGTTCGACGAGGACGCCTTCGCGGTGCTGTGGGACGAGGACGAGTTCGCGGAGCTGGATGTCGAGGAACCGCTCGAGCGCTACGCCGGCTGGCTGGCGGACGGCTATTCCCAGGTGACGAAGGACGCAGTCGGCTTCTACTACGACCGCGATTGCCGCGGCGAAACCCTGTCCATGCGACAGGACGACGACAGCGAGGAACTGCGCTACCACGAATGCGAGGGCAGCAACGACAGCTTCGGCCTAAGCGTCGAGATCTGGGGCGACGGCGACACCGACGTCAGCCTGGAGGTCTACTGCGGGGCCGAGGTCATCGAGGCCATGTGGCCCGGCGATGGTTGATTCGGAGCGGGCTTCGATTCCGACACCGAACAGGCGGAGGGCTTCCCGCACGACGAAGGGTCCGAGGCCCGAGGCTGCCCGGTTCCAGGCAGAGCGCCATGCGCTCAAGAAAATCCAGGTCCACTTCGAGTTCCAGCAGTCGCTGATGCACGACATCCGCGTGGCCGCCGCCCAGGAGAACCTCTCTCCGTCGGACTTCGTACGCAGCCTCGTGGGCCTGTCCCACGCCGAGATTCAACGTCCGCGCATCAGCCTGTCGTTCAGCACCGCCGATCTGGAAACGCTCGCGGTTCGCTATGGGCAACAGCCGGATGCCCGGGAACTCAAGCGCCACGTCATCGAGGAGGTTCGCCGCCACTTCGCCAAGCCGCAAGACTCCGGGACAGCCTCCCGATAAGTCGATGATCGTTGCCCGCTGGTTCGTACGCAGGCGCTACTTCCGCTTCTCGCGCCACATCGCCGGGGCCATCCGACGCCGGCTGATTCGCGCCATCGGCCTGTTCTTCATCCTGTTCGCGATCCACGTGTTCGTGATGATGGCGGCCGAAGGATTCGGTCTCGGCGACGCGGTCTGGCTGACCATCACCACGGCCACCACGGTGGGCTACGGCGACATCTCCGCCGAATCCGCCGTTGGTCGTACGGCCACCACGCTGTGCATGTACGTGTTCGGCATATTTCTCTTGGCGCAGATCGCCACCGACGTCTTCGACTACCGCGCCCTGCAACGCGACCGCCGCCGCCGCGGTCAACTGGAATGGAAAAACATGAAGGATCACCTGCTCGTCATCAACGTCCCCGCTGAGCATCCGGAGGCCTACCTGACCCGATTCGTCGCCGATGTCCGCAACACGCCGGAGCTGGCGGACATACCGGTGCAACTCTTAACGACCGCCTTTCCCGAAGGTCTGCCGACGTCCCTTGTCAACGAGGGGGTAACCCACTACACCGCCGTCGCCGAGAACACCGAGAACCTGCGCACCGCGAACGTTCGCACCGCCCGGCACATCGTCATCATCGCCGGCGAGTCCAACGACCCCCGCGCCGATGCCCTGACCTACGACATTCTGAGCCGTATCGGCGATATCGGAACCGTGGCAAGCATCGTTGCCGAAGCGGTGGACGACGGCAACCGGCAACGCCTGCTCGACGCCGGGGCGAACACCGTCGTGCGTCCGGTTCGCGCCTACCCCGAGATTGTCGTGAGGGCGATGATCGAGCCGGGCACCGAGCGCGTGCTGGAGAACCTGTTCACCCACGAAGCCGACCGCCTGGCGCGGTTCAACGCCGAGTTCTCGAACCTACGCTGGCGCGACGTGGTGTCCCAGTTCGTCCAGGGCGGCGCCGGACTGCCGATGGGCTACGTCGACGCCAACGGCGTGCACACCAATCCGACGCCGGATTCGGTCTGCTCGGGCGAGGGCATCATCACGCTCATCAAGGATGCCGCCGAGGTTACGCAGGAAGCCATCGAAGCGTGTCTGCAGAAGTGCGTCGCGTAGTGGCGCGTGTGGCTTCAATCGAAGCAGGCGTCGACGCCGCGCTCGATGCCGAGGACGCGACGCGACTCGCGGCCGTCGCGTCGTCGGTGGACTGGCCGACGACCGATGCAGCAGTCGCCAACCGCATCCTCCGGCGCATCGCTCTTTACGGCTACTCCGGACGCACCGAACGCTACCGCAGCGTCGTCGAACGGATGCTCGCCGACGGGGTCGTGCCGGACCTCGCGACCTGCGCGTTGATTCAAGCCAACGATCTCGCCAAGACGCTTCTGACCGCCACGCCCGCCGCCGTACACGACGCCGACGAACACGGCGCGACACCCCTGCACCATGCCGCCGAACGCGGCAACGCGGCATTGGCCGCCGCGCTGTGCGAACGCGGCGCCCCGGTCGACGCCCTCGATCATCGCGGCGAATCGCCTCTCGCCAAGGCGTTGCACGCCGGTCCGTGGAAGCGCGAACCCGCCGCCGCGGTGGTCGAGATACTGCGCAGCCACGGCGCCGCCGTCGATCTATTGGCGCTCGCCGCAATGGGCGACGCCAACGGAATCGTCGCTGCACTCGATGCGGGCGCCTCGGCGAACACATCCGACGATCAGGGTCGAACGCCGCTGTTCATCGCCGCGCGCAACAACCACGGCGACGCCGTGAGCGCACTGCTCGCCCGGGGTGCGGATCCGAACATCGCGGCGCGGGATGGTCAGACGCCGCTGTCCACGGCCTGCTTGCACACCCTCTCCCAGGAATGCGACACCGAGATCGTCCGTGTGCTGGTGCGGCACGGCGCACCGATGACCATCGAGGCGGCGATCGTCCTGGAGGATCTGCAAGCCCTGCGCGGATTTCTCGCGTCCGACCCGACGCGACTCGATGGCCAAGGCCACGAAAGTCCGCTGGGCTACGCCATCCACGCCTGGCGGCCAGCCTCGTTGCGGTGTCTAATCGAAGCGGGCGCCCGACCCAGCACCGAGAACTGGGGACACATCCGACGCATCGCGGGCGCGTCCTCGGAGCTTGTCGCCGAACTCAACGCAATCGCCAATCCGCCGGAGACCCCATGACCCTTGAAGTCGAACTCGTCGAGGTCGAAGAACGCCCCATGGCCGCCGTCAGGGCGCGGCTTGCCATGACGGACATACCCGACAAGATCTTCCCGCTGATGGACCGCGTCTGGGCGTTCATACGCACCAACGGCATCGAAGGCTTCGGCCACAACATCTGGCTCTACGGAACGCCGTCCGGCGGCGAAATCGATGTCGAGATCGGCGTTCAGGTGCCCGCGTCGTTCGCAGCCACCGACGAGATCGTCTGTTCGCGCACCCCGGCGGGCAAGGCGGCCTGCGCCGTCCATAGGGGCGACTACGCGGAGCTACCCCGCGTCAACCAGGCGCTGGTTTCCTGGTGCCGAGAAAACGGCCACACCCTCGCCGGCCGATGCTGGGAGATCTACGGGGACTGGGAAGAGGATCCCGCCAAGCGGCGCACGGACGTGTATCACCTCATCGCTTAGACGGCGTCAATACCCGGCACCGGGAACCGCGAGCAGGTCTCTTCCACTTCGCCCTTAATCCGTCGCAGCGTTGACTCGTCGTCGTGGTTGCTCAGCGCATCCACGATCCAGCTCCCCAAGAGGCGCATCTCCGGGGCCACCATGCCGCGCGTCGTCGCCGCAGGCGTTCCTAAGCGGATGCCGCTGGGACGGAGCGGCGGGTTCGGGTCGTCGGGAACGACCTGCTTGTTGCAGGTGATCGAGACGGCGTCTAGGGCTTCCTCGGCAAGGCGACCGTCGATGCCGAAACTCGCGATGCAGTCGAGCACCATCAGGTGGTTCTCGGTGCCGCCGGTGACCAGCTTCGCGCCCCCGGCCATAAGCGCGTCGGCGAGCACGCGCGCGTTGTCGAGCACCCGCCGCGCGTAGACCGCGAACTCGGGCTCGAGCGCTTTTCCCAAAGCGATGGCCACGCCCGCCACCTGGTTCATGTGCGGACCGCCCTGCAATCCCGGGAACACGGAGCGGTCGATGTCGCGCCGAAAATCTCTCTTGGTCAGAATCATGCCGCCCCGGGGACCGCGCAGCGACTTGTGCGTCGTGGTGGTCACGAAATCGAAGCCGTAGTCGCAGGGATTGGCCATGACGCCGCCGGCAATCAGGCCACCGATATGCGAGACGTCGGCCATGGTCAAGGCACCGACCTCGTCGGCCACCGCCTTGAACTTGGCGTAGTCGTAGTCCCGGGGATAGGACGAGTATCCGCACACCACCATCTTGGGCCGGTGTTTGCGGGCGGTGTCGCGCAGTTCGTCGAAGTCGATCCGGCCCTCCCTCGATGGGTCCGACTTGTAGCGAATCCAGTTGTAGAGCGTGCCCATGTGCGACACCGGCGCGCCATGGGTGAGGTGGCCGCCGTGGGACAGGTCCATGCCGAGCACGGTGTCGCCGGGCTCGAGCATCGCCAGGTACACCGCGGCATTCATCGGTGCACCGGAGAGCGGCTGCACGTTGGCGTGTTCGGCACCGAAGATCTGCCGGGCCCGGTTGCGTGCGCTGCGCTCGATCACGTCCGTGAACTCCTGACCGCCGTAGTAGCGCCGCCCGGGATAGCCCTCGGAGTACTTGTTCGTGAACACCGAACCAAGCGCCGCCAGCACTTCCGGGTACGTGTAGTTCTCGGACGGGATCAGCTCGATCCCGGCACGTTGGCGCGCTTCCTCGCCGTCAAGGGCGGCATGGATTTCGGGGTCGGAGTCCGCCAATCGGAGACGATTGCGCCGGCTCGCCTCGGCGCCCGCTGCGGAGTGACTGAGTGACATGGCGTAGCTTCCTCGAGCAACTTGTCCGGAACGACGAGCCACCGTCGGGCTCGGGTCGTCGCCCGATGGCTTGATAGACTAAACCGAAATCACCGACCACGCATTGCGCGAGCCGCAACCGGGACATTACGTTGGCGCATGCCACGCACTCGCCGCTTCATCGATGAACCGACGCCGCCTGATTGCCGGTAGCGCCGCGCTGCCGCTCGCTCGCCCGGTCTCGGCGGCGAAGCCGCGGCGCCTCAAACCCCAGGTGGGCGATGTGCTGGTGCATGCCTTCGGCGAGCGGGCAGGTACGCTCATCGCGCCCCAGGATGTCCCGTCCGAGCCCGTCTCGGCGTTTCCCAAGGAACCGTCGACCGGCATCGTCCGGGACGGCTCGCTACACAACCAGGTGTCGGTGTTGCGATTGCCCACCGAACGGCTCACGCCAAGGGCGCAGCGCTACGCCATCGCTTTGCCGCCGGACTCTATCGTCGTCTACTCCGCGGCCTGTACCCACACTGGCTGCGAAGTAAACGGCTGGAACCCGGACGCCGGACGTCTGGTCTGCCCCTGTCACGGTTCCGAGTTCGATGTCGCCGACGCCGCCCGGGTCGTCAACGGCCCTGCGCCGAAACCGCTGGCAATGTTGAAGGTCGAGTTGACGGATGGCGCACTCCGCGTCGCCGGCGGCTTTTCGCGGCGCGTTGGGCCGGAGCCGCCCTAAGTCCGCCGTCCCATTCCCCAAACAGCACCGGCCTGTCCGGAACGCACCGTAGGGGACGGGCTTGTCCCGTCCCGTTTCCGCAGGAGCGACGTGTCCCGGCGCGGGCGGGGACAAGCCCCGCCCCTACGGCGTTTCCATTGCGTGCCGGGCAGTCCGTAGGGACGGGCTCCCGTCCCGGCGCGAGGGGTCGCAAATCCGGCGCGCGACCGCGAAGTGCCGCCTCGCGACTTGGCCATGCAATTCTAGGGCTTGCGGAGCTCGGATTTTCCCGCTACCGCGCGGGCTGCACCCGTCGAACGTTTTTTTTCGCACGGAAACTCCAACTGAATCAACGAGCTGCGGGTCCGGCTCTCCGACTACCGGATTTATCATTTCTGTCCGTCGAGTGTCGACGCTATTGTCCATGTCGCACGGAAATCCCAAAACGAAAAACGCAACCGAGGGGAAAACAGAAATTGAACCGAACAACCTCCGGGCTGCCGGCCATCGCTCTTGCCGCAGTGTCAGTCGCGTTCGCTGTAGCCGGGGACGAGCTGGACGACGAGAAGCCCCTGCACCCGCAGCTCGCGGAGCAGAAGGCGG
>VXYL01000105.1 GCA_009846005.1 Gammaproteobacteria bacterium | reverse complement strand
CTTTCATCTGTGTCTCTGCCGGCGCCTACATCGCACCGCTGCGGATAGGGATCCTCTTTGCCATCCATGCGCCCACGAGAAAGTCCGGCGAAAGAAGCCCCTGCCTCTCTCTCCGGAATCCAAGGCATTCTAGGGGGTTGGCGTATCGAGGCGCAACAGGACCGACGTGTCCGAAAGACCTCCCACCCAGGCGGACCTGTCCGACGCCTTACCTCGGGTAGGTCGAGCCCATTGTGCAGGGCCTGTCGCGGGCCGGCATGCCGCGCGCGGAATCGGTCTCGTCGAGCCGGCCCGGGCGGTCAATGGCATCGCCGTATCGCAGACCGTATCCATAGGGGAACAACGGCGCATAGTCGGTGTCGCCAACGTTGAGCGGCGTATGCATGGCATGGCGCGGCCAGGAGAACGACAGCCGACCATGGAAGTCGTGATCCAACTTGCCGTTGGGGCCGCGAAACAGCACGTCGGCCACCCCCCCGCCTTCGGTCCCTGGTAGCCAGGCGACAACGAAGGCATCGGATGCATTGAGTTCGGGATTCACCCACATGGGTCGGCCCGTGAGGAAGACCGACACCGTGGGTATGCCTCGTTCCTGTAACCGGCGCAGGATCGCGAGGGGTTCCGCATGAAGCGTCGAATAGCTCAAGTGGTCCCGGTCGCCGTCTCCTTCCGCGTAGGGTTCTTCGCCGAACACCACGACGGCAACGTCGGGCGAGTCTCCCCCGAACTCGCCGTTCGGGCTGAGTATGGCGGAGCCACCATGGTGGGCCGTTGCCTCGACGAACCCATCGAACAACGACATGCCGTTGGGAAAGTCCGAGTTGTCGTTCCCCGTTCCCTGCCAGGTAAGGGTCCAGCCGCCGCACTGTTTGCCGATATTGTCCGCGCCGTCGCCCGCGACCAGCACCTTGGCATCGCGCTTCAGGGGCAGCACCCCGTCGTTCTTGAGCAGAACCAGCGACCTGCGAACCGCCCGCCGTGCCAGTTCGCGATGGCTCGGTTCGCCCACAACCGATTCCTCGACCGTCGCGGGACGCGCTGAGGACCGGGCACATGAGACCAGTCCCGCCCGTGCCTTCACACGCAGAATGCGCCGCACCGCATCGTCGATCCGTGCCATGGGTACGGCGCCAGCGGAGACCTGCTGAAGCAGGTCGTGGTAGGCGGCCCGCCACTCGACGCCCACCATCAGCAAATCGACGCCGGCATTCACCGAACTGCCACATGCCTCGGCGCGGTCCTCGGCAACCTGCAGAAACCCATCCCAGTCGCTGACCACGAAGCCATCGAAACCAAGGGCGCCCTTCAGCACGTCGGTCAACAGGTAGCGGTGGCCGTGGACCTTGGTGCCATGCCAACTGTTGAAGGCGGCCATCACGGTCTGCACGCCGGCCGCGATCGCCGCCCGGTGTCCTCCGGCATGGAGGTCCCGCAGCGTGTCCTCGGAGCAGACGACATCGCCCTGGTCCCGGCCGTCCGTCGTGTGGCCTTCTCCAAGAAAATGCTTCCCGGTGGCCAATATCCGACCCGGGCCCAGGAAGTCCGGTTCACCGGCCACGCCCTGCAGACCGGCAACGATGCGGGATGCGTATTCGACCACCACGTCGGGGTGTTCCGCGAAGCTCTCGTAGGTGCGACCCCAGCGGTCGTCCCGGGCCACCGCGAGCGTCGGCGCGAACGTCCAGTCAATCCCCGTGGCGGCCACCTCTCGGGCGGTGGCAACGGCGATGGCCTCCATCAGGTCGCCATCGCGCGCCGCCCCGAGGCCGATATTGTGGGGAAACACGGTCGCACCGTAGACGTTCGAATGGCCATGGACCGCATCGGTTCCCCAAAGGATGGGCACGGGGTGGTCCGAATGCGTGCTTTTCCGTACGGCGCCGTGGTAGGCGTCGGCGAGCGCCCGCCAGTCGTCGACGCTCGCTTGCTTGTTGCCGCCGGGGAAGCTGCCGCCGCCGTTCAGAATCGATCCAAGGGCGAATTCGGCAACCTCGGTCGGCGTCGCGTTGGCGATCTCCGCCTGGACCATCTGGCCGACTTTCTGTTCGACGCTCAAGCCCCGCAGGCATCGCTCGACAATGCGCTGGACGCGTCGTTCGGACGGGTGCATGGGATCGAGCCGACTGGCGCTCGCTGGCCATCGCGAAGCTATTTCACGCATCTTGCATGCATTCAGATCGGGCGCCGACAAAAGCCGCCTGACGCCCGCCCTTTCGTACCCAAAGTCCAACCGGGTGGTAGGTTGGCCAACGCCAACGCAGACACGTTACGGTGCGGATGACAACGTTGTCAACAGGTAGCGACTCGCCGTCTACCTGGCGTGCGCGTCGGACGTTGTCACCGCGCCGTGCGTTGTTCGGGCGAGGGCAAGGGGCACCCCTGCAACGCCTGGCGCGGCGACCGGTAGGGGACGGGCTTGTCCCGTCCCGCGCCGATCGAACCGCGCTTCCCGAACCCGGGCAACCGCACGCCCTACGGGCGACAAGGCCCTACGCCGGACTCGCCTTGCAGTAGTGGTCGATGAACCGCTGGTGCTCGGGAAGCTGCCCGATCATGTTGGCGACCGTGCTGTGAATGCCCGAAAGGAACCGTGTCAATTCGTCGTCGCTCATCATGTTGACGATCGGATGGTACTGCTCCGGGACGAGCCCCTGGCCGAGCATCACCTGAATCCACGAGTTCTCGCCGAACAACTCGGTGGGCACCTTGAACACCCGGCCGGCTTGCCTGAACAGCTCGATGCGGTGGCGAAGCGAATCCGGTATGTCCATGGATGCGCAGTATCGCCAGAACGGCGTATCTCTCCGATTCGTGACGTGGTAGTGCAGGACGATGAAGTCCCGCACGTTGTCGATCTCGAATTTCATCTGGTTGTTGAACTCGTCGACATCGGGTTCCCGGATGCCGTCGTAGGGAAACATCTGCATCAAGCGGATGATGCTGCGCTGGATCAGGTGGATGCTGGTTGACTCCAACGGCTCGATGAACCCGGATGCCAGCCCCATGGCAACGCAGTTCTTGTGCCAGTGCCGACGCCGTTGGCCGGTATGGAACTTGATGACCCGGGGCTCGGTGAGCGCGGCACCTTCGACATTGCCCAGCAGACGGGCCACGGCCTCGTCGTCGGACCAGTATGCGGAACCGAAGACCACGCCGTTGCCGACGCGGTGCTGCAGCGGAATCCGCCACTGCCAGCCAGCCTCCCTCGCGATGGAACGGGTGTACGGGATCGGCGGCGCCTGGGCTTCGGTTTGCACGGCGACTGCGCCGTCGCATGGCAACCAATGTCGCCAATCCTCGTAGCCGGCGTTGAGGGTCTGTTCAATCAGGAGCCCCCTAAAACCGGTGCAATCGATGAACAGGTCGCCTTCGATGAGTTGGCCGGACTGCAGGCGGATCCCCGTGATGTAGCCACTTGCCGGGTCTTGCTCGACCGCCTCGATGCGGCCTTCCTGCCGCACGGCGCCATGCGCCTCGGCCATGCCACGCAGAAATCTCGCGTAAAGGGACGCATCGAAGTGGTAGGCATAGTTGAGTCCGTGATTGGGCAACACCGCGAAACGATTCCGCTTCGCCGCGACCCACTCCTTGCAGTATTCGCCGAACTCCCGGCTTATCCCCATCTTCCGGCCCTTGAGCCAGAAGTGCTGGAAGCCTGCGGCCCAACTGTCCTTGCCGGTCCAACCGAAGGAATGGATGTAGTGCTCGCCCACGTCCCGCCAGTTCTCGAACGAGATGCCGAGCTTGAACGTGCCCTGCACCGCCCTGACGAAATCCTGTTCCTTGATCTTCAAGAGCTCATGCAGGGTCAGCAGGGTGGGAATCGTGGCCTCGCCCACGCCCACCGTGCCGATCTCGTCCGACTCGACCAAGGTGATGTCGAGCGTTTTGCCGAGAAGCTTCGCCAACGATGCGGCCGCCATCCATCCGGCGGTGCCCCCGCCGGCGATCACGACCTTGTGGATCTTTCTGCGCTCCAAAACCGCCTCCATTACCCCGGGCGCGCCGTGCTACCGGTTCAACCTGTTGAGCAGCAGCGCGCGCAACTGCTTTGCCCCCGCTTCGTCGAGCGTCGACAAGCACCCTCTGCCGCGCTCGGGAATGTGCCGATAGACCTCTTCATCGGCATCGAATACGTAGTGATTGAAGAGCCCGCGCCAGGCTTCCCGCTGCCTCTCGGGCAGATCCCGCAGCGACAGGATGGCGTGGATGAGGGCGTCGGTAGGCGACCCCATCGACGCGGGCGTCGTGCACCACCAATAGTTGATAAGAAGATTGAAGTCCTTCAGCGACTCGATGTGGTGCCACCACATGCTCGGGATGCGTATGGCATCCCCCGGGTGGAGCACCGCCGACCGCGCATGCCTCTGCGCGTCTCGGAACCGCGGATGTCGCGTCAGGTCCGGATCATTGAAGTCGACCAGGCTGATCGCCTGACCGGAAGGCGTCGGATCGAGCGGGCCGACGTAGAGGTTGCCAATCTGATCCGGCGGCAGGAGCGTGAACCGTCTTGTCCCCGCCACCACGCAGGCCAGATTGTCCGGAAAGTCGAAGTGCGCGGAGATCCGGGTCTGGCTGCCAAGCCAGAAACTCACCAGCGGATCCGGGACCGGAAGCGCGACGTCGTTGTCGCCGCGGAACCCGGGTAGCCAACCGTCCACGGGTGTGGAACCCACGTAGATGGTCGCAAGACGGTCTTCCCGGCCCGTTTCGGCGAGCTTGTCGAAAATCTGCGACAAGGGCGCTTTGCCCCGATCGAAATTGAAACCGGTGAAGTCGTCGTTGTACGAGAACCGCCCGTTGATCGACGCCCTGCCTGCGTAGGCGGTTACCGGCGCGTTCGTCCAGAACTTCGACAGGTAGCCCGCAGCGGCCGGAATCGAGGCGCCGCATTCGCGAACCGCGGGCCAATCCCGGATCAATCCCCGCAGCACAACGGGTTCGGCGGCATTCACCACTGCGTCCGGAACGACCCCGTCCGGACAGTCGATCGACGCCATGGGCCGCAAATCGACGCCGGCGGTCATTGGCCGGATTCTCCCGCGACGCGTTTGTTCTTCAGGTCGACGAGGCGCTCCATGTTCGCAAGGGACGCCAACGCCATGAACATCGGCATGAGATAGCCCTTCTCGTTGAAGTCGCCCAGCGTTGCGCCGGACAACGCCTGCACCTTCTCCTCGACGAGGCAGTGAAAGCCGATCAACTGGTTCCGGGTACCGTCCTTCAAGGCGATCTCAAACGTCAAGGCCTCGAGCAGATCGTGTTCCTGCAAGGCGGCAACGAACGTCTTGTTGTGCTCGATCCCCAGGTAGATCGTCTCCAGCAGGTTGGCGGCATTCTCCAGGAAGGGCGTCCTGCCGCCCAGCGGCTGGAAAAGAGGCTCCCCCATGGCCGTATTGACGCGTGGATGCTCCATGTCAAGAGACAGCACCCGTGTTCGCTCGCCCTCGCCGTCGCGAGCGGACTCCTGGAAGCCGATCAGGAACGGTTCGCGTTGGATCATCGCGGGGATGTACCCCGCGTGCCACCCGGCTTCGTCGAGAAACAGGTTCTCGCCCTTCTCGAAGCCGAACAAGGCGACGGGGTAGTAGCCATCGCTGGCATTGCCCTGGAACAGGATCGGATAGTGGGCTTGAACGTTCCGGAACTCGAACGGGAAGGTCAGCGCGAGCATCACGTTGTCGCCATAGCGCGACGACCGGTCCGTGATGATCCTCACGTCCTGGTGGTCGACGTTGTTCAACAGCGCGAAATCGGCCACGGTTCTTCCTATCCCGCCGGGCGTTGCACGATGCTACACAACAGTGTCCGATTGTCGGGCAGCACCTCGGCAAGGCGTTCGGATTTGGTTCGCGTGTCGTGGAACGCCCGATCCGCCCGGGCGCGTGTTTCGTCCTGCGGCGAGGCGTTCCGGACATCGAATTTCGGCCTGAACCCCATCCCGTAGAGTACGTACTGGTAGCTTGCCGACGGGAACAGCTCGTCCACCCGTGGCGCATCATCGTGCCAGGGAGTTTGCTGTTGCCACAGGGTTAGTTTGTCGCGCAGGCCCCGAGGACACGAGGTCGGGTCCCGGTTGTCGCGCCAGTATTCGTCGGCGCGGACGCTGGTAACGTAGTGCAGCTTCAGGAATTCGACGATCCGCTCCCAGTGATGGTGCATCTTGGAATCGAAGCGCTTGGCGGCGACTTCCATGATGTGTCGGTCACGGGGCAACTGCTCCGCGATCATGGCCGCCGACTGTTCGATCAGCGCGAGCGCCGAGGCTTCCAGAGGCTCGACGAAACCCGCGGCGAGCCCTACCGCCACGCAGTTCCTGTGCCAGAACACCGCGCGGTAGCCGGGCTCGAACGGTATCGTCCGGTACGACAAGGCGCCGACGTCAACCCCTGGCGACGTTCGCTCGACATAACCCTGCAACGCCCCATGCGCCGCTTCGTCGTCGACATGCGCACTCGAATACACGTAGCCGATGCCACGCCTCGTCTGCAGGCCGATATCCCAGATCCAGCCCGCCGGCTGCGCCGTCGCATAGGTAGCCGATGCGATTGGCGCATCGGGGCGTGCATAAGGGACCTGCACCGCGATGGCCCGATCGTTGAACAGCCAATCCCTGGCGGAAACCAATCGCACGCCGTAGTGACCGCCGATCAACAGCGCGCGTTGGCCCGTGCAGTCGACGAACAGATCGCCGTCGACCCGTTCGCCCGTGTCGAGTACGACCGCGGCAATGTCGCCGCCCGAGGACGGGTCAACATGTTCGACGTTGCCGACGATGTAGCGCACACCGGCACCCACGGCCTTCTCCTTGAGCAACGAGGCGAATCGGCCCGCATCGAGATGGTAGGCGTAATTCAACGCGAACGCGTATTCCGGTGTGGTGGCCTGCTTGGGTGCCAAGCCCAGTTCGATCAATCTAGCTTGGGGCGTCACGAACTCGGCGAACGGCGTCTTCGACCCCGATGCCAGCCAATACGTGGCGGGATTCAGACTCGCGTATTCGACCGGCAGGCTAAACGGATGGCAGTACTCATCCCGGCCCTTGCGACCAGACCAGCCGTAGAACCGCGTGCCCTGCTTGAAGCTCGCATCGCACGTTCGAACGAACTCGGCTTCCGAGAGCCCGATGCGGCGAAGCGTCATGCGCATCGATGGCCACGTGCCTTCGCCGACGCCAATCGTCGGGACATCCGGCGACTCGACGAGGGACACCTCGCGGTGAGTTCGTCGACACTCGGCGGCGATGACGTTGGCCGTGATCCAGCCTGCCGTGCCACCGCCGACGATTACGACCTTGCGGATTGCACGGTTCATCGCCATTTAGCCGCCCACGCGATGGCGGCGAGCGTTGGGAAATCGCGCCGATGATACGAAAAAAACGGCTGCACCGAAGTGCAGCCGGAGAGGGGACTCCTAGAGCTTGTACCTGAACCCAACGTTGTAGCGTGGGCCGGCCTGACCGGCGAACAGGGTCTGCAGCCGGTGGCGACCGTAGACATGGGTCGTCTCGTCGGTGACGTTGAGCATGTCGACGTACACCTGCATATTGTCCGTAAACCAATAGCTCGCGCTTATGTCCACCTGCTGGTAGGCAGCCACATGGGTCGGCGGTCCGGCACCGACGTTGTTCTGCCCCGTACCGGCCAGGAAATCGTCGCGCCAGTTGTAGGCCAAGCGGACGCTAATGCCATTCTTGTCGTAGAACGCAATCAGGTTGGCCGAGTCGCTTAAGCCCGTCAGCACGAACTGCTGGGCCAGGCTGAAGTTGTCGTATCCCACATCCGCATCGACGATCGTGGCATTGGCAATGACGCCGAACCCGCTGTCGCCGAAGTTGTGCTGGGCGACCACCTCCCAACCCTTCATCGTGGCCTGTTCGATATTGATCGGTATCGTGAGATTGAACGGCGCCGCCGGGTCGCGTCCTTGAACCCCGGTGATCACGCCGTTCGCCGCATCGACGCCCGCAGCATCAGCGCGATTCTCGAGAATCCATGTATACAGCGCACCGCCGTCGCTACTACCGGTTGCTGCCCGGGCTTCGTCGCCCAGCGGCCCGAGGGCCGGGTGCGGCAGACCGAAAGTCTCCTCGACCACCGACGACGTGCCGATGAAATTGTCGACATCCTTGTGGAAGTACCCCACGGCGACATAGCTGTCACCGCCGTAGTAGTACTCGAACGAGACGTCGCTGTTCCTCGACTCGAACGGCAGCAGGTTGGGATTGCCGCGGTTGCCCGTGCCGCCATCGATCCGCAGCAGGGAATTGATGGTCTGCCCACCTTGGATGTCGCCGTAGTTGGGTCTCGTCAGGGTCGAGCTATACGAGAGCCGGCCGACCAGGTTGTCGGTCAAATCGATCTTGAAGTCGACGCTGGGCAGCAGCAGGTCGTAGTTGCCTTCGAGCGAGGTGAAGTCGGGCGCACCCTGAACCGCCGACAGCTCGTTGCCCGCCACCCAATCGATTCTCGTGAAGGCCGGCGACAGCGCCTGGGACGAGATGTCGGTATCCTCGTAGCGCAGGCCCAGCCTGAGGTCGACGGGGGTTGTCCCCCACTCCGCGGACATGTTCACCTGGATGTGTGCCGCCAGCGACTCCTCGGTCGTTCTTCTGTCGGAGGTGAAGCGGCTCGACGTACAAAGCCCCGTCCCGCAATCCCCCATGTCGGGCAGGAAGAACGTGGACGCTTCGCCCGACGCCATCAGCGCTTCGGTGCGCGCGATCACCTCCCTCATGTCAAACGTGAAGTAGTCGACCTGACGCCGATTGTCGTCGCCGCCGGGAATCTGGTCGAACGCGTCGAACGCGGAGGCAGGCGTCAACAGATCCGCGATCGCACCGGGTTGGGTCACGCCGCCCCACGCATCGCGCTGAACCACCGAGCCCGCCGAACGGTTGTTCACTTCGGTCAGCTGGATGCCGAAATCGATGTTCTCGATGAAGCCCGTGTCGAAGTCGAACACGCCGCCGACGTGGGTTTGCTCGATGTTCATCTTGGCGAAGTTGTTGGTGAACACGCTTCCCGTGACGATCATGTCGTCCGGGGACAGCGGGCGTCTGAGGGTGAGCTCGAGCACCGGCAACTCGGCATCGAAGTGCCCGGTTGTCCGGTCCCGGGTGAACGCGGCCGTGGACAGCAGCGACGAGTCGCCGAAGGGGCTGTTCGGTTTCCGCTCGGCGGTGGAGTCGTGGTAGTCGAACTCGACGGAAAGCCGATCCGTAACGTCCCAAACCAGATTGAGGCCCGTGGCGCCGTTCTGGGCGATCCACGCATCGTTGCCGGCGGCCATGGAGTAGTCGCTGTTGGGAAGGTTCTCGGTGTAGACGATCGGCGACGCCTGCGGCCCGTCGGTCCACAGCGTCTCCTGGCCACCGAAGTTGAACCAAGCCGACAGGTTGGTGTAGGTGCGTTCGAGTTCCACCTCCGAGAACGTGTAGTCGAGCGTTGCCCGAACCGCGTCGGATGCCTGCCACTGCAAGGTCAACTGGCCGTTGGTGCGCAGCCGCTCGTACTCCGCGAGCTCGTAGCCGATGTTCTGCGGCACGGAATAGAGGTCGCCCGCCCCGGGCCTGTTCTGCTGGTTGGGGTCGGTGTGCGGGGGAATCCCACCCCACTCGGATGGGCCGATGCCGCACCAGCAATTGTCCACTTCGCCGGGGAATGTGCGCCAGCCACCAACGCTCGCGGTGTTTGCCCCGTTGTTGCGGTCCTGTCGCACGGCACTCAGGGCGATGCCGATGGTGTCGTCGGCGAAGGTGTTCGAGAACAGCGCCGAGACTTCGGGCGTGAATGCGCCGCCGTCCTCCGTCGAGGTGTCGTGAAGCCCGCTGCCGGCGGCGGTGAAATTCATGCCCGGCGCTTCAAGCGGGCGGGTCGTGCGGATGTTCAGGGTGGCCCCGATGCCGCCGGTCGGCACGTCTGCCGTCCCGGTCTTGTAGACCTCCACCGCACTGATGCCTTCCGACGCCAAGTTGCCAAAGTCGAATGACCGGCCGAGCCCGCTGCTCGTCGGCATCTGGCGACCGTTCAAAAGCACGAGATTGAAGTCGGGTCCGAAACCCCGAACTGTGACCCGCGCGCCCTCGCCACGTTCCCTGTCGATGGACACCCCGGTGATGCGCTGTAGCGACTCCGCGAGGTTGCTGTCAGGGAAGTCGCCGATGTCCTCCGCGGTGATCGCGTCGACGATCCCATCGCGGTTCCGCTTCAAATCCATCGACTTCTTCAGGCTCTCACGGATCCCCACGACGACGACCTCTTCGATGGGCCCGGCCTGGCCTGCCTGTTCCGCTTCCTGTGCAGTAGCCGCGCTACTGGCGATGGCAAGCGAAACCGCAGCCGCGATCGGCGTCTTCTTGAAGACTTGGTTAGGCATGCGGATTCCCCACTGCTGTACGCCCTAAAATACCCATCACGGACACTCGTCGCGCGATGACAACGTTGTCAACACGCGCCTTATAGCGGAAGTTGACAACGCTGTCAAAGGCTATTTGCCGCTATTCTGCCCGGCGCCATCGAACCGCATCGGCGACAACCGCGTCTCCGGACGTGCGATTCGATATCTCAAGCCGAATCTCGCCGCCCGGATGGTCGAACTGGCCGAGCTTGTTCCAGCCCGTTTCGCCAAGGCCGGCGTCGAAGTCGATGCTCCATTCCCGCACTGGCCTTCGGGAACTCCCCGTCGCATAGTCGGCGTTTTCGAAGGCGCTCAGTTTCATCTCCATGGTGCCCAACCGCGGGTACATGAGTCGTTCCGTATCGCCTTCCCACCTCCCGGGGATGCGCCGCTCCGGCAGGTAGTAGTCCAGGTGCCACGAGCCGTCGTCGAGTTCCGCCGTGAAGAAAACCCGATAGTCCGTGCCACCGGGGGAAGCCATGGCGACTGTGCGACGGTAACTGCCCCAAGCGGATGGGACGTTCCGCCGAACCCAAGCTCCTGCCTCGCTTGCTCGAACGGGGAGCCCGTGGTCGAGGGTCTCCGTCCAACCGAGGTATTGGTCGACGAGGCTCCTACGAGCCGTGCGCGTGGACGCACCCTCCCAGGTAAACCCCGGTTCGAGATCGTCGACGACGATCCCTTCGACCGCCGGCGGCCTCCACGTACTCGGCCTTGTACCTACGAAACCATCCTCATCCGGCAATGCCGGCGGCGCGGAATTCACTAGATCGAGTCGGATCTCCCGCCGGTTCAAGGACAGGTAGGGGTGCAGCCAGAGCTGATCTGGGGGTGCGTCGTATACCCTGCCGATCTCCGTTGACGACTCGCCCGGCACCCGAATCGGCTCCCCCTCGCCCCATATCATGTCGTATTGGGCAAATCGTAGCCATCCAGCGACCGGCTCGCCGTTGTAGACATGTACGGTGACGTGATAGCGCGATCGTCCGGTGTCGTCGTCCGCAAGGCGGACCACGGTAGCAGGTGAAGCCAGGAAACCCGGCAGGGCGGGTTCGTGCAGAGCCTCGTCGATGATTCCGGACAGGTCAGCCATAGTTTCGTTCGCGACAATCAGGAAGTCGTCCTTCGAAAACGGCCGGCCTTCGTAGCGGCGGCGCAGTTCGCCCAACAGCGCACCCGTTTTCTGGACCCCCGCGACGCCGAGCACGATGTCTTCCAACGCATTGCCCTTCAGGGACAGCAGGCTGAACTCGAGGTGAGGGTCTTGGCCGCCGCCGGCTTGGGCGAGCGAAGTTCGCGCGGCTTCCTCCCACATGTCGCCGCGCCACCAGGACGTTCTGCCCAACATGCTTCCGAAGTGACCGGTGGCAAGACCTGCGATCATGTCCCACGCCGAGGAGCCCAAAACCGCGTCCGTGTCGTAAGAATACGCTGAGAACCAGACGGAGCTTTCGGGCCCCCACGGATTCAGCACACGGTATGCCAAATCACGGGTGACGGCATCGAGTGCTACGGCCCCCGTGCCTACCGGGCTCGTCGACGCAATCAGGTTGCCGGCCAAGCCTTGATACGCATTGCCGCTGTTCCAGGCGTTGAGGAAGTAGATGTGTAGCCGGGAGACGAGGAAATCCTGTCGGCGATCGGCAGGAACCTCCCGACCGTAGTAGCCGGGTCGGAACGTGGGCAGACCCTCCTCGCGCAGCAACACGACACCGGGCGTGCGCACCGCATCCATTCGCCAGCCACCGCGATAGGTCCGTAGCGACGAGGGTACTTCAACCAGGCTCAGGACACGTTCGGGGTAGGCGAGATCCGTACCATCGAGTTTGGCAAAGATGTCAGTCAGCTGCTTCGTGATCTCGTCGCCGGCCTCGGCGAAGTAATCGAGATTCGGCATGTGCTTGGGGGTCACGAGCAATTCCAGTTCGATACCCTGCACGTTCACCGCTATCCGCTCGAAGTCCGACGCAAAAAGCGCCGCTTCTTGGATAGGCGAGTCGGTCCGGAGCCGGTGGAGCCTCGACGCGCCCTCGCCTTGCGGTTGCCGACCGGGTCCGGCAACCCACCACCCGGCGGGAACTTCAACCGCAAGGTCGAGATGAAAGAAATCCGCCAACCGCTTCGACGGATCCTCCCGGTCGACGTTGCTGCCGGACGCCGGAAGCCAGTGCACCGCCGGCGTCAGAGCGACGTAGTTGCGGTGGAACACGGATGCCTCGGTTCCCAAGAACTTCAGCAGGTTCGTGCCCGGTCGGCGTCGCCAATCCGCGGCACTGTCCAAATAGCCGAAGTCCGGGTCGGGGACGCCCTGGGCCTGCATCGAGAGGACGAAAGTCGGTCCAGCTTCCATCAACCGACCGGTCTCGATCGTCAGCAAACCCGACTCGTGGACGAAGGGAATCGCCTTCTCACCGTGCCGCAGCGCCGTCACCCGCAAACCGGGATTGAAGCTGAATGTCCAGGATGGGGTCTCCGCTTCCTTGACCCGCAAATGCAGGGCGATGTCGAGGTTGAGCTGCTCTCCCGGATCGATCCTTGCGGCACCGGTGATCCGTTCGATGTCTGGCCACGCAGTCTCTGTTGTCGCCGCCGCGCGATGGACCGCGAGCCACCCGTCCCGTTTATCGATCGTTCCCACGCCCCGCAAGGCAACCGCGGCAAGGCCGGTGACCGCGACCAGCGCGACGACCGTGCCGAGAACTGACAGCCGGAAACGGGAACCACCCGCCGGCCGCGGGTACAGCGCCGCCGCCAAGATGCAAATGCCGACGCCGAGAACCAGCACCGCGCTACGCTGCAGAACACGGTCCAGATCCGCGAACTGCGCGGTGATGTCCGACGCCCAACCGCCGCTATTGGCCACCACCGAGACGGCAGGCAGCAGGTACGCGGGAACCGTCGTCACCGCCCAGGACTGCAGCGCCAAGAGCATCGCGGCCACGAGGACTACCGCGAGGCGATTGCCAAACACGGATGACAGCAGCAACACCGTCGCGGTCCAGACAAAGACTGCCACGAGAACGTCAAGCAAGAGGAACGATGCCAGCGATACCGGCTCGATTGGATCGCCCATCCAGAAGCCCGTAGCACGGGCCACGGTGCCCAAGACCTGCAGCAAGGCGACGGTGACCAGCACCGGCAACGCCACCGCGGCGACCACCCCGAGCGTCCGGCCGGCGATCATGGTCAAGTTGGAGACGGATCGCGTGTCGAGGGCTTCGGCGATGCGTGCCCGCATGTCGCCGTGGCGGAGATCGAACGCGATGAACACGACGCCGACGAGACTCAGCCAAAGCACGTAGACACCCAGTTCCGCGATCAGAAATCGTGGCCCGAACCGTCCTGCGTTGGCGCTGCCAAGCACGCCGTGCGCGTAGGCGAAGAAGACGCTGACCGCGATCGTGGTTCCCCCCGCAAGCATCCCGAATGCCCAGGTCCGAATAGACCGTCGGGCGGACCGCATCTGGGCAATCGCAACTGCGAGCGTCGGGTCGAAACTCACGCTACGTACCGGTTGTCTCCGGACCGCGAAAAGGCAACCGATTCTACGCCTGCCACCGACCGCGCGTCGTTCGCCACGCTGTCGGTGATAACATAGCCAGATGCGATCTTCGCCGGCGCCCGAGACCCCGGCGCCACACCTCATCCACAACTGGCAGGGACTCCACGGAAGTGGTGGTTCCTTGATGGCCGCTCGGCTCGCCGCCAGCACGGAACACCTCGTCGTCTACGTGGCGACGGACACTGAGGCTGCGTTTCACGCGATGAGCGAGATACGCTTCTTCGCGTCGGAAGCGGTACCCGTGCTGACCTTCCCCGACTGGGAAACCCTCCCCTACGATCACTTCTCGGCCCACCAGGACATCGTCTCCGAGCGCCTGGAGGCGCTCTACGAGTTGCCCGGCACGAAACGCGGCGTCCTGGTCGTGCCGGTCACCACACTGCTGCAACGCCTCGCCCCGCCGAGTTTCGTACAAAGCCAGTCGTTGGTCGTTGCCGTGGGCGAGACCTTCGACACCGCCACCGAGCGGCAACGCCTGGCGAGTGCCGGCTATCGGGCCGTGGACACGGTGACGGAACGGGGCGAGTTCGCAGTACGCGGGTCGTTGGTCGACATCTTTCCGATGGGCGGCACGAATCCGGTGCGGATCGACCTCTTCGACGACGAGATCGACAGTCTGAGACTGTTCGATGCGGACTCGCAGCGAACGGTCTCGGAAACCCAACGGGTGCGCGTCCTGCCGGCCCGCGAAATGCCCATCGACGCGGCCGGCATCGCCCGCTTCCGTGCCGCCTGGCACCGCACGTTCGACGTCGATGTGCGCCGCTGCCACGTCTACCAGGACGTGAGTTCGGGACTGGCCCCCCAGGGCGTCGAGTACTACCTGCCCTTGTTCCACGAAGACACCGCGACACTCTTCGACTACCTGCCGGACGACACCGTGTTCGTGCTGGATGCGGACATCGACGCCGCCGCGAAACGACACCTTGCCGAAGTCGCCGCCCGATTCGAGTCGCTGCGTCACGACGTTGAGCGCCCGATTCTCCCGCCCGATGCGCTCTACATGCGCGCCAGGGATCTCGACGCGCGCATCAAACGCTACGGACGGGCGCGAATCGATCCGGGCGCCGCACGGCGTCGACACCGCGTGAACTTCGCCGGAAGCCCGTTGCCCGAACTGGCCGCCAATCACCGCGCCCAGGATCCCGCAGCGCGGCTGCGTAGCTTCGTGGGCAATGCCGGGGCGAGGATCCTGCTAACAGCCGAGACGCCAGGGCGCAAGGTTCACCTCGAGGAGTTTCTCGGCAGAGCACGTGTTGCCACCGCGGATGCGGCGGCATTCGCGTCCTTCGTGGAGGCGGACACGAAACTGGGCATCGCCATCGCGCCCATCGAGCGTGGCTTCTGGCTGCCCGATCTCGCTGTCGTCACCGAGACCGAGATCTTCGGGCACCGCACCGACAAGGCGGTCGCCGAACGCACGCGCCGGCGCGGCATCGACCCCGATCTCGTCATCAAGAACCTGATCGAACTGAACATCGGTTCACCGGTGGTGCATATCGACCACGGCGTCGGGCGCTACCGGGGTCTCGAGACGCTCACCATCGACGGACACCCGATGGAGTTCCTCACGCTCGAGTACGCCGAAGAAGCAAAGCTGTACGTTCCTGTCACCGCACTGCATCTCGTGTCGAGGTACGCCGGCGCCGACGAGGAGCACGCCCCCCTGCACCGGCTCGGTTCGGACCAGTGGGCCAAGGCCAAGCGCAAGGCGGCCGAGCGCGCGCGCGATGCCGCGGCGGAATTGCTCGACATCTACGCCCGCCGCGAGGCGTCGATGAGTTTCGCGTTCGGCAAGCCGGACGACGACTACCGACGCTTCGTGGAGCAATTCGAGTTTGAACCGACGCCCGACCAGGACGCCGCCATCGACACGGTTATCGAGGACTTGACCGGTGCCAAAGCCACGGACCGGCTGATCTGCGGCGACGTCGGCTTCGGCAAGACCGAGGTGGCCATGCGGGCCGCCTACCTGGCGGTCGCCAGCGGCCGCCAGGTCGCGGTACTCGCCCCCACCACCCTGCTCGCCCAGCAGCACTTCGAGACCTTCGGCGACCGCTTCGCCGACTGGCCGGTGAGCATCGAGGTCGTGTCGCGGCTGCGCGCGGACGGCGAGGTGAACGCCGTCGCCGAGCGTCTTGCAACGGGTCAGGTGGACATCGTGATCGGCACACATCGGCTGCTCGGCAAGGCGTTCGCCTTCAAGAACCTCGGTCTCGTGGTCATCGACGAAGAACACCGTTTCGGCGTGCGACAGAAGGAACAGCTCAAGAACCTGCGTGCCGAGGTGGATGTTCTGGCACTGACCGCGACGCCGATTCCGCGCACCTTGAACCTGTCGCTGTCGGGCATCCGCGACCTGTCCATCATCGCGACTCCGCCGGCTCGCCGCCTGTCCATCAAGACCTTCGTCATGCAGAAGCGGCGCTCGGTGATCGCCGAGGCCATCGCCCGCGAACTCGCCCGCGGCGGACAGGTGTTCTTTGTGCACAACGAGGTGCGCACCATCGAGCGCGCGGCGGACGAAGTCGCCGAACTGGCGCCCCAGGCGCGCATCGGCATCGGCCACGGACAGATGGCGAAACGCAAGCTCGGCGACGTCATGGCGGACTTCTACCACCGCCGCATCAACGTATTGGTCTGCACGACCATCATCGAAAACGGCATCGACATCCCGAACGCCAACACCATGGTCATCGAGCGCGCCGACAAGTTCGGACTCGCGCAGCTCCACCAGTTGCGCGGGCGCGTCGGCCGGTCACACCGCCAGGCGTACGCCTACCTCATGACGCCGCACCCTAAGGCCATGACGGCCGATGCCGCGAAACGACTGGATGCGGTGCAGGCGGCCGGCGAACTGGGCATCGGCTTCACTCTTGCCACCCACGACCTGGAGATCCGCGGCGCCGGCGAGCTCCTCGGCGAAGAGCAATCCGGACAGATCGCCAACATCGGCTTCTCGCTGTACATGGAGATGCTCGAACGGGCCGTCGCCGCGATCAAGGCCGGCAAGACCCCGAATCTCGACGCGCCGCTGCCCACCAGCCACGATGTCAACCTGCACGTTCCGGCGCTCATTCCCGACGACTACCTGCCCGACGTCCACGCCCGGCTCATCATGTACAAGCGCGTTGCCAATGCTGCGGAGCAGGCGGAGCTCGACGAACTCAAGATCGAGATGATTGATCGTTTCGGTTTGCTGCCGGACCCGGTCCGGAACCTGTTCCGCACCACCACGATCAAGCTCGACGCGTCGCGACTCGGGATCGATCGGATCGACGTCGGGCCCGCAGGCGGACGCATCGAATTCACCGCCGAAACCGTTGTCGCCCCGATCACCATCGTGCGATTGGTGCAGCGCGAGCCGGACACCTTCCGCTATCGTGACGGCGACGGTCGCGCCGGGAACCGCCTGCTCGTGCGGCGCGGCATGGCGCATCCCGACACCCGGTTTCAGTTCATCGAAGCACTCCTGAAGGAACTCCACGGCGATACCGCGACGGATCGCCGGGAATCCCTCGAACTGGCGAGCCGTTAAGGTGCGCACGCCGGCGTGAATCGGCCAACGTTCCTGCTGCTCGTCGCCGTGGCGATCTGGGGAACGCGACTCGGCGCGGTTGAGGCGGAGGATTTCCTGCGCGAGAACTGGTACCGCATCGAACTCATCGTCTTCGAACAAAGCCCCGAGGTTGCCGACCGGGAGGGTTTCAGTACCGATGGCATCGCCGCACGCACGCGTCTTCTGGAGACCGTCCGCTACCCGCAACATGCATTTCCGCTGGCTGAAGCAACCGGCGACGCGGATGTGGAGTACCCGTTCGGTCCCGCGGCGCCCATCGACCGGGACTTGCCCGTCGTCATTTCGAACCTGCCGCCGCCGGCGTGGCTCACGGGACCCTGCGGGACGGAATCCTGGAACCCGATGATCCAACCGTGGGTTCACCCGTTCGAAATGCCGCTGGCCGAACCGCCGGATCCCTGCCTTCCGACGGACCCGTGGCGGATGGAACTCGACGGCATCGAGCTGGGCATGTATCAAAGCGTGCCCGGACCGGCACCGGAGACTCCGCCGGATGCCCAACCCATCGACTTCGAAAACGGCGTTCAAGACGTCGCCGATCCCCGACAGGAGGCAATGGACACCTTGGCTCTCGCCTTCGCAGAATACGAGGACCAGCTACTTCGCGGCAGCTACGTCTGGGACCGTTCGACACCGGGCTTCGCTGCCGAACGCTCGGCCCTTGCCCGACGCTACGACATCATTGCCGCGGGAAACTGGCACCAGCCCCTGCCGGCGCGGGAACGGCCGCAACCGCTCGTGGTACAGATCGGCGCCATGGACGAAACGCGCCGCTATCCGCTGGAGGGGGTGGTTAGCGTCACCTTGGGTCGATTCGTTCACTTGCGAATCCTGTTCGAGTACCGCCTCGCCGACGCTGGCATCGCCCTCGTCTCCGAGCAACGGCGAATGCGCAGCGACGAACCCCACTACCTGGACCACCCGGCAATCGGAATCCTGGCTCGGGTAGACCCCGTGCCGCTGCCCGACGGCCTAGCCGGGCTGCTCGACGAGTTGGAGGAACTCGACCAGTAGACGCCGTATCGTCGGTTCCGCGTCGGTCACGACCTTTCGCATGTCCGCCAGTTCGAGCGAGACGAGGCCCCGCCCCGCGGCCGGATTCACCACCAGGCAAATGCCCGCGTAGGGCAGGTCGAGTTCCCGGGCCAGTGCGGCTTCCGGCATCGCGGTCATCCCGACCACCGTGCAGCCGTCCCGCTCCATCCGGTCGATCTCCGCGGGGGTTTCGAAGCGCGGACCCTGGGTGCAGCCGTAGACGCCATCACAAAGATCAAGACCGATTCGGTCCGCTGACCGCGAAAGCGCTTGCCTCAGTCCCGCGTCGAAGGGCTCGGAGAAGTCAACGTGCAGGAAATTGTCCGTCCCGGCGAAGGTGTGCGCGCGGCCCCAGGTGTAGTCCACGAGTTGATCGGGGAGCACGAAGTCGCCATCGGCCAGTGAACGTGCGATGCCGCCGACGGCGAACACGGCGACGATGGCGTCGACTCCCGAGTTCTTCATCATCCAGACGTTGGCTCGGTAGTTGATCAGATGCGGCAGCACCGTATGCCGATCCCCGTGGCGGTTCAGGAACACCGCATTGGGCAGTTCCGCGAATCGCCGCGGCAGGCCCGATGCCAAGCCGAAGGGAGTCTCCGCCGAGTCCGCCACCGCCGTGGGCCGCTCGCCTAGCGTGGCGAGCCCGGTGCCGCCGATAATCCCGATCGTCACGGTGCCGTGCCGGGCCAGCCCGCAGGCAGCGCGTAGATCCCCGACAACTGTCGAAACGCGCCGTCGCAATCCATGCCGCGCCCCACCAGGAATTCGTCGGGGCCCTCCAAGGCCACGTAGTCGGCTTCGGCTGCCGCTTGGGTGTCCTTGCGAACGAGGACGGCACTCAACAGATCGTCCGGTTGCGCCGCCCTCACCTCCCGCTGCGCCGCTGCCAAGGTCTCGCCTTCGTCAAGCACATCGTCCACCAGTAGCACCGTGCGTCCTTTCAGCGGGCGTTCCAACCGGCGCACAAAACGGATCTCGCCCCCCGTGGTATGTCGGTAGCGAGACAGGTGCAGATAGTCGAGTTCGAGATCGAAGTGAAACCGCCGGAGGAGGTCGGCGGTGAACGGGAGGCCGCCGTTCATGAGGCAGATGACCACCGGCCGGGCATCCCAGAGATTGAGCGCCATCTCCACGGCCACTCGATCCACGGCGACATCGACGGTCTCGGCGTCGAACACGCAACGCGCACCGTGAGGGAGCAACTGGCTCACGGACCTTGGCTCATGGGCTGCTCGGGCTCTGGCGCGGGCGAGGCGACATGCACCGTCTGGGTCGGGAACGCCATCTCCGCGCCGTGTCCCTCCACGATCGCTGCTATTCGGAACAGTACGTCCTCCTTGATGGTATGGAACTCCGTCCAGACGGTGGTCTTGGTGAACGTGTAGATCATCACGTCAAGCGAGGACGGCCCGAAACTCAACAGGTTCACCATCAACGTGCGGGTCGTGTCGATGGCTTCGTGGTTTACGAGCATGTCGCGGATGTCGTCGATCACCGCCTTGAGGACGCCCACATCGTCGTAGCGGACGCCGATGATCTCGTAGATGCGTCGATTGAGCATCCGTTGGGGATTCTCCACCGTCAACGTGGCGAACGTTGAGTTCGGGATGTACAGCGGTCGTTGGTCGAATGTGCGGATCCGGGTCTGGCGCCAGCCGATCTCCTCCACCGTGCCTTCGATCTCCTGGTCGGGAGACCGGATCCAGTCTCCCACTGCGAACGGCCGGTCGAGAAAGATCATCAGCGCGCCGAAGAAGTTCGCCAAGAGATCCCGGGCCGCGAAGCCCACGGCGAGACCGCCGAGACCGCCGAAGGCCAGCACGCCGGTAACCGAGAAGCCGAGCGACGCCAAGGCCATCAGCAACGCCGTGATCAGCACTGAAGCCCGCAGCAGCTTGCCGATGGCCGCGGCCGTGGTCTTGTCGATCGGATCGGTGCGGTACTCGGGATCGGTGACGTGCCCTTCCACGAAATGGATCAGGCGAATGGCGAACCACGCCAGGAGGATGATGGCGATGACGTCGCGCACCGGATCGACGTACGCAACGAGATCGGATTCCGCTCCCCGCAACGCGTACTCCGCGGCGAACAGGATGCCGAGCGACCAGATCGCCCAGCCGATGGGCTTCCGGGCAGCGTCCAGAAGCGCGTCGTCGTAGAGGTTCTTGGTTCGCTCGAGCTGCTTGGCCAAGCGGTCGAACAGGAGCTTGGCGACGTAGCGAAGCACCAGGGTTGCGAAGACGATGCCGAACACAACGACCCACTGGACGGACGCGTCGGCCCCGACGCCCAAGATCTCCATCGCGCGCTGCATTGCGACTACCCCTGAGGTTGACCGCCGCGATGATAACGGAGGGAATCCCCCGACGTGGCTTGCCATGTGCAAGAAATCGGGCCTTCACATTCCCCAAAGACTGTATATAATCGCAGCCGTACTGGATGGATGGACAGCCGCCCATGAAACAGTTGACCGCTCGCCAAGCCGAGGTCCTCGATCTGGTGAGATCGCACATCACCGAGACGGGCTACCCGCCGACCCGCGCGGACATCGCGCGGCAACTCGGATTCCGGTCCGCCAACGCCGCGGAGGAGCACCTGAAAGCGCTGGCGCGCAAAGGTGCCTTGGAGATCGTGCCGGGCACGTCGCGGGGAATTCGGCTCCCGGTCGACGAAGGCCTGCCGGTCGTCGGCCGGGTGGCCGCAGGCAGCCCCATCCTCGCACAGGAGCACATCGAAGAGACCTGCAACGTGCCGCCGGCGATGTTCCGCCCCGCCGCCGACTTCCTGTTACGTGTCGAGGGGGACAGCATGGTGGACGCAGGCATCCTCGACGGCGACCTGCTCGCCGTACACAAGACCCCGGAAGCCGCCAACGGCGCCATTGTCGTCGCCCGCATCGACGACGACGTGACCGTGAAACGATTGCGTCGGAAGTCCCGGACCCGGGTCGTTCTCGAGGCGGAGAACGAAGCCTACGATCCCATCGAGGTGGACCTGCGCAGCCAGGAGCTCGTCATCGAGGGGTTGAGCGTCGGTGTTATTCGAAGGGATCTGTAGGGGACGGGCTTTTCCCATCCCGTGTCGGCAAGACCCGGGTGGTGAAACGGGCGACGGCGCTTGGCCGGGCCGACGTTACCCGTACTTCCCAGCGGACACGTTGATCGCTACCGGTTCGTCGCCGATCTCCATCACCCCGACGTCATAACATACGGCATCGTCAAGCGTGTACGCACCCGTATTCCAGTCCTGGAATTGCTCGCTAACGTGATGCACGACGACTTGGTGCGCACCGGGAACGACTCCGTGGGATGCGGGGATCGAGAACTTGCCCCCCTCGTTGCGCGAGGAACGCCCCCGGGCGATGGGCGCATTCTTGTCGAGGGGGCAAAACGTCACCCACGCCATGCCCATGGCTTCGCCATCGAGCGTCACGCGGCCGTTTACGCCCTGCCGGTTCCCGGCCGACATGAAACCGCACCGTCGCAGCCAGTTGACGAGGAGCACGGGCCACTCGCGGAAATCCGGGTCGCCGGGGGAGAGTCCCGTGCCATGTTCGCCAAACCCATATATGTGTAGTTCCGCCTGGACACCCGCGGCGAGTAGCGCATCGTAGAACAGCGTCGATTGCGAGGCGGGCACGATGCCGTCCTCGTGGGTGTGGACGAGAAAGGTCGGCGGCGTCGACTCGTTGACGCGAACGTCCGCTGGCGTGTACTCGTCGGCTTTGCGGCCGCGCAGGATGCCGTTCGTGACGGCGTACACCGGGACGAGGAAGTCGGGACGGCTGGACACCCGCTCGATGGGGTCAACCGCCTCGGGGTTGCCCGCATCCCACCGGGTTCCCACCGCGACGGCCACATGGCCGCCGGCGGAGAAGCCCAGCATGCCGATTCGATTCTCGGCGATTCCGAAGTCCGCGGCACGATGCCGAACCAGGCGCACGGCGCGCAGGCCGTCGAGCAGCGACACATCGGAGTGATATCGCTCGCCTAGACGGTAGCGGAGCACGAACGCGGCGATCCCGCGACGGTTGAGCCACCGCGCGACCTGGAGGCCCTCGTGGTCCGACGCCAATTTACGGTAACCGCCGCCGGGATTCACGATCACGCCGGCACCGGTCGCCGTAGCAGACTCCGACAGGTGGATCGTCAACTGCGGGCGGTCGATGTCGAGGTCACCGACGGCTCGCGGCGCCCCTTCAGGCCAAAGCACAACCGCGGTATCGTGGAGTCGGTCAGCCAATGGTGGTCGCGCCTCCGTCGCAGGGGATGGTCTGGCCGGTGAGATAGGAACCGGCCCGTGAGGACAGGAATATGGTCAGGCCGGCCGCGTCCTCCATGCGTCCCCAGCGCTTCATCGGAAAGCTATCGATCATGCGCCGGTCCTGCTCTTCGGTGGCGAACAGCGGTGCCGTCATCTTCGACTTGAACGGGCCCGGGGCGATGACGTTGACGTTGATGTGATCGGCCATCAGGTCGCGCGCCAATTGCGCCGAGAGTTGGCACAAGCCCGCCTTCGCGGCGACGTAGGAGTAGTTGGCAAGCCCGCTTGGCTTTACGGCATTCACCGAGGAAATGTTGACGATGGAGGCGCGTTCGTCGTGGCTCGCTGCGGCGCGAATGACCGGAAGTAGCTTCTGGGTGAGAAAAAACGGACTCTTGACGTCCAGGTCGACTACCCGGTCCCAGGCTTTCTCCGTGAATTCGTCGACCGGCAGGCTCCAGGTCAACCCAGCGTTGTTCACCAAAATGTGCAGCCTGTCCTCGCGCTCTCCGATTGCCGCCGCCAATGCGTCGCACCCCGCGACATCGCGCAGGTCGCCCGGAATCGCGGTGCACTCGCCCAATTCGCCCAACGCCCGTTCGGTTTCCGCGCAGGCGTCGAGCTTGCGCGACGACACGTAGACCCGGGCTCCCGCTCGGACCAAACCTTCCGCGATCATCAGGCCGATCCCCCGCGTGCCGCCGGTGATCAGGGCGATCTTTCCGCGAACGCCGAACAGGTGCTCGTAGAATGCTGCGCCCAT
The DNA here is from genome assembly GCA_009846005.1 of Gammaproteobacteria bacterium. Lineage (GTDB taxonomy): Bacteria > Pseudomonadota > Gammaproteobacteria > Pseudomonadales > Azotimanducaceae > VXYL01. Next base: position 9,894 of record VXYL01000105.1, on the reverse strand, counting down.
GTCAGGCCGCCGATGCCTCGTCGGCGTCGAACATCTCGTCGAGGTGTTCCGCCGGCAGCGGGGCGGTGAGCTTCGAGACGACGAACGTGAGCACCACGCCGACCCCCTCCCCGATCGCCGCGCAGGAGAACGGGTTGGGCGCCTCGCCGTATAGCCAGGTGATGGCCGTGTCGAGGACGCCGCCGTCGAACCAATCGGGACTCAACCACCCATTGTGAAGCACCACGAAGGTCACGAATCCCGAGAGCAGGCCGGCATAGGCGCCCGCCCGGGTCACACCTTTCCACAACGCCCCCATGACCAGCGGTCCCGCGAACGCCGCCATCATGCCGCCGATGCCGATCCAGACGATCAAGGCGACGTTCATGTCGATGAGGATCCACGCCAGCGCCGTGCAGATGATCATCACCACCACCGTCGCCCAGCGGCTGATGAGCAACTCCTGGCGGTCGCGTTCCTCCTCCGTGGCATTCGGCGCGAAGTGCTGAGCCAACGTACGCCGGTAGAGGTCGTTGGCGATGACCTGGGACGACGACACGACGAGGCCGTCCGCCGTGGACATAATCGCCGCCAGGATACCCACGCCGATCAAAGCCGCGAGCCAGGGCGGGAACAACTCGATGAAGAGCATCGGCAGGGCCTGGTTCTGGTTGTCCAGCGAGTCACCGAGCAAGGCGCGGGCGAGCAGGCCGCCGAGTCCCAGCATGCCCAACGTGATCCCGAACGCGAAAGCCAGCTTGATGAACGAGCGTTGCTGGCCGGTGTCCTTCAACGCCCACAGCTTGTTGCCGAGGTGCGGAAGCAGGCCCAGGGGTAGGTGCGCCACCACGATGCAGGCGATGGACCACCACGAGTGGTAAAGAGGGGTCGTGGTGTTCAGGAGGCCGACGAGGTTGTCGTCCTGCGCCTCGAGGTTGTCGAACAGGCCCAGCATGCTGCCGTCCCCGCCGACCCCGAACACGAACAGGACGATCACCACAGCGGCGAGCACGAGCATCATGATCCCCTGCACGCCGTCGGTCAGGATGTCCGCGTGGGCGCCGCCCATGAACACGTAGATGACCAGCACCACGGACGTGACCAGCAGGGCCCACAAGGGGTCCATGCCCAGCATGACCTCGAACATCACCAGCCCGGACACGAGTTGCCCGACGATGTAGAAGAACAGCACCAGCGAGAACACCGAAACGATCACCCGGATGCCGTTGGACTGGTAGCGGTCGCCCAGGTATTCCGGTATCGAGCGGTTGCCGAACCGATTGCCCGACGTCGCGATCAGGCGCATGCAGATCAGCACGCCGAAGTAGACGCCGATGGGATACAGGAAATTGCCCCAGATCGTCGGCGTTCCGTACACGTAGGCGAGCCCGGGCCCGCCGAGGAAGGTCGCACCGGAGGCGGTTGTCGCCGCGAATGCAAACGCCAACCATAGCGGCCCGTAGGATCCCCGCGCCGTGGCGAAGTCGTCGGCATGCTGTACGCGACGTCCGCCGAGGTAGCCGATGGCCAGCATGGCCCCGATGTAGAACACGAGGAACACCCCCGACCAAGTGATCAGCGTCATAAAGCGACCCGTTTGTCTCCCATCCCGCGCGGGAGCTTATCGGGCAGGTGGCGAATGTTCAAAAAAAGGGGAAAGCCACTCCCGCCGGATCATCGACTGTTGTCCTTGCGAGCGGCCGTGCCGAGTACAGGCAGCAGCACCCTTCGGAATACCGACCGGGATTCGCAGTGCGGTTCCCTGCCATCCGCGGAAGAGCACCCGGCGAGGATCGTCTCCAGCGCATCCGCTTCACGTCGATCGATGGTCAGGCCATAGGCGTTGCGCACGTCGACGATGCGCGTCGCGAACCAGCATCGGTTGTGTTCGGGCTCCCAATCCGCCCCGTCGCGGGCGCCCTTGGACCGATTCAGCGACGGCGATGCCAAGGTCAGGTTGGCGACGTCCCGGGCGAACCGGCGCTTAGTTTCGGCGTCGGCGCGGCACAAACCGCTGTCGTGCGCCTCGGACAACGCAACGATGTGATCGACTTCGGTGTCGCGTTTGGAGGCGAACAGCTCGCACGTATAGGGACTGACGACATCGCCCAGCAGCGAGATCGTCGCGTCTTCCACGGAAGCCGGGTAGCGGTATTCGGCACGATCGTACGGCGCACAGCGATCCTCGTCCGCAACGATCAGTCCTCGCCAAGTCGGGTCGGCGACGCTGGTGCTCGCGAACAGAGCCACGCCCACGAAGAGACGATGCATTCGCCCATCGGTGTCGCGACAACGAACTCTACTGTGCGTTAGGAGGGCCCGCGGCCGCAAGCTGCGTTAGGCTTGAGCATGCAAACAAACGAGCACCGCCATGCATTTCGACCTGATGACCGGCAACCTCACCTGGCAGGACAGCGCCAAGCTTGCCCTAGCTGTCGAAGGCGCCGGTTTCTCCGGCATGCTGTTCACCGAAACGAGCCAAGTGCCGTGGATGATGATCGCCGCAGCGGCCACCGCCGCGCCGAAGCTCGAATTCAGCACAGGCATCGCCGTGGCCTTTCCGCGCAGCCCCATGATCGCGGCGCAAATCGCCTGGGAACTGGCCCGCAACACCAACGGGCGCTTTCGCCTCGGCCTCGGCAGCCAGGTCCGCGCACACGTCACGCGCCGCTATGCATCCGAGTTCGACCACCCCGCAGCGCGCATGCGGGACTACGTGCAGGCCGTCAACGCCAGCCTCGCCGCGTTTCGGGGCGAGGCTCGACTCGACCACTCCGGACCCTTCTACTCGTTGAACCTGTTACGTCCCGAGTGGATTCCGCCACGGCACGAGTACGGCGACATCAAGGTCGACATCTCCGCCGTCGGCCCCCTGATGTGCCAGGTCGCCGGCGAAGTCGCCCACGGCGTGCACGTCCATCCCATGCACTCCATGCACTACATCAACAATCGCCTGCGGCCCGCCTTGGCGAAAGGCGCCGTCAAGGCGGGCCGCGACCCCGGCGCGATCGACCTGATCGTCCCGACGTTCGCGATTCCCGGCGACACCCCCGAGGAACGTGCCCCCTTCGTTGAACGTACGAAAACCCAACTCGCCTTCTACGGATCGACGCCCAACTACGCCTTCCAGTTCGACGACCTTGGATTTCCCGGCACGACCGACAAGATCCGGACACGGCTACGCGCTGGCGACGCGGCCGGCGCAGCGGATCTGATCACCGACGAGATGCTCGACCACTTCGCCGTCGTGGCCACCTGGGAGGACTTGGCCGATGTGTTGATCCGCCGCTATGAAGGCGTCGCGACGCGCCTCGTCACCTACCTCGCCCGGGATTCGATCCGGCGCGACCCGACGATGCTCGACAGATGGGGCGAAATCGCCCGGGCCATCGCGACCTGACTCACGATCTCAGAACCGCCAGCACGTCCTCCAACTCGGCGATCAGCTGCCGGACGACGAGCCGGACCTGGGTTTGATCCTGTCTCGCATCCCCACCGGCGAGTCTCTGCCGGGCCCCGCCGATCGTGTAGCCCTGATCGTAGAGCAAAGCTCGGATGCGCCTGACGAGCAGGATGTCGTGCTCCTGGTAGTAGCGTCGGTTACCGCGCCTTTTGACCGGGCTTAGGTCGTTGAACTCCTGCTCCCAATAACGCAGGACATGGGTCTTCACCTCGCACAAGTCGCTCACTTCGCCGATCGTGAAGTAGCGCTTCGGCGGGATCGGCGGCAGTTGGTCAGTCGGTGTCGGACCCGACATGCGTCTCGACCCGCGATCGGAGCTTTTGACCAGGATGGAACGTGACGACTCGGCGTGCCGAGACGGGGATTTCCTCACCGGTCCTGGGGTTGCGACCGGGGCGTTCGCGCTTGTCCCGGAGGTCGAAGTTCCCGAATCCGGAAAGTTTGACGGGTTCGTTGCGCTCGAGCGCGGTGGCGATCTCCTCGAAGAAGGACTCGACGATTTCCTTGGCTTCCCGTTTGTTGAAGCCCAGATCCTCGAACAGCCGGTCCGCCATCTGCGCCTTGGTCATTGCACCCAACGTCGAGTCCCCCGCTGCGGATCAAAGGTTCCGCGGCCCAACAACACGTCGTGGCCGGCTGCGCTCGCCCAGTCGTGCGCTCTAGCGCAGGCGAACACCGAGTCTACTCTTCAGATCGAGCAGCATGTCATCCAGATGTTGGGCAATCTCAGTATCGGTAAGGGTGCGCGACCCGTGCTGAAAGGTCAAGCCTATTGCCACACTTTTCTCATTGGAATCAATGCCTTCACCCGCATAGACATCGAAAAAAGTGAACTCGGCCAGCATTTCGCCGAGGCGTGATCGTACGATCGACTCGATGCTCGCAGCCGGGACGGCGCGGTCTAGGACCAAGGCGAGGTCACGGCGAACCGACGGTTGGCGCGATACAAAGCCGTGTCGCCGCCGACGGCGCGCGAGCACGGCGTCGCCTTCGAGCTCGAACACGTACACGCCGCCCGGTAGTTCCAGCACGGTCTCCACCTCGGGGTGCAGCCGCCCGAACCGTCCGGCGGGCTCGCCGTCAACGAGGACGACCGCGGCCTGACCGGGATGAAGAACGGGGTCCGCCGCCTTCGCGAAGGCGACGTCGAGCCCCCCCAATGCGAACAACCGTTCGACGTCGCCCTTGACGTCGAAGAAGTCGACCCGGTTGCGATCATGCGCCCAGCCCTCCCGCTCCCGGGGACCGAACAGCACACCGCCGCACAGCGTCAACTGCGCAAGACCATCCGCCTCCTTGCGGAAACACTGCCCGGTTTCGAAAAGCCGCACGCGCGCCGCCTGCCGGGACAGGTTGGTGCGCAATGCAGTCACGAGCCCCGGAAGCAGGCTGGTTCGCATCACCGCGTGTTCGCTCGAGACGGGATTGACAACCGAAACCGGGTCGCCACCGGGATCGAAAAGGTCGGCGACCTTCGGGTCGATGAAGCTGTAGGTGATAGCCTCCGCATATCCCAAGTCGACGAGCAGGTCCTTTAGCCGCGTATCGAGCAATTCGTTCACCCGGGCCCTTCCGAGCGGCAGCGGCACGATGGGCACCCGCGTGTCGATGGCGTCGTAGCCATGGATCCGGAGTACTTCCTCCACCAAGTCCTCCTCGCGAGCGATATCGAAACGATGACTCGGACTCGTCGTTGTCCAGACGAGGTCATCGCCGTCGCCAGCCCACGAAGGCGATAGCTCGAGACTATCGAGAATCCGCTCGACCTCCTCCACCGGGATCTCCTCTCCGACCAAGTGGTCAAGTCGCGACTTGCGCAACGCCACCCGGTTCGCCCGCGGCAAGTCCTTCTCGCTCACCGCCTCCACGACGGGACCCGGGCGACCGCCGGCTATGTCGACAAGCAGACGGGTGGCCCGTTCCATGGCCGTCGCCTGCAATTGGTGATCAACCCCGCGCGCGTACCGGTACGCGGCATCGGAATTGATGCCGAAGCGCCGGGACGTCGCCGCGGTGGTCTGAGGCGAAAAGTAGGCGCATTCGAGAAACACATTGCAGGTTGCTGTTCCAACTCCACTTCTTTCACCGCCCATGACGCCTGCCAAGGCGACGGGACCATTGTGGTCGGTAATCAGCAATACCGTTTCGTCTACCTCGACGTGGTGCCCGTCGAGCAATGTCATCGACTCGCCGCGGCGACCGTTGCGCACCACGATGCCGCCGGACAACTGATCGAGATCGAAGGCGTGCATCGGTTGACCGAGTTCGAGCAGAACGTAGTTTGTCACGTCCACCGCAGCGTCGATCGGGCGTAGTCCCGAGCGCCGCAACCGTTCCCGTATCCACCACGGCGCAGGGCGGCTTAAGTCGACCCCCTCGATGACGCGTCCAAGGTAGCGCGGGCAGCCGGCGGTGTTCGCGACCTCGACGCGGAACTCCGTATCCGTGTCCGCCCTAACGGCATCGATTCGCGGAACACGGACGGGCAACCGGTTGAGTACGCCAATCTCCCGGGCCAAGCCGCGGATACTCAACGCATCGCCGCGGTTCGGCGTCAGGTCGATGTCGATGACGACGTCGTCCAAACCGAGCGCGACGCGCAGATCGGTTCCGCACTCAAGCTCGGCATCGAGTTCGAGGATGCCGTCGGCAGCACTGTCGAGGCCAAGTTCCAGGGCGGAAAGCAGCATCCCCTCCGAAACCACGCCGCGCAGTTCGGAACGCCCGATCACCGTGCCGTCGGGGAGCACCGCGCCCACGCGGGCGAACGCGCTCACGAGCCCAACGCTCGCGTTCGGTGCACCGCAGACGACGGTCGCCGAACCCACACCATCGTCTACTCGGCACAACGACAGCCGCGAGGCGTTCGGGTGGGGTTCCACGGCCGTGATCTTGGCAACGACGACCTCCGAGAATTCCCCCGCCACCCCCGCCGTGCCCTCCACCTCCAACCCGGCATTGGTGAGTTGATCGCAGAGTTCTTGGGTCGAGACGGCGACCGGCACCCATTCCCTGAGCCACTGCTCGCTGTACTTCACGCGAACTGCTCCAGGAAGCGCAGTTCGTTGTCGAACAGCAACCGCATGTCGTCGATCTCGTAGAACAGGGTCGCGAACCGATCAACCCCGAAACCGAACGCAAACCCCGTGTACCGCTCGGTGTCGATCCCGACGTTGGCGAGAACGCTGGGATGCACCATTCCGCAGCCCAAGACCTCCGTCCAGCCGCTCTGGCCGCATGCTTGGCAACCGTCCCCGAAACAGTGCACGCACTGCACGTCCACCTCGGCGGACGGCTCGGTGAACGGAAAATAGGAAGGTCGGAAACGAACGCCGAGATCCTGTTCGAAGAAGCCGTGCACGAAGTCGACCACCGCCCCCTTGAGATCCGCGAAGGCGATGCCCTCGTCCACGACCAGCCCTTCCACCTGGTGGAACATGGGGCTGTGGCTCGCATCCATGTTGTCCTTGCGGTACACCCGGCCGGGGCAGATCACCCGGATCGGCGGAGGATGGGCTTCCATCGTGCGGATCTGCACGGGGGAGGTGTGCGTGCGCAAGAGCATGCCGTTGTCGAGGTAGAGCGTGTCGTGCATGGCGCGGGCCGGATGGTCCGCGGGTATGTTGAGCGCCTCGAAGTTGTGGTACTCGTCCTCGATTTCCGGACCCGAGACCACGTCGTAGCCCGCGGCTTCGAAGATGCGCTCGATTCGTCGGAAGGTCATGGTGATGGGATGCAGACTGCCGCCCGGCCGCGACCGGCCCGGCAAGGTGACGTCAACCGCCTCTTCGGCGAGTTCCTGTTCGAGTTGCTCCGCAGCCAACGCGTTCCGGCGACGCTCGATGGCCTGTTGGAGCCGAACCTTGGCAGCGTTTATGCGGGCTCCGGCGGCGGGGCGCTCGGCCGCATCCATGCCACCGAGGGAGCGGAGCAGCACGGTGAGTTCGCCTCTCCTGCCGAGGTAGCGTACCCGGGCTTCGTCGAGGGACAGTTCATCCGTCGCCGCGTCAACGGCCGTCAACGCGGCCTTCTCGATGCCATCAACGTTCATGTCGTGCGGTTGCCGGGCGCGACGGTTGCCGGTCCGGCTACGGCGTCAAGCGAGCGCCGCTTTCGCCTTTTGGGCCAGGGCGGCGAACGCCTCCTGTTCGTGAATGGCCAGGTCGGCGAGCACCCGTCGGTCCACGTCGATGGATGCCCGCTTCAGGCCCGCCACAAAGCGGCTGTAGGACAGGCCATGGCGACGGGCTTCGGCATTGATGCGCACGATCCACAGCCCGCGGAACTGGCGCTTGCGCTGGCGGCGGTCACGGTACGCGTACTGGCCGGCCTTGATGACGGCCTGCTTCGCCACCTTGAACGATCGGCTGCGCGCACCGTAGTAGCCCTTGGCGGCCTTCAAGACCTTTTTTCGCCGCGCCCTGGACGCGACGCTGTTTCTGGCTCTTGGCATGTCTTAAGTTTCTTCCGTGTTGAACTTGGCCCGTGTTGAACTCGGCGGAAGGGGAGTCCGCGTACTACCGGCCCTTTTTCGGCACCATGCGTTTCACCGCCGCGGCATCCGCGGCGGACACATCCTTGAACCCCCTAAGCTGGCGTTTCCGTTTTGGCGCCATCTTCGTGAGGATGTGACTCTTGTTGCTCCGCTTGTGCTTGAACCCCTTGGCGGTACGGCGAAAACGCTTCGCCGCGCCGCGGTTGGTCTTCAGTTTGGGCATGAATCGTCCTCGTTGTCCCGGGCAGATCCTCTCGCTGGGCCTGCCTTGCCTGGATCGGTTGAGATCGACGGCGCAGCTTCGCGCCGCTCACTTGCGCGCCTACTTACGCCGCTTCTTTGGCGTCAGAACCATCGTCATCTGGCGCGGTCCATCGAACTTCGGCTCCGTTTCCACACTCGCCAATTCGTCGAGATCGTCCTCAATGCGCTTCAGCACGTCCATGCCGATCTCCGGATGGTCCCGTTCGCGGCCCTTGAAGCGCATGCTTACCTTGGCCTTGTCGCCGTCCTCTAGGAAGCGGACTAGGTTTCGCAACTTGACCTGGTAGTCGCCTTCCTCGGTACCCGGTCGGAACTTCATCTCCTTGACGTGGATCTGCTTCTGGCGTTTGCGTTGCGCGGCCTTGGCCTTCTTCTGCTCGAACAGGTGTTTGCCGTAGTCCATCACCTTCACGACCGGCGGATCGGCGTTGGGGGCGATCAACACCAGGTCTAGGCTCTCTGAGCGGGCTTCGCTCAACGCATCGTCGCGGGGGACGATTCCAACCTGGTTGCCATCGGACCCGATCAAGCGCACCCGAAGCGCACGGATGTCCTCGTTCAGGACGGCGCGCTCGCCTGCCTGCGCTTTCGGACTCGATCTCTTGATAGGCGTCTCCTTGCCGGTCCGACCCCGCGGTCCCCGGTCAATTTCGCATCGCGCCTCGCGGGGACACCGCAAGACGGCCAAACAGCGCGGATTCTAATGGGGGAGGTAGGTTCAAACAACAGCCGTTTTCCTACGCCCGCCATGGCTCATGTCGCACACGACGGCTATTCCGAAGCACGAGACACCGCCGCGCGGCTTGCCGTGATAAGTTACTCCGCTTGACCGACGCCAAGACCAGCGGAGACACCGTGGCCTATAACAAACCGATCCCACCCCAAGGGCAAAACACCAAACCGTTCTGGGAAGGAACCAAGGCCGGCAAGCTGATGCTGCCACGATGCCGCGACTGCAATCGCGTGCACTGGTACCCGCGCCTGATCTGCCCTTTCTGCCACTCCACGAACCTGGAGTGGATCGAGGGCAGCGGCAAGGGCCGGCTGCACACTTTCGCCGTCCAGCACCGCGCATTCGGCGGCTGGGCGGAGGAGGTGCCCTACGTCACGGCGTACATCGACCTCGACGAAGGGGATCGCATGATGACGGTTCTGCGCGGCGTCGACCCCACCAAGCCGGAAGGAATCAAGATCGGCGCGAGGGTCGAGGTCGAGTTCGAGCAGGCCAACGACGACACCTTCATCCCGTTCTGGCGCGTCGTCGAGTCGGGGGAGTAGTCATGGGTGCAGCGAATCTAAGCAACGCGGCCGCGATCGTCGGAGCAGCCGAGTCCGATGTGATCGGCTATCCCGAAGACCTGACGGGCCACAAGGTGACGTCACTTCAGCACCACATCCAAGCCATCAAGAACGTCAGTGTTCAGACCGGCATCCCCATCGCGGACATCCAGGGTATTTTTTCCGCCGGATGGTCCGGGGAGCTGGCGGAGCATCTTGGCTTGAAGCCCCGCTATCTCGACACCACGTCGGTCGGTGGGTGCTCGTTCCAGATCCACGTCCACCACGCCCTGGCGGCAATCCACGCCGGCATCATCGACATCGCCCTCGTGAGCCACGGCGAGGCCGGCTGGTCGTACCGCGGCGGGGGCGGCGGTGGTGGCGGCGGTCGCGGGCGAGGCAGCCCGGGGGGGGA
>VXYL01000058.1 GCA_009846005.1 Gammaproteobacteria bacterium | reverse complement strand
ACCGGTTGGAGGAGGCGACGCAGTTGATCCGGCTGCTGCTCACCAAGGACCCGGAAGAGTACGTGAACTACGCCGGCAAGCACTACCAGTTGAACGACGCGCCCATGTCGCCCAGAACGGCGCAGGACAAGCCGATCCCCATCCTGATCGGGGGCAACGGCGAAAAGCGCACCTTGCGAACCTGTGCGCGCTACGGCGATACCAGCAACCTGGACTTCTGGCATCCCGGGGGCGTGGACGTGTACAAGCAGAAGCAACAGGCGATCGATCGCCACTGCGAGAACTTCGGGCGCGATCCAGCAGAAGTCCGCCGCACGGTCTGCCTGCCCACCAGGGTGTTCGACAGCGATGAGGAGTGGAAGAAGTCACCGGGTCAGCCCTGGTACTGCTATGGCACCGTCAACGCGATCCAAGACTACCTGGGGGGCTATATCGAAGCCGGCGCCGACGAGATCATGTTGTGCGGCTTTGGGAACAGTACGGCGGCCATACAGCGGGTTGAGTCAGAGGTCTTGTCGGTCTTCTAGCGTGTCATGCCGTAGGGGACTGGCTTGTCCCGTCCCGTCGCGCCAACGGGCGCGATCAAGAATGCTGCCGCCTTCTCCTAATCCGGGATCGAAGCAATGCGGCTTTCCGATGCGGGCGACCACAAGGGTCGCCCCTACGAGAAGATCGCGTCAAGGCGACGTGTCTGTCCTTGCCCGCACCCGCCGACCGGTACGGGCATCGACATCTGTGTTGGGGTCGTAGACGTATTGACCCTTCGCCACAAACGGTACCGCCTGTCCCCAAAGCTCGCCGTTGGATGACCGCAACGGCTCCCGCGTGTACTGCGTCAGGTAGGCACGGCGCAGGCGTGGCGTGGTATTGGCGCCGCTTTTGTGCAGGCTTGTGCTCGTGAACACCGCGACGCTGCCCGCAGGCATCTCCACGAGCACGCCCGGGTCGTCGCCCTCGTAGCCAACCAGATCATTGCTCCCGGGTTCGTGTCGATGCGCGAACACCGTAGCCTGCGAACTCACGCGGTCGTGGGGCATCACCGAGATCGTCCCGTTCTCTCGTGTCATGTCGTCCAAGGCGCACCAGCACGTCAGATAGGGTCGGTGCGTGTTCCCCGGGTCGCGGAAGTTGACGTACCCCGAGTCCTGGTGCCACGCGAACTTCATGCCCTGCTCGGCACCCTTCACGACCCACTGTTCGTTGAACAGGAAGACCGTTTCGCCGAGGAGCGCCGTGGTGATGTCACGCATCAAATCGCCGTAGACGAATCCCACCATGCGTTCGCTGTCCCGGTAGCGGTTGGCGATGAAATACCGCTTGCCGCGGTGGGTGATGCCGAACACATCGGTGCCGCGTCGGTCCAGCCAGGCGTCGGTTCTCGCCACGAACACGGCGCATTCCTCGCGCAGCATGTCGAGCGTTCCACCGTCGATCACGGATCGCAGCACGACGAAGCCGTCGCGGCGAAAGTCACCGCGCGCGGTTTCGGATACGACCGAAGGTGCCATGTGTTGAATTGTAGTGGAGTTTCGCGGTGATCGATGGATGCCAGGTGTCGCCCACGCGCGTAACATCGTCTGGATGCGCAAGGTGCTCGTGGTCGACGACGACTCCCACATCCGCGATGTTGTCTGCTTCGCGCTCAGACGCGCCGGGTTCGACGTGACGGAGGCCGCAGACGGGGAAGCTGCGCTCTTGACGTTCCGACACGAGAAGCCGGACCTCGTGATCCTCGACATCCTGATGCCGGTGATGGACGGATTGGACGTCTGCCGGGCGATTCGCGCGGAGGCTTTGCACGGCAGCGACGGGGGCGGACGCAACATCCCCATTCTGTTCCTATCCTCCAAAGACGCCGAAGCCGACCGGGTAGCTGGGCTCGACGTGGGCGGGGACGACTACATCGTCAAGCCGTTCAGTCCGCGGGAGTTGACCGCGCGGGTCAACGCGCATTTGCGGCGCGTCGACGCGCTCGACGAGCCCAATGCCAGCCGGATCGAGGCAGGTCCGGTGACCCTGGACCTCGACGCCCAATCCGCGACCGTGGCAGGCAAGGCGGTGGACCTCACCCGGACCGAATTCGGTCTGCTCGCGACGCTGGTGCGCCAGCGCGGCAAGGTGCTCGACCGCGCGACGCTGACCAAGGGCGCCTACCGGGGCAATCGGGTTGTCAGCGACCGCACCATCGACAGCCACATGCGACGTCTGCGCGCCAAGCTGCGATCAACCGGCGTCGACCCGATCCAGACCGTGCACGGCGTCGGGTTTCGACTCGACGCGGTCCCGTCCGACGGCTGACCGTCGGCCGCACCACATCGGAGCCTGCGCGTGCTGTTGCCCTGGGTCCGGTTCCGCCTACGTACGGTACTCATCGTGCTGAGCCTGTTCGTGCTCGTCCTACCGGTTGCCGGAATCCAGGTACTGCGGCTCTACGAAAGTGCCCTTGTTCGTCAGACCGAGTCAGCCTTGGTCGCCCACACGGATTTCATCGCGGCGGCGTTCCGACATCGATTCCGAGCAGCGACTGCGGACCTCGAGTTACATAGCCGGCCGCTCGCCAACGCGGACTACGATGCCGGCCAGCGCCGCCGCGCCGTCCTCGACCTCGCGAACGCCGATGTGGGGGCGCCTTTTCCTGACGGCCGCCAAGGGCCCGTCGGCGACGACGTGGCGGTCCGCGTCGGACTCGACGTTGCGCCGATCCTCACTGACGTTCAAACCCGCGCCGACATTCGCGTCACCGACCATCAAGGCGTCGTGGTCGCGACCAATGGGGAGGGACGCGGGACGGACCTCTCGACGGTCGGCGAAGTGGCCGGCGCATTGGCCGGATTCGAACTCAGCCGGTTGCGGCGCCTGCCCGGCGCGGAGCGGACCTCGTTCACGGCGTTCGTCCGCGGCGCCGCGATCCGCGTCATTGTGACGGGACCCATCGTCCTGGACGGCCGTGTGGTCGGCACCGTGGTCGCCATGCAGACGCCTTCGACCATCGTCGGTGCGCTGGAAACCAAGCGTTTCCTGCTGCTACAGGCCGCAGGATTGTTGTTCGCCGTGGTGGTGGGCACGGCGATTTTCGCAACGCGAACCCTGGCGCGGCCCATCCGACGCCTGGTCCGGAGCGCTGAACGGGTGGCGGCCGGCGACGCCGTCGAGATCGACGTCGAGCGCTACCGGACCAAGGAACTGGCCCAGCTTGCCGCCAGCGTCGCCGCCATGGCGACGAGCCTTCAACAGCGCACACGGTACGTTCGCGACCTCGCGCGCAGCATCAGTCACGAGTTCAAGACGCCGCTCGCCGCCATGTCCGGCACGCTGGAAGTGTTGGGCGATCATCTGGACGACATGACGCCGGAGGAACGCCGGCACTTCATCGACAACCTTGCCGGGGATGTCGCCAGACTCGAATCGCTCACGCAACGGTTGCTCGAACTCGCGCGCGCCGACATGCGCGATCAGGCCAAGGGAGAGTCCACGGTCGCCGCGGCGGTAGGCGATGCGACCCACTTCGGTTCCTGCGTCGAGGTGAGACTGCGCGGCGATCTCAGCCTCGTTCTGCCCATCGACGAAGCCTCGATGCAGGCGGTACTGAAGATCCTCCTCGACAACGCCCGCGAACACGGTGCCGAGACATTGACCATCGATGTTGGCACGCACGGCGATGCCACCGAGGTGTGCATCACCGACGACGGCCATGGCATCGCACCGGGAGATGCGGCGCGGGTGTTCGAACCGTTCTTCACCACCCGGCGTGAACAGGGCGGCACAGGCTTGGGACTGCCGATCGCCAAAGCGCTGCTCGGCAATGCGGGCGGCACCATCGACTACCTTCCGCCGAACCCGTCCCAGATCGGTGCGCGGTTTCGAATCCGTTTTCGACGTCAGTAGCCGAGCTTCTTGTCGATCTCGCCTTCGAGGGTTTCGCCGCGCCGAAGCCGTTCGAGGTTCCGCACGAATCGGTCCAGATTGCGCGCTGTGCGGAACTGACTGGCACCCGCCGTGTGGGGGGTCATGACCACCTGGGGCAAGTCCCAAAGGCAGCTATCGGGCGACAGCGGTTCGGTGGGCGCGACGTCCAGCGCCGCCCCCCGGATGGCGCCCGACTCCAAGGCATGAACGAGGTCGTCCTCGACCATTACCTCGCCGCGAGTGACATTGAGGAGTATCGCTCCGGGCTTCATTGTCGCGAATGCACGTGCATCGAACTTGCCTCGCGTCTCGGGGGTAAGCGGGCAGCAAACGGCTACCACGTCGGCAAGCCGGAGCAGGTCGTCGAAGTCCCCCGGCCCCATGACGCTGTCGACTTCCGCCGAACCGGGAACCGGGTCACGGTCCAACGCGATGCAACGCATACCGAACGCCACGGCCCGCCGCGCCATCGCACGACCCGTACCGCCGAAACCGAATATGCCCATGGTCGAACCGGTTAGCTCGATCTCCTCGGCGCGAATGGCCGGGCGGTGGTTCCACGCGTCGGGCCCGAGTCGTAGTGCCGTCGCCAGTTGCCGGGTCAACATGAGCAATAGTCCGAACGCATGATCCGCCAAGTGCTCGCCAACAAGGCCCTTCTCGCTGGTTAGGGTCACATCGCCGAGGCGAAACTCGTCGTAGAGAAAACTATCCACCCCGGAGGCGATGGCATGGACCCAGCGCAGCCTCTTCGCGGCCAGATAGAGGGGGCGCGTAACGAACCCCAGGACGACGTCGGCGTCGACGATTTCGGCGCGGGCGGATTCCGGGTCGGAAACGACGACTTCGGCACCGCCTCCCGCACGGCGAATGCGCTCCAGGTCATGGTCTGCGACCTCGGGCAGCGTCAAGCCCGGTAGAATGACAATCTTCATCGGCAGCGAGGTTCCCACACGGCGTTCAGGCCGCCCCATTGACTCCGCGGCCCGGATCAAGTCTAAAGGGATCGACGTTGTCAGGATACGGAGGGAGTGCCGTGCGCAACGGGCATCGCGTCCTCGATACGGACGCACACCAAATGGAGCCGCCAGGCATGTGGCGGGACTATATCGACCCCGCCTTCGCCGACCGCGCACCGGGCATCGCCGACATGGGCAACGGCCGTGTCGGCATGTGCGTGGAGGGCGAGCCGATCACGAAGCAGGACGGCAGCTACCCGATGCACTCCAAGGAGTTCCTCGAAGCCGCTGCCCGGGGCATGGAGAAGCACGAGAAGACGCGCGCTGCCGGATTTCGCCCCCAGTCACGGTTGTCGGACATGGATCGCTACGGTGTCGACGTGCAAGTCCTCTATCCAACCGTCGGCGGACAGATCCTCGGCAAGGAGTTCGCCGATCCGGAACTGCTCGCAGGGGTTTGCGCGGCCTACAACGACTGGAGTCGCGAATACTGTAGCCACGCCGCCGAACGCCTGCGATGGGCCGCCATGCTGCCGATGCAGGCCCCGGATTTGGCCGTCGAGGAGGTCCGCCGAGCCGCTGCAAACGGGGCCGCCTGCTTCTACGTGCGTCCCAATCCCGTGCGCGGCCGCAACCTGCACCACGATGCCAACGACCCGGTTTGGTCGGCCATCGAGAACCTAGGACTGCCGGTGTGCATCCACGACTCCGGTTCGCCCTACCTGCCCTCCTTCGGGGACCGCATGGAAACCCATACCTCGGGGCACATTCTCGCCCACCCCTTCGAAGCCATGGCCGCCATGACCTGCCTGATCTGGTTCGGGGTCATCGAACGCCACCCCCGACTCAAGGTCGTTCACGTCGAAGCCGATGGCGGCTGGCTGCCGTATTGGCTGCAGCGCATGGAGCAGCACTGGGCGTTCTCAGGCAACGCCGAACACCCTCTCCTCACGCGCCCACCGACCGAGTACTTCAAGTCGAACT
>VXYL01000035.1 GCA_009846005.1 Gammaproteobacteria bacterium | reverse complement strand
TTATAACCCCCCCGGCGCTGGGCGGGGGATGTTATCGCCGGGGCGTCGCAAACCAAATGGGGTTTAGACCATCGATTTCAAGTCGCCACGTTGGGCCGATCGTCCTTCATGGGGAAGATGCTGTGTCATGATCGGCTCGCCGTGGCTTCGTTTCGCTTCCTGTGGTCTAGGACTATCCGTTGTTTGGAAAGTTCCTGCCGGCGTCCGACTTCCTTGCCGAGCGCAAACGGCGCGACCACGATTACAAGACAGCCTGGGGCGGGAACTTCCTAGTGGTCTCGGAAAAAACGCGAATGTATCGTAGCCGCCCGTTTGCCCGGAAGGTTGCGCGATGACCGTCTCGCTTGGCGTGCACGTAGGCCAACAGAACCTGGACATGGACGACATGCGCGCCCTATGGCGACGCTTGGAAGCCGGCGGCGTGGATTGGATCTCCGTCTGGGACCACTTCTACGAAGCACCGTTTCAAGGTGGCAGCCAGCCCCATTTCGAGGCGCTGGCGACGCTCGGCGCGCTGGCCGCCGAGACTGAACGGGTACGAATCGGCTGCCTGGTTTTCTACGTGGGATACCGCAATCCAGCGCTGCTGGCGAAGGCCGCAGCCACTCTCGACCACCTCTCAGGTGGCCGTTTCGAGCTGGGTATCGGTGCCGGTTGGCACATCTGGGAGGCGTCGGCGTACGGCTACGCCTTCCCCGACATCGGCACCCGGCTCGACATGCTTGACGAGGCGGCGCGAATCGTCCGCGGGCTCTTGGACAACGACCGCACGACCTTTGCGGGCAGGCACTTCCAGGTCGACGACGCCACCTGCTATCCGAAGCCCGTCCAATCGCACCTTCCCGTCTGGATCGGTGGTCGCGGCGAACGGCGGACCCTCGACATCGCGGCACGCCATGCCGACGGGTGGAATGCCGCCTACACCAGCGCGGCAGAGTTCGCCCGCCTGAACGGCGTGCTCAACCACTGGTGCGAAGAGGAAGACCGGGAACCGGCGGCCATCGCTCGAGGCGTGAACGTCGCCTTCGGGATGGCGATGAACGACGCCGGCGTAGCCCGGGAACGCGCCGGTCTCGAGCGGGAGTGGGGCGGGCAGTCCGAGCGCATCGCGGCGGGTTCGCTGTTGTGCACACCGAACGAAGCCATCGACCGGGTCATGGCCTACGTGGAAAGCGGTGCCGATGCGATCAACATCGCCTTGCGCGCGCCCTGGGACGACGACGCGTTGGACGCCTACCTCGGCGACGTCATGCCAGCGGTGCGCAAAGCCATGTAACCGCCCTATTCCACCGTGCCCTGGTAGTCGCTGCGCAGCCGCTGCCAGTCGATCTCGTAGCCGAGTCCGGGTTCCGTCGGCGCGCGGACCACGCCACCGGTCATGTCGATGTCTTCGACCAAGCCGAAGACGTTCGCCCCCGTGCACGGGAAGTACTCGTAGAACTCGCAGTTCGGCACCGCCATGGTGACGTGGAGATTCGCCACGTTGTTGAGCGAATTGCCGCCATGGTGAATCTCGCACTTCATCTTGAAACCCTCGGCGAGGTGGCAGAGCCTGACCAGCGGCGTGATGCCCCCGGTGACGGCGACGTCGCCACGCAGGATGTCCGTTGCGTAGCGGGTGATCCACTGGGTCATGCCGTAGTAGCGACCCGGGGCAAACTCGGTGGCCATGATGGGAATGTCGAGCTTCTCGTTGAGCTTGATGTAGCTATAGATGTCCTCTTCCGCCAAGGGATCCTCGTACCAGTAGTAACCGAGATCCTCGATCGCCCGCCCAACGCGGACGGAGTCCTCGTATCCATAGGCCCACATCGAGTCGAGCATCAGTTTCATGTCGTCGCCCACGGAGTCCCGCACGGCCTCGCATATGGCGATGTCCGCCACCGGGTCCGAGTGTGGGTGGATCTTGTGGGCAGTCCAGCCTTCCTCCTTGAACCGCAGCGCTTCTTCCTGGTACTCCTCAACCGTCTCCCAATAGGCGGTGCTCGAATAGACCGGCACGGATTCCTTGCACGTGCCGAGCAGGCGATGGATAGGCTGACCGGCAAGCTTGCCGTTGATGTCCCACAGGCAGATGTCCACCGCGCCGATGACGCTGGTTGCGACCGCCCGGGTCTGACGCCACATGCCCGCCCAGATGGCACCGATGTCCTGGGGATTCCGGCCGATCAGGCGGGGCTTTACCATGTCGATCAAGACCTTGGCGTGGTAGTCGGGACCACCAAGGAAGGCATTGCCGCTAATCCCCTCGTCGGTTTCGATCGTGACCACGCCGAGGTTGCGCGGACCGCCGAACCGCATACCCGCGCCGACCCGCCACCGTTCGACGTGCCAGCCAAAAACCTCCACCTTGACGTTCGTGATCTTCATGCAGAGCTCCCCCGATCGCGTCCCGCGCAGTCTACCCCACGCCCGAAGAACCGCGACGCATGCTTGGCCATGCCGGCGGGATGGGATGGAAGCGTTGGCGGGCCAGCGGTCGGCTACCGACCGGGAAAGCGAGCTGCGGGGTCGCCGTCAGAGCGCCACGGCGAGGACGAAAAAACCCACGACCAGAGCAAGGCTGACAACGCTCTGCCAGTCCAGCTGAACTGAACGAATGACCAACATGGCGTTCACACTACCCAACTCGTGCGTGCCGGCGAAATACTCCTTTTCGCTATCGATATGCCGCTACCAGAACATCGCGGCCAACAGCGTCACCGGAAGCAGGAACGACCACAGCAGAAGGCTCAGCCAGATGGCGCGGCCGTTGAGCGACGTAATCGTCGACCGCCGGATCTCCATCCCGATGAAAAAGAGCGCCACAATGAGCAGGAAACGACTCGCGCTTTTGACGCCGGCGACCACCTCTGCGGACGGTTGCAGCAGGGTCCCCGCTATCGACGCGGCAACGAACAGGGCGAGGAACGCGGGTATTCGAAGTTTGGTTTCGCTTTGCCTCAGGAGTATGCCCGCGACGAGCACCACCGGGATCAGCAACAGCGTTCTCACCAACTTGACCGTCGTTGCCGTCTCCAAGGCGCGATCGCCGAAAATCGCGGCAGCCCCCACGACCGAGCTCGTATCGTGGATGGCCAGCGCAACCCAAACGCCGAACTGGTCCTGCGTCATCTGCAATTGGTGGCCGACCCAAGGCAATACGATGATCGCAATGGCGTTGAGAATGAACACGATTCCGATGCAGATCGCCACCGACTCCGGTCGAGCGCGAATGACCGGGGCGAGGGTGACGATCGCCGTGCCGCCACAGATGGCCGTACCCGTACTCAACAGGCGAGACTGGTCGTCATCGACCTTCATGAGCCGACCGATGACAAGCCCGGCGATCAGCGTACAGGCCACGAACACGACGACGAGTCCCGAATAGTCGCGGCTAGTTTCCCAAAGAGCCTCGATGTTCAGCGTGAAACCTAGGACCACGATCGCGGACTTAAGGCATAGCTTTCCACCACGTTCGACGATTGCGGGCATCGCGGGCGCCAACGCAACGCTCATCGTCGCGCCGACAAAAAGCGCCAATGCCGGATGGCCAACCCACAAGACGCCGACGAAGGCGATCAGCGCCAAGGTCCACTTCAGGGCATCGGGGCGCACGAGCGCAACCAACCTATTGAACAACGTTCGCGACCGCGCGCCCTGACGGGCGCGTTAGGACGGCACACCCCGACGGGCGCGTTAGCATCCCGGCGACGGGCATGCCGCACGCCGGTGCGGCCTTAGCGACCGATCTCGAAACCCTTGAACCCGGCGAGAAGCGGCTTGCGAGCCTCGAACTGGCGGCGGCCGCGTTCGCACTCGCGCGATGCCTTCATGCGGCAACTGTACTCGGAGAGCACCGGAATCATGGCGAACCCGGATAGCAATAACGCCGTGGCTTCGAGTGCGTCCCCCTGCCACTGCCAGTACCAGCTTGGCTGAAGGTGGGGCACGAGGTAGAAAAACTGTCCGAAGTAGCAGAACAAGGTTCCTGCCGCGAGAAACGCAAGCACGCGGACCGACCATGCACTCAGGTAGTGTTTCAACGCGAATGCGGCGATAAGCGCCCCGAACAGGAACATGGACGCTCCGGACGGGTCGTCTAGTTTCAACACCGCCAGCGCCACAAGCGCGACGGCGATGACCGCGTTGACCAATCGCATAGTCCGGCGGATCCCTCCTGCTGCCCTTCGGTGCTTTAAGCGATAGTCTGCGAAACCGTGGGGGACTGCAACCCTTTTCTGGCCTCAAACCTCCGTTTTTGTTACCGCTTGTTACCGTAAGTGACGAAAACGGGGGGAATCTACCCGTATCTCCACCAAATTCACCGAAAGATTGCGAGTCTTTGGTCAACCCTAGGCATAATACCGTCGTTGAATATAGGATAAGGCTATAAGAGACGCCCTCCCGCGAATCGAGCTAACATCCACCCATCGCCGAGAGCCGGTGGTGCCCCAAGATCCCGCCAATGACCGTACGAACCGAAAAGCACGGCGATCTCCTGGTCATCACGATCAACCGCCCGGAGGTCCGCAACGCCATCGACCATGCCACCGCCGCAGAACTCGCGGACGCGTTCCGTGCCTACGACGCCGACAAGCAGCGTGTGGCATGCGTGCTCACCGGTGCGGGGGGCCACTTCTGTGCCGGCGCCGATCTCAAGGCCGTGGCCGCGGGACGAGGCAACCGCGTGACCTTGGAAGGCGACGGACCGCTCGGGCCGACCCGGATGACCTTGTCCAAACCCGTCATTGCCGCCGTTGAGGGCTACGCCGTGGCAGGTGGTCTTGAACTCGCCCTGTGGTGCGACCTGCGCGTCGCGGCGCACTCCGCCGTATTCGGCGTCTACAACCGGCGCTGGGGTGTGCCGTTGGTGGACGGCGGAACGGTCCGGTTGCCGCGGCTGATCGGTCAGAGCCACGCGATGGACATGATCCTCACTGGCCGAAGCGTCAGCGGCGAGGAAGCCGAGCGCATCGGTCTGGCGAACCGGTTGACCGACGACGGCGAGGCGCTTCACGAAGCCGTCCGCCTGGCGGAGACCCTGACCCGATTTCCCCAGCGCTGCCTGCGCAGCGACCGGCGCTCGGTGCTCACCCAGTGGGGCAAGCCGATTCCCGATGCGCTGCAGCAGGAGACATTGCTCGGGCGCGAGGTGATCAAGTCGGGCGAGACCATTCACGGCGCGACCCGGTTCAACGAAGGCGCTGGCCGACACGGCGACTTTTCCAACATCTAGTCAACTGGTTACCCACAAGGAGAACGCAATGGCTTTCCGTGGACTCGACAACGCCCGGTTCGGCGTCACCATGTTCCCGACCGACACCGCCATCGGCCCCGTGGAGGTCGCCCAGGCGGTGGAGGAGCGCGGCTTCGACAGTCTGTTCTTTCCCGAACACACCCACATCCCGGCCAGTCGGGCGACCCCGTTTCCCGGCGGCGGCGACCTGCCGGAAATGTACTGGCGCGCCCACGACCCGTTCGTGGCCCTAGGTGCGGCGGCCGCCGCCACGGAGCGCATCCGCCTAGGCACCGGCATCTGCCTAGTGATCGAACGCGATCCCATCACGCTGGCCAAGGAGATCGCGTCCCTCGACACCATCTCGAACGGCCGCGCCATCATCGGCATCGGCGCCGGCTGGAACCGCGAGGAGATGGAGAACCATGGTGCGGACTACAAGAACCGTTGGGCCGTCGTGCGCGAGAAAGTCCTGGCCATGCGCGAGATCTGGAACAACGACGAGGCCGAGTTCCACGGCAAGCATGTCGACTTCGATCCCATCTGGTCGTACCCGAAGCCCGTTCAGGAGAACGGCCCGCCGATCTGGATCGGCGCCAACTCGAAGTGGGTATCCGACCGCATCGCGGACTACGGCGACGGCTGGATGCCCATCGGCGGCTTGGGATCCGGGAACATGGAACGGTTGAAGGAAGCCGTATCGGCCAGAGGGCGTAGCATCGAGGACATCGACCTGGCACTGTTTGGTGCGCCACCGGACGCCGGCGAAGTACTCGGCCGGATCGGGCAGGGCTTCGATCATGTGATCTTCGTAGTGCCGCCGGCGAAAGAAGACGTCGTCCTGCCGCTGTTGGATCGTTACGCGACCGTCGTCGAGGAGGTCAAGACAGCGTAGGAGCGACCCTTGCGCGCTCGTCAGGGCGCGCGTCCCAACGCGCGCGGTCGCCCGTGTCGTACGGGGTCCAGCGAGCGAGTGGGACGGGACAAGCCCGTGGCCTACGGGGCCAACTGGGCGTCGTAGCCGGCAGCCTTCAAGGTCCTGATCACGACCTCGACTTGCTCTTCGCCGCGCATCTGCAGGACGAACTCGATTCGGGTGGCGCGCACCGACGACGTTCCGAACGCACGCTGGTGAACCACGTCGACGATGTTGCTGTCGAGGTCGCCGAGTATCCCGGTTAGCTGCGCCAGGGCGCCCGGGACATCGGGTGTTTCCACAGCAAGGCGCACCAGACGCTTGGTACGCACAAGACCTCGCTGCAGCACGGACGACAGGATCATCATGTCGATATTGCCGCCGGTCAGTATCAACGCCGTCCTGCCGACGGCCAGCGACCGGTCGACCATGACGGCCGCGAGGGCCGCCGCCCCGGCCCCTTCCGTCACGGTCTTTTCGATCTCGAGCAGCTTGAAGACGGCGGCTTCGATATCGTATTCGCTCACCGTCACCATTCGATCGACGTACTCGCGGATGATCGCCATGGTTTTGACGCCCGGCGTCTCGACGGCGATCCCTTCCGCCACCGTACCGGGCTGTCCCTGCGCTGGCTCGTTTCCGTTGAAGAGGTCCGCGGCCGCGCTGAATCGTTCCGCCTGAACGCCCACGATGGTGACCTGGGGCTTGAGGGACTTCGCGGCGACGGCGATGCCCGCAATCAGGCCGCCCCCGCCCACCGGGACGACGATCGTGTCGAGATCGGGGGCCTGCTCGACCATTTCGAGCCCTAAGGTGCCCTGCCCTGCGATGACGGCCTCGTCGTCGAACGGGTGAATGAGCGTATAGCCTTTCTCTTCCGCGAGACGCTTGGTGAAGTCCAAGGTCTCGCCGAACTGGCTGCCGTGCAGGACGACTTGGGCGCCGAACACCCGTGTCTGCTCGACCTTGGCATTCGGCGTGTGGCGTGGCATGACGATGCTGACCGGAATCTTGAGCCTCGAACCGTGGTAGGCAAGCGCCTGGGCATGGTTGCCTGCGGACATCGCGGTCACGCCACGCGCACGCTCCGCCTCGCTCAACAGCAAGAGCCTGTTCAACGCGCCACGTTCCTTGAAGGAAGCGGTGAACTGCTGATTCTCGAACTTCAGGTGGATGTCGGCCGCAAATTGCGCCGACAGCGTTCGAGACTTCGCCAGCGGCGTGCGGACGACGCTGTCGCCAAGCCGCGTCCGAGCCGCCCTGATCGCATCGAGCGTGATCAGCCTGGCATCCATTCCGCACCCCCGTCGGGCCAGCCGGTCTGAGTGGTTGCCCAGCCCATCGGCGCGAGACGTTCTCGATGGCTGTGCTATTTTGCTCGCCGCGATTATACGCACCGGACCTCGTCGTGCCCGACACCAGCCCACAGAAGCACCTGCTCATCGTGTACCACACCATGGGCGGCAGCACGGAATCCATGGCCCAAGCCGTGTACCAAGGCGCCACGGATCCCTTGATCGAAGGGGTGGACGTGCGTTTCAAGAGAGCTTTCGATGCCGGGGACGACGATCTGCTCTGGGCACACGCCTTGATCCTGGGGACACCCGAGAACTTCGGCTATATGTCCGGTGCCATGAAGGACTTCCTCGATCGCACGTTCTACCCCGTCGAAGGCAAGATCCAGCCCCTTCCCTATGCAATGTTCATCAGCGCGGGCAACGACGGTCAGGGGGCGCTCACGGCGATCCGGCGCATCGCGAAGGGCTATCCGTTCACGGAGGTGCAGGAGCCAGTCGTGGCCAGGGGCGGCGTGGAGCAAGCACACCTCGACGCCTGCCGGGACCTGGGCATGGCACTTGCCGCAGGGCTCGAGGCCGGTATCTATTGACCCACGGCCGATCGAACGCCCCGCGGGGCCGTCGCTAATTCCGGTTCAATCCCACACCGAATCGGCTTATGAAAAATCGTTTCTTCGCAACACGATTCGCCCGGCGTTAGTTTCGCGCCTAAGGAACTCCGAAGCCGCCAAACAGGAGGTTCTGCAATGAGCGCTTTCCAACACGTAGTGGTTGGCCTCGACATGCACCAAGGAACAGCCGACGCCATTCTCGCGCGCGCGTGCGAGCTGGCCGACCCGGACAGCATCGAAGCCGTGCATGCCTACAACCGGTTCCACCACGAACATCACGACTACCCACAAGGCAACTTCGACACGTCCGAGGCCCTCGACGAAGCCATCCGCCGCCAAGCCGACCGATACCTTCGGCAGGTCGGCGGTAGACGCGGTGTCACCCGCGTTCGCGTTCTGGACGGCTCGGCCGCCGATGCGCTGCACGCCTACGCTCGGGAGAGCTCCGATCTCGTCGTGGTCGGCAGCCACGGACACCACGGTGCCCGGACACTGTTCGGATCGACTTCCAACGCCATGATCCACGGCACGCCCTGCGACGTGCTCGCCGTGCACATCGACGAAGAGCATGGCGGCGAACTGTCCGCCTACGAGAAGATCCTCGCCGCGGTGGACCTCGGCGACGAGTCGTTCCAGGTCATGGAGGAAGCCAATCGCGTGGCCCTGCATTGCAGCGCCGAACTCGCTGTGTGCAACGTCTCCCACGCCCCCCACGAAGCCGTTATGGACGAAGCCGCCGAGCGGCTGGGGCACCTGGCCGACAGCTATGGCATCGAGGACGAGAACGTCTTCGAAGTCGCCGGCAACGTGGCACACCGAGTCCACGATCTCGCATCGAAGATCGCCGCCGACCTGATCGTCGTCGGTACCCACGGCAAACACGGCCTGCAACTGCTCACCGGATCGACGGCGAACGCCATGCTGCACGGCGCACGGTGCGACGTGCTGGCGGTACGCGTTCGCTGACGCGCGAACCCGCAAGGATCAACCGCGCAGTAGGGGACGGGCTTGTCCCGTCCCGCGTCGGCACCGCCACGTCACCATGTGGGCGACCGCACGCGTCGAAGCGGGCGACCCTAGGGCCGAAGCGGTTGAGCAATGGCCGGTGCGGGGACGTCGCGCGGCCGCCTATTCCCCTCGCAGCGCCACGGTGATCGGCAGCACCGCTGCGCGCACCGCAGGGAGCAGGCCGCCGATGGCGCCGAGGCTCAAAGCCCAGACCAAGCCATCCCGCAGCAGTTCCGGCGTCACCGCGAAGTCGAAGGCGATTTGCGAGAACGATGCGTTGCTCAGCGTCGAGACCGTGTAGCCGTTGAACCCGAAATAGGAGACCGCCGCGCCCAGTACACCCCCGAGAAGCGCCAGCGCCATCGACTCGATCATCACCGACACCACTACCGGAAAGGCGCCGAATCCAAGCGCGCGCAGGGTCGCGATCTCAACGGTACGGCTGACGACTGCGGCGTACATGGTATTGAGCGCCGCGAACACGGCGCCGATGGCCATGATGACCGCGACGGCGTACCCGAAGGTCCGGATGGTGTTCGTCAGACCGCCGCCCTGGCGGGCGAAGAACTCGACCTCTCCGAACAACTCCAGGTCCAGGCGCGGATCGCTCTCGATCCGTTCGGCGAGTTCGTCGACTCGCTCGGGCGAGTCGAGGCGCAGGCGCATCGAGCTTGCGCCGCCGTCGAGGCGGAAAGCGGACTGGGCCACGGGAAGATCCACCCATAGTTCGGACTCGTAGGCGGAGCCGTCGGCCTCGAAAATGCCCACGATGGTCCACTCGGATTGGCGCAGCTTCACCGAATTGCCGATGTCGATTCCGGCGAACTCGACGTGGGCGCCACGGCCGGCGATGATTTCGCCCCGCCCCGGGACGAAGCGACGTCCCTCCACGATCACCACCTCGTCGTGCAAGGTGAAGGCGTCCGGGGAAACACCCCGCACGATCAAATTGGCGTCGGTCCCTGTGGACCGCTTCGGTACGTCGGCCACCATGTAGAGCTCTGGGCTCGCCTCGACGATTCCGGGCATGCTGGCGACGACGTTGATCGTCTCCGTGTTCATGAAACTGGAGAGTTCGTTGTCCGAGCCGCCGCGCAGGACGACCGCGCGTTGGGGGTCGCCGCCTCGATCAAGGGTGCTCTGGAAACCCGACGCCATGGCCAGGATCGCCACCAGGACGCCCACGACTCCGCCGATGCCGACGACGATCACCGAGGAACTCCCCAAGCGGTTCGGGAGGTTCTTGAGGTTCATCACGGTGACTTCGAACACTTGGGCGAACATCGGCTCATCCCCGCCTCAAGGCGTCGGCGATGCTCAACCGCCGCGCGCTCCATGCGGGCACGGCGCCGACCACGACACCAAGCAGCACCGCCACACCCACGCCGGCGGCAGCGACCGACCAGGACATGCCGAATGCGCCGGGCGCGAACTGCTGGGCGAACGAATTGGCCACCGGCCCCACGAGCGCCGCCATGCCGACTCCAAGGATGCCGCCGAGCGTACAGATCAGCACCGATTCGCCAAGTACGTACCAGGCTACCCGGTTATTGCCGAAGCCCAGGGTCTTCAGCACGGCGAGTTCGGGAATGCGTTCGCGCAACGCTTGCGCCATGGTGTTCCCGGTCAGCAGCAGCACGGTAAAGAACACGGCCGAGAGAATGCCGGTGGCCATCAGTCCGATGTCGCCGATCTGCGCGGCGAAAGCGCGACCGAACTCGTCCTCCGTACCGGTCTTGGTCGGGTTCTGCGAGTTTTCGAACAGGGCGTCGATGGCTTTCCCGACTTCCGGGGCGCGATCGGCGTCCGCTATGCGCACGGTCCACCAGCCGACAGTCCCCGGACCGTAGTCGCGGGCTTCATCGAAGAAGTCGTAGTGGAACAGGAAAATGCCCCCGATGCCCTCAACCTCTGTCGTGTAGGATCCCACGAGGTCGAAGACCCAGTTCCGGTTGCCATCCTTCATCGGCCAGATGTCGGCCTCGATGGGTATCTTGTCGCCGATCTGCCAGCCGAACCTCTGCATGAGTTCCACGGGCACCACCGCACCGGTCCGGGTTCGTTGGAATGCGTCGAGTTCGACGGGGTCGATCACGAGTTCGGGATACATCCCGAAGTACGCCCTTGGCTCCACCGGGAATTTCGGAAAGAAGTTCGACCGGTCCTGGTAGTTGCCGCCGAACCAGGTCTGGTGCGTCACGGCTTCGACGCCGTCGACGGTCAGGATTGCGTTCATCTGGCTGATGGGCAGCAGGTCGATGATCGCGTACTTGCCGGTGACAACCAGCCGGTCGGCACTCGCGCCCTCGGCGGGGCCGGCCGTGAACCAGATCGCAAGGGTGCGAAGGAGCCCGAACAGCAGGAACGCCACCAGCACCGAGAGCAGGGTGAGATAGGTGCGGACCGGGTGCCGGTGCAGGTTCGCCCATACGAGACGTAAGTTGCTCACGCCGCCACCTCCTGGACCAGCTTGCCCTTGTCCAGGTGCAGGATCCGCTTGGCATGGTCCGCCGCCTTCGGGTCGTGGGTCACCATGATCACCGTCTTGCCGTGGTCGCGGTTGAGTATCCGAAGCAGATCGAGGATCTCCTCGGCGTTTTCGCGATCAAGGTCGCCCGTGGGCTCGTCGCAGACCAGGATGGGCGGGTCGGCCACGATCGCCCGGGCGATGGCCACGCGCTGCTGCTGACCACCGGACAGTTCCCCCGGCTTGTGGCCGGCGCGGTCGTCGAGACCGACGATGGACAACGCCGTCTGCGCGTTCCTGCGCCGCTGCTTGCCGGAAAGTTTGGTCAGGAGGAGCGGCAGTTCGACGTTGCGCTGGGCGTTCAGGACCGGTAGCAGGTTGTAGAACTGGAAGACGAAGCCGATCGTCCGGGCTCGCCAGCGAGCCAATTCGCGGCTCGAGAGTGCGTCGAGATTCGCATCGGCCACCACCACTTCACCGGCGGTCGCGCCGTCAAGTCCACCGATGATGTTCAGGAGCGTCGTCTTGCCACTCCCGGACGGCCCCATGAGCGCCACGAAGTCGCCAGCCTCCACGCCGAGGTCGATCCCCATCAACACCTCGACGGCCTCGCGAGCCTTCATGAAGGTCTTGTGGACGTCGGTCAACTCGATGATTGCCACCTTGCTACTCCTCTAAAGCCGAACCGGTTCGTCGTGATTCATGCGACCGGCTAGTTGGCCACACGCACGTGAAGCCCGTCGCGCAACTCGCCCTCGAGCACGGCGCCAAACGACCTGACGACTCGCTCGCCATCCCGCAGCCCGTCGGTGACTCGTACCCTAGACCCTTCAGGGCGAGCCGCGACAACGCTACGCCGCTCAAGGAACGAGGCACCATCTGCGGGGTCTGTTACGACGACCCAGACGTGACGGTCGTCGGCGCTCCCGACAACCGCCGTCCGAGGTATCTCCACGCCGGGGACTGCCCTGACCGCCTTGGCCCGATCGGTTTCCTCTTCCAGGAACGCCACCCGAACGCCCATGTCCGGGACAACCCGAGAGTCCCGGGACTTGAAGCCAATGCGCACCCGAACGGTCGCCTTGCTGCGATCAGCGGCGGGTATCGTCGCGATGACCTCCGCAGGGAGATCGAGATCGGGATAGGCATTAAGCGTCGCCGTTACCGGCTGCCCGGGGCGCACCCGGTTGATGTACGCCTCGTTGACGTCCACCTCCACCTCGAGGGAGCCCATGTCGACGATCGTGCAGATACCGGTGCGCGTGAAACCGCCGCCCGCCGACACCGGCGAGATCATCTCCCCGGGTTGCGCCGCCTTGGCGATCACCACACCGGCGAACGGCGCGCGGATCTCCATATCCTCGACCAGCAGCCGTTGCACGTCGACGCCCCGGCGGGCGATCTCCAACTGCCGTTGTGCGTACTTCAGCCGCGCTTCGAGTCCTTCCAGGGCGATGCGGTTTCGATCCAACTCCGCCTGGCTCGCAAGTTCGCGTTCCGCGAGATTCCTAGTCCGCTCGAGATCCAGTTCGGCTTGCGCGATGGAAGTCTCGATCTCTTCGAGGGCGATCTCGGCCGCGGCGAGCTGGGACTCCTCGAGCGCCAACTGCGCGCGTTGAAGACTCGCGTCGAGGGTGGCGAGCAGCTGGCCCTCTTCGACCCTCATACCCTCTTCCACGAGAACCTCGAGCACCTTGCCCGTCGCCTTGGAGCTAACCGTGGCCTGACGCCTCGCGACCACGTAGCCGGTCGCGTCGAGGACGCTCGCACCGGGCTCGGCATCCACACCCACCCGGGCACTCGCGGTTTCCACTTCGATCAGCGTGCCTCTTTGCAAATAAGGCACGCCGAACGCCCATGCGACGACCGCGAGACCGCCCACGATCCCCAACGGGATGAGTATCTTCAACGGTCGGCTGGCGCGACGGGGTGCGTCGCGGTCGATCTTAAGTTCGTCGAGAAGCGCTTTCTTGTCCATGGTGCGACGGGCATCCGACCCGGGCTCGTCAACCGGCAGCCAACGAGTAACCCGGGTCCGCGAGCGCGTTGAATTCCCCTAGGATGCGCATGCCGTCCTCCGCTTCGAGGATCTGCTTCTTGAGCGCCAGGTAGGTGTTCTCCGCCGCGATGCGGGGCTGGTCCACGGTTGCCCAGCGCACGAGGCCCGTCCAGAACGGGTCGATCACTTCCGCGCCCGAGATAGTTCCTCCGTCCACCGTGTTCAGGGTCACATTGCGCAGCTCGCCGACATACAAGCGCAACGACTCCACGTGGATCTCCTCGTCCGTCCGGATCCGCTCGACGATCATCGCCGCTTCCTCGGCTTCGGCGCGCCGGTCGGTGAATAGCGCGGGCGTACGCAGAATCTCCTGCGTGCCGGCGAACCCGATCTCAGCCCGGAACTCGATGAGGAGCAGATTCATCAGGAATCCGAGCAGCATCTCGTAGGGCAGTTCGATCTCTGGCATGCGCCGACCCGCCGTCTTCCCGTCGGCTTCCGGCCGGGCGATGGCCCCGGGCGGCTCGACATCGGGATGGGCGTCCGGTCCGAAGGCGAGGTCCCGGGCGACGAACCACATCACATCGTGGCCGCCAATGCCCTTGTCCGGTTCGCCGCCCTCGTCGATGCCGTGGGCCGTGAGCAGGCCCTTGCCCAGGTGGCCGATCGACATTTCGCCGATGTCCTCGACGATCAGACTCTGCAGGTTCGGCAACGGCATCTGGGCGATCATGCGCCCGCGACCCTCGATCTTGCCGGTGATGGTCAGCCCGTTCCAGAACGGTCGCGTAACGCCATTGTCGATCAACAGGCATTGCTGGGCATAGTTGGGAACGCGCGGCCCGGTAAGCAGCGACGCGTCGGCTTCGAGCAGATCGCCGCCGTGCTCCCGAAGCTCCGCCGTCCAGTTGTCGAGGGCCTTGCGCCGACCCTTGGACCGCGGCGGGATGTATGTGCCGTCGGCATCGAACCCACCGTGCAGGCGCTGATCGCCTATCCGGTGCGCGGTTGCGAAATCGTGGTCCGATAGCAGTTCCGACTCGCTGAACGTCAACTGCCGGCCGGTCATTGTCAGGACTCCTTTATTGCCCGGACGCTGCTCGGGAAGGCGCAAGTATAGAACCGTTGGTCCTCGTGCGGTGGGCCCCGGCGACAGCATTCGCAGCCGACGGGCGGCGTTGTCCCGTCCCGGCGCACCTTGCGGGCGCTCCTTGGCATAGAATTGTGAGACGAGGGGGTCGCTTGAAACAAATGACATCCATAACCGCTTCGAGTGACGTTTGTCACCGTCACCGATTGGCGTGGATGCCAAGCTCGCCCAATCGCGCCACCAGCGCATTCTTCGGGGCAACGCCGTGACCTGCCGACCATTTGCAGGAACGCACTTCGCGCACCGTGTGCCGGCACGGTAACGCGAGGCGCTGGTACGTTCGGACGACCCGCGGGGAAACCGGCTCGATCAAATGCTCGCCAACCGCTTCTATCCCTCTTCGCGCGAATCTACACTGTGCCCTGCTCCTCGCGTTGGAGAGCGAAATGAAGAGACTCGTGGCTGTGTTGTCGATCGTCGCCGCCCTCGGCGGCGGCGCTACTTCGTTTGCCGCTGACACCGTGATCCGAAACGCCCATGTGCTCACGATGCTGGACGGTCCCGAATATCGTCGGATGGACCTTGTGGTTCGGGACGGCGTATTCGTCGACGGGGTGGCCGGGGCAAATGCCACGGTCGTCGACGCGACCGGCAAGTTCGTGATCCCTGGGCTCACCGAGATGCACGCACACGTGCCGTTGGTCCGTTTCGATCAGGGCGCCGAGCGCTACCGCGAGGACGTGCTGTTCCTGTGGGTCGCCAACGGCGTGACCCTGGTGCGCGGCATGATGGGGCATCCCAGCCACCTCGAACTGCGCGGGGCGCTCGAGGCCAACGAAGTCCTCGGCCCGCGGCTGATCACCTCCGGTCCGTCATTCAGTGGACGCGACCGCACCGTGGCTGCCGCGTCCGGCAGGGTCCGCGAACAGAAGACTGCAGGCTACGACCTCCTCAAAATCCATCCCGGGCTGCCGCCGGACGTGTTCCGCGCGGTGGCGTCCACTGCAAACGAGGTCGGCATCGAGTTCTCCGGTCACGTCACCGGCTCGATCGGTTTGATCGCAAGCCTCGAAGCAGGGCAACGCACCATCGATCACCTCGACGGCTTCATCGAGACGCTCGTCGGGCAGGAGCAGTTGTCGAACCGCAATCCTACGTGGTTCGGTGCGGATCTCGCCTATGATGTCGACGAAACCCGCATCGAGGCAACGCTCGACGCCCTGCTGGAGTCGGGCGCCGCCCTCGTCCCGACCGAGACGCTGCTGGAAAACGTCGCGGGCTCGCTCACCGAACTGCAGGCCCGCGACGAGTACGACTACCTGCCGCCAAACCTTCGAACCGGCTACTCCAACGCGGTGAGGGGCTCGGCGAACGCCTTCACCGCGGACTCCGCCAGGACGTTTCTAGAGCTGCGCAAACGCCTGATCGGCGCCGCGTTTCGGGCTGGGGTGCCGGTTCTCTTGGGATCCGACTCGCCACAGATCTTCAACGTACCGGGATTTTCCATCCACCACGAACTCCAGGCGATGGCCGAGGCTGGCCTGACCCCGTTCGAAGCGATCGCCACGGGCACATCCGCGCCCGCCGAGTTCTATGGACAGGACGACCTTTGGGGCAGCATCGCCCCCGGGCGGTCCGCCGACCTGATCGTGCTCAGGGACGATCCGCTCCTGGACATCGGCAGTACCCGCTCCATCGACGCCGTCATGGTCCGCGGTCGTTACCTGTCCCGGGCAGAACTCGACGAGCGCCTCAAGGACATCCGCGAACGCTACCGTTCCCCGCCGGAGGATGCGTAAACTGCGCTCGATTCATCACTATTCGGAGTCAGGACATGGCGATAGAAGAAGGCAAGGCGGCACCGCAGTTCACCTTGAACGATGCGGATGGCAACGAGGTGGCGCTCAAGGACTTGAAGGGCAAGCACGTCGTCGTCTACTTCTACCCCCGCGACGACACGCCGGGCTGCACCAAGGAAGCCTGCGGCTTCCGCGACTATTGGCAGGAGATCCAGGACGCCGACACGGTGGTGCTCGGCATCTCGCCGGACTCCGAGGCATCGCATCAGAAATTCCGGGACAAGTACGAGTTGCCGTTCACCCTGTTGTGCGACCCGGACCGCAAGGTGATGACCAAGTACGGCGCCTACGGCGAGAAGATGATGTACGGCAAGAAGACCATGGGCGTCATTCGATCCACCGTGCTGGTCGGTCCGGACGGCAAGGTCGTCAAGCACTGGCGTCGGGTCGCGAAGGCGGCCGACCATCCGCGCAAGGTGCTCGAGGTCCTGACCGCGTAGCAGCCCACCGGTCCGTCCGCCAAGAGGGCGGTCACCGTGCCGCAATCCGACCAGGGGAACTCCCGCAGGACCGGTCGGCGAATGCGCGCTATTGCCGGCGCCCTGTCCGCCGCGCCCATCGGATTCGCCGCTGGCGCCTTCCTGGGCGGCCGCTACCTCGTCATTCAGGGCGGTTCGCCGGGTTCCGGGATTCTCCTGGGCGCGCTCGTCGTGGCCCTGCTGGCTGCCATCGCGATGGGAGTGGTCACGGCATACCTGCCACCAAAACCCGCGCGGGTGACGACCATCGTTGCCGGCGGAATCTCCTTCGCCATCCTCGTCTACATGGTGCAGGACTTCGTCGTCCACCGGGTCGAACGGGCGCGGGCATTCGATGCCGCCTACGCCCGCATTCCGTCGTTCGAACTGACGCTCGCGTCCACCGACCGGCAACGGCGACCCTTCTCGGTGCTCCACTTCAAGGCGGATCGCCAGTCGGACACCCGCGACTACGAAGCGCTCCGCCCGAAGGGTTGGTTCTGTTTCGGCGGCGGCCGACCGGTGGACGCGCTTGCGCTCTACCAGGGCATACGGGCCGCCGAGAAGGACAGCATCGCCGACGGGGCCTGCGGCCGAAGAGCAACGTGGCGAATCGCCGACGAAGAACCCGTCACCGAACGCTGCGCCGCCGAAGGCGACGGATTCACGGCGCTGTTCGCGGCGGCCGACGAGATGATCGACTCGACCCAGCGCTACGCCTCCTGTCGGCAGGCAACCGATTTGCAGTTGCGCCAAGGCACTGACACCATCGAGAGTTGACAAGCCGTTCGACGGTCGACGGGGGGAACCATGAGGTTCGGCATCTTCTACGAACACCAGTTGCCGAGGGA
Organism: Gammaproteobacteria bacterium; assembly: GCA_009846005.1. Taxonomy (GTDB): domain Bacteria; phylum Pseudomonadota; class Gammaproteobacteria; order Pseudomonadales; family Azotimanducaceae; genus VXYL01. Next base: position 17,943 of record VXYL01000035.1, on the reverse strand, counting down.
CTGGGCGCCGGAGAGCGAGCACAGGCTCCTGAAGGACTCCCTCGACCAGATCGAGTTGGCCGACAAGCTCGGCTTCGACTACGCCTGGGAAGTCGAGCACCACTTCCTGGAGGAGTACTCCCATTCCTCCGCCCCCGAGGTCTTCCTAGCCGCCGCTAGCCAGCGCACGAAGAACATCCGCCTAGGCCACGGCATCGTGCAGATGACCACCAACCACCCGGCACGCGTGGCGGAAAAAATCGCCACGCTGGATCTCGTCTCGGACGGACGCGTCGAACTCGGGCTCGGCGAGGGCGCGTCCGTCACCGAATTACATCCCTTCAATCTGCGCTTCCGGGACAAGCGCGACGTCTGGGAGGACGCCGTGCGCTGCACGCTGCCGATGTTCTGGAACCACGGCTGGGAATACGACGGCGAGTACTTCAAGTTCCCGCTGCGCGCCGTTGTGCCGAAGCCGCTTCAGAAACCCCATCCGCCCCTCTGGATCGCCTGCTCGCAACTCGACACCGTGCGCTACGCCGCGCACCGGGGCATGGGTTCGCTGTGCTTCAAGTTCGTCAGCCTCGATGCGGCCCGTGCATGGGTGAACGCCTACTACAACACCTTCATCCGGGACCTCGAGAAGCTCGAGGACTACCAGACCAATCCGAACATCGCCGTCGTGTCGGGCTTCATGTGCGCCGAAACCGACGAGGAGGCCTGGCAGAAAGCCGACGGCTGGACCTTCTTCCAGTTCGCCCTGCAGCTATACAACAAGGAGGGCCCGTTCGAGCCCGGCACCATGAACTTCTGGAAGCGCTACCAGGAGTGGAAGCAGACGCCGGAGGGGCAGAAACGAACCGGCAGTGAGCTGATTGGCTCCCCGGACACGATCCGTGGCCGGCTGCGGGAACTGGAGCAGGCCAACATCGACCAGGTGATCCTGCTGAACCAGGCCGGCAAGAACACCCACGAAGACATCTGTTCGAGTCTCGAACTCTTCGCGCGGGAAGTGATGCCCGAGTTCCAAGCTCGCCACGGTGAACAGGAGGCCTGGAAGGCGGCGGTGCTCGCGGGCGAGATCGAACTCGAAGACATCGACACCGATCCGTACAACTTCACCGCCCGGGGCAAACCGAGCAAGCCATCCAGCAAGGAGGCGCGCAACATGATCTCCGGCGTTACGGGCCGCCCCGGCGCCCAGACCGTCGCATGACCGAGTCGAAACGCACCGCATTGGTCACCGGCGCGTCCGCCGGCCTCGGTGCCGAGTTCGCCCGCCAACTCGCTGCCGGGGGACACGACATCGTCGCGGTCGCACGCCGCCGGGACCGCCTCGAGCAACTGGCCGAGGAGCTGCGCGATGGCCACGATGCGAGGGTTGAAGTAGTCACGGCCGACCTTGCCGATATCCACGCGCCGCGGATGATCGCCGACAAGGTCGCGGAACTGGGACTCGATGTCGACTACCTGGTCAACAACGCGGGGTCCGCCGGCCCGGAACTCATCGAGGACCGCGATTGGGGGGCGCACGCGTCGTTCCTCCAGTTGATGATGACGTCGATGGCCCACCTCTGCCATCTGTTCGCGCCGGGCATGGCCGATCGGGGCTACGGACGCATCATCAACGTATCGTCGGTTGCAGGTCGCATCGCGCGGGCCAGGGACACGAACTACGGTCCGACCAAAGCCTATGTCGTCGCGCTGTCGGAAGCCCTTCATCTGACGTTGAAGGACCAGGGACTCCACGTTTGCGCGCTGTGCCCCGGCTTCACGCACACCGAGTTTCACGAGGTCGCCGACATGCTCGATATGAAATCGGCGTCTCCGGGATTCATGTGGTACGACGCCGACGTGGTGGTGCGTGAAGGTTTGGCGGCGGTGGAGAAAGGCAAGTGTGTGTACGTGTCGGGCCGAATCTACCGGTGGATCGACCCGATGCTTCAGTCGGTCTTCCTGAGAAGGCTGATCCGCCGGTTCACGGCTCGTTGACAACCGATGGGTAGTCCCGCTACAGAGCGGCCCCAGTCACGCAGTTTCCGGTCCTTCGACGGCATCCGCCTGGTCTACTACGTTCACGCCGACGACGATAACGGCGACGCCGTGATCCTGCTCCATGGCCTGCTGTCGAGTGCTCGCGCACTACACGGCCTAGGCAATTCGCTCGCCGCACGAGGCATGCGTTCCTTCTCGCTTGATCTACGCGCCCACGGACGTTCCCAGGCACCACGCGACCCGGCCGCCTACCGGGACCAAGCCATGGCCCGGGATGTCATTGCGCTGGGTGAACACCTCGGGCTTGCGGAATACGCGCTTTGCGCATATGGCGTGGGTTCCGAACTCACGTCCCGCGCCGTGAACCTCGGCGCCCCCGTGACCCGGGCGGTCGTGTGCGGCTGGGGCGGGCCGCCGTCTGATCTGCTCGATGAATACGCCTCGGAGGAGTGGGCGCGTCAGGCGGAGCGCCTGGCGGAAGGCTTTGAGGCCGACGAGCCCGACACTATCGAGGATCGTCAAGCCAGGGCGTGGCGCGACGCGGCAGACCGCGGCGGCGTCGACCGTCTTGCGCTTGCGGCTCGGTTGCGTTCGGGGGACAGCGCCGAGCCGGGACTCGACCCTCGAGGGATCGGCATTCCCGTTTTGGCCATCTGCGGCGCCGACGATGCCAGTCCGCACGCCTTCGCCGAGGCGTTGCCCAATGCGACCGCCGTGGTGGTGGGAGGTGGGCACACAACCGCCGGTCGGGATCCGGCGCTGGCCGCTGCCGCGATCGATTTCCTCGCGAAGGATCGGGCACCTCCGGTTTGCTGAACAACGGGACGGGACAAGCCCGTCCCCTACGGCATGCCTCGTGTGTCTGAGCGCCCCAAAGCCGGGCCAATCACGGTAACGGCAACCGCGATGGGTACCCGCTCGGGCGGATAGCAGGAGTCGGCGTCACACACCTGGATTCGCAGTTGGCCCGATAGGTCAAGCTCTCCGGGTGCGGCATCTTCTTCGACAGTCAGGCGAGCCCGTATCACGGCACCATCCTCAAAGACCGGCAGCGGGTCTACGGAGTACCACTCGATCACCTCGGTCGGTTGCGGATAGCTCACCTGTTCCCACACGACGCCGTCAACCGAATCGGGGAAAAACGTCGTCGGAATCAACGCGGGGTCCGTCGGCGAGTCGGAGTTTGCGTGCGTGCCGGGCGCGAGGTCCAACTCGATCTTCAGGAGAGCCTCTCCACCGGCCGGCAACTCCTTGGGGTCGGCCGAGCCGATCACGCGGGCAAGCGGGGGTTCTGCATCGTCCGCCCGCGCCGAATCCGGTACAACAACGTCCGAACCGCCCACGCTTGCCGCGCTCATCTCGGGCAGCAGCGATTCAATCTGCAGTTCCAGCGTCCTGACCCTCGTTCCCGAGATCGGCGGGAGTCTTAGGACTTTGCGCCCTTCCACGTCCAGGAGGAAATTCGTTGGCATACCGCGGGCCTGGAACTCGGCTTTCGCAAACTCCATATCGCTTCGGAGCTGGATGAAATCGAATCCGTTGCCGTTGGCGTAGGGCATGACGAACTGATCTTCTTCCGGGTGTACGTTGAGCGCAAGAATCTCGAACCCCTTGGGGCCGTACTTCTCCAGGACCTTCTGGAGCTCGGGGTTTTCGCCCCGGCATGGCCCGCAGAACGGGTACCAGAAGTTCAATAGTACGACCTTGCCCTTGAAATCCGACAGTGACACCTGCTCGCCATTGTCGTAGCGCTCGAAGGAATAGTCCTCGATTTGCTCCGCCTCCTCTTCCAGCGCATCCCTGATCTCAGCCCTTGTTGTGTTGTCGTCCTTTCCGAGTTTCTTGGCGTAGACAAGCGTCGCCGCCCAGACCCTGTCTGTCGGCTCCTTCGCCGCCTGCCGAAGCAGGTACTCATAGGCTTCAACGGTCTGACCGGCCCCGTCCAGCGCCTTGGCCTTGGTCTCATGGAAGACATTGGAGTTGACGTAACGTGGGATCGTTGTGCCCTCCAGCAACTCCACGGCCTGCTGATACTGGCCGTCGGCGATCAGTTCGTTGCCCTTCGTCACGTTTCGCTGGTACGTCAGTCGGTCGTTCCAGATTCCTGCGCTCCAGCCATCCGGTTCTTCGGCCGTCGCCGCAACCATCTGCTCGGCAAGGGCGAGGGCCTTTTCCGGGTGGGACTCGGAGTACAGGTCTGCCAGCAAGGTCATTCCGGACGCGGACCAGCTGAAGTCTTCGGGGGCATAGGTCGTGCGCAGCCGCTCATACAGTGCGATTTGTTCGTCGCGGTCCTCTGTTCGATACGCGAGCCAATACAGCGCCTGCGCGCCGCGCTCGCTCTCGGGAAACCGTTCGGCGACTTCAAGGGACGCAATTCGCCCCGACACCGGATCGGTCTTGTTCAATGTTGCCGCGTAGTAGAACGCTTTGTCGGGACTCTCCGGCGCCGTCTCGACCGCTTTCCTCAAGAATTCCAGTTCCCGCTCGTTGTCTCCGCTCACATCGGCGATGAGCGCCAAGGTGCTGTAGCCGTCGGCAAGGCCCGGATCCAGGGCGATCGCCTCGTTCGTGTACTGCCTGACCTTGTCATAATCCCGATACATGTAGAGCTCGCCAAGCGCCCACTTGTAGGCTGCGACTTCTGAGAAATCCTGTGACCACTCCTGGTAGACGGCGAGCAGGCTCTCAAAGGACTCATCGCCGGCAGCCTTCATTGCCACATCGCGCGCGTCTTCATCCAGTTCGGCGCTGATTTCCGATCTGCCGAGATCCTGAGACGCCCGGATGAACTGCTGATGCGCTTTGGTGTTGTTGGGATCGAGTTCGATTGCGGCCCGGAAATGCGCAACGGCGTCAGCGAGGTTCCGATCCTGATAGGCCCGCTCGCCCTCGGCATAGCTGACCTCGGCCGCGGCAGCAGCGCTACTCGACGGTCCGTCGTTGCCGACTTCCTCTGCGCGAAGCGTCGCAGCAAGACAACCGCTCGCAATGACGAGAGTGGCGAAGACTATCTTCCTAGCGAGCATTTGCTTGCCTCCTGTCGCAAGAAAATCAGGTTTGAGCGCCTTCGAGAAGCGCCAGCAACCTGTTCGACTCCTCCTGGTACTCGCGGAATGCCGCCCGCTGTTCCGGCGTCTCCAGCATCCCGCGCTCGTTCCAGAGTTCCTCGCGCCGTTGCTGCTGGCTACGCACCATTTCCACGGCGGTTTCGCCGTTCCCGTTCGCCGTGGCCGGATCCATGCCGTATTCCAACAACGCTTCGACCAGCGGGTAGTAGCCGTACATGGTGGTCATGTGCAGCGCATTCATCCCCCGTTCGTCCGTCTCGCCCGGGTCCAAGCCTCGGTCGAGGAATGTCCGCAGAAGCTCGGGATCCTCGTAGAAGATCACCGCCCTCGGCAAGTAGAACGATGCGCTGCTTAGCGGTTGTGCGCCCGCGTCCAGAAGCGCGCGGGCGCAATGGTCGTCGCGCTCCTTGACGCTCCCCATCAGCCCCAGCCAGAGCGGCGTCGCACCGTCCGGATCGGGCTGGTTGGCGAGATCGGGATCAGCCTCCACCGCCGCCAGGAACTCATCGCAGCGGCCGATGCCCATCAGGTCGTGCAGGGCGATCTTCGGCTCGTGCGACAGGATCAGTTCGATCAGCGCTTTCTGGCGGACGCTCGGGCGCTTGATCGCCACCGAAAGCGGCGTGCGGCCATCGTCAAAGGGCGCGACCAGGAGATCGGGCCGGTGCGGAATGATGGCCTCGATATCCTCCAGTTCCCGCGAGACGATGAAATGCTGCCGGTAGTCGTCCTGTAGCAGCATCTCGAGGCGTGTATCGAGCATGTCCCCGCCTTCGATCATCGTGGTCAGGTACTGCTCGTAGATCTCCCGCTTCTGCGGGCTACCTATGCGGTCCTCTTCCCAACCTTCGTTAAAGAAGATGACGGTGGGAACGCCGTTGACGCGAAGCGCTTGGTAGATCTCGGGTGAGTCGTCAATGTCGAGCTTGACGATCTTCGCCTTCCCGGCCAGTTCGGACGCCAGTTCGTCGACGATCGGGTCCACTTCCCTGCAGGGCACGCACCACGTGGCGGTGAAGTCCACCAGCACCGGCAAGTCCGACTCGAACACCTCTTCCCGGAAGTTCGCGTCGTTTACGTAGGCGGCCCCGCTCCCGGCCCCGGGTACCGCCTGATCGGCTGCGACCTCATCCGCGACCGGTGCGCAGCCGATCATCGCAAGCAGGCAAGTACCCGCGATGATCGTGCGATACACGGCGCCTTCTACCAGTGATTTCTCCACAGGCGATTCCCCCGCCAACCAAACCCCTACCAGGACAACTCCATTACGAAATCGACGAAGGCGATACGGCGACGAAAATCAACATGCGCCGAATCCACACCGTAGTAGCCGTCGAAGAAGGGGAAATCCGCATCGAGGGCATTCTGCATGCCAGCGGTGACGCGCCACGGCGACTCGGGATGCGCGTAGGTTCCTTGCAGGTCGACTGTCGTGTAGCCGTCCACATCGGTTCGCGATACGCCGTTGTTGATGTTTTTGTAGCTGCCGGCGCGGTTGATCGTCAGGTTGGCGCCCCAGGGTCCGAGTGACCAGTCCACGTACGCGCTACCCTTCAGCTCGACAGGGCCCTGGTTCGTACCCTCCTGTTCAACCGCATCAACGCCCGGTCCCGAGACCGTTTCCAGCGTCAGCGTATTGGTCCCGAGAATGCCTACCTCAAACTCGCCTCTGGGCGTGTCGAATGCATATCGCACATCGAAGTCCAGCGCCTCACTGGTCCTGGCGGACAAGTTGATGCTCTGCAGGGACAGGTACGTCAGAACGCCGTTTGCATCGCGCTTGATTTGGTCGGGGAACTGCTGCCAATTCTCAAAGGCATACACCGGCGGCCACCCAAAGGCGCTACTCAAGCTCCCGATCAGCCCCTCGAAGTCAATCTTGCTATAGGTCGCGGAGAGATACAGCCCGGACATTCCGGCTGGAGTGAACTCGAAACCAACCGTGGTGGTATCGGAAGTCTGGGGTTGCAGGTCGGGGTTTCCGCCAAGAACGGTGGTGGGAAAAACCGACGCGAACGGCCCGCCGTTCTCCACGGGGTTGAGAGGATCAAGAAACCGGAAGAAAGTATAGGTGTTCACTGGCCCGAACAGTTCCGGCAACGTTGCCGCCAAGAAAGCCTGACCCCATGTGGCGCGCAGCTTAAGGCTCTCCGCTGGGTAGTACACCACGCCGAGCTTGGTGACGAAGTCATCGAATGTTCGGTTGCTCGCAGGTTCCAGAATGCCCTCGAACGGCCCTTCGATCTCGTATTCGTCATAGCGGCCAGCCGCATACAACCTCAATCCATGGATGCCCGGGCGCGAGTTCGAGTCGCCGACAAGCGGTGCCGAGAGTTCGAAAAACCAGGCCGAGTTTTCCGACTCGGGAACGATCTCCGGCGCACCCGGCACACGGAACGTAAACGGATTCAACAGGAACGAATCGAAGTCGAGCGTGTCAGTCCTCACCTCGGTTCCCACGGCCAAATCGACGGGCCCCCCGGCAAGTTCAAGAAGCGTGCCGGAAAGGCTTAGGCCAACGACACGCTGACGACCCTCCCGCGCTCCCCGCGTGGCGTATTCCGAGAACTCGTTGAGCGTGGCGCGCTGCACGGTGCCATCGCCGAACGGATTGATCGCTTCCGCCGGATCGCTGCTGGCAAGCGCTGCCTGGAACGCCGCACCCCTGTAGTTGAAGGATCCGGGATAGCCGCCGTATGGATTGTCCTTCCCGTAGTTGGCGGAGAAGACGGCCGTCCAACCCTCAAGTGGCGTTTCCCAGGTCACCGACGTGCTTAGGTTCACGCGATCCAAGTCGGTCGTCCTTGCGAAACCCGCGAGTTTTCCATCGGCGATTTCACGTCCAAAGCTGTAGGCCATGTAAACGCGTTCGCCAAACGGGTTGTAGTAGTTGCTTGCCGGAACCCAGCCACTGAACGATGCGCCCACGGCCTCCTGAACGGAGTCTTGCCGGGCATAGGTTGCGGACAGGCTCAGCGCGAGACTCTCCCCGATGTCCTGCGTCACGCTCAGGTAGGCAGACAAGTGCTCGGAAGCGGGAATCGCTTCGCCATTGGCGTTAGCCGAAAGTCCCTTTTGCAGGAGATTGAAGTTCCCCGACTGGGTGGCGACCTCCTCGTTGGACACCCAGATGACGTCATCCGGGCTGAAGTTGGTGCCGTCGCCGGGCGGCAGGATCCCATAGGTCGTATTCGGCGGCGCGTTCGAAGGAAGTCCAAACCGCAGGATATTGCCGGGTTGTCCGAAGGTGTTGGGATAGAGTCTGCCGCCCTGCTCGCGGTAGTCCCCGTCCGTATCGAGACCGGCATCGCGCGCAAATACCGGATCGTCCTCGCGATAGCTCGCCGACGCAGTCACGTTGCCGGTGCCCCAGGAGAGTCCGAACGTCTGCTCGACGGCCCTTCGGTGTCCGCCTGAACTGCTGTTCTCAAAGCGTACCGACGTTTCCGACCCCCGGTAGTCCTTCTTCATGATGAAGTTGACCACCCCTCCGACGGCGTCGGAGCCGTACACGGCGCTGGCACCGTCCGTCATCACTTCCACCCGCTCGATGGCGCTGAACGGCAGCGTGGAAACGTCGGTGAAGGTGCCTCGCTCAGAAGGCGAGGCTGCCAGGCGCTTCCCATTGACTAGGACCAGCGTGGATCCTTCGCCGAGGCCACGGAGATTGATCGTGACCGAGCCGATCTGGAACCGCGGTGACCGACCGTCGTAACTGCCCCCGTTGGTAATCGTGGAGAAGTTCTGCGGCAGGTAGCGAACGATGTCCTCGATGCTCGTCAGTCCCCGGGCATCCATTTCGGGGCGGGTGATTACGACTATTGGCGAGGCTTCGGGCCCGGTAGGCAATCGGGTACCGGTCACGACGAGGAGTTCCTCCCTCATCTCCTCGTCGTCCTGCTCCGACGCCTCGTCGGCAGCGAAGCCCGACGACGCCACCAGCACGGCGGCGAGCGTTGCCCCGATGCGTCGCAGTAGTGGTCTTCTCTCGGTCTCAGATTCTTCCATTGTTCCATCCTCCGTATCGCCTAGTTCGGCGGTCCCATCGAGCGATATCGAGCGAGATCCTCAAGCGTGTGCTGTCACCTGGACCCGGTTAGAGCACGAATCGGTCAAGAGCTCGACGGGACCAGACCCCGCGCAAGCGCGAATCGCTCGACGACTGAACCACAGGCCGGCGAGCCCACCTCGACGATCCCGCCCTCCGGTCGTTATCCTACGCCGACGGTCCGAGAGGGGCCACCGGAGGTTGCCGTGGCGGAGTCCATCGAACGCGGGGCGGGCAAGGGCAAGGCGTTGTCGGGGGTCTCGCGTGCGTTCGTCGAGAACCACAGCTCGATCAAGAGCTTTCTCGGTCGTCTCCTAACCCGACGAGAGGACATCGAGGACATCGCCCAGGAGGCGTACTTGCGAGCCTACGTCGCCGAGCAGAGCAGGCGGATCGACCAGCCGGAAGCGTACCTGTACCGGTCGGCGAGGAACCTCGCGCTCACAAAGCTGACCCAGAAATCGCGCCAGATGACCGATTTGATTGATGATTTGGGGCCGGCCGTAGTCTTAGAGGGAGACACTCCCCTTGAGGAGCAAGTTGCAGCCGAGGAGTCCTTGGGCCTGCATTGCGAGGCAGTGGCCCACTTGCCGGAGAAATGCAAGCAGGTGTACATCTTGCGCAAGGTCTACGGACTGACGCACAAGGAGATCGCGGAGCGAATGTCCTTGTCTGTCAGTTCGGTGGAGAAATACATGCTCAAAGGGGTGCTTGCCTGCCGGGCATACGTGGAGCGACGCGAAGGAGCATCGCGAAAGTCACCCTCTGTGCTGAGATCCTTGGTCGGGCAAGAACGTAGACGATGAAACCGACCCTTCTCAAGTTCCCGGACCGGCACACTGCCGAGGCGGAGGCGGGCGCTTGGCTGATCAGGCTCGACGGCGATGAAGCGCTTTCTGCCGAAGAGCGGGAGGAACTCAGGGCATGGCTTGCGCGGAGCCCGGCACACGTCAAGCAACTCCGTGGCTTGGCGCAGTTCTGGGGCAGGGCGAACGTCTTGACGGAGTTGGCCATTCCGCTGGACAAGCCCAGACAGGAGGAGCGCGGACAAGCAGACAGAACCCGTACCCGTCTCGGCCCGGTTTCGATGGTCGCTGGCGTTGCCGCTGCCGCCGTGCTCGCGGGGGTCGCTGTCTTCGTCGCCAACACCGCTTCCACCGGCACCGACACCCGCGTCCATCGGGCAGCCAACGGGATCGGCGGCGACGGGACCTATGCAACCGCCATCGGGGAGCAGCGGACAATCACCTTGGCCGACGGCTCCATCGCCCGGTTGAACACCAACACCCGGCTGTCGGTGGAGTACACAGAGCGCCATCGGGACATCCGCCTGAAGGCGGGCGAAGCTCACTTCACGGTGGCCCCGAACGGGGAACGGCCCTTTCGGGTCTATGCCGGAAACAGTCGGATCCAAGCGGTGGGAACGGCGTTTGCTGTCCACATCAAGGGCGGCGACGTGGATGTGCTGGTGACGGAAGGAAGCGTCGAGATCGCGACGACCGGCAACCCGCGTCCCCCCGGACTCCCTAGCCACGACCCCGCCGTAGACGCGCTGCAAGTGCTCGCTACCTTGCAGGTGGGGCAGCAGACAACGATCTGGCGGTCCGGACAGCACGCCGGTGCGATCGACGAGATCCGGACCGTCGAGCCGCTCGACATCGCGAAGAAGCTTGGCTGGCGGGACGGGCTGTTGACATTCGCCGGCGACCCCTTGGAGCAGGTGGTGGCGGAGATCAGCCGCTACACGACGGTCACGGTCGATATCCCGGATGCCGAGGTAAGAGCCATCCGGATCGGTGGGCGCATCGCGGTCGGCGAAACCGACGGCATGATCGCGGCCCTCGAGACCAACTTCGGCCTGCGGGTCACACGCATTGGCGACGACCGCATCGAGATCACCGCCGACAGATAGCTGCGGGGGCTCGGGTGGCGGATCGCACTTGCGGAGGCCATGCCAATCCCGTTGCGGGTTGCGTCCCCCCGATAGTCGTATAGGTGACGAGGCCGTTTGAAAGGTGAGACGGTACCTAGGGAATACCGGCAGGTGGGGACGAGGGCCATCGGTTGGCGATGCCATGCGCCTGGCGATCTTGGTCTTGGGCTGTTCGTGGGCATGGGGTGCCACGAACGCCGAGCCACGCTACGACATCGACATACCGTCGTTGGACGCGGCGGAAACGCTCACCCGGTTAGCCGAGCAGACCGACACCATCGTGCTGTTCCCCTACGACCTTGCCCAGGGCCGCCAAGCCAACGAGGTCGTTGGGCGTTTCACCTTGACCCAAGCCGTGGAAGCGCTGCTCCGGGGCACGGGGATTGCAGGCAGCCTCTCCGACAAACGGGTTCTGCAGATCTCGCTTGACGGGACCGCTGAACCAGGGAACACGGAGGATGGACCAATGGAAGAACCTGAGATTGAGAGAAGACCGCTACTGCGACGCATCGGGGCCACGCTCGCCGCCGTCCTAGTCGCGTCGCCGGGTTTTGCCCAAGACGCCGAGGAACCCGCCACGCGCATCACCGAGGAGATCATCGTCACCGCCGAACGGCGCGAGGAGAACGTCCTCAACGTGCCGATGAGCATGACCGTCCTGAACGACACCAAGATCGACGAACTCGGGATCCAGAATGCCATGGACTTAGAGCAGCTCGTGCCGGGATTGCAGTTCGGCGATCCCACCGAGGGGCTCGGCCACGGCACCACCATGCGCGGCATGGGAACGGCCCGCGGCGGGGACAAGGCCGGCGTCGACATATCGCGCGACGAAGCCGTCGCAACCTATGTCGATGGTGTATTCACCTTCGCCGAATACGGTCTGGACGCGCACCTGTTCGACCTCGAACGCATTGAAGTGCTGCGTGGGCCCCAGGGGACGATGTTCGGCCGCAACGCCATTGGCGGCGCTATCAACTATTACACCAAGAAGCCCACCGACGAGTGGGATGCGCTGGTCATCGCGGAGGTCACCGATCAAATGACGCAGCGGGTCAACGTCGCCTTCGGCGGCCCGCTATCGGATCACTTTAGCTTCCGCATCACCGGCGGCTACTTCGTGGGCGACGGCGCGCAGGAAAACATCGGCTTTGGCGGCGACTACGACGAGCCCGATCAACGCAGCATCTCGCCGCAGCTCAGGTTCGAAACCGATCGCCTGGAGGTGAACCTCCGTTACGGCTACGTGGAGGACACGGGTGCACCGCGCACCCATATCTCCATTTCGGATCGCGTTCGCGACGTCGAGTGCGCCGAATTCCCCGGGCTGACGTATTCCGCCCTGATCGATGGGTGCCATCCCAACAACTGGTACCTCTATGAAGGCTCCGTGCCGTCGATCGACCCCAACTGTCCGCCCAACGTGGTGGGGTTCAAGTGCGGCAAGTTGAAGAACATTACCAATGTCAACGCGCCGGGCATTCAGGACAGCCACCGCGAAACGGTAATCGCCTATGCCATGTTCGATCTCACGGAGACCTTGACGCTGCGCTACAACTTCGGTTTGGCGGATATTCTTCAAAGCAGCAGTCGCGACAACGACAATACGAACAGAGTCAGTAGTGCGCAGGATGTTTCCCTGGCGAGCGACGGCTTGGTGCCGTTTATAAATGATCGACAGGAGAACTTTTTTCCGTATGAGGAGACCTCACACGAGTTGCAGCTGTTGTCGAACTTCGACGGCCCGTTTAATTTCGTAAGCGGCGTCTTTTATTACGACGTCGAAAACGCGTGGGACATGGAGATCGACAGTTTCAGCACGACTTTCCGCTTTCTCAACGCCGACGAGGCGGCCCAGGCCGTGGGCTTCGGCGGGTGCCAGGAGATGCTCGAGCTCTTCGGGTTGGGGATAGAGTCGAGACTACCAGATCTGTATTTCACTTGTCCGCCGGGCAGCGATCACACCCATGCGTTTGAACTCCTATCGCGTCATACGTCGGAAACCCGTGCGGCGTTCATCAGCGCTGATTACCGCATCGATGAGCATTGGCTCGTGTCGGGCGGTCTGCGTTATTCAAAGGACACGAAAGACAGGCCCGGTTTCGATGGGTCTACGACCATCGGTATTGCCGGTGTGCCCGTACTGGTCTTTTTCGACATCTCCAATTTGTTCGGCCATTTGCAGCCCGGTGAAAAGGTTAGCTGGGACAAGACCATCGGTCATATCGGTGTCGAGTACACGCCGGTTGAGAACAGGCTGTTCTATGGCCGCCTCTCCACCGGCTATCGCGCCGGCTCGTTCAACTACGACGAAGGATCGCCGAACACGCCACCGGTACCCACCGATCCCGTCGAAGAAGAGACCAACATAAACTATGAACTGGGTGTCAAGGGAATATTCGCCGACGATCGGTTGCGGTTAACGGCGGCCGTGTACTACAGCGACATCGAGAACTACCAGATTCTCTTGACGCAGGAGGTGCCACCTGGCTTCTTGCAGCCCCACCACATCTCCCCAAATACCGAGTACACCGCCAACGTGGACGGGACGGAGCTCTCGGGCTTTGAGCTCAGCGCCGAGTATCGGCTCAACGAGCAGTGGCGCGTGGACGGCTACTACAACTTCCAGGACTCCAGTCTCGGCCCGCATTCGGCCGCCATCCGCGGCAATCCGGACAACGATTTCCTGATTCACGAATACGTGACCCTTGCCGGTGAGCCCATGTCTCGTCCCTATCCGGCGCCGGAGGACGTGACCGGCAATCGACTGCCCATGCAACCGACGCACAAGGCGGCACTGACGCTCGTGCACGAGCGACCGCTCACCGCTGGGGGACGGTTGCAGTTGCTCTCGACCTTGAGCTATACCGGTTCGCGTTATCCCGATATCGGTAACCTCGACTTCTACAAGATGCCGGCGTATGAACGCTGGGACCTCCGCGCGAGGTGGATGTCGGCGGACGATGTCTGGTCGGTGACCGCGTACGTGCAGAACCTGACCGATGAGATCGGCCTCGTGCAGTTCGTCCCCGTGTCCTACCACGAAGGCCGCGAGTCGCAGACGATGGGCACGCTCACCGATCCGCGGCGGATCGGGCTGCAGGTCCGCTGGCAGCCGCGGTTCTGAGCTTTGAACCAGGGTTACCTCCACCCGATCGGGCGGGGGTAACCCCGGCGAGATCCGCAAGCTGCGTTCTTGCCACGCTGCTCTTGCTGGGTCCGGCGAGCCACGCCGATCCAGCGCCGCTCGTGTTCCGGCACGGCGTGTCGATTCTCCACGAATTGAAATATCCTCCCGACTTTCGCCATTTCGCGTTCGTCAATCCCGACGCGCCGAAGGGCGGCACGCTGGTCATGCCCTCCATGACCGACTTCAGCACGCTCTCGCCGCTGTTGAATCCCCAGCGCGCGCCGGGATTGAACTGGGTCTACGAGACCTTGCTGCTGCGCGCGGGCGATGAGCCTGCGGCGTACTATGGCAGCCTGGCCGAGCAGATCGCGCTCGGCGCCGATCGCCGATCGATTGTCTTTCGGCTGCACCCCGGCGCGCGTTGGCACGATGGGATGCCGATCACATCGAACGACGTCAAGTTCACCTTCGACGCCATCAAGGCCGACGCCACCAGCTCGACCATTCGCATGGCGTCGCCGTGGTTCGAGTCGGTCGACATCGTCAACGATCGGGAGTTCGTGATTCGAACGATCGCGGATCCCAGCCTGAGCCTCACGCCGCTCGCCAACTACATTCCCATACTGCCCGCGCACTACTGGGGGGACAAGGATCCCACCATCGCGACCCTCACGCCGCCCCTGGGCAGCGGTCCGTACCGGATCGCGGCGGTCGAGAAAGGCCGCTTCGTTCGCTACGAACGCGTAACAGACTATTGGGGCCGCGACCTTCCCGTCAATCGGGGCAGGTTCAACTTCGACACGATCCTCTACGACGTCTACCGCGACGCGACGGTGGCGCGCGAGGCGCTGCGAAAGGGGCTGCTCGACGTTTGGTTGCAGTGGGGGCACGACATCCTGGCCTTCGACACCCCGGCCCGCGACAAGGGCTGGCTGGTGCAGGGCAAGCGGCGTTACCGGATGGACATCGGCGCGCGGTTCTGGTTGATCCTGAACAACCGCCGCCATCCTTTCGACGATGCGCAGGTGCGGGAAGCCCTGTCCCTGGCGTTCGATTTCGAGTGGCAGAATCGTGCGCTGTTTACCGGTCGCCTGACCCGCGCCGACAGTTACTTTCAGAACTCGGTGTTTGCCGCCACGGGCTTGCCGAGCGAGTCGGAGCGAGAGCTCCTCGAGCCCTTTCGCGATCAGATACCCGAGCGAGTGTTCACCGAGGCCTTTCGATTTCCGCGCACGAGTGGCGTCGGGCGCAATCGTCCGGGTCTAGTACGGGCGCAAGCGCTCTTGGCGGAGGCAGGGTGGCAGATGCGCAACGGCGTCCTCATCGGCGAGGGAGGCGAACCCTTCACGATCGAGTTTCTGGCGCGCGTTCCGGCGGAGCAACGCAGGTTGTTGCCCTACGTCGACGCGCTGACCGCGCTCGGTATCGAGAGTCGAATCAGGATGGTCGAGGGCGCCCAGTACGCCAATCGGCTGCGGAACCGAGACTACGACGCATTCATCAGGATCGGCGACTTCGGGTTGCCGCCCTGGGAGCTGCATCTGGCTTTTCATTCCCAAGCGGTCGATGCGCCGCTTTCGTTCAACCACGCGGGGATCGGTCATCCGGCGGTCGACGCCCTGGTCGATGCGGCGAAGGCGGCATCGACGCTTGACTCGATGGCCGCGGCGTGTCGAGCCCTCGACCGCGTGCTACTGTGGAGCTTCTATCAGATCCCGCTGGATGCGGTGGACGACCCGCACCTCGTCTACTGGGACAAGTTCGGCCGGCCGCAGCGGGAGGCCGAGGCGACGTATTTGTCGCCGTTTCCGGATGGCTGGTGGTACGACCCCGTCAAGGCCGATCGCATTGAGAATGCAAATTGAGGTGCACATGCGTATGGCAACCAACTCGCGCCTACTGCAATGGGTCGCTTTCTTGAACCTCGCTACGGCGCTTTTGGTTACCGCATCCGCCGAACCGAAGTACGAACACGGCATCTCGTTCTTCCACGAGCTGAAATACCCCGCTCACTTTACGCATTTCGACTACATTAATCCCGATGCGCCCAAGGGGGGCGTACTGGTCCAATCGACACAGATTGATTTCAATACCCTGACTCTGATCGCGGACAACTTAGTGGCAGCGCCAGGCGTGAGTTTGCTCTACGACTCCCTGGTGTCGAACCGCGCCGAGGAGATGAGCAGCTTCTATGGCCGACTGGCAGATGGACTGAGCGTTTCCGACGACAAACGCACCCTCTTTGTTCGCTTGCATCGGGAGGCGCGGTGGCACGACGGGATGCCGATCACTGCCCGGGATGTGAAGTTCACCCTCGAGCTTGTTCAATCCAGCATATGGCTTCGCGGATTTCTCTCGTGGGTGCAATCCGTCGAAATCTTAAGCGAGCGCGAAATAGCCTTGCGGGTTGCGAACGAACTAACCGTATCCAACATCTTCCCCTTGAGTTGGTTTCCCATCATGCCGGCCCACTACTGGGAAGGGCGGGACCCAACCCAGGCATCGCTGGAACCGCCACTGGGGAGCGGTCCCTACCGGGTCGCCAACGTCAGGCAGGGTCGGCATATCCGTTACGAACGGGTTCCGGACTACTGGGGACGAGACATCCCCGTCAACAAGGGCCGCTTCAACTTCGATGAGATCCGGCACGAAGTCTATCGGGATGCAACCGTCGCCCGGGAGGCGTTTCGCAAGGGATTGTTCGACACCTGGATCGAACGGGATATGCGCTACTGGGCAACAGGGTATGACATTCCCGCCCGGGATAGGGGCTGGCTGGTGATGGACCATCTCGACGAACGCTCAGAAATCGGTATCAATCGGGTCATCGCCCTGAACAACCGTCGGGACCGGTTCAAGGACCCGCGGGTTCGGGAAGCATTGACGCTCGCCGTGGATTTCGAATGGGAGAACCGAGTACTTCGTTTTGGCCTGCTCGAACGGGCACTCAGCAATTTTTCCGGGGAGCCAACGCTCGAGGCGCGCGGATTACCGGGCGAGGGTGAGCTTGCGTTGCTGGCGCCGTTTCGCGATCAACTGCCCAAAAGGCTGTTTACCCAGGCCCTCGAATTCCCGCAGTCCACCGGCAGCGGCCGCAATCGCGCCTCCCTCGAACGGGCCCGAGAACTGCTAGCACAGGCCGGGTGGCATATTGCGGATGGCGTGCTGGTCAACAGCGCCGCTGAGCCTTTCGAGATTGAATTCCTGTCGGTGGATGGCGCAGATCAGCGTACTCTCCTGCCTTACCTCAGCACCTTAAAGCTACTTGGGATCACCGGTAGGATACGGCTGGTGGAGGCCGCGCAGTTCGCAAATCTGAACCGGAAGTTCGACTACGACGCGAGGATCATTCGGAGCGACATCCTCGCACCGCCGATCGTATTCCTGTCCATGTTTTTTCATTCTCAATCGGCGTCCGAGCCCCTTAGTCACAACATAGCCGGGATCGCGGATCCCGTGGTCGACGCGTTGATCGCCAAGGCAGTCAAGGTGACGACCGTGGAGGAAATGGCAATCGCCTGCCGCGCCTTGGATAGGGTACTACTCTGGAGGTTCTACCAGATTCCCCTCGATGCGATTGCACCCCTTCGCATTGTCTATTGGAACAAATTCGGTCGACCGGAACGGGAAGATCTGGCGGTCTATAGACCTCCGTTTCCCGATGGGTGGTGGTACGACGAAGACAAAGCCACGCGGATCGTGTTGGATCGCTAAAAGGTGTATTGCCAGCGCCTGTCACCGACCAGCAACGTGATGGTTGCCCTGAAGACCCCCCATGATGATGGCG
>VXYL01000103.1 GCA_009846005.1 Gammaproteobacteria bacterium | reverse complement strand
CACCATCGCCGTCGCCGTCGCCGTCTCCGTCGCCGTCGCCGTCACCATCGCCGTCACCATCGCCGTCGCCGTCCCCGTCGCCGCCAGGTTCGTCGTTATCGGTCACGGTAACGTCAGCTGAGTGTTCCCCGAACTGTGCAAGTGTGTAGCCAGAACCTGCCAACAGCACCGTCGTGATGACACTGTCAGGCTCGTCGGTCATGTCATCGTCCGTCTCGACCGTGAAGTCCGTACAACGCGCAGTCCCCGCCTGTCCTGCCTCGAACTCGAACGTCGTAGGCACGGTTCCCTTGATTGCGGCACCGGTTTCAGAGACGCCGACGTTGACCGTCAAGGCCGCTGCTTGGCTACTGCTCTGGCATATCCTGAACTTGGCATCGGCACCTTCCACGACCTCGCCATAGTTTCCTGGCTGGTTCGTATAGAGGACGGGTTGCTGCGCACTCGCATTCGCACCCGAAAACGTAGCGCCTACAACCAAGACCGAGCTCAGTGTTCGCAGACAGCCATGCAATAGGCGCGAGCCAACGCTGGAACGCCCACCGCCTATCCCATTCGCCGGGGAGTTGTTCATGTTCATGCCCTCCTTCGGGCTTTCGCTTATTTCAGTCATGTTGCCGGTCAACCATGTATCTGGGGGGTGTAGGAACGGGGTTAGCTTCTGGCATGTCCGGTAGCTTGAACAGATTTCCCGGCACTATACCCGGCACTTCCCGAGAAGGCACCGGCGACGGCACCCAAGGTGCCGTTCATGCAACGCCAAACACCGTCAACGAAGACCACTCCTCCGCCACAGTCCGATTGTAGCACGATGCGCTCGTCCTCCTAGTGCGCCGATGCCCGCTCAACGGCATGGCGTCGCCGCCGCCAGCATCGAGGGAAACTAACAGACGCCTTGGAATGCGGCAAGGCCAAGATGCCTGTTCGTCGCGTCGTGTTGATGGCCCAAGCACGCTCCATCGGCTTCCTGCGACCGTTTGTGCGGCCCTGCAAGGTAGACAGTCGAGACGTCGTATCAGCCTAGTTCGTCCAGAACGTCTCCCAGCACCGCCGCGATCATCCCGATCTCATCCTCCTCGACCACGAGCGGCGGTGCCACGGCGACGATATCGCCGGTGGCTCTGACCAAAACGCCGCGTTCGAAAGCCGCCACGAAGGCCTCGCTGCCTCTTGCGCCCTTCGCGCCATTCCGCGCTCCCAGTTCGACCGCCCCAGCGAGGCCGATGTTGCGCACATCGATCACGTTCGGCTTGTTCGCCAGGGCATGCAGCGCTTCCTCGAGCACGGGTTCGAGAGACCTCGCGCGCTCGAACAGCCCTTCCTCTTCGTAGACATCCAGTGCTGCCATCGCCGCCGCGCTGGCTAGGGGATGCCCCGAGTAGGTGTAGCCGTGGAACAACTCGATAGCGTCCGGGGCGGTTTCGACGACCGTGTCCCGAATCTCGTCGCGGACCAATACCGCGCCCATTGGCACTGCGCCGCTCGTGATGCCCTTCGCCACCGAGATGATGTCCGGTACGACGCCGAATCGCTCTGCACCAAACACGGCCCCCAAACGACCGAAGGCCGTGATCACCTCGTCGAAGATGAGCAGAATGCCGTGCCGGCTGGTGATCTCCCGAAGCCGTTCGAGATAGCCCACCGGCGGCACCAGCACTCCCGCCGACCCCGCGAAGGGCTCGACGATGACCGCGGCGATGGTCGACGGGTGGTTTACCGCGACGATCCGTGTGAGCTCGTCGGCCAGGTGGGCGCCCCACGTCGGCTGGCCCCGGCTGAACGCCTGGTGCTCGAGGGCGTGGGTTTGGGGCAGGTGCACGACACCCGGCAGCTGCGCGGCGAATGCCCTGCGGTTGTTGGCGATGCCGCCGACGCTCATGCCACCGAAACCCGCACCGTGGTAGCCCCGCTCGCGACCGACGAAACGCGTCCGTGATGACTCGCCCCGGGCGTGGTGGTAGGCAAGCGCGATCTTCAACGCCGTATCGACGGACTCGGATCCCGAGTTGGTGAAAAACACCGCGTTGAGGTCGGCCGGCGCCATCGCCGCCAACCGTTCGGCCAGTCGGAAAGCTGTCGGGTGCCCAACCTGGAACGCGGTCGCGTAGTCGAGTTCGGCGGCCTGTCTGCGTATCGCCTCGACGATGCGCGGATGGCTGTGGCCGGCATTGCAGCACCATAGGCCCGACATGCCGTCGAGCAGCTCGCGCCCGTCGTCGGTTCGATAACGGGTGCCGGATGCCGAAACGACGAACCGCGGTTCTGCCTTGAAGGCGCGGTTCGCCGTGAACGGCAACCAGTAGGCACCGAGATCCAACTCGTTGTGCAGGCGTGTCAGCGTACTTCTCCGCCGCGTGTGACTCGACGGGTCAGATTAGGTCGGCGGGTTCCAGCTTGAACTCCTCGATCACCTGATCGGCGTAGTCGATCCGGCCGGTGATCTCGGCGGGGTCGCCATGACACAGGCGCAGACACGCTTCGGCCATGTGCTCCACCGGCGTCACGCGATCCTTGTTGGATTCGTTGATGAGCTTGTGGTGCACGACGCCGGGCGTCGCCACCAAACCGGGCGAAATCACGTTCACGCCCACGCCGGAGCCGTAGGCCTCCTGCGCCAATCCGGTCGTGAACCGCTCCAAGGCGGCCTTGCACATCCCATAGACAGTGCCGCCGTGGCCACCCGGCGCCTTGGCGTTGGGATGGATCGCCGCGTGCGACGAGATGTTCAGAATCCAACCGGCCCCGCGCTCAAGCATCGACGGCAGGCAAAGCTGGGCCAGTTCGAAGGGTCCCCACACTTGCACATCCATCATGATGCGAAATCGCTTTTCTGCGAATTGGGCCACGGGCATGAACCACGTGACCGCTGCGTTGTTCACCAGGATGTCGACCGGGCCGTAGGCGGCTTCGGTGGCGGTGATCAAGTTGTGCCGGTCTTCCTCCCGGGACAGGTCGGCCTTGACCGCCGTTGCTTCCCCACCCGCGTCGCGGATCGCCTGCACGGTCTCATTGATCGAACCCGGAAGGAAATGGTCCTCGGGATCGACCGAGCGCGCCGACACGACCACCTTGGCACCCTCCATCGCGTAGCGCTTGGCGATCGCCTCGCCAATGCCGCGGCTCGCGCCGGTCACCACGGCAACCTGCCCGGCAAGAACACCCTTGGGGTTGATCGTCGGCATTTTCTCTTCGTCCTTAAGCATGCAAACCGGCGATGATAGCTCACTGGCCGGTGTAGAACCGTTGCAGGCGGCTTCCCAACCGCGTCAACAGCTCATAGCTGATCGTTCCCGCCCAAGCGGCGGTCTCATCGATCTTGACCGTGCGCCCGAAGACCTCCACCCAATCACCAAGCGCAATGCCGCCCTCGACGTTTGAGGCGTCAACGTGGAGCAGGTCCATCGACACGCGTCCAACGACCGGCAGTCGAAGGCCCTCGAGCGCCACACGGGCGTCTTGGGAGAGTCCTCGCGGGATTCCATCCGCATAGCCGGCCCCGAGCACGGCGATTCGCGTTGCTTGTCGTGTCGTGTACGTGCTGCCGTAGCCGACCGGCTGTCCCGCGGCGACTGTCCGCAACCCGACGACGCGAGCTTCCAAGGCCGCGACCGGCAACATTGGATTCGGCCTTGTCGAAAAGGGATTGCCACCATAGAGCGCAATACCGGCGCGGGTCATGTCGGCACCGATTCCCGATAGCGCCCCTGCAGAATTGGCAAGACTCCCCAGGGCGTTGGGGAACAACGAACGAATGGCGTCGAAACGGTCCACTTGTTGTTGGTTCATCGGGTGCGCCGGATCGTCCGCGCAGGCTAGGTGGGAGATGACCAAGCCGACGTTGAATCCCTCGAACATCGACGCCGCCAACGTCCCGCGGTCGAAACCGAGTCGGTGCATTCCGGTATCGACGTGCACGGCAACCGGCGTCTCCCGGTGTTCCCGCCACCGATCCAGCTGCTGTTCGTCGTTCAGCACCGGCGTCAAGCCGTGGCGCACCATGGACGCTGCGCTGCGCGCGTCCGGTGGCCCGGAGAACACGAAGATATTCGAGTCCCTGCTAGCCGCGCGCACCGCGATTCCTTCAGCCTCCGTCGCGACGAAGAAATCCCGACACCCCTCCCGGCCGACCGCCTCGACGACCCGAATCGCACCGAGACCGTAGGCGTCCGCCTTGACCACGGCCGCCGTCCGCGTGCCAGCGTGGCAGATGCGCCGGTAGTTCTCGCGTAGAGCACCGAGATCGACCGTCACCCGGGCAAGACCCGCATCGGAATCGCCGACACGACTGCGGTCAGTCACGGCTGTTCAAATCCGCAGCCCACCATTGCCGACGAAACATCAAGTTTGTCACGCCACCACAATGGCTCGGCGATCAATCCGGCCGCGCCGAAACATCCACCGAAGAAGGCGAGTTTCGACGGCTCGTCGGCAACAAACCGTCTATTGAACCCGTCGTTAGTCGAGACGCCCACCCAAAACCCGTCACTCGCTTCCCGCAGGAAATCCTCCAGAGATTCACTATCACGAAACCCTACGAAATTGCCTCTCGCATCAAATTTCATCGCGAAAATCGCATTTGTCAATGCCAAACCCTCGTTGGTTGCCAATATCCGTTGTCCGCCGATCTCAATCGACGGTCCATCGGCTTTGAACACGACTTGCGAACTCATTTCCAAGCGGATGTCAGGGAGATCCTGAGTGATGGTTGTCGCTGCCTTCTCGCCAAGCGCAAACCAAGGACTATCGGTGCGGAGCAAGGAAGCACCGAAATTGTGACTCAACCAACCCTCGAAACCAAGAAAGTCGAGAATTGTCGGCATGACATCAAAATGCGTTCCCTTTCGTCCAATGCGCGTCGGTTCCACATCGGGTCCCCACACTGAAAAGCGCAGTCGTCGCGAGTTGCCGTGGCGCCTCAACGTGCCGAAAAGCTCGTTTCGGTGCGCAAGATGATCCGAAAAGAGAGCAACCACTACGTCCGCGTAGCGCGACCGCACGTCGTCGATGAAACCACTCAGCAATCGATCCGAACATCGTATCGAGAATTCCATGTCCGATGCTCCCCGGCGGCGACTCGTGCAACTCCCCGACGGCAGACCCGACGGATGGTGCGTGTCGAGTGTCAGCAGGGTCAATGCGAACGGCGAAACTCCGTCAGCCAAGGCGTCTAGTTTCCGCAATGCGAGTTCGAACAGCGTGTCGTCGTGGATTCCCCACGCCGATCGGTAGTCGGGATCCTCCAAGCGGGGCAGAAAATTCGAGGCGCCATACAGTTCGGTGAATCCATGCGCCGCGAGGAACTTGCCCTTTCCAGCGAATCCCAGGGGTGCGCCGCCCATGAATACGGTTCGATACCCGTGCGCGGCGAGCACATCGCCGAGGCAGGCTTGGTCCGGCACCGGGACAGCCACATTCGGCAATACGGAGTTTAAATGTTGCCAAGGCATGGGCGATCGAAGCGGCAGGGCACACATGGCTCCCACCATCGCGGTGATGGTCGACCCCGTGTGACCGACCTGCCGCATGTCGTCGAAGTCCACACCGTGTTTCGCCAGGGCAGTCAGACGCGGCGTGAAGTCGTCGCCGAATATGTCGCGTCGACTGTACGTCGCTTCCAGGGATTCGGCGAAGATCAGCACCAGGCTCTTGGGGTCTTGAAGCGCTTCCGGCTCGATCGCGACGGCATGCGTACCGGGTTCCCGGACCGTGGCCGGTTGATGGTCCGCCGAAAGCACGAAGGAGGCGAACGACAAGAGCGGGGCATACGCAGCGATCGCCGCGATTCCGGCAAGGACCATGCACCCCCTGGGCAGTTGGCGCTCCGCCCAATTCGCCTTGCGCCAGCCGAGGACAAACGGAACAACACAAAGACCTAGCCAGTATGCCCAAGCGCCGAAAAAGACCACCGAATAGGCTTGCCTCGCGATCGCGAACGTTTCGCCGTCAAGGTGGTAGAAGAACTGGGCGTTGAAGCCGACACCCTGGACGTACAACGAAGCCGCAAGCAGCAGGTTGGCGAACGACGTCGTGCAATTCGCAACCAATGCCGTGACGCGGTGCCACCCGCCGAGTTGCCACAACCACGACACGACGGCGGCAACCGCCACCCCCGACACCAGCCAATACGCGTAGGCGAGATTGAAGGAGACCGCGGCGGCGATGGGTGCGACGTACAGCACGCCGTACGTGGCGTGGGCGAAAGCCGCCGACCTCCGCATTGTCTCTCCTTTCTACTCCTTCGCCTTGCGCGCTCGAATTGTTGCACGGAAGCCGGGCCGGATCGCGACCCCGCGGGCACGTCATCGTCGGGACGGGCTTGTCCCGTCCCGTTGCCAAGGGTGCGACCGAGCGCCCCTCGCGCGCGACACTCGGCACGCTACGCAACGCCCTTGGCGTCGGTTAAGCTAGATTCTCGACGTTGCCGATTGGGGAGGAGGCGATGACAGACAACGGCGCACGACTGCGGGAGAGTCTCGGCCATCCGGTGATCGACGCGGACGGTCACTGGCTCGAATACGGACCCGTGGTCGGGGCGGCGTTGCGCAAGATCGGCGGAGACGCCGCGGTGCGCGCCATGGAGATCAACGGCGGCCGGGTTCGACGTTCGCTACGCATGACGCCCGCGGAACGGCGTCGCGAGAACGTCGCCCAGGAGGCGTTCTGGGGGGCGCCCACCAAGAACACGCGCGACCGCGCCACGGCGATGATGCCGAGGCTGCTCTACGAACGCCTGGACGAGTTTGGGATCGACTTCGCGATCCTGTTCCCGACCATGGGCCTCGGCCTGCCCCGCGTCAACGACACCGAGGCACGCATCGCCGCGTGCCGTGCATTCAATATCTACCAAGCCGAACTGTTCGAGCCCCTCAAGGATCGAATCACGCCCGCCGCCGTGATTCCGATGCATCACCCCGACGAAGCCGTCGCGGAACTCGAACACGCAGTGGGCGAACTGGGTCTCAAGGCCGTGATGCTGAACAGCATGATCGACCGGCCGATTGCCAAGGTGGCGGAAGAACGGCCCGATTCGGCGGACCTCGCCGTCTGGTACGACGTGATCGGCTTGGACAGCGCCTACGACTATGACCCCGTCTGGCGGAAATGCCGCGACCTCGGCGTGTCGCCGACATTCCACCGCGGCTCCCGCGGTCGGGCGTTTCGAATGTCGCCGTCGAATTTCTGCTACAACCACATCGGCCACTTCGCGGCGGCGTCGGAGGCGGTGTGCAAGGCCATTTTCCTAGGGGGCGTCACGCGCCGGTTTCCCGAACTGAACTTCGCCTTTCTGGAAGGCGGCGTCGGTTTCGCCTGCCTGCTCTACGCGGATCTCATCGGCCATTGGCACATCCGCAACCGGGACGCGTTGGAGGATGTGAACCCGGCCAATCTCGACCCCGGGATGCTGATTTCGCTCGCCGAGCAGTACGCGCCGGCCGAGATGATCGACGCCATCCGCGCCGGCAACGGCATCAGCACGAACAGCAGCGCGCGTACCACGGGCGGCATCGACGAACTCGACGACTACGCCGCATGCGCCATCGACTCGGCCGACGACTTCAAGAAGCTGTTCGTCGCACCGTTCTATTTCGGCTGCGAGGCCGACGACTCGAACAACGCCTGGGCATTCAACCGCGCCTGCAACCCGGGCGGGGCAGAGATCAAGACCCTGTTCGGTTCGGACATCGGCCATTTCGACGTCCAGGACATGTCCCAGGTGCTGACTGAAGCCTACGAGCTGGTCGAGGACGAACGCATCGACGCCGGCGGGTTCCGGCGCTTCGTGTTCGAGAACCCGGTGCATTTCTGGGGCAAGACCAATCCCGCGTTCTTCGACGGTACGCGGGTGGCCGAGGATGCCCGACAGGTGTTGAGCGCATAGGAGTCATCCCCGGCGACCGTGGGGGTTGCGCCTTCACCGCTCGGCCGGCGCGTCGATTCCAAGTTGCCGCAGTCGTGCCGCGTCCTCGGCGTACTCGCGCTGGATCGCCGCAATCTCGGCATCGATCATTTGCTTCGACCACCATTCGCCACGAATCATGAGGCCCCGGATCAAGCGCGTATTGGCGATGTCGACAAGGGGATTGGCCTCAAGCAGAACCATGTCCGCACTCGCGCCGGGCACCAAGGTCCCGAACTCACCCTCCTTGCGCAGGTAGCGGGCGGCTTCGGCGGTCGCGGCGTGCAGCGCCTGGTACGCCGTCAGACCCGCCTCCACGAACAATCCCATCTCCCGATGCACGGTGTAGCCCGTGGCAGAGACGTCCGTGCCCACCAGCACCGGCGCACCGGCATCGCTCAGTGCCTTGACGAGTCCTAGGCGCGTCGAACGAGTACCGGTTATTCCGGCCCGGGCGCGAGGACCGTAGATGCTGTACAACCAGTCGAAACCGGCACGCGTCAACGGATGTTCGAAGCGACGGAGCCCCTCCGTGGCGCGGCGCGGCCGGTCGAACTCGGTCACCGTGTTGTCCCAAAGCGAAAGCGTGGGGACGTTCCAGACTTCATACGCTGCAGTCATCGCCGCCAGCACCTTGACCTTCCCGGGCGTGCACCAAGCCCACCCCTGGTAGATGTCCTCGACAATCGGACGCATGATCCGCTCGGGATACGCACAGGCGACGTCGTAGCCGGTGAGGTGTTCAATCGACCGCAGGCCCTTCTTGAGCGCATGCTCCAGCGGCACTCGGATTGGCACGTGCGCCGCAACGGTCAAGCCCGTCTCGCGAGCAGCGGCCATGACGGCGTCAAAGACCTCGGTATCCATTGTTGAGTAGACCTTGACGAAGTCATAGCCGAACTTCTTGGTCATGCGCACGAATTCGGCGGCGCGTTCGGGCTCGGCGAACGCCGGCGCCCCGGTGAAAAGCGGCGGATCGCCGTCCATCACGCCCCACGACGTGAATATCCGCGGGCCGAACAACTCGCCGCGGTTGATCTGGTCGCGCGCCTGCAGGACCAGGGGATTGCCTGCGGGGTCGCGCACCGTTGTGACACCGAACATGACGTACTGGCGCAGGTGCTGATCCCGCGTGCGAATCCGGGTCTCGTCACGACCGTCGAAGGCGACGCCACCGAAGTGGTTGTGCGAGTCGATGAGGCCCGGGATGAGGAACATGCCTGTCCCATCAATGACAGTGGCACCAGTTGGTATGCAACCGACGCTGACGGGACAGAGCGCCGAAATGCGACCGTTCTCGATGACGATGGCGTGATCGTCGAGCACGGCCTCTGACGTCATCGGGATGATTTGCGCGCCCGTAATTGCCGTTACTTCGGCCGCACAGGGGCAGCAGACGAATAACACCACTCCCACAATTGCAGTCGTCGCGCGGAAAATCCCCGCCGCAACTGTAGGCAGGGTCGCATTCATGCCGGGTAGACGATGAACTCGAGCAGATTGCCGTCCGGATCTCGAATGTAGGTGCTCTGGCCGGTTAGGCCGCGCCCTCCCACCCGCGCGACCGGCCCTTCCACGATCGGCACGTCGAGGCGCGCCAGCATTTCGGCCAGTTGCCCCGCCGTTCCGTCCCAAACGAAACAGAAGTCGCCGCAGCCGGGTTTAGCCGATGGACCGCGGAGCGTGAACTCGGAGGAGCACCAAGTTCCGGGCCCGTGGAAATTGATCTTGTTGTCGCCGAACGCGACAGAGTAGAACAGCGGTGGAAGCACCTCGTGGACCTCGCATCCAAGGGCACCGTAGAACCGGAGCATCGCATCCACATCAGCGATGGGGATGGCTGCGTGATCGAACGCGGCGACGGCCATGACTAATCACTGGAATAGAGTGCCGTACAAGCCTGAGCGATCCGGCCGACCTGTCAAGACCCGAAACGACCTGCCCAGCAAGCGCACTGACGCGCCGACGCCGCCGACCGGCACGTCGGGGTTGAGCGGGCAGGGCCGAACCTTCATCGTTCGTCCTTTCGGACGCCTGGGACACGCCGTTGCAACACCAACCTCTCGCCGGCATCACGGTCCTCGACCTCGGACAGATCTACAACGGACCCTATTGCGGCTACCTGCTGGCCATGGCCGGCGCGCGGGTGATCAAGGTTGAACCGCCCGGCGGCGAAGCCATGCGCGGGCGCGGCGATCCACCCTTGAGCTACCCCTTCATGATGCTCAACGGCAACAAGGAGACCGTGACGCTGAACCTCAAGTCGGATGCCGGCCGCGAGGTGCTGCGCGACCTGGCCAGGCATGCCGACGTCCTGCTCGAGAATTTCGCGCCGGGAACCCTCGACCGCCGCGGTGTCGGCGGCGAGGCACTGACGGCGATCAACCCGCGCCTGATCTACGCCTCCGGGACGGGGTTCGGCCGGACGGGTCCGCACCGCGACTACCGGGCCATGGACATCACGGTCCAAGCCATGACCGGTGTGATGGCCATCACGGGGCACGACGGCGAACCGCCCCTGAAGGCCGGTCCCGCCATGTGCGATATCCTGGGCGGTGTTCACCTCTATGCCGCCATCACAACGGCACTCGTGCGCCGCGAGCGTACCGGTCGCGGCGCCGTACTCGACGTTGCCATGCAGGACGCCGTCTTCCCGTCGCTGACCTCTGCCCTCGGCGCGTGGTACGTATCCGATGGCAAGTCGCGTCGAACCGGCAACCATCACCACGCCTCGGCCGTGGCGCCCTACAACGTCTACGCCGCCAGCGACGGCCACGTCGCGATCATCTGTGTTCGCGAACGGCACTGGCTGGGACTACTCGATGCCATGGGCGAACCCGAACTGTCGGACGATCCTCGTTTCGCGGACCGGGCAACGCGAGCCCTGAACATGGCGGCGACCGACGCCGTCGTAGAGGCTTGGACATCGACCCTCTCCAAAGCCGAAGTCTTCGAGGTCTGCCAGCAACACGAAGTGCCCTGCGCGCCGGTGCAGTCCCTCGCCGACGTCCTGAACGACACGCATCTGCTGGAACGCGGCGCGCTTTCCAGGGTCGCCCATGAACGCTACGGCGAGGTAACGCTACCGAACACGCCGCTGCGCTTCCAGGACGTCGATCCGCCGCCGGTATCCATGCCGCGAAACACCGGGGCCGACAACCTGAAGGTCTACGGCGATCTACTCGGGTTGTCGGCGGACGAGGTGGCGTCGCTGAAGAACGCCGGCGCCATCTGAAACCCGGCGCATCGAGGGAATGGCGCGCCCGCAGGGACTCGAACCCCGAACCCCCAGGTTCGAAGCCTGGTACTCTATCCAGTTGAGCTACGGGCGCTTGAGCAGCGCATTCTACGCCCCGCCGCAGGTCCCCGCCAGCGCGCCGCCAGCTCGCGTTGGCACGTCAGCACAGACTCGACTCTCGAACGATTCGAGTTGAGTGGCCGACGTAGACACTTGCCCAGTCGCTGTCGCAAAGGGACTTCGAACCAAACTTGGCGCGTGTCCCGGCTGATACAATTCCGACCGGCCGGTATTCGGGAACCTAGTCTCGTTCACCACGCCGACCCGGCTAGGACAGTCACGACATGCCCACCGAGTTCGACACCGTCGAAGATGCCATCGCGGCCATCGCCGCCGGCGACCTCGTGGTGGTTGTCGACGATGACGACCGCGAGAACGAGGGCGACCTCATCATGGCGGCCGCAAAGGCGTCATCCGACAAGATCGGCTTCATGATCCGGCACACCAGCGGACTGCTGTGCGCCTCCATCACTGAAGACCAGGCGAAGCGCCTGCATCTCGACCCCATGGTGGCCCGCAACGAAGCGCCATTGGCGACAGCCTACACGGTGACGGTCGACTACAAGGTCGGGCTGACAACCGGAATCTCCGCCGACGAACGCGCCAATACCGTCCAGGCTTTGGCGAGCAACAACACGGCCGCCGACGACTTCGCCCGACCCGGCCACGTCCTGCCGCTGGTATCGCGCCAGGGCGGCGTGCTGGTTCGCTCCGGCCACACCGAGGCGGCGGTCGACCTGGCGCATGCCGCCGGGCTACCGGCGGTTGGCGTCCTGGCGGAGATCGTCAACGACGACGGCAACCCCAAGAAACTCTCGGAATTGCGCGAGTTCGCCAGCGAGTTCGGCCTCAAGATCATCTCCATTGCCGACCTGATCGCCTATCGCCAACACCGCGAGCAACTCGTGATACGCACACGTGAGTTCGACGTTGAAACCGCTGCGGGACGCGCCCGGGGCTATGCCTACCGGACCCGGTTCGAAGACGCCGAACACCTGGCGCTGGTGTTCGGCGACATGCAGCCGGGCGACGACGTGGTGGTACGGATCCATCGCGAGAAGCTGATCGAGGATGTCTTCGGTTCCCAAACGCGGCACGAGGAGAGCCTGCTGGAAGCCTCGCTCAACCGGCTCGGCGAACTCGGCGGCGGCGTCTTGATCTACCTGCGCAGCGGTTTCGCCGGTGTCCCGCTCGACAACTTGGCGGGTGGCGATGACAGCCGGGCGGGGGTGCGCAACCGCGACTGGCTGGAGATCGGGGTGGGCGCGCAGATCCTGCGCAATCTCGGGGTTACGAGGCTACGCATTCTCGCGGGCCGGGAAGTCGACTTCGTCGGCCTCGAAGGCTTCGGGCTGACGGTGGTCGCCACCGACCTGTTGTGACCCGGATCGGCATAACTTTGGGCGACCCGGCCGGCATCGGTCCGGAGGTGGCCGTCAAGGCCCTGAACGCCGCCGACCGGCCATTGGCCGACTATGTCGTGTACGGCCCGGCATGGGCGCTCGACCTCGGTGCCGAACAGGCTGGGTTGCCCCTTCCCGACGGCTGCGAGATGGTGGATGTCGATGTTCCCCGTGCCGCCGACTTTCGGGTCGGCACGATCTCCGCGGCATGCGGCGAAGCGAGCGTCAGCGCCGTGGAACGCTGCGCCCGAGATGCGATCGCCGGCAACGTCGCGGCCATGATGACCTGCCCCTTGCACAAGGAGGCGATCCATGCTGCGGGCTATGTCGACGACATCGGCCACCAGGAGATTCTCGCCCGGCTGACCGGGGCGACGACCACGGCGACGATGCTCATGACGCCGGGCCTGCGCGTCGTACACCTGTCAACGCACAAATCGCTCATCGAGGCGGCACGGTTCGTCACCCGCGCGAACGTCCTCGACAAGCTTCGCCTGTGCCACGACTCGCTAGCCGCGTGGGGATTGGCCAACCCGCGCGTCGCGGTTGCGGCACTGAATCCGCACGGCGGCGAGGGCGGACTGCTCGGTCGCGAAGAGATCGACGAGATCGCGCCGGCCGTCGAGGAAGCCCGGGCCCTGGACATCGACGCCACCGGTCCGCTTCCGGCGGACTCGATCTTCAACCGCGCGATCACCGGCGAGTTCGACGCGGTGCTGGCGATGTTCCACGACCAAGGCCACATCGCGATCAAGGTGCACAACTTCCACGAGAGCGTGACCGCGACATTGGGCATCCCGCTGATCCGAACGTCCGTCGACCACGGCACGGCTTTCGACATCGCCGGCGAAGGGGTCGCAGACGCGACCGGTGCCATTGCCGCCCTTCGCGCCGCCGTGTCGTTGGCGGAAGGAACGTTCGGACACACCCGAGCGCGTCTGTGACTTTCCGTTCCGGCACGCGAGTGCTTGATGGCGCACCCCGGCACTTGGCACACTGACGTTCGCGACGCCATTCGAGAAGCCCGATGAAAGCAGCCGTCTTCCGCGCCGTTAACACGCGCATGGACGTCGAAGACATCCAGATCGACAAGCCCGGTCCGCGGGAAGTGCTGATTCGCACCGCCGCGGCCGGTGTCTGCCACTCGGACATGCACTTCTTCAACGGCACCTATCCGGGCGCAGTGCCCTGCGTGCTCGGCCACGAGTCGGCGGGAATCGTCGAGGAAGTCGGCTCGGCCGTGCGCTACGTCAAGCCCGGGGACCACGTGATCACCTGCCTGTCCGTGTTCTGCGGCCATTGCGAATACTGCCTGACCGGCCACATGTCACTCTGCCAGGAGCCCGAGGTCAGACGCGGTGCCGCGGACGAGCCGCGGCTATCCAAGGCGGGCGCCGCGCTCAGCCAATTCGCCAACCTCGGTTCGTTCGCTGAACAGATGCTGGTCCACGAGCATTCGGTCGTGAAGATCCGCGACGACATGCCCATGGACCGAGCGGCGCTGATCGGCTGCGGCGTGACCACCGGCGTCGGGGCCGTCATTCACACCGCCGACGTGGAGCCCGGCGCCACCGTCGCCGTGATCGGCTGCGGCGGCGTCGGCCTGTCCTGCATCAACGGCGCGGCGATCGCAGGCGCATCCCGGGTCATCGCCGTGGACACCGTATCGTCGAAGCTGCAACTGGCGGGCAACTTCGGGGCAACCGATGTCGTCAACGCCTCCGACGGGGACCCCGTCGCGCAGGTTCGCGAAATCACCGGCGGCGGCGTGCACTACTCCTTCGAAGCCATCGGTCTCAAGGTCACCGCAGAGCAGGCGTTCCGCATGGTCCGTCCCGGCGGTACTGCGACCATCATCGGCATGATTCCACCGGGCGAGATGGTATCCCTGCATGGCCCCGACTTCCTTTCCGAGAAGAAGATCCAGGGTTCGATGATGGGCTCGAACCGGTTCCGGGTGGACATGCCGCGATTCGTGGAGTTCTACCTCCAAGGACGCCTGCACCTCGACGAGATGATCTCCCAACGCGTCGGTCTCGGCGACGTCACCGACGCCCTGCAAGCGCTCGACACGGGCGAGGTGGCGCGCAGCGTTATCGTGTTCGACGCGTAGCACGGCAACCGCCCCGCGGTACACGGGCATGGACTACTTTCGAGTCGAGGGGGCGCAACCGCTTGCCGGCGACATAGCGCCCATGGGCAACAAGAACTCGGCCCTACCGCTGCTCGCGGCTTCATTGCTCACCGACGACCCGCTGACCATAGGCAACGTCCCCGACATCGGCGACGTGCGCACGAAACTGTCGCTGTTGGCGGGCCTCGGGATCGACGGGCGCTTCGAGTCCAACACCTGCACCTTGCATGCCGCACGGGTCCGCGACGAGCAGCCGGATCCGGGCTTGAGCAGCCGGATCCGAACCGCCGTACTGCTGGCGGCGCCGATGCTTGCACGATTCGGCCGGGTCAAAATCTTCCGGCCCGGCGGCGATCGCATCGGCCGGCGTCGATTGGACACCCATCTTCTCGCCCTGCAGGCCCTAGGCGCCGAGATCGACATCGAGCCCGGTCACTACGTTCTGCGGACACGGGGCCTCAAGGGCTGCGACCTGTTCCTGGACGAAATGAGCGTCACCGGCACCGAGCAGGCGCTCCTCGCGGCCGTTCTCGCGGATGGGACGACGTATATCTCCAACGCCGCCATGGAGCCGCACGTTCAAGACGTGTGCCGCTGCCTGAACGCGATGGGCGCAAAGATCTCCGGCATCGGAACCCACGACCTCACCGTCGAAGGTGTGGGCGCCCTCCACGGCGCCCGCTTCGACATCGGCCCGGACTACATGGAGGTCGGTTCGCTGATCGGCCTGGCCGCCGCCACCGGATCGGACGTCCGGCTGGTGGGGGCGGCGCCCAAGGACCACCGGATGACGCGAATCATGTATGGCCGGCTTGGCATCGCATGGGAGGACGACGGCGACGACATCGTCGTACCGGCGAGCCAGGAGATGACGGTAATGCCCGATTTCGACGGTGCCGTGCCCAAGATCGACGACATGCCCTGGCCCGGTTTTCCGCCCGATTTGATCAGCATCGCGCTAGTGGTCGCCACCCAATGCCGGGGAACCGTGCTGATCCACCAGAAGATGTTCGACCGGCGCCTGGTATTCGTCGACCGCCTGATCGACATGGGGGCCGGCATCGTGTTGTGCGACCCGCATCGAGCCCTGGTCATGGGCCCCACGCGCCTACACGGCGAACGCCTGGTATCGCCGGACATCCGCGCCGGCATGGCGCTGGTGATCGCCGCGCTGTGTGCCGGGGGCACGAGCACCATCCACAACGTGGATCAGATCGACCGCGGCTACGAGCGCCTGGATGTCAGGCTCGGCAAACTCGGTGCCCGGATCGAGCGACTCAGCGAGTGAACGCGACCGCTTCGCGGTCGCCCGAGAATCCGCTTCGCGAATTCTCCAACGGGCCCGCCGGGCGCGCCGCCACCGACCACCAAGCAACATGAGGACGGACCTGTACCATGCAATCGCTATTCGATGACGTCTACCGCATCCTGCCCACCAAGATCACCCCGACCAAGTACTCGAGCCTGTTCGCGGTCCGTCCCGACGGCAACCTGCTGTTCTCCTGCCTTGGTGGCCATAGCAGCATCGAAGGCAGCTTCGATGTCATGGACGCTCTAGGCGGCGTCGCGCTGCACCTTCTCGGTGATATGCACTTCGCCGCCCGGTACAACGACGATGTGGACGAGCGCTTCGACGTCGCAACGATGTGCAGCGAGGTCGAAGGTGGCGATGTCCGACGCAAGGTCAAGAAGGTCGTCACCTTCCCGTTCGAGCGTCACATGCTCGCATCCGGTGTCGAGGTCATCCCGACGCCGGGCCACAGGCCGGGCGCCGTTTCGTATCTCGTGGATGTGGGTGGGCGGCGCTGCCTTTTCGCGGGCGATTCGATCTACCACGGCGGGGACAACTGGATGTGTCCCGTCAGCAGGAAGAACCGCAAGACCATGCTGGCGACCTTGGACCTCCTCGCGGGAATCGACTTCGACGTGCTGCTGTCGAACACGGGCGCGAACAATCCCGTTTGCTACGTCGAGGTCGACCGAACGAGCCGGGCCGAGTTCTTCGACGACCTCAAGAGCCGCCTCTAAACGCCACTCCCGACGGCATCGACGGGAGGCTCCCTAGGCCGGTTTCGCCGTCCCGCGCCTACCTCCAACTCTGTCGAGCAGTTACTACTCTTTCGAGTAGTTGTGGAGCGACGGCGTTACTTTCTACTGTAGTGACTGTCGTCGCTGCGTGCAGATTATCCAAATCGGCCTATGAGAACCGTCCGGCCGCTCAAGCAGTATCGACGCCGATCCCATTGGCGTCAGGCGGTCGGACGGTTCTCGCTTCTCCGGGATTTCGGCGCTGCCGTCAGCCGGCATCGATCAAACGGAACCGCACGCCGCAGACTCTCACCTCGTCATCGGTCACATAGGCATCGCGTTGCTTGGCGGCGGCCAGGACCCGCTCCCGGTCGACCACCTTGAGGTCAAGCCCGCCGAGACCGTAGCCGCGGCCATCGACGGCTTCGACAAAGCGGATGTCGACGTTGTTGAGCGCCATGTGCAGCGTTGCGCCTTCGCGACGCACGGGAAGGCCGGCGACCTTGCCCCACAACTCGGCCAGACCAACGGGGTCCGGCCCTTGCAACTCCACCGCCGCGTAGTCGACGGTCACGGACTGGTCGACCTTGTCCTGCCACTGCAATCCGCCCGCGGGATGCCAGTTGCCGTCGAAATCGTTGACCTCGTCCCAATCGATCTCGAAGAACGCGGCTCTCATGTCGCCGGGGTGTATCTGGCAGATGTTCCAGTTCTCCCGGTCGACCTCCCAGGCGATGCGAACGCCGTTGTCGAGCGCCCGCTGGCGAACCGCCTGTTGGTTAGTACGGGAGTCCGCCTGGCAGATCACCATGTAGCCGCCGTCGCCGTTGCGCCGATCCAGGTAGCGGCCGGCCGCCGTGTGCTCCTCGACCGGCGCCACGACCTCCAAAAAATTGCGGCCAATGGGCAACAGGGTGTTGACTAGGCCAAACCTGCCAACGCCCGGATCAACGAAACACCGTTGAACCCCGAATACCTGCTCGAGATCGTCGATGGTGCTGTCGAGTTCGCGTGCGACCAGGCAGATCTGGCGAAGTTGTATGGTCATGAGGGCACTCCTTCCCAAGCGCGCATTGCTTAACGCGGCGGCTATGATCGGTCCTATGGACCCACAATGCCAACCGCACATCACCGTCGCACGCGCCGGTCTTGCCGTACTGGTCGTGCTGGCGGTGTCCGCGACTGGTCGCGAATACTCCCTGGAGTACGGCTTCGGCCTGCCCGAACAGGCGGGCTATCTACAGACGCCTGCCGGCGGCATGCCGGGGACCGCAAGCTCGAAGCGGCCGACCTTGGCGGAGATCGATCTCGACGGCGGCGGGTACCGTTGGCTTGGCGCACGCGTCGACTTCGGCCCGAACGCTCGGATCCACCGCGCCGCGCCGTTTCACCTGCGCCTATACGCTCGCCACACGACAATCGGCGATGACGCCACCTCGATGGTCACCGAGGCGTTCACGATTCGCGGGGGTGTCTTCGAGGCGGGCGACTCGGTTCGTTGCGAAGTCGCCTTCGACAGTTTGACCCTGGCCCTGACCGCGGCGTTCGATCTCCGTGCCGGACTGTCGGTCGAACTAGGCCCGGAAATCGTATGGACCGCATTCGACTTCGGTATGACGGGGGAGCGCCATCAATCCGATCGCGCCTACCACGTCACGACCTTCGGGCTGGTCGGGGAAATCAGCAAGGAACTCGGTAACGGCTGGCATATAGGCGTGCGCTTCGCCGCCTCCCCAGCCATCGAGGGCACCGGTAGTCGCTATGCGGCCGAGACCCGGGCGGGCCTTGATCTCTCCAAAAACCTGCGTGTCGCCGTCGGCGCGTCCATCGAGGCGTTCCGCTACGACGATGCGCACAAGCAGGTTCTGCCGAACCGGCTCAAGGTGACGCGGCGGATCGTGCCGACTGCGTCGGTCCGGCTGCGTCTCTAACCGTGGATTCGGCGCGGCCACCGTCGGGGCGGGACAACACCACCAGACGGCTCGTTACTCGCCGTCTGGCCCCCGCCCCCACCGTCCCAGGACTCCGCGCCCAGCAACGGCACTTCGAGCCCTTCCCTGCGGCGCAGACTCCTTGGCCCGTCCCCTACGTGAGATGCTGCTTGCAGCCGCTGGCGGTGAGCACGGCATCCAATGCCGCATCGCCTGCGACCTCGGCATACTTCGCCTTGAGGGCGCCAAGGCTCCGGGCGTGGTACTTCTGCGGCTTTTGGTTCCAACGCACGCCCTTGAGCGTCACGTCGAACTCGTCCGCGCCATCCGCGATGGCCCTGGCGTTAGCCACGTCCCACGGCAGGAAGACGCCGCCCACCTGGTCCTCGAGGATCGGCAGCAGCGTGGTCTCAAGCGCCGCCCAGTCCTCGAACTCGCCGAGGTTCTCCGGATTGAGCATGCGTTCTATCCAAGCGACAACGTTCGCGGCGCCAGCGACCAAGGCGCCGGCGGTGGGGTCGCGGCCCGCTTCGTAGATCTGTCCCCAAAGGCCGAAGTCGCCGAATGACGGCCGCGCACCGAAAAGGTAGGGACGCGATGCCAGATGGGCATCGAGGAGCGGCAACACGTCGGCGAAGCTCTGCTCGATCTGGGGCGCCGTCACTTCATTTGAGCCTACGAACCAGACCCGAGGGACCATGCGTTCCCGAATGGTCTGGGCCGTGGCATCGATATCTGCGGCGCCACCGTTGGCGGCGAAACGGCGCGACACCGTGACCTGATCGATCTCCCGCGCCCAGCGCATGTGGAACATCCACTTGTTGCCCCATTCGTCGCCAAATTCCTCCAGCAGGGCGGAGACGAAAGGCGACACCGGGCCGGCCGGATGGATGCTCGGGTCCGGGAACTTCGCCTCCATCGCTTCGATGATGGGCGTCGAATCCTGGATACCGGTGTCTTTCGGCGTCACGACAAGTGGAATGAGCGGAAGTCGCGCGTGCCTGGCGTAGAGATCGGCTGCTTGACTCCTGTCCCGCCACTCGTGGGGGATGCCCTTGTAGCGGAAGTACGAACGCACCTTGACCGAGTAGGGCGACTCCTCCGAGCCGATGACGATGTACGTGCCGCTCACGACCGCCGCTCAGCCCGCCGCACGGGTTCCGGTGAAGCTCGCGCTGCCGAACGCGCCGAGCTGCACGTTGCCGCTGATGGCGTCCCCGTCGGCGGTGGCGCTGAACTCCAGGGTCATGGGCATGGGGCTCGTGATCGATACCTTCCAGCTCGCCGTGTTGCCATCGACCGAGCCGTCCTTGATGTCGACGGTACCCTGGGAACTCGACATCGTGCCCGAGAGGCTGTCGCCGTCCGTCTGCAGCGCAACCGTCGCCTTCTGCTGCCCCATCGGCGTATTGGTCACCGTCTCCCAGGTGCCGTCCAAATCGCTCATGTCCTTCTCCCTAACTCCGGTGTGCGCGGGTTGTCGAAAAATGATCGGCCAGTATGACAGAGCATCGGTTGAACCGATACAGCACGGCATTGTCGTGGGATTGTCGTGGCGCCGTGCGACGGGAATCCCGCGCATGGGCGTATGATCGGCATAGGCGCCGCGCGGCAACGGGAATAGGCCTATGAATCGTCGAAGACTGGTACAGT
Source organism: Gammaproteobacteria bacterium (assembly GCA_009846005.1). GTDB lineage: Bacteria > Pseudomonadota > Gammaproteobacteria > Pseudomonadales > Azotimanducaceae > VXYL01. The sequence goes on along the minus strand of VXYL01000103.1, from coordinate 15,491 downwards.
CGGCCGCGACCGTCGGCTTGCTGCCGGGCCTGCCGGTCGCGGCCGGCACCGAACTGCCGAAGACGCCTCGCGACTTTACGGGGCCGTTCTATCCGCGTGGACCCCGAAACCCGAACCACGACCTGATCGTCGGTGAACCGCAGGCCGAAGTACTGCACTTGAGCGGCCGGGTCCTGGCACCGAACGGACGCCCGCGCCCCGGCGTACTCGTCGACATCTGGCAGGCCGATCCGAACGGTCGCTACAAGCACCCGCGCGACCGCCAACAGGACAGTCTCATGGACGAGTTCCTGTATTGGGGCGAGGCATCGACGGATGCCGAGGCGCGCTTCCGATTCCGCACCTACGTGCCGGGTCGATATTCGGCACGACCGGCACAGCATATCCACTACAAGGTGTGGCGGGACCGCACCGAACTCCTGACAAGCCAGATCTATTTCGAGGAACTCGGGGGCGCGCGCGGATTCGCCCGGTCGGAGAAAGCGGCCGCCCTGCAGACCGTGAGCCTCGAACGCATCGACGACAACAGCGTCGCGGCCGAACTCGACATCGTGATCTGACAATCGAGCGACGCTACGCCTTCGACGGAACAAATCCGCAATCCGTTGAATCGCATGACGGAATCGTCGGGGCGACCCTAAATGGTCGCCCGTGCCGGCTTCCCGAACACAGGACGGGCCTAGCGGTTGCTCGAGTACTCCAGCCGGAAGTACGCGAACCGACCGCCGGGGATGTCGTAGACGGAGGCGTCGTAGCCGTTGAGGGACGCGCTCATGCTGATCGGCGGATCCCGGTCGAGGAGGTTGTTGACGCCCACCGTCACGGTCACGGCACCGTCCATCGGCGGCAACGTGTAGCGCGCCTGAACGTCGTGCAGCGTCCGGCTGGCGAGCCGATTCCGAGACGCGGTGTTGTCGTCGTGGTCCGGCATCGAACACAGACCGAGGTTCGTCAGGCTGTCCGGTGAGCCGTCCAGAAAGTCGCTGCAGCGCTCGGTCATGGCATCGATGTAGCGAATCGTCCACGTCGCACGCCACCGTTCGCCGCGGCGCTCGACCGCCAGTGACGACTTCCACTGCGGTTTACCGCGGTCGGCTACGGTCCGGCCTTCGAGCCGACGTGTCTCGACGACCCGCCCGGCGGTGTCCTTCAGGCGCTCGGTGAACTCGGCGAGGCGCGTACCTCGCCATTGCAACCGCCATTTCGATCCGTCGCCGACGACCAGTCCGAAGTCCCAGCCCCGGGTCGCCACCGACCCGACGTTGAACAGCGTGTTGCGGAACCGGGCGATGCCACCCCGTTCGTTGCGTTCGATGAGGTCGCAGAGCACGGCTACCCGGCCCCGGTAGCAGCCGTCCAAAACGGCCTGGGCATCGTAGCCCGTGACGGCGTCGTCGACATCATGGGCATAGCGGGCCAGCTCGACGCGAAACTCGTCGACCCACGGGTGCCCGACGAGCCAGGACGGACTCCAGGCAAGCGCGAGTGTCTGGCTTGTGGATGTCTCGGGTTCGAGCCACTCGTTGCCCCCGGTGAGCACGCTGATTTGACCCCCGAACTGCGTATAGCTGCCATCGGCTGGGACTCCGTGGGCGACGCAGTTGTCGATCACGTTGCGACCGACGTTGGTTCCTAGAAAACTCGCGCATGGATCGGAGATGGCGGCATCCAGCCGGGTCAGGCCACCGTACAGTTCACCGATGTTGGGTGCGCGGAACCCCTCCGCCCACGATGCGCGGAATGTGAGAGCCGGAAACGGCCGCCAGCGCATCCCCGCCTTGGCCGTGGTGCCGCTATCAAAAGTGCTGTAGTCGAAGTGGCGCACGGCGGCCGACACGTCGATCAAGTCAGCGGCGGCGGTGTCCGCTAGCAGCGGAGCTTCGAGTTCAGCATAGAGTTCGGTCACCGTGTATCCGCCTGCCGTGGGTTGTGCCGGGAGGCCCGCGGTGTCGCCGGCGGCGACCACCGGATCCGGATCGAACCGGCCTTCCTGCTCGCGCCGCTCGAAGCCGACCGCGAAGTCTAGGGTGCCGGCGGGCAACGCCATCAGTTCGCCAGTGACGTTGCCGACGAGCCCTCTAAGGGTCTGCGAACTCGAATCTTCCTGTACGAACCCAATCCACTCCAGCATGGCCTCGTTGATGGTGCCGCTGCCGCTGGCCTGGCCGCCCAGCATATTGAGAGGAACGCAGCCCGAGGCGCGCGCGCAATCCGCGGGCGGACCCAAGGCCTCGAGCATCCGTCGGGCGTTGTGAGCGCCGTGCTTTGTCTGTTCGGCAACATTGCGCGACCAGACGACGCTCAAGTCCCAGAGCAACGTCCGAGGCAGGGGCCACACCCCCTCCATGCCCACGGTGACGTAGCGGGTGGCGACATCCTGTTCGAAGATCCGCGGGCCGCTCTCCAGGGGCCGTCGGGTGAGGAAGCCGCCCGGACCTACGTCGAACCCGAACGGGTTGTAGGGGTTGTCGGCGTCGATGACGATCTCGTCCATCAGGCTGCCGGTCTCCCCGAGCGTTCCCGCCCACACCGGTTCCGGGGCCGCCTGATTGATCGATTCGCGTCGGTTGAAGAACGCGCGCAGGTTCAGACGCAGACTGTCGGTCGGCTCGTGCTCCAGACGACCGAAGACACCGGTTCGCGTCGATGGCGTGAGCACCAGGTTGTAGGTCGCGTAGTTGAACCGGTCGGCGTTGCTCCACGGATGGTAGTCGTCGTTCGGCCCGCACGGGTCCGTCGGATCGTAGGTCGGCATGCCCACGACGCCGGCGTTCAACGCGCAGTTCACGAAACGGCCGGTATTCGGATCGGCGAAGATGACCCGCCCCTGCGGGGTGAAGGTGCTGCCATGGCTCACGCCGGTGCCCGGCTTCGGCCAACGGGATTGATCGTGGTCTGCGGCGCTGACCCGCGCTTGGTCGGTGTAGGCGAAATGGGCGGAGGCACGGGTGGCAGCCCACCCGCCGCCAGCAGACAACTCCACGGTGCGCGTCTCGCCGCCGTTCTCGTGGGTGCCGACATGCACGCTGGCCGATGCGCCCTCGGCGCTACGGGTGATGACGTTGACGACCCCGGCGATGGCGTCGGAACCGTAGATCGCCGACCCGCCGTCGCGCAGCACTTCGATGCGTTCAACCACGCTCGCCGGGATGGTGTTGAGGTCGGTCGCCCCGGATACGCCGCTGCCGGAGGAACCGTTCACCCAGCGCAGGCCGTCCACCAGCACCAGCACGCGTTTGGCGCCCAGATGGCGCAGGTCGGCCTGGGAGGCGCCCGCAGCCACGCCGCCGCCGTCCGCGGGGAAGCCGAAGTTGCCGCTGCTGTTGAAGCGCGTGGACAGTGGCGACCCGGACACGGGCAAGCGCGCGAGCAGGTCCCCCAGCGAGCTCAACCCCGATCGGTGCCGTTCATCCTCGCCGACGTAGAAGAGCAGATCGCGCGCTGTCAGTGGATCAAGGCGGATGCGCGAACCGGTCACGACCACCTCCTCGACGGCGGTGCCCGCAGGACCGCGGCGTTGGCCGGTGTCGTCGGGCGCCCTAGCCGGGCTGGGTTCCGATTCCGCGGTGGTGACCGCCGTGCATGCCAATACGACCGAGCCGAAGGCGAGCCAACGGCTCGATTCCAGCGGATTGCCATTTTGACCGCGGCGCCACAACCCCACCGACGTGTTCTCGCTCGCCACGTCGACCCGTCGAGCAGCTAGAAGGACGCCTCGTAAGATACACCGATCAAATGGTTCGCGTACCGGGGCGAGGCGTTGCCGAACGTCACGACGTTGCGGATCGCGTCCAGCGTGTCAACGAGAGCCCAATCCTCTCCCTTGTAGCGCTCGTAGCGTAGCTGGAGCACAAACGCGCTCTGCTCACGCCATTGGTACCGCGCATGGACATCCACCGAGGTGTGGTTCGAAACGAGATCCGGAAACGGCAACGACTCTCGCGTCAGTTCGGTTGCGTAGGCTCCCGTCCCAAGCGATCTGACGTAGTCCACCGAGAGCTTGAGCTTGGCATCGAGAAGCTCTCCGACCTCGAGACCCATGCCGGCCGTTTCCACCGTATCCACGGTCGAGTACCGCCATGCGGATCCTGTATACCCGACCCGGCCGGCCGTCGCGGCGTTCGTCTCCTGCTCAAAATGGAATGCCGCAATGGACACGTTCCGCGTCAGTGAGTAGGTCACGTCGCCGCCGCGCGTGCAGTTGCCATCTCGTTGCAGGCCCAGCGCGGATTCGCGGTAGGCGTTGCGGCGGCACTCGGCGACGAGTTCAAAGAACGCTCCTACCCGGTCCAGTTCGTACCCGACCCTTGCCCGCCACGAGCGCTGGTCACGGGCGGCCTGGTGGTAGCGCCGGGTCAGCGGGTTGTTGCTGGTCGTGTGTCGGAACTCGGACGCCCCGCGTTGTGCCTCGGCGATCGCCAGCCTGGCGCGAATTCCGCGCCAGCCGTTGATCCCGAGTTCGATCCGGTGCCGTCTTTCCCGGTTCGCCGTGACCTCCGCCGGGTCGCGGCGAACACGATTCGATTCGGAATAGACGCCAAGTCCGACCCTTGGTGCCACCCGGTATGTCAAGCCGAGTTCGGTCGTGGACCGGTTCAGGTCAAGGGCACGGCTGGTGACCGCACCGGGAGAGAACGCATCGCCGCGTACGGGGGTGAACGTCAATGCGGCGGTCTGGTTGTCGCGCTCGCGTTGCCGGCGCGCGACGATCAGCCGTACCCGGTCGGTGGGCCGAGCGACAAGGGTGAACGTGCCGGCAAATGATCGTACGCGCCCGTCGAGGCTCGTCGCCGGGAGCGGATCGATCCGCAGACGTGGGTTCGTCGTGTACGGCTCGAAAACGTCGTCCTGGCGGGCTTCACCCCAGGTCAGCGTCGCATGGGCGGCGGCGCGCGGGCCGATCGCCATTCTCGAAACCAACGACAACGAACGGGCATCGTTGTTCGGAGCCAGCGCTTTCCGACCCCGTAGTACGGACCCCGGCCAAGGATTCTGCCAGTCGAGCGCACCGTGCCGGTTGCGGAACCTTGCATTGCGCAACTCCGCGGCCAGCGCAAAGGCGGCGCGTTCAACGCCGGCACTGGTCGTGAACTCATCGGTCACGTATCCCACCGGCTTGGGCAGGCCGGTCGACCGATAGAGGAAGTCCGCGAAGGTCGCCTCCGTGCCTGACTTCGTCTCCCGCGAGTAGCCCGCCTGCAACCACCAACCGGGCAGCGGCTCCACCCGCACCCGCGCCGAGGTCAAGCGACGCTGTGTGCCTTGGTCGAAGCGGGCGGCTTCGCCAAGCCCGGTCATTCGTGTCGTATCGAACGCCCCTTGCCACTCGCGCGGCAACGTCAGGTTTGAAACCCCCGCGAAGGGCGTCACGCTGTCTCGCGAGATGTTGCGCGGTATCTCGCGACGGTCGAGGCGCACGCTACTGCGATTGCCCTCCACGGCGATGCCCGCGGTACGGGAATCGAGCCCCATTCGGCTCATGGCGACCTCGGTCATTCGGCCGTTGGCGTCGCGCCCCCGATAGCGGAGGCCCAAGTCCGCGCTCGCCCCGGCTTCGTCCAATCCGCTGTCGCGGCCGAACCGCGCACTGGCGTCGGCGACGCGGACGGCCCCGACGGTCCACGTCGCTTCCCTGCCGTATGCCAGCTCAAACGGGCACAGGCGGCAGCGCCAGCGATCGGTATTCACCTTGGCGTAGTTCGGTTCGAACACACGGCTCGCTGCGGAGGCGTTCATCGCAACGGCGAGGACCGCCATCGCCCAAACCGTGCTACCCATCGTGCGCCGTTTCATCGACGAAACAGGTTGCCCGAAGGATGGTTGGAGCCGTGCACTTCGGCGTGGCAGTTGAGGCACGCCTTGGCGAGCAGAAACTCGGAGGTGGGCCGGGGCGGCAGCTGCCCGGGAACCTGGGCAAAGCTGCGGTGGCCTACCGAGGAGTGGCACGCCTGGCAGAGCTGAGGCGGGCGGCGCAGGAGTAGCGCCGGCTGGTTGGACCCGTGCGGGGCATGGCAGATCGTGCAGTCCTCGACGACAGGCGGATGCTCCCACAGATGCGGCCCGCGCAGTTCCGCGTGGCACGTGAAGCAGGTTTCGTTGGCGGTGGTCCTGACGTTCAGTTTGCGATTGTCCGTGCCGTGCGGATCGTGGCAGTCACGACAGACGAGTTGGGAGTCGCGCAGCGGGTGGGCCGATCGTTTCAACGCGTCGGCAGCAACGGAGCGGTGGCACCCCCAGCAGGTCTCGTTCTGTCCGGACATCGTTCGGACTGCATCGGTTTCGCTGTGGATACGATGGCAGTCGGCGCACGCCATACCGGCAAGTTCATGCGCGCTCCCCTCCCACCGGGTTCGTTCATAGGTGCGGTGGCATTGCAGGCACAGATCGTTCTGCAGGGAGGCCTCCGCGTTGCCCCGAGCGCCGAAATTGAGGACCGGCTCCCGCGCCACGCCGTCCGGCAGCATCTGCCGGGCGTGGTCCCCGACGGGGCCGTGACATGCCTCGCATTGCAGGCCGGCCGGAAGTTCGGCGGTTTCGTCCATCTCGAATGGCGAACCGTCGACTTCGGGATGCCCGTGCACGGTGACGAACACGTCGAGGGTCGGGAACGGCTCTTCCTCGTCGTGGCAACCCAAGCAGGTGTCGGCACCGCGCCGGGAATAGTCGCCCGCAGCGAGCTTGTCGAGGAGCGTATCGTGGGCTTGTTCCGTGGCGCCGGCAAGCAAGGCGGCCAAAACGGCGGGCAGTGCGCAGAGCCAACCCAAGGCGCCCGCACGCCTCGCCGACGCGGGGTCCCGCACCGGCCCCTGCGCGAGCCTCGCCGGCTCAGCCATCAACGAAAGCCCGACACCGCTACCCACAACACGATTGTAGCCAAGCGCCACCCGGACGATGTAGCACGCCCTCGCTGTGCCTGCTAGAGTCCCTGAACGGAAGGGAACATGAACCGTGTCCACGCGATTCTGTGGCGCACGCTGGTGGCGGCTGCGACTGGCGCTTGGGTTGGTGCGTCCCTAGCGGCGGATCCGGACCATGCCGACGATTCTTGGCCCGCCGACATGGCCGGGCCCGACGCCTGGCAAATCACCCAGCCGGTTCCGCTGACCGGGCACCGGGATATCGCCCCCTGGCCCCGTTCGATGCCGATGCATCCCGGTGTCCACGACACACTCTTTGCCCCGACGGCGAGCCCGGCAGACGCAGTCATGATGTGCGCCGTCCCATCATCGGCGTCGCGACGAGGCGAGTCGAGGCCAGTACTACAGGCCCATAACGGCCCAGGATCGATAGCCTCGCCTTCCGCATCTGGAACACGATCAATCGCGGCCAAAGGCGGCACCGGATTCGCCACTAAACCGCCATCCTCGATGCAGGCAAGCCCGCAACACGCTGCTGCAGCCAGCGCCGCCACGTCGACCAATGCAATCACGACCCATGGCATGCCGTTCTTCCCGTCCGCGTCGGACGGCTTCCGCGAAGGCTTCGTACGCGTCATCAACCACTCCGGCGTGGGCGGAGAGGTGCGCATCCGCGCAGTCGACGACGCCGGCCACGTCCACGGTCCAATCACGCTTGCCATCGACGCCCGCGCGACGGCCCACTTCAACTCCGGCGACCTTGAACGAGGCAACGCCGCCAAGGGCCTCGCGAGCGGGGCCGGTCCCGGGGTCGGCGATTGGCGGCTCACCCTCGAAAGCGACCTCGACATCGAAGTGCTGGGGTACGTGCGCACCGCAGACGGCTTCCTAACGGCAATGCACGATGTCGTCGGGTCGGTGGACGGCGTTCATCGCCTGCCCACGTTCAATCCGGCAAGCAACGCCGATCAGGTTAGCCGACTGCGCATAGTGAACCCCGCGAACGAGCAAGCCGAGGTGACCATTCGCGGCATCGACGACCTCGGCCACTCGTCGCACGGCGTTGTCCAGATCAACATCCCGCCCAGCGCGGCATGGACGCTCGATGCGACGCAACTGGAATTCGGCGGCAACCAACGCCAGGGACTGGGCGACGGCACGGGCAAGTGGCGGCTCGACGTGGAATCCGGTCAACCGATCGAAGTGATGAGTCTCCTCGAGAGCCCCACGGGTCACCTTTCCAACCTGTCCACGACTCCCGCCAACCTGCATGACGGCGTCCACACGGTGCCGTTCTTCCCGGCGGCTGGCGGCGAGCGGCAGGGCTTCGTTCGGATCATCAACCACTCCGGCGAGCGGGGCGAGATCCGCATCCGCGCGTTCGACGACTCCGACTGGGAATACGCGGAGGTCCAGTTGCCACTCGCAGCAAACGCGGTGGCGCACTTCAACTCCGAGGACCTCGAACTCGGCAATCCCCAAAAAGGGCTTTCGGGCGGCGTCGGTTCCGGCCAAGGCGACTGGCGACTCGCTCTCGCAAGCGACCTCGGCATCGACGTGCTGGCGTACGTCCGAACGACGCAGGGGTTCCTTACGGCGATGCACGATGTCGCACCAAGCATCGGCATACGACACCGCGTGGCCGTGTTCAATCCCGCGAGCAACCAGGACCAAGTCAGTCAACTGCGGCTCGTCAACGTCGCCGACCAGCCCACCGAGGTCGTCGTCACGGGCATCGACGGTATCGGCGCAACATCGAACAGCGAGGTGCGGCTAACAGTACCCGGCGGGCAATCCCGGACGATTACGGCTCAGCAGCTCGAGTCGGGCGCCGACTGGCTCGAAGGCGCCTTGGGAGACGGCCAAGGCAAATGGCAGCTCAACGTCCGATCCGAGCAGCCGATCATGGTGATGAGCCTGCTCGCGAGCCCGACCGGTCATTTGACCAACCTGTCCACGGCCCCGGCACGCGGTGCGAACGCGACGTCGACCGAGGTGTTCGAAGCGTTGGTCGCCGCGCCGGTTCTGGAGTCGAAATGCGTTAACTGCCATGTCGAGGGCGGTGCATCCGGTACCACCCGGCTGGTGTTCGTCTCGACGGCGAACTCGGATCACCGCGCCCTGAACCTAGAGGCGGTCAAGAACTTCGTCGCCACGGTGGAAGACGGCGCCGCGCTGCTCCTGGACAAGATCCAGGGCATCGGCCACGGTGGCGGGGAGCAGGTGGCACGCGGGTCCGAGGACTTCGCGAACGTCGCTTGGTTTCTCGACCTGGTGCGCCGCGAAGCGGCCGTGGTCTCGGCATCGGCCGACATGCTCTTCGACGGTGTCGCCATGGCATCCCCGCGCACGGTGCTGCGTCGGGCGGCGCTGCTCTTCGCGGGCCGGATCCCCACCGCGGCCGAGTACGAGTTCATTGAGGTGGGCACTGACGACGCGTTGCGCGAAACGATCCGGAACCTGATGACCGGGCCGCGGTTCCACGAGTTCCTGCTCCGCGCGGCGAACGATCGCCTGCTTACGGACCGGTACGTGGACGAAAACACATTGGAAAACCGCGGCCACTTCTATCACTTCGACAACAAGTACTATCGACTCCGCGGCGCCGCGGTCAAGAACGGCGCAGGACGAGAATTCAACGAGTGGCACAACGCCGTCCAGTACGGGGTGGCCCGGGCACCCCTGGAGTTGATCGCCCATGTCGCCGAGAACGACCTGCCGTACACCGAGGTGCTCACCGCGGACTACGTCATGGCGAACCGGTTGACGAAGGAGTCGTATACCGGCACGGGCGCCCCGGATCATCCGGAAGACGTGCACGATTTCCGGCCAACGCAGATCACGGACTACCTCACGCACAAGGCCGGCTACCGGGCCCGGTTCGAGCCCAATATCGGTCTTCGAATCCTCTCGCCCGGCGAGGGCAAGACGGCGATTCCCCACGCCGGTGTGCTCAACACACTGGTGTTCCTGAAGCGCTATCCGACCACCGCCACCAACCGCAACCGGGCGAGAGCCCGTTGGACCTACTACCACTTCCTCGGCGTGGACATCGAGAACGCCGCTTCGCGGACGACGGACCCTGTCGCCCTTGCGGATACCAACAACCCGACGATGAAGAACGCCAACTGCACGGTTTGCCATACCGTTCTCGATCCGGCCGCCGGCGCGTTCCAAAACTACGGCGACATCGGGCTGTACCGAGACGAACCCGGGGGACTGGACGCCCTGGACCGGTTCTACAAGAACCCGGTTGGCGAAGAGTTCGAAATCGAGGCAGCCTCCTACGAGGAACGGGAAACCGTCTCGGCACGCCTTCGGCTAGACCGCGACAGTCGGGTCTACGTCGCCTTCACCAACGACTACTGGCAAAACGGTACCGACATCGATCGCAACCTGCGTCTCGACAGCCTCGAACTGCTCGACGGTGACCGCAACGTCGTATTCGAAGCCGACCTCGCCACCTTGGAAAATCAAGACTGCGGCGAAGCGGTCGCCGCGGAAGACGGCGGCGAAGCGGATCATTGGGTCATCCTGAACGGATGCGGGGTGCGCGTCGACGTGGAGATTCCGACCACCGACACCTACGAGGCCGCGGTTACCGCCTGGGCCGACCAAGCCGGCGACGAATTGGCCAAACTCGAGATCGCGGCAACACCCTACCAATCCGGTGACACGTGGTACCGCGACATGCGCGAGCCCGGCTTCGACGGGGAGTCGTTGCGCGACTCGGGCAACGGTCTGCAGTGGCTCGCCAAGCAGATCGCCGAGGATCCGCGTTTCGCGGAGGCGACGGTAAAGTTCTGGTGGCCCGCACTCATGGGCAAGGAAGTGATCGAGCCGCCCCAGGATGAACAGGATGCGGACTTCGGCGCCCGTCTGCTCGCTGCCAGCGCCCAAGCCGCCGACGTTCGCGACCTCGCGGAGGGCTTCCGAGTGGGCTTCGGCGACGGCAAGCCCTACAGCTTGAAGGACCTGTTGGTGGAGATTGCGCTCTCCGACTGGGCTCGCGCCGAGGCCGTTGATGGCGAGTCGTCGGCCATACAGCGCGCGGCGCTGGCCCACGCTGGCACCGGCCGTTTGCTGACGCCGGTGGAACTGGCGCACAAGACCGACACGATCACCGGATTCCAATGGGGCCGTTGGGAGCACCCCAGCGCCCGACCTTTCCGCCAGCACACCAATGCGCTGGCCGACGTGCGGGGATACCGACTGCTGTACGGCGGCATCGACTCGAACGGCATCACCGACCGATCCCGGGACTTGACCTCGGTTATGGCCAGCGTGGCAAGAACCCATGCCGCGGAATCGAGTTGTCCCATCGTTTTCCGGGAGTTCTACCTATTGCCCGATCAGGAACGGCGCTTGTTCGGCGGCATCCACAAGAACGTCTCCCCCGTGGCGGAAGCGAGCGGTTCCTTCTCGATCGAGGCCGAGTCCTTCGAGGAGCGGGAGACGATCACGGTGAGCGGCCATCTTCAGTCAGGAACGAATACCGTGTGGCTGTCGTTCCCCAACGACTACTACAACGAAGAAACGGGTGCGGATCGCAACGTGCGCCTGGACGCCCTTGAGGTGGTCGACGCGAGCGGCACCACCGTGGCGAGAGTCGAGTTCGAGAACCTCGAAGAAGGCTGTGGCTCCAGCGAGAGCAGCGACGGCTCGGCGGAAGCCGACCATCGAGCCCTGTGGCAGCCCTGTGAATTGCGTGTGCCACTCACGATTCCGTCAGGCGGCGCACATGAGGTGAAGGTCATCGCCTGGGCGGATCTGGCCGGTGGCCAATTGCCGTTCCTCGATGTAGCCGTCGAGTCGAATACGGAGACTTCCGCCGGTTCATGGGCCATCCGCAACAAGCTCGCCGAACTCTACGGCAAGCTCCTCGGCGTCGAGGTGAGCGCCCAGTCCCCAGACGTTGAAGACGCATACCAGCTGTTCGTCGACGTTTGGAAGCGACGCCGCGAGACCGGCAACAACTGGTTCTTCGACACCGCCTGCAACTGGGGTTCAGACATCCGCTACTTCGACGGCATCGCCGACGACGTGCTCATCAGGCACGACCGGGACTGGGGCAGCTACTACACCTGGGACTGGCCGCGGGTGAACCGCATCCTGTACGACGAAGCCGCCCCGTACGACAGCGCCGCAGTGGTGCGGAGTTGGAACGTCGTGCTGACGTACCTGTTGATGGACTACCGGTACCTGTACCTGTGAGGCTCGCGACGATGAACCGAAGGACCATCCTCAAGGGCATGCTCGGGGCAACCGGTACGGCAGCGATGGGCTTCCGCCTGCCGTTGGCAAGTGCCGCGCACCACGACGGCAAGCTGTACGTATTCGTGCAAGCGAACGGCGGCTGGGATCCCACGAGCTTCTGCGACCCGAAGGCGAACGTCCCGGGCGAGCCGATCATCAACAACTGGGCGCAGAGCGCCGACATCCGTGAAGCGGGGAACATCCCCTACGCGCCGTTCGCGAACAACGAGGCGTTCTTCGAGAAGTACTTCGAACGCATGCTCGTCATCAACGGCGTCGACGCGCAAACGAACTCGCACACCGTGGGCGTGGTGCACAACTGGAGCGGGCGCACCTCCGAGGGCTACCCCACCGCCACGGCCCTCCTCGCCTCCCACTACGCACCCGATCTCTCGGTCCCCTACCTCAGCTTCGGGGGATACTCCGAAACCGGCGGGGTTGCCCGGTTCACGCGGATGAACAATCCCGACCTGCTGCGCAACGTCGCGACGCCGCAGATTCCGCATTGGAACGCAGACTTGCGCTATTTCAGCGATGCGGATTGGGCGGCATTGGAGTCGCATCGGTCCAGGGCGGCACGACGTCTCGCCGACCGGAGCGATCTGCTGCCCACCCAAGCGCGAAACCGGGAGTTCTACCGGTCGGCCTTCGCCGCCGCCGACGGCCTCGCGGCGTACGCGGCGGCACTTCCGCCCAACGATCAGCTCGAACAGCCCGAGACCTACACCGGCGCAAACTACAACTACTACAGCGACCTGCGTCGTCAGGCTCAGCTCACGGTACTCGCCTTCAAGACCGGGGTCGCGGTGAGTGCCGACCTCTGGCTCGGCGGCTTCGACACGCACGCCTATCACGATCGCGACCACAACTGGCTGCTGGGCAACTTGACCGACTCCGTGGACTTCCTCTGGGACTACGCCGAGGAGCATGGCGTCGCCGACCGCCTGGTCGTGGTGATGGGTTCCGACTTCGGCCGCACCAACGCCTACAACGCGAAGTACGGCAAGGACCACTGGCCGATCGGCAGCTACGTCATCATGGAGAAGAACCAGCCGTGGACAAACCGCGTCGTCGGCGAAACCGATGAACGGCATTTCGCCCAGCGCATCAGCCCCGCGACCCTCGAACGGCACGATCGGGATGGCACGATCATCTACCCGAAGCACGTCCACAAGGCACTGCGTCGGTATCTGGGGATCGAGCACACGCCCGGGGCGATGCGCTTCCCGTTCAACAACACCGAAGACTTCCCGTTCTTCGCCTAGGGGCTCTGCGCGAGTTGGCTCGAAATACCGCAGCGGACGGGCTTGTCCCGTTCCAGTGCGCCCGACGGGTGCGATCGAGAAGGCTGCCGCATTCTCGTAACTCCGGATCAATGCCGAGCAGAATCCCGACGGGCGACCACAAGGGTCGGGCGGGCGACCACAAGGGTCGCCCCTACGGATATGGGCGACGTTGCGTGGGTTTGGCGCTCTTTATCGCCAGTTGTCTCGCGTCCAGCATCGTCGCGGAAACGGGCGAGCAACTAGCGGACAGGCTATGCGTCGACTGCCATGGCGAGTTCGGCCGCAGCGAAACCAAGGATATTCCGTCCATCGGCGGATTCTCCGAGTTCGCCATCATGGACCTGTTGGAGAGTTACCGGCTCGGATTCCGCAAGGCGCGCGCCATCACCCTCGACGACGGGTCCGAGAACGACATGCAGCAGGTCGTGGACGCATTGTCGGATGAGGAGATCGAGACCGTAGCGGTCTACTACTCCGCGCAGGAGTGGCGACCCCACGACCAGGTCTTCGATGCCGAACTGGCACGCCGAGGCGCAGCGATCCACTCTCGGAAGTGTGGCAAGTGCCATCCCAAGGGCGGCAGCGTACCGGACGCTGACCACGCCCTCCTCGCCGGGCAATGGCGCGACTATCTGGCCCGCGAGTTGCGCAATTTCACGAGCGGCAAGCGGCGCATGGCCGACAAGATGAAGAAGAAGTTCGACACGCTGTCCGAGTCCGACAAGGCCGCGTTGCTGGAGCTATACGTCAGCGCTGGCGACTATTGAGTTGCGCCGCGGACCCCGTGCTTGTCCCGTCCCGCAGCGGGCTTGCTTGTCCCCTCCCGGCACGCCCTGCGGACGCGCTCGAGAATGCGGCATCATTCTCGCACCTCCAGATCAATGCCGAGGGGAATCCCGACCACCGGGCGGCCACAAGGGCCGCCACTACGGCATCCCTGGTCGGTCCTGGGCGGAGGCTCGCTCGCTAGCTCGTCCAGTGCCGCTGGCCCGGCGCCGGCGGCGTTTCCGGACCACCTGCGAAGCACTGCGCCACGGCCATCCAACGCGTCGCAGTCTCGCCGACCACGTCAAGGTCGGTATCCGCGATGTTCCGCCCCTGCGTCACGACGTGGCAGAACTCCACCGCGGCGCCTTCAACCTTGTTGGTCGTGTCTGGCTCGTTCCACTCCCAGATCTCGCCGGATGGTGCACTGAGCCGCACATACGGAATGTCCTCCGGGATCGGTTCGCGGCGATTGGCGAACGTCCACCCGAACGTCCGCACGCCGATCACGGCGATGTTCTTGATACGGTCGGTGTTCACCCGCGGCGCCCTGAGCAGGTCGTAGATGTCCTGACCGTGCGACCACGTCTCCATCTGCCGCGCCGTCGCGAACATCCGCGCGCCCATATCCGGTCCGAACCATGGCACGCGCGTCGAGGGGTCAACTGCCGCAAGCTTGTCGCACAATTCGCCCAGGTAGCTGTACCAGCGCTCGCCGAGCGCCGACCCCTCGGGAATGTCCGACGGATTGGCGCCCGCCCCGCCGATCCAGATGGCGCGTTCACCCGCACGCACCATGGCGCGAAACCGGTCCGGGTCCTCCAACGCCACCGTCGCGACCAGATCCGTCGTGTGCAGGTGCGCGATGACGTCGTTCACCGTCCAGTTCTTGAAGGGCGTGGGGCGATCCCAATCGCTCGGCGCCAAACCGCGAACGAGCTTGTAGAGTTCTTCGCCTTCCTCGCGCAAGTCCTGAGCCTGCTGCATCGTTGCCTCCCCTCATGACAAATGGTGAGTCTGACGGCGCGCCGTCCTGTCGAGCGCGTCAGCCGAGCGAGTGTACGCGAAAGCCATTCTCCAATGACGAGTTCGGGACCATCCGAGCGACCATCCCGACTTTGCGTCCTTGGGGAGTGGCCGCAAACGAAACATGGATGACCGGCACCGGTGTTGGGACGGCTCCAACGGGAGTGGCCATCTTCGTCGCAGGACAGCTCGAAGGATCGGGACTGGAGTTGCCCACCCTTCGCCCACAGCGCCTCCGGCTTTCGAGGGGACCGGCGCCGTGGACGAAGCGTGGACAACTCCGCCAAACGGCTTGGCCTGC
>VXYL01000043.1 GCA_009846005.1 Gammaproteobacteria bacterium | reverse complement strand
GTGACGTCCTGTCGCCAGCGAACCCCCGCCGCCACCCTGCCCCGCTGGGCGCGCGCGGCCGCCTGAGTTCGACTGAACTACGGCCGCGCGCGTCTTCGCGGCTCCCGCTACGGCGTTTGCACGCTCTGTGCCGCGGCTATCGGTGGCGCGCCTAGCCTCTGCGGCGCCGCCATCTCGTCCAATGCGGCTCGGCCCATCCCTACCATAGGTTCACAGCGGGCATTCGTGATGGCGTATCTCTAATTCCGGCTCTCTAACACTCACTCTAGACGTCTCGGATCCCCAATTCGTGTCCCCAGACGTCCGCTCGGGTCCGTGCTCCTCGAAGGTGGGTGTCCCAATCGTGTGACGCCAATCGTGTGACGCGAAGGTGGGTGTCCCAATTCGTGCAATTCGAAGGTGGGTGTCCCAATTCGTGTGACGTGTGCTAATTCGATCCGAACGCCGAGCGTGACCGCATCAACGCGACGGTTGGAACGAGGAATACGGCAGCCGCGATGCTTCCTGCGATCCAGCCGGCGCCTCGCGGGTCGATGATGTTCCAAAGGAGCATCGCAAGCGCTACCTGGGCGGTGTATACGGCGGCCCAAGGCCACATCCAGCGTTTCATCTGCCAGAACCCGTACGCGCCAGCGGCGTAGATCAACCAGTGCAGCGGTTCTGTCGCTTTGGCCCACCAGCCATGCAGCGTGAATCCGAACCACACCTCCTCGTCGGCGGCCACAGGCTTTAGGAACAGGTCGAAGGGCACATAGATGAAGGTCATATACAGGCAGAACAGGAGTATGAGGTTCATCCACCATGGGCGCTTCGCCCACTCCGCAGCCATGAATGCAGCAACTCGTCCCATTGATTCGACCCAGGGCACCCGATGCCACTATCTTAGGGGGTCGCGGACTGCAATCGGAGCCAATTGATGAAACGCATTGCTATTGTCGTCGGAGTTCTTGTCGTCGTCCTTTACCTCATCGCCATCGTTCTGCCCATCGACCCCGTGGAGCGACGTCCGGGCACGAGTCTCAGTGGCGATCTTGCGGTCGACCAGGATACTGATTGGGGATTCGTCGAGGGGCGGACCCGCGCGTGGATCGAGACTCACACCCGCTACCTTGTGCCACATTCGATTACCGTTTCCGCGTGGGCCGACAACGGGAACCTCTACGTCGGCTGCCGCGAATGCGACACCAAGATCTGGCCGCGCCACGTGGCGCGCGACGACCGCGTACGCATAAGAATCGGCGCCTGGATCTACAAGCGACGCGCTATCCGCATCACGGACCCCGCCGAGAGAAAGGCAGTGCTGGGCCCCGCCGCCGACAGGCCGGGACTCGCTGTTTTTCGGATGGATCCCCGGTGACAGGATCCCCGGTGACTTTGTCATCGACGCGCTTATCGGGCAGAATGCGCGACCTCAAGCGGGAATAGCTCAGTGGTAGAGCACAACCTTGCCAAGGTTGGGGTCGCGGGTTCGAACCCCGTTTCCCGCTCCAATCATCGTGACACCGGTGGCTGACCTCGCACGGTCCAGCCGCCTATCCGCCTTCTCCCTCAAGTCCCGCCGACTCCGTGATACAACCACCGCAAGTCGAGGCCGCGAAACCCGGGAACCACTTTCCTGTCGAGACCGAGGCTACGTCGCAACCGAGAGGCCGCAGGCACGGTTGCGGGTTACGTCTCGGCCGGGCGCACTTCGGTTATTGCGAATGGTTGACGAGCAGCAGTTCCTGTCGATTGCCCTGCAACAACGTCGCGGCGGCATTCGTGAACGGCCAAAGCGTGGCCTCTAAGTCCTTCCAGGTGTGGACGTGGGGAACCACGTTCGGATCTCGCTTGACCACGAGGCTATCGACGGATTCTATGCCGAAGCTGAGCCCCTCGAACGGAACGGACTGGGAGAACGCCAAGAAGGCGTGACCGCGGCAACCGTCGTTCAAACGCTTCGTAACCACCTCGGAGACGCGTTCAAGCGTCTCGCCATTGAGGTAGTTGAGGACATCCCAGAAAAGGCAAACGTCAAACCGAACGTCGCTCGGTATGTCTAGACCCGTACCAAGGTCTTCGTCGTCGTCGAGGAGACCGGAGAAGTAGACCTGACAGCTGAACTGGTTGAAGAACCGAACACTCTGAGGTGTGGGCGACCCCAAATCAAGAACCGTGAACTTGCGCTCCCGGCCGACCCGTGCGAAAGCACGAGGCAAGAGCGCGGACGACATTCGCATGGCGGTGCCGCGCCGCGCTCAGGACGATATCACGCGCGGGCGCGGGTTTCCGCGGGTTTGGCGGTGGCAGCCGACGGCTCTGCCGCAACAGCGCTTTTTGCACTCTTGCTGGATGAATCAGCGGATTTCGCTGCATCCGCCCCCTTCGGCGGCTTGGCGGACGCGTCAAGACCCTCGGGCTCCATGTCGATCCGACCCTTGAACTTGGCACCGTCGTGGAGAATCACCCTAGGGCTTAGGATGTCTCCGCGCATCGAGCCCGAAGCCGAGATCTCGACCTGGTTCGTGGCTTTGATGTCGCCGTTGGCTTTGCCATGGATAGTGACGTTCTTGGCCTTGATATCCGCGCGGATGTCACCGGTCTCCCCAACCACCAACGCGTTTTCCATCAGCGCGACCTCGCCGTTGAAGCGGCCCTCGAGCAGGATGTCCTCCTGGGCGGTCAACGTTCCCTCCACGGTCACGGTTCGCCCAATGGTCGATGGGGTCGGTTTCGCAGGTGCGGGCGGTTGCCGAGGTGGCTCGGGCGGTGGATTGCGGTCAATCCTCGAAGTCGGACTAGTGTCCTTACGCTTGTCGAACATGGCTTACCCCGTGGTTCCAACGGCGCCATCATAACTGGTCCGAAGCGAGCCGCCAAAGGGCTGGCCCTTGAGGCGTGGCGAACTCCACCACCTTAGCCACGATGCGACCGCCCGACCGCTCATTCGTGCAACTCCCTATCCGGAAGCTTGGGCATCCGCCGACTCATCGCCACCGCTGGGCACGGGCGCGAAGTAGCCCACGACGAGCAATAGCAAGCCGACCCCCAGGAACGAAACCACGCGGCTCAAGGTACCGACGTTGCCTAGTTCGACGATGAACAGCTTGACAATCACGACGCCCATTACGACGGCGCCGCCGATCCAAACCGCTCGGCGCCCTCGAACAGCTCCGACGACCATGCCAGCTAGCCCCGCGGCGCCCCAAACCAATGACAACCCCGCCTGGTAGATCGCCGACCCGGCAAGGGCGGCGGCTGTAAACGGGACATCGGCGTAGTGATGGACCCCCCGTGCCACCTCCATCGATAGCAGAACAAGCCCGGACAAGGCGATCAATGGGACCAGGAGCCGCGCCTTCCGACGACGCACGTCGCCATCGAACCCCAGCCAAACGGCGACCCCCGCCACAACGGCTGCGATGGTCAATGGATTAGCCAGGGGTACATAGGGTATCGGTGCGGCATCGCCGCTGGATATCAGGCTCGCGGCAAGGGCGAACGCGCCCGCGGCACCGGCAACCACCGGTACGCCTGCGGCGGAGTAGGCACGCCAATGACTTGACAGTGGCCAAGGCAGTGGGCGTCGTGCCGGACGGGTCGCCAGCGCCAGGACAGCCGCCGCCACAACGGCCGATGCCAATGGCCAATCCCCGTTTGCCACGTTGCCCACGAGCCACCGGACCTCGCCAGCGACGAGGATCGCGATAACCCAGTAGGTGACAACGTGCAGAAAGGGGGTGAGCCTCGGGTACCCAGACTCCCGATACGCCAGAAACAGGTACTGCGCACCGAATGCGAGAGGCCAAGCAAACCACGCGAAGTCCCGAAGGGGATGAAGGTCCGTGCCGATGCCGAGACTGCCCGGAAGGACCACGATCATGGCCGGCAGCAGCACGAACGCCAAGCCGTTGAACCGCTGCCACCCCAATGCCTTCGAGGCGAGCATCGCCGCGATGGCCGAGAGCGCCGCAAAGGCAAGCCAGACGCTCCTCGCCCCGACGGCGACGTATTCGACAATCTCCCAAATGCCGGTCCAGAACCACCACGCACCGGCCCAGACCATGGCCCCGATCGCCCAGGCGCGACGCACCCGGGGTGACAGTGAACTGCGGTCGAAGCCCCACGCGATCATCCAGCCGGCGAGCGACAGCACCACGCCGGCGAGAAAAGGACCGTTGACCAGGGGAGAGGCACCTGGCTCGAACAGCCCGGCACGGACATGGGCGACGACGGCAACGACGTGCAACGCGCTCCCCGCAAACAGCAACAGCCGCGAGCCGTTGCGCACCCCGAACCATGCCATCGTCGCCGCCTGTACCGCCCAGGCCGCACCGGTCCAGCGATCGTCCAGAGCGAGCGGGAAAGCGGTCGTCAGAAATAGTAGAGCCAGTCCAACGAATGACATCGCAAGGAGGCGGAGATCCTTGATCCGCCACAGCGCGCCGGCCAGCACGGCGTAGAGGGTTGTCAGGCCTGCCGCCGTCCATGCCAGCCCTGCCTCGCTCTCCACCAGCCGGGTCTGCAGCGCGAACCCCACCAGCGGCGTTCCGAACACGAGCGCGCCATCCACGAAACCGCGCAGGTTCGGTGGGCGGCGCAGGGCAAAAAGGACCGCAACGGCGACATACATCAGCACGAAGAGGATGAGAAACGGCTCCGTCGTGGCGAAGTGCTCCGGGCGATAGCCCTGGTAGCCCCACAGGCTTGCGATCACGAAGGTGAAGGCGAACCCGAGCAGGTTGAGAAGCCGCCACGCCTTGAACCAGGCGATGGCGAGGATCGCCGCGTTCAGCACGACGTAGTAGCTGAACAGCAGCACGTGGCTTCCCGTCTCGGTGGCAGCCAGAATCGGTGCGAGGAATCCTCCGGCTACACCCAACACGACGAGTACCCGGGAGTCCTGGGCCAGGGCCAAGATGCCCGTCGCTAACGTCACAACCACCATTGCCGCGAACGCCACCGTCGCTGGCAGGAGGGCGTAGAACTCGAACGCCGCGTACGTCGTCAGGTAGAGAACGCCCAATCCACCGCCCTGCAGACTGAGCGCAAAGACGCTCCGCGTCCGCCGGAGCCGCCAGCCGATTGCAAGCATGACGAAGCCAAGCAAGGCTACCGTCGACAATCGCGCCCAAACCGGGAATGCGAACAGTTGCCGATCAATGGCGTAGTTGATGAAAAAGGCGACGCCGAAGAGGACCACCACGACACCGACCTTGACCGGTACGTTGCCGGTCGTGAACCACGCCCTTGCGAGGGCCTCTCCCCGGTGCAGTACGGAGCGGCCGGGCTGCTTAGTCGACGCCGGGGGGTCGGATGGCGCATCTCCTCGTGGTGCCCAAATCGGGTCCCGGTTCGGCGCGGGCGCCTGCCCCGCGGGTTCTGGTTCCTTCCCACGAGCCGGTGCTAACGAATCCGCCCTGCGCGCGACCGGTCCCGTTGCCGAGGGCTCGGGAACGGTCGTCTCCATCACCTCGTCGGTCCGCCACGGGTCAACACCCTTCGGCCTCTTCCCGGACTCCAAGCGTTTGACGCGGACGTTGAGCTCGAGGACCCAACCACCAAGACCGCCGATCACGCCACCGAAGACGAGGGCCGGACCGAAGCCCCCGCCGAGTACGCCAACGATCGCCCCGACGAAAAACCCCAACAGTACGCCGATCAGAGCATGGGCCGACATGTGGCTCCTCCCCACCACCCCGACAGCATACTAGCCCGCGACGCGGTCTCGCTCGCGCATCGTGTTCACGGTACTACCCCGCGGGACCTGGCCGTGTCCTCGGCTTGGACGCGCAGCCTCCACCGGCTTGGCGGGCACCGGCTTGGGGAGGCACCGGCTTGGGGACACCCACCTTGGCGGGGGCACCGGCTTGGGGACACCCACCTTGGCGGGGGCACCGGCTTGGGGACACCCAC
>VXYL01000057.1:154235-166891 GCA_009846005.1 Gammaproteobacteria bacterium | reverse complement strand
CCAGGTGGGGATTTTTACTTCGGCACTTTTGGGGAGTTTTACTCCGGTACTAACAGGAGGCGCGCGAGCGAGTCCAGCGCCGGCTGCTGGCGATCGCCCAGGATACGCGCACCGAGTACGCCGCGAACGCGGAGCTGTACGCGCGCACGGCGCTGGCCGTCGAGCACCTCGGGATCACCGAGGAGCAGACCGCCCGCCTCGTCCTGGCGACGAACCAGGCGATCCGGATCTCGGGCAGCACGGCGCAGGAGTCGACGGCCGGCGTGATCCAGTTCGCCCAGGGCCTCGCCAGCGGCCGGCTGGCCGGCGAGGAGCTGCGCGCCGTCCTCGAGCAGATGCCGCGCCTGGCGCGGGCGATCGCCGACGGGCTGGGGGTCCCGTTCGGCCAGCTCCGGGACCTCGCGGCCAAGGGGCGGCTCGACGCGCAGAGCGTGATCGACGCCGTGCTGTCGCAGGCGGACGTCCTCGAGCGCGAGTACGGCAGCGTGGAGCGAACCGTCGGGCAGGCCGCCATCCAGCTGCGCAACGAGTTCCAGCAGCTCGCCGGGCGCGTCGACGAGGCGTTCTCGGTGCGCGAGGGGTTCATCCGCTTCCTGGACCGGGTCCGGGCGAAGGTCAGGGACCTGTTCACCGGCGAGGAGACGCCGGAGCGGGAGGCCGGGTCGCTCGACGACCGGATCGCCGCCGCCCGGGCGCGGCTGGAGGAGGCGCAGGCGGCGCTCGAGGCGGCGCCGTCGACGACCACGCGGCGGCAGCGGCGGCTGGGAATCTCGTCGCGCGACACGCTGCAGCGCGAGGTCGACGAGGCGGCGGCCGAGCTGGCGGCGGCCGAGGCGCTGCTGCCGGAGAACATCCGGCGCACGATCGCCGGCCTGAAAGCCGAGCTCGACGAGGCGAACGGACGTCTGGCGGACGCCCGCGGCCCCGAGCGTCGCAACGTGGCGCGCGAGATCCAGGGCATCCGCGCGGAGATCGGCCGCGCCGAGCGGATCGCCGCCGAGCAGGTGCGCGCGGCCGCGGCAGCGGCGGCCGACGCCGCGGGCGGCGAACGGCCCGCGCCCGCCGTCGACCCGAAGGCGGTCGAGGCGCTCGAGGCGGCGGAGCGGGAACTGCTCGGCACGTTCGAGCGCCAGCGCGCCGAGGCCCGGATCACCCGCGACGAGCTGCTCGCCCGGTTCGACGAGCAGGCGGAAGGCTACGCCGACTACGCCGCCCGCATCGAGGCGCAGTACCAGGGCACGCTGAAGCAGATCGCCGACGACGAGGCCGCGGACGCCGAAACGCGCGCCGACCGTATCGAGGCGGCGCGGGAAAGGGAGGCGAGGGCCGCGGAACGCGCCCAGCGCGCCGCACAGCGCGCGCAGGAGGCCGCGGAGCGCGAGCTCGAGCGTTTGTACCGCACGGCCCGGGACGCCCGCACGGGCGCGCACAGGGCGCTGGGGGACATCGCGTTCGAGGCGACCGACGCCGGCGCCCAGGTCGAGTCGGCCGTCGTCAACGCGTTCGGCAACATGGAGGCTGCGATCGAGCGGCTGCGGCGGACCGGCAAGGCGAACTTCGGCGACCTGGTCGACTCGATCATCGCCGACGTCACGCGCCTGTTCCTGCGGCTGCAGGTCACCGGCCCGCTGGCGCTGCTGCTGCAGTCGCTGCTCGGCGGGGCCGTCGGCGGCCGGGTCGGCCTTCCCCTCGGCGACGGGTCGCAGTTCGCCAACTTCGCGCACGGCGGCGGCATCGCGGGCGCGCTGCGCACGGGCCGCAGGGTGCCGGCGGGGATCTTCGCGTTCGCGCCGCGGCTGCACCGCGGCGGGATCCCGGGGCTGAGGGACAACGAGGTCCCGGCGATCCTCGAGGAGGGCGAGGGCGTGTTCACCCGCGAGCAGATGGCGGCGCTCGGCGGCCTGGGAGGCCCGCGGGAGGTCGTCGTCCAGATCCGCAACGAGAGCGGCACGGAGATCGAGGCGCGCGACTCCGTGGCGGAGTTCGACGGCATCCGGCGGCTGGTGGTCGGCGTCGTGGTCGACCAGGTCGCCAACGGCGGCGAGATCGACGGCGCGCTGCGCGGCGCGTACGGCGTGCGCAGGCAGGCGCTCTGACATGGCGACGTGGCCCGCCTACGCGAAGGTGCGCGCGGACGACTACGCCGTGCGCGAGGCGCCGACGGCGCGCCGCACGAACTTCGAGGACGGCGCCGTGCGCCAGGCGCGGGCGTTCGGGTCGGCGTTCACCCAGCGGCGCGTCGTGGCGCTGCTGGACTCCGACGCCGACCGCATCCGCTTCCGGGGCTGGGCAGCGCTCAACGCCCACGCCTGGTTCTCGTGGGCCGATCCGGACGACGGCACGCTGCGCCGCGCGCGCGTGGTCGGCGGCGCGGGCGGCATCGACTACCGGGCCGCGGTGCGCCGCGGCGACCGCACCCGCCGGTGGGAGGCCCGGCTCGTGCTCGAGGGCCTGTGGAGCGACGAGGTGTGACGACGTCCGACGCCCACCGCCGCGCCCAGCGCGAACTGTCGCCCGACGGCGTCGTCCTGCACGCGCTGGAGATCACGCATCCGGACGTGCCGGCGCCGGTGCGCGTGGTCAACGACGCCGAGGACCGGACGATCGACGGCGAGACGTACACGGCGCTGCGCTTCGGGCTCAGGCTCGCCCCCGACGCGGAGGGGCGGACGCCGCGCGCGGAGCTCGTGGTCGACAACGTCGGCCGGCCGCTGACGCAGTGGATCGAGCGGTCGGGCGGCGGGTCGGGATCCGCGGTGCGCGTGATGGAGTTCCTGGCGGGGCAGTCGTCGCCCGAATGGGAGCTGACGCTGGAGCTCGCCAACGTGCACGTCGACCAGCAGCAGGTCACGGCGTCGATCGGCTACGAGGCCCTGCTCGGGCGGCGCTCGGTGCGGCTGCGCCACGATCCCGAAACCAGCCCGGGGCTGTTCTGATGCCGAATCGAAACCCCTGTCCCAATGCCGGCAGCGCGATCTGCAAGATCGTCCTAGCGGAAAGCGGCCGGAACCCTGCGCACGGGCGCGATCCCCGTCTTCGAAGGCCGGATGGAGTCGCGGGACTAGGATGATCTTGCCCTCGGAACCTCATTGGGCGGAGTCCTGGCTCGGCTGGGCGGACGGCGACTGCGCCGACCTGGTCCGGAGCGTAATGCTGGAGCGCTTCGGCCTGGCCGTGCCGCTGCCGTCGGCCCGCGAGGCCGGCGTGCGCGGCCGGGACGGCCAGATCGCGGCCGCGGCCGAGGCGCTCGCGCAACCCGTCGACGCGCCCCTCGAGGGCGACGTCGTCGTCATGCGCGCCGCCGGCCGGCAGCGCTCGCTCGGCCACCACGTGGGCGTGTTCTGCGACGTCGGCGGCGAGCCGCACGTGCTGCACCGGCTGGCCGGCGCGGGCGCCTGCCTGCACCGGCTCGACGGACTCCGGACGGCCGGCCTCGAGGCGACGGGGATCTACCGGTGGCGGTGACCGCGGTCCGCCTGCCGCACCCGGTCACCCTCGAGGGGCGGACGGTGCGCGAGGTCGCGCCCGGCGCGACGGCGCGCGAGCTCGTGGCCGGGTGGGGCGACGTCGTCGCGGCCGTCGACGGGCGGCCGGTCGGCCCGGACGACCTGGACCGGCCGCTGCCGGACGGCGCCGTCCTGGTCGCCCGGAGCCTGGCCGCGGGCGGCGACGACTCGAACCCCATCCGCGCGGTGCTGCAGATCGCGCTGATCGTGGCGGGGTTCTACGTCGCGGGGACGTCGTGGTTCGGGGGCCTGTCGACGTTCTGGAAGGCCGCCACCAGCGCCGCGATCGTAGTCGGCGGCACGCTGGTCATCAACGCCATCGCGCCGCCCGTGCTGCCGTCCTTCGACGGCGGCGCCGCGGGCCGCGCGGACCCCGTCTACTCGCTCGTCGGCGGCGCCAACCGCGCACGGCCGTACGAGCCGCTGCCGCTCGTCCTCGGCTCCCACCGCATGTTCCCGGACCTCGGCGCGCGCGAATACACCGTGTTCGGCAGCGCGGTGCCCGACAGCGAGGTGACGATCACCGTGCCGACCGGCTTCCTGCCCTGGCGCCGCCGGCAGCCGCGCAGGGACGCCGCCGGCGGGTCGACCGACCAGTTCCTGCACCAGATCTTCCACTTCGGCCTCGGCGACCTCGACGTCGAGGACCTGCGCATCGGCGACACGCCGCTGACCGACTTCGACGACGTCGAGACGCAGTGGCCCGACGCCGACGGCGCGCTGACGCTCGTCGCCGGCAACGTCGACACCGAGGCCGGAGCCGAGCTGGACGACACGGACTGGGTCTCCCGCGACACGGCGGCCGGCGCGGTGCGCGTCGAACTCGACTTCACCGCGCAGCTGTTCGAGCTGCGCGAAGACGGCTCGTCGCAGAACCGGACCGTGGTCCTGGACCTCGAACTCACGCCGCCGCCGGACGGCGACGGCAACCCGCGCGACCCCCACACGTCCGCCGTGACGCTCCGCCACGGCGGCCCCTCGCCGTACCGGCTCACGGTGTCCCGCGACCTGTCGGCGACGCCGGGCGTGTGGCGCGTGCGCGTCAGGCGGCGGACTGCGCCGACGACCGACGCGCAGCGCGAGACGGCGGGACGCAACGGCGACCCCGTCGCCTACGACGACGTCGCCTGGACGGCGGTCCGCTCGTTCCAGCCCGACGGGGCGGACTACGCGGGCCAGACCCGCCTCGCCCTGCGGATCCGCGCCAGCGGCCAGCTCTCGGGCAGGCTCGACCGCCTCTCCGCGATGGTCCACCAGAAGGTGCCGGTGTGGGATCCGGACGCGGACGGCGGGGCGGGCGCCTGGACGACCCCGCGGCGCTCGTCGAACCCCGCGTGGATCTTCCGCTGGTACGCGCGCGGCGTGCGCATCGGAACCGGTCTCGCCGCCGGCGTCGGCCTCGCCGCGGCGCGTATCGACGACGACGCGCTGAAGGAGTGGGGCGTCTGGTGCGACCTGCACGCCCTGACATGCAACACCGTCCTCTACCACGACATGACGTACGCGGAGGCCCTCGCGGCGATCGCGCAGACCGGCCGGGCCTCGCCCACCTGGGCGACCGGCAGGCTCGGCGTGGTCTACGACCGGGAGAACCAGGCCGCGACGGCGTACTTCGGCCCAGGCAACATCGTCGCCGGCAGCTTCGAGGTCGACTGGGCGTCGGGCGCGGTGGCCGACGAGATCGTCTGCCGCTACGTCGACCCGGACCTCGACTGGCAGTGGAACACGGTGCGGCGCAACGTGCCGGGCGTTTCGGCCGCGGACCGGACGGCGACGCTGACGCTGTGGGGCGTCACCGACCGCGACCAGGCCGCCAAGGCGTGCAACCTCCAGGCCGCGCGCCAGCTCTACCACAAGCGCCGGCTGCGGTTCCGCACCGGCGAGGAGGGCCGGGCCGTGAAGCGCGGCGCCGTCGCGCACGTCTCGCACGCGCTCGTCGACGGCGGCACCACGGGCCGCGTGCTCGGCGGCGGAACGCGCAACGTGCGGCTGGACCGCGAGCTGGCGCTGGCCGCCGGGGACATGATGCTGTTCCGGATGCCCAACGGCACGCTGCACCAGACGGCCGTGACGCGTCCGGCGGCGCTGGACGACGACCAGGTGCGCCTCGGCGACGTCCTGCCCGAGGCGCCCGGCACCGGCACGTCGAGCGCGCTGGACATCCTGTGGCGGCACTACGCGGCGTCGTCGCCGCCGCTCCGGGTCAAGGTGGTCGCCGTCGAGCCCCGCTCCGAGACGGAGGTGCAGATCGAGGCCATCGACGAGGTGCCGGCGTACTACGCGGCCGCGACGTCGGACCTGACGGTGGACCTGCCGGCGCTGCACCGCGCGTGGCCCGCCGTGACCGGCATCCGCGTCGGCGAGCGCCTGGTGAAGGCCGGCGACTTCGACGTCGTCGAGATCGTCGCCACGCTGGCCGTGGAGGGCGACTGGCGCGGCGGCACCGTCACCGCGAGCCTCGACGGCGGGCCGGCGCGGACCGTCGCGCAGCTCGGACCCGGCGAGCTCGAGGCGCGCTGGGTCGAGCCGCCGGAGGGCACGCTGACCATCCGCGCCGTGCCCGGCAGCGCCGCGGCGCCGGCGGGACGCGCGCACGAGGTCGTCCACGTCATCCAGGGCCCGCAGTTCCCCGTCGCCCGGCGCCCGGGAAGGCCCGCGGTGTCGACGGTGTTCGACACGGCCCTTATCGGCGGGTCGTCCCCCGCCGACGAGAACGCGGAGGTGCGCGCGCTCGCCGGCGCGGCGGCGGTCGATCCGCTGACCGCGGCCAACGCGGAGACGGTGACGTCCATCGAGATCGGGATCTCGGCCGACGACGACCCCGTCGACGCCGCGACCGCGCTGCGCCGGGAGTTCCTGCCGCAGGTGGCCGCGGGCGAGGTGCTGATGCTCTACGAGGCCGCCGGCGACAACTGGGCGGCGTACCTGTCGACGACCGTGCCCGCGTCGATCGCCGCCGGCGCGCGCACGGTGACCGTCGGGGTGTCGCACCTCGAGCACGGCGACGGCGCCGACGTGTCGGGAGCGTGCAAGCTGGGATTCTCGCGGGCCATCCGCGGCGACGACGGGCTGTCCCGCTACGAGCTGACGATCTACCGCAAGCGGGTGCGCCGCACGGCCAACGCCCTCGCCGTGCCGGCGTCCGCGTCGTGGGACCACGACGGCACGCCCGAGGCCGACAACCA
The DNA here is from genome assembly GCA_009846005.1 of Gammaproteobacteria bacterium. Lineage (GTDB taxonomy): Bacteria > Pseudomonadota > Gammaproteobacteria > Pseudomonadales > Azotimanducaceae > VXYL01. The sequence continues at coordinate 160,200 of VXYL01000057.1, read as the reverse complement.
GGGCCTCGAGGGCAGGCTGACGAACATCGGCGACTGGTCCCGCGTGTTCCCCGCGTACGACCCGAAGACCGAGGAGGTCATGTGCTCGCAGGCGACGGGGCGCTCCGACGACACGATCCCGGGCGGCTGGTCGACGCCGCGCCGGTGCGAGTCTCCGGCCGGAATCAACACGGTCTACAAGCGGTCGGCCACCAGGCCCGCCGCGCTGCCGGCCGGGCCGGTCCGCGTGCCGGCCGGCACCGCCGACAGCCCGCCGTCCGGCGCTGGCGACCTGTGGCAGAACACCGGCGTGCAGAACGCCTTCACGCGGAACTGGACGTGGGACGGCTGGCGCCGCGCCGAGGGCCTGCCCGGCGCCGTCGAGCTGGCGGTCTACCAGAAGCGCACCAAGGGCGCCGCCGATCCGGACCTGCCCGACAACGACGCGCAGACCGACCCGCCGACGTGGGACTACGACGGCACCCCGGAGATCGCCGACAAGGGTCTCGTCGGCCGGCTGACCAACGTCGGTGACTGGTCGCGCGTCTTCCCCGCGTACGACGCGCAGACCGAGGAGGTGGTCTGCTCGATCGCGTCCGGCTTCTCCAGCGACGTGCTGGGCGGCTGGTCGCCGGTGCGCGTGTGCGAGAACCCGGCCGACATCAACAAGGTCTACAGGCGGGCCGACTCGCGCCCCGCCGCGCTCGCCGACGGCGCGGACCGCGTGCCGTCCGGCACCCACGACTCGCTCGACGACGTGCCTGCGGGCCGCGGCTACCTCTACGAGAACACCGGGCACCGCAACGCGCTCTCGAACACCTGGAAGTGGGACGGCTGGACGCGCCTCGACGTCGTCGACGGCTTTCCCGCCGCGCAGAAGAACTACATGATGACGAACTTCGTCCACGGCTCGGTCGGCGCGTTCGGCGACTTCTCGGTCCGTGCGCGGCATCCGGTCAACGGCAACGTCTTCAGCTACGTCGCCGTGAACACCGTCGTGTGGTCGACGCTGGTTTCCATCGACGTCGGCATCGGCGCGAACGAGGCCCTGCGGACGTACCTCCGGACGCTCGAGCCCGACGACTGGCTGATCGTCGTTAGCGACCAGACCGGCCGCGTCGGCGCCGAACCCAACGCCACGGCCTATGCGCGGGTCACGGCCGCGCCGACCATCGCCGACGATGCGGACTACGCGCGCATCGCCCTCTCGCCCGCGCGTGCCCATCCGGTGTTCTACCTGGACAGCGACGACGACGGCCAGGGCAACGGGTTCAGCCCGCTCCCGGTGTGCCTGGGATTCAGCCGGATCGACACGGCGTCCCTCGACACGGAGGACACGGACATCACCGCCGCGCTGCCCGCCACCGTGTGGGCGACGTCCGCGGCGGAGCCCGCCGCGATCGCGGCCTTCGCCACGCCGGCGAACCGGGCGCTGGCGGACTCGGACCTGCCGGCGGGCGTGGGCCTCAAGCCGCCGCCCGTCGCCGACCACCCGCTCTGGGCCGCCCGGCTGACCGGGGCCGTGTCCGGCGACGACGTGACCTGGACCTCGGGAGGATGGGGCAAGGTGTTCGACCCGGACGACTTCGGCGTCACGGTCAACGACGCGGACTTCACCGTGGCGCCCTGACGTGGCCCTGCCGGTCCCGCCGACGACGGACGCGCCGTCGCAGCGCGCCGCGGCCGCCGCGATGGGATTCGACACGTCCGGCGCATCGGCGACGCAACCGCCCTCCACGCGCGCCGTGGCGCTCGCGCTGGCGGTCCAGGCGGCGAACGCGGACGCCGCGAAGCCGCCCACCCGCAGGGCGTTCGCGCAGGGCGTCAACCTGGCCCTGGAGACCCACGGCGTGCAGAACCTCGCCGCCGACACCGCGACCCGGGAGGTCACCTGGACCGCGCCCGCGCACCGCATGCCGACGGTCTACGTCGTGCAGACCCGCAACGGCGAGTCCGGCGGGTGGACGGACCGGGGGAACCGGGCCGCCCCGGGCTACACGGCGCCCGCCGGCGTGCGCCACGTGCGCATCCTGCCGTCGACCGCGGCGGGCCTGGGGAAGGCCGAGATCGTCGACGTCGCCACCGGCTCGGTGTTCGACGACGACACGCAGCCGCCGAACCACTACGCCTACCGGTCCGCCCCGTCGGAGCCCGCGCTTCCGTCCGGCGGGGAGGACGCCGAGGGCGTGCCGACGGGGTGGTCGGCGACCGAGCCGGCCGGGAGCGCGGCCGAGGACATCTACCGGATCTCCCGGAGGCGGACCTACGCCGTCACCTACCCCGGCCACCCGGTGGCGCAGAACTGGTACCGCGCCGCGACGTCGACGCCGTCGCAGCCGTCCGGCGCGTCGCCGGCAGGCTGGACGATGGGCGCGATCCCCGACGTCGCGCCGGGCGAGACCTTGTACTGGTCGAGGAACTACGGCACCGATTCCTCCCCCCTCTGGGTCGGCGCGGTCCCGATCACCCCCGCGTCGACCTTCGAGAGCGCCACCGCCTGGGCGTGGGATCCCGCCTCGCAGCCGTGGAAGACGCGGCTGGACGAGGCCGTCTCGACGCAGCGCGCGCACATGCGGGCCACGTCGGAGCCCGCGCTGCCGACGTCCACGGACGAGGCGCTGCCGGCGGGCTGGCAGGAGGCGGCGACGACCGCCACCGCCACGCACCACGTCTACCGCATACGGCGCACGGTGGTCCGCAACGGGGACGGGGACTTCCTGCGGGCGACCGCCTGGGCCTGGGATCCGGCCTCGCAGCCGTACCTGTCGGCGATGCCGGTGATCACCACGCGCACCGTGCACCGCTACCGCAAGCACCTGTCCCGGACGTACAACCCGCAGGCAACGCTGCCCCCGCTGCCGTCGGGGGGCACGTCGACCGCCAACCACGTGCCGAGCGGCTGGAGCGCCACGCAGCCTTCCCCCGACCTCGACGAGGGCGTGTTCCGCATCGCCCGGACCGAGACGCTGTCCAACGGCGTCTTCTCCTCCGCGACGGACTGGCGCTGGGATCCCGCGATCGCCGAGCAGCCCTGGATGGACGTGACCAGGCCCACCGACGCGGTGGTGGTCGAGATCGCCGGGATCGCGGACATCACGGAGGTCGAGACCGCCGCGCTCAGCGCCGTGGTGGGCGGCACCGCCACCGGCTCCTTCAGCACGCTGTGGACCGTGCGGAGCGGCGGCGGCCTGGTCGCTCGGCCGACCGTCCTGGCGGGCACGGCGGAGTACATCCCCTCGAACATCTCGACGCCCGGCGGCGTCGAGGTGACCGTGCGCTGCACCGTGCAGCGCGGCGGCCACACCGGCCATGCCGAGGCGACGTTCCGCGTGAACCCGGTGGCCGGGTCGATCGCCGTGGACATCTCGGGTCCCGTCGACGTCGTCTACGGCGGCACCGGCACCTTCACGGCCGCCGTGACGGGCGGCTCGGGGGCGGTCTCCTATGCCTGGGAGTACGTCGGCCGCTACTCGAACGTGAACGGCGACGCCTTCGGGTCCATCTCGCCGGACGACGAGGCGTCGACCGTCTACACCTCGAGCGCGACCGGCGGCGGGCCGATCGCGCAGATCCTCCGGTGCGTGGCGACGCGCGGCGGCCAGAGCGGCGCCGGATACGTCGCCTTCACGCAGCTGGGACAGGCCGCCTCGCGGCTGGACACGCCCACGCTCACCGGCACTGCCGGCAACGGCCAGGTGGAGCTCGCGCGGTCGTCGGTCACGGGCGCGGGCTCCTACGTTCTGCAGCGCAAGCGCTACGACCAGGACGCGACCCAATGGACCACCATCCAGACGAACATGCCGACGTCCTACACCGACACCGGGCTAACCAACGGCGTCACCTGGCACTACCGGATCAAGGCGGCGCCCGCGTCGGGCGTGAACCGCCTCGAGTCGAACTGGTCGACCGCGTACGGCTTCTTCCCGCAGGCGATGCTCGAGGTGTCGATCGACGCGGTGCCGGACCTGGTCTACGGCGCCGAGCACGACATCACCGCCCGAATCTCGGGGTCCGCCACCGGGGACGCGACGGTTGTCTGGACGAAGGTGGTCGCGGGAAGCGCCTTCGACCCCGCCACGGAGACCGCGGACAAGGCCGTGTTCTCGACCGGGTACACGGCGCGGAGCGCGCTGTCGGCCGACACCGACCGCATCTTCGGCGAGTCGGTGCGGTGCACCGTCACCCGGCAGAGCGTCACGGTGTACGCCGACGCGCAGTTCCGGATCGGCCCCGCGGCCGGCGCGACGATCACAGCCGAGGATTCGGTGGACGACGGCGACGACCTCGCGCTGACCGCCACGGTGTTCGGGTTCGGCACGGGCGCCACGACCTACCGCTGGTACCAGACCAACAGCTCGGGTTCGTTCGTCGGCGCGACGAACGGGGCGACGGCCACCTTCCGGCCGACCAGCTCGGGAATCATCTGGCTCGACGTCACGCGCAACGGCCAGACCCTCACCTACCGGCACTCCTACGTGGTGGTCTTCCCCGACGCTCCGAACCCGCCGACGTCCGTCGTCCTGCAGCGGGAGCGGTACACGCAGGGCAACCTGGGGCGTTCGAGCGTCGGCGCGATCAGCTACACCAACCTGGCGGCGTCGTTCGCCAAGGGTGCGGACGCTGCGGGCACGGAGGTCAGGTTCGAGCGGCAGAGCGGGTCGACCTGGGTGCTCGCCAGGACCAGGTCGGTCACCGGGACCTCGGCGAGCAACTTCTCCGACAGTGCGACCGTCAATTGGCGGTGCCGCGCGCGGTCCTACAAGACGGTCGAGGGCAGCGTGCGGTATTCGGATTGGGTCGTGTCGAACACCGCCGCGCCAGTCGGACTCCCGGGGGGCGCCGCAGTCGTGTTCGGAGCGTTGGACGGCCCTTCGGAGGTCGACGAAGACACGTCCGTCGCCTGCGGCCTGCTCGCCCAGGCGTTCTACGGGCGGTGGGACGAGATCGACTTCGCATGGACCACCGGGTGGGCCACCCGGCCGGACTACGCGACGGGCAGCGGACAGTCGTTCAGCTTCACCGCGCCGACCGTGAGCGCAGGCGCAGTCGCTCTCGTGATGACGACCGCTCTGACCGTGACGGTCCGGGGAAACGGAGTCAGGGCGACGGCGGGAACGTCCGCGAGCGCCACGTTCTACCTCAGTACCCAAATCAACGACGTGGTGGACCCGTTGGATCCGACGCCGCCCGGGAACGTCACCCTGTCCGTAGACTCGGCGGGCGTTCCGACCGTGACATGGACGGCTTCCCAGCCGGGGTCCGCCCAAAGCGCGCCGGCGATCTCCGACTACGGGGTGCAGATATTCAGCGGGTTGACCCGCGTCCGGTCGCAGGGACAGATCAGCGCCTCGGCCCGCAGCTGGACGTTCGCCGCGCTGCCGGCGGGCACCTACTTCGCGCAGGTCCGGTCCACGGCTGGGCGGGGGACGCCGGGCATTCGCCGGTCGGCCTGGGCGCCGTCCAACACCGTCACCGTCGCCTGACCGGTCCGAAAGTCAAACGGCCGTTGTGCCAGGTCAAACTGCCTGCGCAGCGTTTTTCACCCGACATTCCGTCGAGTTTTTCACGCGCCTCTAGTCTCGCCCACGCGGTTCGACACCTAGGAGACGTGCATCGGAGCGCCGGACGTCGGGCAGAGGCCAAGGGTTGCTACGACGAGGCGCTGAACCTTTACCACAGCGAGGCGGCGGCCCCAACGCTCGATGTCGCGAACGCTGTGCGGCCGATGGCGATCCTCAAGGCGGACCTCGGCGAACGCCAAGAAGCGCTGGCGTTGTGGCAGGAGGCCAGGGAACTCTACGCGACGGTGGATATCGCCGAAGGTGTCGAAGAAGCGGACCGCTGGATCGAACGGCTGACGTAGCCGGTCACTCGACGGGGTACAGGGCGTCCAGGCGCCCGCGCATCTCGCCTCGGAACTCCGACAGCTCCCGCGCCAGACTCTGGTGGTCCTTGGCCAGGTCTTCGACCTTCGCTTCCAGCTTGT
>VXYL01000057.1:88390-154135 GCA_009846005.1 Gammaproteobacteria bacterium | reverse complement strand
TCGCTTCCAGCTTGTCGAACCTGGCGTCGACGCGTTCAAACCTGGTGTCCATGTCGGCCACGACCTTGTCGAACCTGGCGTCGACCTTGTCGAAACGAGCATCGACCCCTTCGAACCGCCGGTTGAAGACCTGCCAAAGGAACACGCCCATCGCGACGATTGCGGTGATTTGGGTGATGCCTAGGGCGATTGCCTCTAAACCCATGGCTACTACTCCCTGCGTTGACCAAGACGGGGTTGCGCGGTGGGCCAGCTAAAGCTCCGACAGCCGTCTTGACGCGGGTGGTTTTGAGTCTCTCTACCATACACCCGAATTCGTCGTCGCCGCGAGGCGAATTGTCAACGGCGCGGAACTCGTGGCGCCACACACGCCGTTGATTGTGCGGTGGAGGGGCCGCTGGCGATATGGCCGACTGCCCAATCCAGCGTAGGAGTTGGCCTGCAATCTGTGTGAGACTTCGCCGACTGCGCGTGGGCTCCGGGACATCTGCCGGCGACGCGCCGTGGAGACTTGCCATGCCTTTCCGCCTCTACAGCCACGAGATCGCCTTCCACACGCCCTACTTGGCGATGCTTGCCGAGGAAGCCGCCAGGGGGTTCGCGGAAGCTCGCGGACGATTTGAGCGGATTCCTCGGTTCGCCGACCTGGATCCTTCCCGCGCGTCCCTCGTGGAGGCACTGGAAGTCAGCTCGATCGAACACGGCTTCGAAAACTGGCGCGAGATGGAGATCCGGATGCGGGACGTGCGCGCCGGGAGAGTCGACGAACGTTCCATCGATTTCTTCCACGCGGTCGAGGGTGCCGATCTCGATGCGGTTGCGGGACACCTCGATGCCGAGCCGGAACTGGTCAACGCGGTGGCGTCCACCCAGAAGTCGGCGCTGCACAGCGTCGGCGCCGCCGAGATGGCCGAACTGCTGCTCGAACGGGGTGCCGACCCGCGCATCGAGACCATGCTGTCGGGCGGAACCGCGTTGCTGCACGCGATCGTCTGGGGCTGGCCGGATGTTGCCGCCGTTATCGCCGCGGCGGACCGGGCGCCGTACAACCTGCGCGTGGCGGCGGGCTTGAACGATCTGGGCGCCATCGAGGACGCGTTCGACGCGAACGGTGCATTGACGGACGCCGCGAAGGCGAAACGGGCGTACTACCGTCCCAACTACGGCTGGTTTCCCTGGGCGCCGAGCGACGACGACCAGGAGGTCCTCGACGAAGCGTTGATCCTGGCCGCCACGAACGGCCACTTGGAGACGGCCCGGTTGCTTGTCTCCAAGGGCGCCCGGATCGACGGTCGGGCGTACGAAACGACGCCGCTACTCCGGGCGACCTTCCGCAACCGCATCGAAATGGTCGACTGGCTGCTGGACCAAGGTGCCGATCCCAACGGGACGGGCTGGCTGGGTGGCCATGCCAAGGGCGTGACTGCCCTCCACTTGGCGGCCGCCGACGGTCTCGACGAGGTCATCGAGCGGTTACAGAAGGCCGGTGCGGATGCGTCGATCCAGGACGACCTGCACCACGGCACACCGGCGGGCTGGGCGCGTTTCTACGGGCACCCTGAGTTGGCGGAGCGATTGGCGTAGGGGCGACGTTAACGCGCCCACAGGGCGCGCGGTCGGCCCGAAGGCGACCCCTTCCAGTGTCGTCAGGCGGTACCGCGTGACTTCGAATGGCGGTACCCGGGTGAGACCGATTGCGATTCCAGCCTCGATCGCCTATTTGCACACCGCCATGCCTGCCCCGCCGGACAAAGGCCGATCCGCACGTATCCTGGTTTTCGGGTTTGCGCTTCTCGCTCTCACCGCCTGCACCTCCGTAACCGAGATCCGGATCCACAACGCGTCGAAGCTGGACTTCACCGACATCGAGGTGGCTGGCGAGTCGTTTGGCGAGCTGGCAGCGGGTACCACGGGCGAGTACCTTCCGGTCACGCTCCGTGGCCGGTACGCGGCGCTGTCCTTCACGGCCGATGGCAGGCGGGTGACTGGCCAGGCGCTGAGTTTCGGGGCCCCTCGCTTTACTTGGCGCATCGAGATTGTCGACCTCGCCAAGGGTTGGCTCGACATCGAGGTCGTCCGGGAGCGGGATGAACCGGGGTAAACAACGGGAGAACGAAAATGGGGAAATGCTTGTCCATCGCGCTGCTTGCGTGCTGTCCGAGCGCTTTGGCGCTTGACCAGGCCGAGCTCGCCGCGCTGCTCGAGGAAGCACGGATCGAGATGAGGATGCCGGGTCTGCGTGCGGCAGTGCGCTTCGCGGATGGCCGCATCGTCAGCGCCGCGACGGGGCTTGCGGACCGGGAGGCGAACATCGCCCTCGACGACACCGTCCGGATGCCGGGCGGGAGCACGGGTAAGACGTTCGTGGCCGCGTTGACGATGCTCCTGGTGGAGGACGGCGTGCTGTCGCTGGACGACCCCGCATCGAAGTGGGTCGGCGGCGAGCGCTGGTACAGGCGCTTGCCGAATGACGACGAGATTCGCGTGCGCCACCTGCTCTCCCATTCGGCCGGGCTCGGCGACTACCCGTCGACGACGCGCTACCGTATGGGATCCATTTTCCGCGCCATCCGCCACGGCGGCATCCGTTTCGACCCGGAGGAGTTGATCGGCTTCATCGACCGCAAGCCGCTCTACCCGGTGGGGCGGGGCTACGCCTACACGGACGCCGGCTATCTCGTGCTCGGGCGCGTGATCGAGGCGGCGACGGGTCGGACCTACTACGACCTCGTCCGCGAGCGCATCCTCGAGCCGCAGGGCCTCGACGAGATCGGTCTGCAGGATCGATCGGTGCTTCCGAACATCACCACCGGCTACATGAGGGGCGCTCGTAATCTCAGGAAGGACGGCACCATGAAGATCGATCCGTCCTCCGAGTGGACCGGCGGCGGCCTCACGATGAACCCGACCATGCTCGTGAAGTTCTACGGGGCTTTGACCGAAGGCCGGATCGTCAAGCCGGAAAGCCTCGCCACGATGCTCGAGTCGGGCTGGCGCAACCCCGAAACGGACTGGCACTACGGGTTCGGGCTGTTCGTGTACGACGACGGGGCGACCTTCGGCCACGGCGGCCTTTGGCCGGGCTACCGCACCCACGTGACGCACTATGCCGCGTCCGGGACGACCATCGCCGTGCAGACCAACCGGGACGGACGCCTGGACATGCAAGCGGTGGTTACTCGGATCGCGTCGTCGGCCGGACCCTAACGCGCCCAAAGGTGCCGGGACGGGACAACGCCGCCAGACCGCTCGAACGCGCCCACAAGGGCGCGCACTCGCCGTCTGGCCCCAGCCCCCACCGCCCCAGGACTCCGCGCCCATCAACGGCGCTTGCGCACCGTTGATGCGGCGCAGACTCCTGGGCCCGTCCCCTACGCGAGCGCTTTCTCGAACAGGGCGAGGAGGCGTGCCCAGGCCCGTTCCGCCTGGGGTTCGTTGTAGACGGCCGAGTCCGGCGGGCACCAACCGTGCAGCGCTCCCTCGTAGACCTCGATCTCGGCGTCGAGCTCGGCGGCGTCGAACGCCTCGCGCAAGGCGTCCTTCGCGTTCGGATCGCGCTGGTCGTCGTTTTCCGCGATGGCGAACAGGAAGCTCGCCCGCATGGTGGGCACGAGCAGGTGGGGACTGTCCTCGGCATCCGTGACGAGTCGGCCGCCGTGGAAAGATGCGCCTGCGCCGATGCGTTCGGGAACGGCGGCCGCCGTTCGCATGACCATCGGACCACCCATGCAGTAGCCCGTGGTTCCGATCGGCCGAGAGGTGTCCACCGCGCCCTGGGCATCCAGGAAACCCACGAACGCCTTTGCATCCGTGACGTTCGTCTCCGGGGTCAACGACCGCGCCAGGGGCATGACCTTGCTCCGGGTGGCTTGGTCGGCGAAGCTTGCGCCCTCGTCGACGACCGGGGACCGGGCTTGGCGGTAGTAGGGATTCACCACCAGGACGGAATAGCCGGAGGCCGCCAGGCGGTCGCCCATGCCGCGAAATGCGGGTCGCAGGCCGAGGATGTCGGGCCAGACGATCACGCCGGCATGGCTTCCCGTTTCCGGATGGGTGAAATAGCAGTCCGCCTCGCCGTCCGGCGTCGCGACGCTGACGTCGGCACTCGATACCGACTGCGCCGCACGCACCTCGGGAACCAGCGCCGCCAATGAAGCACCGGCGGCGGCAATGCCAAGCTGGCGCCGGGTTATCCAGCCGCCACCGGCAGCTCCGCGACTGGCGTCCTCCGCGTCCCGGAGTGTACGTTCGTCACACATAAGGTTCTCCCGTGCTCGTACCTATGCGCCAGATTGTCCCATGGGGGCGCTGGGCCGGTCACGGTTCGATCGGCACCCGGTTGGTGTCGGCAAGCCCGACGAGCAGGTAGCGGCCGCGTTCGTCGAATCTGAACATGCCGTATTGCGCATCCTCGTAGAGTTCCCCGTGGCCTTCCTGGAAGAAGAAGCTGTCCGGCACAATCCGGATCCGACCAAACTGCCGGTGAAACCTGACGAGCCTTGCTTCCTGCTCGAGGGATTCGCCGTCATGCACACGAACGAACCGGGCCACGTTCGCCGAGTCGCCGCGCAGCACCAGGTAGCCGCGCTTTTCGTGTTCCTTCAGAACGCCATCCGGAACGGAGTCTTCGACGACGTAGCGCAGGCGCATGTAGTCGCCTTGCATCAGCGAACGCGGATCCACCGGTGCCAGTTCCAGGAACAGCGTCTTGCCGTTCGAAATCGTCTTTTCGCGGTCGATGATCGAGATGTTGAACAGCACGAGAATGGCCACCGTCAAGCCGATCGCGACCGTGGTTCTGGGATCAAGCTTCACGGCTCTTTCCCGTGTAGGACATATAGAAGCGGCCCGCGAGCAGGGCGCCGCCGGTGACGGTGAGGATCGCCGACTTCATCAGCAGCGAGACCTCCGGATCGTAGTAGTAGGTCCAGAGAAATGCCGGCATCAGCAGCGCACCGAGGATCAGCAACCGCCGGTCGTGCTTGGCGTAGCCGATGATCATCGCCCCGATCGATAACATCAGAGCGGGCGCCGAGATCAGTGCGAGGAGCACAGCGCCGAGCGAGGCCAGTACCATCGGTGGCCGCTTGAGGACATCGACGCCGCCGCCAGCCCACGCGAAAAGGGCGATCAATCCGCCGGCGAGCATCCCGTTCACCACCATGGGATGGGTCGCCACGTACGCGGCTGGCAAGAGCACGATGACGCACAACGAGAAGGCGATCGCGTAGGCGAGCGGCAGGTACTCGCGTCTGATCCGCCCGTGGGTCAGGAGCACAGCGCCAACAGCCAGTTGGAGTCCGAAAAAGCCGGTCACCAGAAGTTCGCGCGGGAGCGTCGTTTCCTCGCCCCAAACGACGTTGACCATGACGGAGAGCAACAGGACGAACGATGAAAGGAAACGATCGATCGACATCGGGAAAAGATGGTACGTCGCCGCCGTGACAATCAGAGCGGCCAACGACAGCGCCCAGGGAGTGCTGAAGGATTCGTTGAATCCGATGATGAACAGGAGTTTCCCCGTCGCCATCATGGCAAGCGATACTTGAAGCAAAAAGCTGCCAACGGTCGCCTGGGACACTCCGGGTATTCGATTCAAGACGATCGCAACGACGATGAATGCCGGTCCGATGAGGAGCATTCCGGCTGGCTCGTCGTAGTCGATCAGTCCAATCTTCCACAGGAAACCGACAAAGCAGGCGCAGGCGATCACGGCGGCGATGCCGGCAAGAACCCGGATGTGGAGCGGCAACTCCGTTTCGCCTTGGCGCGCCAGGACGAACGCCTCGACTGCCTGCCGGTCCGAGATGTGGCCGTCCCGGGCAAGCGCATCGAGCAATGCCGGTACGCGGTGCATGGTCGCCCGTTCAGTCATGCGCCGCCTTCAGCTTCGGCGCGATGGAACGCAGGTACACCATCGCGGTGGCAAAGATGACCAAGGTCGCGAGGCCGAGGCTCAACCAGGTCGCCGCGGTGTTGTCGCCAAGCGCACTGCTTAAGATCCGGTATGCCGCCGCGTCCAGGACCAGGCAACCCGACAATACCGTCGCCGAGACGGCCCAGGCGTCGGGCAACAGATGCCGGTAGGCGCTGTAGAGCACGACGTGGCCGATCAACCCCATGATGCCGGCCACGAGCATCGACGTCGTGGGGTCATCGGCCATGACCAAGGTCGACGCCGGAACCAAAAGAGCCAAGAGCGTAGCGATGGTGAGCAACACGCGCGTCCAGCGCCGTGCTATCCAATCGACACCGCGCAGGGCGCCCCATTCCCGCACAGCGAGTGCCATGCCGTTCAAGAGTGCCAGGTAGGCGTAGATCAAAAACGCCATCTCTTCGGTTGGCAGGGCCGCTTGCCGCCACCACAGGCCCAGCGCGACGTTGGTGACGGCCAGCCACAACGCCCATTGGGGTGCGAAATTCGAAATCACGCTCCAGCCGAGTATGAGCACGGACCAGGCGGTGAACAGCTCGAACGCATCGGCACCGGTCTGGTAGACCTGACCGAAGACGGCCAGGAACACGCCCACCAGGACGCTCGCGCCGACCACCAGCACCTGTCCGTGCGTCCGCGTCAACCCCCAAACGGACGCGGCGCCGACGGCGGCGACGATCCCGATCTGGATGGAGGCAAACTTGGCTATCGGCGGAATCTGGCTCCAATTGAATGCGAAGAAGTAGACCACGCCGGAAAGCGCCAACGCGCTTCCGACCACGAGAAGCAACCGAGATATCCACAGAGTCCATTGATCGCGGGGGTTGAGGAATTCAAGCGCCGCCTGCCGGGCCGCCGTGGTCAGGTAACCGTGCGCATAGAGTTCCTCGACCAGCCGACGGTTCGCTGGAACCTGATCGATGGTCATGCGGTCTTCACCCCGGGCCCCGAACGCGGGCGCGCAGGGCACCGGACCGTAGGGGACGGGCTTGTCCCGTCCCGTCTCCGTGGCAGCGTCAATGTCCGGCGCGGGCGGGGACAAGCCCCGCCCCTACGGGGTCTTTGCCGCATGCCGGCAGTCCGTAGGGGACGCGCTTGTCCCGTCCCGTTGCCGAGACGACCGGGCCATTCGGTGTGATTCAACGGGGCGCGGATTTCCATGGGTCAGGGCCAGGCAGAGCGCCGTTCGGGGCCGCTACTGCGCCATCAGGATGGAAATCCGACCCGGCCTCGTCGCCGACGGATGCTGGATCACGAGATCCTCCTTGCCGTCCTTGTCGAGGTCCGCGAGCCGTGCGTTGAGTTCGTTCCCCGGGAGGTCGACCGCCACTTTGATGGGCCGCGTGGCTACCGGGTCATCCCCAGGGGTGCCGAGGAATACGTTGAGTTCGTCCCATCGTTCGCCGGTCAAGAGGTCCGACCGGCCGTCGCCGTTGACGTCGCCGACGAGCACGGTCGGGAACATCGGTCCGCGCTTGTCCAACGGTGCGAAACGCGTACGCACCGTGCGGGTCCAGTCGGGCCGGGCCGGGTATTGCCCGTCTCGCAGCCCGTACAGCGCGAGTTCCATCGAGATCGAATTGGCGGCGATCGCCCGGACCATGCCGCCGAGACTGGTGTTGACGGCGGCCAGTCCCATGTCGGTGGCCCCGTCGTTGTTGAAGTCCAGGTACATCTGCGACGCGTAGCCCCATGCCGTGCCGCCGGCTGATCTGCCGGGCGCGGTGGCCGACGTATCGGGTTCAGCCGCGAAGGTCGTGCCGCCCGGTGTTGGTCGGCCGAAGTGCACGTCGTAGCGACCGCCGAGGCGCAGCGGGCTCCGACCGGCGAGGGTGAGTGTCACGAGATCGGCGACGCCGTCGGCGTTCAGGTCTTCGAATCCGTTCAGGATCGTCAGATCCTTCCGCTCGGCAAACCCAAGCAACATCGACGCCACCCCGGTATCGCCGTATTGGAAGGCGAGGGAATAGGGTCCGTCGAAGTGGAACGGCACGTCGGTCCCGAACTTGCCGGGTGGTCGCGAGAATCCGCCGGCGTCGTCCTGGCGGTAGACGAGGAAGTGGTCGTCGTTCCAGAACGCGAGGTCTTGACGGCCGTCGCGGTCGAAGTCCAGCCGATGCACCCTGCGCAGATACCACGGCGTGTTCTGCGGCGTGATTCCCACCTCGCCGTAGGTCCGCTCGTCGCCGTACGCCTTCGCGTCGAGAAACGGCTCCGGGACACCGATCTTCACCGCCTCGGCAAACGAACCATCGCTCGACTGAAGGGCGATCCAGAAGCCGTCCGTGTCGGGCAGACAAAGGTCATCGCGCCCGTCGCCGTTGAGATCCCGCATCACGTCGAGGTGCGGAATGCCGGCGCCCTCGGGTGCGTGGAAGTCGGTCGTCGCGTTGACGAGGGGGTGTTCCGTTCCGGCTTCTAGGTCGAGCCAATGGACCCCGGTCGACCGATAGGTGACGAGGCGGTCGTGGCCGTCTATTCGGGCGACGTCGACGAACAGAACGCCCGGTTTGAGCGCAACGTGCGTTTTCCGCACCCATTGGCTGCCGTCGAACGCCACCAAGTGCACATGCCGTTGTCCCGTTCCGTCCACGCGTACGACCGCAAGCGGCGCCTGTCCGTCGAAGGATCCGAAGAGGAGGGTCTGGTGCTTCGCTGGCGAAGTGACGACTTCGTGGTGCTCGAACGGATCGCCGACATCGTCGACAGCCGTGGTCGCCGTGCAACCGGCTGCCACGATGGTGAGTGCAGATACCGTAATCAAGCAACGCATGTTCATGCCTCCCGCTTGTCGAATGACCGGAGATTCTCGGGTCGGACCACAGTTTGCAACGCGAGAGTGGGTTGTCCCGACCAGTGCGCCTCAAGGTACTGTTGGACGATACCGACTAGCTATGCCGTTCTCGGTGCCACCGCGAGGCGAGACGCTTGGAGGCCGACTCTTCCGAAAACGAAACGGGACAAGCCCGTCCCCTACGGGGCTTCTCGAACGCGGTTTCGTAGGGGCGACCCTATCGTGCCCGCCAGGGCGCGCGGTCGCCCGTTTCGACAAAAAGGCGGACGCGCCGGGACGGGACAAGCCCGTCCCCTACGACGGTTCGTGTTGCGGCTCGTCGTGGGGCGGGCGAGCGTCGAAGCCCATGAGGTGGGTGCGGATGGCGGCGAGATCGATCTCCACCTTGCGAAGTCGTTCGTCGAGCTTCTCGATCTTCGCGGTGAGTTCGTGCCGCAGGCCACCTATTTCCCCTCGAAACTCCTGCCGCAACTCGGTTCGCATCGCATACATCTCGTCGCGAAGGCGATGAATGTCGTCACTGAGGCCTGAATGGGACGTCTGAACCATGGCCGCTATGGACACCATGCCCGTCAACAGGGCAATGGTGCGTCCATCCAGCCAAGATGGTAGAGACAAGGTGCGCCGCTGTGGCCCCCTTGAGGTTTCGGTATCTGGTTGCTTGTTGTCGCCGCTGGCCATCGTCTCGACTTCCCGATGTGGTTGCGGTGGTACTTTGCCTGACCGCAACGGCGCTTTATGCCGGACAGTAGCACCAAACGGTGTGCGAGTTCTCGCACAACGGGCCGCTGCGCCGCGACCTGCTCCGAGGGTCTACTCGGTCGTCGGTTCTTTCAGGTTCGCCAACTGGGTCGCGAGCACTCTCGCGATGCCGCTTTCCGGGTCCGTGATGTCGGCGAGGGCTCTCTCGAGGACCGCCATGGCCTCCGCGTTCCGACCGGCCTGCTCGAGGGATCTCGCGTAGGTCATTGCCGCGAACGGGTCCGAGGGATCGAGTTTGTAGCCTCGTTCCGCGTACTCCCGGGCGAGCAGTCGGTACTCCTCCCCTTCGGCGCGTTGGAAATTGTTGCTGGCGGCGGTGTATACCCGAGCCCGATTGGCGCCCGGCTTGGCAAGGCGAGCCTCGACGGCTTGCTTGAGCTCGGCCCACCGACCCGTTTGCGCGAGGTAGCCGTTCCGGAAATTCTCCTCCTGGAATTCCCGCAGCAACGGGCTGTCGGGTTCGAGGCCGCGCTGGAATTCGGCGGCGCGACGTAGGGGTCCATCGAGCATGTCGAGCTGTTCGAGATAGGCCTCGTCGCCTGCGTTGGCAAGGTGCTGGACGGTATAGAAGTTGGACTCCAGCACGAACGCGGCAACGGCGTTCTCGGGTGCGACCGTAGCGAAGGCATCGTAGTGGTCGATGACGAACTCGACGGCCGGATCGCCGCGCACGACCTTGCTCTTGTAGGCACCGATGACCGCGAAGTCGTCGGCGTTGATGAGGGTTTCCTTGTCCCGACTCGCGAAATACTCGTCGAATACCGGTGCCATCCGTTCCCGGTGCGCGACCATTGCCTCGACATCGCCGTGTAGCTTCGCGCCTGCGACCTGCGCCATCTCCAGGAACGCGCGGACGAAGGCGGGATCGCGTTCCCCGGCGTCGTACTTCGCGGCCATTTCCCCGAATCCACTCGACGCCTCTCCCGTGGCTTCCTTGGCCAGTTGGATCAACTGTTCGACCTCGAGCCCCGCCACGCCGCGCCCAAGCTCGGACCCGTCGGGGTTCAGGAACAGCAGGGTGGGGTAGGCACGGACGTCGTAGCGATCGCCGATCTCGGGACCGTTCACATCCTCGTCTTCGGCATCGAGCTTGATGTTGACGAAACGGGCGTTGAAATACTCACCGACCGCGTCCTTGGGAAAGACGTTGGCGTCCATCAGCTTGCAGGGTCCGCACCACTCGGTGTAGACATCCACGAAGACAAGCTGGCCGTTCTCTTCGGCTGCCGCAAAAGCGTCGTCCCAACTGCCATCGAAAAACTCTATCCCCGCAGCCAGTGGTGACAGTGCCGCCACCGTCGCGAGACCCGCCAACATGGTTCTGATCATCGATTTTCTCCTAGAAAGGCAGGTCGTAGGCCTTCTTCACCTGCAGGTACACGATTCGGCCTCGGGTGTCGACACGCCGGGGATCCCAAGGGGTCCCGGCCCCGTTGAAGAAGGGGAAATCCGCATCGAACAGGTTCCTGCTGCCGGCGTGTATCTGCCAGCCCGAGTCGGCGAACTCGTACGAGCCGGTGACATCGAAGGTCAGGTAGCTGTCGACGTCGTGGGGAGCGGAGAACGAGGTGTTGTAGTAGCTGCTCGAGTAGTTGGCATTGACGTTCACCGTCAGATCGCCACGCGAGAGATTGACGAATCCGCGACCCTTGATGCGTTCCGGCCCGGCCGGCGTGCCGTGGAGGTGCATCGGGTCCCCACCGGGCAGCGCGGTGTCGCGCAGGAAATCGGTATAGGTGCCGTCCAGACCAACTCGGACCGCGCCCAGGGCCGTGTCGAAGCGGTAGCTGACGTTTAAGTCGACCGAGCGGCTTTGCCGGCTGGCGATGTTGACGGGTAGCAGGTTGAGGCGGGCGATGGATCCATCGGGTGCCCGTTCGACCATACCGGGAATCTCGAACAAGAGTTCCGGGCTCTGGAATCCGATAAGGGTGCCGCTCCCGACACGGTCCGAGATGTCGATGTCGACGTAGGTCGCCGCCACGGAGAGCCCTTCGAGTAGCCCTAAGGGTTCCCAGTCGAAGCCGGCGGACAGATTGTCGGCGACTTCCGGGGTCAGGTCGGGATTTCCGGTGAAATAGGCATCCGGGAACTGCAGCCCGGCCTCGGGGTGTTCGGGATCCACGACCCGGATGAAGTTGAACGGACCGTTCGTGGACGAGAACAGGTTGCGCGTCAGCGGCGGCACGAAGGATTCGCCCCAGGATGCCCGGATCTTCAACGACTCGACGGGATGCCAGGCGAGATCCACCTTGGGGGAGGTGTGGCTGAAGGACTTGCCGCGCGACGGGGCGTCCGGGCCATCGAAAGGACCGGAGAAGGAATAGTCGTCGGCACGGACCGCGAGCTTCGCGCCAAGCGAGTGCACGCCGGGGATTCCGTTGTGTTCCGCCACGATCGGAAAGCTCCACTCGCCGAACACCGACGTGGCTTCGCGTTCGGGCTTCAAGACGATGATCAAGGTTCTGCGCGACGGGTCCGTCGTGAAGTCGAGGGTTTCCGTGCGGATCTCGACACCGAGGGCGATCTGCGAGGTGCCCCCCGGCAGATCGAACAGGCTGCCGTCCATGGTGAGCAGGTGGCCGCGCTGGCTCGCGGTGTTCGTGTTGGCGCCGCCGGGGGCGTCCGAGACGATGAGTTCGATCAATCCGTCGACGGCGGCGGGGCTCTGCGCCGAGCCGTCGCCGAACGGGTTGATGATCTCGTCCATCGGCAGCGGGTTGCCGTTGGCGTCCACCCCTGCGAGGCGCTGGTTCAATAGCTCCATGTTCCCTGCGACGAACCCGAAATAGGCGTCCTCGGCGCCGTACGTCGTGGAAAAGTCGAGACGCCAGTCCGCCCACGGCAATTCGGCGGTTGCGCCTAGGGTGGTGGTGGTGTTGGATTGGCTGCCCTCGTTGCTCCGAGGCGGCATCAGGCCCGCAAGGGTCTCCGCTTCGAAGACGTAGCCGACCGTGACCGCGAAGGGGGGGAACGGCGGCACGTCGTTGTAGGGATTGGTCGACGGTACCGTGAAGACGCCCGCGAGAGGGGTTCCCGTGGTGTGTGAACTGCGTTCAGCGTAGTTCAGTTCGCCATAGAGTTCGACGGTGCCGTCTCTGAGCGCTTGGCTGACCTGAAGGTATGCGGTCAAGCTGTCCGACACGGCGGTCGCGCCGTTGAGGGCGGAGTCGTACGGCGTCACGTTGGCGGGCGAGAGGCGTGCGGCGACTCCCCCGGTTCCGTCATCCCCCGCAGGCAGCGATCCCAGGGTGATGAACTGGAAAAAGCCCCCCGGGAATCCGTACCCGACCTTGCCGGGCTGTGTGGTAAAGGTGCCTCGCTGGTCCGCGCCGCCTAGCGGTCTGAAGTCGAGCGTGGTCAAGCCTGCCTTCTGGCGGTTCACGGCCTCGTTCTCCTGGTAGCCGACCACTGCCATTGCCTGGCCACCGTCCCAGGTCACGCCGAGGGTCTGATCGAACCTCAGGACATCGCCGTCGTTGGCACCGATGTCCTGGCGCAGGCTGGTCTCGCCTCCCACGAAGTTGGAACGCAGTATGAAGTTGATGACCCCCGCCTGGGCATCCGCGCCGTAGATGGCGGACGCGCCGTCGGCCAGCACCTCGATCCGCTCCACGGCGTTGAACGGGATGCCGTTCAGGTTCACCGTCCCGTCGCCGAAGGTGGACGACTGAACCCACCGTCGACCGTTGACCAGCACGAGCGAACCGCGCCCGAGTGCCCGAAGGTCGACGGACGACTGGCCGATCGTGCCCACCCCGTTCAGCGAGTTGTCGAGCGTGGCAGCGGCGTTTACATCGCTGAAGTTCTGCGGCAACGAGCGCACGGCATCCTCGATCGAGGCGATGCCCCGCGCCGCCATGTCCTCGCGGGTGATGACGTGGACCGGCGCGCCGCTGATCTGCCGGTCCAACCGCGTTCCGGTGACCACAAGCGTCTCGACGTCGTCGGACTCCTCGTCGCCGTTGCCGCCGTTCGCCTCGGCCGCATAGGTCGGTCCCGCCACCAGAACTGCGGCCAGAGCGGCCGCAAAGCGTCCAATCCGCAGGTGCTTCTGCGGTTGCGGAAGGTCTCGGTCATTCATCGCGGTTTCTCCATCGAAGAACGACGAGGCCCACACTACGCCAACCACGACACGTCTTGCGTCCCCAGAATTGGGGAGATTCGAAGGGCGTCCCTACCGCGTTTGCCGAGTTCGCGGCGGTCGGTGCGAGACGAGACGCTGGGAGGCCGGCTCTGTGAAGACGGGACGGGACAAGCCCGTCCCCTACGACGGTTCGTGCTGCGGCTCGTCGTCGCGCGGGCGAACGTCGAAGCCGATGAGGTGCGTGCGGATGGCGGCTACATCGATCTCCACGACTCGAAGTCGTTCGTCGAGCTTCTCGATCTTCGCGGTGAGTTCGTGGCGCAAGCCGGCTATTTCCCCTCGAAGCTCCTGCCGCAAGCCAGCTATTTCGCCGCGCAACTCAGTTCGTATCCCATACATCTCGTCGCGAAGGCGATGGATGTCGTCACTGAGGCGCGAATGGGACGTCTGCACCATGGCCGCTATGGACACCAAGCCCGTCAAGACGGCGATGGTGCGCCCGTCGAGCCAAGATGGAAGAGACACGGTCCGCCGCTGCGGCACGGTACCCGTAGGGGCGACCCTTGTGGTCGCCCGCGCGATGTTTGCGGTTGCTGTCTCCGGTTGATTGTTGTCGCCGTTGGCCATCGTCTCGACTTCCCGATGTGGTTGCGGTGGTTACCTTGCCTGACCGCAACGGCGCCGTATGCAGGACACTAACACCAAACGATGTGCGGAATCTCGCACCCGACGAACCTCGAGGAGCGACCCATCGCTCGAAAGGTCGCACCGCCCGCGGCTTTCCACCGCGACTTCGTTTCGGCAAACTGATTGGCTCCTCCACACGACGACCGAACAACCATGGCAGAGGCCCAGACCATCCCCGCCGAGTCGGACGCGCTTCGGCGCGTGCTCGACTTGATTGACGAACACGGTCTCAAGGACAACATCGTCGAGTTAGAGGCCCACGGTTTCACGACGGTCAAAGGCGTTTTGTCCGAGGCGCAGATCGAGCGGGCGAAGTCGGCGATCCTCGCTAGGGTCGAGAAGCATCTCGGGCGCGAGATCGACCTTCTGAGCGCGACGGCCGAGGACTTCCAGGGCATGACCTACGTCCCCTACCTGCTCTACGACGACGAGATCTTCGAAGAGATCCTGATGGAACCCAAGCCTCTCGCGCTCATCACCTACCTGCTCGGCGAAAGCTGCCTGCTGTCGAGCATGGGTTGCCATTTCAAGGGACCGGGCGGCATGCCGCTACCGTTGCATTCGGACAACGGCAACGGCATCCCGGCACCGTTCGCGGCGTTTTCCCAGGTCGCGAACGTGAACTACGCGCTGACGCCCTACAGCCGGGAAGGCGGGGCGTTGGCCCTCGTACCCGGCAGCCACAAGCTGGGGCGAGGGCCGCGGCTGGACGAAATGGGTCTCGGGGACGGCGGCAATCCCAAGGCCGTCGCGATGGACATCGACCCCGGCGATGCGGTGATCTGGCATGGCAACAGTTGGCATGGCTCCTTCGTGCGCGAGATCCCGGGCATCCGCATGAACCTCGCGGTGTACTTCAACCGCCAGTACATCCAGACCCAGGAACGCCACGGCGACGTGGTGCCCGACGAGGTTCGGGAACGTCACGCCAACGACACGCGATTCCTCAACCTCTTGGGGGCCAAGCAACCCTACGGCTGGCAGAAGACCGGGCCGGACTACGGCAAGTTCGCCCTGATGCCACGCGGTCTGTACGACTGACCAATCTTCTCGTAGCCGATGACGGAGCCGCGGGTGTCTGCGCCGTTGCGCGTCCTTGAACTGGGCGGCGGCGTCTCGGCCGCCTACGCGGCGAAACTCTTGGGCGATCACGGCGCCGACGTGGTCAAGGTGGAGCCGCTGGCGGGCGACCCGACCCGACGGCTGGGGCCGTTCCCCAACGCCGGCGTCGACCCGGAGAAGAGCGGTACGTTCTTGGCGCTCAACGTCAACAAACGCGGCGTCTGTCTGGATGTCGCCTCCCGCGAAGGCCGGAGCGAGCTCGATAGGCTGCTCGGCTGGGCGGACATCCTCGTCCACAACGAACCTCGGCTAAGGGCCGTGGAAATCGGAATCGATCCCGCAAGACTCGAAGCCGACTTCCCGCGACTCGTGACGCTGTCGATCACGCCGTTCGGCATCGCGGGTCCGTACCGCGACTACCGGGCCACGGAGTTGATCGTGGCAAACGCCGGCGGCTGGGCCAATTTCTGTCCGGGAACCCATCCCGAACCCGAGTTTCCGCCGCTCAAGGTCTTCGGTCACCCATGCGCGATGATGGCGGGCACGGCCGGTGCCTTGGTGGCACTGGCCACGGCCCGGGAAGCCCGGTGCTCCGGCGTCGGCGACACCATCGACCTGTCGGAGCAGGACTACGTGGCCTCGGCGCTCGAGGCGGGCATTCCGGTCTACTCCTACCGGGGTGCGGTGCTGAAGCGCTTCCACGAACGCGGGCTCATTCCGTGGGGCATTTTCCAGGCCAAGGACAAGCCGATCTTCCTGGTCTGCGTGGAGCAGGATCAGTGGGAGCGTCTTGTCAAGTTCATGGGCAATCCTGATTGGGCGGCCCTCGACGTGTTTGCCGATGTTGGCAGCCGCGCCGAGAACCAGGACCTCGTGCACCAGTTCGTGCAGGACTTCATCGGCGACTGGAACGCTTGGGATCTCTACCACGAGGCCCAGAAGCAGCGCATCTGCTTCGCCCCGGTGACGAGTTACCCCGAACTCGCGGCAAACGAACACTTGCGAGCGAGGGGGTTCTTCGCGACGGTGGACCAGCCGGGCATCGGGCCCGTGGAGCATCTGGCGTCGCCGGTGCTGACGAGGACGGGGCGATCGGCGATCCGGCGCCATGCGCCGCGGCTCGGCGAGCACAACCAGGAAGTGCTTGGCCACGTTTCGCCACGTCCGCCGGGCACGTCCACGACAGCGAACCGTCCCTTGCATGGGGTGCGCGTGGTGGATCTGACCTGGGTGTGGGCGGGCACGTACTGTGCGATGAACCTCGCCCACCTGGGCGCCGACGTCATCCACATCGAGTCGGCGAAGCGACCCGACCTGTACCGGCGCACAACGACCAGCGTCGCGGGCGATCCCCCGGACCTCAACCGTTCCGGCATGTTCAACCAGTGGAACCAGGGCAAGAAAGGCGTGGCCGTGGATCTCCGCTCTGCGCAGGGCATCGAGATCGTCAAGGACTTCGTGCGGGTGAGCGACGTCGTCACGCAGAACTTCGCCACCGGGGTCATGGAGCGCTTAGGGCTAGGCTACGACGTCCTCCGCGAGATCAATCCCGGGATCATCCTGGCGAGCATCAGCGGCTACGGCCAATCGGGACCGTACCGGGACTACATCGGCTACGGTCCGGCGGCGTCGGCACTCACCGGCACCTCGGACACGACCGGCTACGTCGGTGGCGGACCGGAGGAGGTCGGTGTCTCCATGCCGGATCCCAATGCCGGGATCACCGGCGCGCTGGCGATCGTCTCGGCACTCGAACGCCGGGACGAGACCGGCGCCGGCGACCACCTGGACGTCACGCTGTTCGAAGCGAGCGCGGCGTACGGCGTCGAAGCCTGGATGCAGTACGCCTTGGACGGCACGCAGCCGGAGCGATTGGGCAACCGGGATCCCCACATGGCGCCCCACGGCTGTTTCCCCTGCCAGGGCGAGGACGAATGGATCGCCATCGCCTGCGCAAGCGACGACGAGTGGCAAACGTTCGCCGCCCTGATCGACCCGACGCTCGCCGACGACGAGCGCTTCGAATCGCTAGCCGGCCGCAAGACCAACGAAGACGCGTTGGAGGAAGCGGTCGCGTCGTGGACCCGCACCCTGGACCGCTGGCAGATCACGGCGCTCCTGCAGAGCGCGGGCATCGCGGCCTTCCCGACCTTCACCTGCAAGGACATCGTCGAAGACCCGCACCTGAACGCCCGGGGCTACATCGAACGCTTGGCCCACCCGGAAACGGGATCCCGCGCACACGCTGGAATCCCCTGGCGGCTGGCCCGCCGACCGAACGGCGTTCGTTTCCCTGCGCCGTGCTTGGGTGCCGACACCGAGGACGCGCTGCGCGACATCCTTGGCTACGACGAGGAGAGAATCAACGCCCTTCGGTTGGCGGATGTATTGACCTAGGCAGTCGGGTTTGCCGCGCAAGTGGGGCGGTCTCCCGGGAAAACGCGAATCCGTAGGGGCGACCCTTGTGGTCGCCCGCGCTGACCCCTCTGCGCGAAACACGGGCGAGGACAAGCCTCGCCCCTACGACGTCAACTCGCCTGTCTAGCTCGCATCTCCTTGCGTGCCCCGGCGTCCATGCGTTCGATGGCGCGGGTGAAGGCCGATGGCGCTATCCGAGCCGCGTTGCCCTTCAGGTAGTCCTCGATCTCCTCGGGATAGGCCCGCCACATCTCCCGTAGAACCCAGCCGACGGCCTTCTGCATCGGTTGGCGGCGGTCCTCGACGCAGCGATCCACCATCGGCAACACGTCGTCGGGTGGGAGAAATGCCGCGTTTTTGCCGGTGTAGTGGATGAGGCTGACGATGGACACCCGCCGGGGCCAAAGCGACTCGTCCATGTTCCAGCGTTCGAGAACGGGCATGACCGTCCTGGGGTCTGCCTCCAGGAGTCGCGAATAGGTCCCGCTCAACCCATCGGCATGGCACCAGTTGTCGACCCGGTCGATCCAGCGCTTCATCACGGGCCAGTAAGCGTCGTCGACGCGCTTGCGGACGATGGGCCGGTAGTACTCCTCGGCGGCGAACAGCACGTCGCCCCACTCGCTTCCCATCCACAGGTCGTCCCAGATGGCGAGCACGGTGGCCTGGTCGAGATCGTAGAACGAGAATCCCTGCTGCACGCGACGTCGGAGAGCGGGGACTCGGATCCCGACGTACTTCAGGGACGACCCGCGATCCTCGGCCATATGCCGTCCGAGCGCGGGATTGCCCAGCGCCTTTAGCGCCTTGAGCACTTCGTCGTGGTATTGCGGGAACTTCATCGGACCACGGCCCTGTCGCTTCGGGCGACCGCGCGCCCTAACGGTCGCGTTAGGGTCGCCCCTACGCGGGGTGGGGTCACGTCGTAGGGGACGCCCTTGTGGCGTCCCGCCTTGACGTGTTTGACGTCAGCCGACGACTTCGAAACGCTTGAGGTCGGGAGGCCCCGCCATCAATCCGCGGAACTTGCCCCCTGCAGCCTTGAAGTGATCGCTCGCGCCATGCGCCGCCAATGCCGCGGCATCATCGTAGAGTTCCATCACGGCATACCCCTCGTCGTCCTTGACCAGCGTGTAGAGCTGGTTGCCGGGTTCGTTGGCGCGGACGGCCGCCGCGAGTTCCAGCATCACGGATTCGAACTCCTTTTCCTTGCCGGCGGCGACGTTCAACCTTGCGAGTAGGGCAATCATGTATGGACTCTTCCAAATCGACGAGAGGGTGCGGCAGCATAACCCGACCGCACCTTTCATCGGAACACCGGGACACCGGAAGCAATGCACCGAGACAAGCTCCTCACGCTGATCGCCGGATACACCGACCGGTATCCCGACGAGGACATCTCCCGGTTCCGGCACTTCGTCGAACGCCAGCCGCGCTGTTTCGAACGCGACTGCTGGGACGACGGGCACGTCACCGGTTCCGCGGTGGTTCTCGACAGCGCCGGCACCTCGATGCTGATGACCCACCACGCCAAGCTCGGCCGCTGGCTGCAACTTGGCGGCCACGCCGACGGCGACCCCGACCCGCTGCGTGTCGCATGCCGGGAGGCGGAAGAGGAGTCGGGACTGTCGATTGTGCCGATCCAGGACGAGATCCTAGACCTCGACATCCACGCGATTCCGGCCCGCGGCCCGGATCCGGCCCACTACCACTACGACGTTCGGTTCCTGCTCCAAGTCGAAAGGCCGGGGTCACTTCAGTTGACTCGCGAGTCCCTCGCGTTGCGTTGGGTGCTTCTTGATGACGTCGCGTCGGTGACGAGCGAGGAGTCGATACTCAGGATGGTGAGGAAATTCCAGGAATCCACAACACATTGAATCGCATGGTGAAATCGTAGGGGCGACGCTAACGGGCCCGACAGGGCGCGCCGTCGCCCGCGCCGAATCCCGCTTGGCTCGGCAACGGGACGGGACAAGCCCGTCCCCTACGGTGTGCTCCCACCGTGGACTACTCCGACCCTTTGACCCAACCCTGCACGCGTCGCCAGGTTCGGCCCACGCCGCCGCTCTTGATGAACTCCTCGGTCAAGGTCCCGCGTTCCGACGAGAAGTTGCGCCAGAGCGCGTCGACGTAGGGCCGGCTCGATGTCGACAGCGTGCGGTAGAAGCCGTCGCGGTTGATGTCGCCGAGTGCTTCCCGGTAGTGGTCGAGGACGTGGCGGTTGACGAGGGAACCGGCGACGCGGACGGTGGAAAGCGTCCCCGTGCCGACCTTGCCGATCTTCTCCAGCGTCCCGAGGGTCATCAATCCCGAGATCGCCAGGGGGCTCACGCCTTCGCCCTTCGCGGTCGACCGGATGCGCTCCCAAAGGCGATCCAAGTCCTCCCTGGACAACACCACCGAGGGATCGATCTCTGAGACCGACTCCCGGGTTTGGCGGATGGTCTCCTTCAGCCCTTCCACCGAGAGGGGTGGCGTGTCGAGCGACTGGGCGGTCTTCTGACTGGCCGAGGCGACTGCGTCCAGCAAGTCGTCGGCCTGCTGAATGGCGCTGGCATCCTCGATGACACCGCGTGCTTCGAGATCCTCTGCCAGCTCCTTCAAGTAGGCCTTCGAACCGTAGGCGATGTCGCCGACGAGGGCGAGCAGCAACATGGGGGACACGTGGAACGTGGCCAGGGTCGCGAGGTCGACGAAGTTGCCGACGGTTTTCCTCGCCACGAAGTTCTCGACGCGCGGCTGACTTGGACGGTGTTCGGGATCGACGCCGGCCATGTCTTCCGCCATGAAGTCGAGCATCTGGCCGATGAACACCTGGTAGGTCTTGGCGTTGCGGAATGACTGCGGCACGAGAAAGGCGGCTGACTCGCGCAGCGTTCCGCCGACCACGCCGGCTGTGCCGCGGACGGCCCGCTCGGGCAACGATAGGCCGTAGAGAAGGTAGTCGCGGATGCTCGACGGGCTGGGCGACTCGTCGAACTCGCCTGGCTGCCGCCTACGGCCGCCCTCGTCGTCTTCGCGCTCAACCATGAGCTCCCCTAGTCGGTGGACTCCCGGTAGCCGGTAGCCAGCGACTTCTCGAACCGTTCAAACGCTGCTTCCAGCATGGCCAAACGCTCGGCTTTCGCATCCGCCGGCAGGAACGAGTGCTCAAGGCAGTCCCGCGAGATCGTCTTGATGTCGTCGTAGCCGAGGTCGTAGCGCTCGACGGCCTTGACGTACTCCATCGTCAGGTTCGAGCGGCTGACGCCCTCGTCGTCGGTGGTGAGGCACACCGGCACGCCGGCGCGGCGGTAGAGTTGGAAGGGATGCTCATCGTCGCGCACGCCGAGGATGCTCTCGTTGCTGGTCAGGTTGATCTCGACGAGGATTTCCTCGTTGCGCATCTGATCGAGCAAGCCCACCAGGTCCCGCTCCCAGGCAATGGAGATGCCGTGGCCGATGCGCCGGGAGTGGCCTTCGTCGATGCTGCGCCGGATGCGGTCCCACATCGATGCCACCGGCGCGTAGCGCAAGGTCAGTTCGCCCGCATGCAGGGTGATGGCGGGTTTGCCAAAGCGCTCCCAGAGAAAATCGAGGATCTTCATCTGGTCGTCGAACTGGCGACGGGCGGCGGGGTGGTCCTCGGGTGCGACGATGTTCAGCCCCACGACGCGTGCGTCCGCCTTCATGGCCGTGAACGTAACCACGGCGTTGCGGAAGAACCGCTCCGTCGGGCCGGTGCGCAGCAGCGAGCCGATGTAGGCGACGGCGGTTTTGGTTCCCGGCTCGCCCAAGGCCGGCGATATGCCGAGTTCCCGGGACGCTTCGGCCTCGAGTTCGTCGATGTACTCGGTGAACGCACGCGCGATTGCCGGGTCTTCGATGAGCGATTCGAACGGGGCCAAGCTGCCGGGGAGGTCGTCGACGTCAAGCTCATGGTAGATTTCGTAGAACCGTCCCCATGTGGCTCCCGGCACCGGGGTCATCATCAGTTCCACGTAGTTGACGTTCTGGTAGCGGTTGCGGCGGATGATCTCCGCGAGAACCTGGGGCTGGGTCCGGCGGGCGGAACCCAACCGGGAGAACGTCTGGAAAAAGTGGTGGTGGCCGTCGCCGGTGTTCGGATACCAGCCGCGCATGCTGACGGTCTCGAAGAACGCCTTCAGCATGGATGAATCGGCTTCCAACTGGTCGAGGCTTACGGTGTGTTCTTCTTCGCTGGCGGTGAACCCCTTGCTCCTCGGGTCGTAGCGGAGGCCCTTCACCCGGGCCTCGTCGATCACGTAGTCGCTGTAGACGGCACCGCCCGCGTGGTTGTGTAGGTCCGCGCCCTTGGGAAAGCGCCTCAGGAACGCGATCAGTTCCGGCCGTGTCCGCTTGGCCAGCTCGAAACGCTCGGCGGGCGAGCCGGCGTCGGGATGCCAGAACAACCGGTCGTCGTCCGCAACCGCGGGTTGGCCGGGCGTCACAAAGGCGCCCGCGACGGCTATCGCGGTGACGAGCCGCATCAAGCCTCCCGGTAGATCAGACCGCGCCGGCGAACCGGTTCGAGCAACGACAGATCGCCGGACGGCACTTCGTAGCCTTGGGGGAACGGCGGCCTGGCCCCCACGCCGATCGCCTCGAGAACCCGGTCGTCCCGGTAGTAGCAGGCAACGGTCTGCATCGCGAGGGTGCGCATGAATTGGGGTTCGCGCTCGCGGACGGCGTCGACGAAGGCTTGCCGGGTTGCCGGGTCGAGTGATGCGAAGGCTTCACCTTGGGACTCGAAGGCTTCGGCATTGAGCTGATCCAACTCGGCGCGCAGCCCGTCGAGCGTATGGCTCTCGGTCTCGCGAATGTAGCCAAGCACGTCCACATCCGCCGCGCTCGGTCGTTGTCCGTCCTCGCTCGCGGGAACAATGAGGTCCAGAACGATGGCCAGGATGCGCCGTTGGTCGTCGCTCAATGGGTTGTCGGTACCGATCATTCGGTCTTGTGTCATGCGCAGTCGTCAGTCGAAGAGATTGGCCAGCCGCTGCTTCATCGAGTCGGCGATGTAGAGCGCCACCGCCTGGATCGTGGTGGTCGGGTTCACGCCGCCGGAGGTCACGAAGACGCTGCCGTCGACGATGAACAAGTTGCGGACGTCGTGGCTGCGCCCCCATTCGTTGACGACCGACCGTTCCGGGTCGGTGCCCATGCGTGCAGTGCCCAGCAGATGCCAGCCGGCCATACGGATCGGGGCGGGCGCTTTCTGGACTTTCCAGGCGCCCGCCGCCTCCATCGCTTCGGCGCCTCTCGCGAGTCCGTGGTCGAGCATGCGGCGACTGTTCTCGCTCAAGGTGTAGCTGATCTTCGGTGACGGGATGCCGTTCGAATCGGTGAGTTCCGGGTCGAGGGTCACCCGGTTGTGCTCTTCAGGCAGATCCTCGCAGCAGATGCCTAGGTGGATGTTGCGGCCGAAAAGCCTGTCGAAGGCGTCGTGGTGGTCCGCGCCCCAGGGGATCGTGCCTTGCGCCATCCCGCCCCGGGCCGTGCCGACGGGTGGGCCGCCCCGGGTGATCTGCATGTTGTAGCCCCGCACGAACCCGCGCGAGGCGTCCGTCTCGTAGAACTCCTGGCTCAGGATGCAGCAGCCCTGCGGGCCGAAGTTGGACCCGAGCGGTTCGTCGAAACAGCCGGCCACCATTCCCCAGGGATGCAGCATGAGGTTGCGCCCGACCAAACCGGAACGGTTGGCGAGGCCGTTCGGAAACCGTGCCGACGTGGAGTTGAGAAGCAGCCTCGGGGTGCCGACGCCGTTGCAAGCAACGACGACGACCTCGGCGCGCTGGTGGCGTTCGTTGCCGTCCGCGTCGAAGTAGGTCACGCCGGTGGCCATGTCGCCCTCGTCGACGGTGATTTCCCGAACCCGGCAATGGGTCCGGAGTTCGACCCCCGCGCGCTCGTTCATGGGCCAGTAGGCGATGTCGGCACTGCTCTTGGCGCCCTGGGCGCAGCCGGCGTTGCACGGTCCGAGGTTCAGGCACTGGCCCCGGCCGTTGTGGGGCCGGGTGATGATGGCGCTGTCGGACGGCCACCAGTGCCAGCCGAGCTTGTTGAAGCCCCGGCCCATGGTCTCGCCCATCCGACCCATCGGGATGTGCGGCAACGGCGGCTGGTGGGCGGGAATGGCAGGATCCCCCGCCAGCCCGGCGACACCGATATTGTTGTCGTTCTGGGCGAAGAAGGGTTCCAGCGTCGCGTAGTCGATGGGCCAGTCGTCGGCGACGCCGTCCAGGCTCCGCACGCGGAAGTCGGAAGGGTGAAAACGGGGGAAGTGCGCCGAGTAGAGGATCGTGCTGCCGCCGACGGCGTTGAAGTTGAGGATCGCGATGGGCGAATTGTCGTCGTTGATGGGGTAGTCGGCGGGACGCTTGCGCAGGTTCGGGCTTACCTGCATCTCCTTGGCGGCACGCGTCTCCCAGTCGCGCCCATTGCTCGGGTACTCCGCCGGGTTCATCCAGCCGCCCTGTTCCAGGCAGACGATCCGCATCCGGGTCTCCGCCAGGCTCCAGGCCACAGCGGCGCCGGAGGCACCCGCCCCGACGATCAGCACGTCGACAACGTCGTCCGCCATGACTCCCTCTCAAGGATCGCCACCGTATTGTTCGGTGTTTCGGCGTGGAACGCTAGCGATATGATTAGCGCCCCCTATCGCAGTCGCCCGCGGCAAGGCGTCCAACGCATGAAGCAACTCATCGACTTTCTCCCGGTCGTCGCCTTCTTCGGCGTCTGGCTCGCCACGGGGCGGGACATCTACTACGCGACGGCCGCGCTGATGGCCGCTGCCGTGATCCAACTCGCGGTGTTCAAGCTCAAGGGCTGGCCCGTCCCGGGACAAGTCTGGTTCGTGTTCTGGGCGGCCATGATCTTCGGCACGATGACGCTCATGTTCCGCAATCCGCTGTTCATCCAATGGCGACCGACCGTCGTCAACTGGATCCTCGCGCTGGTGATCATCGGCAGCCGCTTCATCGGTCGGGGCAACTACGTGCAACGCGCGCTGGGCAAGGTCATGGTGTTGCCCGA
The DNA here is from genome assembly GCA_009846005.1 of Gammaproteobacteria bacterium. GTDB lineage: Bacteria > Pseudomonadota > Gammaproteobacteria > Pseudomonadales > Azotimanducaceae > VXYL01. The sequence goes on along the minus strand of VXYL01000057.1, from coordinate 129,355 downwards.
CCGTGCCTGGCGAGCGCTCACTTACGGCTGGGCGGGCGTATTCGCGCTATCGGGCACGATCAACATCTGGGTGGCCTACACCTTCAGCGAAGATACCTGGGTGTACTACAAATTCGTGTCCGGGTTCGTCGTGTCGTTCATCCTGGTGGGGGGCAGCTTCGTCTACCTCGCCGCCACGAGACAACTGCCGTCGCTGCCGGCGAAGGACGCGACCGGTCCGTCGGGAGAGGCTCCCCGGAAGACGACGGCGGACGGAGACAACGCATGACGGCGTTGTCCGTCAACGTCAACAAGATCGCGTGGTTGCGGAATGCCCGCGGCGGCGACCGCCCCAGCGTCGTCGACTGCGCGCGCACGATTCTTGACGCGGGCGCTGCGGGAATCACCGTCCATCCACGTCCCGATGCGCGCCATATCCGTGCCGACGATGTCTACGCCTTGAAGGAGGTGCTGGAGGAATACCCGGACAGGGAGTTCAACATCGAGGGCAACCCCACCGCGCCGGCCCGCGAGGGCTATCCGGGCTTCGATCAACTCATCGAAACCGTCCGGCCCGACCAGTGTACGCTGGTACCCGACGACGACGGGCAGTTGACCTCCGACCACGGCTGGAATCTCGCCAACCCAATGACCGTGGCGCAGTTAGAGCAACTGGTCTCGCGTTATGGGTCCTGGGGTGCCAGGGTGAGCCTGTTCATGGATCCGGTACCCGTGCACATCGGGGCGGCGAAGCGTTTGGGCGCGGACCGCATCGAACTCTACACCGGGCCGTACGCCGACATCGTCGCCGAACGGGGTGTTGACCATCCCGAGGCGGGCGACTCGTGGCGGACCTATCGGGATGCCGCGCGATACGCCAACGAGCGGGGATTGGGCGTCAATGCCGGCCATGATCTCGATTTGGTCAACTTGGCGCGGTTCGTCTCGATGGGCGGGATTGCGGAGGTTTCCATCGGCCATGCGCTCATCGCGGACGCCTTGGAGTCGGGACTGGCGCCGACGGTTAGACGATACCTTGAAGAGCTGGAGTCTTGATCCATGTCGAGAGTGGTTGACCTTATCTGCGCCGTCGCTATCTGCGCCGTCGCTATCTGCGCCGTCGCTCTGGCCGCCGTGTGCATCGCCGCGGAAGAAGGCAATGTCAGCGTGGAGATCGTCACCGAAGTCGGGACGATGACCGTGGAACTCATGCCTTCCAAAGCGCCGAATACGGTCCGGAACTTCCTCGAACGCGTCGACGAAGGCTTCTATGACGGCCTGATCTTCCACCGGGTGATGTTCACGTTCGTGATCCAAGCGGGCGGATTCGACGTCGACATGAACTATCGCGAGGCGCCGCAGACCGTGGCCAACGAGTCTGCGAATGGTCTCAGCAATACCCGCGGGACTATCGCCATGGCGCGGGCCAGCGATCCGGATTCCGCGGGCGCGCAGTTCTACATCAACATGAAGGACAACACGTCGCTGGATGCCGCGCCGGATCGACCGGGCTATACCGTATTCGGCGCCGTGACCGAAGGAATGGAGGTGGCCGAGCAGATCGAACTGGTGGAGACCGGCATAGTGGCCGGAATGGCAAACGTGCCGACCGAACCCATCGTCATAGAGACGATCCGGCGCGTCGAACCGACCGAGGATTGAGCTATTATGCGTTCGCGGTCCCTATGGAAGGGGATGCGGGCGTCGAGGTGATCGGTTGATCACCCCTCAATCGAGAAGAGAATCCATGAAATCCATCGTCACCACCGTCGTAGTCGCCGCCCTTTGCGCTGTCGTTGCCACGGAGCTCTATTTCCGCCTGCTCGATGGCAAGTACCTTGTCCTGATGGTCATGTTCTTCGTCGTCGGCGCCGTAACCGCCGTGACCACGGCGCGGTTTCGGGCCCGGCAGGCGCAGCCGGCATCCGTCGAACGCCCACCGCGCAAACGCCCGCCGCGTCGTCGCCAACGCCAGCCCAGCCTTCCCCCGGATGCAGAGCGCGAGAACGGCGAGGTGAAGTGGTTTGACAGGACCAAGGGCTACGGCTTTGTCCGCCGCGAGAACGGCGACGAGATCTTCGTCCATCACCGCTCCATTCGACGCCAAGACGGCGAGCGGCCAAGCCTCGACGACGGCCAGTCGGTGAGTTTCGTCGCGGTGGAACGCGAGCGCGGTTGGCAGGCCGAGGACGTCGTTCCCGAGTGAACCTCAAGACATTGCTCGGCGAGCGCCTGCAAGCCGCGCTGCGGGACGCGGGTGCCGCCGCGGCGCCCGCCATCGTGGGCCCGGCGACGCGGCCGGAGTTCGGCGACTACCAGGCCAACGGCGCGCTGGCGGCGGCGAAGCGTCTCGGGATGAAGCCCCGCGACCTGGCATCGCGGGTCGCCGAGGTGGCCGATCTCTCGGGCATTGTGGCGCGCTGCGAAGTCACGGGACCCGGTTTCATCAGCCTGACCATCGACGACGACTGCCTGTCCGAAGCACTTGCCGATGGTCGGATAGAACCGGTCGGTGGTGGCGAGCGTGTCGTGATGGACTATTCGCACCCGAATCTCGCCAAGGAAATGCAGGTCCATCACCTGCGCAGCACCATCATCGGCGATGCCGTGGCACGGGTGCTGGAGGCCTTGGGCTACGACGTGATCCGCCAGAACCACGTCGGCGATTGGGGCACCGGTTTCGGTCGCCTTGTCGCCCATCTCAACGACATCGGGGAGGACAGCGAGGCACTGGGCGACCTCGAGCGGTTCTACACCGACGCGAGTGCGCGATTCGCGGCCGATGCGGCATTCGCCGACCGGGCGCGGCAGGTAGTCGTCGACCTGCAGGGCGGCGACCCCGAGACGCTTGCGCGTTGGCGGCGCTACATCGACATCTCGATGTCCCATTGCCAAACCGTCTACGACCGTCTCGGCGTCGGCCTCAAGGCGGAACACATACGCGGCGAGAGCGCCTACAACGACGATCTCGACGGCGTCGTCGAGGATCTGCTTGCGAAGGGGTTGCTTACCGAGTCGGATGGCGCGCTGTGCGCGTTCCTTCCGGAGTTCGAGGGCAAGGACGGCAAGGTCGCGCCGATCATCGTCCGCAAGTCGGACGGCGGCTACCTGTACCACTCGACCGACCTGGCCGCCGTGCGGTATCGGACCGAGACCCTGCACGCCAAACGCGTGCTCTACGTCGTCGATGCCAGGCAGAGCCTGCACTTCAAGCAGTTGTTCGCGCTGGCCAAGCGTGCGTCCTATGACGGGGGTGCGTCGTTGGAGCACCACCCGTTCGGCGCGATGCTGGGGCCCGACGGTCGGCCGTTCAAGACACGGGAAGGCGGCGGAACGCGCCTGCTCGACCTTCTCGACGAGGCAACTGCGAGGGCGCGGCAACTCGTCGAGGCCAAGAATCCGGAACTCGATGGCGAGGAAATGGATCGGGTCGCGCGTGCCGTGGGCATCGGCGCCGTCAAGTACGCGGATCTATCCAAGAACCGCACGGGCGACTATGTCTTCGACTGGAACGCCATGATGTCATTCGAAGGCAACACGGCGCCGTACCTCCAATACGCCTACGCGCGAATCCAGAGCCTGTTCCAGCGCGGCCAGGTCGACCCCGCCTCGCTGGAGGGGAAACCGGCGATCGGCGAGCCGGAGGAGCACGCACTGGCTTTGCAGCTTGCCCGCTTCCAGGAGACCCTGGAGCAGGTCGCGGCGACGGTCATGCCGCACCACCTGTGCACCTATCTCTACGACCTCGCGTCGGCCTTCATGCGCTTCTACGAGCGCTGCCCGGTGCTAGACAGCGAGTTCCGGAACGATCGGCTCCTGCTCTGCCGACACACCGCCGCCACCCTATCGCGGGGACTTGACCTGCTCGGCATCGAGACGGTGGACCGGATGTAGACGGGACAAGCCCGTCCCCTACGGCTTTGGCGTGTCCAACTGCGCGCGGATCTGCTGGTACGCCGCTTCGTCCAGTTTGAAGCGCGAGAACAGGATCGCGCCGATGGTGTAGCAGACCAACGGAAAGATGCCGTATAGGCCCACCATCCAGATCTGCGTGGTCATCGTCTGCGGCTGGTTGGGCACGAATCCGGATAGCTCGAGGACGAAGCCCGTGAGCGCCAGCATCACGCCGATGGCGCTCTTGTAGACGAAGTTCCACGCCGCGAAATAGGAACCTTCCTTGCGTTCGCCGGTGCGTAGCTCGTCGTAGTCGATGACGTCGCCCTGCACCGACGGACCGATGGTACCGCCGCAACCCGCGGCAAGACCCGCGAACACCGCGAACAGGAAGATCCACGGCAGTCGGAACTCCATGGGCATGAACGGCAACAGGAACATCGCCCCGAACGAGAAACCGGTCCCGAGCATCGAGTACATCCACAGCCGCACCTTGCCGATTCGTCGCGACAGCGGAATCCACAGCGGCACGGAGAAGGCCGACGGGATCATGTAGAAGAGGATGACCAGCGGCGCCATATGCGGCGCGCCGACCACGTATTGCGCCACGTACAGGGTGAGCACGCCGATGGCGGCCGAGCCGATGTTCTCGATCAGCGTGACGATGATCAGCAGCCGCGCGTGGTGGTTGCGCCACACGTCGGCGAAGGCGCGCAGCGGGTTGGCGTTGACGCGCCCCTGAAATTCGGGCCGCTCGCGGAGTTTCGCGACGGCGAACACGATCATCAACGCCATGAACAGGCACGCCGGAAGCGAGGTCTCGAAGGCGCTTTGTCGTGCCGCGCCCGGACCTTCCGCTTCGGCGCCGATCAGGATCTGCATCGTGAGGAGGGAAAGGATCGAGCCAACTGTGTAGAAGCCGTGCCGGAAACCGAACAGCCGGCTGCGCTCGTGGTAGTTCGTGGACAGTTCGGCGCCGAGCGACAGGTGGGGGACGAAGAACGCCGTCATCACCGAGTAGAAGCCGATGATGGCGACCGCCATCCAGATCACGAGGCCCGTGCCCGAAAGGCCGGTCGGCGGCGCGAAGATCATCACGAACGTCGCCGAGATCGGCACGACGCTCGCCGCCATCCAGGTGCGCCGCCGGCCGAACACCGAACGCGTGCGGTCGGAGAGGTAGCCGACCAGTGGATCCGACACGGCATCCCATACCCGGGAGGCGCTGAAGATGAGCCCCATGACGAGCGGCGAGATCAAGAGGACGTCGGTGGAGAACTTCATCACGTACAGGCCGATCAGCAGGTACATGTAGCCGGCGCCGACGGTGGGCACGCCGTAGACGAAGACGGTGGACCAGGACACCCGGTCCGCGCCGTGCGCGGGCGACGCTGCTGCGGGAGCGTCCGCCATCAGGAGTTCTCGATGAGGCGACAGCGCCAAAGCATACCCAATGGCACCGGCTCGTTACCGGCGTAGGGGACGGGCTTGTCCCGTCCCTCGCCCGGCAAACCGACCGCATGCGGGAAAAGGACACGGGCGGGGGCGCCCTTCGGGCGCGATAGCTCCGCCCCTACGCGCCGTATAGCGGTGCGGGCTGCTAGGATGCGCGCATGACCCGACCGCCGCCACTCGCCGGCGTCCGTGTCCTCGACACCTCGGAGGGCATCGGCGCGCCGTTCTGCGCGAAGCTCTTGGGCGACCTCGGCGCCGATGTCGTGAAAGTGGAACGACCCGGAACGGGTGACGAGACCCGGGAAATGGGTCCGTTCCCGGACGACGCCGCCGACGGCCCGACCCGGCACGAGGCGAGCGCGTCCTTCTTCTTCCTGAACACCAGCAAGCGCAGCGTGGTCCTCGCTGCCGAAACGACACGCTGGCGGGAGCAACTCGCGGCGCTGGTGCAGCGGTTCGACGTGGTCGTGGCGGGCGAGACGGCGGAGTCCCTCGATGCCCGGGGTATCGGCTACGACGCGCTTCGACGCTGGAATCCGGAGGTCGTGCTCACGACAATCTCGGGATTCGGGTCCTTCGGGCCCCATTCCGCCTACGAATCATCCCACCTGGTCTCCTGCGCGGTCGGCGGCTGGACCCATTTGTGCGGCTTGCCCGACGCCGAACCGCTGCAGGTGGGCGGCGCCCTCTCGGAGACCCTGGCCGGCGCATTCGCGGCCGCCGCGACGCAACTCGCCGTGCTCGGCCGGATGCGCCACGGTCGCGGCGACCACGTCGACGTGAGCGTGCAGCAGGCAGTACTAGCCGGCGCGCAGATCCCCACCATGCTCTACGAATACCGGGGCATCGTCCCCGAGCGGTATTCCAGCGTCGGCGCGGGTGCGGGCGCATGCTGCATGCTGCCGACGGCGGACGGAACCATCGGCATCAACGCCTTGACGGGCAGGCAATGGCGCATGCTGTGCGATTTCTTCGGTCGCAGGGACATTGCGGACGACGAGCGCTACCGGGGCGTTTCCTGGGTGAACGCGGACGAACGCGTGGACGAGATTCGCGCCGCGTTCCGGGAAGCGCTCGGGGATCGCACTGCGGAGGCGCTGTTCCACCAGGCGCAGGCGTGGCGAGTACCTTTTGGCCTCGTGCCGGACATGGCCGGAATGTTCGCCCTGCCCCCGCACCGGCACCGGGGGTTTATCGTGCCTCTCGACCACCCGGTGGCGGGGACAGTGGAGGTGCCGGGTATCCCGTTTCGAGCCACAGGAACCGAACCCCGCCCCTATCGGCCGCCGTTGCTTGGTGAACACACCGAACAGGTGCTCTCGAGCTTGGCGGAGGCGCCCCCATCGCAATCCGGTGAAACCCCTGACGGAGACAGCCCGCTGCCGCTGGACGGTGTGCGCGTGCTCGACCTGTCCATGTTCTTCGCCGGACCGGTGTGCGCGCAGATCGCCGCGGATGCCGGTGCCGAGGTCATCAAGGTGGAGTCGGTACAGCGCATCGACGGCTGGCGCGGCAGCGCAGCCTCGCACGCCGGCACCGACCTGCCGGGCTGGGAGAGTTCTCCCTATTTCAACTGGGTGAATCGCAACAAGCGGGGGATCACGCTGAATCTCAAGGACGCGCGCGGCGTGTCGATCATCAAGAGGATGGTGCGGGACGCGGATATCCTCATCGAAAACTACACGCCGCGCGTCATGGCCAACTTCGGGCTCGACTACGACACGCTGCGTGAAATCAATCCGCGCCTGGTGATGATCTCGCTGTCCGGCTTCGGGGCCGACAGCCCGTGGCGGGACTACGTGGCGTTCGGCATGTCCACCGAACAGATGGCGGGTTTCACCCATCTCACTGGCTATCCAGACGGCGAACCGCTGTTCACGGGAACCACGGGGGGCGACCTGTTTGCCGGGGTCATGGGTGCCAACGCGCTGTTCGCCGCGCTGAATCACCGCGACCGCACCGGCGAGGGGCAGCACATCGACTTCGGCCAGGTGGAGGCGTGCAGCCTCTATGTCGGGGACGCCATGACGGGCTGGTCGCTGGCCGGGGTCGATCCCGGGCGGGTCGGCAACGGTCACCACCACTATCCGCTGCAGGGCGTGTATCCGTGCCGAGACAACCGGTGGATCGCCATCACCTGCAAGACCGCCGACCATTGCGCCGCGCTCGCCGAGCTCATTGGCGACGCAGCCGTCGCCGAGGGCGCGGCCGGGTGTCGCGATGCCATTGCCGCGTGGACTGCCCCCCGCGACCACGTGGCGTTGATGGCGGACCTGCAGGCTGCGGGCATACCTGCGGGTGCCGTCATGAACGGTCCGGATCTCTTGGCGGATACCCACCTTGCGGCGCGCGGGGGTCTGCTGGTCCAGGATCGTCCGGGCCTCGGCCCGAGGCGCTATCCGGCGCAACCGTACCGGTTCCGCCGCGCAGCACCGCCGCCGAACGAGCGCGCCCCGCTGCTCGGGGAGCATTCGAGCGAAATCCTCAGGGAATACGCGGGCCTAACCGACGATGACATCGCCGAACTCGTCATCGACGACGTGGTGGGTACGGTGCCGATCGCGGCGCGGTAACTGATTCTTTTGGCGACCCAACACAAGACAGCGGGACTCTCCCCGTCCGCCGGATCCGAGGCGCCGTAGGGGCGACCTTTTTGGTCGTCCGGCCGAACACGCGGATACTGGACGGCGGGACGGGCCAGCCCGTCCCTACGCTCGATGTTTACGTGGTCGCGCGGGCCAGCGGCACCGTGTACGACTTCAACTCGGTGACGAAATCGCGCAGCGCTTGGATGCCCGTGTTCTCCGCCGCGACGCACCAGTCCCTGAACGCCTTCAGCAGGTCGTCCCGGCTGCCGCCGCGTTTCGCCCAGACGGCATTCAGTTCGAGGCGCTTCTCGTAGAGCGTCCTCAATATCGGGCTCGACTCGAGGATCGCCTTGATGTCGTGCCGGTCGCGCTCGCCCACCAGCATTTCCTCGCGGCAGAGTATGTTCTTCGCACGCCTGAACAAACGCCGGGTGGCACCCTCGGCGCGGCGCACTTCGAGTTTCGCCAACGGGGCGACGACCATCTCGGCATAGCGCGACATGACCCGAAAACGGTCGTTCAACGCGCCCCACACGGTGTCCATGTCGATGTGGACCTTGTCGTCCTGGCGCGCGACGACGGGGCCCGTGGAGCGCGGTTTCGCCAAACCGAAAACTGAGAACAACCGGATCCAGAACCAGCCCATATCGAACTCCCAGGGTTTCACCGAGAACTTCGCCGAATTGGGGTAGGTGTGATGGTTGTTGTGCAGTTCCTCGCCGCCGATCAGGATGCCCCAGGGGACGATGTTCGTGGAGGCGTCCGGGGTCTCGAAGTTGCGGTAGCCGACGGCGTGGCCCACGCCGTTGATGACGCCGGCGGCAAGCACGGGAATCCATAGCATCTGGATGGCCCATACGACGACGCCGAGGCTGCCGAAAAGGACCAGGTCGGCCACCATCATGCTGCCGATGCCCCAATAGGAGTGTGCCGTGAAGATGTGACGCTCCCACCAGTCGTCGGGCGTGCCCTTGCCGTACTTCTCGAGCGTCTCGTCGGTTGCACTGGCGCGGTAGTACTCGGTGCCTTTCCAGAAGATCTCCTTCAAGCCATGGACCTGCGGGCTGTGGGGATCGTCCTTGGTCTCGACCAGGGCATGGTGTTTGCGGTGAATGGCGGTCCACTCCTTGGTACTCATGCCCGTGGTGAGCCAAAGCCATGCCCGGAAGCACCAGGCGAGGGCGGGATGCAAGTCCAGGGCACGGTGCGCCGAATGCCGGTGCAGGTACAAGGTCACCGACATGATCGTCAAATGCGTGACGATCAGCGTGTAGATGACCAGCGTGGGAATGGACAAGCCGACGAGGCCGTACCACCAGTCGAGTAGGTTCACTTAGTCCTCCGCCCCTCGAGGCTTGTTGTGATCCGATTCTGACAACTCGTTTCCCCAAAAGCTACCGCCAGTTTTCGGGCGCTTGCTTGGCGCACGCCGTATCGCGGGACGGGACAAGCCGTCCCCGACGGACCGTACCCGGCGCCGGTTCGCGCCGTAGGGGCGACCCTTGCGGTCGCCCGCGCCGGGCGGCAGCGTCGACTCGGGACGGGACAAGCCCATCCCCTACGACTCGTTTGCGAGAGGGACGCGGTCGAGTCAGTAGTCCGCACGCAATCTCATGTAGTAGCTGCCCACATTGAATCGTCGTGCTTGTCCGGATAGGCATCGAAGACGTTCCGCAAACCGAACGCGACCGTGTACTTGCCGAGAGTTCGGCCGAGGTCGGCGTTCACGACCGACATGGAATCGGTTGAGATGGCGCAGGACTCGCAGTTGAACAGGTGCTCGTAGACGCTGTCGCAGTAGCTCCACGTCGCGCAACCGAAGTCGTGTGTCGGTATGGGTAATGTCGGGGTCGGTGCTGCGGTCACTTCGGCGCGCGTCGGTCGCGCCGAATGATCGTGCTACCTTGTGTCCGTGGCCGACGCTTCGCACACCCCGCCAACCCGCATTTCGCTTCTAGCCCTCGATGTTGACGGGACCCTGGTCACGGACGCGAACGAGGTGTCGCCTGAAACCCGCGTCGCCGTGCAGCGCGCGGAGCGGGAGGGATTGGCCATCGTGCTCGCCACGGGCCGCCGGTACCGCACTACGCGCAGTGCAATGGGTCAACTGGGGTTTCGACTACCCGCGGTGTGTCTCGGTGGTGCGCTCGTGAAGTCCGCCTCGGGCGAAACCCTGCATAGCGAACCCTTCTCGCGGTCGCAGGTGAAACGACTGCTCGGTTTGGCGCGGCGGCGCGGTCAAGCGCTCATTCTGCAGCGGGACTCGGGCGGGGGCGGCCCGGACTTCGTGATCGATGCGAACCCATCCTGGAATGGGCCGACACGTTACTATGCGGAGGTCGGCGGCGACTCCGGCGCGAAGAACTCGGCACCGGAACGGACGGGGTTCGACGACATCCTCGTCGTGGGCACCTTCGGCGATGAGGACGAGTTGCGTGAGTTGGAGAGGGACTTCGCGGCATCCGGCGAGTTCGCCACCGTCTTGGTCGAATCCAAGCGAACCCCGGGCTTCTACCTCGAGACCATACTCGGCCACGTCGACAAGTGGGCGAGCGTCCGACGTTTCGCCGCGCTGGCGGGGTTTGACGAGGGCGGGATCTGCGCGGTGGGCGATGCGGCCAACGACCTGCCGATGATCCGCGGGGCGGCCTATGGAGTCGCCATGGGCAATGCGGATCCCGTGGTCAAGCAGGCGGCGGACTGGATCACCGGCAGCAACGAAGACAACGGTGTGGCGGCGCTCGTCGACCGACTTCTCGATCGGCCCGAACGCCGTAGGAGTGCCCGGACGAGTTGACATGACCTGACGATCGGCATCAAATCCGAGGCAGCGCCACCTAGACACGGCCAGACAGTAGTCCGCCGCAAGGAGTAACGGATGAAGTTGGGACAAGCACTCGCGGGTTGTACGCCGGTGCTGGAAGCCGTTGCCGTACCCGAATCCGGAACCGGATAATCTTCGAGACGACGCAATTGCAACGCGACACCAAGGGATGGACTCGCGAGCCGGTGGAAGCGGTTGCCTACCATTTGCCTGTACTACGAACAGCGAGGCCGCTCTAGGAGCCAAGCGTACCGTGGGCTGGTGCAGGGAGGGTACGTTGCGTGTTCTAGGGGCACTCGCAACCGGGTTGGTGCTCGCCCACACGGCAGTTGCCGATCCTAACGCCGAGTTCACGGTGGCGTTCAGGGCCTACCACGACGCCATGGAAGCATCGCACTACGTGGAGGCGGTGGCGCACGCCGAGAAGGCCCGCCGGCTGGGTGAGGAGATCTACGACGACGCCAAGGTGACTGCGACCCTGGCGTTCAACCACGGCTACGCGCTCGCCATGATGGGTGTGAATCGTCAGGCCACCAAGGTGCTGAAAGAGACGCGAAAGCTCATGCGCCGGGCATACGGTCCCGACTCAGCGCAGCTATTCCGGGTCGAGATGGCCTTGCTCAACGTCGTGCCGGAGGACGAAGCGCGGGGGCAACTGACACGGGTGATGAAACTCGCAAGTCAGCATCTGGTCGAGGACGGCGAGTCGATGGCCGAACTCAAGCTCAACAGCGGCATGCGGTATTGGTGGGACCGCCGAGCGGAGGGCCTGCTCGGCGAAGCCGCCGAGACCTTTGCCCGTCTCGGCAAGACCGAACGCGAGGCGCGCGCGCAATTCTGGATCGGCAAGATCCACCTCGGGCGCGAACGGTTCGCGCGGGCCGTCGAGTCGATGACGACGGTCGTGGAGTTGCTGCCGGACGATGACAGCGTGGCCTTGATGGCTCGTGCCCATATGGTGGAGGCCTACGAGGAACTTGGCGAGAGCGACCGCGCGACCGAACATTGCCTGGCGATCGGGCAGACCGTGCCCTGGACCGGGACGGCCGAATACCAGCCGCTGTTCAAGCGGGCGCCCGTCTATCCCCGCAGGGCTCTCACAAGGAACACGGAAGGGTACGTCCTGGTGGAGTTTGCCGTTGACGAGATGGGCTTCGTGCGCAACCCCGTGGCCATCGAGTCGAAAGCCGTGGCCGCCCCCGGAGGTGACGATTTGGGTGTCGCACGCGACTTCGAGACTGCCGCGATCGAGGCGGCCAGGAAGTTTCGCTACGCTCCGAAGTTCGTCGATGGTCAGGCAGTGGCCGTAGAGGGCGTCAGGAACAGGATCGTCTTCCAAATGCGCCGTTGACAGGGGCTTTGCATTGCGTGTTCTAGGGGCACTCGCAACCGCCTTGGCGTTCGCGATGGCACACGCTGGGGCTGCCGATGCGCAGAACGACTTTGCGGTGGCGTTCAACGCCTATCACGATGCCATGGAACGGTCGCACTACGTGGAGGCGGTCGCACACGCGGAGAGGGCCCGCCGGCTGGGCGAGGAGATCTACGACGACGCCAGGGTGATCGCGACCTTGACGTACAACCACGGCTACGCGCTCGCCATGTTGGGGGTGAACCGCCAAGCCGTCAGGGTGTTGAAGGAGACGCGAAAGCTCATGCGCCAGGCCTACGGTCCCGACTCGGCGGAGCTATTCCGGACCGAGATGGCATTGCTAAACACCGTGCCGGAGGACGAAGCGAGAGGGCAGCTGACCCGGGTACTGCAACTCGCGAGCCAGCATCTGGCCGAGGACGGCGAGGCGATGGCCGAGCTCAAGCTCAACGGCGGCATGCGGGTCTGGTGGGACCGGCGGGCGGAAGGCCTGCTCGGAGAAGCCGCCGAGACGTTTGCCCGGCTCGGCGAGACGGAACGCGAGGCGCGCGCGGAATTCTGGATCGGCAAGATCCACCTTGGGCGCGACCGGTACGCGCAAGCCGTCGAGTCGATGACGACAGTCGTGGAGTTGCTGCCGGACGACAACCGGACCGCCTTGATGGCGCGTGCCAACTTGGTCGAGGCCTACGAGAGACTCGGCGACAGCGACCGCGCTACCGAACATTGCCTGGCAATCGGGAAGACGGTTCCTTGGACGGGCACGGCTGACTACCAACCGTTGTTCAAGGAAGCGCCCGTCGTTCCCAGGGGTGCCATCATTAGGAACGCCGCCAAGGTATTCGTCGTGCTGGAGTTCACGGTTGACGAGATGGGCTTCGTGCTTGACCCGGTAGTCGTGAAGTCCAATCCCGGAACTCCCGCTGTCGGCACCCGATCGGAGTTTATCCGGAGCTTCCACGCCGCAGCGATCGACGCTGCCAAGGAATTCCGCTACGCGCCTAGGTTTGTGGATGGCCAACCGGTGGCCGTGGAGGGCGTGAGAAACCGAATCGTATTCAGGAGGCGCGATTAGCCCGGCCCGCTAGGTCGAGCAGCCGCGGCACCCGCGCCATTGGCCGCTAGCGACGGGCGCTGGTATCGTGCGCGTCCCTTTCCCAGACAAGCCCATTCCATGACCGACTACAAGGTCGCCGACATCGGCCTCGCCGATTTCGGTCACCGGGAAATCGCACTCGCCGAGGCCGAAATGCCCGCGCTCATGGCCTTGCGGCGCCGCTACGCGGCCGACAGACCGCTCGCGGGTGCCAAGATCATCGGCTGCATCCACATGACCATCCAGACCGCGGTGCTGATCCGCACCCTCGTCGAACTCGGTGCCGAGGTGCGCTGGTCGTCGTGCAACATCTTCTCGACCCAGGACCATGCCGCGGCCGCCATGGCGGTGGACGGCATCGCCGTCTATGCGTGGAAAGGCGAGACGGAGGAGGAGTACGACTGGTGCATCGAGCAGACGATACTCAAGGACGGCAAGCCCTGGGACGCCAACCTGCTGCTCGACGACGGGGGCGACCTGACCCAGATGATCCACGAGAAGTACCCGGCGATGCTCACCGGAATTCACGGTGTCAGCGAAGAGACCACCACCGGCGTGCATAGGCTCTACGAGATGCTCACCGTCGGCGAACTGAAGGTGCCGGCTGTCAACGTCAACGACTCCATTACCAAGTCCAAGAACGACAACCGCTACGGCTGCCGGCACAGCCTGAACGATGCCATCAAGCGCGCCACCGACATGCTGATGGCCGGCAAACGCGCGATGGTCATCGGCTACGGCGACGTCGGGAAGGGTTCGTCGGCGAGCCTGCGCCAGGAAGGCATGATCGTGCGCATCGTCGAGATTGATCCCATCTGCGCCATGCAGGCCTGCATGGACGGCTACGAGGTGGTGTCGCCGTATGTCGGTGGCAACAACACGGGCCGGATCGAGGACATCGACGAACGGCTCATGGGCCAGACCGACCTGCTGGTGACCTGCACCGGCAACACCAACGTCTGCGATGCCGCCATGCTGCGAGCCATCAAATCGGGCGCCATCGTCTGCAACATCGGTCACTTCGACAACGAGATCGACACCGCCTACATGCGCGAACATTGGCGCTGGGAAGTCGTCAAGGACCAGGTCCACCAGGTGTTCCGAAGCGACGACCCCGGCGACTACCTGATCCTGCTGTCCGAAGGCAGGCTCGTGAACCTCGGCAACGCCATGGGACACCCGTCCAGGGTGATGGACGGTTCGTTCGCCAACCAGGTGCTCGCCCAGATGCACCTCTACGAGCAGCGCTGGGCCGATCAGGATCCCGCCCAGCGGGCGCCGGTGGGCGTCGAAGTGCTGCCCAAGAAACTCGACGAGGAGGTCGCCGAACTGATGGTGGAAGGTTTCGGCGGGGTCGTGACCCGGTTAACGATCACGCAGGCCGACTACATCAACGTCTCCGCCGAAGGGCCGTTCAAGCCCGACACGTACAAGTATTGAACGCGCCCGCTTGAGCGATCGTCCGTAGGGGACGCCCTTGTGGCGTCCCGTTGACGCGAACGTTCCGTTACAGCGCCTGCATTTCCTTGATGAGCGCGTCCTCGTCGGGGAATTCCCCGGTCTCGTGCTTCGAGTAGACGAGCTTCCCATCGACATTGACGTCGAAGATGCCGCCCGCGCCTTCGATGATGAACGGATCCTCGCCGAACGTGTCCTTGATCTTTGCAGCCAGACTGACCGCTTTGGGTTTGTAGCCTCAGGAAGTGCAGTAGGTGATGGAGATGTCCATTTTGTTGGCCTCCGGATATTTGGTCCTTGTCAGTATCGACCGCCGAGCTTGGCGTGGTCCCACGTGACGTAACGTTTCGGGGTGAACTCTAACACGACGCGCTTCGACGCCGTCCCCGAGACGGCCTCGCGAAGCTTGGCCCTCGCGCCGTCATCAAGATCCCGTCCCCGGGAATTGATTGCCACCAGGGTGTCCGCGACCGCGTCGAGATCCTCGATGATCTCGCACGTCGCGTAGATCACCACGCCTTTCAACTCGGCGTACTCGACCCCGCTCTCGACCAGCAGCGTCGCCTTGGAGTTCCGGCGCCAGTTCAGGACCTTCTGGCTCTTGCCGAAGGTCGTGCAGCGGATTGTTCCGTCGGGTTCGTGCGCGAACCACATCGGCATGGGATGGGGATAGCCGTTGTGGCCGTTGCTGACGATGATCAGCGTCTTTTCCGCATCCAGGTAGTCGCGGACCTCGTCGGCGGTGAGTTCGATCAGCTTGCGGCGTGATGGCATCGGGACTCCTTAGTCGCTGAACTCCTGCCGTATCTGTTCGTCGTGCTCGCCGAGGCACGGCAGCCGGGGCGACTTCGGCGGAGCGGCAGCGGCGTTCGGATGGGCGGGAACTTCCACGTCGCCGGTCTCGGAGTCGACCGTGAGCCGGCGCAGATGGGGGTGTGTCGACAAGCCGGTTACGTCGTTCACCGCCCCGTAGGCGATTCGCGCGGTCCTGAGCTTGTCTTCCATCTCCGAACGCGTGTGCTGGCCGAAGAACGCCTGCACCATCCCGTCCACCACCTCGCGGCGTTCCAGCCGTGCTGGATTGGTGGCGTAGCAGGGATCTTCGACCAGTTCCGGGCGACCCATGACGTTGGTGGCGAACGACTTCCATTCGCGGTCGTTCTGCACGGAGATCACCAGGGTCACGCCATCGCCCGTGACGAATCCGCCGTAAGGCGTGATGGACGGATGCGCCAGTCCGATGCGCTCCGGCCCGGCGCCGAGGTAGTCGTGATGCAGCAACGGAACCGCCATCAGATCCGCCATGACATCGAACATCGAGATCTTGATCTCGGAACCGATGCCGGTTCGCTGCCGCTGGACCAGGGCTTCGTTGATGGCGAGCGCCGCTGCGAGCCCGGTGGACGTATCGCAAACCGAAATGCCGACCCGGCCGTATGGCCCCGGAGCCCCATTCACCGAAACAAGGCCGGATTCGGCCTGCACGAGCAGGTCATAGGCCTTCATGTCGGCATACGGACCGGTCTCGCCGTACCCGGAGATGCCGCAGGTGATGAGATGCGGAAACCGTTCGCGCAGGTCGTCGGACCCCAAGCCGGACCGGGCAGCGGCACCCACGGCCAGGTTCTGGACGAACACGTCGGCCTTGGCGAGGATGCGCAGGATGAGCTCCCGGTCATCGTCGTTCTTGATGTCGACGGTGAGGGACTCCTTGCCCCGGTTCAGCCATGCGAAATACGCGGACTGCCCGTTGGCCGCCGTATCGTAGGCGCGGGCGAAGTCGCCGTTGGTGCGTTCCAGCTTGATGACCCGCGCCCCGGCATCGGCCAGCCGGCAGGTAGCCAACGGTGCGGCAACGGCCTGTTCGAGGCTGACGACTAGGACGCCGTCGAGGGGTCTTACTTCTGTCGACTTCATCCGGACCATTTTCGCCCGCACCGGCCCCGCGCGGCAAACCGCGGGTTTCTGCAGAAACGTTGGCAGAGAAGTGGACGCTATAATGGCCTGCTTTTGCGCCGTTCGAAGTCGCGGCGGCGTTCGGAGGACTCGTGGCGGATATCGAGCAGTTGGCGGAGTCGGTGGATTCCTTGAAGGACAGCTTCGAGGCGCACCGCTATATCTGCAGCAACCAGATCGCAACCGCCGTCTACTTGGCATTCCACCTCCGCAAGCCGGTGCTCATCGAAGGCCCGCCGGGAGTTGGCAAGACGGAACTCGCCAAGACCACCGCCGAGATGTTCGCGCTGCCGCTCATCCGCCTGCAGTGCTACGAAGGCCTCGACGAGGCGAAGGCCATCTACGAGTGGAAGTACGGCAAGCAACTCCTCTACACCCAGGTTCTGAAGGAAACACTGGACGAAGTGCTTCAAGGGGCCCAGGGGTTCGCGGAGTCGGTAACCCGCCTGCACGAGTTCGGCGACATCTTCTTCTCGGAGGAGTTCCTGGAACCCCGGCCGCTGCTCAAGGCCCTGCGCGAGGAGGACGGCTGCGTTCTCCTGCTCGACGAGGTGGACAAGTCAGACCACGAGTTCGAGTCGCTGCTGCTCGAGATCCTCTCCGACTTCCAGGTGTCCATTCCCGAGATCGGTACGGTCAAGGCGCACCGGGAGCCGCCCATCGTCTTCCTGACCAGTAACAACACTCGGGAGATCTCCGACGCCCTGAAGCGCCGCTGCCTCCATCTCTACATCCCGTTCCCCGACGCCGATCTCGAGCAACGCATCATCCATGCCCGGGTGCCTGACATCCCCCCCGAACTGCGCCGCCAACTGGTCACCTTCATCCAGGATCTGCGCGACCTCGATCTCAAGAAGGTGCCCGCGATCTCCGAGACCATCGACTGGGCGCGTACGCTGCTACTTCTGCACACCGAGAGCCTCGACCCCGATCTAGTCCGCGACACCCTGAACGTGATCCTCAAGTTCCAGGAGGACATCGAGAACGTGGATGCGGAGATCGCGACGCTGACCAACAAGGCTGTTCGGGCGGACGGAGTCGGTCCGAAGGCACGCCCGTAACGCGCTCGCCACCATCGCGCACAGTCGTTAAGGTGGTCCTCGATGGACCGCACGCTGACCCACTTCATCGCCGCGCTGCGCAACGCCGAGGTGCGCATCTCCCCGGCGGAGACCCTCGACGCCATGAATGCCGTGGAGCTGGTCGGCTACCGAGACCGGGCCTTCCTGAAGGATTCGCTGGCGCTGGTGCTGCCCAAGACCGCCGACGAGAAGGAGACCTTCGACACCACCTTCGACCAGTTCTTCTCGTTCGAGGACGTGGCGGGTCAGACCGTTGCCGTGGAAGGCGACAGTGACGGCGAAGATGGCGAGGCTGGCGGCGAAGGCCAAGGCCAGGGTGAGGGTCTCGGGGGCGGCAAGGGCTCGGGCAGCAAAGGCAAGAAGAGCAAGTACGCGGCCGTGGAAGAAGAGGAGGAGGAAGACCTCGGACCCGGTGCCATGGCCGAACCGCGTTCCGCGCTAGCACGTTTGCTCATGCAGGAGGGCACTACCGACCTCACGGTGCGGATGGCAGAAGCAGCCGAAGAGGCTGATCTCACCCAGATCCAGGTGTTCACCCAGAAGGGCCTGTACACCCGCAAGATCATGGACGCCATGGGGCTCGCCGGTCTCGTGGCGGAGATCGGCGAGCTGCGGGCTAGCCCGCACATCCCGGAGCGCCGCCTCGCCCAGGAGTTGAGACGCCGCCGGGACTGGCTTCGGGAACTGGTGCGCGACTACGTCGAGCGGCAGTTCCTCCTCCACGCCGATGTCACCGGCCGCCGATTGCGCGAAGACCTTCTGCAGAAGGTCAAACTCTCCAACGTCGAGCACCGCAACTTCCGGCTGATTCAGGAGATCGTGCTGCGCATGGCCAAGAAGCTCGCCGCGTTGCATTCCCGGCGCCGCAAGGTGTTCAAGCGCGGCCAATTGCACGTGTCGCGCACACTGCGCCACAACATGAGCTACGACGGCTCGATTTTCGATCTGCACTGGAAATCGGTGAAGGTGGACCGGCCCAAGGTGTTCGCCATCTGCGACGTGTCGGGGTCGGTCGCCGCCTACGCCCGGTTCATGCTGATGTTCCTCTACAGCCTGGACGAAGTGATGCCCAAGGTGCGCTCGTTCGCGTTTTCGTCGGACTTGGCGGAGGTCACGGAACTGTTCGAGCGCAACAAGATCGAGGATGCCATCGCCAAGACGCTGCGCGACTACTCGGGCGGGTCCACGGACTACGGCCAGGCCTTCCAGGACTTCCGCAAGCTCTGCATGGACGAGGTGGACAACCGCACCACGATCATCATCCTGGGCGATGCGCGCAACAACTACGGCGACCCGCGAACGGACATCCTGAAGGAGATGTATGATCGGTCGAAGCGCGTCATCTGGCTGAACCCGGAATCACGCAACACTTGGAACGTCGGCGATGCCGAGATGCGCAAGTACTCGGCCTACGTGCACCAGGCGGAGGAGTGCAACTCGCTCATGCATCTGAACCGCATCGTCGGTAACCTGTTGCGCATGGTTGCGTAGCAACGGGCCTCATCGTGAGCGAGATCGCCGATACCCCAAGTCCGACCGTTCCCGAGGGCGTGGCGGGCACCGGTCTCGATCTCCGCTCTCTCGGTCAGGTTCTCTATCTCGGCGGCATCGGCGTCGCGGCGCTCGGCGTACTGCTCTGGCTGTTGGCGCAGTGGAACGAGGGCGGCGCGGGCGAGGCGGTGGATCCCGCGACCGGGACGATCACCCTGTCGCTGGGTGGCGAACCCCCGCAGCTCGATTCCACCCGCGGCACCGACGCGGTGAGCTTCAACATCCTCGGACACACCATGGAAGGCCTGTTGCGTTACAACGCCGAGAACCGCCTGGTCGGGGGCGTCGCGCAGGATTGGGAGATCGGCGACACCACGGCGACCTTCTGGCTTCGTCCCGAAGCCCGCTGGAGCAACGGGGAACCGATTACCGCGCACGACTTCGTTTTCTCGTGGCGCAAGGTTCTGGATCCGCGCAACGCCTCGGAGTACGCCTTCATCCTTTACGGCCTGAAGAATGCGGAAGCGGTGAACCGGGGCGAGATGCCGTTGGAAGAGCTCGGTGTTTACGCCGTTGACGACCGGACGCTCGAGGTTCACCTGGAACGCCCCGTCCCCTATTTCGACAAGCTGGTGGCGTTCGCGACCTACAACCCGATCAACGAGACGTTCTACGAGTCCCGGGAGGGGCGCTATGCCGCCGACGCCGAGGACCTGCTCTACAACGGTCCGTTCACGATCGCCAGTTGGGTCCATGGCGCGAGCATTCGGCTGGAGAAGAACCCGCAATACTGGGACGCCGAGCGCATCCGCCTGAACGCCATCGACTACGCCTATTTCACGACGGACTCCAACGCGATCATCAACCTGTTCAAGGACAACAAGACCGCGCTGGCGGGGCTGGTGGCGGAGAACCTCGACGATGCCCTGCAGCGGCGTTGGAAGATCAAGCGGTTCAGCGATGGCGCGGTGTTCTTCATGGAGTTCAACCACCGTGAGGATCGCCTGACCCGCAACTACCACCTGCGCAAGGCCATCCAGGCGGTCAACGACTCCCCGGAGCTGGTCTACCGGATCATCAAGCTGCCCGGGAACCTGCCGGGCGCGTCCCTGTTCCCGGTGTGGCTGAAGGGCGTCGACGGCTACTTCCGCCAAGAGTATCCGCTCGCGGACCCGCCACCGGACGACGAGGCCGGGCGGCGCCATCTTGCATTGGCGATCGATGAACTCGGCCTCGACGGACCGCCCACGCTGGTCATGCTGATCGGCGACAGCCCCACCGCCAAGAAGCAGGCGGAGTACTACCAGAACCTCTACAAGCAGAAGCTCGGCATCGACATCAAGATCGACGCGCAGATCTTCAAGCAGCGCCTCGCCAAGATGACCGCCGGGGATTTCGACCTGGTGATGGCCGGCTGGGGGCCCGACTACGACGATCCCATGACGTTCGCCGATCTCTTCGCGTCCTGGAACGAGAACAACCGCGGGCGCTTCGACAATCCCGAATTGGACGAGGCGGTGGATGTGGCGCGTTCCTCGTCGGACCCCAAGACGCGGATGGACGCCATGGCCCAGGTGCAACAGATCCTCTACGACGAGGCGGCGATCGTGGTCAACTACGAACGCGGTTCGGTCTACGTCTCGCATCCGAGACTCAAAGGGATCGTGCGACGCGCCGTGGGAACGGATCCCGACTACACCGGCGCCTGGATCGAGTAAGTGTTGTTGACGCATGCCCATCCTGGTTTCGTAGGGGCGACGCTTGTCGTCGCCCGCTCGACGCGACCGCGCCCGTTAGGGCACTCCGTCGCCCGGGTCGGACGTGCCTTCCGGTGTTCGGGCGGGACGGGACAAGCCCGTCCCCTACGGCCGGGGATTGCCCTCTAGATGTTCCTCTACACGATCAAACGGCTGATCCAGGGCATCGTCACGGTCTGGTTCATCGCCACGGCGACGTTCTTCGCCATGCACGGCGTGCCGGGCGATCCGCTGATGAACGACAAAGCCGTGCTCCCGGAGATCCGCGCCAACCTGGAGGCCCGCTACGGCCTCGACAAGCCCATCGCGGCGCAGTATTGGATCTATCTAAAGAACATGGCGAGCGGCGACTTCGGCATCTCCTTCACCCAGCAGAACCGCGAGGTGAACGACATCATCCGCGAGCACTTCAAGGTCTCCGCGACGCTCGGCATCCTCGCCATCGTGTTCGCTGCGTTCGGCGGCATTCTCTGGGGGGCCCTGACCGCGCTGTACCGCAACCGGATGCCGGATATCGTGATCATGTTCCTGGTGATTCTGGGTATCTCTGTGCCGGGGTTCGTGTTCGCCGCGCTCGGGCAGTTGAGCGTCGTGGAGATCAACGACTGGCTCGGCTTCACGCTGTTCCCGGTCGCCGGCTGGGGAACCGTGCAGCACATGATCGTGCCGTCGATGGTGCTCGGCCTCGGGACGATGGCCTTCCTGACGCGCCTCATGCGCTCGTCGATGCTCGAGATCGCCAACTCGGACTTCATCCGCACCGCCCGTTCCAAGGGCCTGCCGGTGACCCGCATCCTGCGCAAGCACCAGTTGCGCAACGCCATCCTGCCGGTCATCACCGTGCTGGGCCCGTCCATCGCCGCCATCACGACGGGCGGCTTCGTGGTGGAACTGGTGTTCGCGATTCCGGGGCTCGGGCGCTACTTCGTCCAGGCGGTCCAGCAGTCGGACTACACCGTGATCATGGGCACGACGGTGTTCTACGGTGCGTTCCTCGTGTTCATGGTGATCGTCGTGGACGTGATCTACGGCTTCGTCGACCCCCGGGTCCGGCTGGAGTAGGCGATGGCCGAAGGAACGCTGTCCTGGGAAAGGGTTCGGGTCGAACGGGAGGTGGAAACCGTCTCCCGGCCGTCCCTGTCGTACTGGCAGGATGCCTGGATTCGCCTAAAGGCCAACCGCCGCGCCTTGATCTCCCTCTACTTGGTGGTTGCCCTTCTGGTCTTCACCGTGCTCGGGCCGTTCGTATGGACGGTTGATCCGGCCGCCCAGGATCTCGACCAGATCAGCGTGCCGCCCGGCGCGGACCGCACCGCCACTGTCGCGGAGGACTACAGGCCCTGGCGCGGGGTCTCAGCGACGCCCATCGAAGGCAGCGGCGTGCCGGTCGCACCGGCGACGGTTACCGTGGCCGACCAGCCGACGACCAACGCGGTCAGGCTCCATTGGGACCCCGTGGCAGGCGCGGGAGGCTACCGCGTATATCGCAACAGATTCGATCCCGAGCCGGACGGCGCCTTGGGCCTTCCCATCGCCGAGATCCTGAGTCCGGCGAACGTGAGCTTCGAGGATCGGCTGGACCTCAAGGCAGAGACCTATTTCTATTCCGTGGTCGCGTTGGACGGCAGTGGTCGCGAGTCCGCGAGCTACACCACGGTCACGGCAGACGTGACCCGGGTCATCACGGCCAGGGAAGCAGCGGCCAAGGGTTTGATCGAGAACGCCACGGACGTAAGCGCCGGGGACACGGTCAAAATGGCGTTCCACCCCTTGGGGACGGACTACCTGGGCCGGGACATGCTTGCGCGGCTGATGCACGGCGCCCGGGTCTCGCTCTTCATCGGCATCGTGGCGCCGTTCTTCTTCGTCATCATCGGCATCCTCTACGGCAGCGCTGCAGGCTTCATGGGCGGCAGGGCCGACCAGGTGCTGATGCGCTTCGCCGACTTCGTCGTGGCGCTCCCCTTCCTGCTCTTCATGATCCTTCTCAGGATCCTCTTCAACGTGGAATCCGGCGACAGCGGCATCGGACCGATGCTCGTGGCCATGGTGCTCCTAAGCTGGCCCGCGGCGGCGCGCCTCGTCCGCGGTCAGATCCTGCAGATCCGGGAGGAGGGCTACATCGGCGCGTCGCGCCTGCTCGGTGCCAAGACCAACTACCTGGTCCTGCGCCACATGATCCCGAACACCATGGGGGTGATCCTGGTAACCCTGACCTTCGCCGTGCCGAGCGCGATCTTCACGGAGGCGTTCCTGTCGTTCATCGGGATGGGCGTCGCACCCCCGACCCCGTCCTGGGGCAGCATGTGCAACGAGGGTTTGAAGACCATGCTGACGACGCCCCACGAACTGATCGCGCCGGCGGCGTTCATCAGCATCACGGTGCTTGCCTTCAACCTGCTCGGCGACGGCTTGCGCGATGCGCTGGACGCGCGGATGCGGGCGACGGAATGAGAGTTGCCAATCCGGATCGCCGCCGCGGACGTGTAGGGAACACCCGTAGGGGACGGGCTTGTCCCGTCCCGTTGGTCAGCAAGCCGGCACGTCGTGCACGTGGTACGCCGCTGCTCCTTCTCTTCCTGCTGGCGGCGGGTTGCGCCGTCAACCCGGTGACCGGCCAGCGTGAGCTGTCGCTGCTGTCGACGGCAGACGAGATCTCCATCGGTCAGAACCAGTATCGACCCCATCAGCAGATGGCCGGCGGGCAGTACCACGTGGACCCGGGCGTTGCCGAGTACGTCGCTTCCGTGGGCTGGCGGGTTGCCGAATTCAGCGACCGAGATCTCCCCTACGAATTCGTCGTGGTCAACGACGGCACGCCCAACGCCTGGGCGTTGCCCGGCGGCAAGATCGGCATCCATCGCGGCCTCCTAGTTGAACTGGAGAACGAGGCCGAGCTGGCGGCGGTCCTCGGTCATGAGGTCGTGCACGCCGCCGCCAAACACGGAGCGACGAGACTCCAGCGGGGGTTGCTATTCGGCTTGGCGGGGCTCGGCGTGGCGTTGGCGGCCGACGACTCGAAGCATGCCCGCAAGATTGTCGGTGCCACGAGTATCGGTTTCCATCTCGCCGGGCAGAAGTTCGGGCGCGACCAGGAGCGCATCTCCGACTACCACGGCATGAAGTACATGCACGGGGCGGGCTACGACACGTCGGCAGCGGTCACGCTGCAGGAGAAGTTCGTCGCGCTTTCCGAGGGCCGGAACAGCAATTGGTTGCAGGGGCTGTTCGCGAGCCACCCGCCGTCCCCCGAACGGGTCGCGAACAACCGCGCGGCGCTGGCGGAGTTCCCGCCGGGCGGGGAGCTGGGCGAGTCCCGCTACCGCGCGCACATGGCGGCACTACTCGAAGACCGGGGAGCGTACGACCTAGCCGACGAGGCGCGGCGGAACATCGAGGCGAACTCCCCCCGCGCCTTGCGCCTGATCGACCAGGCGATCGGCCAGCAGCCGCGCGAGTCGCTCTTCCACGGCGTTCGGGGGGACATACTCGCCAGCCAGGGTCGGCACGATGAAGCGGTGCGGTCGTACGATGACGCCATCGAGCGGAATCCCGACTACTTCGGGCACTACCTCGGTCGCGGTCTGTCACGGGACACCTTGGGGAACCGGCGCATGGCGCGCGCCGACCTTGCGGCCAGCAACAGCCTCCTCCCGACGCCCTTTGCAAGCTTCAAGCTCGGCGGCTATGCGTTGGCCGACGGTCAGCGCGTGGAAGCCAAGCGCCTGTTCGAAGCCGCAAGCCAGGCGTCGGGCGATGTGGGGACGGCAGCCCGCACCGCGTTTGTCAGTCTCGACGTCGAGGATGCGCCTTGGAATTACCTTAAGGCCAAGCCCGTCTTCGAGGATGGCCACGTCGCTGTCGAGGTCTCCAATACGAGCGGCTACGACCTCGTGGACATCGTCGTTCGCGTGCACGTCGAGATAAACGGCGAGAGTGTCTACCGGCGCGTCGACCTGAGCGACCTTGCCTCGGGCTACTACGACGTTCTCGAGAGCGGCATCCATTATCGCGCCGAGGACGAAGTGAGAGCCGGGACGCAGGTTCTTGAGGCTGCGCCGGGTTGGTAGGGAGGAACACGAAGTGAGTCCGTTGTTGCAGGTCAACGATCTCCGTGTCGAGTTCGACACCTACGGAGGCACCGTTCAGGCGGTGCGCGGCGTGTCCTTCTCCCTCGACAAGGGCAAGACGCTCGCCATCGTGGGCGAATCCGGCTGCGGCAAGTCGGTGACCGTCCAGAGCATCATGGGTCTCATCCCGATGCCGCCGGGACGCATCACCAGCGGCACGGCGATGCTGGACGGCGTGGATGTCATCGCCGAGAAGAAGATCGACGGAAAGGACATCCGCGGCCGCCTCGTCGGGATGATCTTCCAGGATCCCATGACGTCCTTGAACCCCACCATGACCATCGGTGACCAGATCGCCGAGACCCTGCAGGTGCACCAGGGCATGAGTCATCGGGCGGCGTTCTCCCGGGCCATCGAGCTAATCGACATGACCCGCATCCCGGAAGCCGCAAAGCGCGCCCGGCAGTACCCGTTCGAGTTCTCGGGCGGCATGCTGCAGCGCTCCATGATCGCCATGTCCCTGGCCTGCGAACCGCTGATCCTCATCGCCGACGAACCGACCACGGCCCTCGATGTCACGATTCAAGCCCAGATCCTCGATCTGATGGGCGACCTCCAGCGCGAGGAAGGCATGGCCATCATCCTCATCACGCACGACCTAGGCGTGGTGGCGCGGATGGCCGACGAGGTGCTCGTCATGTACGCCGGTGAGGTCGTCGAGAAGGGCGGGGTCGACGATGTGTTTTACCGCTCCGCCCACCCCTACACCCTAGGCCTGAAAGCCGCCATGCCGTCTAACCGCGACGACTCGGCGCAAGAGCTCACCCCCATTGACGGCAGTCCGCCGGACCTCTTCGCACCGCCGGCGGGCTGCGGCTATTTCGCCCGCTGCCCCTACGCCATGCAGGCCTGCGAGGACAACCACCCCGAATCCTTCGATCTCCACGCCGACCACTTCGCCCGCTGCTGGCTGCACCACGAAGACTGCGACGTGGAAGCGGCGGATGTCCATCGGACGACCGCATCGAAATAGGTCATGTTGCGCGCGGTGGCAAACCGTGGCCGACGGGCGAAGAAGCGCTTGACCGGCGAGGTGCGGTCGAGGATTCGCGAACGCGCAATCAAGAAAGCCAAAGTGCAGATCGCGTTGCATGGACGGACAGTTGAGGATCTCTCCGAGGACGACCTGGAGATCATCGTTGCGGCGGAAGAAGAGAAGATCCACAAGCAACTCGTGATTGCGCCGCTTATCGCGATCGCAGTCGTGCTTGGCATCACCTAACGGACCCGATGCTCAACCAACTTCTCAAGTTCACCCTCGTCTCGGGTTTCCTGCTGTGGCTACGTCGGCGCTGGAAATGGCTCGCCGCATGTGGCGGCGTGATCGCGGCGGCGATGTATCTCCATGGCGAGTTCCTGGACTATGTCGAGGCACTTCCGTCGGGCTCGGAAGAGGCAACGGTGGCCGGCGACTACATCGCCGTCGCGTTCGCGATCAAGAACGTCGTGATCTTTGCCTCGCTGCTGACCTACTTTCTTGTCGAGATGCGGGCGTCGAAGCGACGCCGAAAGGACAGGACGGCCGCGGTCGATGCTGGAACCACTGAACCGCGCCCGTCCCCTAGGCGTGGCTCCGTGAGGGGTGACGACTCGAAGGCTGACGATGGCTTCGATTTCCTTCGGCATGGGCGCAAACTCGAAAACCGTGCAGACAAGGTAATCGGCAGCAAGCGCGCAAAGTAGAGCTCGACCTGGGCAAGGAAGAGACCCACGGCTCCGAGCGCATCGTGGTAGCGTAGCGACCCGAGGCAATCGGAGCCCGTGGAATGGACCCACGCGAACAACCTGCTTACACCCTAGCTGAGGCGGCGCACTATCTCGTGCTCCCGGCGTCCACAGTGCGCTCGTGGTCGGTTGGTGCGCCAGGTTATGGACCGCTAATCGAAGCGGCCTCGCATTCACCGGCGTTGCTCTCGTTTCTCAACCTTGCGGAATTGCATGTGCTTGCGGCTATTCGTCGCACGCACCTCGTAGCCATGGGGAAGGTACGTGGTGCAATCCAATACCTTGTTGGACATGCACGCTCCGGGCGGGACCGGACCCACCCGTTGATCAGTCGAGAAATGGAGACCGACGGCCTGGATCTGTTCATTCGAGAGTGCGGCCACTTGGTCAACATCAGTGAAGCCGGCCAACTCGCCATGCGGGAGGTGCTCGACCAGGCCCTGCGACGCATTGATCGGGATCCTACCGGCGTGCCGATCCGGCTCTACCCCTTTACACGTGCCGCGACCGCTAACGCCCCCGCCCTGGTCGTTGTCGACCCGTCGCTTTCGGCCGGACGACCCGTGATCGCGGGTACCGGGCTCGCGACCGGCTTGATCGCCGAACGCTATAAGGCCGGCGAGTCGGTTCACGAGCTCGCGCGAGACTACGAGCGGAGCGAGGGGGAAATTGAAGAAGCAATCCGGTGCGAACTCCCCGCAGCAGCCTGACATAGGCGACTTCGTTCTCTTCCTGGATAGGAATCTTGGGAAGCACATAATTGCCGAACGTTTGCGCTCCGAGGGACTAAACGTTGAAATCCACGATGACCATTTGTCGCTCGACGCTCCCGACGAGGAGTGGCTAGAACTCGTTGGACGCAAAGGTTGGCTGGCGCTCACAAAGGGCAAGAACATCCGCTACCGTGCGGCAGAACTACAGTCGATCCGAACGCATCGAGCGCGCGTCGTGGTCGTGCGCGCAAAGACGCCACGGCGACCGACATTGCCGAACTGTTGCTGAAGGGAAAAACAGCATTGCTCGGTTCGCCGCAAAGACCCAAACGCCGTTCGTAGCCGGGATAGACAGGAGTGGGCGCGTCACACCGTATCGGGGTGTGCTTGAACAAGACTCGTGACGAGGAGTTCGCCATGAGGATACGCATCTCAATGCCGGACTATTTGGTCGAGGAACTCGATCGGTGCGCGGGTGACCGTCCGCGCAACGCTTTTGTCTGCGAACTCATACGACGTGGGCTAGACGAACATCGTTGGGACGAGATTGACGCGGCGCTAGGTGCAGTTGAGGACACTGGTCACGCGTGGGACCGTGATCCGGGAGCGTGGGTGCGGCAGCAGCGTCGTGGGGACGGGCGCCGCTCCGGCTGACCTCCCGCGCCAAACAGCTTGTTCGTTCGTGCCCGCGATAGCTCGGCTCGAGACTTGCGCTTGCGAGGGTCTGCCTCGTTAGAATCCGCCGTTGCTTCTGCGGCTGCGTGGTCGCGTGAACGATGGTCGGGAGGTGCGAGAGTGGCCAGTGAATACAACAACCAGTGGATCGGCAAGCGCACGATCCGCCCCGACGGCGAGGACAAGGTGACCGGCCGCGCCGCGTTCGGCGCCGACTTCGCGCAACCGGGCATGCTATGGGGTAAGGTGTTGCGCAGCCCGCATCCCCACGCCCGGATCAAGTCGATTGACCTCGACCGCGCCGCTGCGACACCCGGCGTCAAGGCGGTGATGTCCGGCGCCGACCTGGTGGATTTTCCCCTCGATACGCCCGTGCTGGTCGGTCCCGCGGACATGCGCTTCGTAAGCCGCAACGTCATGGCACGCGACAAGCCGCTCTACGCCGGGCATGCGGTGGCAGCCGTTGCGGCCACCACCGCGGAGGCAGCGGAAGCCGCCCTCGGGTTGATCGACGTCGACTACGAACCGCTGCCGTGGGTGATCGACGTCGACGACGCGATGCAACCGGACGCCCCGGTGCTCCACGAATTCCTGCGCACCCAAGGCGACGACTCGGCAGCGGATGCGCCGACCAACGTGGCGAGCCGCGCGGAGTTCACGCTGGGAGACGTCGCGGACGGATTCGCCGCAGCCGATGTCGTTATCGAACGAGACTTCAAGACGAAGCCGGTGCACCAGGGCTACATCGAACCGCACGCCTGCCTGGTCAGCGTAGCGGCGGACGGTCGCGCCACCATCTGGAGTTCGAGCCAGGGCCAGTTCATGGTCCGGAACGCGACCGCCAAGATGACGGGTGCCAAACTCTCCGAGATCCGCGCGATCCCGGCGGAGATCGGTGGCGGGTTCGGGGGCAAGACCATCGTCTACCTCGAGCCGCTGGCCTACACGCTGTCGAAGAAGGCTGGCGCCCCGGTGAAGATGGTGATGACCCGCGAGGAGGTGTTTCGCGCCACGGGGCCGACCGCGGGTTCGTCGAACACCATCAAGATCGGCGCCCGGCGTGACGGCCGGATCATTGCGGCGGAGGCGACATTCCGGTTCCAGGCCGGCGCGTTCCCGGGCTCCCCGGTTCGCGGGGCGTCGAACTGCGCCTTTGCGCCGTACGCCATCGACAACGTCAAGGTGGTGGGCTACGACGTGGTGGCGAACCGGCCCAAGTGCAACGCCTACCGCGCACCCGGCTCCCCCATCGCCGCGTTCGGCGTGGAGTCCGTGATCGACGAACTGGCGGCAGAACTCGGTCTCGATCCCATCGAGTTTCGGCTCAAGAACGCCGCTAGGGAAGGCACGCGCGCGGCCTACGGACCAACGTTCCGCCGCATCGGCTTCGAAGAAACGCTGCACGCCGCCCAGGACCACCCGCACTACGCCACACCGAAGAATGGCCGCCAGGGTCGCGGCGTCGCCTGCGGGTTCTGGTTCAATGTCGGCGGCGAATCGAGCGCGCAGGTGAACGTCAACGAGGACGGCACGGTCGCGGTCACCACCGGCCACCCGGACATCGGCGGCTCGCGCGCGTCGATGGTGAACATCGTCGCCGAGACCTTGGGCATCCACTATCGCAACGTCAGCGTACAGGTCGGCGACACCAATACCATTGGCTACAGCGCCACCACCGGCGGCAGCCGGGTGACATTCTCTGCGGGTACCGCGGTTTCCGAAGCCACGGAACGGGTGGTCGAGCAGTTGCGCGAACGCGCGGCATTGCTCTGGGACATCGACCCCGACGCCGTGGACTGGAACAACGGCCACGCCCGTCCGGCAGGCGCAAACGCCGGTGACTTCGAGCCCCTCTCCCTCGCGGAACTCGCGGCCAAGGCGTCGCAGACCGGTGGCCCGATCACCGCGCACGTGTCGGTGAACGCACAGGGCGCCGCGCCGGCATTCGCCACCCACGTCTGCGATGTCGAAGTGGACGAGGAGACCGGTCGCGTCGAAGTGATTCGCTACACCGCGGTTCAGGACGCCGGCCGCGCCATTCACCCGGGCTACGTCGAAGGCCAGATGCAGGGCGGCGTCGCCCAGGGCATCGGCTGGGCACTCAACGAGGAGTACATCTTCGACGCCTCCGGACGTCTCGACAACGCGGGCTTCCTGGACTACCGCATGCCGGTCGCATCGGACCTGCCGATGATCGACACCGTGGTCGTGGAAGTGCCGAACGACGCCCACCCGTACGGCGTTCGCGGCGTCGGCGAAGTCCCGATCGCCCCGCCGATGGCGGCGGTCGCCAACGCGATCCATGACGCCGTCGGCCTGCGTCTGCGGGAACTACCGATGTCGCCGCCGAAGGTGCTCGCCGCGCTCACTCTGGGAGACGACGAAGGACCGTAGGGGACGGGCTTGTCCCGTCCCGTGCATCTGACCGGCGCGTTCGAGAGTGCTGCCACATTCTCGTACGACGGGCCGACGACGCCTTTGAAGGTCGCTGAAAGTACGCTTTAAGCGTATTTTTATCTACTAAAAAGTATGAGGTAACAGACTTTTATGCACATAAAAGTCTGAACGTGCTACTCTTTCGCGACGTTCCGGCAATCGCACAACACGATGGATCGGTTGCTCTACAACGATCTGCTGTCCTGGAAACGGCAACCCCGCCGCAAGCCAGTGCTGATCGATGGTGCGCGGCAGACTGGCAAGACGCACCTCATCGAACAGATTTTCGGCGCCCGGCAGTTTCGCACGGTCCACAAGCTGGACTTCAACTTTGCGCCGGGACTAGCGAGCGTGTTCGCCGACGGCTTGGCGCCGCGCACCATCGTCGACAACATCGAAGTACGGTTCAACGAGCCCGTCGATCTGGCGCGGGATCTCATCTTCTTCGACGAGGTGGGCGACTGCCAGTCGGCCCTAGACTCCCTCAAGTACTTCGCGGAGCAGATGCCGAACGCGTTCATTTGCGCGACTGGCTCCAATGTCGGCCTGTTGACCTCATTTCCCGTCGGCAAAGTGAGCCGCCTCGAGCTGTTCCCGCTTTGCTTCGAAGAGTTCGTGATGGCTTCCGGACAGACGCGCCTGTTGGAGATGTTCCGCACGCGGGCAAAGAGCAGCACGGCACACGAACGGCTGTGGTCGTTGTTTCTGGACTACACCTTCGTGGGCGGGATGCCCGAGGCGGTGGCGGCGTGGTTCGACCCCCGGCACGGCATGGCCCAGCGCATCAGCCAGGTCGAGACGATCCACAGCGACCTTGTGACCGGGTTCGAGCGCGATTTCGGCAAGTACGCCGGCCCCGCACATGCGCAGCACATCGACGCGGTCTTCCACAACATTCCCCGCCAGCTAGAGACGACGCTTGACGGCTCGGTAAAGCGCTTCCGGTTTCAAGGTGTGGTGGCACGCAAGCGCGGCTACCAGGATCTGCGGGGGCCCATCGATTGGCTGGAGAAGTGCCGGTTGGCGTGGAAGTGCTATCCCATCGTCAGCGAGCCGACCCCGCCCTTGCCGCATCTTACGAAGGAGAGCCGCTTCCGCCTGTTCCTCTTCGACATCGGCATCCTCCGATACCTCCTGCGCCTCCCCTACGTGTTGCAGCGCGAGCCCAAATGCGGATACAAGGGTTTCATAGCAGAGAACTTCGTCCAGACTGAACTGTGTGCCCGCGTGGGCCATCCGACCTACGGCTGGGCGGAGGGCCGCGCCGAAATCGAGTTCCTTCACCAAGCCCGAAACGGCGAGATCGTCCCCGTGGAGGTGAAAAGCCGGCGTCGGAGCCGCGCCAAGAGCTTGAGCTCCTACATTAGCCGCTACGCGCCCGAACGAGCGATCACACTAACGGCCGATCCCCGCGGCGGCCGAGACGGCATGGTAACCAACTGGCCGCTCTATGAGGCGCAGTTCCTAGGGGACTTGTAGCAAGGGGATGCGCCCGCTGTCACACGTAGGGCGGGCACCGGATAAGGCAGCGGGGCTGATCAGAACGCGTTGCCGATCGGCGGTCAGATCGCGATGGCGTCGAACTTGAACGGGGTCGCGAGGCGTTCGACAGCAACGTCCCGACCCGTCAGGAACTCCACCTGCGCGTCCAGCAGCACCGTCGGTTCTTCGTGGCCCATTCCCTCGACCACGATGAGTTGACCGTTCGGAAACCCACACAATGCAGCCTCTGCATTCGACACCGGCGTGCGCCCGTCCAGCGTCCCCGCGCAAAACAACGTGGGCGTATCGGATTGCACGGGAGTACGAAAGGCATCATCGAGTTCGGTGACGCCTAGCTCACGGCCGATGAACGGGAAGGGCAGGTTGAAGCTGTCGTCGAGCAAGGCGTCTGCGCGCTCCGTCTCGATCCGGCGAGTGCGTTCCGGGCTCGCGCCGGCGGCATGGTCCATGGCCAGCATCATGCCGTGGACGGTTGAATTGACCCGCCAGCGGTCGAACCGGCGAACCAGGGCCGCGTAGTCCCGACGCTGAAGCTGGCGAGCGAAACCAGCCAGACCGCGCATGGCTCGGGTGCTGCCGAGGGCGTTGCCGAGTACGCACTGCAGGCCGAACTTGCCAATCCGCAAGGGGTGCTCGACGCCTTTCACGTTGCCTTCGGCCGGTGTCCGTTCGAGCTTGTCGAGCGCCGCCGCAAATTCGCCGAAGAGGTCGTTGCACGCGCCGCCGAGATTCGCATCAGCCCGCGCGAGGTCGGCCAGATGCCGGAAATGACGGTCCACGTTGCCCGGCAGCTTGTGCGTATCGTCCGGGCCTTCGACGAGGCAAAGGATTGCTCGCTCCACATGGTCGTCGTGAAGCCTCAGCACCATCAAGCCCAGGTGGGAACCGTAGCTGGCGCCATAAAGGTTCACCCGCTCCGCGCCGAGCGCCTTGCGCAGGTCGTCGACATCGTGCGCGCTCTCGACGGTGTTGTAGTCGCTCAAGTCCACGCCGCGCTCACGCCAGTACGCGCCGAGACGTGCTGCGCTGTCCCGTTGCGCGGTCAGGAAGCTCTCGCGCGTCATCGGCTCGTCCAGGTCGTAATCCGGCGGGAAGGCATTGACCAGGTCGGGCAACGCGCCGTGGCAGCCGCGCTGATCGAACGTCACCACGTCGCAAATCGCCGACAGGCGTTCCACGTGCGCGAAGAAATACCCTTGGAACGACTCGATGGCACCGACCCCCGGACCACCGAAGAGCACGACGAGGGGCGGCAGTCCGTGGTTTCGCCGGGCGGCTACGCGTATGAACGGCAGTGCGACGGCGGTACTTTCGCCGCGGCGTCTTGACGACGGTACCAGAAGGACACCCCGCTCGGCGTCGAGCGCTCGACCGTCGGCATGTTCGAGGCGCGACGGCCAACGGCCAACGAGGCGGTGTTCGTTGTTCTTAAGGTGCATCCCGGTCTCCGGTTAGCTGGGAACGACGGTGTGAAGACGCGGATCATATTGGCTACCTGGGAGGCCTGCATGGGCGTCGCTTCCCCTCGCGTCGGCGTGGTAGGTTAGGACCACCCAGTTGGCGCACACCGTGACCGAACCGCTCGTACAGATCCGCAACCTGACCAAGCACTTCCCCATCGCGCGGGGACAGGTGGTGCACGCCGTGGACGATGTCTCGTTCGACATCGCTCCACAGGAGATTGTCGGCTTGGTGGGCGAGAGCGGCTCCGGCAAGTCGACCCTGGGCAAAACCGTGCTGGGCCTGCACGACAAGACCGGCGGCGAGGTGGTCTACAAGGGCGAGTCGATGCCAGCCAGGTACCGGCCGGGGGACTTCCAGCGCTACGCCCAGGCCATGCAGATGATCTTCCAGGATCCCTATTCGTCGTTGAACCCGCGCATGACCGTCGGCGAGATCGTCGGCGAGGGTTTGAAGCTGCACTCGGACCTAAGCTCGCAAGAGGCCCGTGACACGGTGGGCGAATGGCTGAGGCGGGTCGGGCTGAACCCGGATCACATGTCGCGCTACCCCCACGAGTTCTCCGGCGGCCAGCGGCAGCGCATCGGCATCGCCCGGGCGCTGGTACTCGAACCCGAGTTCGTGGTGTGCGACGAGCCCATCTCCGCGTTGGACGTTTCGGTGCAGGCCCAGGTCGTGAACCTCCTGGACGAACTCAAGGACTCGCTGGGATTGACGCTGCTCTTCATCGCCCACGACCTGTCCATGGTGCGCTACGTCTCGGACCGCATGGCGGTGATGTACCTGGGCTCGCTGGTGGAGATCGGCCCCGCCAACCGGGTGTTCTTCGCACCGAAGCATCCGTATACCGAGCTACTGATCGGCTCCAACCCGGAGCCCGACCCGGCCAGCGAGCGATCCCGCGAGTCCACCGCGATCAAGGGTGAGATCCCGTCGCCGGTCAACGTCCCGCCGGGCTGCCGATTCGCCAATCGATGCCCCAAGGTGATGGACGTTTGCCGCGAGACAACGCCGGAGCTGATTCCGGTCACGGATGTCGGGCAACCGGATCGGCTGGTGGCCTGTCACCTCTACGAGGCGAACGCCGTCGCGGCCTGACCGCATACGAAGCCCGCTTGCGCGTGTAGCTAAGGCTGGCGAGGGCCGGTGGGGTGTATTTGCCTGCGTCCGAATGGAGACCGCCAATCCATCCGGATGATGGCGTCTTGACATCTCACGGCCCGGGAGCGAGGGGCCAGTGTTGGATGGTGTAAGGGCTAAGCAGGTCGTTTGGAGCGGCGGTGAAGTTCCTTCTACCCGATGAGTACCAACCGGCGGCAACGCACCTGTTTGAGCGCGTTGCCGAGGAGGTCCGTCGCCACGTGCCGGAGTCCCGCATCGAGCATGTAGGGGCCTCCGCCGTTCCGGGAGCGATTTCGAAGGGCGACCTGGACGTTTTTGTTGGCGTTCCAAGGGAACGGTTCGAGCAGACCATAGGTGCCCTTGGGCACCTTGGCTACTCGGTGAAGGCCGACACCTTGAGGACTGAGTCGTTATGCATGCTGGAAACGCACCGGTACCCGACCGCGGTGGCGCTGCAGGTGGTGGAGAACGGCAGCCGATTCGAGATGTTCCTGACTTTCAGGGACGCGCTTCGACGGGATGCGGCGCTGCTGTGCCAGTACAACGACTTGAAGCGGGCCTGCGAGGGGCTCGGTGAAGATTGCTACCGGACGAGAAAAGCCGCCTTCATCAAGGGCGTTCTGGCGTCTCACTGAACCCATCAGGCCGGGCCGGTCGCCACCAAGTTCGGACCTCGGCATACCCTCCGCCCGGCGGCTGTCCGGTCCGCCGGGTGCCTATG
Organism: Gammaproteobacteria bacterium; assembly: GCA_009846005.1. Taxonomy (GTDB): domain Bacteria; phylum Pseudomonadota; class Gammaproteobacteria; order Pseudomonadales; family Azotimanducaceae; genus VXYL01. The sequence goes on along the minus strand of VXYL01000057.1, from coordinate 93,917 downwards.
TGGTGCTGCTTATCGAGTTCCAGTCTGACGTCGACGCGACCATGCCGGTACGCATGCTCGTTTATACCGGGCTCCTGTTTCAGGAACTCCTGCGGCAGCGCCAAGGACTCTCCGAGGAGCGAATGCTTCCGCACGTCGTCCCACTGGTCGTCTACAACGGGCGTCGCCGATGGCATGCGCCGCTATCGGTGACCGAAATGACCCTTCCGGAAGGTGCCGTCACGGCGGAATGGCAGCCCCGGCAATCCTATCTTGCGCTTGACGAGTGGCAGCGATCGACGGACGATCTACCGAGAGACAATCTGGTCTCGTCCCTAGTGGCGCTCGAGACTAGCCAGGGGAAGGCGCTGGACCTTGCGGTGGCTGAACTCGCCGGGCTGCTGAACGATCCCGTCGATTCTCAAATCCGGCGTGCGTTCCGGGACTGGATCGAACGCCTGCGACCGCGCCGGACCGACAACCGGGACGCAGCTACACGGCGATGTTGATGGAGGAACCCATGGCCTTGTTGGAGAGCGTCAACGAAAGGCTTCAGAAGTACTACGACGAGCTTGAACGCCAAGCTATCGAACGTGGCGAGGCCCTTGGGCTGGCCCGTGGCGAGGCTCGTGGCGAAGCCCGTGGCGAGGCCCGTGGCATGGCGCGCGGCCTCGAACAAGGCCGCGAGCAGGGCATCGAACAAGGCAGGTTGCGAGCACGAGAGCAGTTTCTCGCTGAGGAGCGTGCGTTGTTGCGGCGTATGGCTGAACGACGTTTCGGCTCTGCGATTGCGGATCGACTGGCGACAGTTCTCGCCGACATCGCGGACAACGATAGCTTCGCGGCGGTCGGCGACGCGATCGTCGACAGCGCCTCGGGCGACGAACTGATCGGTCGCGTCGGCACCAACGACGCCTGATTGCGAAGTAGAATGCGCGGCCCCAGGTCGCGTGACCTTGCCCCATGACCCAGCAGGTGGAAGAAACCACCGCATTCTCCTTCGTCGCGATGGAGCACGACATCCTCTCCCATTGGGAGGAGCAGGACGTGTTCCGTCTGTCGCTGGCGTGCACTGAGAACAAGAAGCCGTACATCTTCTACGACGGGCCGCCTTTCGCCACGGGCCTGCCGCACCACGGGCACCTCCTGGGTTCGATCCTTAAGGACATCGTGCCGCGCTACTGGACCATGAAGGGGCGCCATGTGCTGCGGCGTTTCGGCTGGGACTGTCACGGGCTGCCCATCGAGCAGGAGATCGACAAGGCGCTGGGAATCTCGGCTCAGGAGGCAGTGCAGAAGATGGGCGTCGCCGGCTACAACGCCGAATGCCGGGCCATCGTCGAGCGCTATGTCGCGGAGTGGCGCAAGACAATCACGAGACTGGGTCGCTGGGTCGATTTCGACGACGACTACAAGACCATGGACGTCTGGTACATGGAGTCGGTCTGGTGGGTCGTCAAGCAGCTTTGGGACAGGGGGCTAATCTACCAGGGCATGAAGGTGATGCCGGTGTCGACGGCGCTCGAGACCGTGCTCGCCAACTTCGAAGCTGGCCAGAACTACGTCGACGTCCAGGATCCGGCGATTACCGCGCTGTTCAGACTCGAAGACGAGGACGCCTACCTGTCGGCGTGGACCACGACGCCTTGGACGCTGCCGTCGAACCTTGCCGTGTGCGTCGGCGCGGATATCGACTACGTCCGGGTCACTGACGAGGAGATCGGCAAGACCTTCTACCTTGCCGAGGCACGGCTCCCGGACTACCGGGCCCGACATCCGTCGCTCACCGTCGAAACGCGCCTGAAGGGCACCGAACTCGTGGGGCGGCGTTACCGACCGTTGTTCGACTACTTCGAGCCTGAAAGGGAACGCGGCGCGTTCGTCGTGGTCGCCGACGACTACGTGACCACCGACGAAGGGACGGGCCTTGTCCACCAGGCACCCGCATTCGGCGAGGACGACTATCGGATTCTGCAGACGGCGGGCATCGAGGCATTCTGCTGCCCGGTAACCATGGCGGGCGTTTTTACGCAGGAGGTCCGCGATTTCGCTGGCCAGTTCGTCAAGGACGCCGACCGCCACATCGTCCGTCACCTGCGCGACAACGGGACGCTCTACGAACGCCAGGACATCGTGCACAGCTATCCGCACTGCTACCGCACCGACACGCCCCTGATCTACCGTGCCGTGCCGTCGTGGTTCGTGCGGGTCACCGAGTTCGTGGATGACGTCGTCGCGGCGAACGACCAGGTGCTCTGGGTGCCGGAGCACATCAAGCATGGCCGGTTCGGCAACTGGCTGAAGGGGGTTATCGACTGGGCCATATCCAGGAACCGGGTCTGGGGAACGCCGCTGCCGATCTGGGTCAACGACACCACGGGCGACGCGCGCTGCGTCGGGTCGCGGGAGGAACTCAAGGCGCTGACCGGCGTCGAGGTGGTCGACCTGCACCGCGAGCATGTCGACGACCTCACTTTCGAGGTGGATGGCGAAGTCGGCGTCTATCGCCGTGTCGAGGAGGTTCTCGACTGCTGGTTCGAATCCGGCTCCATGCCCTATGCGCAGCTCCACTATCCGTTCGAGAACCAGCAGACCTTCGAACAGGGATTCCCGGCCGAGTACATCGCCGAAGGACTGGACCAGACCCGTGGCTGGTTCTACACGCTGATGGTCTTGGCCGGCGCGCTGTTCAAGAAACCGGCGTTCCGCAACGTCATCGTCAACGGCATGGTGCTGGCGGCGGACGGCAAGAAGATGTCGAAGAGCCTGCGCAACTACACCCCCGGGGACGAGTTGATGGAAACCTACGGGGCTGACGCGCTGCGCCTCTATCTCATCAATTCGGGACTGGTTCGTGCCGAGGAGCAGCGCTTTGTCGACCGCGGCGTGCGCGATATGGTGCGCCGGGCTCTCCTGCCCTGGTACAACGCCTGGTCGTTCCTCGAGACCTACGCGGCGATCGACGGCTGGACGCCAGCCAAGGGCACCCATCGGGGCGACAACATTCTCGACGCCTGGATCATCTCCCGGCTGCAGACCCTAAAGGAGGACATCGGCGCCGAGATGAAACGCTACCGGCTCTACAACGTGGTGCCGAAACTGTTCTCGTTCATCGCCGACCTCACCAACTGGTACATCCGTCTCAACCGGGCGCGGTTCTGGGGCGAGGGCGTAACCGCCGACAAGATCGCCGCCTACAACACGCTGCACATGGCGGTCTACGAACTGTCGGTTGCCATGGCGCCGTTCGCGCCGTTCCTGTCGGAACACATCTATCTTTCGTTCGCACGCCTCGCCGGCGAGGAGCCGACGCCGCTTTCCGTACACCTCTGCACCTACCCGGAAGCGGAGCCCTCGCTTTGCCAGCCGCTCCTCGAGGATGCCGTGTCGCGAATGCAGCAGGTGATCGAACTCGGCCGTTCCAAGCGCGAACAAGTGAAGATCAACCTGCGCACGCCCTTGCGACGGATCACGATCATCCATCGGGACGCGACGCTGCTCGACGAGATCAGGACGCTCGAGAACTACGTCAAAGCCGAGCTGAACGTCAAGGAAGTGCGCTACGAGACGGACGAGGCGAGCTACATCGCGCTCTACGCGAAGCCAAACTTTCCCGTACTGGGTAAACGACTTGGGCGGCGCATGAAGGAATTCCAAGGGAAGATCGCGGCGTTGGATGCGGATGCCATCGAGGCATTCCAGGAAGACGGGACGGTCGGCATCGACGGTGAGCGTTTCGATGGCGACGACATCCACGTGTTCAGGGAGGCGAAGGAAGGCACGGACACCGTCTCGAATCGTCTCATCTCTATCGAACTCGACTGCCGCCTCGACGACGAATTGCGGCTAGAGGGATTGGCGAGGGAGGTCGTCAACCGCGTTCAGCGTGCCCGCAAGGACAACGGTCTCGCGGTCAGCGATCGGATTCACGTAGTGTACGACGCCGACGAGAACATCGCCGAAGCGATCAATGCCCACGGCAACTACATCGCGCGCGAAACCTTGGCTCTTTCCTTGGAACCCGGTGTCGTCGCCGAGCGGGCGACCCGGACCGAGGTCGACGGCAAGCGGCTGGCGTTCTCGACGGAAGTCGCGACGACCGGCGGCCCGTAGGGGACGGGCTTGTCCCGTCCCGCCAGCCCGCGGGACGTGTGGTCGCCCGCGTCGAGGGTTCATGCGGCGTCGGTTCGTCACCACGGGACGCCACAAGGACGTCCCCTACGTCCGCACGGGCGTGGTTAGCAATCAGGCCCCGTCCCGACGCAACTCCCCGACCGGCTCGTGATTGTTGACGGTTATGCCCATCATCTGTTTCAGCCGTGGCGATAGGAGTTCGTAGACGTCGTCGGGAACGTGCACGTTGGCCGTCGATTGCTCGTGCAATGCGCGCATGAAGTACCGGTTGTAGTGGCAGCGCATCGCGTAGCGGGTGCCCGATGCTGTCCGGCGCCCGCCGCAGTGCAGGATCCGCGTATCGGTGAGGATGCAGGTGCCGGGCGGTGCGCAGATCGCGACGAGTCCGGGCTCGCCCTCAACGAGCCGCACCAGGTCCGCGCCGTCGCGGAAGCGGGTCGTGCCCGTGGCGCTTCGGTGCGAGCCCGGCACGCAGTATGTGGCTCCGTTGTCGAGATCGAACTGCGAATAGCACCAGATGATCAGGGAGCCGAATGGGAACGGCGGATAGGGCATCGGCATGCCGCCCTGGTCGATGTGTAGTTCCTGCAGACCGCCGCCCTGGTGCACGATGGAACCGTGGGCGCAGCCCAAGCCGAAACCCTCGCCCATCACCTTGGTGAGCAACCGGTCGACGAGCGGGCCACGTTGGGCCGCTGATTCCTTGAACTCAACGGCGTCACGGAATACGGCACCCTTGAGAACCAGGTTGTTGACAAGCTGGGCGGTTTCGTTCCGGCTGGTCATGATGCCGGCCTTGGAGTTTTTTTCCGCTTCTGCCTGGTCCACCAAGCGGTCTACCTGGGCCTGCACCTGGTCGGGCGACATGGCGTCCTTGACGAGGCAGTAGCCCCAGCGCACGAAGTCCGCTTCTAGTTGGGCCTCGTCCGTGCTGGGTCTCGGGAGGTATTCGAACTCGGCGCTGTTCCTGATGAGGCCAGCTTTCATGCGCTCCTTGGACAGACCGGCAAGTTGCTTGAGCAACCGTCCCGCGGACAGGGAACTCGTGGGCGACCGACCGTCGGCGTAGGCGATTCCACGCGCCATCGCGGTTTCCCAGGTGGTATCCGCGGACTCCTCCTTCTCGGTACGCAGCCGCGCGAGTTCGGCACGAAGGCGTGCGTTCTCTTCCCGCAGGCGCGCAACGGTTTCGTCGTGGTCGGGGACGGTGGGCAGTCGCCCGGAGGTGGAGGAACTCTTGTCGACTTGCATCTGTTCAGCGGCGAACGCACATCCGCTTAAGCATAGCGCGTCGACCGGAGACGCGAACATGCCCGAGAGTCGGGGGGGGGGGGGGGGGGGGGCGCCCCCCCCCCGCGCGCCCCCCCCCCCCCCCTGGGGCGGGGCCCGCCGGGGGCACGACCCCCGCCGCGCG
>VXYL01000057.1:0-88380 GCA_009846005.1 Gammaproteobacteria bacterium | reverse complement strand
CCCGCCCCCCCGGCGCGGCGGGGGGGGGGGGGGGGGGGGGGCCCCCCCCCCCCCCCCCGACTACGGTCCGCACTCACTGCTTGAGCCGAACGAGCTCGTTCAAAACGCCGTCGAGGCCGCCGTAGACCGACAGGTTGCCGACCTTCTCGGTTACCTTCTCGAGCGTCTCCAACTCCTTGAGACGCAGCGCCACGGCGTTGCTCTCCATGACCTTGGCCGTGTTGAGGAGCGAACGCGTGGCGTTGGTTTCCTCGCGACGGCGGATCACGTTGGCCTGGGCTGCTTTCTCAGCTTCCACCACCTTGCCGAGCAGCTCCTTCATATCGCCCGGCAGGATGATGTCCTTGACGCCGACGCTTTCCACGACGATGCCGATCTCGGCGAACTTCGGACCGACGCGATCGGCGACCGCGCGGTCGATGGCCGACTTGTCCTCCAGCAACGCATCCAGCGTGCGCGTGCCGACGGCGGCGCGCAGACCGAACTGGATCTCCTTGTAGAGGTGGTCCAGCGGATCCTTCGTGGCGCCGACGGCCTTCTCGGCATCCTCGAACCGGTAGGTTGCCGTCACGTTGATGCGCAGGCTCACCTTGTCGCGGGTCAGGATCTCCTGGCCTTGGACCTCCAGCGTCTTCACGCGCAGGTCCACGACCTCGATCGCGACGCTCGGCCCGTAGGTCCAGAAGGCGTGCAACCCCGGCTCCAGCGAACCGGAAAGCTCGCCGTCGACGTAGAGCAGGCCGACGTGTCCGTGGGCGATTTCCCGCGAGTAGATGCCGTTGCGGCCGGGCAGCCGCAGCCCGCCGACATTCTCCGAAGCCATCACGAGCCCGGGTTCGGCCAAGAGCCGCTTGGCGAGCTTGGCGTCGATGGCAAGACCTTCGTCCAAGTCGAACCGGTCCACGCGGATCGCAACCGGGCCCTTCCAGTAGAGCTTGCGCTCGGCGGGCCGGACGACCTCGGCGATGCGGTCGTTCCAGTAGACGACGGCGACTTCGCTCTCGCCGGTGGCTACGACGGTGAGCAGGCGTTCCACGTCCTCGCGTTCGGCGTCAACCAGGTAGTCCGCCAACGGGTGCGCAAATACCGGCTCGGTCAGGTCGAAGCGCTCCACTTGGTGGCGCTGGCGCCACTCGTTGAAGCGGTAGACCCCCGGTTCCAGGAAGCGGACGAAGTCCCCGTCCTTGAACAGGAGTCCGCGTTCGTGCTTGCGCACGATGAATTTTCGATAGAACAACATGTCGCGTTCTCCTTTTTCCGTTTCGACGAATCAATGCGTCCGTTCCCACAACGTCGTTGCGGACCGGCGGTGCCGACCGATCGAACGCACCGCGCACGAGCAACGCCGGTTGCCAACTCCGAAGAATTGGCGTTCGACGATGCCAGCGGGCGATGCGCCGGATCGATCGGCGTGTCGGTCCGATTGACTCGTGCCGACCCGCCGACCGGCTACGTCGTTGCTGCGCTTTCTTGCATTCGCTCACGCTCTTGCCGAAAGCGCCGGGAACGGACGCGCCCTGTGACGATTAGCGCACGTCACCAGCGTTTATCACGGTTATCAGCCGTGCGGCTTTCCAGGCCGGTTTTGGAATGCCGGAATCGAACCGGCGACCACCAGTTTATGGACCGGAGCTCTATCCAACTGAGCTAATTCCAAGTGGTTGGGTGCGTAGCAAAAACGCTCGGTACACACCGTGCGATGGGTAGCGTGAGTGCGCCGGACGGGACTTCGATCCCGAACCATGGAACGCCGCACGCCGCCCAACCCTCGTTGGACGGGATTTCCCGCCGCCGCCGCGACGAATGCTCGTCGCGGCTCGATTCAAGTTTTTTCTCCGTACAACAAAAAAGCCCTGTTCGTTAACCGACCAGGGCCTTGTTGTGTTCCCTGGAAGGCTGGTTAGTCCGCGCCGCCTTCCAGGACATGTCCGGAAAGTCAGCGCAAGTTCGCTCCCTCGCTACCCACGAGGCGGTTGCCACAGTCCGCGAACTGCGGCGGCGCAGCCGGTGGCTGCGCCGGTAGGCGCTCTATGCAATGTCCTGCTTGTCTGGAAGTCATGTATTCCGCCCGCAAGAAGGTCGGTGATTCGTCAAGGGCGCGGGATTATAGATTCGAACCGGCAGGTGTCAACAGGTTTTCGCGAAATCACCTCGGCGTTCCACGATTCGTTGTTGTCAGTCCCGCAGCAGTTCGTTGATCGACGTCTTGGACCGGGTGCGTTCGTCCACGCGCTTGATGATCACGGCGCAGTAGATGTTCGGTCTCGGCCGTCCCGAGTCGAAGGCGGGGCTGGGCAATGATCCGGCGACGACCACGGAATATGCTGGTACGCGACCGGTCGTGATCTCGCCGGATTCGCGATCGACGATCTTGGTGGAGGCGCCGATGAAGACGCCCATGCCGAGCACCGCGCCTTCTTCGACGACGACGCCTTCGACGACCTCGGATCGAGCGCCCACGAAGCAGTTGTCTTCGATGATCACGGGTTCCGCCTGCAACGGTTCGAGGACGCCGCCGATGCCCGCGCCGCCGGAGATGTGGCAGTCCTTGCCGATCTGGGCGCAGGAGCCGACGGTCGCCCAGGTGTCGATCATGGTGCCGCTGTCCACGTAGGCGCCGAGATTCACGAAACTCGGCATCAGTACTACCGACGGGGCGATGTAGGCCGAATGTCGCACGATGGCGGAGGGTACGGCGCGGAAACCGGCGGCCCGGAAGCGCGCCTCGTCCCAACCGGCGAATTTCGACGGCACCTTGTCCCACCACGGTGCGCCGCCGGGACCGCAGCTGATGGGTTCCATGTCGTTCAACAGGAAACTGAGCAGCACGGCTTTTTTCAGCCACTGATTGACGACCCACTCGTCGCCGACCTTCTCCGCGACCCGGGCACTGCCCGAGTCGAGGGCGTCTAAGGCTGTCGCGACGGCGTCGCGGACGGGACCCTCGGTGTCGAAACCGATTTCGTCGCGACGCTCCCAGGCCGCGTTGATGGTGTTCTCGATGTCGCTCATTTGCATTCCCGTGGTCGCATGGATCAGCGGGACGGGACAAGCCCGTCCCCTACGATGCCGCGCGGCGGTCGCCTCAAGTTCCCCGGACCTTCATCCCCGCCGCGCGATAGGCGTTGTCGATGAAGTGCATCTGCTTGATGGCATCGTGGGCGTCGGTTGGCAACTGCTCGCCGGTTCGGAGCGAGCGCACGAAGGCGTCGAGTTGGTAGTCGTAGGTGGTGCGCTTGGTCAGCGTCTCGGTCGTTGTCTCGCCATCGACCGTCAGCCTGACTTCGTGCCCCATGTGGGGGACCAGCGGGTTGTCGACCATGAGCGTGCCCTTCGTCCCCTCGACGAGAAGCTCGGCCCGGTAGGGCTCGCCCTTCATGGATCCCGATGTGCTGCCGGTTGCCCCGCTTGGAAACTTGAGCTCGGTCACCAAACTCAAGTCCACGTCGGGCGGTCCTTCCACGGCCTCGGCGGAGACGACCTCGGGTTCTTCGCCCGTCAGGTGACGGACCCAGGACATGGGATAGCAGCCCATGTCCATGGTGGCGCCGCCGCCCGTCTCGTAGATCATGCGGATGTTGGACGCCGGGACGCCGCGTTCGCCGCCGACGTGGAACAAGCCGGAGACCCGGACTAGGTCGCCGATGGCGCCGGATTGGTAGATCTCCAAGGTACGTAGGAACACCGGGTGGTACCGGTAGTGGAACGCTTCGATCAACAGCAGGTCGGCCCGGTCCGCGGCCTCGGCCATCTCGACTGCTTCGGCCTCGTTCATCGAGAACGACTTTTCGCACAGTACGGGCTTGCCCGCGGCCAGTGCCTTCAACGTCCATTCGCGGTGATGGCTGATCGGCAACGGGTTGTAGATCACGTTGACATCGGGATGGTCGATCACCGCCTGGTAGTCGTCGACGACGTGGTCGATGTGGCCGCGATCCGCCATCGCCTGTGCCCGGGAACGGTCGCGTGCGGCGATGGCGACCACGGACACGTCGTCGTTGCGGCTCGCGGGGGCGAGCAATGCCTGGGGCGTGATGTTCGCCGCCCCGAGCGTTCCGAAACGGAATTCAGGCATGCAATTTCTCCAAGTGCGTGCAACGTACTTGCGGTCGCTTGTTTGGCAACCGAAACGGGTACTTGCGTCGTCGGCGTGTCCGACTATGGTAGCCCGTGACGCCGGATCGTACCGAATTGGACGTTGATGCTCGATTCGATCCTAAAGACCACCAGCCGTTGGCCGCTAGCTCGGTTGCATGGCGGCGTTCGTCTCGTCGAACCGTTGATGCGTGCCACCTACCGGCGAAAGGTGGTTGAGGACAACTTGCGCCAAGCGTTCCCGGACGACGATACGGCGAAACTGGTGCGGGAGTTCTACAGCGGGTTCTGCCAGGCGTGGGTCGAGGTCGTGCGATCGCTGGAGATTGACGTGGCGGAACTCGGCGAACGCGTGACGTTCGAGGGGGCTGAAGCGCTGGATGAAGGCAATGCGTTGTTGCTCATGGCCCATCACGGCAACCTGATCTGGGCAATCACTGCCCTAGCCGAACGGCTCGAAGCACCCGTGGCCATCGTCTACAAGCCACCGCACACGCCTGCGGTACGCGAACACCTGCTGGCCATCGCCGCAAGGTTCGGACTGACGCTGGTTCCGGTTAAGGACATGCGTCGCGAGTTCCTAAAGCGCCGACACGAACGACCCGTGTGGACGCTGGTAGCAGACCAGCGCCCCGGGGGACGCGATTGCCAAACGGTTGACTTCTGCGGTCGCAAGACCGCCTTCTTCGCAGGCCCAGATCGCCTAGCCAAGGCACTCAAGTGGCCGGTTTACTACCTGTCCTGCCAGCGACTGGATCCCGGTCGCTATCACTGCCGCATCGAGAAGATCGCAGATCCGCCCCATGACCGAGGCTCGATCGTCGAACGCTACGTCTCGAAACTCCAGGCGGACGTCAATCGGGCGCCGGCGGATTGGCTTTGGTCGCACAGGCGATGGCGCGAGTAGTCGTGCGCCCCGGTGCCGTCCCGACCGCGTCGGCGCTAGTCGCCCTTGAACTCCGGTTCCTTGCCCGCCCTGTAGGCTTCGATCGCGGCGCGTCGGTCGTCGGTCAGCGCCGACAACAGGTTCTGGTCCACGTCCATGTGCATCACGGCGACGTCTAGCGCGGATACCAGGGCGTTGACGCTGCGTTTGATCATCTGCGCCGCTATCGGCGACTTCCCGACGTAGCGACTCGCCCACTCCCGGGCGGTCACCATGAGGTCAGCGCGCGCCACCAGCGTATCGAGAACACCCCAATCCAGTAGCTCCTGGGCGTGGATGCGCTCGCCGCCGATGACCAGGCGCTTGGCCCGGGACGGCCCGGCTATGTGCGTGATGAGCGGCAGGCCCTTCCACATCAGGTTCACGCCGATGTCGATCTCGGGGTATTGCATGAAGCAGTCGTCCGCGCCGATGCGCAGATCCATCGCGGTGGCAAGTACCGCTCCACCGCCCATGGCGGCCCCGTTCCAGGCGGCGATGGTGATCTGGTCCATGTCGTAGACGGCCAGCGTCGCCCGCTCGCCGATGCGGGCGAGACGCCGGCGTTCCAGCAGACCGTCAGCCACTGGGCCGCCCCCATCGAGGTCGGCGCCGGACGAGAAGTGCTTACCCTCGCCCGTGAAGATCACCACCCTTGTGACGGCATCGTCGCGGAACGACAGCGCCGCGGCTTCGATATCGACCAGGTGGGCGTGGTCGAGGGCGTTGGCCTTGTGGGGGCGGTTGAAGGTCACGACCGCGACGTGGCCGTCCTTCGTGACCTTGAGATTGTCGTACTGGATGGCGGCGATCACGGCACCTCCCGCGCTGAATCCTAAGGCGCCCGTCAGGGCGCGCCGTCGTGGCGCAGTGTGGCACACTTGTGCGTTTGTTCGAATCGAGGGGAGATCGACCGATGCCATCCGTCACGTCAACCGACGGCCCGGTCGCGGTGACCGGCGCCTCAGGCTATATCGGTGCCCACACCGTCATTGCGCTTCTGAAACGGGGTTATGACGTTCGCGCCTGCGTCACGGACCTTTCCAACGCCGACAAGACCGGGTTCCTTCTCGCCCTGAACGACGAGCACCCCGGCTCCGTGAGCTTGCACGAGGCCAACCTGCTCGACGAAGGCAGCTACGACGCGCCGTTTACGGACTGCAGCGCGGTGCTCCACGTCGGCACGCCGATGGGCTACGGCGGCGCCAACAACCCGCAGCAGGTGTACGACGGCGCCATCAACGGCGTCCGCAACATCGTTGCCTCCGTCAAGAACGCCGGGACGGTCCAGCGGCTGGTGTACACCAGTTCCTTCGCCGCCATCGGCCACCCGTCGCCGGCGGGCTACCGGTACACCGAAGCCGACTGGGCGTCCGACAACCGCGAGAACGACAAGAACTGGAATACCCAGAACCTGGTTCAGAAAGGCGAGGTGGGGTATTCCATGGCCAAGGTCGAGTGCGAACATCTCGTCAACCGCCTCGCTGCCGAGGATGGTCGCTTCGACGCCATCTCGGTGTGTCCGTGCGTCGTTCTCGGCCCGTTGTTGAGCCCGGTTCACGAGTTGCGCGGCTCCTGGCAGTTCTTCCTGGGCCGGATGCTCGCGGGGCACCCGTGCCAGCGCGGCTGGCAGGCGTTGTGGAACATCGTCGATGTGCGCGACTGCGGCGAGTCGCAGGCGCTCATGATTGAGTCCGACGTGTGCGAGAACGGTTCGCGCTACATGCTCTGCGCGACGGACGACGCCGGCGAGATCACCGCCATGCAACTCCACGAACACCTGCAAGCACTCTTCCCCGACATCGATGTCGGCGGCGTGACCCCCGAATACGAGGCCATGGTCGAGAAGTACGGTGCGCCCTACAACGCGCCCCGTGCGCACTGCGACAAGGCGCGCCAGGAACTTGGCCTTGAAACCCACGCCATCGAGGACACCCTGCGCACGACCGGGGAGACGATGATCCAACTCGGCCTCGTCGAGCCGAAACTGAAGTAACAACATGGCGGAGGAAACCGCGGCTACGGATGGCTTCACGGTGAAGCTCGCCCGGTCGGGAAAGCGGGTGTTCGTCCCGAACGGCGGGTCGATCCTCTTTGAACTACTCCAAGAGGACGTGCAGGTCCCGTATTCCTGCGGCGTCGGCATCTGCGGAGCGTGTTGGCAGCGAGTCGTCTCGGGCAGGCCGGACCACCGCGACTTCGTCTTGAGCGACGAAGAGCGGGACAAGGGCGCGGTGATGATTTGCTGTGCCGGGTCGTTGACGGCCGAATTGGAGCTGGATCTGTAGGGAGCGGGTACCCGGGTCGAAACAAAGTGTAGGCTGGCGAGGTCTTGGGAATGTGACCTCGGCGCAGCCTACTAGGAGGAGGGGTCTTTGCGCCTAAGTCCCGCGCTTTCAAAACGCGGGAGCTAGTTCATGGCCCGTATGTTACCTCAGGTAACACCCGTGTCAATAGGTAACGTGCAACTTTTTTGGGCACGCGTCGTGCACCGTCTTTGGGCACTCGATGGTGATCGAGCCCCACGCGTTCGCGGGTCCGACGGGCTAGAATCGTCTCCGCACATCTTCAAAGCCGTTAGCGCTCCCCATGGCCGACCGCGAGAACCCGACTTCCCATAGCTATTTCTCCCAGCGCTTGCGCTTGCACTACCTGGATTGGGGGAATGACGAAGCCCCCGACATGCTCTTGATTCACGGCGTCCACGACCACTGCCACTCCTGGGATTGGCTGGCGCAGCCCTTGCGTGACCGATTCCATGTCGTAGCCCCGGATCTTCGCGGCCACGGCGACTCCGAGTGGTCCCTCGGCAGTCCCTATTCGTACCTGGAATATGTTCAGGACATTGCCCAACTGGTTCGCCAGCAGCGTCTTGAGCCCGTTACCGTCGTATCGCATTCCCTTGGCGGCACTATCGCCTCGATGTACGCGGGCACCTTCACGGAGTCCGTCGACCGCTTGGTGATCATCGAGGGGGTCGGGCTCTATCCTTCGGACAACGCCTCGCCGGGTGATCGCCTGCGACAGTGGATCGATGCCAACTACTCCCTGGCGGCGCGGGTACCGCGGCGCTATCCCAGCTTGGAAGACGCCTATCACCGCATGCAGGAGACTAATCCGCACCTGTCGCCGGACCAGGCCCGCCATCTCACGATCCACGGCAGCAACCAGAACGAGGATGGCACCTTCACGTGGAAGTTCGACAACTACACGCGCACGCCACGCCCCTACGACATCCCCAACGCGGATCTGGTGGCGCTCTGGGAACGCGTCGACTGCCCGGTCCTGATCGTGAATTCCCGGCAGGGCTATCCGCATCGGATCGGCCATGACAACACGTTGCGCCACTTCAGGAACGTGACGTTGCGGGAGATCGACGATGCAGGACACTGGACGCACCACGACCAGTTGGACGAGTGCGTCTCGGTGATCGAGGATTTCTTAAACGTGCCGCTCGCCTGATTCGGTGCGTCACGAATCGGGAACGAACGAAATGACCTACCGAGACATCACCTACGAAGTCGTCAACAACGTCGCGCGCATCACCACGAGCCGGCCGCGCTACCGCAACGCCCAGAGCCGGCGCCTCTTGGAGGAACTCGATGACGCCTTCCACGATGCCGCGGAGGACCGGGACGTTCACGTCGTTGCGTTGTTCGGGGCGGGTGAGCATTTTTCCGGGGGGCACGATCTCGGCACGCCGGAGGAGATGGCCGATCGCCGGGAACGGCCCATCGAAGCGGGTCTGCGCGGCCGTTTCGAGCGGTCGAGGGAACTGTTCGTCGACAAGACCATGCGCTGGCGAAACGTACCGAAACCCACGATCGCCGGAATCCAGGGCTACTGCATCTACGGTGGATGGATCGTGGCCAGTGCGATGGACATTCTCTACGCCGCCGACAATGCCATGTTCTTGGGATCGAACTTCCAGTTCTTCTCGGTGCCCTGGGACATGCATCCACGGCGCGCCAAGGAACTACTGTTCGAGTCGCGCTTCATCGATGCGGAGGAGGCGATGGCCTTGGGACTCGTCAACCGGGTCTTTCCGGAGCAACGGCTGCGCGAGGAGGTGGTCACCTACGCGGAACGCATTGCCCGCAACGACCCGTTCCAACTGCGCATGATCAAGATGGCCGTGAACCAGGTGCAAGACACCCAGGGATTCCATGCTCACATTACGGCGGCGCATCTCATGCATTTGACATCGGCGGAGGGCGAACGCGACCCGGGCTATGCGCTCAACGTTCCGGAGGGGCGCCGCCGGCCCATGGTGGAGCGCGCCTTCGAGCACTACCGGTTGAACAAGGACCGCAACTCGTGACCGCGGCCCGCTTCGTTCCCTTGGACTTCAGGGAACGGCCCGCGCCGGAGATGCAGGAGCGGGCGGCGTCGTTCAGCGAACTCATGCGCCAACGCCGGACCGTGCGCCACTTCGATTCGCGACCGATTCCGGACGGTGTCATCGAACACGCGCTCGTCACGGGCGGTAGCGCGCCAAGTGGTGCCAACCGCCAACCGTGGCACTTCGTCGTGGTCCGTGATCCGGCGAAGAAGGCGGCGATCCGCGAGGCGGCGGAGAAAGAGGAGCGCGAGTTCTATTCTCGACGCGCGTCCAAGGAGTGGATCGAGGCGCTGGAACCGCTCGGTACCGACGCCGACAAGCCTTTTCTGACGACGGCCCCGGCATTGATCGCGATCTTCCTGCGTCGATTCAACTTCGATGCCGACGGCAACCGGCTGAAGAACTACTACACCGCGGAGTCCGTGGGCATCGCCACCGGGATGCTGATCGCTGCCCTGCACAATGCGGGGGTCGCGACGCTCACCCACACGCCGAGCCCGATGCGGTTCCTCAACGATCTGCTCGGCCGTCCGTCGCACGAGCGGGCATTCCTGCTCCTAGTCGCCGGCTATCCAAGCCGCGATGCCGAGGTGCCGGACATCGGCAAATACCCGCTGGAGGAATTGGCGACCTTCGTGTAGGACGACGCAACGCGTCCGTTGGGGTGCGCCGTCGCCCGGCTCCCCGCGTGGCTGGCCGGATCCCTTCGTGTCGCCGTCAGAGCGGGACGGGACAAACCCGTCCCCTACGCGCTTGAGCGGCGCAATCGTAGGGGCGACGCTTGTCGTCGCCCGTTGGCGCGTGGCGGGCGGTGTCCTTCGCTGCGTCGCCGTCAGGAACGGGACGGGACAAGCCCGTCCCCTACGCGGCGCCAGTCGCGTAGGTAGTCCAACACCTCATCAGCGGTGCCGCGCATCACGATGCGGTCCTTCTTGCCCGCAAGCTGATAGTCGTACATGGGATCGTAGTAGTAATGGAGCAAGCGCCGGATCCATAGGCGGTGCGCGCCGCCGCGGCCGGACGCGTCAGCTCGAAACGCGTCGTCCATCAAGGCCGCGAGTTCTCGGTAGCGGACGCCGCCGAGACGCCGTTCGATCCGCGACAAGGCGGAGGTCAGGTGAGGTTCCGGATTCTCGGCGTCCACGACGTATTCGCGATAGATGTTGTCGACCCGAACGGTGTCGTCTACGTCCAGTTGCACGATTGGTGCCCGCTGCAAGGCGTTGTACATTTCGCCCGGTATCGCGAGCCGGCCGATGGTGCGGCTCTCGTCTTCGACCGCCACGGGTTCGTCCGGTGGCAGCCTGAGGAGCGCCACCGCGAGTGCGTTCTCGAACGTCACCGGCGCCGGTTGTGGCGTCGGCAACCCACCGAAGGCGGATCCCCGATGGTTCGCGAGGGCCTCGAGGTCGACGTGCGCCCCCGCCGCCTGCACGACACGGGTTTTGCCGGAGCCGGTCCGCCCGCCAACCACGACGAATCGTCGCGTGTCGCCAGCGGTTTGTATCGTGTCGAGACAGAAATGCCGCAGTGCCTTGAAGCCGCCTGCAATACGCGGCAGGTCGATACCGACGCCCGCGAGCCATGCTTGCGCCATTTGGGAGCGCAGGCCGCCGCGCCAACAGGTGATTAAGGCTTCGGGATGCTTGACGGCGAAGTCCCGCCACGCTGCGACTCTCGACGCCTTGGTGTCGCCGCCAACGAGTTCGTGACCGAGGACGACGGCAGCTTGGTGTCCTTTCGCCTTGTACGTCTTGCCGACCGCGTCCCGTTCGTCGTCGGTCAGCAGGGGCAGGTTTACGGCACCTGGCACGGCACCGCGACGGAACTCGACCGGCGAGCGCACATCGATCAACGGGCGGGCGTTGCGGAGGATGTTGGCGTAGTCGTCGACGGCGAACAGGGACACGTCACTTGGCGCGGAGGTGCGCGAATCAGGGGTTTGCTAGGGAACTTGCTCGCTGATCTTTTCGCCGGCGCGGAACGCTTCGAGATGCTCGAGCAGGATGGGCAGGTCGTTGTTGGAAGACGCGCGCGCCTCTTGGACGGCTTGTTCCTGTACCGCGATCGCGCGCTCGAAGTTACCGTTGGCCGCGTAGGCGGCCGCCCAGGTGTCGAGGTAGGCGGGATTGCGCCGTGCTTCGGCGCTCTCGGCCATGATCCGCTCCATGATCTCGAGGGCATAGCGTTCGTTGCGGAGTTTCGGCAGGTGGGTTACCGCCAAGCGCCAGGCGACTTCATTCACCAGATAGGGGTCGTCGGGGGCCGCTCTGACGGCGTTCTTGAACCAGGACCCGGCGCGCCTGAAGCTCCGTCCAACGTGTAGGCCCCTGGCATACAGGTCGCCGATCAACACCATGGCATGCGCGTTGTCGTTCCGCGCGAACTGCCGAACCCAACGGTACGCACGCTCGTTGAACCCCCGGTCGACGTCCCTGCGCATCAAGAACCGGGCGTACTCGAGCTTGCCCATCTCGTCTCGCTCCGCGGCGCGCAGGAAATACTGCTCGGCACGCTCGTGATCCCGGTCGACGAAATCCCCGAGTACGTGGCGCCAGCCTAGCCAAAGGAGGGCTTCGGGGTTGCCGAGTCCTGCCGAGCGAAGAATCAACGGCATGCCGTCGGCCGTCTTCTCGCTGCCGTAGGCCCCGATGAGGTAAAGCCTGCCGAGTTCGAACATCGCGTCGTCGAAGCCGGCGCGGACTGCTACCCGAAAATTCTGCTCGGCGCCTAGGAGGTATTCGTCGCGTTGCTTCGCCTCTTGGGAACCGTTGTATGCCGCTTGAACCCACAACTCCGCGAGTATTCGGCTAGCTACCGCGTTACCGGCAGTCGCGGCGAGGCGCAAGGCATGTACGGCGTCATTGAATCGGCTAAGACCCTTCCAGCCCAGGAACGTGAGGGCGGCGTCGTCGTTGCCCGCAGCGAGCAACTGGATGAAAGCCATGGGGCTGAACTTGTCGCAGATTCCCAACTCGCTGCACGTTCGTGGCGGCCCGATCGGAAACACGGTGGTTGGCTTGCGTGCCACCGATGCGGCGATTGCGGAATAAAGCGCGTCCAGATCGAAAAACGCGTTCTCGAGGGGTCTGTTCTCACGAGTCGCGGTAATCCAAAGCATGAACGGATGGTCTTGGGATTGGCGGTAGGACGACCCCACGGGCGTCAAGCCCTGCGCCCTCAAATAGCCCTTGGCTTCGTTGGGCGACAGCGCTGGGTAGGGTGCCTCAAATGTACCGTCGCCATTCGCCTCCAAGGCTGCGCTGATGGCGGCGATCCATGCCTCGTGCCGCGCCGTCTGTTCCGGCATGTCGACATGGCGGTAGAACGCGGCCAGCGCCAGGTGACCGGTGATGCTGGCCTGGTAGTGCTCGAGAATCGCGGAACCGATGGGTCCGAGGCGCAGGGGCTGTCCCACCTGCAGGAGACCGTCGACTTCCTGTTCGAGAAGCGTGACGGCCCGGATGCGCTCGTCGACATCCGGGGTCGCTAGGAACGCTGTCCTGATCCGCGTTACAAGGTTGACGTCGATAGCCTGTTCGTCGACCGTTAGACCGACGAGATCGTCGTACGCGGGCGGCGTCTCGGCGGGCGTTGTCGCGCAGCCCGTCGCAAGAAGGCAGACAAGAAACAACGCGCCGATCGCATGAGGTGACCGGACTGTAGCGACACCGCAGCTCATGAACGGAGTGTAGCGCATCCGCCCTTCGGGCAACCGGGATTCGGGTATGCTGTGCAGCATTGGCTCGCACGGGAACATTGCATGGTCTTCTTGAGAAAGCTGAGATTACCGAGCGAGAACGAGGCGTTGCCCGGCCGCGACGAGGCGATGCCCGTGCCTCCTACCCATTTCGTGAACGGCAACCCGCTCGAAGGCCCGTTTCCGGAAGGGTACGGTTGGTTCCATGCGGGATTGGGTTGCTTCTGGGGTGCCGAGCGTAAGTTCTGGCAGACCGAGGGGGTCTGGACGACGGCCGTGGGGTATTCGGGTGGACACACCAAGAATCCCAGTTACGAAGAGGTCTGCTCGGGCCGGACCGGGCATACGGAGGTTGTCCTCGCCGTATTCGACCCGGTAGTCGTCGGCTATGCGGACTTGCTGAAGGTCTTTTGGGAAGCCCACGATCCCACCCAGGGTATGCGCCAGGGCAACGACATCGGTACGCAGTACCGGTCGGCGATCTATGTCTACGACGACCGCCAGCGCGAGCTTGCCTTGGCTTCCAAGGATCAATACCAGCGCGCGCTGTCGGCAGCCGGCTACGGCGAGATCACCACCGAGATCGAAGGCGCCCCGACCTTCTACTACGCCGAGCACTACCATCAGCAGTACTTGGCGAAAATACCGAATGGCTATTGCGGGCTGGGCGGCACGGGAGTGACGTGCGGAATCGACCCCTTGGTCGAATTCAAAGGCGCGGCAGGTCGCTAGCATCGGCGCGCCGGCCGGACCGCGGCTTGAGCTCTAGCCAGGCTAGACGCATCGGCGTCGGGGTCGACTTCGGGACCAGCAACTCCGTTGCAGCCGTGTTCGACGGCGACGAGGTCACGTTGGTCGCGCTGGAGGCGCGCCGTGCCGAATCGACCGGCACGTCGGAACACGAAGCGGAGATCATGCCCTCGGCGACCTATATCGACCGGGCACTGCAGACGCTTACGGGTCGGGACGCCATCGACCGGTACATCGACGACAACACCGGTCGCAAGGTCGAACTGGTCCCCGAGGTCATCGGCAGGGCGATGCTGGCGGTGGGGTATGCGAGCACCGGGTCCCGCAATCCCGGCGAAACGATGACCGTCGATGTGTTCGGCGACGCCATGACGGATACCGGCATGCGCGGCCGTCTTTTTCGTGGCACGAAGCGCCTGTTGGGCAAGTCCGATGTACGCCGGCTCATGGTGTTCGACCACCCCTTCCGATTGGTGGCCTTGGTGACGCCGATCCTGCTCCGGATGCGCGAGGCGCTGTCGGCGAGAGTAGGCGCATTCGATCATGGTTGCGTTGGCCATCCGGTGAATTTCGAAGGCCGCGACGAACACCGGAACCAGCTCGCCCTCGCCCGGCTAGGCGAGGCGTATCGATATGCGGGGATCAATGAGCCGAGGTTCTATCCGGAACCCATCGCGGCGGCTGTGAGTTTCCTCCACGCCAGTCCGGACGCGGTGGGGGAGCACCTGCTGACCGTCGATTTCGGGGGCGGCACGCTGGACTTCTGCATTCTCGAACGAATACCCGGCAACCGCTTCCGCGTGGTCGACACCCACGGCATCGGTTTGGGCGGCGACCACATCGACCAGCGCCTGTTCCGGGAACTGCTGTTTCCACTGCTCGGCAAAGGGGAACGATGGCGTCGGCTCGGCGAATACGCGGAGATCGACACGGAGTTCCCCTTCGACGAGTACGAGGAGTTCCTGGTGAACTGGCCGGTCACGTATCTCCTCAACCAGAATCGCTACACGACGGCCGTCAAGGACTGCATTGACCACGGCGGTCCGGAGCTGACCAAATTCCGGCGGCTGCGGGAACTGATCGAGCAGAACCTCGGCTACGTGGTGTTCCAGGCCATCAAGGAGTTCAAGGCACGCCTGTCCCAGGTCGACGAAGCCGTCTTGGACATTCCGGAGATCGACGTCGCTGTCGGTCTATCGCGTGAGGGGTTCGAAGCGATGATCGGCGATATGCTGGGGCGTATCGAACAGGGCATCGAGGCGACTCTCGCACGGGCACGCCTGCCTCGATCGGCGATCGATATCGTTCTGCGCACCGGCGGGTCGTCGCTGATTCCCGCTGTGCACCGCCTGTTGGAGAGTTTCTTTCCGGGCCGGGTGGTAGACCACGATCCGTTCACCAGCGTCGCAGCGGGTCTCGCCATCGCGGACTACCATCAACTGCCGGCGGGACCGGCCTAGGGTGCCGACCGGGCAATCTCACCCGTCGCCCAAAACGGCTTCCCAGGTCTGGCGCTCGATCCTGTCGGGATCTGACTCGACGCGAGAGTTGGCGTCGAGAATCAAGGTCTGCCTGCTCTGCGCATCGTAGCGTGGCCAGCGGGGCAGTCCCGCCCCGTTGGGGTCACCGGTCTTTGCAAAGGCGATGACGGTATCCGACCAACGTTGGGACAACCCGCTCACGCGGGAGTCTTTGGGATCGTAGAGGACCAATCCGCCAGGGTCGTCGCTGTTGAAGCGGTTGAATGTGAACGCGATTTCGGCGGCGTGGGTTGCCCCGACATCCTGGCCGAACAGTTCTACGGTCGCCGGTAGGTCGAACCGGTACAGCCAGCCGCCCGGGCCGGCAGCCGTGGCCCGCTCGGCGCTGCCCATCGCCGAGCGGCGGAACATGGCGCCCCAGATGCGCTCGTAGATCTCCATCGCGTCCGCGTCCGGATACCGAGTCTTCAGGGCGTCGAGGTACTGTGCGGAATGCGCGCCGCCTACGACCACCGCCGCGAGCTCGTTGTTTGGCGGCTCGAAGTCCGGATCGAACATGGTGACGAGCGCTGAGAAGAAGGTCCCCTCATCGCGATTCGTGCCCGCGATAAGCGGTACGCCTCGGGCACCCCGCTCCGTGATCGCGTCAATGGTCGAGCGTGTGACAACGGTCCCGTCGATTCCGCCTCCAACGTTGGGTAGCGCGCCCTGAACAGCCAACAACCCATCGGCGGACGTCACACGCAGCTTTTCGTAGAGATCCTCGGGTGGACCGCCGAGCTGGGTCAAGAGCGGAGTCACGAGATCCGGAGGAGGGCGGTCCACCGTGCCCGGGCTGTGAGCGATTGCCCTGTGGTAGAGCCCGTCGGCCGCCGGCGTGGCCAACAGGGCGAGCACGGAGGCACCGCCGGCGGACTCGCCGAATATCGTGACGTTCCCGGGGTCGCCGCCGTAGTCGGCGATGTTGTCACGTACCCACTCAAGGGCCAGCACTTGGTCCTGGAAGCCGTTCGATGCGGATCCGGCGAATTCGTCGCCCAGCGGGGACAGGTCCAGGAAACCGAACAGCCCCAGTCGGTAGTTGATGGTGACCACGACGACGTCGCCTTGGGCCGCCAGCATCGAACCGTCGTATTCGTTGGCCGACCCGTTGACTAGGCCGCCGCCGTGGATCCAGAACAGCACCGGGCGATGAGCGCCTTCGACGGCGGGCGTCACGATGTTGAGAAACAGGCAATCCTCGTTCGTTGCTCCCACGGGCGCGCCCAGCAAGCTGAATTCCGGCTGCATGCACCGGTTCGGGAACCCGGTCGCATCGTAGCTTCCCGTCCAAGGCATCGATGCACGGGGTGGGAAGAAACGGCGCGGTGGGTTGGCGTAGCGAATGCCCCGGAAGTGAAGGACCTCGGTGCCGCGAACGCCCCGGATTTCGCCGAGCCGCGTGTCGACGGCTATCGTCTCGTCAACGTCATTCGTCGCCCGCTCCGCTTGTGAGTGTTCGGCCGCTTGGGAGCAAGCTACAACCGCCCATGACATCAGGGCAGCAACACCCTTGGCCATGCGGCACCGCTGGTTCCACGGCCGGGTGGCCGCCGGGGTCGAGGTGATCCTGAGCATGAACTCGCTCCTGCAAGGTGTTTTCAAGACGCGAGTCTGCGGCACCGGCCGTGGCGGAACAATGCCGCGGCATCGAATTGCTTGGCGGAGCCTGATGGCTGCGTCGGCGCGCGCGCCACGTTATCGTAACGGGAACCGCTCCTGCGGCGAGGCAACGGGGGCGCTGAAATTGGGGGAAGCGATGAGCGTGGATTTCGAAGCCGTTCTGGGGAACTTCACGGCCGCCATTGAAACAGGCGACGGCAAGGCGCTTGCTACGTTGTTCACTCCAGATGGTAGCTATCACGACGGCTTCTACGGCGAGAGCAACGGACGGCAGGCCATCGCGCGGATGCTCGAAGAGCAGTTCTGGGGCGATGCTGAGGGATTCCGCTGGCAGATGTTCGACCCGGTGTGCGACGGCCGGTTCGGCTATGCGCGGTATCTCTTCAACTACGACTCGAAACTCCCGGGTGTCGAAGGTCGAGCGGTGGTGTTCGACGGGATCAGTCAGTTCACCTTCGAAGGCGACCTCATCGCCTGCTACCGCGAGCAGTTCAACACCGGAATGGCGATGGCGCAGCTCGACTTTGCGCCGGAGCGCATCGCAACGCACCTCAAGCGGCGCGCGGCGGCACTCAGGAAGTCGGTCTCGTAGGGGACGGGCTAGTCCCGTCCCGAGCATTCACGGTGCTGGTCTTGTTCCGCGCCCGACGCGACAAGCATCACCACTCGGGCCGACGCTGGTAACCCGGATCGACGGTCTCGAAGAACGTTTGGACCATTCGGTAGGTCATACCCCAGACGAAATGGCCGCCCCCGAGCCGGAAGCCATTGAACTGCATGGCACCCCCTTCGGGGTTGTCCACCGCATGGTTTTCGCCCCTGTACATGGCGTCCAGCGGCGTCCACACCACGTCCGCGACCTCGTGATTCGGGGCGAATGAGGGGTCGCCGTTGATCTCGAAAACGAACGGCTTAACAACCATCGTTCGCCGAACGCTCATCGGCCGGGCTGGCGGCAGCGAACCGATCACGGCGGCATCGGAGATGTCGAGGCCTATCTCCTCGTCGGTCTCGCGGATCGCTGCGGCCAGGAGATCGACATCCTCGGGATCCTTGTGGCCGCCCGGGAACGCCATGTGACCAGACCATGGATCGCCGTCCTTCACCGCCCGTTGAATGAACAGCAGTTCGGTGAGGCCACGTCGGTCGCGCAGGATGACCGCGACTGCGGCTTGCCGGGCGTCGGTGGGGATCGGGGGATCGTTTCGAGGTACCGCGAGGCGGCGCCGGATGCGGTCCAGATCGAGCATCGTGCTTATTTGGAACGTTCCCGGTGAGTTGGTCAAGCGCCAGGGAAGCGGCGAAGCACTAAGCGAAGCCTTCAACAAACTTCGCTGTGCTACTGTCACCCTATCCCCTCGACCAACTTCATGCGTGAATCCGCTCGCCTCCACCGCGAACCGCTGCTTCGTCTGCGGCACCGGCAACCCCATCGGCCTGAACGTCCGGTTCCGTCTCGACGGCGACGTCTGCCGGGCCGAGTTCACCCCCGGCGAAGCCCACGTCGGCTACGACGGCGTGACCCACGGCGGCATCCTGTTCAGCCTGCTCGACGATGTCATGGCGAACTACGTCTTCCTGCGCGGCGAACGCTGCTACACGGCCAAGGCGGAAGTTCGCTACCGGGGCGCGTTGCCGGTGGGGACTGCCGTCAAGCTAGAAGGCCGGCAGGTCCGCCGCAAGGGTCGTCTAGTGGTCCTCGAGGGCCGAGTGGTGCGTGGCGACAACGGCGAAGTGGTCGCCGAGGCGACCGGGAGCTTCATGGTGGAGGCTGGGTGAGCGAAGCGTTGGAGAAACCTCTGGCTCTTCGCCCCTCAGTTGGCGAGGGGCGCCAGGATGACGGTGTATAGCGTCGGAAACCCACCGAGTACCCTGGGGAGCCTAAGGTTGACCGACGGCTTGAGGCTTTCAACGGTAGAGTTGATCGACTTCTGTAGGCCGTACTCGGTCGACACGAGCGCTTGGAGCGTACGCACCATCGCCGTCTGAGACATGTACTCCCGTTCCATGGCGCACGACGACGTGTCCAGTGGCAGATGCGCTCAAACGCACGATTGTTCGAAAGGTCCAAGTAAGGAACAACGGTGCGCTCAGACTACGACTGTGACGCCGCTTCCAGCTTTTGCCGCAGCTCCGGGTCGATGGCCGGGTACATGTGCGGGTTCCATTTCGACTTGATGCCGAGGTCGTTGCCGTCGCGTTGCCAGTCGTCCTCGCCCGGTCGGGTCGTAACGAGACCCCAGGCAAGCAGCGAGTCGGCGTTGTCGCGGATGGCCTCTTCGGGTGTGTGGGGCTTGAGACCGAGCTGGGTGACCACCTTCTCCAGTACGGCGATGGGCCCGCGCCGGACCGGTCCGTCGCGATAGTTGCCGCCGATGCCGATCCCCGGGTAGAGGCGGCGCAGAATGGCCTGGACCTCCTGCTGCGGAATCAGTCCGGATTCGTCGGTGGCGACCAGGTTGTAGCGTTCGCCGTTGCGATTGATCGGACACTCGGCAATCAGGCGCTGCGCCCTCGCCACGTCGCGCACATCAACAATGTTCCAGAACATGCGCGGATGGCCGTAGCCTTCGAGCATGTCGCCGATGCGGGTCTGCCACGCCCAGGGGCGTTGGTGGGAGGCGGTCAGCAGCGGGCCGATGACATGGCATGGGCAGACCCCGAACGCTTCGAAGCCGAGCCTGTCGCCCTGCTCGTAGACGTAGCGCTCGGTTTCGACCTTGGTCATGGCATAGGCGACCTCGCGGTTGCGGGCGACGGTGGCCATGGTCCACTCCGATCCTTCGCGGCGGCTCTCCTGGTTCATGTCGGCCCATGAGTCCTCGGTGTATACGTGACCTTCCGGCGCGGGATGTCCCACGGCGGCGAAGGAACTCGTGTACACCAGCCGCCTTACGGTTTCGGCCTTCCTGATCGAGTCGATGACCATCTCGGTCGCGATGAGGCCGCCGTCGTATACCTTCTGCGGCGTCGATCCCTGGAGGTTGCCCATCTCCGCAGCGGCGTGGAACACGGCGGAGCAGCCGGCGAACACGTCGTCGTAAACGCCCGGCACGGTCATGTCGCAGGAGTGTAGCGTGACGGTCCCGGGACCAATCCGGTTCATCGCCGCAAGGTGCGCGGTGTTGGCCAGATTCGTGGCGTCGCGGACGCAGGCGCGGACTCGGTAGCCGGAGCGGACGAGGTCCAGCACCAGGTGGGAACCGATGTACCCGGCGCTGCCGGTCACGGCGACGGGACCGTGTTCGGGACGGATGTTGTTGGGCATGGCAGATCCTGTGCTCGGGCAGGGGATCGAGACAGTCTGTCGTTTCCCCCAACCGCCTGTCCACCGGCGCGCCGCCTTGGCATAAGACTCGCAACGCGCTGCCGAGTTTGAAAATGGAGGGCGATTCAGCGGTTCCGCAGGACTCGCTGCGAAACTTCCATTGTTCTTCCCGCCTCTCTTCCCTGGCGCACCGCTAGGCTCAGGGGTTCGTTCTCGGGGAGGCGCAATGAACCCCAAGGCCTACGTTGCGGCGGCGCTTGGTGAATTGTCCTGGCGGCCGCCGGCGTGGCTGCTGCGAGTCGGCTTGCGCCGCGTCGGTTACGGCGGATTGGCGTTTGTCGGCTTGCTGGCGTTGGCGCTGGGTGGATATTACTACTACCAGGGCTTGCCGAAGCCCCTGCGCGTGGCGGCGGATGTCGACCCGCCGGGCATCTCCCGGATCGAGCGCGAGGGCGCGCGCTCGCGGTTGGTCTGGGATCGGCTTGTTCTCGACTTCCACTACCTGCTGGGCGGCACCGAAGCCGAGGCGCCGCCGACGTTGTCGGCGGGGCGTCTGGATCTAGTTGGCGACATCCTGGAGGAGGGCATTGAACTTGACCCGCCGATGCCTGGGGAGTGGCGCTTCGAGACGGAGAACCGTCTCGTGTTCAAGGCATCGGAGGATTGGCCAGCGGACCGCGAATACCGGGTGAGATTGGCGCCTGAACTGTTTGCGCCGGACATCGAATTGGTCGACTGGACCGTCGAGTTCCAGACGCCTGGGTTCGTCGCGACGGTCGTCGAAGCGAGCTTTTACCAGCATCCCGAGAACGTGACCGAAAGGCGGGTGACCGCCAGTTTCGGTTTTTCGCACCCGGTTGCGCGGGACGACTTCGAGCAACGTCTTGGCCTCGAACTCCACGAAGGGCCGAAGGCGTCGGCAGCCGAGGCGCGCGAACTGGGGTTCCGCGTCGAGTACGGTCCCTATGATCGGACCGCCCACGTGCATTCGGACATCGTCGCCGTTCCCGAGCGGGAGCATTTCGCGACCGTCACGGTGACCGAGGATCTCGAGCCCTTGAACGGCGACGGGGTGTTCGAGGAGGCATTGTTCGCCCAGGTGCGCGTACCCGACCGCGAGAGCTACTTCCGCGTCGAAGGCGTCACCGCGTCGATGGTCGACGATGCCCAAGGAGATCCCGTGCAGACCGTCGCGGTATCGTTCACCGATCACGTCGACACCGAGCAATTCGGAGAACGGGTGGGGGCGTGGCTGCTGCCCAGAGACCACCGGATCGGCAACACGACCTATCAGGACTACCGCTGGCGTTCCCCCGCCGAGGCGACGGCGGCGGTGCTGGCGCGATCCGAACGGGTGGCGTTGACGGTGAATCCCACCGAGCGCGACGCGGCGATGTTGCAGAGCGTCACGTTCGATGCACCGCCGAACCGCTTCGTCTACCTGCGCATCGAACCCGGCCTGACCTCCGCCGGTGAGTTCGTGCTGGCATCGGCGTACGACGAAGTGGTGCGCGTGCCGGACTACCCGAAGGAGGCCGCCATCGCGCAGGACGGTGCTCTGCTGCCCCTGACGGGTAACCGCCTGCTGACGTTCTCCGGGCGCGGTGTTTCAGCCGTCAAGGTGGACATCCAGCAACTTCTGCCGGGCACGTTGAACCACTTGGCGAGTCAGACGGGCGGTGATATCCGGGATCCCTGGTTCCGGTACCGGTTCGATGCCGACAACCTCGCCAAGTTGACCACCCGGATCGTCGAGTTGAACCCGGGTCATCCCCGGGAGCGAGTCTACGCGACCTTGGATCTCGACCCTTTCCTCGATGCGGGTGGCTTGTTCTTCGTCAAGGTTCAGGGTTGGGACCCGGAGACGGAACGGGTGGTTGGCAGCTTCGACCGTCGCATGGCGCTCGTCACGGATCTGGGTCTCTTGGTCAAGACCAATGCCGACAAGAGCCAGCACGTCTTCGTGCATTCGATATCCACCGGTGAACCCGTCGAGGATGCCGTGGTGGAACTGCTTGGCAAGAACGGATTGGCCGTTCTGACGGCCACCACCGACGCCGAAGGCCATGCCTGGATTGCTGCGGCGGACGACTTCGAACGCGATCGGGAACCGAGTGTGTTCGTGGTTCGGCGCGAAGCCGACGTCACCTTCATGCCGTACCAACGCAGCGATCGCCGGTTGAGTTGGTCGGGATTCGACATCGGCGGCGAATACACGGCCGAGGACGATGCCGAGCGTCTCAAGGCGGCGCTCTACACCGACCGCGGGTTGTACCGACCGGGTGAAACGGTGCGCTTGTTCGGCATCGTCAGGGAGGGCGACTTCGGCACCGTACCGGGCGCGCCGATCGAGTTGAGGGTCATCGACGCGCGTGGCAATCGGGTGCTCGCTACCCGGACGGTACTGCCGGACGACGGGCTCCTCGCCTGGGACTTCGAAACCCGCGCCGAGTCGCCGACGGGTGGCTATCGGGCGAATGTCTACCTTGTGGACGATGACGGGCGGTTCCACGCCTTGGGCGGCACGACGTTCAGCGTCGAGGAATACCAGCCGGACCGCCTGCGAATCCGCGCGGCGATCGTCGAACAGGTCGCCGGTGCTCCCGGGGATTCCCCGGCGACGCGGGCAATGCCCCGACGCGCGTGGCTGAAGCCGGGTCGCCACTCGGCACGCGTGACGCTTAATAACCTGTTCGGAACCCCGGCACAGGGTCGGCGGGTAACCGGAAGTCTCGAGCTCACGCCGATTTCCCCGCACTTCCCGGAACACCCCGGGTTCGTGTTCGCGGATCCCTACCGCGACCCCGACACGCCGCCGAAGCCGGTTACCCTCGATCTCGAGGAGACGGCCACCGATCCGGACGGCGTCGGGGTGATGTCGCTCGACGTCGGGCAGTACGACAACGGCATCTACCGGCTAGTCCTCAAGGCCCAGGGATTCGAGGCGAGTGGCGGGCGCGGTGTCAAGGCGCTTGCCGGAACCCTCCTATCCCCGGCGGATGCGCTCGTCGGGTACCGGGCGGACGGTGCGTTTGACTTCATCGCCCTGGAGGGCAGGCGAACCGTGCGGTTTCTCGCCATCGACCGGGACCTCGAAGCGGTGTCGCGGGAGGGTCTGCAGTCGGTCCTCGTCGAACGCCGCTACGTGTCGGCGCTGGTCAAGCAACCGAACGGCAAGTTCGCCTACCAGTCCGTGGCCAAGGAGACCGAACTCGAACGGACGCCGTTCGAATTGCCGTCGGAAGGTGCCGAGGCGACGCTGCCGACAAACCGCCCCGGGCGTTTCGCGCTCGACATCGTCGATGCCGATGGCCTGAGGCTCAACCGGGTGGAGTTTGCCGTGGCCGGGGCGGCCAACGTTGCCGGCAACCTCGAACGTGACGCGGAACTCGATCTCAAGCTAGACCGAAGGGTATATGCGCCGGGCGAGGAGATCACGGTCGAGATCACGGCACCCTACGCGGGCACGGGCCTGGTCACCATCGAGCGGGACCGTGTGCATGCCTTCGAGTGGTTCCGGTCGGAGACGAACAACACCTTGGCACGCATCCGCCTTCCCGACGTTCTCGAAGGCAATGCCTACGTCAATGTCGCTTTCGTGCGCGACATCGACTCCGAGGAGATCTTCGTAAGCCCCTTGAGCTACGCGGTCGTGCCGTTTTCCGTCGACCGGGGCGCGCGAGGCCTGGATATCGACCTCTCGGTTCCGGAGCAGGTCCTGCCGGGATCCCACCTGACGATCGGCTACACCGCATCGGAACCCTCGCGGCTCGTGCTGTTCGCCGTTGACGAGGGAATCCTCCAGGTCGCCGACTACTCCACCCCGGATCCGTTGGGCGTTTATCTGAGCAAGAAGGCATTGCAGGTCAGTACCCATCAGATGGTCGATCTGATCCTTCCGGACTACGACGTTCTGCGTCGCGTCTCGGCGCCGGGTGGCGGAGACCTGGGCCGGCTGCTCGGCGCCAATCTGAATCCGTTCCGCCGGCGTTCGGAGCCTCCCGTCGTGTTCTGGTCCGGCATCCTCGAAGCAGGTTCGGAGCCCAGTCGCCTCGATGTCCCAGTTCCGGACTACTTCAACGGCGAATTGCGCGTGATGGCGGTGGGCGTGGCCGAGACCAAGCTTGGCGCGGTAGCAACGTCCGTCACGGTTCGAGGTCCCATCGTCCTGTCGCCCAATCTGCCGTTGGCCGCGGCGCCGGGCGACGTGTTCGACGTCGCGGTCGGCGTGGCGAACAACGTCGAAGGAACGGACGGGGAAGTGGTCGTAGCGGTGGAGGCGATGGATCGCCTTCGAGCGGAGGATGGGATCGAGAGGACCGTTGACCTCCCGGCGGGTGGCGAAGGGCGAGTGAACTTCCGGCTACGCGCCGGCCCTTCGCCGGGGGCCGCCTCGGTGACCTTGGCCGGGCGCCTCGGCGATGCCTCCGTCGAGCGGCAAGCCACCTTGTCCGTACGCCCGGCGGTGGCGTTCGAGACAACCGTTGAATCGGGCTTCGAGGCTGGTGGCCGAGCCGTGGTCAACCTGCCGCGCCGATTACACGAGAGCTTCGCAAGCCGGCACATTACCGTCTCGGCAAGCCCACTCGCCCTCGCCGCCGGCCTGCTGCCATACCTCGAGTCGTTTCCGCATGCCTGCGCCGAACAGATCGTCAGCAAGGCATTCCCGCAACTGGGTCTGCTGCAAGGGTGGACGATCAGTCTGGACTGGCAGCAATACCGGACATTGTTTCGGGACACGATCGCGCAGCTGCGCCCGCGACAGCACGCCAACGGCGGATTCCTGTTCTGGGCGACGTCGGAGGAGGCGGCGCCGTTCGTTTCGGTCTACATCACGCACTTCCTACTCGAGGCCCGCGGTCTTGGGCTCCCGGTTCCCGACGACATGTATGCACGGGCCGGAAGCTACCTGAGGCGGCTCGCTGGTGGTGACGACGACCCCGCGCCGTTCGACCTCGCTGCCGCCCGTACCCGGGCCTACGCCATCTACCTGCTAACCCGCAGCGGCCGGGTCACCACGAACAACCTCAACGCGCTCCAGGGGACGTTGGAGGTCCATGCGGCCGAGACATGGCGTAGCGACATCGCCGGCGCCTACATGGCGGCGAGCCACGCGCTGTTGCGCAACGACGTGCTGGCCGAGCGGTTGATCGAAGGCTACCGGATCGGCGAATCGTCGGAACCGGACACGGACTTCGACACGCGGTTGGGCCGGGACGCGCAATACGTCTACCTCTTGGCCCTACACTTTCCGGCCCGCATGGCGCGACTTGACGGCGACGCCGTTCGGCGACTCGTGCAGCCGGTTTTCGAGAACCGCTTCAACACCTTGTCTGCCGCCTATACGATCTTGGCGCTCGGCGCCATCCACCGCAGCTTGGCGGCCCAAGGACAGTTGTCGCCTCCCGATGTCGTCGCCTACGGCCCGGACGGTGCCGTGGACGTGGCGGTTCCCGGGGGCGCAATCGCCCAAGCATCGCTGCCGGTGTCCGTCGAACGAGTTGAGATCTCGCATTCGGCACCCGGTGGCATCTACTTCGCGGCGAGCGAGTCCGGCTACGACATCGACGTGCCCACCGATCGTCTCGCCGAGGGCATCGAGGTCGACCGCGTCTACCTAGACGACGAGGGCGATCCGGTCGAGCGGATCCGGGTGGGAGACGAACTGACGGTAAGGCTGCGGGTCCGTTCCAAGGGAGGTTGGATCGGCAATGTCGCGGTCACGGACCTGCTGCCGGGTGGATTCGAGATCCTCACCGAGTCGGTGCGCAACCGCTACGGGCGGTGGACGCCCGACTATCGGGACGTACGCGAGGACCGGTTGGTGCTCTACGGCACTTTCGGCGAGCGCGTCACCGAGATCCTCTACCGGGTCAAGGCGACGAGTCCGGGCGAATTCGCCGCCCCCGCGGCCCATGCCGCCGCCATGTACCACCGCAGCATCCGCGGTCGTTCACTGGCGGGCAGGCTGGTTGTCGAGAACACGTGATCGTCAGCCGAACGCCATTCGCTAAAGCGCGTCGCAAACTGGGCAGGTTTGCGCGTCCCGTGGCGATCTTGTCCGGCATCGCGGCCTGCGCGTCGTTGGTCTGGGTCGTGCTGCCGAAGCCCGCGCTGTACGGGGACATCGATTTCTCGACCTTGGTGACGGACCGCGAGGGACGCCCCCTCAAGCTCGTTGCGGCGAAGGACGGTCGCTATCGCCTGTTCACTCGACTCGACGACATCGCCCCAGCGGCGCGGGAGGCGACGCTGCTCTACGAAGACCGCGGGTTCTACCGTCACTACGGGGTCAACCCGCTCGCGTTGGCGCGCGCGGCATGGACGACCTACGTCCGGCGCAGCCGCGTCGTCGGCGGGTCGACGATCACCATGCAGCTGGCCCGATTGCGGTTCGGTCTGGATACCCGGACGGTGTTCGGAAAACTGGTCCAGTCGGTGCGCGCGGTGCAGTTGGAGCGCCACTACGGCAAGGACGAGATTCTCGAGGCGTACCTGAACCTCGCGCCCTACGGCGGCAGCATCGAAGGCATCGGGACGGCCAGCCGGGTCTACTTCGACAAGCCGTCCAGCGCGCTTGGTCTGGGCGAAGCGCTGGCGCTTGCAGTCATTCCGCAGAACCCGACCGACCGGTTTCCGGTCACGGCCCAAGGTCGCGCGGAGCTCTTGGCCGCCCGTGATCGACTCTTCGCGGCGTGGGAATCCAACACGGACGATGCCCAAATCGAGACCTCGGCTAGGGCGAGACTCGTACCGACGTTTGCCTCCCCGTCGCGGTTGCCTTCCCATGCGCCGCATTTCGTCCGGGATCACGTGCCGATGACCGGCGTTTCCCACGTTCGCACGACGCTCGACCTCGAGGTGCAGCGCCTGGTGGAAGCGCGCGTGGCCGATCACGTGGAGCTGCGCCGCCGCGACGGCATTGCCAACGCAGCGGCCATGCTCATCGAGGCGCGGAGGATGGAGGTGTTGGCGCTGGTCGGTTCGGCTGGGTTCTTCGACGAGGCGATTGCTGGGCAGGTGAACGGTGTGCGGGCACGCCGGTCACCCGGTTCGACGCTGAAGCCGCTGCTCTACGCGCTGGCCTTGGACGACGGCCTGATCCATCCGATGACCTTGCTCGAAGACGCGCCACGTCGATACGCCGCGTATACGCCGGAGAACTTCGACCGGGGGTTCACGGGTCCGGTGTTCGCCCGCGACGCCTTGATCCACAGCCGCAACGTCCCGGCCGTGGCATTGCTCGCCGACCTGGGCGTCGAGCGTTTCAGGGATTGGTTGCACAGTGCGGGCGTGACGGGATTGCGATCCGCCGCCGACTATGGACTCGCTCTGGCCCTCGGCGGCAGCGAGATCACCATGGAGGAATTGGTGCGCCTCTATGCGACATTGGCGGCCGGTGGCTTGTGGCGCGACCTGGTCGTCGTGCCCGGATCCGTCTCAGCGGCACCGCAACGACTGCTAAGCCCGGAAGCGAGCTTCCTGGTGCTCGATATGCTCCGCGACGTGGCCAGACCCGGGAAGACCGCGCGGGATCCCGATCGAGGTGTGATCGCTTGGAAGACGGGCACATCGTTCGGATTCCGGGACGCTTGGAGCGTGGGAGTCGTCGGCCCCTACGTGTTGGCCGTGTGGGTCGGCAACTTCGACGGGTCGGCCAATCCGGCGCTGGTCGGCCGCGAAGCCGCCGCGCCGTTGTTTTTCGCCATCGCGGACAGCCTTGTAGGGAACAAACGGCAAGGGGAGCCGGCGACCATCCGGGTTGGCGGTCTCAACGTGAAGCGGGTGGAAGTCTGCGCGACCACCGGCGACTTGCCGGGACCCCACTGTCCGCGTACCACGCGATCCTGGTTCATTCCCGGGGTTTCGCCGATCAAGGTGTCGTCGGTGTACCGGGCCATCGATATCGACCGCCTGACGGGTCTTCGCAGCTGCGGCGGGGATGCCGACACCGACCGGGTCGTGTACGAGTTCTGGCCGTCGAATCTCCAGGCCGTGTTCCGCAGAGCGGGCATCGCCATTC
Source organism: Gammaproteobacteria bacterium (assembly GCA_009846005.1). GTDB lineage: Bacteria > Pseudomonadota > Gammaproteobacteria > Pseudomonadales > Azotimanducaceae > VXYL01. The sequence goes on along the minus strand of VXYL01000057.1, from coordinate 60,134 downwards.
GTCGACCACCGCCTTGGTCGCCGGCGTGCAGTCTCGACGAGACCTCGGCCACCGGATTCGCGCCTCGCATTCGTTCTCCCCAACGCACTCTGGTCTATCACGCCGCCGCACCGGGCCCCGCAGAGGGTACCGTGCTGTTCTCGGCCGTTGTGGACGGCGATGTCCAAAGGATGTTCTGGTTCGTCGACCACCGCCTGGTGGCGACCACCGTGCCCGGCGAGAACTATTTCTGGACGCCGCGAACGGGGCGATTCACCGTGCGGGTAGTGGACGACCTCGGTCGTGCCGACTCCGAGCCGATCCGGGTCGACGGCTTCCCGGGGCAATGACCGCACGAATGGGGTGACGTCCCGCGTGCGCTCCGGGCCGCTCAAGGCGCCTCGTCATCGGGTTTGCCATCGAGTAGGTGGCGCGTGATGAACATCGCCGTGACCGCCGTCAGGTAGTCGCGGTTCGACTTCTTGCGGAAGCCGTGGCCCTCGTCCTTGGCGAGCACGTACCAAACGGGGATGTCGGCCTTTTTCAAGGCGGCGACGATTTGCTCGGATTCGCTCGCCGGTACGCGCGGGTCGTTCTGTCCCTGGGAAATCAACATGGGAGTGGTGACCTTGTCGACCTGGGTCAGCGGCGAGATCGAGGTCAGGAAGGCGCGCATATCGGGATCGCGCTCGTCGCCGTACTCGACGCGGCGAAGATCCTGGCGGTAGGGCTGGGTGTTCTCGAGAAAGGTCACGAAGTTGCTGATGCCGACACGCTCGATGCCGGCGCGCAGCCGGTCACCGTAGTGCACCACGGAGGCCAGCACCATGTAGCCGCCGTAGGAACCGCCGGTCACGGCGACCCGGTCGGCGTCAAGATCCGGCACGGCGGCGATCCAGTCCAGGAGCGCGCCGATGTCGCGCACGGAGTCCTCGCGGAGCCGGCCGTTGTCGAGTTTGAGCCAGGTTTTGCCGTAGCCCCTGGAGCCGCGCACGTTGGGGTAGATCACGGCGACCCCGAGTTCGTTGACGTAGTACTGCGTGGTGGACGAGAACGATGGTCTCGACTGGCTTTCGGGGCCGCCGTGGATGCTGACGATCACCGGGTGCGGGCCCGTACCCCGCGGACGGTACACGAACGCCGGTATGGAGCGGCCGTCGAATGTCGGGTAGCGGACGAGTTGGGGCTCGGTGAGCCGGTCGGGGTCGATTCCGCCGAGTTCGCTGCGTGTCCATCGTGTTAGCACGCGGGTGCGGAAGTCGATGCTGAAAACGTCCGAGGGGGTCGTCGCGGAGCGCAGCGTAAACCCCAGCCGGCTGCTGTCTGGGTGGAAACGCAACCCGGACACGATCCCGAGGGGTAGCGGTGGCAGGGCGATGAAAGCGCCGTCGACCAGGCTGCGTGCGAACAGCCGACTGACGCCGTCTTCGTTCAGGACGTAGGCGACTCGCTGACGGTCGCGGGAGACGGCGAACGACTCCACGTCCCAGGACGCATCTTCCGTTAGCACTTGCATCGCGCCGCTGTCGAGGTCAAGACGGTGCAGGCGCCTGAACTCGCCGTTCATGTCCGAGGTGAAGTAGACGCTCCGCCCGGGTCCGTAGCGGACACCTCCGAACGCGGCGGTGACGTCGGGCAGCAGCCGGCGTCGCTTGCGGGTGGTTACATCCAATTCGTAGATGCGTGACTCGTTCACCGAGATGTACTGGCTGATCAGTATCCGGCCGTCGTCCTCGGACCAATCCTCGATGCCCCAACCCGTGCCTTCGTCTTCCTGGAGGACCATGCGTCCCCCGCGCAGGTCCTTGGCGTGCAGGTCCCAGTCCGTGCCGTTGCGCTCGGTGGTCGAGTAGCCGAGCCACGCCCCGGTCGGCGACCAGGACAGGCCCGTGTAGCGGGACGAGCCGTCGCTCAAGCGCATGGAGTCGGCGCTTGCGTTGTCGTACCAGAACATCTGGTAGAACTCGGAGCCGCCGGCGTCCTTCAGGTACACGAAGCCGTTTCTTCCCGAGTCTGGGTTCACCGATGCGCCCGCCACGGGTTCGGGAAAGAAAGTGATCTGGCGGCGCATGCCGAGTGGCGCGTCGACCCGGTGCAGTTGGGTGGTGTTGCCGAATCGGGTTGCGATCAGAATGCCGTCGTCGATCCAGCCGAGCAAGCTGGCGGAACGGGTGTTTCGGTAACGGTCGAGCCCGGCCAGTACCGCCTCCGGAACGGTCGGCACGCGGTCGACGACCAGGTTCGCAGCGCCTGCCACGGGTTCGGCGTCCCCGCGTGAGCTATCCATCGCCGTACAACCAGCCAAGAACAGCAGGCAGGAGAGTGGGCAGAGAAACGATCGCTGCCACATGGCGTCTGCTAGTAGGTTTCCATGCGATCTTCGACCGCGCGGCCCTCGGCGGGGATGAGAACGTTGCGGACAAAACTGCATATTTCGACGCCGTCCTGGTTGTGGCCCGCGGTTCGTACGGTAACGATTCCCTGTCCGGGTCTCGACTTCGATTCGCGCTTGGCGAGGACTTCTGATTCGGCATAGAGCGTGTCCCCAACAAACACCGGTGACGGGAACTTCACGTCGTCCAGACCCAAGTTGGCAATGGCCTTGTGGCTTATGTCCGTGACGCTCATCCCGATCAGCAGCGACAGGGTGTAGGTGCTGACCACCAGATTCTGGCCGAACTCGGTTGCCTTGCCGAACTCGGCGTCGAAATGCAGGGGGTGGGTGTTCAGGGTCAGCAGCGTGAACAGGTGGTTCTCGTATTCCGTAATGGTCTTCCCCGGACGATGCTCGTAGACATCGCCAACCTCGAAGGCGGCGAAATAGCGCCCGAAGGTCTCGCGGTAGCGTTGCGGTCCGACCTTCTTGGTGCTCCGCGTCATGGGGTCTCGTGACGCATCAGATGTTCCGCGCCTCGCAGTAGTCGCGCCAGCGCGCGAAGGCGTCGGCGATCTCGGTGCCGCGCAACTGGGTCATCGGTTCGATGCCCGGGTGGGTGAAGATGTAGAACTCGTCCGTCTGGATGGCGTGCAGCACCATGTCGCCGACGATCGCGGGATCGATCATGCTGGCGCGGATGTTCTCGTTGAAGGCGTCGCGCTCTTCGGCCGGAAGGGACTCTCCCCAGGGACGCGCGCCGTGGACGAAATGGTCGGGACGGTTGCGTCCGGAATCGAGGATGTTCGTGTCGACCATGCCGGGGCATAGAACCGACACCCCGATGTTGTGGGGCATGAGATCGGCCCGCATGGTCTCCGAGATGCCGACGACCGCGAACTTGCTGGCGGTGTAGACCGAGAGACCGGGGATCGAGACGTGCCCGGCCATGGACGCGGTGTTCACGAAATGGCCACCTTCGCCGTGGCTCTTCAAACGCTCGACGAAGGTGCTGATGCCATTGACGACCCCGTTGATGTTGACGCCCAGTACCCAGTCCCAATCGTCGTAGGTCATTTCGTCGATGCGGCCGCCCACCGCCACACCGGCGTTGTTGCACACCAAGTGGACCTTGCCGAAGCGCGCCTCGGTGGCTGCGGCCGCCGCTTCCAAGCCATCGCGGTCGGTGACATCGACCTTGATGGTCAGGAACTCGGCGTTGCTTGCTTCGAATTCGTTGTCGAGGGCATCGAGGGCGGCCTGCTCGACGTCGGCGATGACGACCTTCATGCCAGCGACGGAGAATGATCGGGCCATGGCGAGACCGATGCCGCTTGCGCCGCCAGTGATAAACGCAGTCTTGCCCGCTACGTCACGCACGGTTGTGCCTTAAGCCTAGGTTGCGCGGGAGCCAGTCTGTGAGTCTGTCCGATTCGGCGCGTCAGCGCCACTTCTGCGGAGTCGTAGGTGCGCGACGATCTCTTGGTGAGCCCGTAGGGGCGACCTTGTGGTCGCCCGTTCGACCCTTGCGGTCGCCCGTGCCAGGGCAACGCAAGGCGTCAGCCGTTTGCCGCGAGAACGCACGAGCGTTCTCGAAACACGTCCCAAGGACGCGCCGGGACGGGACAAGCCCGTCCCCTACGGAGTCACTTCGCTAGCAAGGACTTGCGGTACACCGGCGTGGATTGGCATCGCGGTCCGTGGGAATTCTCTCGACCCTTCTTGGTCAAACGAACGCGGGAGTGGGGTAGAAAGTCGCCAGTCGTCTTTGTATCTTACCGGCGCTTCGCCGGTACCCCGTGGCTGCGGACGTGCCGTGGCGAAGGACAGACTAGCGAATAGTGAACGGAGGAGTTCGGTGATCAACGCCGAGGAGTTGACGCGCCGGTATGGGGAGACGTTGGCGGTGGATTCCGTCAGTTTCTCCATCGGCAGCGGGGAGATCGTCGGCTTGCTGGGGCACAACGGTGCCGGCAAGACAACGATCATGAAGATGTTGACGGGCTACCTGGAGCCGAGCGCGGGACGCGTCAGCGTCGACGGCTACGATGTCGTCGAAGCGCCGGAGGCGGTCCAGCAGCGGTTGGGCTACCTGCCCGAGAATTGCCCGGTCTACCCCGAGATGACGGTGGTGGAGTACCTCGACTACGTTGCGGGGTTGCGGCACGTCGCGAACCGGGCGTCGGCGCTCAAGGAGGTGCTGGGGTCGACCGATCTTGCGGGGCGCGCGTTCGACTCGATCGGCACGTTGTCGAGGGGTTTCCAGCAACGCGTCGGCGTGGCCCAGGCCATCGTCCACAAGCCGCAGCTGTTGATTTTGGACGAGCCCACAAATGGTCTCGATCCGTCCCAAACCGAGCAGATGCGCGACCTGATACGGCGTTTGGCGGGCAACGCGACGGTGATCCTGTCGACCCACATCATGCAGGAGGTCGATGCGGTGTGCGATCGGGTGATGATCCTGCGCGCCGGCACGCTCGCCCTGGACGAACGGTTGACGGATCTGCAGCAGAGCGATCGCATGGTGCTGCGAACGGACGCCGCGCTACAGCCGATCGAATCCGCGGTCGCGGGGTTTGCCGAGGTGACGCCGCACGACGGCGGGTACGCCTTCGACGGGGTCTCGGACGATGCAGCCCGGGCGGAGTTGACGCGCCGCCTGGTGGGTGCCGGGATCGCCGTGCATGCCCTGGCCGTGGAGCAGCGCGACCTCGAGACCGTGTTCCGGGAGGTGAGCGCCGAGACGGGGGAGGTCCGCGATGCGAATTGATGCCGTCCGAAGAATCGCCGGCAAGGAACTGGCGCACTTCTTCTCGTCCCCCATCGCGTACCTGTTCCTGGGTGCCTTTCTTGGGGTCACATTGTTCGTGTTTTTCTGGGTGGAGGCGTTTTTCGCGCGCAACATCGCCGACGTGCGGCCGATGTTCGAATGGCTGCCAGTGCTGCTGGTGTTCCTCGCGGCGGCGCTGACGATGCGCATGTGGAGCGACGAACGCCGTACTGGCACGCTGGAACTAGTGGTTACGGTGCCGGCGACGAGCACGGAGTTCGTCGTCGGCAAATTCCTGGCTTGCTGGGGTCTCCTCGTCGTCGGTTTGGCGCTGACGGTGCCGTTGCCGGTCACGGTGGCGATGCTCGGCGATCTCGACTGGGGTCCCGTCTTTGCTGGCTACCTGGCGGCTGCCCTGTTGGGTGCCGCCTACATCTCCATCGGTCTGTTCGTCAGTGCCAAGACCGAGAACCAGATCGTCGCCCTGATACTCGCGTCGTTCGGGTGTGGCGTTTTCTATCTCCTGGGCACGCCGACGCTAACCGAACTGTTCGGCGGGACCGTCGGTGACGCGCTGCGCGCTCTCGGCGCAGGGTCCCGGTTCGAGTCCATCACCCGGGGCGTGCTCGACTTGCGGGATCTCTATTTCTACGGCTCGATACTGGCGGTGTTCCTCGCGTTGAACGTCTACGCCGTTGACTCGCAGGGGTGGGCTGCCGACGGCGGCGGTCGCCGGCACATGGAGCGGCGCGTCGTCCTGGGACTCGTGGCCGCGAACTTCCTAGTCGCCAACCTGTGGCTGTCGGGCGTGGGCTTCCTGCGCTGGGATGCGACCCAAGGCAATCAGTACTCCATTTCCGAAGCCACCAAGAGCTACCTGCGCGAACTTCGCGAACCCCTTCTTATCCGCGGCTACTTCAGCGCCAAGACCCACCCGCTACTCGGGCCGCTCGGACCGCAGCTCAAGAACCTGCTGACTGAATACGGCGTGGCGGGCGGCGACATGGTCCGCGTCGAACTCATCGATCCGACGGAGAATCCGGAACTCGAGGACGAGGCCAACACCAAGTACGGCATCCGCGCAGTCCCTTTCCAGGTCGCGGACAGGTACCAGGCGAGTCTCGTCAGTTCGTACTTCGACGTGCTTGTCCAGTACGCCGACGAATACGAAGTGCTCAGTTTCAGCGACCTGATCGAGGTCAAGGTGCAGGGCGAGGCCGATCTCGATGTCCGACTCAAGAATCCGGAGTACGACATCACGCGCAGCATCAAGAAGGTTCTCTACGGATTCCAGGGCGGCGGCAGCGTCTTCGACAACGTCACCCAACCCGTCAAGTTCACCGGCTACATCTCGCCCGATGACCGCCTGCCGGAGGCACTGCGCACGTTGCGCGGGGACCTCGACGTGGTTCTCCTGGAGATGCAGGAGGAATCGGCTGGCAAGCTGACCGCGGAGGTCGTCGATCCCGATGCCGGGGGTGGCGCCGTGGCACAGCAGATCGCCGCCGACTACGGCTTCCGGCCGATGGCGTCGAGCGTTTTCGACATCAACACCTTCTATTTCCACCTGACCCTCACCGATGGCGTGACCTTGGTACAGATGCCGATCCCGGAGTCCCTGGATCGGGATGGACTTCGGCGTGGCATCGAGGAGGGCTTGAAGCGCTACGCGGTGGGTCTCTTGAAGACTGTCGGCTTGTCCGCCCCGCAGGGGATGCCGCCCTACATGCAGCAACAGATGCCCCAGATGCAACAACCGCCCGGCAACGAGTTCAACGGCTTGCGCGACATGCTCGATTCGGACTTCAGCGTGCGGAGCGTTGACCTCCTGAGCGGCGATGTCGAGGCATCCGCGGATGTGCTGATGGTCGTGGATCCTTCGGGTCTCGACGACAAGGCCGTATTCGCCATCGACCAATACCTGATGCGCGGGGGCACGGTGGTGATTGCCACCGGCGCGTACCGCACGGTGATGACGCCCCAGTCGCTGACCGCGACACCGGCGTTCTCCGGTCTCGACGACTACTTGGCCCACCACGGGGTGAGCATCGATCCCTCGTTGGTCATGGATCCGAAGAACGCGGCGTTCCCGCTGCCGGTGACCCGGCAGGTCGGCGGCTTCACCTTCCGGGATGTCCAGATGACCGACTACCCCTATTTCGTCGACGTGCGGGGCGATTCGCTGAACCAGGACGTCGCGTTCACGGCAGCGGTTCCCCAGGTGACCATGGCGTGGAGTTCGCCCATCGAGGTGGACGAGGAACGCAATGCCGAGCGGACCGTAACGACCCTGATGACGAGTTCCGCCGCGAGTTGGCGTTCGGCCTCCACCGACATCACGCCAAACCTCGACCTATCGGGGGATATCGTCTACACGCCCGAGGGCGAGCAGCGCCCGAATACTCTCGCGGTCATGGTGGAAGGCCGCTTCGAGTCGTTCTTCGAGACGTCCCCGCTCGCCGAAGACGAAGCGGAACCCCCGGCGGCTGCACAAGACGGTCCACAAGGAGAGGATGCCGTGGACGAGGAGGACGTCGATACGCTGGGCACGGTCACCTCGGTGATCGACAAGTCGCCGGAATCCGCACGCTTGATCGTGATCGGTTCCGCGTCGTTCGTTGCCGACCAGACCATTCGCATGGTCGGTTCGGCGGACGGCATGATCTACGTCAATTCGAACCAGCTCATGGCGAACCTCGTGGACTGGGCCGTCGAAGACCGCTCGCTGCTCGGAATCCGCGCCCGTGGTCATTTCAACCGCACCTTGGAGCCGATGGAAGCCCAGGCACAGCGGGTTTGGGAGTACGTCAACTACGCACTGGCGCTTGCGGGTCTCGCGTTGGTGTTCGGCCTAAGCCGCCAGCGCCGGTTGACGCGGCGGAACACATTCCAGGCCCAGTTGGAGGCATCGTCATGAACCGTGAGAGAGGGATCATCAACAAGACGACGCTCGGTGCGCTGCTGGGCATTCAGATTGTCGTCGTCGGCGTGCTGCTCGCGGCGAGGAGCGGCGGCATCGAGGAGCCCGAACCGTTTCTACAGTTCGACGCACAGAGCGTCGATAGCTTGACGGTTTCGAACAACGAAGGCTCGGTAAGCGTTACCAAGGTGGACGGGAACTGGCAGTTGCCGAACGGGGTTCCCGCCGCCGGGTTCAAGGTGGATTCGGTAATCGAGAGGCTCTCCGACGCTGCGGGGAGTTGGCCGGTAGCCAATACCCAGCCGACACACGAGCGGTTCGAGGTCACGGCGGAAAACCACCAACGCCATCTCGTGGCAAGGGCTGGGGAAGACACCGTCGCGGACATCTACCTCGGCACCTCGCCCGGCTACCGCAAGACCCATGCCCGTCGCACCGGGGAAGACGAAATCTATGCGATCAGGTTCTCCAACTACGAAGCTGGTGTGAAGGCCGGGGACTGGCTCGACCGTTCGTTGCTTCGTCCGCAGGGTGAGGTTACGGCCTTGCGCCGCCTCCCGGGAGATCCGGCTTCAACCGATGCTGCCTCGGAACCGGATTCCGAAGACGCCGAGGACACGGTCGAACCGGTGGCGGGCTACGAGTTCGGCAAGGACGGTAGGGCCGGCGAGGAACAGGACGCTTGGGTTACCACGGACGGCACGGAACTCGACCAAGGCAAGGTCGAGACCTTCGTCGGCCGGTTCAAGGGGCTCTCGGTCACCGGCGTGAACGAGGCGGCGTTGCCGGAGTCGGCCACGATGACCTTCGTTCTCACCGACGAGGAGGGTGACCAGACGTTGTCGATATTCGCCTTGGATGACGGCGAGAAGTACGTGGCGGTATCGGATCGCGTATCCGGCGCCTACGAGCTGTCCAAGTACATCGCGGAGCAGATGAACAAACCGTTTGCCGATCTCCTTCCGGACCCGCCGGAAGCCGAAGAATCGGAGGAATCCGAGACGGCGGCTGATTCCGAAACGGGGACCGAGGCCGAGGGGGCGGAAGAGTCAGCGGAAGCTGGCGGGGCATCCGAAGACGGATGACGATCGACCTCTACACCTGGCCGACTCCGAACGGCCGCAAGATCTCCATTGCCCTGGAGGAGTTCGGCCTCGACTACGTCGCGCACCCGGTGAACATCGGCAAGGACGAACAGTTCGCTACCGAATTCCTGGCCATCAGCCCCAACAACAAGATCCCGGCGATCATCGACCGGGAAACCGGACGGTCCATGATGGAGTCCGGCGCGATCCTGCTCTACCTTGCCGACAAGACCGGCAAGTTCGGCGGCTCGGACCGTTGGACGACGCTGGAATGGCTGATGCTGCAGATGGGCGGCGTCGGACCGATGCTCGGCCAGGCCAACCACTTCCTGCAGTTCAACGCCGGCAAGTCGGACTACGCGGAGAAACGCTACGGCGACGAGGCGAAACGCCTGTACGGGGTTCTCGATCAACGCCTCGTCGGGTGGGAGTACCTGGCCGGCGACTACTCCATCGCCGACATCGCGACGTGGCCGTGGATCGCCCGCTGGCCCTGGCATCGAATCGATTGGACCGACTACCCGTGCCTGAAACGCTGGTTCGTCGCCATCGCCTCTCGTCCAGCGGTGCGTAAAGGCTGGAGCGTCCCGTTCGACGCGGGCGAAATACCGCTTCCTTGACGCCGCCGGCACGGACCCTCAGGAAGCAATCTGGTCGCGGGGAACCGTAGGGAACGGGGCGGCCGAGACGGGGCAAGCCCGTCCCCTACGGAATGCCCGAGGTGAGGAGAAAGACCCCGTAGGGGCGGGGCTTGTCCCCGCCCGCGCCGCGCATTGTCGATGCCCCGGTGAACGGGACGTCTTGCGGCTAGAACCTCAACGCCCGACGAAGAGCCGTTGCGCGTGCCCTAACGGCCACTTGGTCGACATCCTGGACAACGCCGGCGTTCCAGACGGGTCCGGGCCACGCCACATCGCTCGCGTACCGGCCGATGACGTGGACGTGTAGCTGCGGCACCTGGTTGCCGAGCGCCGCGACGTTGATCTTCTCGGCCTGGAACTCGTCGACGAGGATCCGCGACAGCCTATCGATCTCGTCGAAGAGGACCCGTGCCCGGTCCCTGGGCAGGTCGTGGAGGTCGCGCAAGCCTTCGATGCGCGGCACGAGGATCACCCAGGGAAAGCGGTGGTCGCGCATGAGAAGCACGGTGCAGAGATCCAGGTCGCCAAGGGATTCGCAGTCCGCGGCCAGCTTCTCGTGAAGTGAAAATGCCATCGTCATCACCGTTTTGGGAAGCCGCCAACCCAGATCGGGCTCGACCAGGCCAGCGCGTCGTTGGCCTGTTTGACGCGCACGTAGTAGTAGTCGCCGTGCCGCGTTCCCTCGTCTTCGATCTCGAAGATGACGTCCGACACACCTTTGGCGATGGGGCGGCGTAGGGTCACCGAGTCCATGTAGCCGTCGAAGGGGATGACCCGCGTCAGCATGCCTCGGTCTAAGTTGCGCAGTTCCAGGACGACCTCGGCCTCGGGCACGTTGCGGTGTGGCCGAAGGCGCGGCGGACCGCCGCCGAACTCGGTGCCCGCGTCAAGTCTCAGGGTCAGCGTTGCGCCCCGGCGAACATCGGCAAGGTCGAGCGTGATCGTACTGGTGTCGCCGCGGGTGTAGGTCGCGAACTCGAGACCCCCTTGGTCGGTCACGTCGAGCCGATGGGCGGAGGTAGTGTGGAAGTCCGCGCCCCGAGCGGTGGCCACCCGTGCGCCTTCCAACGCGAGCGCGCCTCGCCACCACCGCCAGCCGCGCGGGTTGTCGTTGGGGTGGTAGGGCACGGAGTCGGAGGCGAAGATCAACTGGTACTCGCCGTCCGCGATAGTCCTTGTGTCCTGGTCGGTCAGGTAGTCGTGTACCCAGATGTCCTCGTCGTTCTTGACGAGGGTGATGGTGTCGATCGGGGCGGTGCCGATCACCCGACCCTTGACATGGCGCGCTTCGGAAAACGGCACACGGGTTCCCATCTCGCCGTCGTTCAAGGTGACGTCGAGAACGATGCGGTCGCCGGTCGTGGCGTAGGTCGACAGGCTACGCATCGCGTCGAACAACGCATCCCGGGTAAGCGCCTCGGCGCGCAGCGCGCCGAGGCCGCCCGCCTGCGCCAGCCCGCCGGGTTTGGGCGCGCTGTAGCCCGGTTGGCTCAGATGGTTGTCGCTGGCGGCGGTGAAGCCCACTTGGTGACCGTGCTTCAAGTACATCCGTCCGAACCACTCGAACGTGCCGTGTTGGGACATGATCTCGACCAACGGCTCCAGCAACGGGTCGTTCAGTCGGTAGTCGCCGGCTTGGTGGGCGTGGGGGATGACCACCACGTCTTCGGGGTCGTGAAGGGTACGCAGCCCCTGGTAGAGCCGCGACAGCGTGCCGAACTCCTGGGCCGGTATGCGCCGACGGTCGTCGGGAGTCCGGAACAGCACGTTGTGGTGGCCGCCCTGATAGTTCCGGATCGTCCACTCGTAGCCGAGAAAAGCAATGAACTCGCCCTCCTTGGAATAGCGCCGTACATTGTCGGCGAGTACGTTCCATTCGAAGTCGTCCATCCAGATGTCGTGCTCGGAATGGGTGACGTAGTCGAGCCGCGCATCGTCCCGGGCCCAGACCATGAACCGATCCGGGGTGCCGATGCCTTCGGCGAAACCCGAATGGCCGTGGGTGTCGCCCCAGTAGATCCGCCGTGCGGGGTGGTCCTCCACCAGGATCGGGTTGGCGGTCCCCTCGATCGCGCCGTCCTTGGAACGGAACGAGAACCGGTAGACCCCCGGCGCCCCGAAGCTCAACCCCTTGAGGACCTGTATCGCTTCGCCCCCGGCTTCGATATCCGCGTAGGGTTCGCCGTTGACGAAGACCTCCCAACCCGGAATCGGCGGCTTTGCGCGGTTGTAGTAGCGGTCCTGGGCGCGTATCGACACCTCGAAGGGCTCGCCGACCGCGACCACCGACGGTGCGAATCCATGTACGCCGGAGGCGCTTGATCCGACGACGCGGATGGGTTGGATGGGCAGGCTGATTAGAAGGCCCGATTCGTCGAACACGAGGTACAGGGGCAACGGCATGCGATCGCTTGAGAAATCGGGCATCAGCAAACCGCGACCGCCTCCGGCCGTGTCACCGTAGGTGATGGTCACCGTGTCGCCTTGTGTCAGGCGACCCGAAGCGACGCGGAACGTCAACGTGTCGGTGGCGCTTCGGAAACCGCCGTGCATACCGCGTAGCGATACAGATGAACGGGAGAAGCGCACGTTCGGATTGGAGGACGCGATTGAGATGTAGTTGTCCGCCGCCGGATCCTCGGTCTGGTAGCGTCCGAAGTTGGCCATGAAGTGGCGCGTCACGACGAAACCGCCGCCCGGCAGGATGTCGCGTGTTCCCACCGTGTAGGTCTGACGGATCGTGGCGTAGCTGCGCACCTCGTATGGACCGGTGTCGGCGGACAGGGTGCCGAGTGTCTCCGGGTCGCCGTCGAGGATCGCGAGTTCCCGAACGGTGTTGTCGAGTCCACCGAACCCTCCCACCTGGTTGTAGGTGAGAATGCTCGACACGGTGGCATTGACGGGCACGTAGCGCCCGGTCAGGGAATAGGCGTTCAACCACTCCCAGAGTGTTTGGGCACGGTCCCTGGCGGTGGCGACCGTGCTCGGTTCCGTCTCGACCGCCGCCTTCAGATCCTCGACCTTGGCGCGGAGTTCCGGCGACAGGTAGTCCTCCGCCGCCGCGACGCCAAGAGCGAGCCATACTGAGATGATGGCGACGGCGGCACGGCTCACGACTGCGTCCTCGCGTTCACCAGCGCCTCGAAGTGATCGATGCGCGGCTCGATCATGGCCAGCGTGTCGCGCCAGAAATCCGGCTGCGTGAGATCGACGTCGAGGTGCTTGGCGGCGAGGTCTTCGGTGGTCATTCGGCCGGTGTCCATCAAAAGCGCCTTGTAGCGGGGAAAGAACTCGTCGCCGAATGTCGCGCGGCGTGCATAGACGCCTAAGCTGAACAGGTAGCCGAACAGGTACGGGAAGTTGTAGAAGCTCAAGCCCGAAATGTAGAAGTGGAGCTTGCTCGCCCAGAACAGCGGGTCGCCTTCGGCGATGGACTCGCCGTACCACTTCTCCCAGGCGGCGCTCATCATCGCCTTCAATTCCTTAGGGTTTAGCGGACGCTCGGCGCGGGCGTCGTAGAAATTCCGTTCGAACTCGAACCGCGTGGGGATGTTGAGGATGAAGGTCACCAGCGCGGCGGCTTCCTCCCAGACTATGTCGAGCGCCGCCGACGGGTTCTCCGCCCGGCGCAGCAGGGCATCTCGAACGATGGTTTCGCCAAAGGTGCTGGCGGTCTCGGCGATGGACATGCCGTAGCGCCGTTGGCTGTCGGGAAGGTCGCGCATGACCCAGGAGTGGAACGCGTGGCCCAGTTCGTGGGCGAGGGTGATGACATCGCTGCTGCCCCCGGTGTAGGTCATGTAGACCCTCGGCGTGCGCGACTTGAGGAATCCCGTGCAGTAGGCCCCGGGTCGTTTTCTCGGCCCCACGGTCCCCTCGATCCAGCGCTTCTCGGCCATCATGCGAACGAAATCGCCCATCTCGGACTCGACATCGCCGTATGCGCCGGCAATCAGATCGACAGCTTCGTCGTAGGCGATGGACTCGGCGGACTCTCCGTGCGCGACGGGTGCCGGGGCTCGGTTGTCCCAGGGCCCGTAGTGCTCCTTTCCGTAGGCGTTCGCTTGGAGACGCGCGGCCCGCCGCGCCAGCGGAATGGCCTCCTGGGCGACTTGGAGCACGGTGTCGAGGGTCTCCCGTTGGATCCGGTTGGCATGCAGCGGGGCGTCGAGGTAGTGCACCGGGGCTCCGGCCCGGGCGGTTCGCTTCCGACACAACTCAAGCCGCCAGCCGGCGATGGCGTTGATTGCGGCCGCGCAGGACTCGACTTGCCCGTCCCAGGTTTCGTTGACGGCGCGCCAGGCGTTCTCGCGCAGGCGGTCGTCGGAGCTCTGCATGAACCCGGCCGCCTCGGCGAGCCCCACGTCGCGATGCTCGTTGCCCACCGCGACATCGCAGGAAAGCGTGCCGGAAAGCTGATCATAGAGGCGACCCCAGGCATGGATGCCGTCTTCACCTAGGCCGGTGACGAGGTTTTCCTCGGCGAGCGGCAGGAGTTCGTGGCGTCGACGGCGGGAGTGCTCGACGTTGAACCGGGAGGGCGCAACCGAGGGGTCGGCGAGATAGGCCTCGACCACCGGCCCGGGGGCGAGGTCGAGAAACTGCCCTAGGGGTTCGGCAAGCTCATCGAACCGCTTGCCGACCGACTGCAGCCGTCCGAGCAGCGCCTGGGCCTGCTCGTCTCGGCTGTCCACGCTCAGGCAGCACTCGGCGTAGGTCTCGGGGTCGCGCAGGAGTTTTCGCGCCCGTTCGATCAGCGCGAAGATCTGCCGGGCGTCATCGATCGCATCGGCAGCGGTATCGACGGTCAACGCGGCGACGCCATCCAGCAACGGAATCAGCGCACCGTTGCGCCGCTCGATGTCGTCCAGAAGAGCGCCAAGCCGCTTGGAGTCCGCGTCGATCTCCGGCGAATCCGCGGCAGGGTACTCGCCCGTCAAATCCCAGCCGACACCTTGGACGACCGCTTCGCTGTCCGTCATTGAGAAATCCGCATAGCTGTTGGAACGTCGACTTTAGCCGTTTGCCGGACAACATGCGCGGGCGCAACAAGCTCCCACCGACGCGTTGCGAACATCGCGCCAATCAACCCGGCGTCGAGTTGCGTTTCCCACCCTTCGACCACCGCGCCTCGTTTCTCTGGGGGGACCTGGCCGTGGACGAAGCGTGGAAAACGGGTGGCTGCCGTGCCGAGTTCGGGTTGGTCGGCATCTGGAATGGGCTGGGCATCCCCGGAAGAGAACATCGCCCTTTTCAATCTCTGCACAGAGGTTCCGAATCCCCGGCCCGGCGGCGGGATTGCACGGGGTGTTCGTCGACATTTGCTCGCCGCCGGGATTGACTTTGTGCCAACTTGCCGCAAACCTTCGGCGCTTTGCGCTTGGCGATCATGGCTCGAAGGGACAACGCGGGCGGCAGGCTTCGCATCGGCGACCACTGGTCGGCGATCACCATCATCGCGCAAAGTCAGGACAATCCGCTGAAGGCTGTGGCCGAGTTCGTCGAGAACAGTATCGACGCGAGGGCACGCAACATCGACATCGTTCGCGGGCGCGAACGTGGCCAGCCCTATCTGAAGATCGTCGACGATGGCGAAGGCGTCCGGCGCGACGGCGCGGGCGCGCCGGATTTCCGCTACGTCGCGACCCATATCTGCGACTCGATCAAGAAACGTCTGAAGAAAGACGGCGTACAGGGAATCCAAGGCGAATTCGGCATCGGGCTGTTGAGCTTCTGGACGCTTGGAGAGAACCTGAGGTTCAGCTCGCCAGCGTCGGACGGTACGGTGCATGAAATGTCCATGCACCGCGGCGAGGAGGGCGACACCGTCAGAACAAGGCGGGCGTTGGTGGCGGAGTCCGGCACTACCTTGGATATCCGGCCCCTGCTTGCAGGCGTTCGCCAGTTCAGCGGTGAGAAGCTGAACTGGTATCTGGCTTCCGAACTGCGAGACCGTATACGGCAAACCGGCGTTAACGTGCGCATCAACGACAGGACCGCGCGCAAGTCCTATGCGGTCTCGCCCCGTGTATTCGACGGAAGGCTTATTCACGAACTCGACAATCCCGAGACGGGGTTCGGCGAGATCAAGCTTGAGCTCTACCTCGACGATCCATCATCCGACCGCGGCGTGTCGCTGTATCGAAACGGCACGCGCGTCGTCGAACTGAACGCTCTCGACGGTTTCGAGGAGGGTCCGTGGAGCAGCGGCTATGTCGATGGCGTTGTCGATGCGCCGTTCGTCAACCTCACCCCCGGAACCCGTACGGGGGTAATCCGCGACGAAGCCTTCGCGGCGCTTCGTGAAGGCCTCGAGGCCGTTGCGCAACGGCTCGACGACTTGATCGCCGATCTCAGGCGAGCGGAGGAGGAGCGAGCTAGCGAAAGGACGCTGAAGTCGATCCGGCGTGCGTTCCGGGAGGCGTTCTTGGCCTTGCCGGCGGAGGAATACGATTGGTTCGACGTGCATCGAGGCGGATCTGGACGGCGGCCGGACGCATCCACGGGGCCGGCGCTGGAGCCGTCGAAACGCGAACGGGAGGCGACGGTTGGCGAACTCGCGGGTGGGGATGAGGAATCGACACCACCGCAGGAGTTCTTCGAAATCGCGGGGCCGCTTTATAGCGCCCGGATATCGCCTGCATCGTCGGTGGTGAAGGTTGGCGCGAGACGCTCGCTGCGCGCCGTTTGCCGGGACCGTTCGGGTAGACAGGTGGATGAAGGGGTCGTTTTCGCTTGGACCCTCGTGGAGGGTAACGGTCAACTCGACGATCCTCATGCGGAGATCGTCGAGTTCCACGCATCAGAAGAGCCGGGTTTGACGACAGTGAAGCTCGTTGCCACGCAGCGGGACGTTGTTTGCGAGGCGAAGGCGCTGGTCACGGTCACCGATTCCCTGTTGGCCGACCGCGATGGGGCGCCGGCGCGGCAGGGATTGCCGGGCTATACCTACGAAAATGCGCCGGGACAGTTGTGGCGTTCGCGCTACGAACTCGATCGGGAACTGATCGTCGTCAACAGTGGTCACCGCGACTTCGTTTTCGCTTCCCAATCCCGTGCTTCGCAGCTGCGCTACATTGCGCGTCTCTTCGTCAAGGAGCTCGTGCTCCGCAACTTCCCCGGCGCGTCGTCGGGAGAACTGTTGGACCGGATGCTGGGAATGATGCTCTACATGGAGAGCAGCCTCAAGTAGTACCGCAGGGCCATGTCGGAGCGCCGACCCGGACTCTCGCGGAGGTGGCATGGCGCGGTGTTTCGCTGTGCAGATGGTTCGCTTGTTCGCGAAAGTAATGCCGAGGCGCATCGGCCCGTGGCAGGACCATCAACCGGGCGCCGGGCCGCTTGGAAACAGCGATTGCCTACTCGCAGAAGGGCGAATATCGCACACGGGCGGTGGCTGTCGTCGCACAGGTTTCGCCGATCGTGTGCGTAATCATTCCGGGTCCCTTCATTCCAACGACGAGGACTACCCGTGGACCCGCAAACCGTACTCGATCGCCATCGCGATCGGATGATCAAGATATTGAAGACCGTCAAGGCCGCATCGCAGGGCAGTCAGAAACTGCGACGGTTCTGCGACCGCGTCTACGACGACTTGGACCAGGTCACCGACACCCCGGCCAGGCGCGACTACCTGCCCGGAGAGGAACTCTTCCTGTGGTGCCACAACGAACTCCTCGAACTCGCGGAGATCGAACGGCCCGCGCCGCCTACCGATCCGTACCTCAAGGACATGCTCGCCCGGTTGCGCGACTTCGGCGGCCGCTTGGAGCGCAACGAACCGCTGCCAGCGGGCTACGCCATCCACTGGCTCGACGACTTGGACGACGAGGATGTGGATTGGGACGACCTAGTCGACGAGGGGCCGACCGAGCGGGACGCCTCCGCGACGACCAACTGAACCACCGCCAATAAGAAGCCCGAACCCATGGAGGGTTCGGGCCCTTGGCCGAAGTGGTGGAACTGGTAGACACAGCGGATTCGCATTCCGCCGGCCTCTGCGCCCAAACCGCACGCCGTGAGGGTTCGAGTCCCTCCTTCGGCACCAATCCCTGCGGCTGGCAGGCCAGTTCCAGCCGCCCTTAGGTGGCCGCTCAGTAGAAGCGGTCGACGGGAAGTCTACATGGGGCACCGTCGAGGTCAACACCCGGATGGATTGGCACAACGAACCGCTGCTGGCGGGCTCTCAGCTAGTCCGTCCTTGTCCGGGAGCAAAGAGCCCGAACCCCGCGAAGGGTTCGGCTCTCGGTCGATGTCGTGGCACTGCCAGACACTGCGGACTCGCACTCCGACGGAGAGTCTACACAAGGCAACTTGGGGGTCAACGAATGTTGCTTGCCCAAACACATTTTGCTTGCCGAAGGTTATAGTTACCGTCTGAGCAAGGAGAACGGAACGCATGAGCGAAGCCGCGAACGGTGCCGAGCGGGAACTCGATCTCGGCTGGATGGACCGCACGGGACCGTGGGAGACACGCGCGGAGCCCGGCAAGTACGGTTTGACCATCGCCGATATCAGCATCGGCGACTACGGCGACGCGCCGGAGGTCAGCGACAATCTCACCGGCCGGGCCAGGGGCGCGGCGGCGCGACCGGCGTCGTACCGGATCGGCGCCTACGCGGTGCGAAGCAAGAACGAAATCTGGCTGGACAATGCGTCGTTTCTCTACGAGGAAGCCCTGCAACGGCAATGGAGTTCGGCCACCGACGTGCCTTGGCACACCATCGAACCGCTGCCCGACGACGTCGAGCAGGCGGAGTGCCAACTCGCCACGTTTCTCACGGAAGTGGAGTTCGTCGCCGGCGACGTGCCTGCCCGCTGGGTGTCGCTGACCACGCCGGACTTCTACGAGCCGCGCCAGGTGCTGCTCGCCCAGGTGATGGACGAGTCCCGGCACATGGACGTGTTCCGCAAGCGCGCACTCGCCAACGGCGGCGGTCTCATGCAGGCCACGGGTGCCACCTCCGGCTTCGTCGGCAGCATCGATCTGTCCCGGGACTTCACCGAGATGTCGTCGAGGCTCCACGTGTCCGGCGAGGGCGCCGTGCTGACCCTCTTCCGCATGGGCGAATTGATGGCGCAGAACGAAGCCGAGAAGGTCATCTACCGGCTCTGCGCCCAGGACGAGGCGCGCCACGTGGCGTTCGGCGTCATGCACTTGCGCTACATGTCGGAGACCGCGCCGGAACGCCGCGAAGAGATTCACTGCTACCTCGACGAGGCCGAGGGCGGCTTGATCGGCGCCGCGAACCCGGTCGGGCAATTGACGCCGACTTCCGAGTCCATGGCGATCATCCTCGGCGGCGGCAAGGAGAACTTCGACGACGGCATGAACAAGATCATCGCGATCCGCCGCCGTCAGCTTCAGGAGTACCGCAAGCGCGTCATCTCGGCGGGATTCGGGGAGCGCTTCGAGAACGGTCGTTCCCGGGTTGCGCAGATGATCGAGGAAGCCGCCTAAGCGGCGGATTTCCACCGATGGCAAACAAGCCGGCGGCGAAACCCTCGTCGCCGAACCAGCCCGCGCAGAAACCGGTGCCGCCCAAGTCGACGGCGTCCGACGAGAAGCGGACCTTCGAGCCCAAGTACAACTGGATGAACAAGACCCGCCAATGGGGCGTTCGGGTGAAGCCCGGCAAGGCGGGACTCCGACTCGGGGATTTAAACGTCGGCATCTACGGCGAGACGCCGACCCAATGGGCCGATCAGAGCCGCAATCCCCGCGGTGCGGTTCCGCGCCGGGGCATGCCGCCGGTGGGCTATTCGATCCGCGACAAGGCCGGACTCTGGGCAGACTGCGCCGCGGATCTCTACGAGGAGGCGATCCAGCGCCGGTGGGCGCCGGCCACGGACGTGCCTTGGGACACCATCGAGCCGCTCCCGGATGACGTCGAGCACGCGGTCTGCCAGGTCTGCACCGAACTCGTCGGCTACGCGAACGTCGACATCGAGACGATCACGGGGTGGCAGCATCAAATGTCCTACGGCTACCACGAGGTCAAGCAGTTTCTCGCGACGGCCAGTTTCGACGCTGCCCGCCACTACGAGTGCTTCCGGAAGCGAGCGCTCGCCAACGGCGGCGGCCTCGGACTGGAAGGGCCGGGCATGGTCAACCGGATGATCCTGGAGAGCCGGGGCGGCTGGACCGAAGCCGTCGTCTACCTCCTGATCATGCGCGGGACGTTCGCGATGACGCTCTACAAGTACCTTGGCCGCCACGCCCACAACGACGCGGAGCGCTTCATCTACGGTCATGCGCTGGCCGACAAGGCGCGCCATGTGACCTATGCCCTGGATCATCTCAAGTACGCCATGGCGCATGCCGACGACGTACTCCAGGTCGTGCGTACGCTGATCGCCATCGGCGAGGGCGGGCTGACCCGGGATCTGCGCGATCCCGTGCTTGCCGAAGCGCTCGCCGTGGTATTCGGCCGGGGTGTTGCCAAGGCCGCGGGACGCGGCATGGCCGTCTATGGGGACATGATGCGCGATTACGTCGCAACCTATCTGGGCTACTGCCAATGGCTAGGCGTGCCGCGAGATCCCGCGCGTTTGCCGCCGCCCCTGAACGAGTACGCGAATCCGACTGGCGCCGAGGCCTGAAATGGCGCTGTTCCCTTCCGTCGACTGGTTCGACGAAGTCCGCAACGTGTTCAACGCCGACGACCGCTACCGCGGCGCCGGGGGCGGCTACTGCAATTGCGTGGCCGGCTTCAGGATCGCCGAGAAGGTCTTCGTGCTCACCTTCGACGGCTTCGAGTGCAGTGCCGCCGCCGAGGGCGATGACGGGACGCTCGATGATGTCGACTTCTATCTCGAGATGCCGGCGGAGGCGTGGCGGGACATGGTTGCCAACATCGCGGCCAACGACGGGGCCGATCTCCACCACACGCTGAACACCTTGGATCTCGACCGCGAGGATGGCCTGGCGACGTCCAAGCACGGCGACCAGGTCCGCGAGGACCTGTTCTTCCGCTACAACCAGACATTGCAGTTCTTCTTCGACGCCTCGGCGCTCGTCGAAACGGAGTTCCCTTGAGGAGTAATGGGATGGCTCAACTAGACTGGGTGCACCCGGCTGGCGAGGCGGTCAACCAAGACCCCGGGTTCCGAAAACTCGGCTCGGCAGATCTCGTCGTGGGGCTCAAGTC
The DNA here is from genome assembly GCA_009846005.1 of Gammaproteobacteria bacterium. Taxonomy (GTDB): domain Bacteria; phylum Pseudomonadota; class Gammaproteobacteria; order Pseudomonadales; family Azotimanducaceae; genus VXYL01. The sequence goes on along the minus strand of VXYL01000057.1, from coordinate 39,215 downwards.
GGGCAAAGCGGTTCGGATCGTCGCCTTGGAGGCTTTCGAGGTGGCGTCGGTCGAAACGGCCGACGAGGCCGCGCTCCGGGACTGCGAACTGGTCATCGAGATGACGCCGCGGCAATGGACGGACTATCTCACCCGACGTGCCCGCGGCGTCGCACCCTCACTGGTCAGTCTCGACATAGATCGCGGCATCGTGCGGGCACCCGATCCCATGCTCAGGTTGAAGTTCGATCGATACCACCTGTCGATACAGGCGCTGTGCGATGCGGGTGCGCGTATCGAGGCGACGCGCACCGCTGCGCCGCGACGGACCACTGTGGCCTAGCTGGCGCCGTGGCAAGAATCCGCTTGTCGCACGGTGGTCTGGGCGACGGCGACCCGGGACGGGACAAGCCCGTTCCCTACGGTTGCTCCGCACGGGTGCGCGGGCGACCGGCGCAGCGCTTGCCGGACTTCTAGGATGCCCGTCTACGAGTACCGATGCGTTGAATGCGGTGCGGTGACGGGCAGACTCGCGTCGGTCAAGGCGATCCCGAGCGAGGTCCAATGCGCTTGCGGCGGTACGGCGTCGCGCATCGTCTCCAAGCCCTCCGTGCATCTCTCGAAGGGATCCAAGGTTGCCCGGCTCGACCCGAAGTACGACGCCATGGTGGACAAGGCGATGCGCGACACGCCGACGGCCGACCCGGACCGGCTCATCAACCGTCGTGGCGACATCGCCAAGGGGCAGGAAGAGTAGGTGATCGGATCCTGGCTGGGCCAGCACTGGTTCGCGGTCGCGCTCGCAGTCGTCTACACGTCGTTCCTCTTGGCCCACGCCAGGCTAGGCCTGCGCGCAGGCAAGACCGCCGCGGGGTTCTTCATCGGCAACCGCGGAATGGGCGGCGCGGTGATCGGCGTGTCGTTCTACGCCACGTTCGCGAGCACGAACAGCTACGTCGGGCTCGCCGGAAAGAGCTACGAGTACGGACTGCCGTGGCTGACCATGGCGGCCTTGATGGTGGTCTTCTGCTGGTTGTCGTGGCGCATCGTGGCGCCGCGGATGCGGCGCTTCGCGGCGGCCTGGGGATCGCTGACGGTGCCGGACTTCCTCGCCGTCCGGTTCGCCAGCGACCGGGTACGCGTCGCCGCGGCGGCGGTCATCGTGTTCTCGTGCCTGTTGTACCTGATCGCGGTGTTCAAGGGCGCGGGCAACCTGCTCCAGGTCTTCCTCGGCATCCCTTACCAACTCGCAGTGATCGTGACGCTTGGCCTCATCGTCATGTACACGATGCTCGGTGGGTTCGTCTCCGTGGTGCGCACCGATGTGCTGCAGGGCTCATTGATGGTGGTGGGATCGATCCTGTTGTTCTACTTCATCACCTCGGCGGCCGGCGGCGTCGGCGTCATCGCCGAGTTGCCGAACGAGCCGTCGCGCGCCCACCTCGTGGAATTGAACGGCGCCATACCCTTCGTGGTCCTGATCGGCATCGCGCTTGCCGGCTCGTTGAAACTGCTGGTGGATCCCCGCCAGGTGACGCGCTTCTACGGCCTGAAGGACGAGCACAGCGTGCGCGTCGGTGTCTGGGTCGCGGTGATCGGCATCCTCGTGATCCAGTTCTGCCTGTTCCCGCTCGGCCTCTACGCGCATTTCCTGCTCGACGGCGTGACGGACACCGACCTGGTGGTGCCGACGCTGGTGAACGACCCGGGCGTGATCCCGCCGCTGGTCGGCGACTTCCTGGTGATCGCCATCCTCGCCGCGGCCATGTCTTCCCTCGACAGCGTGCTGCTGGTCGCGGCGTCGGTGGCATCGCGGGACCTCTTGCGCCGTCGCGCCGAGGCGTCCGTTGTCGGCGGTGCGCGGCTCGGCGTCGCCGGCTTTGCCGTGGTCGCGGCAATCGTTGCCCTGAACCCGCCGGGCGGTATCGTCGAGATCACGATCTTCTCGGGCAGCCTGTTCGCGGTCTGTTTCGTACCGACCATTCTGTTGGGTCTTCACTGGCGCCGTGGCAACGAGGCCGCGGCGCTGACGGCGTTCGGCTTGGGAATCGCGGTGCTCCTGGGCTGGTTGGTGGTCGGGATGGGCGACGTGGTGCACGAGGTCTTTCCAGCTCTGATCGCATCCACGTTGGCGTACGTAGTCATCGCGGCTCGAAGCGGCCCCGTGCCCGATCCCGAGGTCCAGAGACTGTTTACGAGATAAGCGAGCATCGCAACGGGCCAGGCGACGGCCTTGCCCGCGTCAGGCCGGGATGCTGGCGTCGCCCAACCATGCAGCGTAGGCTTCGATTCGCTGCTTTCGACGCGGTTGTTTTCCGCACCGCCAACAATGCCGACGGACAACAAACTCGACCACATCACCATCAAGGGATTCAGGAGCTTGGCCGATGTCGACGAGCTCGCGCTCAATGACGTGAATGTCCTGATCGGGGCCAATGGATCCGGCAAGTCCAACTTCGTAGAAGCGTTCTCGTTCCTAGGAGCACTGCGCCAGGCAAACCTCAAGCGCTACGTCGCGGAAGCCGGAGGAGCCAACCAGCTGCTCCACTTCGGCGCTCAGCGAACAACCGAGATGTCGTTCAGGGTGTCGATGAACGACGAGGTAGACCAATACGAAATCACCTTGGTGCCAACGGACAGCGACGGGTTGCGTCCGCTTGCGGAGGCGGCGTACTACTGGAGCGACAAATTGAGGTACTCGACGCCCGACAAGGAAGACTTGACTGGCGGCGGCGTCGAAGCCGAGATCGGCAGCGAGTATCTGCCCGAGCGTGTTGCCCAAATCCTGAAGCGATGCTTAGCGACTTGGTCGAAGTACCAGTTCGACGACACGTCCCGAAGGTCACCAATCCGCCTAACCGCCGATGTCAACGACAACCGGCGCTTGCGAACGGACGGATCCAATCTGGCCGCTTTCCTGTACCTGTTGAAGGAGAAGCACCGAGACTCGCTTGACGTCATCCAACGCACCGTACGCCTCGTCGCGCCGTTCTTCGACAGCTTCATCCTCGAGCCGGATGCGCTCAACGAGAACAAAATCCGCCTGCAATGGCGGCATCGGGGGTCCGATGCCTACTTCGACGCGGCGGCACTGTCGGATGGAACCCTGCGCTTTATCGCTCTAACGACCCTGTTTCTTCAGCCTGGCGATCTGCGCCCTTCCATCGTCCTTCTCGACGAGCCTGAACTCGGGTTGCATCCCTACTCCATCGCAGTCCTATCGTCGATCATCAAGAGCGTGTCGACGGAGACCCAGGTTCTCCTCGCCACGCAGTCGTCCACGTTGCTCGACCATTTCGAGCCGAGCGACGTACTCGTGGCCGAACGTATCGACGGCGGCACCCGGCTCAACAGGTTGGACGCGGACCGGCTGGAGTCTTGGCTCCGTCGCTACAGCCTCGGGCAACTTTGGGAAAAGAACGAACTCGGCGGCAGGCCCGCATCGGAAAGCCGGGATGTCAAGTGACGCGGCTATTGGTACATGTCGAAGGTGAGACCGAGGAGTCTTTCGTCAACGAAGTTCTCGCGAGCCACTTGGTATCCCGTGGGTATGTCAGTGTCGCGGCCCGGTTGGTTGGCAATGCGCGCGCAAGGTCGCAACGAGGGGGTATCCGGTCGTGGCCGGCGGTTCGGAACGACATCGTCGGTCATCTCAGGGAGGATAGAAACTGTGTCGCAACGATGATGGTCGACTACTACCGCCTACCCCAGAGCGGAAACGGGGCCTGGCCCGGAAGGGCTGCGGCTCCAACCAAGCTATTCGAACAGCGCGCGGAGACAGTCGAGCAGGCGTTGCTCGAAGACGTGAGCGAACGAATGGGCGGTGGACTCGATACGCAACGATTCATTCCGTTTGTATTGATGCACGAGTTCGAGGCGTTGTTGTTCAGTGACTGCGTCCGATTTGCGAAGGCTATCGGCCAAGAGGGTGTCGCCAAGGATCTGCAAGCCGTTCGAGCTCGGTTTGCTACACCGGAGGAGATAGACGACTCACCTCAAACGGCCCCGTCGAAGCGCATAGGAGGGATCGTTCGGGGATACGACAAGCCGTTTATGGGGAACTTGGCTGTTTTGGAGATCGGACTGCCGAAGATCCGGAGCGAATGTCGCCACTTCGACGATTGGTTGACGTGTCTGGAGCGCACGGCCGAGGATGCAAAGGAGCAAGTTACGTGACCGGGCCTCTCGACGGCGTCAGGATCATCGACTTCACGACGATGATCGCCGGCCCCTACGGCACGATGATCCTCGCCGACCAGGGTGCCGACGTCATCAAGGTCGAAGCCCCAGCACGCAGTGACCATGCACGACGCGCGGGCTACGGCCAGCGCCATTTCACGGCCGCGTTCGTCAACAACAACCGCAACAAGCGCTCGATTTCGGTGGACGCCAAGTCGCCGGCAGGTCGCCAGGTCGTACTGGATCTCGCCCGCACCGCCGACGTTTTCGTCCAGAACTACCGTCCCGGGGTCATGGCGCGGCTTGGTCTCGACTACGACGATCTGAAGGCCGTCAAGCCGGAGGTGATCTACGTGTCGATGAGCGGCTGGGGCGAGCGCGGCCCCTATGCCGGCAAGCCGGTCTACGACCCGATCATCCAGGCGCTGTCGGGCCTGGCCAGCGTCCAGGCGGGATCGGACCATGATCGACCCCGGCTGATCCGGACGGTTCTCCCGGACAAGCTGACCGGTGTGACTGCCGCCCAAGCGGTCTCGGCGGCGTTGTTCAGCCGCGAGCGCACCGGCGTCGGTCAGCACATCCGGCTATCCATGCTGGATTCCGTCGTCGCCTTCCTCTGGTCGACGGACATGGGCAGCCAGACCTTCGTCGGCAAGGAGGTCGATGTCGCTCATGCGGCCACCTTCATCGACCTCATCTACGAGACCGCGAGCGGCTACATCAGCGTGTCGGTCATGGCCAACGACCAATGGCAGGGCCTGTGCCATGCGGTCGGCCACCCCGAATGGCTGGACGATGAACGCTTCAAGACGCCGGCGGGGCGGGACCGCCATGCCAACAAGCGCTTGGAACTGACCCAAGAGGCGCTTCTCGAGAAAACGGCGGACGAATGGCTCGAAGTCTTGGAAGCGGCAGGCGTACCTTGTGCGCCGGTGCTAACCCGGGCGGAGATGGTCCGCCACGCCCAGGTGGACGCCAGCGGCATCGTGATCGAGACGGATCATCCCCACGCCGGTCGCCTTCGCCAGGCGCGCAATGCGGCGCGGTTCGCGGTTACGGTTCCCGAAATCCGCCACGGCGCGCCGCACTTGGGCGAGCACACGATGGACATCCTTGCGGAGCTTGGCTACGAGAAGGATCGACGCCAAGCGTTGCTCGTGAACGGGATCGTGAGCGCTCCGTAGGGGCCGCCCTTGTGGCGGCCCGTGCCAGTTGCCCATGAAGCTCGTTTTATTCGTCCCACAACGCGTTCGCCAATTCCTCGACTACGAAGCGATGCGTCAGCATCACGCGCGGCTCATCCGTCGCGTTGGGCGCGAGGGTGTGCAACAGCCGCATGTCGGTGAGGTAGACGTCGCCGGGTTGCCCGCACAGTTCGACGACGCGCAGCGAGACGTCGCCGGCATCGGGGTCTTGCGCCGTGCCCGGCTCGGTCAAAAAGCGTTCCCGATCGCCGGACTGCTTGGACATCAGATCCTGGAAGTAGGGTAGCCGGCGCAGCCGTTTCTTGATGTTCTTCGAGCGTACGCGCGACCCGTTGTTCAGGAGGCGATGCGAACCCGCGACCACGAGCGTTCCGCCGCCTCGGGGTACGACATCGCTTAGAAACGTGAAGACCTGGATCCCGACCAGGCAGTTGCTCGGCAGGCGTGGCAGGTCGACGTGCCAGATTGTCGGCGGCACCGTCCACTCCTCCGCGTTCGGCATCGTCACCAAGAATTGCGGCCGATTGCCCATTGGGCGAACCGGACGACCTCCCGCAAGTTCGGTGACTACATCCATGAGTGCGGCGGTAAAGAGGCTGCGGATGGGCTCGGATTCGCTTGCGCCGCGCAACCTTCCTTTCGCCGGAACCGCCGGTTGTGCCGAGCCATTGGTCTCAGCCTCGTCGAAGACCCGCCTCGTCGCCGCGCAGGCGGCGTCCACTTCATCGGCGGGCAGAAACGCGTCGAGATGCACGAGCCCCTGTCTGCGAAAGCGATCATGTTGGTCTCGGGAGAGCATGGTGGCGGTTGGAACCCACGCACGTCGTTGAAGTAGATGTTAGTGGGGAATGGACGGGCGTCCAACCGCGCCCCCACCCCGGCAGGACCGAGGGCCCGCTACTCGAAGTAAGTGCTCACTATGGCGTCGTGCAGTTCGATCAGGTGCACTTGGCAGTCGTTGATGAACTGGTGCAGTTCGACGCTGTGCGCCAGTCCGCCCAACCGGGCGACATCGGTGTCCTGCAGCGCCTTGAGGGCACGGTCGCAGGTGTGGACGGCGGCGCCGTTGCGGGGCAGTCCGCGCAGGCTGCGACGGACGGAGTTGAGGCAGCGCAGGTAGGAGCGGGGCAGGCGTTCGTCGTTGAACAGGAACTCGAGCACCAGCGGCGGGTCGACGGGTTCGCGCACGGACGCGTGGTACGCCTGCATCGCATAGAACGAACGAAGCACGCTACGCCACTGGATGTCCTGGAAGGGTTCGAGTTCGTGATGCCCGGCGATGAGGTCCACGGTGCGCACGTCGATGATGCGCGTGGTCATGTCGGCCCGTTCGATGTAGTTGCCGAGCCGCAGCAGTTCCCAGTGCGCGTCGTGCAGCATGTTCTGGGACAGGAATCCTTCGAGCTGCTGGGCGAGGCGGCTGATCTGGGTCAGCGCCTCGCCGCGGCGGCTGCGCGATTGCCCGGGCGTGAGCGCCGAGCGCGCGAACAGGTAGAGCTCGTTGATGTACTCGAAAGTGATTCGCGGCATGTTCTCGCGCACGGTACGGGCGTTTTCGCGGACGCCGACGATGGAGTTGATGATCGATCCGGGATTGCGGGTATCCGTGGCGAGAAACCGGCACACGTTACGTTCGGTGGCCTTCCCCTTGCCGTACAGGGACTCGAACAGCTCGGCGGAACCGGTGATGTCGATCAGCGGCCGCCAGCCCAGCGGCAGCCGCACCGGCAGATCCATGATGAGGTTGGTATTGACGGTGATGAGGCGTGCCGTGGACTCCGCGCGCTCCAGGTACCGGCCCAGCCAGTACACGCGCTCGGCGACGCGCGACAGCACGTTGGCGGTCACGCCGGTTGTTCCTTGGTCGCGGGTTCGACCACCCAGGTGTCCTTGCTGCCGCCGCCCTGGGACGAATTGACCACGATGGAGCCCTTGCGCATGGCAACGCGCGTCAGTCCGCCGGTGGTGACGTAGATGTCCTCGCCGGACAGGATGAACGGCCGCAGGTCGAGGTGGCGGGGTTCGACCGCGGTACCCGCCAGGGTGGGGGCGGTTGAAAGCGTGAGCGTGGGCTGACCGATGTAGTTGCGCGGGTTGGCGCGGATCACGCGGACGAACTCGTCGCGTTGGCGTCGGGTGGAGTGCGGGCCGATCAGCATGCCGTAGCCACCCGACTCGTTTGCTGGCTTGACGACGAGATCTTGGAGATTGTCCAGGACGTAGTCCCGATGCGCCTTCTCCGCGCACCGGTAGGACGGCACGTTGGCGAGGATCGGCTCTTCGCCCAGGAAGTAGCGGATCATGTCCGGTACGTAGGTGTAGATCACCTTGTCGTCCGCGACCCCGCAGCCGGGGGCGTTGGCCAGTGCGACGTTGCCCGCCTGCCACGCGCGCATCAATCCTGGGACGCCGAGCATCGAGTCATTGCGGAACGCCCGGGGGTCCAGGAACAGGTCGTCGATGCGACGGTAGATGACGTCGACGCGTTCTAAGCCGCTGATGGTCCGCATGTAGACGCAGTCGTCGTCGCCGACCACGAGATCCGAGCCTTCGACCAGTTCCGCCGCCATCTCCAGGGCGAGATAGGCGTGCTCGAAATACGCCGAGTTGTAGATACCCGGCGTGAGCACGACGATCCGTGGCGTGCGCACGTCCCTGGGCGACAGCGAGCGCAGGCAGGCGGCGAGCGCCGACGGGTAGTCGTCGACGGGATGAATGGCGTAGTGCTCGAAGAGTTCGGGGAAGATCCGCTTCATCACCGCCCGGTTCTCCAGCATGTAGGACACCCCGCTCGGCACTCGGAGGTTGTCCTCCAGCACATAGAGCGAACCGTCCGCGTCGCGTACCAGGTCGGAACCGCAGACATTGGACCAGACGCCGTGGGGCGGGTCGATGCCGGCGCAGCGGGACCGGTACTCCCGGGATTTCATGACGTAGTCCTCAGGCACCACGCCGTCGCGCAGCGAACGGCGGTGGTGGTAGACATCGTCGATGAAGGCGTTCAACGCCCGCACGCGTTGCTTGAGCCCGCGGGCGATCTCGTCCCACTCGCGTTTGAGAATCAGGCGGGGAACGATGTCGAACGGCCACTCGCGGTCGATGTTCGTGCCTTCGTGGTAGACCGAGAAGGTGATGCCCATGGACCGGATGGCGAGATCCGCTGCGGTCTTGCGCTCCTGGAGTTCCTCGTCGGAAAGCTTGGCGAGCGCCTGGACAAGCTCGCCGGCTCCGGCGCGTGCGCGCCCGCTCGGCAGCACCAGCTCGTCGTACAAGCCCGCCGATTGGTAAGCACGCCAGTCGATGGTCATGTCGAAGCCGAAATGAGTTCGTACACGAATCGCAGTTTTCCCAATACCGTTTCGGTCAACGAGAACGGGTAGGCATCGTCAAGGCCCATGCTGCGGTTCAGGTCGTTCATGGCCGTTGCCAGGGCACGCCATTGGTCGACGATCTCGTCGAACGGTAGCTCCGCGCCGGTCGGATCGGCCAATGCAACGCCGCCGATGGCGAGTCCGTCGTCGGCCGCGGTCTGCAGGGTGTCGACCATGTGCAGATAGTGCCCCCAGCACTCCGCGAAGTCCTCCAGCGGGTGGCTCGAAGCGTAGGCGACCACGTATTCGTCGTGCCAGCCCGGCGGCGGTCCGTCTCGGTAGTACGCATCCAGGCTGTCCTGGTAGTGCCGGCGTTCGTCGCCGAACCGGTCGCGGAATCCGACCAGCGCGTCGCCGTGGGCGACCAGTCGCTGCCAGTAGTAGTGCCCGGACTCGTGCCGGAAGTGACCGAGTAGGGTTCGGTAGGACTCGTCCATCGCGACACGCATCTCCTCGCGAAGAACCGGGTCCGCCTCGAGCAGGTTGATGGTGATCTCGCCCTGCACATGTCCGGTGGTGACTTCTTCGTGGACGTCGAGGGTCGGGTGGGCCTCGTCCAGTCGCGCATCAGCCAGAATGCGAAAAGCCAGGCCGTCCATCCGCTCGGCGCGGCCTTCCACCGGCAGTCCCAGGCTCATCAGCGTGAACAGGAGCCGTCGTTTGGCCTTCTCCACCTCATGGTAGAGACGTACGCGGCGCGGCTCGGAGAGGTCGGGGATGACTTCGTTCAGGGCGCAGGCGATACAGAAACCGTCCCGGTCGGGGGCGGCGAGCCAGTTGCAGGTGCCGGGATAGGCATGGTGGGCACAGCGTTCATCCGATGCCTCGACGACCCGCAACGCCATGGTCGCGGGGTCGAACACCAATTCCCGCCCGCACGCGAGGCAGCGGTCGTTCTCGAAGTAGACGCGGTTGCCGCAGCTACACCGGAAGGACCGCACGCGCCACCGCCAATAAGCGGGTCAGGACCCGTTGGTGATCGCCTCCAGCACCTTCGGCGGCGACAGGGGCAGTTCGGTCATGCGTACCCCGACCGCGTGGCTGACGGCATTGCCGACCGCGGCCAAGGGCGCGACGATGGGTGTTTCGCCGCAGCCCCGAACGCCGTACGGGTGGTTCGGATTCGGCACCTCGACGATCTCGGTGTCGATCATGGGGAGGTCAGACGCGACGGGCACCCGATAGTCCAGAAAACCCGGATTGTCCAGCACGCCGTTGTCGTCGTAGATGTACTCCTCGTTCAACGCCCAGCCGATGCCCTGGGCGGCACCGCCCTGCATCTGCCCCTCGACGTAGTCGGGATGGATCGCGGTGCCGGCATCCTGGATGGCCGTGAAGCTGGTCACCGTTGCGCGACCCGTCTCGCGGTCGACATGGACATCCGCCATGTTGACGGAGAAAGCCGGTCCCGGACCCTGGGCGGTCAGCGACGCCCGTCCGGAAATGGGACCGCCGGTTCGAGCTGCGGTTCTCGCCAGGTCGGTCAGGGACAGGGGCTCCGCTTCGACGTTGACGCCAGCCACCGGTCGCGCCTCGCCGTCGGACCATTCCACCTGGTCGGGCTCGATGCCCCAGGTCGCCGCCGCCCGGGATCTGAGTTGGCGAATCACGTCTTCGCAGGCGCGGATCACCGCGAGCCCGGTTGCGAAGGTGGTGCGGCTGCCGCCGGTCGTCGCGCAATAGCCGGTCGAGTCGGTGTCGGCGACGCGAATGCGCATGCGTTCGTAGGGTACGCCCAGGGTCTCGGCCGCCATCAGGGCCATGGACGCCCGGCTGCCGCCGATGTCCGGGCTGCCCTCGACGATCTTGACCATGCCGCTGTCGGTGATGTGAACCTCGGCGCTGGACTGGTTGCCGCCGTTGAACCAGAAGCCCGCCGCCACGCCGCGCCCCTCGTCCTCGCCGAGCGGTTTCGCGTAGTTCGGATGGGCCTTCGCGGCTTCGAGGCACTCCCTTAGGCCCACCGGGCCGAAGGTGGGGCCGTAGGCCGCGTGGGTGCCCTCGCTCGCGGCGTTCTTCAGCCGGAAATCGATGGGATCCATGCCGATGATCTCGGCAAGCTCGTCGATCACGGACTCGCCCGCGAACATCGACTGGGGAGCACCGGGCGCCCGGTAGGCGGCGACGCGGGGTCGGTTGACCACCACCTCGAAGCCCTCGATCAATACGTCCTCGACATCGTACGGGGCGAAGATGCACATGGCGCCGGCACCAAGCGGACTGCCCGGGAAGGCGCCCGCTTCGTAGATGAGCTTGGCGTACATGCCGACGATGGTGCCGTCGCGCTTGCAGCCGATCTTGATGGTGTTGACGGTGCCGGATGCCGGCCCGGTGGCGCGGAACACGTCCTCCCGGGTCATGACCATCTTCACGGGCCTGCCGCTGTTCTCCGAGAGCTTCACCGCTAACGGCTCCAGGTAGATCGTGGTCTTGCCGCCGAATCCGCCGCCGATTTCGCTGGCGATGACCCGGATGTCGCCCTCGTCCATGCCCAACGCCATTGCGGTCATGCTGCGGACGCCGAAATGACCCTGCGTACTGCACCAGACGGTGGCCTGGCCGTCCTCGTTGAAGCTACCGACGCAGGCATGGGGCTCGATGTAGCCCTGGTGGACCATGGGTGTCACGAACGTCCGCTCGACGATCTCGTCGGCGTTGGCGAAGGCCGCCTCCACGTCGCCCTTGGAGATGACCTGCTTCTTGACGAGGTTGGTGGGTTCTGTAGACGGTTCCGCCAACCCTTGGGTGCGGAGATCGTCGTGCAGGATGGGCGCATCGGGTTCGAGTGCCTGGAGCGCGTCGGTGACGGCTTCGAGAACCTCGTAGTCCACGTCAACGGCTTCTGCCGCCGCGTCCGCCGCTTGAACAGAGGTTGCGGCGACGGCGGCGACGGCATGGCCGTGATAGAGCACTTTGTCGCCGGCGATCAGGTTGTTGTTGAACCCCTTGCGGCCGAAGCTGAAGTGGGTCCGGTCTGGAAAGTCGGCGGCGGTGATGACAGCCAACACACCGGGCATGGCTTCGGCGGCGGACGTGTCGATGGAGCGGATGCGAGCGTGCGCGTGGGGACTTCGCACCACCTTGCCGTGCAGCATTCCCGGCATGGCATGGTCGGCACCGAAATTGGCGCGCCCCGTGACCTTCTCCAAACCATCTGGGCGAACCGGCCGTGTGCCGATGTACTTCAGACCTTGTGCGACGCTCATGCCCCCTCCTCATTCCGTGGCCGTTTAACTATACGATGGAAACTGTGTCTCGGGTCGGTTGAACTTGCCTTGGGCGCGACGAGTCACACAGACTGCCGCGCAGGATTTTTCGGAGACAAGCAATGGGCTACGACGCCTTGCATGAACGGTTCAGACGAATCGGCGATCTCAACCACGCCTTGGCCATGTTGTCCTGGGACGAGGCGGTGATGATGCCGGCGGGCAGCGGCAGCGTGCGCGGCGAAGCGTTGGCCACACTCACTGGAATGGTCCACGAACTCACCGCGGCGCCGGAGACCGGTGAGCTCGTTGATGCCGCGGCGGCGGAGGAACTCGACCCCTGGCAAGCCGTCAACGTGGAGAAGATCCGCCACGACTGGGTGACCTCGCGCGCCGTGCCCGCGGATCTGGTCAGAGCGTTGTCGCTCGCCACATCCTCCTGCGAGCAGACATGGCGCGGTGCGCGGGGCGAGAACGACTGGACCGCGGTAGTGGATGGTCTGAACACCGTCGTGGACCTCACCCGCGAGAAAGCGCAGGCGCTGGCAGCCACGCTCGAATGCGAGCCCTACGATGCGCTGCTCGACAACTACGAGCCCGGTCTGACCCGCGCGTCCATCGATCCGGTGTTCGACGAGCTAGGTGCCGTGCTCCCCGACATGGTGGAAGATGCGATCGCTCGCCAGCCGGTGGCTGCTTTGCCGCGGGGACCGTTCTCCATCGAACGCCAGGAAGCCCTTGGCCGGGCTCTTATGGCCGAGGTGGGGTTTGACTTCGGGCGTGGACGGCTCGACGTGAGCCACCATCCGTTCTGCGGGGGCGACCCGGACGATACGCGCATCACCACGCGCTACAACGAGCACGACTTCCTCGAGTCGATGTTCGCGGTGCTTCACGAGACCGGGCACGCGATGTACGAGCAAGGCCTGCCAACAGACTGGCGCGGCCAGCCGGTGGGCCATGCCGGTGGCATGGCGCTGCACGAGAGCCAGTCCCTGCTCATGGAAATGCAGGTCTGCCGGGGCGCCCCGTTCATCGAGTTCGCGGCACCGATCATCCAGCGCACGTTGCTCGGCGCCGAGACCGACGCGACCGAGTGGCAGCCTGCCAACCTTGTGAAGCTCGCCGCCAAGGTCGAACGTGGTTTCATCCGGGTCGATGCCGACGAACTCACCTATCCGCTGCACGTCATTCTCCGCTACCGATTGGAGACCGCGCTGTTGGACGGGAGCTTGTCAGTCGCCGAGATTCCAGACGCGTGGAACGAGGGCATGACGACATCGCTCGGGCTATCCACGGCAGGGAACTTCGCGGATGGCTGCATGCAGGACGTGCACTGGTTCGCCGGGTTGATTGGTTACTTCCCGAGCTACACGCTGGGCGCCCTTATGGCAGCACAGATCTTCCGCGCGGCGCGGGATGGAATCTCCGACCTCGACGATGTGGTCCGCGAAGGACGGTTCGCGATGCTGTTCGACTGGCTGCGCGAGCATGTGCATCGTCGAGGCAGCATCAAGCCGAGCCTCGAATTGGTCGCCGACGTGACCGGTTGCCGGCTCGGGACAAGCGCGTTTCTAGATCACTTGCGGACCCGTTACGGCTTGGGTTAGCGCCAGGTTGCGCCGACCTCGCGTGGTCTGCAACCTGCCTATGCCGCCCCAACATCACATCAGACTTCGGCGTAGACTACGAGACGAATGTCGTCCGAGATTACTGGCATGGCGACACGGGGCACACTGATAGGGCTGCTGGCCGTGGCCTGCACCGCTGCGGCATCGCCCGAGCAGGAGGACGAGGCCCAGGACGCCGAACCACGGATTACGGCGGCAGAGATCTTGGCCAACCCTCTGGGCGAGGAAGCCTACGAGCAGTCGCTTCGTTGCCTTTCCACCGGGAAGTACCGGCGGGTCGAGGTGATGAACAACCAGATCCTGGTGTTCCATGGCAGGGGCGACAACATGTGGCTCAACATTCTCCCCAGCCGTTGCATGGGTCTTCAGCCCGACATGATCCTGGAGATCGAGAAGCGCGGCATGCGGCTATGCGCCCGGGATCAGTTCAGGGGCTTGCCGCGGTTTCGTCCCGATGGATCCTCGATGCCCTGCACGTTGGGCGAATTTCACCCGACGCGTCCGGAGAACGTCACCGCCATACGCGATGCCCTCGAGGCAGGACACAAGACCACCACGGTCGACAGGACGGTTCGCTCGGCGGGGCGCGACAAGGGGGGTGACAAGCCCGGGTCGGACTCGTAGAGGCGACCCTTGTGTTGCGCCCGCGCGCACTCCTACGAGTCCGCCACGCGTTCGCCAAGCAAACCCAGGGCACGGTTGAGGTCCGGCGTCGTCGCCAGCACGGGCGCCATCGGGTCGCCGACGCGTTCGAGGCGCCCGATGGCGTTCTTCAGGTGATGGTTCGAGTTGTGCAGCCGGTCATCGAGTTCGGACCACTCGATCGGCATGGATACGGAGGCCCCCACCTCGGCGCGGGCCGAGAACGGCGCCACCAGCAACTGGCCGTGGCCGTTCTGCATGAAGTCGACATAGACCTTGCTCTCGCGGTGGCGCACGACGCGCGTAATCGTGGCGATGTCGCCGCGCCGCATGACGATGACCCGGGCCAGCAGTTCGCCAAGGGTTCGGGCTTGGCCGTGGGTGAGTTGACGGGCCAGCGGCAAGAGGATGTGGAGGCCGCTCGCGCCGCTGGTTTTCAAGAAGCCAGGCAGGTCGACTTCGCCGAGCAGTTCCTCGATCGCCTTGGCGATGGCCACCACGTGCGCGAACGGCGCATCCTTGGGGTCGAGGTCCAGGACGCACCAGTCCGGGTGTTCGAGGTCGGTGATGCGGCTGTGCCAGGCGTGGATGGGAATCGCACCCATGTTCGCCAGGTATTTGAGCGACTCGACGTTCTGCACGACGAAGTAGTTGACCTCTCGCTCCGCACTCTCGCTCCAAAGGGTCTTGCGGGTGAGCCAATCGGGGACGAAGGCGGGCGCGTCGCGCTGGTAGAACGACTTGCCGTGGATGCCGTCCGGGAACCGGGTAAGCACCAGCGGGCGGTCGGCGAGGTAGGGCAGCATCCAGGGTGAGACGCTTTCGTAGTAGTCGATCAGATCCCCCTTGGTGAGTTCCCGCTCGGGGTAGAAGATCTTCTCGACATTGGTGACGGTCACCTCGCGCACGGGTTCCGGGTCGAAGTCGAAGTCGACGGGTTCGTCGTACGCGCTCAGACACTCCCCGGGGGTCTTGTCGTCGCGGAACCGAAGGAACACCGGATGGCGGAGGTTGCCGTCCGCGGAATATTCGCGGAACTCCACTTCGCACACCAACATCGGCTTGACCCAACGGTGCGTGGCGTCCGCCGACAGCGCCTCGCCGGCGTCGAGCTGCGCAAGCCGCGACTTCGCCTCCCGACGGTTCGCCTCCCCCAAACCGGAGCCGACGCGACCGCAATAGACGAGTTCCTCACCGCGATACTCGGCAAGCACGAGGGCACCAATGTCCTGCGAGTTCGACTTGACCGGGGTCCAGCCCGCGACGACGAAGTCCGCCGAACGCTTCGCGCGGACCTTTCGCCAAGCGTCGCTGCGGCCGCTACGGTAGGCCGAATCGGCCCGCTTGCCGACCACGCCTTCGAGACCGAGCCTGGTCATGGCCTCGAAGGTCTCGATGCCATTGCCCTCCACGTGCGCCGAGTAGCGGATCGGCCCGGCGGCGGGGAGCATGCGTTCGAGCAGGCCCTTGCGTACGACGAGCGGCTGATCCCTCAAGTCGTGTCCGCAGGCGCGCACCAGATCGAACGCGAAACAGATGACCGGATCGTGCATCGAAGCCCTTGCCACCGACGGCCCGCCGCGCAGGGCGGCGCGTTGCTGCAGTCGGGCGAAGCTCGGTACGCCGCGGCCGTCGAGTACCACGACTTCGCTGTCAATGGTGTATTCGCGATACGGCAGCCGGCGCGCGCACTTCGCGATTTCGGGAAACAGCGCGGTCAGATCGAGACCCCGGCGCGAGCGCAACGTCACGTCCTCGCCGCGCCGTTCGATCATCAGGCGATAGCCATCGTACTTGATCTCGAACACCCAGCCGTCGCGATGGAACGGTTCCGACGCAGTAGCCAGCATGGGCGCCACCGTCACGGTCCGCGTGGGCGGCGGAGGAGGGTCGAGCGACTGGATGTCGGCGGCGAGTACAGCGTCCATCTCGTCGGCGCGGTCAAGGCCGTCCACGGTGAGCCCCGACAGCACGGAATCGTCGGAGAGGGTACCGGCCCGCGCCCATTGGTCGCGTTCCTTGATGAGCAGCCACTCCTTGCCGGTGTTTTCCCTGCCTTTGAGCTTGATGAGCGTGAACCGTCCGCGCAGTTTGTGGCCGTTCAAGTCGAACAAGAGCTTTCCGTCGGAGAATCCAGTCGCGAAGTCCTCCAGTTCGACGTAGGTGCCCTGATCCCAGACGATGACGTTGCCGGCACCGTAGTTGCCTTCCGGGATGCTGCCCTCGAAGTCGGCGTAGTCCAAGGGGTGATCCTCGACCAACGCCGCGAAGCGCTTGTCCTCCGGGTCCATCGATGGACCTTTGGGTACGGCCCAGGACCGGAGTACGTTGTCGACCTCCAGCCGGAAGTCCCAATGCAGTCTCGTCGCCGCGTGTTGCTGGACGACGAACAGTCGTCGAGACCCGGGTGTGCCTTGCCGCTCCACGGCCGCGAAAGGCTCCGGAGTGACCGAGGCGCGTCGCTTGGATCGGTACGTACCGAGGCTATCGCCGCTTCTTGAGGGCATAACCGATACGGGCTATATTCCCGTCCGGCCTCGAATACAAGGGAGGTGTCGCATGGCCGCCCGTCCCATGGCTTCCGCCACAATCTCGTTTGGCTTGGTGTCGATTCCCTGCAAGCTGTTCCCCACGGTCGACAATACCAGCGCCGTTCGCTTCAACTACCTGAGCAAGGACGGCTCGCGGTTGCGCCAGCAGTATATCCGCGCCTCCGATGGGGAGATAGTTGAACGCGAGGACCGCGTCCAGGGGTACGAATTCGCCAAGGGCCAGTACGTCACGTTCACCGCCGACGAGTTGAAAGCCCTCAACGTGGTGGCCACCAACGCCATCGACATCGACGAGTTCATTCCGTTGGCGGATGTCGAACGGGTCTTCATCGAACGGGTGTACTACCTCGGCCCGGACAAGGGCGCCGCCCGCTCCTACCATCTGTTGCGCGCTGCCTTGGGCAAGACCGGCCGCGCGGCGCTGGCGCGCTACGCGGCCCGGGGCAAAAGCTATCTCGTCCTCATCCGACCCATGGGCGAAGCCCTGGTCATGGAACAGCTCAAGCACGCCGACGAGCTGCGCAAGGTTGACGAGGTGCCCCTTGATGTCTGCGACGTCAACGATGGGGAACTCGACCTCGCCGTTCAGATCATCGCCCAGCGCACCAACGACAAGTTCGAACCCGAGAACTACCAGGACGAGGTCAAAAACCGGGTCCTTGAATTGATCCAGCAGAAGATCGATGGCCAGGACATTGCCGTGGCGCCCGAGGAGAAGGCGGAAGCCAAGATCATCGACCTCATGGAAGCGCTTCGCCAATCCGTTGCGGATCGCGGCGGTGCCGACAAGGAAGCCAAACGCGGGCGCCCGGCGAAACGGGCCTCGGGCAAACGCGCCTCCGAGAAGCAGCCAAGCGGCGGTGCACCTGCGGCAGGCGACGACAAGACCGCGGCGTCGGGCGGCGAGGGCTGACGATCGAGTTGGAACCACGCCCATGCGGCCGATTCAATCGAGGTCCCGCGACGGCACGGATGCGGGCGGATATCGAACGCGCGAAGTCTCCGAACTGACCGGACTCAAACCGACGCTGATCCGTCGTTTCGTTCAGCACGGCCTGATCGAACCGAGCCGGGGCAAGGCGGGCGAATTCCACTTCTCCTTCGAGGACATGGTTCTCCTGCGAACCGCGAAGGGATTGCTCGATGCGGACGTGTCGTCGCGCCGGACGTTGGCCGCGCTGCTCAAACTCCGCGACCGGCTACGGGAAGAGGGCACCCACCGCCCGCTGTCCGCGATGCGCATCTTCGCGGACGGCAACACCGTCGTGGTCCGCGAGCAGGACGCGCTCTGGGACGTGGAAACCGGACAGGGCCACTTCGCCTTCGAGGTTGAGCATCTGGCCGGCGATGTACGCAAGATCGCCACGCGCAATCTCGCCATCGCACGCGAGAGCGACGACCTCGATAGCGACGACTGGTACAACTTCGGCCTCGACCTGGAAGAGGTGGCGCCCGAGAAGGCTCCGGAGGCATATACCCGCGCGATTAACCTAAACCCCGCCAATGCCGACGCGCATGTCAACCTCGGACGCCTGTACCAGGTCCGGGGCGACCTCAAGCATGCCAAGCGGCACTACCGGCTCGCGCTGGACGGTGTTCCGGAGCACCAGCTGGCGCTCTACAACCTCGGTACGGTCTTCGACGAACTCGACGAACTTGATACGGCCGTGGGCTACTATCAGCAAGCGGCATCGATCCCGGACGCGCACTACAACCTGGCGCGCATTTTCGAGGTCAGGGGCGACGAACTCAGCTACCTTCGGCACATGCGCCGCTACCAGTCGCTGGTGGAAGCCGACTAACGCTAAAGCGGCCCCAACGCGTCGCGAAGCGACGCGCGGCCGCCCGCACTGAAGTCAGACGCAGCTTTCTTCCCGCCCAGAAGAGACGCCACAAGGCATCCCTCACGCCGGTTTCCGTAGCGTGAGAATTCTGCGTCCGCGAAGCGTGATGATAATGATTTTCACTCGTAATATCAGTAAGTTACATTGCGTTCGCGGTTCGAAGCATGGACAATCACGGGCATGGACGGACCAGCGAGAACGCCATGAAGCCGCAAGACCCGAAAATCATCGAATACCTGAACCGCGTGCTCAAGAACGAACTCACAGCGATCAACCAGTACTTCCTGCACTCGCGGATGTTCAAGGACTGGGGCCTAAAGGAACTCGGCGAACACGAGCACAACGAGTCCCTCGACGAGATGAAGCACGCCGATGCGCTGATCGAGCGCATCCTGTTCCTGGACGGCCTGCCCAATCTGCAGGACCTCGGCAAGTTGATGATCGGCGAAGACATCCCCGATATGCTGCGCTGCGATCTCAAGTTGGAGAACGACGCCATGCCGCTGTTGCGGGAGTGCGTCGCCTACGCCGAGTCCGTGGCCGACTACGTCAGCCGTGAGTTGTTCGAAGACATCCTGACCTCCGAAGAGGAGCACGTGGACTGGCTGGAGACTCAGCTCGAACTGATCGACAAGACCGGGCTACAGAACTACGTGCAGTCGCAGATGGGCTGATGACGGTCAAGCTTCCTTGAGTGGTTCCCGACTCTACGGTTGAGCATGGTTGGGCAAAGGGCGTAGGGGCGACACTACCGCACCACTAAGACGCGCCGTCGCAGCAAAAGGTGGAACGGGACGGGACAGGCCCGTCCCCTACGGCATGCCTCGCCCGTCGGAGTCGGGATCGCGGGTACTTGGCGCGCTAGCGTCCGTGCTCGTGTTAGTTCTTGAGCTTGCGGACGTACAGCACCATTTCGTGGTGAACTAGCTCGTAGCCGTGTTCGGCGGCGATTTCGTGTTGCAGGTCCTCTATGCGTTCGTTGACGAACTCGGTCACGGAACCCGAGTCCACGTCCACCATGTGGTCGTGGTGCGTTTCGCTCGCCAACTCGTAGACGGCATGCCCGTCATCGAAGTTGTGCCGCTCGACGATGCCCGACTGCTCGAACTGGGTGAGCACGCGGTAGATCGTCGTGATGCTGATCGATTCGTCGACCCGCAGAAGCTGCTTGTAGACGTCTTCCGCCGACAGGTGGTGCGGCTCGGCGCGTTCGAGCACCTCGAGAACCTTCAGGCGCGGCATCGTGACCTTTAGTCCGGCACGCTTCAGTTCTGTCTGCTGTGGGGCGTGTGCCACGGTTGTGGGGGCTTGGCGTGTGTGATACTGACACTAGCGGTCAGCCTTCGGCACGTCAACGAACTTTGCGCCCCAACGACGATAGAAACCGAGTGGATCGGGCAGGCGACTCCCTGGACGTGTGCCGTAGCGAGTTGCCGACGGGGACAAGTGGCGACGGCGGGCTCGACCGCGTGTTCGACGACCTGGTTTTGCGGCGTTCGTCCGACCTAACCGGCGTTCCCGTCCCCGGCATGGCGGCCCTGGCGGCGCTGGGTGTGCAAGTCAAAGACAATCGCGCCTTGCTCGAGCCAGACATCGAATTGCTGTCGGTGCGGGCGATCCGTGACGGACTTGCCCCGGCAACCGCGTCCTGGCTACGCGACCTCGACGTGCGTGCCTATATCGGTAGCACGAACACGTCGCTTCTGACCGAGGCGACCGGGCGCCGCATCAACGGACGGGTTCTCGCCGCGGAGGTTCAGACCGCCGGGCGCGGGCGCCGAGGGCGAAACTGGTTGAGCCCGTTTGCACGCAACCTGGCCGTCTCCATCGGCGTTGCCGTCGAACGACCGGTGCCGGAGATCGGCGCACTAAGTCTTGTGGTCGGGATCGCGGTGCGCCGTGCCTTGGTGCAACACGGTGTGGCGGGTGTGGCGCTCAAATGGCCGAACGACATCCTGCTCGACGGGCGCAAGCTGGCCGGAATCCTGATCGAATTGGTACGGTCCGTGGCGCCGGTCGAAGTCGTCATCGGCATCGGGGTCAACGTGGGCTGCGCGGCGCGGGTGGCCGAGCGCATCGATCAGTCGATCGCCGATGTCGCGGAACAGATCGACGGCCCGACCCGCAACGCGCTGCTGACGCGGATCCTCGACCACGTCGTCGCCGCGTGCCGGGAATTCGACGACGCGGGCTTTGATCCGTTCCGCGACGAATGGAACGCGGTCCACTACTACCGGGGCGCCCGGGTCGTGGTGACACCGACCGATGGAGGCGGTCCCGATACCGGCAAGAAGCCAGCGGCATCCTTCACGGGAAAGGTCCTCGATGTCGGCCCCGACGGCGCACTGCGGATCGAGACTGCATACGGGGTCCGCTCGTTCACCGGTGGCGAAGTCACAATGCGGGATGCGGCCGCAACATGAGACCCGCGGACGGCGGCAGACTCGCCTGGTGGCGACGATGCGTACGGATGGGAAACGCCGGAACATGACGTCGCTCGACATCGACATGGGCAATACGCGCACCAAGTGGCGTCTGGACCGGTCGGTGGGTGCCTTGCCATCCCCGCAGTTGCCGGACCTGAACGTCGCACCGAGCCGCGTTCGCGTAGCCACGGTTCTCCGCAACCGAGACGTGCTGGCGCGCACGATTGCGGACCGCTACGGCGTCCGGCCGGAGTTCGCGACGACGGCGCACGAGCTTGCCGGGGTGCAATGCGGCTACGCGAACCCGGACCGGCTCGGCGTGGATCGATGGCTGGCCGTGGTTGCGGCGTGGCGTTGTTGCGCCGGTCCGGCCATCGTCATCAGCGTGGGCACGGCGGCGACGGCGGATTTCGTCGATGCCAACGGACGCCACGAGGGCGGCCATATCGCACCGGGGTTGCGGTTGTTGCGGGTTGCCCTCGACCGCGAGACCGCGGACGTTCGCGCCAAGGGGTGGATCAGACCGTGCACCTTGCCAGGCACGGACACGGAGGCGGCCGTGGCATCGGGGACGTTCCTGATGCTGCTGGCGTTCGCCGAAGCCGCGGTCAAGGGCTTTGCGGCTCGGCACGGCTACGGTGCCGAGGTGTTCCTCACCGGCGGTGACGCGGATTTGCTCGCGGAGCGCCTGTCGGTGCCCGTCCGATGCGAACCGCACCTGGTGCTCGACGGCTTGGAGATCGCATTGCCGTGAAATCCGCTGCCGCAGCGAACACCGGCGCGGCGATCCGCTCGCTATTGGCGTGGGTCCTGGTCATTCTCGTCGTTGCCAACATCGCCGTGTGGACCGCGTGGCCGTTGCGAGACAAGCTCGTCGCGCGCGGAATCCTGGCGCCGTCGCCGGCCGAACGGGTGGACTTCGAGCCCCAGACGTTGCCGCCCATCGTCGAACGGGTGGACACCGCGGCCGACGAGCGGGCCTTCGAGACGCCGACCGATGGCCTGCCCGAGGGCGAGCAGAGCGAAGGCGCTGAACTGACCGCTTCTGCAGACGAGCAGATCCAACCACCGTCGCCCACAGCGCCCGAAATCGCGGTTGAACCGTCCGCGAACGGGCCGCCAACGCCGACAACCTTGCTCGATTGCGTCGTATTCGGCCCCCTCGGCAGCCAACAAACGCTTGCCGCGGCGGCGACGCGACTGGGTTCGACGGGCGCGGATGTCGATTCGCTGCAAGAAGCCAAGGTCGACTATCCCGTCTACATAACACCGGCCGCATCACGGGCCGGTGCGCGGTTGGTTTTGGAGGAACTGCACGGGCAAGCGATCGATGCGGCCATCATTTGGAGCGGCCCGTACGAGAATGCCGTGTCCGTCGGTGTCTACGTCAGCCGCAACCGCGCCGATGCGCGTCGCGACCGGATCGCCGCACTAGGCTACGACGTCTTGGTGCGCGAACGTCACTACCTGCGCGCTCGACAGGTGCCTTCCGACGCCCTCGACGGCCTCGACCACGAGCCCTGTCCGAGCGATGACGCGGGGTGACGGATCGGTTGCCGCCAAGGTGCCCTTTCCCTACCATCGCGCCGGTTGGAACGGTCGTGAACCTCACCGACCCAAACGATCAGCCGCCATAGCTCAGCCGGCAGAGCAGCTCACTTGTAATGAGAAGGTCCGGGGTTCGATTCCTCGTGGCGGCACCAGCAACGGGGCTTACCGGACGTGGACGAATATCGTCCGTGTCGAGGGAACACGGGAACGGAGCGCATGGCCATCTTGGCGTACGTGACCTTGCAGGTGGGGGACATCGCTCGCGTCCGCGATTGGTACGTGAACACCGTCGGTTTGACGGTCGAGCAAGAGACGGCAGGACAGATTGCGGTTCTTCGTGGTGCAGGCGACTGCCGGCTTTGCCTGGAGAGCGGATCCCCGGTGGCGGAACCCGGCCGTGTTGATCTCCTATTCGAGGTGGCGAGTGTCGACGAGACCCATAGCCGCCTTGTTCGTCAAGGCGTCACGTTCTGGCGAGGCCCCACCGATGAGGCCTATGGTCACCGCAATGCCATCCTGTTCGATCCGGTCGGCCACAAGGTTGAGTTCTTCGAACAACTCGCCGCGGGACCGGGTGGGAGCTAGCCGTTTGCCTCTGCACCATCGGCCCCCGCGGTAGTGGCCCGTCTTCGTGGTCGCTTCTTCCAGGCAAGCCGCCTTGTAGGGTTCCAACAGCACCAACAGCGTTCGAAATCTCGGGCAATGGCCCCTCAGCACGCCTCGATGGCCTCCCGAGGCGTCGTGTAGCCCATGAAGATGTGTTTCTCGATCCACGCGGGGGAGTCGCACCTCGGCAGCTTCAACGCCGGTTCACCCTTGCAGCTGATGCGGTACAACAGGCGGGCGTCGTCGATCGACTGGATGTTCTCCTTGATCGGCGGCGCGACGTGGATGGTCATGAACAGGTCCCAGATCGTCACGTCGCCGGGGGCATGGGCATGGTCGTAGCGGAACTCGGGCTGCAGTACATGGGCTTCGATGTCGTCGAGGAAAGCCCGCGATGCCGCCCCGGACATGCCAACGACCTCGACGGGGACTTGACGTGGCGGCCGCGGGCACCAGAGCGGGCTATGCAGCGACTTGATGCCCGAGCGCGGATTGGCTCGGACCAAGGGCACGGGGACAGTTTGTTTTCTGGCATAGGAATGCCTGCGCACCTGGATGCGGGAGAGGCGCGCGCGCTCGGCTTGTGGTAGCGCGGCGTAGGCGGCTGCGGTATCGGCGAACGACGTTTCGCCGTTCCTTGGCAGCGCCCTACGTAGACGCATCAAATCGGGGTCTGCGTTTTCGAAGTAGGGGGCGTTCGACGCGTTGTCCGATTCGGGGTCGCGGACCCAGGTGTTCCCGGGTGCATCGCGGGTCACCGGCACCTTGTGGACGAGGAACATGGACACGTGGAGAGGGATCGGGTGATGTTCGATGTCGGTGTGCCACGTCGTGCCCCGGGTCAGCGTCGGTCCCGTTTCGCGTTCCTCGTCGCTGAGCTTGTGCATATTGGCAACGACGAGCACGGCGGGCGAATCGGCGCCAGGCAGGCAGTGCAGTTCGCCGGGAAAGGCGGCGTTCACCTGGGCGGAAGGTCGCTCTTCGGGCAGCAGGAGTTCGGGGTTGTCCATGAAGCGCTCGAGGGAACCACGCTTGAAGTTGCTCGGATGCGGCAGCGGCGCGCCCCAGTGATTGGCGAATCGCTCGAAATGCGCGACCGAGAACGAATCCAGTTGCTGCCCGGTGAGGGTCACGATGCGGTACTGGGCAAGCGCATCGAGCAGCGCGCCTACCTCATCGGGTCGCAACGGTGTGCCGAGGTCGATCCCGCTAACGCGCAACCCGGCGCCGCTGGCCGCCAGTGGACCATCGCAGCGTACCTGTGCGCCGAACACCTGCCGCAATCGCTCGTCGATGGCCAGAACCATGTATCGGGACCGTTGGCTTGACACGGTCTTCTTACAGCGCTTGGCGACATCGCACAACCACACCGATGTCGGATACGCCGATGCCGGTTGGGAGGCCGTCCGAATTGGCCGACAGGCTGCAAATCGGCGTTGACACCAACCGCTGCCATAGGCACACTTCCGCGTCTTTTTTACTTGCGAGTCCCGGAGGGGTTCCCGAGCGGCCAAAGGGATCAGACTGTAAATCTGACGGCTTAGCCTTCGTAGGTTCGAATCCTACCCCCTCCACCAGTGGCGCGGTGGCGAAGTCGGCAGGGTTTGCGAGCTTCAGGCGCAGCGGTGCGCTTGGCTAGCGGCGGGTATGGTTCAGTGGTAGAACCTCAGCCTTCCAAGCTGATGGCGCGGGTTCGATTCCCGCTACCCGCTCCAAGGAGTCTGGTCACGCGTCGAACTGATTTGACCGGCCTGACGATAAGGGACCCCGTTGATCGCTCACATAGCTCAGTTGGTAGAGCACGTCCTTGGTAAGGACGAGGTCATCGGTTCGAATCCGATTGTGAGCACCAGTTGACATTTGCCTTTGCGGCGCCGTTCGCCATCGGGATGGGCGCCGGCAGCAGCTTAATCGCGCAAGACACGCGATGAGAGGAGCATTAAGGAGACCGCCTCGACATGGCCAAAGAGAGATTCGAACGAACCAAGCCGCACATCAATGTCGGCACGATCGGGCACGTGGACCACGGCAAGACCACGCTTACCGCGGCGATGACCAAGATCTGTGCGGCGCGCCAGGGTGGCGAGATCAAGGAGTTCGACGAGATCGACAACGCACCCGAGGAACGCGAACGCGGCATCACCATCGCAACCACCCACGTGGAGTACGAGAGCCCGAACCGGCACTACGCCCACGTCGACTGCCCGGGCCATGCCGACTACGTCAAGAACATGATCACCGGTGCCGCGCAGATGGACGGCGCCATCCTGGTCGTTTCCGCCGTCGACGGGCCGATGCCGCAAACCCGCGAGCACATCCTGCTCGCACGCCAGGTCGGCGTGCCGCGCATCGTGGTCTACATGAACAAGGTGGACCAGCTCGAGGAGGACGAGCGCGAGGAGTTCGTCGAACTGGTGACGCTCGACATCCAGGAAATCCTCGAGCAGAACGAGTTCCCCGACGACACGCCCATCGTTGTCGGAAGCGCGTTGCAGGCCCTCGAGGGCGATACCTCCGATGTCGGCGAGGGCAGCGTGTTGGAGCTAATCCAGACCCTCGACGACTACGTGCCGGAGCCGGAACGACCCGTCGACCAGCCGTTCCTGATGCCCATCGAGGATGTCTTCACGATCCAGGGGCGCGGCACGGTGGTTACCGGTCGGGTTGACCGGGGAATCGTCAAGGTCGGCGATGAGATCGAGATCATCGGTATTCGCGAGGCGCAGCGTACGACCTGCACGGGGGTCGAGATGTTCCGCAAGCTGCTCGATGAAGGTCGCGCTGGCGAGAACATCGGCGTCCTGCTTCGGGGAACCAAACGCGAGGATGTCGAACGCGGCCAGGTGTTGGCGGTACCGGGAAGCATTACGCCGCATACCCGATTTGAGGCGGAGGTTTATGTTCTGTCCAAGGACGAGGGTGGGCGCCACACGCCGTTCTTCGAAGGCTATCGACCGCAGTTCTACTTCCGCACCACGGACGTTACGGGCTCGGTAACCCTGCCGGATGGCGTCGAGATGGTCATGCCGGGTGACAACGTCAACCTGGAAGCGACTTTGATCAGCCCAATCGCCATGGACGAGGGCTTGAGATTCGCCATCCGCGAGGGTGGCCGCACGGTGGGCGCCGGCGTCGTCACCAAGATCATCGCCTAGGCGAAAGGGCGAAAGGGCGAAAGGGCGAAAGGGCGAAAGAGAAGGTAGGGGCGGACTGAAACCGGAAGGCCAGTAGCTCAATTGGTAGAGCAGCGGTCTCCAAAACCGCAGGTTGGGGGTTCGAGTCCCTCCTGGCCTGCCACCTACCGGACACGAACCGCATGCGGACAACATCAGTGGCGGCAACGGCGCAACGGGCCAAGGCTATAGGGGAGACCAGAACTATCGTCGATTGGCTGAAATGGATCGTCGTGATGGTGCTCGTCGCCGTCGGCGTCGTGGGCAATTGGTATTTCGGCGACTGGCCGTTCCATTACCGAGCGCTCGCACTGGTGGGCTTGGCCCTGGTGGCGGGCTTTGCGGCGCAGCAGACCGAACGGGGTCAGCGGGTATGGAACCTGGCGCGCGAAGCCAGGACGGAACTGCGGCGCGTCGTCTGGCCGAACCGGCAGGAGACGACGCAGACAACGATGATCGTATTGATCCTGATCCTGATCTTCGCGCTGATTCTGTGGGGACTCGATTCGGGTTTGAGTTTCCTCGTGAAGCAGGTGATTGGATAGTGCGGGGCAAACAGTGATGCGCTGGTACGTGGTCCATGCCTATTCGGGCTTCGAGAAGGCCGTGGCGCGTTCGCTCAAGGAGCGAATCGAATTGTCCCCGTTCAAGGAGTACTTCGACGACGTGCTGGTGCCGACGGAGGAAGTCGTGGAGATGCGCGCTGGCCAGAAGCGGCGCAGCGAACGCAAGTTCTTTCCCGGTTACGTCCTTGTGCACATGGACCTCAACAACGATACCTGGCACTTGGTCAAGGAGACGCCGAGGGTGATGGGGTTCATCGGCGGTCGCGCCGACGAACCGGCGCCGCTATCGGACGCCGAAGCACAGGCGATCCTTGCGCGCGTCCAGGAAGGGAGCGAGAAGGCAACGCCGAAGACGGTGTTCGAACCCGGCGAACTGGTTCGGGTCATCGACGGTCCGTTCAACGACTTCAACGGCGTCGTGGAGGAAGTCAACTACGAGAAGAGCCGTATGGTCGTGGCCGTAACGATCTTCGGGCGTTCGACGCCGGTGGAGCTGGACTTCTCGCAGGTGGAGAAGGGCTGATGGCGCCGTACTTGAACGCACTCGACGCCGGGGCATCGCGGAGTAGCTACCATGGCTAAGAAGGTCGAAGCCTATATCAAGCTCCAGGTTCCGGCCGGACAGGCCAATCCGGCCCCCCCGGTCGGACCGGCGCTGGGGCAGCACGGCGTCAACATCATGGACTTCTGCAAGGCGTTCAACGCCGAAACGCAACGCCAGGAAGCCGGGCTGCCGGTACCCGTGGTGATCACCGTGTACAGCGACCGTTCGTTCTCGTTCATCACGAAGACGCCGCCCGCGTCGGTGCTGTTGCGCAAGGCGGCAAACATCGACAAGGGGTCCGGTACGCCCAATACGGACAAGAAAGGCAAGGTAACCCGAGCTCAGCTTGAGGAGATCGCCCGGATCAAGATGCCTGATCTCACCGCCGCCGACCTCGATGCGGCGGTGCGCACGATAGCCGGCAGCGCGCGCAGCGCCGGCATAGACGTGGACGACGCCGCCTTGCGGCCCGGCGCTGGGGGTTAGCGATGGCCAGGCAGGGTCGACGAATGCGTGCGATTGAGGGATGTGACCGAGACCCCGTTGAGGTCCGGCTCGGGAGGTCGTAGGGATGGCCAAACAAGGCAAGCGAATGCGTTCGATCGAGGAAAGGCTGGACCGGACCAAGGTCTACCCGATCGAGGAGGCGGTGGCGTTGCTCAACGCCGTTGCGAAGACCGGTTTCGCCGAGTCGATCGATGTCGCCGTGAACCTCGCTGTGGATCCCAGGAAGTCCGAACAGGCCGTTCGCGGCGCTACCACGTTGCCCCATGGTTCAGGCAAGGCGGTTCGGGTCGCCGTCTTTGCCCAGGGCGACAACGCCGACAAGGCGCGGGCTGCCGGTGCCGACGTCGTGGGACTCGACGATCTAGCGGAACGCGTCAACGGCGGGGAGTTGGACTTCGACGTCGTGATCGCGACTCCGGACGCCATGCGTGTGGTCGGCGCGCTTGGCCGCGTGCTTGGACCACGGGGACTCATGCCGAACCCCAAGACCGGCACCGTCACGTCCGACGTGGAGACGGCGGTGAAGAACGCCAAGTCGGGACAGGTCCAATTCCGCGCCGACCGCGGCGGCATCGTGCACGGCCGCGTCGGCACGGTGGGTTTCGAACCTCGGCAGGTCAGGGAGAACGTCGAGGCGCTGATCGGTGACCTTCGCCGGGCAAGGCCCGCATCCTCGAAGGGCCACTACCTGAAGAGGATCACCCTATCGACGACGATGGGGCCCGGTCTGCGCATCGACGAGGGCTCACTCGGGGTTTAGCGATGGCACTCCAACTCGAACAGAAACAAGCGATCGTCGCCGAGCTGAATGCGGCGGCGGGCAATGCGCTGTCGGCGGTGGTGGTCGACCATCGCGGCGTGAGCGTTGCCGAGATGACGGATCTGCGGCGTCGCGCCCGCGAGTCGGGCGTGTACCTGCGCGTGGTCCGCAATACGCTGCTGAAGCGCGCGGTCGTTGGCACCGACTACGAATGCCTAGCCGAGGTCGCGACGGGTCCCACGATGCTGGCGTTCTCCAACGAAGACCCGGGGTCGGCGGCGCGACTGTTCAAAGATGCCGTACGCGACATCGAGAAACTCGATGTCAAGGCTCTGTCAATCAGCGGTCAGCTGTTCGCCGCGGACGAGATCGACCGCGTTGCGACCCTGCCCACCCGGGACGAAGCAATCGTCATGCTTATGGGGGTGATGCGGGCACCCGTTGTCAAACTCGTCCAAACGCTTATGGAGGTCCCCGGCAAGCTGACCAGAACCCTGGCCGCCGTCGGCGACTCGAAGGAAGCCCAGGCGGGCTAGTGGGCCGGGTTCATCACCAGATCATTCAACAACACTTGAGGAGTCAACCTTTATGGCTTTGTCCAAAGACGATATCTTAGGCGCCATCGCGGATATGAGCGTCATGGAAGTCGTGGAACTCGTCCGCTCCATGGAGGAAAAGTTCGGTGTATCCGCGGCCGCGGTACCCCTCGCCGTTGCACCGGCGGGCCCCGGCGGCGCCGACGAACCGGCCGCCGGCGCGGAAGAACAGACGGAATTCACGGTCGTACTTGCGGGCGTTGGCGACAAGAAGGTCAATGTCATCAAGGCGGTCCGTGCCATCACGGGTCTGGGGCTGAAAGAAGCCAAGGCCCTGGTTGACGAAGCGCCTTCGCCTGTTAAAGAGGGCGTCGGCAAAGACGAATCGGAGGAGATAAGGAAGCAGTTGGAAGACGCAGGCGCGTCCGTGGAAGTCAAATAGACGACGGCCGCGCGATTTGAATCGTAACAGCTTCGTCGGCGCCGTTCAGGCGTCGGTCGAGAGCGTCCGGCGTATCCGGACGCTAACCGCACGGCGCTTGCCCCGTGCGCACGGGAGTTCGTGCGCTCGGGGTTTTGCGCGTGGGGGCGTGGCTATCATCCGAAGGACGCGCCCATCGCCTCGTCAGACTCGCGTCGCATGTCGCTCAAGTCGGGCGACGACCAACTCACCAATCCAACCATAACCCACGGGAACTCTAATGGCGTACAGTTTCACTGAGAAAAAGCGCATTCGCAAAGACTTCGGCAAGCTGCCCGAAGCCATGGAAATCCCCTACCTGCTGTCGATCCAGGTGGATTCCTACGGCAAGTTCCTGCAGCGTGGCGTCAGGGCGTCGAGGCTCCACGACGTCGGGCTCCACGCCGCCTTCCGCTCGGTGTTCCCCATCGTGAGCTATTCCGGCAACGCCGCCCTTGAATACGTCGACTACCGACTCGGCGAACCGCCGTTCGATGTCCGCGAGTGCGTGCTGCGGACGCTGACCTACGCGGCGCCGCTCAGGGTGCGGGTGCGGCTCATCATCTACGATCGCGAGTCCGCGAACAAAGCGGTGAAGGACGTCAAGGAGCAGGAAGTGTACATGGGCGAGATTCCGCTCATGACGGAGAACGGGACGTTCATCATCAACGGCACCGAGCGCGTCGTCGTATCCCAACTGCATCGCTCGCCGGGCGTGTTCTTCGATCACGACAAGGGCAAGACGCACTCCTCCGGCAAGTTTCTCTACAACGCACGGATCATTCCGTACCGGGGTTCGTGGCTCGATTTCGAGTTCGATCCGAAGGACGCCGTCTACGTGCGCATCGACCGCAAGCGCAAACTTCCCGCGACGATCATCCTGCGGGCGCTCGACTATTCCTCCGAGCAGATGCTCGGAATGTTCTTCGACAACAACGTCTTCCATGTCAAGAAAGGCGGGTTCTCGATGGACCTCATCGCGGAACGCCTTCGCGGCGACGTGGCGACGTTCGAGATCAAGGCGTCGTCCGGCGACGTACTCGTCGAAGTCGGCCGGCGGATCACGGCCCGGCATGTCCGGCTTCTCGAACAGTCTGGGCTGCGGCGATTGGATGTGCCGCGCGAGTACCTACTCGGGCGGGTCATCGCCAAGGACCTCGTTAACAAGGAGACCGGGGAGATCATCGCTTCCTGCAACACCGTGGTCACCGACGAAGTCCTTGACCAGTTGGTCGAGGCGGGCGTCAAGCGCATCGACACGATCTACACCAACGATCTCGACTGCGGACCGTTCATCTCGGACACGCTTGCCATCGACGTGACCAAGAACAAACTCGAGGCGCTTGTCGAGATCTACCGCATGATGCGCCCGGGCGAACCGCCGACCAAGGAAGCGGCCGAAAACCTCTTCAACAACCTGTTCTTCGCGCCCGAACGCTACGACCTGTCCGCCGTCGGGCGCATGAAGTTCAACCGTCGGCTGGGCAGGGATCGGATCACCGGCCCTGGGATTCTCACCAATCAGGACATCATCGATGTCTTGAAGACGCTGATCGAGATCAAGAACGGCAAGGGGTCCGTGGACGACATCGACCATCTCGGCAATCGGCGGGTCAAGTCGGTGGGGGAGATGGCGGAGAACCAGTTCCGCGTCGGCCTCATCCGGGTCGAGCGAGCGGTCAAGGAACGGCTGTCCATGGCGGAGTCCGAAGGGCTGATGCCCCAGGACATGATCAATGCGAAACCGGTGGCCGCTGCAATCAAGGAGTTCTTCGGTTCGAGTCAACTCTCGCAGTTCATGGATCAGACCAACCCGCTGTCCGAAGTGACGAACAAGCGCCGCGTCTCGGCGCTTGGCCCTGGCGGTCTCACCCGGGAGCGCGCTGGATTCGAAGTCCGAGACGTGCATCCGACCCACTACGGGCGAATCTGCCCCATCGAGACCCCGGAGGGTCCGAACATCGGGCTGATCAACTCGCTCGCCGCGTATGCGCGCACCAACCAGTACGGGTTCCTGGAAACGCCCTATCGACGCGTGGAAGACGGATGCGTGGTCGACGAAGTGCGCATCACCCAAGCCGGCGGCAGCGGGTTTCGCGCTGGCGAGGTGATGACCCGGGCAAACGCCGAAGCGGCCAACCGCGACCTGGTGGGCGGCGCCGAGGCGGCTCGGTACGAGACGCATTGCCACTATCTCTCGGCGATCGACGAGGCGGAGCATGTGATCGCCCAGGCCAATTCGGTGCTCGACGAGTCCGGGCGTTTCCTCGAGGATCTCGTGGATGTTCGCCATCTGAACGAGTTCACGAAGATGGCGCCCGACAAGATCGACTACATGGACGTGTCGCCGAAACAGCTTGTGTCGGTGGCGGCGGCGCTGATTCCGTTCCTGGAGCACGACGACGCCAACCGGGCCCTGATGGGTTCGAACATGCAGCGCCAGGCCGTGCCCACCATCCGCACCGAGACCCCGCTCGTCGGTACCGGGATCGAACGCCATGTGGCACGTGACTCGGGTGTGTGCATGATCGCGCAACGGGGGGGCGTGGTGGACTCCGTGGATGCCGCGCGAATCGTGGTGCGGGTCGACGACGTCGAGATGACGGCGGGCGAGGCCGGCGTCGACATCTACAACCTGACCAAGTTCACGCGTTCCAACCAGAACACCTGCATCAATCAGCGACCGCTGGTGAAGGAAGGCGACCGGATCGCCGCGCGCGACATCCTTGCCGACGGTCCGTCGGTGGACACGGGCGAGCTGGCGCTCGGCCAGAACATGCGCATCGCCTTCATGCCCTGGAACGGCTACAACTTCGAGGACTCGATCCTGATCTCCGAACGCGTGGTTCAGGAGGACCGCTTCACCAGCGTGCACATCCAGGAGCTGACGTGTAGCGCACGCGACACCAAGCTCGGCCCGGAGGAGATCACCTGCGACATCCCCAATGTCGGCGAATCCGCCTTAGCGAAGCTCGACGAGTCGGGCATCGTCTATGTGGGTGCCGAAGTCGCACCAGGGGACATCCTGGTCGGCAAGGTCACGCCCAAGGGCGAAACCCAGCTGACGCCGGAGGAAAAGCTCCTGCGGGCGATCTTCGGCGAGAAGGCGTCGGACGTTAAGGACACCTCGCTGCGGGTTCCCACCGGCGTCCGCGGCACGGTCATCGACGTACGCATCTTCACTCGCGACGGGCTCGAGAAGGACAAGCGCGCGCTGGACATCGAGCGCATGGAACTCGAGGAGATCAAAAAGGATCTCGACGACGAGTACCGCATCGTCGAGGGGGCCACGTTCGAACGGCTGCGCGAAGCCCTGCGCGGCAACAAGGCCGCCAGTGCGCCCGACCTAGCAGGCGACACGGAAGTGACCGATGCCTATCTGGACAACCTGAACCCGGACCAGTGGTTCCGTGTCCGCATGGCAGACGACGCTCTGAACGACCAGCTCGACAAGGCCGAACGGCAGCTCAAGGCGCGACGCCGCGAACTAGACGCGGTTTTCGTGGACAAGAAATCCAAGATCGAAGGCGGCGACGATCTCCGCCCGGGCGAACTCAAGTTCGTGAAGGTCTACCTCGCCATCAAGCGGCGCATCCAACCCGGCGACAAGATGGCGGGACGACACGGCAACAAGGGCGTCGTCTCGGTCATCATGCCGGTGGAGGACATGCCGTTCGACGAGAACGGCGAGCCCGTCGACATCGTGCTGAATCCGCTGGGCGTGCCGTCCCGAATGAACGTCGGCCAGGTGCTCGAGACGCACCTTGGCTGGGCGGCGAAAGGCGTCGGCGAGAAGATTGGCCAGTTGCTCGAAGCGGCGTCGGAGTTGGAGCCCTCAGCCGGGGAGCGCGAGGGGCTTGCCCCTCGCACGGAAGAGCCCTCAGCGGGGGAGCGCGAGGGGCTTGCGCCTAGCGTGGAAGAGCCGAGCATCGCCCAACGTGCCGCGACGATGCGCGGCTACCTGGACAAGGTCTACAACGGCGACGGATCGATCAATGGCCAAGGCGAGGACTTGAGCTCGTTGACCGACGAGGAAATCCTGGAACTCGCGGGGAACCTCCGCGACGGCGTACCCATCGCCACGCCGGTGTTCGATGGGGCCAAGGAGGATGACATCAAGAACCTCCTTGAACTGGCGGGTTTGCCGACGAGCGGCCAGACCATGCTCTACGACGGTCGTACGGGGGACGCGTTCGACCGCCCGGTGACCGTCGGGTACATGTACATGCTGAAACTCGATCACCTGGTGGACGACAAGATGCACTGCCGTTCCACCGGCTCCTACAGTCTTGTCACGCAGCAGCCGTTGCAGGGCAAGGCGCAGTTCGGTGGTCAACGGTTCGGCGAGATGGAGGTCTGGGCACTCGAGGCCTATGGCGCCGCCTATACCTTGCAGGAAGTACTGACGGTCAAATCGGACGACGTGACGGGCCGCACGAAGATGTACAAGAACATCGTCGACGGCGACTTCGAGATGGACCCCGGGATGCCGGAGTCCTTCAATGTTCTCGTCAAGGAGATCCGATCCCTCGGGATCGACATCGACCTGCATCGGGACTAGGTGCTAGCACGCTCTACGTTGCTCAAGAACAAGGGATTAAAGGGAACATGAAAGACCTCATCAATCTGTTTAGGGGCCAGAGCGCACCGGACGAGTTCGACAGCCTGCGGATCGGACTGGCGTCGCCGGAGATGATCCGCTCGTGGTCCTACGGCGAAGTCAAAAAGCCCGAGACCATCAACTACCGCACCTTGAAGCCGGAGCGGGACGGCTTGTTCTGCGCGCGGATCTTCGGTCCCACGAAGGACTACGAGTGCCTGTGCGGCAAGTACAAGCGGCTCAAGCATCGGGGTGTGATGTGCGAAAAGTGCGGCGTGGAGGTGACCCTTTCGAAGGTTCGCCGGGAACGCATGGGGCGCATCGAACTGGCGAGCCCCGTCGCCCACATCTGGTTCCTCAAATCGTTGCCTTCCCGAATCGGTTTGCTGCTCGACGCGGGCTACGGCGAGGACAGCCACGGCAAGCTGACCGGGTGGAAGGCGGGTCAGCGCTATGCGCCGGGAGACATGGTGTCGCACCTGTCGAAACGGTACACCTGCCGTGAGGACCACGTCGCATCCCAGGACGGCCGTCCGGGGCTCGCGCCGAATGCATGGGTGGAGCGACGCTACATCGGCACGCTGCGATCCGTCGAAAGCGTGCTCTATTTCGAGAACCACGTCGTCACGGACCCGGGTACGGTGCCGGGTGTCGAGGCCGGCATGCTACTCACGGACGAGGAGTACTACGAGGAGATAGAACGCCACGGTGACGAATTCACGGCGATGATGGGCGGCGAAGCGGTTCGTGAACTCCTGTCGGAGTTGGACCTCGAGAGCCGGGTCGAACAGGTCGCCGAACAGGTTCGCACGTCGACTTCGGAGACCAAGCGGAAAAAACTATCGAAGAGCCTGAAGCTGATGGAGGCGTTCCAGTCGAGCGCCAACGGCAAGGTCAACAAGCCGGAGTGGATGATCCTCACCGTTTTGCCCGTGCTGCCGCCGGATCTCAGACCGCTGGTACCGCTTGACGGCGGGCGCTTCGCGACCTCGGACTTGAACGATCTCTACCGTCGGGTGATCAACCGCAACAACCGCCTAAAGCGCCTGCTCGACCTCAATGCGCCGGACATCATCGTGCGCAATGAGAAGCGGATGCTGCAGGAAGCGGTCGACGCGCTGCTCGACAACGGCCGCCGCGGTCGGGCCATCACGGGATCCAACCGGCGCCCGCTGAAATCTCTCGCGGACATGATCAAGGGCAAGCAAGGCCGGTTCCGCCAGAACCTGCTCGGCAAGCGGGTGGACTACTCGGGACGGACGGTCATCGTCGTGGGCCCGACCTTGAAGCTCCACCAATGCGGACTCCCGAAGAAGATGGCGCTGGAACTGTTCAAGCCGTTCATCTTCGGGAAGCTTGAAACACGCGGACTGGCCACCACCATCAAGTCCGCGAAGCGCATGGTGGAGCGGGAGACCGCGGAGGTCTGGGACATCCTCGCGGAGGTCATCCGCGAGCATCCGGTGCTGCTCAACCGGGCGCCGACCCTGCACAGGCTGGGCATCCAGGCCTTTGAGCCGCTGCTCATCGAGGGCAACGCGATTCAGTTGCACCCGTTGGTTTGCGCCGCCTTCAACGCCGATTTCGACGGCGACACCATGTCCGTGCATGTGCCGTTGACGCTCGAAGCGCAACTCGAAGCCCGGGCGCTCATGATGTCCACCAACAACGTGCTGTCGCCAGCCAGCGGCGAGCCGATCATCGTGCCCACCCATGACGTCGTTTTGGGTCTGTACTACATGACCCGCGAAAAGACGGGCGCAGCGGGCGAAGGGATGTCCTTCACAGACGTCGCGGAGGTCACGCGCGCGTTCGAGACCCGCACGGTCGATCTGCACGCCAAGATCAAGGTGCGCATTCGCGAGAACGACGTAGACGAGGACCCTGCCCTCGTCGAAACCACCGTGGGCCGGGCATTGCTCTACGAACTGGTGCCGCAGGAACTGCCCTTCGAGCTGGTCAACCAACCGCTGGACCGGCGTGCGATCTCCGCCTTGATCAATGCCTGCTACCGCAACGTCGGCCTCAAGGAGACCGTGGTCTTCGCCGACCAGCTCATGTACACGGGATTCCACTATTCGACGACTTCCGGGGCATCGATCGGGATCGAGGACTTCGTCATACCCGAAGACAAGGCGGCGATCATCACCAGCGCGCGGGAGGAAGTCGCCGAGATCGAGTCGCAGTACGCGTCCGGACTCGTGACCCAAGGCGAGAAGTACAACAAGGCCGTGGATATCTGGTCGCGGGCGGAGGATCTGGTCTCGCAGTCCATGATGAAGGGCATCTCCACCGAGTCGGCAATCGATCTCAACGGCAAGGAGTTCGACCACGAGTCGTTCAACTCGGTCTACATCTACTCGGATTCCGGTGCTCGCGGCTCCCAGGCGCAGATACGGCAATTGGCGGGAATGCGGGGTCTGATGACGCGGCCTGACGGCAGCATCATCGAGACGCCGATCATTGCCAACTTCCGCGAAGGACTGTCGGTGAACGAGTACTTCATTTCGACGCACGGCGCCCGCAAGGGACTTGCCGATACGGCGCTGAAGACGGCGAACTCGGGCTACCTGACGCGACGGCTCGTGGACGTCGCGCAGGATCTCGTGGTCACCGAGGCGGACTGCGGGACCGACGAGGGGTTGGTCATGACCGCCCTCATCGAGGGCGGCGATGTGGTCGAGCCGCTGTCGGCGCGAGTGCTCGGCAGGGTGATCGCCCGGCCCGTGACCGACGTCGATGGCGAGCACGAGCTCATTCCCAAGGGCACCATGCTCGACGAAGCCTGGGTGGAACGCTTGGAACTCATGGGCGTCGACGAGATCGACGTGCGTTCGCCGATCACCTGCCAGACCCGCTACGGCGTCTGTGCGGAATGCTACGGGCGCGACCTCGCCCGAGGACACAAGGTGAACGTGGGCGAAGCGGTGGGGGTGATCGCGGCTCAGTCCATTGGCGAGCCGGGCACCCAGCTGACCATGCGGACCTTCCACATCGGCGGCGCGGCGTCCCGCGCAACCGCGAGCGACAGCGTCCAGGTGCGCTTCGGCGGTACGGTGCGGATGCACAACTTGAAGCATGTGAAGCGCAAGTCGGGCGAGTTGGTGGCGGTATCCCGTTCCGGGGAAATCGCGATCGTCGACGAGCATGGACGCGAGCGCGAGCGCTACAAGCTGCCCTACGGCGCGTTCATTACCGTCGGCGAGAACGACGTAGTGGATGCGGGTCAGGTCATCGCGAACTGGGATCCCCATACCCACCCGATCATCTCCGAGGTGGAAGGCCGCATCGTGTTCGAGGACATGGAAGAGGGGCTGTCGGTGAACCGGCAGATGGACGAACTGACAGGTCTCTCCAGCATTTCGGTGCTCGATCCGAAGGACCGGCCAACGGCCGGCAAGGACCTGCGCCCCGGTGTCCGGTTGGTCGACGAGTCAGGAGAAGCCGTTAATCTCGCCAATACGGATGTGCCGGCCCATTACTTCCTCGCGGACAACGCGATCCTGAACGTGGAGGACAAATCGCCGGTGGGCGTCGGGGATGTGGTCGCCCGGATTCCCCAGGAGGGGTCCAAGACCCGGGACATTACCGGCGGTTTGCCGCGCGTCGCGGACCTCTTCGAAGCCCGTCGCCCGAAGGAACCCGGAATCCTCGCGGAAGCGACGGGAACGGTCAGCTTCGGCAAGGAAACCAAGGGCAAGAGACGCCTGGTCATCACCGGCGAGGGATTGCGGGCCGAGGTCGCTGGCCAGCTTGCGGTCTTGGAGAAGGAGAGGACCATGGTGATTGCGCCGGACGATGGCGAGGAGCTGTCCTTGTCCATTCCGGACTCCCACCGCATCGTGCCGGCGGCCGGGACGACGGTGGAGCGGGGCGACATCATCACCCACCAGGTCGTGGAGACATTGATTCCCAAGTGGCGGCAGATCTCCGTCTTCGAGGGTGAGCACGTTGAACGCGGGGAGGTCATCTCGGAGGGTCCGGAGAGTCCCCACGACATTCTTCGGTTGAAGGGAGTGGCAGAACTCGCGAAGTACATCATCTACGAGATCCAGGAGGTCTACCGACTCCAGGGGGTGACGATCAACGATAAGCACATCGAGACCATCGTCAGGCAGATGCTGCGCAAGGTCGAGATTGTCGACCCGGGCGATTCGGACTACATCCGGGGCGAACAGGCCGAGTTCGTCAACGTGCTGCTGGAGAACGAGCGTCTCAATGACCACGGTCTGAATCCCGTGAAGTACGAGCGCGTCCTGCTCGGAATCACAAAGGCGTCATTGGCAACGGAATCGTTCATTTCGGCAGCGTCGTTCCAGGAGACGACCCGTGTGCTGACGGAAGCGGCCGTGACCGGCAAACGGGACTTCCTGCGCGGATTGAAGGAGAACGTCGTCGTCGGTCGGCTGATCCCGGCCGGGACGGGCTTGACCTACCACCAGGAACGCAAGGAACGGCGGGAGGAGGAGGCCCAGGCCCGGTTGGCTCGCGAGCAGGGTGCCACTGCCGACGAGATCGAGCAGGCCCTGTCCGAGGCGTTGAGCTCGAGTTAGGTGCCGGGCGGCACGACGGTTTCTCCGTCGTGCCGCCGTTTCGGCGAGTTTCGATAGGGTCGACGCCGAGGCGGCAGACGCTGCCGGATCGCGGTTCTGCGTCCGCCGAGTGCGGGCTTGCGAGGCACGTGCAAAAATTCGCGGCGTAGCCGCGTGGCTCTTGATCGCCTCCCTGACCCGGAAGCCAAGGCAAGGATCGTTTGGATGGATCCTCGGACACACGCGATTCCGTTCCCACGTCTGTTGGATGGATCCTCGGATTGGATGGATCCTCGGACAAGGATGGATCCTCGGACACACGCGATTCCGTTCCCACGTCTGTAG
>VXYL01000054.1:153570-167087 GCA_009846005.1 Gammaproteobacteria bacterium | reverse complement strand
GCCGCCACCCGCCCAGCCGCCGCGAGATCCTGCGGAAGATCCGGCGTTTGCGATCCGCACGCGTAACCGGCGCTCCATTTGGGGCTGAGACCGCCGCGTCGTCAGAACGACTCCAGGTTATCCATCAGGTTGACGAATGCCGGTCCGCCGACGATGACGATGATGCCCGGCAAGACGAACGCCATCGTCGGCAGGATCAACAGCACCGGCAGGCGGGCCACCTTGGCCTGCATCGCGGCAATCACCTGAACACGCACCGAACCCGCCAGTTTGCGCAGCGAGTCGGCCAGCGGGGTACCGTGGCGTTCGCTCTGTGCGACCGTAGTGGCGAAATCCCTGAAATCACGACTGTCAAGATGGGAGGCAAGGCGGCCCAAGGCATCCTCCCGGGTACGCCCGTGAACGCTCATCTCGAGGCTCGCATGGCGCAGTTCGGTCGCCAGTTCCGGTCGAAACGACCTAAGGTCGGCTACCGTGCGCTGCAGCGCCCGTTCGAACGTCAGGCCGGACTCGAGGCAGACGATGAGCAGGTCGAACGCGTCGGGCAGCCCTGCGTGGATCCGGCGGGAACGCAACACCGCCATACGGGCAACCACGAGTTCCGGGACGAGGTTGAGCATGACGCCGAGCAGGAAGCCAGCGATTAGCCCGGCACCCCATCCCAGCGCTCCCGTCACCATCGGCGGTACCGCAGCCAACCCAACCAACAGCCCGCCGAGCAAGGCGGCCGCCTTCGCTCCGAGTACCACGGTTGTCGTGTTCGCGGAACGGAATCCGGCTCGGCGGAGCGCGGTCGCGATCTTGCGGCGATCGTCCTCGCCGAGCGGCAGGAACGCCCCGAGCAACGCGAACACGCGCCCAAAGAACCCCTTGATGTCGGCGGAACGCTGCGCCAGGTTCAACTCCACGCGCGACCGACCCGCACCGCCCGCAGCGAGACCGAGCCGACGTGCAATGTGCAGGCGCAGAATCAGCCTGTCGACCAGAAGGTAGCCCACGTAGGCGATGGACGCGACGATGCAGAAGGCAACGAACACCGACAGTTGACCGCTCATCGCTCGACACCCCTGACGAGGAGCCAAGCGACCCCCAATCCGAGTAGTATGAGCCCGACGCCGATGCCAAGCAGGTAGCGCGCGTCGTCCACGAGCGTCTCGAATAGCTGCGGCTGCGAAACCGCCTGTATGCCGATCGCCGCCCCGGGTACCAGGCACAATATACCGAGGCTGATCTTGGACTCCGACGTCGCCGCCTTCATCCGCGCACGGTTGTCGATGCGCTCGCGCAGCATCTCCGCGAGGTTGCCAACCGACTCCGCGAGTCCCCCGCCAGTGCGGGATTGGGTTGACATGATGGCGGCCAGCATGGCCATCTCGCTGATGCGGGTCCGGTGCGCCTCCCGACCGAGCGCGACGCTTAGCGGCACGCCGAGATCGGTTTCAACTGCGACGCGACGCAAGACCTTCCCCACCGGCTCGTGGGCGGCATCCGCAACCGACCTGAACGCCTGGGCCGTGGCGATGCCGAATCGCACCATGCGTTGCAGGTCCTCCACGGCGACCAAGAATCCGTCGAAGAATTCCACGCGCTGGCGGCGTTCCAGAACCGAGCCCACGTTCCACCCGACGACACCCGCAACAAGCAGTGCAACAAACACCGCCGGCACGAAAGGCAGGCCGATGAAAACGAGTCCAGGCAAAAGCGTACAACCTGCCAAGACTGCCCCGATGATCGATGCCGCCAGCGTTCCTTTGCTGCCCGCCAGCGGGAACCGTCGCTCGAGCGATGCTAGCATCGGCGTTGCCTCCGCGACCGGGTTGGTTAGCGGCGTTGCCGACTGAACTTCCGCCGAGTCCAGAAGCTCCGCGAAGAGGTCGATACGCCGCTTGATGCGCGCCCGGCGTCGCAGGGTTTCGTTCAGGGCAACGGCGATTCCACCCAAAGCGGCCACCACCACGGCACCGAGCGTCAGGTAGACGCCATCCGTCATGATTGGGATCCCAACAGCGACGAACCCGGCCGGCCCAGGCCGGCCTGGAGCTGCGCCCCGAGTCCCTCCTCCTCGACTCGTTCCGTGAACGACGGCCGGGCACCGCTGCTGGTAAAGCGCCCGTCGGTTGAGTCGTAGGTCCAGATGTCCTCGAGCACGGGCACGTTGCCTTCGAGTCCCACGACATCCGTGATGGCGATGACGCGGCGTTTGCCGTCTCGGAACCGCGCTGCCTGGACGATCAGGTCGACGGCGGAGACGATCTGATTGCGGATTGCCGCGAGCGGCATTTCGCCCGTCTCCATCATCACGAGGTATTCCAGCCGGCTCAGCGTGTCGCGGGGGTTGTTGGCGTGGATCGTGAACATCGAACCGGGGTGGCCGGTGTTCATCGCCTGCAGGGCGTCGAGGGCCTCGGGCCCACGCACCTCGCCGACCACGATGCGATCCGGCCGCATCCGCAGGGCGTTCTTGAGCAGGTCTCGCATGGGAATCTCTCCCACCCCCTCGGACGACGGGGGGCGCGACTCCAAGCGCACGACATGGGGTTGCAGGAGGTTTAGTTCCGCCGCGTCTTCCAGCGTCACGACGCGCTCTTCGAAACCAATGAACCCCGACAGCGCGTTCAGAAGCGTGGTCTTGCCCGAACCCGTCCCGCCGGAGACCACGATGTTGAGCCGGGCCTTGGCGGCGACCTCGAGGAAGGCCGCCATGCCCGGGTGCATCGAACCTCCCCGGGCCATTTCGTGAATCGTGAACCCCCCCTTTCGGAACCGCCGGATGGATATCGCCGCACCGTCGATCGCAAGCGGCGGAGCGATGATGTTCACCCGGGATCCATCGTCCAAGCGCGCGTCGCACATCGGGCTCAGTTCGTCGATGCGACGTCCGGCGTTTTGCGCGATACGCTGGGCGATGTGCGTCAAATGGTCGAGATCGCGAAACCGGGCGTTGACCTTGCTCAGTCGCCCCAGCCGTTCGACGTAGACCGACTGCAGGCCGTTGACCATGATGTCGCTGACGTCCGGGTCGCGCAGCAGAGGACCGAGCGGACCCAGGCCGCGCATCTCGTCGACCAGGCGGGTGGCCAGGGCTTGGTGCGCCCCCGCGATCGAAGGCGCATCGGGTACCGTTTCGATCCGCTGAACGATGGAGTAGATCAAGCCCTCCAGATCGGCTTCGTCCAAGGTCGCCGCGGTCTGCGAGTCGAGTGCCTCCAGCACTCGTGTCTGGTACCACGGCACGATGGTCTCGAAACGGTCCTGGGCGGGCGTTTCGCTCGCTTCGGCCGCCGCTTCAGCGGCCCTCTGGTGAGCCGGCGTCCCCCGGCGGTTGCGGATAGGTCGAAGCGTGGCCACGTCTAATCAGGTTCCGCCGACGGTCCCCGGACCACCGTCCGAGGCATTGACATGCCGTCAGGAGACCGTATCGTCCAACGTTGCTACAACGCCAGCGACTCTAACACAGCGACTCCCTAGGTGCGTACGCCACCGACTTCCCGCAGTCGG
This sequence comes from Gammaproteobacteria bacterium, assembly GCA_009846005.1. Lineage (GTDB taxonomy): Bacteria > Pseudomonadota > Gammaproteobacteria > Pseudomonadales > Azotimanducaceae > VXYL01. The sequence goes on along the minus strand of VXYL01000054.1, from coordinate 163,589 downwards.
GAAGGCTAATCGAGGAAACGCAGGTTGCGTCGCACGGTAAACAAATCGGCGAACGCATCGGCAAGCGTCGCCGCCGACGGCGTCAGGTACACGTCGTCGTGCCCAGGCGTTCCGCCCGCAGCATCCACGCACTGCTCGAGAACGTTGATCGCCAATCGGGCGGTCGAGCCCGTCCCGCGACCGATGTAGATCGCATCGACGCGCACGTCGCGGAGCCCTACGATTCGGCATGCCTCGAGCAACCAATCATCGAGACGCCGCTCCAAGGTGTAGCGCAGTAGCCCCGTCGAGGACCGGTTGCGGATCCCGCTAGGCAGACTCGTGACTTCCAACGGGGCGGCGTCCACCGGCACCGGCGGCGTGAGCGCGTCGATGCCGGTGTCGCCCATGTAGACGCGATCATCGACGCGGCCGTAGGCACCGAAAAGCGAATTGAACCCGCAGCGGTTGTCGATCAGCACCGGCCGGCCGGTCATATCGAACCCCGTGCCCGTGGTGACCAGCGCGTCGACCACGGCCCCATCGCGGCCCCTGAAGAGTTGCCAGGGGGTCGGGGGGAGGTTGCTTCCGCCAGCGGTTGTCAGCGTGGCCATCAGCTCGGCCTTGCGTACCGAGTTCGCGGTGTCGGACTCCATGCGTAGATAGGCGTCGGCGAATGCCTCCCGACCGTCGTGATTGAGTCGACCGGCCGCATCCACGTAGTCGATGGTATGCGTAGGCGTGCGGAAGGCGGCATTGAAACCCGTCGACGTCTGCAGCGCCGCTGCCGCGTGATAGGCCTGGTGCTGTGCCGCCGAGAAGCGATAGTAGCAATACGGGTCCGACTCCCAGTACACGCTTCCCGCCACTCGACCTGGTGTCCGTGTGTGGACCAGGTTTCCTGCCCAGTTGGTTCCGTCCGTGACGAGCAGTACGGACTTCTGCACGTTCTGGGTCGCCGGGCGTGCCAATCCCTGCGCATCGGTGACATCCCATACCGCCGACCAAAGCGGTGACAACGTTCTAAGCCCCCAAACCAGACCAACAACAAGATACGTTCCACCAATCTCCCGGGTAGTGACCGGGCTGTATTGATAGGTGAACAGCGGTGCCGTCTGCAAGCCGGCGATGGTGTCTCCCAGTATCGTCAAATCGTCGGTTAGCGGCTGGATGGAAGTCTCTGGACAAAGGGCATGGCCGCGTTGCCCCACCGACCAATCGTTGTCGCCACCCGTCCGGTACGTGACCACCGTAGCGCTCCACGCGGGTCCGTTCGGGTGAAACATTTCCATCATGGTGCCCTGCAGCAGATGATCCGCGTCGCCGCTGACGCGCGCGTCCGGCCAGGAGTAGGCGGTGAACAGGCTGTGCGGGTCCGACGCGACCGGCGGCGCGTCGGAGAGGTGCAGCGGCGTCGAGGCGGGGAGCGCGTTGCCGTCGCCCCAAGCAGCGACCGCCTTGGTCGCGGGCCAGCTCGCGGCTGCCCCGTTCCAGGCCGTGGGACGGGCGTCAGGGTCCCAGTACGCGCCCCACCGGGCCATTACGCACCCGTTCCAAAAGTCCCGGTCGTTGACGACCCAGGTGCCCATTTCGGGAATCTGGGTGGAGACGTCGATGCTGACATTCTCGCGGCGCAGATACCAATCGATGTCGTTGAGCAGGTCGTCGGGCAGGAACTGCCGGCGCAGGGGACCGAGCCCGGCGCCGACGCCGTAGTGGTGGTAGGCATCCACCCAATGGCCACCTTCGTCGGCGGTCTTGGCAAGCCTCGCGTCCGCCAGGGTCTCGGCCATGGTGTCCCTTACGCCAGCAAGCATACGGACGTAGCGCTCCTTGCCGGCGGATCGCGCCGCCCGGCACGGCATGCCCGGCGCGGCGGCATTGCAGGTGTCGGCGACGTTTACCGCCGTCGTGAAGGGAACGATCGACACCATGAGGCTGCCGGGCGTGCTGGCAGTGCGATCCTGCAGCGTCGTGGTGATCGTATCCATCGCGGTCCGCAACGCATCGATCCGCTTGATGCTCGGGTCGTCGAGGCCTCCTTCCATGGAACCCGAGATGTCCAACGCAACGGCGGTTTCGTAGCGGTCCGTCTCGACACGGATCCTCATCGTGTCCGATATTGTGTGTTCGCCGCCGCCGAAACCCCAGATGCCGCTGAACCGGTACGTGCCGACCACCTCGATGGTCGTGATCTCAGTGCCGGCATCGTAGGAGACGTCAATGTCCCCGGTACCGACTGTCATACCGGACAGCAGCCCGGCAGTGAAGTCCGCCACTCGCTGCTTGATCTCCGCCTCGGAACCCAAGGTGTCGCTGAGCAGTGTCCCTGCCGCCGCTGCGGCCGCCCGCATCGCGGCGCGCAGTTCTTCCCACTGCGCTTCCCGCCAAGCGTAGTTGGACATCCCAGCTCCCACGGTCGCCATGAATGCCAGCAGCACCATCCCTCCGATGAGCATTCCGCCGCCACCGCGCGACCGGAGGAAAGCCGCAAAGCCGCGCCCGCCGCGCCGTGCGATGGGTTCGGCTCGGTGCCGTGACGGCACCGCACGAAGGCGCCCGTTGGGTGGCCCTGCGAGCCGAACCGTGGTGGTCTCGGATCTCGGCCAACGCTCGGGGCGAGCCGTGTACGAGTTGCCTAGCACCAGTCGCAGTCTCTGCGTTCGTGGATCGACCTCCAGACCGCACGCCGGTGCCACACGAACGACGTGTCGAGCATCGCTTGGAACACGGTCCGAAACCGGCCAAAGAACATGCCCGGTTCCGGCTCGATGCAGGTGTCGACCACGACCCACCATTCCCCGGCGGACATGTTGCGGCTGACCCAGGTGTTTTCCGCGGGCGGCGTGCCCCCGTCCGGGGCGTCTCCTTCGTAGGGCAACACGCTGTGTCCTGCCGCGAAGTGGGTCCCCACGGCAGGAAACGAAATGCCCAAGGGCGAACAGGCGTTCTGCCCGGCCACCGCCTCCCATGTGCCGGCCGTGTCGGCGGCCGTTGCCGGCCACACCGCTAGGACGACCGGAGGACACCATCCCGGGTCCGGACACGCCGTGCCGTCGGCGCGTTGCGTTCCTCGCCCCACGACGACCACACGCACCAGTCCCGAGTCGCTCCTGTCGCGGAAACGCGCCTCGATCGCCGCCACGGCCGATTGCAGCGGGGACGTCCCCTGCCGGTCGTCGCTTATCGCCTCGGCCACGGCATACATCTCCCGGGCGAGTTCGGTGCGGAAGGCGATGTGCTGGCGGAGGTCCCAAACGGCGGCGAGCAGTATGAGCACGAACGGCACCACGAAAACGAACTCGACGGTGGCCGATCCCGAGGGCTTCGACGCAAGCGGCTGGAACGTACGCGGCAAGGGCGCCGCCTCCCGGCCCGGTATGGGCCTCATGCCTGGTTCACGGCCCAACCAACCTGCTCGAGAACGACCCTCCCGAGGCCGAACCGCACGCGGACTTCCACCCTCGACACGATCCGGATCCAGCTCTCCGGAGGCCCGCACAACGATCCGGTGAAGTCGACCCCGTCGGACAGGTCGACATCGGAGGCAATGTCGATCCTGACCTCGCTGGCACTGGATCCGTCGGGGTCCGTTCCCGTCACGAAGCCAATCGTGCCATCGCCGTCGCCGTCGAACAGCCACGCGGCCAGACCATGGCCCGCGAAGGCATCCCGAACAGCCGTCTCGCAGTTGTCCGGATCACGCGCCCCCGCCAATGCCGCAAGGTGCGTCGCGCGAGCCAGCACTTGGTCGTACAGAGACACTCGGTAGAACTCGCCGACAGCGACCGCAAGCGGCAATACAACGAGCAGAATGAGCGCGAATTCGACGGCGATGATGCCGCCGGGCCGAGTGCGACGCTCTTGATGCATGTTGATCGTTTTCGGGTTGCCGAGGCGACGGTCTGCGGGTTTGCCCGTTACGGGACGCTCACCTACCATAGCACGCCATGCCCCGGTGGGCTAGATTGAGGAAGAGCGTGTTCGCTTGGGTCGTGAATCGATTGCGGGCATCTGGGTGGCGTCGCATGCTGGCTTGGAGCTCGGTCATGCCGTTGTTCGCGGCTTGCACGGCGATACCGCCGGAAGGCGAGAGGCTACGGGTCGAGCGCATCGAGCAGGCGCTGCTGCCGATGGCGCGCACCGCTCTGGATGCGGGCCAGGCGACGACCGCCAGGCGTCTGTATTCGCGGCTGCTGGAGGCCGACCCCGCATCGGCCGACGCCCGCATCGGGCTCGGCGATGTCGCGCTGGCGAACCGCGAACTGGCGCAGGCCGCGACCTGGTACCTTGCGGCGGTCGCCCATGCCGCTGCACCCGCAGAGCGCCATGCCGCGCTACTTGCCCACGGTCGCGCCGCGCTGGCCGACGCCGACATCGAAGCCGCACGGCAGAGCTTCTCGCGCTTGACCGACCCGGCGGAGAACGCATCGACATCGCACGCCGCCTGGGGATTCAACGGCAGCGGCGTTATTTTGCTGTTGGAAGGCAAACCTGCGGATGCCGTGGCCGCCATGGAGAGGGCCGTACTCCTCGACCCCGACGAACGTAGGTTCCAGGCGAATCTGGCGCGTGCCGCCAAGATCGCAGCGAGTTATCCCGTTGAGCCATCGACGACCACAATCGCGCCCCCTACGCCGGTACCGCAACGGGAAGACCCATCGACCCTACCGAGCCACGACACGGATACCGGGACGGCACACGCGGAGTCCCCGCCAGCCGATGAGCCCGTTGGGCAACCGGTCTCCTCCGTCCCGAGTTCGCTCGAAGGGTTCACGCTTGACGCGGCCGGCCGGATCCCGCCTGAAACGGCACCGACGGACGCACCAGCGACGGCCACCGCACCGCAACCTGCTCCCGTTACGAAATTGGTTGAGGCGGACGACGAACCGGCGGGGCAGGTCGAGGCCCCCAAGCCAGAGGCGTCGCCGCCCCAAGCGCCTGTGCCGCTCGATCTTAAGGCATCGCTCCCCGTGCCCGAAGGGGCGTTCTACGTGCGCAACGAAGACGGCGACTATTTGCAGGTTGGCGCGTTTGCCGTCGAAAGCCACGCAACGGAGGTGGCAGCGGCGCTGCGCGACACCACCGGCTTGCCGGTGCGCGTTGAGCGGTCGCTCCGCGACGGCCGACTGTTGTACCGGGTGCACGTCGGACCGGTTCCGCCACAAGGACTGCCCGGACGCCTCACCAGCGCGTTGGGCATCGACGACGTTGACGGCATGTTCGAGCGAACCGGCACAGCGACCGCGACAGCCCCGCAGGTCGTTGTGGACGACGGCGCCACCTATGTGGAAGCGGCGGAGTTCGCGGAATACGCCATCGCCGAGGAGCTTGCCCGCCGGCTGCGTTCCCGTACAGGACATCCCGTCGAACTCGCCAAGGTGAGCCTCGGCGGGTCGCCTTCGGTTTACCGCGTGCGCGTTGGCCCCCTGCCCGACGCCCCGCCGGACCTAGTCGCGGAGATTGCCCAAATCCGCGCGAGCGACTGAACGGTCCTTGCCGTCCTCTCAGGACTCCTCCCCCGAGGCCAGGCCCACCAGGGGGTTCAATATGCGGTCGAAAAGCTCCCGTTCGCGGCGCGAAACCGCCCGTTCGGGTTCGCCGAGGGCCATCGCCCGCGCCATGTTCCTGAGATAGGGAATCTCCACGTCCGGCGTACGGTCGCCGAGGCTCGTGCGGAGCTGCTCGTCACCGAGCAGCGACGGCAACGCCCGTGCATGGTTCATGATCAGGGTCGATGTCGCGCCCTCGAGAATCCGCAGCCACCGCGCCGCGATCGAAACTCCGGCGGGCGTCGGCTCGAAGACGATCAGGTGGTTCGTCGCCAGGTGCCGGAGGGTCTCCACTTGCGCCAGCGACGCGCCGCAGGCGAGGATCATATGGGCGTGCGTTGACAGCGCCTCCACAAGACCGAGCAGACCTTCCTCGCCGGAGGGCTCCCCGGACTGGTCGTAGGAATGCGCAATGAGACCGAGCCGATCCGAGACCCGCGCCTGAAGACGCTCGATGTCGAAACCGCCGCCCGGGTTCTGCAGGGTCTGAGCCAATCCCCGCTCCGGTTGCGTGTCGAACGCCAGCGACAAGGTCCCGAAGTTTGGGTCGAGGTCCACGCAGCTTACGTAGCGGCCGCGCTCGGCGGCGAGCCGGGCCAGGAGCGCCGTGACGGTGTTGGCGCCCATCCCCTTGCCGAGCACAAGAACCAGCCGGCTGGTCTGAATCTCCGGTCGCGGTTCCTCGTCGTGGGCCGCTTCGACCTCAAGCATCCCGCGACGCAGGTCGGAGGTATCGAGCGGCTTCGGAATATAAAGGAACACACCGCCCCGGTAGAGATCGTTGGCCAACGCCACGCTGTTCTCCGAGCCCGTGGCGAGGATGACCGTCTGCGGTCGGCACACCTGCAACAGCAAAGCCATGTGGGCGAGCGGGTTCTGTTCCCCGTCGAGGTCCACGAGCAGGAGATCGGCCGACTCTTCAGTCTGGCAAGCCTGCACCGCGTGGCGTACCGTGCCGCGGCGAACCGTCGCCTGCTCGGCCGCCTCGCGAACTACGCGCCGGCTGTCGGCGTCACTCAAGAATGCCGTGAATTCCGCCACCGGTTTCGGCCTCCGGCAACCGTCGAAGCTGCGGCCAGCGTCCCCTTAGTGCGTCTAGTCCTCCGATTCCTCGGTGCCGCGCCACCGGGCGACTGCGGCGGCGGGTTTTTCGGCGCGCTGCGGCCCAGCGTCCGGCAAAGCCGCCGACTCGACCATAGCCGCATTGATGACGGCGACATAGCGACCGTCGAGGGGCGTCGGGGCAAGTGACGCCACCGGCACGCAGGACACCAGCGCCGCGCAGCACGCCGCGATCAACGGAATGCGAATGCATGTCGCCATCGAGTCTCTCCGTCCAGTATGGCCCCATTGGGTGCTGGTCATTGTAGCGACCATGCGGCCCCGGGCAAAGACCGAGTTCCGATCAGACATGACCGCGCACGCCGTCCGGGGTGAGCATCGCGTTCGCGTTTCCTAGTAGTAGAACTCGTTGTCGAACTGACGGGCGGTGGAGGCCGGATTCCGCCTGGACGAGGCAACGGCAGTTCGCGGCACGGCAGCCACGATGCGCGGCGTGACAACGATGATCAATTCGACGGAACGGTCGGTTTCCTGGCTCGTACGGAACAGCGAACCCCACAAGGGAATGTCCTTCAGCATCGGGACCCCGCCATCGGACGCCGTTGTGCTGCGCCGGTAGAGTCCAGCGATGGCTATGGACTCACCGTCGCCGAGTTCCACGGTGGTCGAGGCGGAGCGTTCGTTGATGTTCGGCACCTGGGCACCGGCGATGGTCGCGCCGCCGGCTGCGATCTCGCGGATGCGGGCCTGGACGGTGAGCGAGATCTGGCTACGGTCCAGCACGGTGGGCGTGAAGGTCAGGCTGACGCCTGTCTGCCGGTATTCGGTACCCACCACGCCCTGGTTGGTGACGGCGGGAATCGGGACTTCCAGGCCCGAGAAGAAATCCGCCGACTCCCCGCTTACCGAGGTCAAGGTCGGCCGCGCATGCACGACCACGAGACCGTTCTGGGCGAGCGCCTCCAGAAACGCGGTGGCCCGGTGTTCGCCGCGGTTGACGATCTCGGCGTGGGAAAGCACGATGCCGCCGTCCGCACTTCGCACCGGGCCCTCAAGGCCGAGTTCCTCTACCTCGTTGGCGAAGAGAACTTCGTCCAGATTGTCAGTAGGCTTCCAGTTGGGATTGGCCGGGTCAACAGCGCCGAAGCCAATGACGCCCTCATAGATTCTTGCGAGCTGCAATGCCCCGGTCCCAAGGCGCGTGCCCGCGCCCGACGCCCACGTCCGCAGGGGATGGAGGAATGGGTTCATGTCCAGCGACCAGTCGATGCCCAGTTCGCGGGTGACGTTTCGGGACACCTCCGAGATAAGCACTTCGAGGTTGACCTGAGCCAGCGTCTGCAGGGTCAGCGCGTCGATCACGGGAGCGGCAGAGACGGCCCCGATGCCGCGCAGCAGCCGCTCTGCCTGGGCGGGGCTCTTCACGGTGCCGGTGACGAACAGCGCGCCGCCCACGGATTCGACTTCGACATCGCCGTCGTCACCCACGACCTTGGCGACGACGGTTTCGGCATGTTCGCGCACGACGTTGACGCGGATCGCGTACACCCCCAGCAGTTTGCCGTCAGCGTCGTGAACCTTGAGACTGGTGATGCCCGGCGCACGGCCGAGCACGAATAGGTTGCGCGCGTCGAGGACGTTGACGTCGGCGATGCCGGGGTCGGCGATGAACGCGGTACCGACATCGACCGTGAAGCGCAGAAGCTCCGAGCTGCCGGGCGCCAATACGATGTCGCGTGCGTCCGGCGCGTCGGCGGCATCCGCGAAGCAGGTCGCGACAGCGCAGAATACGAGCATCCCATAGCTGAGTCGACCACGACTGCCATGGTCCACGGCCACCTTCATACGCTCTCCCGCGCGGCGACATCCTCGATCCCGCGAATGATGCGCACAGTCGTCGGCGCCGCGGGACGTTCCGGTCCAGGCATTACCTCGCCGAGGCGAACCGGTGCCGCGTTACCGGACTCGGCAGCGTCCGAGGCGTTGACGGAACGCATGGCCAGCGTAAGCACGCCAGCGGACGAAGCCACGGCGATGCGTTCGGCCGCGGCGGGTGCGACCTCCAGCGTGTAGTTGGCACCCTCGGGCTGCGGCACCGGCGCCACATCGCCCGTCGGCGTAAAGCCAACCTTCGCATAACGACCAACACTCAACACCGTGGAGCCGACGGCAAGCACGCGGCAGCCGCGCTCGATGGTTCGCGATGCCGGCCCCAACGCCTCCGGACCCGCGTTCGTCACCAGAATTATGTCGACTCGGTCGCCCGGATAGATGATGTTCGCGGCAGTGGTCGCACGATCTACTTCGACCGTCACGGCCAGCATGCCCGGGGTCAGCACAGCGCTGATGAATCCGGGATGGCCGGGCATCAGCACACCGTCCCAGGAGATCATGTCGCCTTCTCGAAACCGTTTGCGCGCCACCGCGCCGATGACAGCGCGCAACGGCACGACGCCTTCGACCACCGCCATGTCGATGTCCAACGCCTGCCGCCACGGGCGCCATTCGACGAGATCCGCACGCAGCAACATACCCAGCGGAATGTCGCGGTTGGCCACCAGCACCGACGGGTAGACAGGTTCAGGCGGATGCCGGTCGGCACGTGGACTCTCGTTCACCGCCGGCGCCGGCGCTTCGATCGCCACGACCGGCTCGGGGTCGACCGGTACCGGGGCATCTTCCTCGCCGCCCCGGAGCATCGGTCCGATCGCAACCCACGCGGCGGCAGCAGCAACAACCGCGACCAGCGCCGGAATCAGGTGCCGACGCAGGGCCCCCGGCCGTAGGAAACTCGCTCGCGCCACGCTCCGCCTCGATTCCGGGTCAACCGCTCAAGCCGACGGCACGCGCCGCCAGCAGAACCGCTCCTGGCGGCGCGAGCGCGCACGCACAAGGTATCCCCCGGCGACGGAAGCTATGTCCGGCGTCCGCCCGCGCCACAACTAAAAAGAGTGCCAGCAGCCCCGCCCCGGCAAGTAGCGCGAAACCGAAGTCCGGCACACCGAGCCAAAGCCCAAGCACAGCCAGGAGCTTGCCGTCCCCCCCGCCGAGCAGCCCAAACGAGTAGAGCGCCACGCCCACTGCCAGTCCGGCTGCGCCGCACACCAGTCCGGCGGCGATCGTGCCCCCGAGTCCCTGCGGTAAGGCGACGGCGACCAAGGTCCAGCCTGCGACCAGCACCAGCAGCGTCCAATGCGGGATTTCACGGCGATGCCAATCCGTCCATGCCGCGACCAGCATGATGGCCGTCGCAGTCCACAAAACGCCTAGGGCCAACCAGCCCATTCGCAGTTGCCGCCCCGACGCTCGACCGCGGAACGAACTCCCCGGTTTTGCGCCTAATCTGCAGGAGGCTGACGAGCGCCGTCTAACCGCCGGTGGTCGTCCCGCCGGTGGTCGTCCCGCCGGTGGTCGTCCCGCCGGTGG